>JAKFEQ010000080.1:0-57493 GCA_036675625.1 Opitutaceae bacterium | reverse complement strand
CCAGGACCAGCGGACGGAGACGACACAGCCAAGGCTGTGACAGAAGGCGGGTATTCATAGGTAGGGTGAGGTCAGGTTTGGGGCTAACACTGCGGGGCTCCGGGACGGTTTGGGGAGAGGGAACCGGAAGCAAGCGTCGTTCTGTTGATCGTGTTAACCGTGTGGGCGAGCCGAGCGGGAGCGATGCGAAAAAATTCCCGATGAGACACGCGGACTACACTATTATATATACAACGACATCGAGCATGGTGTCGTGCGCGATGGCGCGAGCTGCCCGATCGCTGGGGGCGACGGATCAGAGCTCTGGGATGGCTTGCAGCGGCAAGGCGCTCCGCCACGCTCGCAAAATCGCTTACGGCGATCTTATCGCTCCACCTCTGAGAGTTCGCACCCCGCACATCTGCAAAACCCATGAAAACCTCGTTGGTCCTGCTGTCTCTCCTCGTCGTGTCGCCGCTCGTCGCGGCGGAGAACCTCGGCCGGCTCATTTTCCAGGATGATTTCGCGCGCAACGAGTCGCAGGAGAAGACCGACGAGCCGGGCCGCGGCTGGGGCACCAACAGCAAAGGTCGCGCAAAGGGCAACAAACAGGTGGATCTGCGGGGTGGCGCGATGCACATCTTCATCCACGCCGAGGCGGACCACGCGGTGTCGGTCACGCAGCCGGCCGAGTTCAAGGATGGCGCGGTGGCGATGCGCTTCATGCTGGAGGATACGCGGGACAGCCTCGGACTGGATTTTGCCGACGCGAAATTGAAGGAGGTTCACGCCGGTCATCTGTTTGCCGTGCGCCTCAACCCGAAGCAGGTCGTCTTCCAGGATTTGAAGGCCGGCAACATGCGGCTCGACATCCATACGGCCCGAAAGGCGAAACAAAAGCTGAGCGCCGAACAACAGCAGGCGCTGAAGGGCAAACAGAAGACGGTGCGGCACGCGCTCGAGGTCGGAAAATGGCACGACCTGCTGGTAAACGTGGCCGGCGACGATCTGTCCGTCACGGTCGACGGGAAGCTGGTGGGGAGTTTCAAATCATCCGGCATCGCGCACCCGACGAAGCGCATGCTGCGACTTGCCGTCCCGCGCAACGCGGTCGTCGACGATGTGAAGATCTGGCGGAAGGAGTGATCGGCCGCTGTGGCTCGGGGCGTCAGTAGCGCCGGCCTCTGACCGGCGGGCGGCGGTTGGAGACTCGACTCGTGGATCTTACGAACCGGCGGTCCGCGAATTCCGGCCGAAGTCAGACAAAACGCCGGTGCGACGACGCTTCCTCGCAGGGTAGCCGCGCTCCGCGGCGGAGCCTTTGTCCTCCAGGGTTTGCCTCTGCATCCGCAATATGAATACACTCTCCCTGCGCTCCCGCTCTTCCGGTCGCGTCGTCTTCGGGCGCCTGCTGCTCGCGCTGGTTTGCGCGCCCGCAGCCATCGAACTCCACGCGGCCGAGCGCCGTCCGACGGCAGATGAGGCCGAAGCCATTGCGGTCGTGAAGGCCGAGCTCGGTCGGCGGGCGGCGGAAGATCGTTTTTCCGGCGCGGTGCTGGTCGCCCGGAATGGCCAGCCGCTCTATGCGGAGGGATTTGGTCTCGCCGATCGCGAGCGGAAGATTCCCAACACGGCGGACACGAAACTCCACCTCGGTTCACTCGGCAAAATGTTCACCGGGGTCGCCGTCATGCAGCTCGTGCAGTCGGGCAAACTCGCCGTCGCCGACACCGTGGGCAAGCATCTGCCGGATTATCCGAACAAGGAAATTGCCGCCGTCACGCTTCATCAGCTGCTGACGCACACGGGCGGCACGGGCAACATCTTCGGGCCCGCCTTCTGGGCGCAGCGAGACCGATTGAACGAGCTTCAAGACTATATCGATCTCTATGGCGAACGGGGCCCGCGGTTCGAGCCGGGCAGCCAGTGGGATTATAGCAATTACGGTTTCCTTCTGCTCGGGCGGATCGTCGAAGTCGTGAGTGGGAAACGTTATCACGACTACGTGCGCGAGCACATCTTCGAGCCCGCAGGGATGACCGATACGAACAACGCGCCGAAGATCGAACCTGTGCCTGGACTGGCTGTAGGCTACACGCGTGGGGGCGGCACCCGTCTCGCGGCCGCCGAGCCACCGTCGGAGTCGGCGCCGCCGCCGGCCAAAAAGAAGGGCAAGGGCCCCGGCAAGATGAAGCGCCCGAAGGCGGAGACGGCAGGCGAGGCGTCCGGCCCGCTGCAGCCCACGAGGCCGGATCGCGGGACATCAGCGGGCGGCGGCTATACCACCGTGAAGGATCTGCTGCGTTTTGCCACGGCCCTCGTGTCGCACCGCCTGCTCGATCCCGTGCACACCGCGCTCGTCACGACGGGCAAGGTCGACGCCGAAGGCCGTGGCAAATACGCCTACGGCTTCATCGACCAGATGACTACGGAAGGTGCGCGCGTCATCGGTCATACGGGCGGCGGTCCGGGAATAAACGCGGTGCTCCACGTGTTTCCAGATTCTGGATACGTTGTCGTTGCGCTGGCCAACCTGGACGGGCGCACGGCGGGCGAGGCCGCGCGCTTCATCGAGGAGCGGCTGCCGCTCAAATGACGTGGACCAAGGTGGCGGCTCCGCACAGAATCGGTCAGTGGTGGCGACGAACTGCGCTCCGCGCCGTCTGGCTCCGGGCTCTTGGCTCCCAGCTGAATGGATGCCGCCAAGGCGGGTGCTCATGGCGATTCAGCCGCTGGACCGCAGCGAAGCACAAAAGCACTGGGGCCACTGAAAAACGCAGTCACGTTCTGGGGCTGGATACGGGAATTGGAATCACCCGTAAGTCGGCTGCTGCGGCCAGTCGGGGGGCGAATCCTCCCAGTCTTCCTGCCGGCCGTAAGGTGTCACATCGAGCAGACTATAGGCGTCGGTCAGGCTTTCCACGCCGCGGGCGTAGGTGGAGTAGGTGTGGTAGACATCATCGTTCAAACGGAAGAATACACTCAGACCATGCGCTTCGCCCTCGGTCTGGTTGGGTGAGTCTTGCGCGATCATTTCCGCCTTGGTGCGATAATTGTAGTCCACGGGCCGGACTTTTTCGTCGAGGGTGACGTGGAAGTCGTAGTTGAAATCGCTTCCGAACGAGGAATACCACGCGCGCTCCCAGCCACGTTGTTTCCGGTAAGCTTCGAGTTTGGCCAAGGAGGCGCGGGAGATCAGGGCGAAGGTTGTGTTGCGCGTCGCCAGCATCGACAGGTCGCCCAGGGAGTCGACGTAGCCGGTGCAGCCCGGACAGCCTTTTTCCCAGGCCGGATCGAACATGAAATGATAAACGATGAGTTGGAGCCGACCCTCGAAGAGATCGACGAGGCGGCGTTTTCCGGTGGGGCCTTCGAAGCTATAGTCTTTTTCGATGCGCACCATCGGCAGGCGGCGGCGTTCTGCGGCCACGCGATCGCGCAGGCGGGTTACTTCCTTCTCGCGGCCGAGCAGCTGGGTGCGTTGCGCGAGCCATTCGGATCGCGAAGCGATGGGTGGGTGGGCGATGGCAGTGGGCATGGTGATGATTTTTCCGAAGATTTGCTGATCCGATGGAGCGGCAAACAAACAACGAAAGAGGACCCGCGAAACGGACACCCGGCCGACGGAAATCTTCAGAATCTTCGTTGTGTGCGACGGCGCTGCAAAAAGCCGGCCTTGCCGGTAGCCGGAAAAATCGTAGCCTCCGACAATCGTCGCGCTTTCGACGGCAACCCCCCCTCAAGCAAGCATGAGCACAAAAATCACGCTCTCACGTCGGTCTTTCCTCAAATCAGGCATCGCGGGCGCCAGTGTGGCGGCCTTTCCGCAGATCCTTTCGTCGCGTGCGTTTGGCGCGACGTCTGCCAACGGCCGGCTGAATGTGGCCATCATCGGGTGCGGCAATCGCAGCGCCTTCCTCCTGCCCGCGGTCATCGGTGAAGGACATAACATCGTGGCGATGTGCGATGTCGATCCGGCGGCCATCGCGAGCATGAAGGCGGGCGAGCCGAACCCGCGCGATCGTCGCGAAAAACGCGGCGGCAAGCCGTCGGCCAAATTGACCGCGGCGATTGCGAAGGCCGCTGTATATAATGATTTCCGCCGGCTTCTGGAGCGCGAAAAATCGGTCGACGCGATCATTATAGCGACGGGCCAGCGCTGGCACATGCCGATGAGCAAGGCGGCGTTGCAGGCGGGGAAACACGTGTTCTGCGAGAAGCCGCTGGCGCACAGCGTGGCCGAGGCGCGCGACATGGCGTTGTTCATGCGCGGCAGGAAACTGGTCACGCAAATCGGCACGCAGGGCGGCGCGACGGATACGTTTCGCCGCAGCATGGAGATCATCCAGGCGGGACTCCTCGGGCAGATCAGCGAAGTGCATTGCTGGATGGATCGCACGTTTCCGCCCAGCGAGGCGGTGGCGAAGACGGCCGATCGCATCCCGTCGGGGCTCAACTGGGACGCCTGGTGCGGCCCGTCGCCGGTGCATCCCTTCAAGGATTATTATCTGGGCGGCTGCCTCTCGTGGGGACGCTGGCTCGACTACGGCGATGGTCACCTGGCGGACATGGGCGCCCATGCGCACAACCTGCCGTTGCGCGCGCTCGAACTGGGGCCGCCGACCCGGATTGCGGTCGAGTCGTCGGAGCCGGTGAAGGATAGTTACCCGTCGCAGAATAAATTCCAGTGGCACTTCGCCGCGCGCGGGAAATTCGATCCGGTGACGGTCTGGTGGCACGACGGCCCGAACGCGGGTCCGCCGGAGGACTTGATGGGCGACATTCGCGCAACCTATACCAAACCGCGCACGAATGGCTGTCTGTTTGTCGGCGAAAAAGGCATCCTGCTGGCCGATGCGTGGGGCAAGGGCGGAGTGATGCGCCTGAAGACCGACAGCAGTCCGAAATGTCGCGGCGTGCTCGATCACGAGGCGGCAAAATCGATCCCGGTGACGTATCGCCGCGCGCCGGGCCAGGATCACATGAAGGAGTTTCTCGATGCGTGCAAAGGCGGTGTGAACACGTTTCAGCCCTTTGATATAGCGGCGCGCGCGGCGGAGTTCGCGATGACGGGAATGGTGGCGTTGCGCGTGGGTGAGCCGATCGAGTGGGACAGCGCCAACCTGGTGGCAAAAGGCTGTGCCGCCGCCGAGCGCTGGGTGCATCTGCCGCAGCGCAAGAAGTGGCTGGCCTGAGGGGGCGCGCGGAGCTGAGAGACTGGAGCTGAGAGACTAGTGCTGAGAGTCGCGTGGGCTCTATACTCTCAGCTTTCAGCTTTAAGCTCTGGACTCGCCCTGGCGGCACGGAAGCGTTGAGTTTTCCTCATGCGAAACGGTTCTTCCCTGGCGTTGTATTCCGTGATTGGCGGCTTGTTGGTTTCGGGTGTGTCTGGCGCGCAGCCGATGCCGCGGGTGGAGGAGCTCGGGCGGAAACCGCTCAATCACTACGGGTCGCTGGAGGGCGCCGTGCAGGCGATCCGCGCCCATCGGCCGCTGGATTTGAATGCCGGAGTGTGGCGCCGTTCGCATCCGCAGGCCTCATACGCCGAATGGGCGGAGCAGGCCCGCGCGTTGCTGGCCGAGGGCCTCCACTACGATCCGGGCAAGCTCAAGCTCAACGCGGTGACGCTCGCGAAATGGGAAACCGAGTCGTTCACGCGCGAGACGATCGAGTTCAACACCGCGCCGTGGTTTCGCGTGCGGGGCTATTTCTACGTGCCGAAAAACGTCCCGCTGCCCGCGCCGGCCCTCGTCGTGTTTCACGAGTGGGGCGGGCCGATGCTCTTTGGGGCGGACCGGGTTTCGGGCGAGCCGGTGCATCCCGTGCTGGTCGAGCATCGCAACACTTACACGAGTGGCCGCGCGCTGGCCGATTGGTTCGCGTCGCACGGCTATGCGGTCATCGTGATCGACGCGTTTCACTTCGGTCGTCGCGCGCCGCGGGGCATCAACGGACTGCCCGAAAACTACGATCCGGCCTCCCTCGATGCGGCAACGTTGAAGCGTTATGAGGCGTTGGTGCGGGACCGCGCGATGCTCTATCTGGGCGTGCGCCAGCTCAACTGGGCCGGCACGACCTGGGCCGGGGTGAACTACGGCGACGACAGTCGCTGTGTCGATTATCTCGTCTCGCGCAAGGAAGTGGATGCCGAGCGCATCGGGTGCACCGGGCTTTCCGGCGGCGGCTGGCGCACGAACATCCTGACGGCGCTGGAACCGCGCATCAAGGCGGCGGTGACGGTCGGCTGGATGACGACTGGTGACACGCAGCAACTGTACAATGTCGCGGGCGCGATCGGCACGTTTGCATTGCTGCCGGGCGTTTGGGATCGGATCGATATACCGGATCTGATCGCGATGGCGGCGCCGAAGGCGGTGATGGTCGTGAGTGCGACCGAGGACCCGCTGTTCCCGCCGCTGGGCCAGCGCGAGGCGGCGAAACAAATCGCCGCGGCGTACGCATGGGCGGGCGAGGTCGGGCGCTTTCGCGATTACGCGCCGAAGAAGCCGCATTGCTACGACGCGGAAATCCAAGCTGAGGCGCTGGCGTGGTTCGATGCGCATTTGAAGCGGCGAACCGGAGGACATTAGCCCGTGGTTGGCCGGCACGTCGGACGCCCGGTGGTCTGCGGTTCGACCGGCCAGGCGGCGCTCGAGTTTTTCGGGGATCGCTCTTGCTGGGAATTATCGGAGACGGCATCAGCGCTCAACTCGCTCCGCGACGGAGCGGGGACCTCATGACAATTCCCCTTTCCGTTTCTCTCGTAGTGCTCCGTGTTCTGGCGCCGGTGGTGTTCGCGGTCGTGTCAGCGTCGGTGTCGACTGCCGCTGAACCGCTGTGGGCTTACGGTTTCACCAAGCCCGCGGCGCCGGGAGAGGCGGCGAGGTTGCCGGGGCCGCCCACGCGTGCGCTGCGGCCGAACGAGAATGCCGAGGAGATGACCCGGAAGCGGCGCATCGAGGGCAGCTCGGGGGCATATTCGCTGGTTGAGATCCGCAACGGCAACGACGTCGTCGATTGGTTTCCCGAAGACCATCCGCCGCTGACGCCGATCATGAAGCACGGGCCGGCGAGTCTGGGCCCGAAGGCCTATGGTTGCGCGTTCTGCCATCTGCCGAACGGCCAGGGCAAACCGGAGAACGCGCCGCTGGCGGGGTTGCCGATGAAATATTTCGTGCAGCAGATGCAGGACATGCGGAAAGGCCTGCGTGGCTCCGCCGATCCGCGCAAAGCGAACACGCTGCTCATGATCGAGCTGGCGAAGGCGATGACCGAGGCGGAGATCAAGGAGACGGCGGAGTATTTTGCCGCGATAACCTACGCCCCGTGGATCCGGGTCGTGGAGACGGAGCGCGTGCCGCGCACGAAGCTCGTCAGCGGGATGTTTGTGCCCATCGAGGCGGAGCACACGGAGCCGCTCGCCGGGCGAATCATCGAAGTACCCGAAAACGCCGATGAGACTGAACTGCTGCGGAATCCGCGCTCCGGTTTCATCGCCTACGTGCCGATCGGCAGCGTGCGCAAGGGCGAGGTGCTGGTGAACACGGGCGGCGCGAAGATGGTCGATGGCAAGCCGGTGGCCGGCACGGGAAAGACCCTCGCGTGCAACACCTGTCACGGTCCCGACCTGAGCGGCGCCGCCGATGTGCCCGGCATCGCCGGCCGGTCGCCCAGTTACCTCGTGCGCCAGCTTTACGACATGCAGCAGGGCACGCGCAAATCGCCGCTCTCGCAGTTGATGTTGCCCGTGGTGGCGAACCTCTCGGAAGACGACCTGGTGGCCATCGGAGCGTACGTCAGCTCGCTCGCACCGTAGCGTTCTCCAGTCGGGGATGCTTGAAAGGCGGCCGCGGTAAACTCACGGGCGATGTGCGCGCAGTCGCCGGCACTCACCCGTTGACGTTCGCGGGGCGTGGAGATTGGCTCGCGGGGTGATCACAACGCGTCACGCGTGCGATCGCTTTTCCTGTCACAACCGCTGCCGGGCCGCAATTTCCTCCTCGTTCAACGGACCACTATGAATACCACCAACCGCAGAGACTTTATCAAAACCGGCGCGCTTGGGACCGCCGGGATCACGATTGGCGCGATGGGCTTCAGCGCCAAATCCTACGCCGCGATCAACGGCGCCAACGAGCGGATCAACTTCGCGGTGATCGGCGTGCGCAACCAGGGCACGGTGCACCTCAACGGCCTGTGCAGCCTCAAGGACAGCCACAACGTGCAGATCCGCGCGTTATGCGATACCGACGAGGCGCTTTTCGCGCCGGCGTTGAAGCTCGTGGACCAAAAGTCCGGGCAGAAACCGACGACGAACTGGGATCTGCGCGCCATTCTCGACGACAAGCAGATCGATGCGGTCTCCATCGTGACACCCAATCACTGGCATGCGCTCGCGACGATCTGGGCGTGTCAGGCGGGCAAGCACGTCTATGTCGAGAAGCCGGCGTCGCATAATATATGGGAAGGCCGCAAGATGGTCGAAGCCGGCCGTAAATATAAACGCTTCGTGCAGGTTGGATTGAACAATCGCTCCTCCGCCAATGTGCGCGAGGCGATCGCGTTTCTGCACCGCGGCGGAATCGGCGAGCTGTATATGGCGCGTGCGCTCTGCTTCAAGGCGCGCGACTCCTACGGCATGGCGAAGGATGGCCAGCCGCCGGCGAAATTTCACTACGACCGCTGGCTTGGCCCGGCGCCGCTGCGGCCCTATAATGAAAAGAGAAGCCACTATAACTGGCATTGGTATTGGGACACGGGCAATGGCGACACGGGCAACACGGGGCCGCACCAGCTCGATATAGCCCGCTGGGGCATGCGGAAGAACGAGCACCCGGTCGCGGTGTATTCGACCGGCGGGATCTTCGGCTTCACGGAGGATCAAGGGAAGACTCCCGGGAAGCGCGTATATGGTGGGGTCGACACGTATGGCCACGACAAGACCACGCAGGAAACGCCGAACACGCAGACGGCAGCTTATACGTACGCGGACGGCAAGATTATCGAGATGGAGACGCGCGGTCGCTATACGAACCACGAAGGCAGCCAGGGACAGGAGGTCGGAAATATCTTCTACGGGTCCGAAGGCTGGCTCGAAATCGGCGGCAACACCTGGAAGGCGTTTCGCCGGCGGGAAAAGAAACCGTTTGCCGAGTCGAAGGATGCGGAGCGCGAACGCGCCAGTCACTGGGCGAACTTCCTCGAGGCGCTGCGTTCGGGCAAGAATGACGATCTGCACTGCGATATCGAGGAGGGGCATTTGTCCACGTCGCTCTGCCACCTCGCGAACATCTCCTATCGCGTGGGACGCTCGTTGAAGTTCATCGGCGCGAAGGAGACGTTTGCGAACGATGCGGAGGCCGATGCGCTGCTCACGCGCGTCTACCGCCAGCCGTATAGTGTGACCGCGAACGTATAGACCTTTTATACCGTAGCCATGATTCGCATCTGTATCATTTTGTTCATGGGCGTTGCCTTTGCCGGTGCGCTCGCTGCGCAATCGCGACCGCCGGCACCGACGAAGCCCGTGGACGGGGTGCGTATTCTCGAAGTGTTGCCGTCCAAGCTGGTGGTTGGCGAAGAGCAGGAGGTTTTCGTGCGGGTGCGCTACGACCTCGAGAGTCTGGAGGAGGCGCAGCTGAATCTCGGATTCAACACGACGGGCAGTGCGCGATTCCGGGTGTTTGCGAAGGAGCTCGTGAAGAAGGGCGAAGGAGAGATCGTCCTCAGCGCGCGGGTGACGCCACGCGATTGGGGCGAGCTCGTGTTCTTCCAGGCGTTCGTGTCGTTGGGTGAACCGAATCAGCCGCCTCCGCGGCCTGCGCCGGGCGAAAAGCCTGCGCCCCGGTCGGGGCGGCCTGGGCTTGCGGTGGACCACGTGCCGATTCCACTGGCGTCGAAAAAATAAACGCGGCCGCGGCGGAACCGCATCTCTGATGACATAGGGTTGTCACGAGATCGTGTTAGCATGCGCCATGACTTTGACGCTCCCTCCCATTCTCGCCGCGATGATCCGTGCTCACAACGCCCACGATGCCGAGGCGTTTATCGGCTGTTTCACCGAGGACGCGATCGTGCGTGACGAGGGGCGCGCTTACTTCGGCCCGGTGGCGATTCGAAGCTGGTTCGAGGACGTGAGCAGCCGCTACGGCGCCGTTTTTCACGTGACGGATGTTTCGTTCGTGGATGGAGAGCCTGTTCTTACGGGGAGCGTAACAGGCAATTTCGACGGCAGTCCCCTCGTGCTTCGCTACCACACCGCGCTGGACGACGGGAAAATCGTGGCGTTGAAGATTGCGCCATAAAGGCCGTCCGGCGCCTCGGAGCCGTCGCCCGCACCGAGCCCGGCCATCGACGGTTCAGGTGACGTCCGGCCGCGCTGAAAATTATCGGGGCCGCCTTGGGGGATTGTGGGGGAACGAAATTCCGGCTCTGGTGCCGCCCATGAAAGTGCGCGACAGCGGGATGCCGGACCGAGCTTACTGGGAGGGGCTTTTCGACTTGGATGCGATCCTTGGCGGATTGGAGATCGACGGGCGAGTCGGCGATGTCGTCGAGGTGGGCTGCGGCTATGGCACCTTCACGCTGCCGGTGGCGCGGCGGATCCGAGGGACGTTGTTCAGTGTCGATATCGAACGGGCGATGATCGAGGAAACAAGGAAGCGGATCGAGCAAGCCGGGATCGATAACGTGAAGCTGCTCGAGCGAGATGTGATCGCGGCTGGTTTTCCGGTGCCGGCGCAGAGCATGGATGCCGTGCTGCTCTTCAACATCCTGCACCTGGAAAACCCGGTCGACCTGCTCGCCAGCAGCGCGGAAATCCTGCGGCCGGGAGGACGCGTCCTGATCATTCACTGGCGGTCCGATGTCGAAACGCCCCGCGGGCCCGCGCTCTCGATCCGGCCGCGGCCCGAGCAGGTGATCGACTGGGCGCAGCGTACGGGAATGCTCGCGCTCGAGGGCGCGCCACGGGTGCTCCCGCCCTGGCATTTTGGGCTCACGTTGCGACGCGTCGCCGCTTCGAGCCCGTCAATCGGCCGAGGTCGGTAGCGGCAACGAAAACGGGATTGGGCGATGGGCCGCGAAATCGCTGAGCGATTGCAGCGTGGTGCCGGCGATGGCGGCGAGCGCTTCACGGGTGAAGAACGCCTGATGGCCCGTGACCAGAACGTTTGGCAGCGTCAGCAACCGGGAGAAAACATCGTCGACGATCAGTCCGTTCGACCGGTCCTCGTAGAAGAGCTCGGCTTCATCCTCATAGACATCGAGCCCGAGGTAACCGATCTGGCGGGACAGCAGCCCATCGATCACAGCCGCGGTGTCGACGAGTGCGCCGCGACTGGTGTTGATCAGCATCACGCCGCGTTTCATGCGTGCGATGGTCGTGGCGTTGATGACGTGCCGGGTGGCGGGCGTGAGCGGGCAATGCAGAGAAATGATATCCGCTGCGGCGAGCATATCATCGAGGGAGCAGGCGATGACGTTGTCCTCGAGGGCCTCGGGCAAGGGGTCGGGATCGACGGCCAGCACGCGGCAGCCGAAGCCGTGCAGGATGCGGGCGACACAGAACCCGATCTTGCCGACGCCAATCAATCCAACGGTCTTGCAGTGAAGGTCGAAGCCGAGAAGGCCATCGATCGCGAAGTTTCCCTCGCGCACGCGATTGTACGCG
This sequence comes from Opitutaceae bacterium, assembly GCA_036675625.1. Lineage (GTDB taxonomy): Bacteria > Verrucomicrobiota > Verrucomicrobiia > Opitutales > Opitutaceae > ER46. The sequence goes on along the minus strand of JAKFEQ010000080.1, from coordinate 45,843 downwards.
CGGTGGATGTGACGGTTGAGCGCCAGGATCAGCGCGAGGGTGTGCTCGGCGACGGCGTGCGGCGAATAGCGCGGCACATGCACGACGGTAAATTTGAGGCGGGCCGCAGCGGCGAGATCGACGTGATTATAGCCGGCGGAGCGGAGCGCAAGGATGCGCGTTCCCCCGGCGCCGAGTGCCTCGAGCACGGTGGCATCGAGCCGGTCGTTCACGAAGGCGCAAACGGCTTCGCAGCCGCGGGCGAGGCTCGCCGTCTCAAGCATGAGCCGTGGCTCGAGATACGCTATATCGTGGCGATGAGTGGTGTTCGCGGCGTCGAAAAATCGCCGGTCATAGGGCTTGGTGCTGAAGAAGGCGACGCGCATGAACCAACCGTAGCTCCCACCGCTCCATCCCGCAACGCACGGGTTGCTACAGGGTGCGCGCGCTTTGCCACGGCGGGCTCGGCCGAGCGCCGCGTTACGGGGCCGGCGAGCCGGGCCGGCGGCCAAAATGAGCCGTCAGCGAACGCAATCGTTGCCCGATGCCCTCGGCCGCGGCGACCAGCTCCTCCGCCTCCGCGGCTGGGAGATGCGCGCGACAGTGCCTCTGCCACAAGCCCAGCCACGCGAGAAAATGGCGCTCTTCCAGCCCAAGTGGAAAATGCTTCTGCGGCATCGGGCCCTCGTACCGGATCGGACCGCCCGTGACGTTTGACCAGAAGTCCGCGATCTTCTCGAGGTGCGCGGGCCAGTCGGTTATTTGCGCGGCGAAGATCGGCCCGATTTCGTCGTGCTGGCGAACGTCCGCGTAGAAGTGCCGCAGCAGAAACATCAGCCGCGGCCGGCCGCCCATCCGGCTGTAAAGTGAGGTCGGCGAAATCGGCGCGGGTGTCGGATCCATCATCGCAACGAAACCAGCTTCCCTGCGAAGTCACGGCCAGAATCGAGTCGTCCACCGGGTGCACGGCCGCTTTCATGCCGAGACTTGATGTAGATCAAATCGGTCACGGAGCGCGTTTGACGAAAACACAACAGGTAGTGGTTATTCGTGTCGTCAACCACTACCTGTAGCCATGTCGACCCCTTCTGTGCCCTCCGAGGCCTCTGTCATCAAGCGCGACGGCCGCATTGTCGCTTTCGATTCTCCCAAGATCCGTCATGCGCTCGAGCGGGCCGGAGCCGCAACTGGCGAATTCGATTTTCTCGGGGCGGACCGCCTCGCCGACGAAGTGACGGCCGCGTTGTTTTCCGCGGGCGGTCCGGCCCAGATCGGGATCGAGCGCGTGCAGGATGAAGTGGAAACGGCGCTCATCCGCGCCGGTTTTCTGAAAACCGCCCGCGCCTATATAGCGTATCGTGAGCAGCACCGCGTCTTGCGCGCCGATCGGCGCACCACGGTCGACGTCGAGAAATCGATCAATGAATATCTCTCGCGGGAAGACTGGCGGGTGGCGGCCAACGCGAACCAGGGCTACAGCCTCGGCGGCCTGATCCTCAATAGCTCCGGCAAGATCACGGCGAACTACTGGCTGAATCACGTGTACCCGCCGGAGATCGGCGCCGCGCATCGTGAGGGCGACATTCATATCCACGATCTGGATATGCTCTGCGGCTACTGCGCCGGCTGGTCGCTCCGCACGCTGCTGATGGAGGGCCTGAACGGCGTGCCCGGCAAGGTTGAGGCCGGTCCCCCGAAGCACCTGCATTCGGCCGTGGGGCAAATCGTGAACTTCCTCGGCACGCTGCAAAACGAGTGGGCTGGCGCGCAGGCATTCTCGTCGTTCGACACCTATATGGCGCCGTACGTGCGCCGCGACGCGATGACCTACGAGCAGGTCCGCCAGTGCATTCAGGAGCTGATCTACAACTTGAACGTCCCGTCGCGCTGGGGCACGCAGACGCCATTCACCAATCTCACGTTCGACTGGACGTGCCCGGAGGATCTCCGCGAGCAGGTGCCGATCATCGCGGGAGAGGAGCAGCCGTTCACGTTTGGCGAGCTCGAGCCGGAGATGGAAATGATCAATCGCGCCTATATAGAGATCATGAGCAAGGGTGATGCGAAAGGCCGTGTATTCACTTTCCCGATTCCGACCTACAACATGACGCCGGACTTTCCGTGGGACTCGGAAAATGCCGACCGGCTCTTCGCGATGACCGCGAAATACGGGCTCCCGTATTTCCAGAACTTCATCAACTCCGACCTGAAGCCGAACATGATCCGCTCGATGTGCTGCCGGTTGCAGCTCGATCTGCGCGAGCTGCTCAAGCGCGGCAACGGCCTCTTCGGCTCGGCCGAGCAGACCGGATCCATCGGGGTCGTCACGCTCAACTGTGCGCGTCTCGGCTATTTGTTCCGGGGCGACGAGGCCGGGCTTCTCCGTCGCGTCGATGAACTGCTCGACCTCGGCCGCAACAGCCTGGAAATCAAGCGCAAGGTCGTGCAGCGGCTGATGGACCAGGGGCTGTTCCCGTTCACGAAGCGTTATCTGGGCACGCTGCGGAACCACTTTTCGACGCTCGGGGTGAATGGCATCAACGAGATGATCCGCAATTTCACGAGCGACCGCGAAGACATCACGAGCGACTGGGGCTACGGCTTCGCGATCCGGCTGCTCGACCACATTCGCGCCCGCATCGTCGGATATCAGGAAGAGACGGGGCACATGTACAATCTCGAGGCGACGCCGGCGGAAGGGACGACGTATCGTTTCGCCAAGGAGGATCGCAAGCGCTGGCCCGACATCCTCCAGGCCGGGACGACGGAGAATCCTTACTATACAAATTCCTCGCAGCTGCCGGCGGGCCACACCGACGATCCGTTCGAAGCGCTCGAGCACCAGAACGATCTCCAGCGTAAATATACCGGCGGCACCGTGCTGCACCTGTATATGTCGCAGCGGCTCACGGATGCCGCCTCGTGCAAGAAGCTCGTCCGCCGCGTGCTCGAGCGGTTCTCGCTGCCCTATATAACGATCACCCCGACTTTCTCGATCTGTCCGCAGCACGGATATCTCGAGGGAGAACACGCGTTCTGTCCCAAGTGCGACGAAGCGCTCGTTGCGCAAAAACGCGCCGAACTGATCTCCGGCACGGATTGAGTTGGGTTCGTGCCGGAGGCGGAAGCAAGAGGTCGAGCGACCTTTGCGACCTGTCCCGCACGTCCCGCTGCAAGCGCCTGGCCGCTCGTCCCTGCATTCGAAACTCCAGAAATATTTTCCTCCTATGACCATACTCGAAACTCATCCCGCACCTGCCTCCACCAGCTCGTTCGTTCCCGCGAATGAACCGCGCATCGTATTGCTCAATTCCGAACGCCAGGCCTGCGAAGTCTGGACGCGCGTGATGGGCTACCATCGTCCTGTTTCCAGCTTCAATATCGGCAAGAAGGGAGAGCATAAAGAGCGTCGCTTCTTCCGCGAAACGCGGTGCACGCCGGCGCTGGCGTGATCGCGCGCGCTTCACTCGTGCCACGGGGCCGCGCTGCAGCGGAATCGCTGCGGATCGGCGGCCTCGAGCGGCTCTCGCTGGTCGACTGGCCCGGGCAGATTACGGCGGTTGTTTTCTGCCAGGGCTGCGCGTGGCAGTGCGGGTATTGTCACAACCCGCACTTGATTCCCTTCGGCCCGCCGGAGAGACCGCTCGCGTGGCGCGACATCGTCGCATGGCTCGAGCGCCGGCGGGGACTGCTGGATGGCGTTGTTTTCAGCGGCGGTGAACCGACGCTGCAGCCGGGGTTGCCGGCCGCGGTCGAGGCGACGCGCGCGCTGGGTTTTCGCATCGGGCTGCACACCGGTGGACCGGTGCCGGAGAATCTCGCCGCGGTGTTGCCGCTGCTCGATTGGGTCGGTTTCGACTTCAAGGCACCGTTCGATCGCTATGCGCAAGTGACCGGGCACGATCATGGCGAACGGGCGCGTGAAAGCTTTCGTCTCCTGCGCGAGGCCGGCGTCGCCTACGAGGTGCGCACGACCTGGCACCCGCGATTATTGTCGCCGGCGGATCTCGGGGCGATGGCACGGACTCTGGTTGAAGCGGCCTGCAGCGACTGGGTCGTGCAGCGTTTCCGGGTGGATGGATGCGCCGATGAGGCGTTGTGCTCGGATGTGATCGGAGAGGTGCCGGCAGCCGCGTACGCGGAGGTCGGTCTGCGCATCACAGTGCGATGAGGCCAATTATATAGCCGCTCTGGCGATCAAGCCTGCGCGGCGAAGGTTGCAGGCGGGGCATTAGGCGCCCCATCGCGACGCATCGGAGTTTGGTCGATTCACCGTTGGCAGGTTTGTCATCCAATAGATGACAAACGCATCTGCCTTCACTCCGAGATAAAGGTGCTGAGAACGGGCGGTTTCAGTCGTCCGGTGCCGGTGCCCTTGGGATCGGGCCGAACTGCCGTTCCAGTTCCCGCTGGCGATTTTCCTGCTCGCGCAACCGGACGCGTTCCTCGGCTGGCACGGCGAAGACGGCCTTCGAGCCGAGCACGCAGCCACGACGGCCCGGCACGCAGTCGGTTTTCAGGAGCAGGCAGCGGTCGTCCTCCGGTCGAAAATGTGGACACGAAAAACTCACGGAGCTGCCCCTTCGGCCGGGCGAAACAGAATCTCCCACGCGCCGTCGTCCCGCTCGCGAGGCTCGGGCGTGTAGCCGCGTTCGCCCAACAACTCGTAGAGGGGCATGGGCTGAAAAGGCGCGATCAGACACAGAACCTGCCCGGGTTGAAGACGATTGACGGCGTTCAGGATCGCCGGAAGCGGGGGGCGGCCGGACGCGAACAATGGACGCACGTCGAGCTCGAGCGGTGGCAGCGAAGTCATAACAAAGAGTATATAGATTCCGGCGGGCAATTGCCTTGATCAGAATCAATCGTTGCCGCGAGATTGCCAGCCATGCCTGCCGCCTCGGATTCCATGCAAGCACTTCGACGCACCGCACTCATGGGCACGTTGCGGCAGAGCCGGATGTTCGCGGATCTCTCCTCGGAAAATCTCGAGGCGGTGGCGGCGGTCTGCTCGCTGAAGTCGCTCGAGAAGGGCGAAATGCTGTTCCGCGAAGGCGACAAGGCGGAGGGTTTTTATGTCCTCCAGACGGGCGCGATCAGCGTCTTCAAGATCACGCCCGACGGCCGCGAGCAGATCATCTGCGTGTTTCGGCCTCCCGAGAGTTTTGCGGAGGTCACGCTCGCGACGGTCGAGGTCTACCCCGCCAACGCGGTCGCGCTCGAGAACTCGAAGATCATCCTCGTGCAGCGCGCCGGGTTCCGCGACCTGATCTGTCGCAAGCCGGAACTGTCGCTGCACATGCTCGCCTCGATGAGCCTGCATTTGAAGCATCTCGTGCAGACGCTGCAGGATTACAAAGGGCGTCAGATTGAAGGACGGCTGGCCGACTGGCTGCTACGCCACGCTCCAGCCGGTGCGACGGTCTTCGAACTGCCAGTCACGAAAAAGAATCTGGCCGGCCAGCTTGGGGTGACGAGTGAAACGCTTTCGCGGACGTTTGCGCGTTTTCGGGACGAAGGATTGATCCGCGTCGAAGGTCCGCGGGTGCATCTGCTCAACCCTGCGGGGCTGCACGCCTATATCGACCCGGAGGTTTAGGTGGAGCTCGGGCCCCGGCTCTCGTTTCCGTCTCGGGGAAATCCAACACGGCCGGCGCTGCGTCAGGTCGCGTCTTGGAGGACGGTTGATTCGTCGCTCCATGCAGGCGCCGCATTCTGCAAGGCGAGTAGCAGCGCGCTGAGCTCGGTGGCGGCGCGGCCAAGCTGATCGGCTACCCAGCGCTCGCGCTCACTTCCTGGTTCGCGTGAAAACAGCTCGCCCTCGAGGGCGCGCAGCAGCGGCTCGATCTCGCCCGGCGCCGGCGGGCCATGTTCGGCGGCTTGCGCGAGCCGCGTGAGGGCATCGGTGGCGAGTTGTCCGAAGCGCGCGATGGCCTCGTCGGCGAGTGGTTCGCCGGTTTTCAGATGGAGTGTGACGAGGTTGAGGACGCGCGTGAGGCGCTGGTTGCCATTCACCAGAGTGGCGGTGTCCTCCAGGCCTTCGCGGCGGTTTTTAGGGTCACCGCTGAGCCGCCGAAGCGAAGAAAACGCGGCGCTGTTAGCGGCCTCGGCCCGACGTTTGGCGAGGCGGCCCTCCGCATCGAAGCCGGCGCCGGCGGTGAGTCGCGCGATCAACAACTGGAGGTAGTCGCGATTGGCGTGAAACATCCGGGCCAGAATCGGGGGCAGCCGGTCGCGTTCCCAGACCGGCCAGAACAGGAACGCGGCGAGCAGCGCGAGGGCACCGCCCGCCAGCGTGCTCGCGAGGCGTTCGACGGCGAACGCGAGGGTGACCGGCTCGCGTGCCTCGGTGATGAGCACGATGAACACCGTGACGAAGAAGATCGCGACCGCGTAGTGGCGCTTGAGGAAGTAGGCGAAGCCGAACACGCCGGCCGCGGTGGCGGAGAGCAGCGCCGCGACGGGGAGCTCCAGGAAAAGCAGCGCGCTGGCGACGAGGCTGCCGCCCAGCGTGCCGAGCACGCGTTCGCCCGCGCGCTGGCGGGTCGAACCGTAATCCGGCTGAAGCACCACCACGATCGTGAACGGGAGCCAGTAGCCGTGGGGCAGTCCAAGAACTTTGAATACAGCGGTGCCCATCATGGTGAACGCGGCGAGGCGCAACGTGAACCGCAGAAGCGTGGAATCGAAGTCCAGCGTGAGGTTCAAGGCGGAGGCGAGCGGCCGTAACGCGAGCGTCCGCAGGTCGCGCAGCTCGAGCGGCACGGCGCTCCGTTCCTCGGCTCGCTCGACCGTTGCGCGCACTGCGGCGTGCGTTTCGACGAGGGTCGCTTCGATCAGCCGCACGATCGCGGCGAGTTGGGCGTGAGCGGAGTCATAGGCCAGCTTCGCGCGCAACACGCCAAGGAGCGAGGCGAGTCGGCGCAGCCGGACTTCGAGCGCCGCGAGGTGGCTGGGCTGGCGCGAAACGACGGTGAGAGCGGCGCTGCGGGCGAGATTGGCGAGCGAGGTGAGTGCCGGCTCCAGCGTGGTGACCAGCGGGCCGAAGCTCGCGGCGGGCAACGGGGCTTCGAGCGCGGTGTTGAGGGCGACGACGCGGGTGCCGAGGCGGGCCGAGGCGAGATTCACGGCTTCGAGCCGGTCGCGCAATGGCCCGGGCCGTGCCGCTTCGAGCGTCGCGTAGGTGTGATCGAGCGTGCTGCGCAGAGCCGCCTCGTGGGCGATCAGTTGGTCGCGCCGGGCCGTGCTGGCGAGATCGACGGGCAAAAGTGCTTCGCAGAGATCGGCGACCGCGAGCCAGCTGTCGGCGACGGTGCGACGCAGCGGGTGCTGCGGGCGAAACGGCCAGCCCGTCACCTGCACCACGACTCCCCAGACACCGCCGGCCAGGGCGGCGAAGGCGAGGGTGCCGACATGCGAGGGCGCGGCCGGCGTGGCGAGCGCCAGGAAAAAAACGAGCGAGGACGAGATCGCGAGTGGCGGCCCGTAGTCGCTGCTGAGGTGGCGCCACACGCCGCCGAGCACGGCCATCAGGCCGGTCGCGAGGACGGCGCTGGTGAGGTTGTGGCCGACCGTGGCGCCGATCGCTGCCGCGGCGCAAAACACCGCGGCCATCGCGAGGAGCAACGCAACGCGCAATCGATAATCGCCGCGCACATCGAGCATCGCCACGTGCTGCGCTGCGATCGAGACGAGCGAGAGGTCGAGCGAGATTTGACCGAGGGCCGCGAGGACGAGCGGCGGCATGAACCCGATCGTGGCGCGGACCGCCCGCCAGAGATCCGGCTGCAATGTGGCGTGGTCGACAAGAGGGCGGGCGAAAGCCCAAAGCGGTGGACGGGACATTGCACGCTATGATGCGTGCGACAGTCTAAACGTAGACCCCGCCACCGAGCAACTCTTCGCCGGCGTAGACTGCGAGGATTTGTCCGCTTGCGAGCCCGCGTTGTGGTTCGCGAAAGCGGATCAACGCCGTCGTGGCCGACTCCGGGATAAACTCGAGCGGCACGCGCGGATCGCGGTAGCGCACCCGGCCTTCGAGCGCGCGCTGCGTGGCGATCGGCTCGCCGATCCAGCTCAGCGACTGCACGCGCACTTCGTTTTGAAAAAGGCCCGGCGCCTCCGGTGAATCGAACGCGACGAGCAGCGCGCGGTCTTCGGCGCGTTTGCCGACGACGACGTAGGCTTTGTTGTCGGTGTTCGAGGGAATGCCGATGCCCCGGCGCTGGCCGAGCGTGTAGAAATGGAGGCCGCGATGCGTGCCGAGCTCGCGTCCATCGGTGGCGCGGACGATCGGGCCGGGCGCGTCGGGCACGAAGGTGCGGAGGAAATCCGCCATCTTCACTTCGCCGATGAAGCAGATGCCCTGGCTGTCCTTTTTTTCCGCGGTCGGGAGCTTCGCGTCGCGGGCGATCGCGCGCAGCTCGGGCTTCGGGAGATGACCGATGGGGAAACGCGCGTCGGCGAGCTGTGCTTGAGAGAGGAGCGCGAGGAAGTAGGACTGGTCCTTGTTTTTATCGGCTCCTTCGAGGAGGCGGAAAACCGGGTTTGGGTGCTCGGGGCCGGTGTCCGGGGCAAGCACCCGCCGCGCGTAGTGGCCCGTCGCGACGGCGGAGAAGCCGTGGTCGCGAGCCCAGGCGCGGAAGACTCCGAACTTGATCTCGCGATTGCACATGATGTCGGGATTCGGCGTGAAGCCGCGGGCGTATCCTTCCAACAGATACGCGACGATGCGTGCGCGATAATCCTGCATCAGGTTCACCACGTGAAAATCGATCCCGATGTGTTCGGCGACGGCGCGAGCGTCCTCGATGTCCTGCATCCACGGGCAGTGGCCAATCACGTTGTCCTCGTTGATCCAGTTTTTCATGTAGGCGCCCACGACGTCGTGGCCCTGCTGTTTCAGCAGGAGCGCGGCGACGGAGCTGTCGACGCCGCCGGACATGGCGACGAGGATTTTTTCGCGGACGAACATGTGCGTCGGAATGCGGCCCGGTGCGGCCGCGGCTCAGGGGATTACCAGCCGTAATTGCGCTTTACGCGGAGCGGTTGGTAGAGGTCGCTCGGCAGCTCCTGAAGGAAACGGCTGGGCGAGAGGAGCATCGCGGGGCCGCCCTTGGTGTTCACTTTGGGAAAGCAAAGGTAGAGCTCGTCCCGCGCGCGCGTGACGGCGACGTAGAAGAGGCGGCGTTCTTCCTCGACGTCGTTGTTCTCGATCGCGCGGCGCAGCGGAAACATGCCGTCGGCGAGGCTGATCAGGAACACGGCGGAATACTCGAGGCCCTTCGCCTGGTGCACGGTCGTGAGGCGCAGCGCATCGGCATCGGGATCGGCGGAGCGATCGCTGGTCTCGCTGTTGAGCAGCATGACTTGCGCGAGGAGATCCTGCATGTCTTCGAAGCGGCTCGCGAAACCGATCATCGATTTCAAGTCGTCGAGACGGGAAACGTAGTTGGCGAACGCGCCCTTGAGGTAGTCACCATACCAGCCGTCGATCGCGATCTCGACGGCGTTGTGCGGCTTCATCGTGCGCATCATTTCCTTCACCTGTTGCAGGGAGGCGACGAAGCGCGGCCATTCCTCCTTCGCGTCTTTCGGCACGCGCGAGGCGACGTCGTCGGTGGCGAGCGCGTCGATGAAATCCTGCTGCATGAGCTTCGCGTGATCGAGGGCGGCGGCGTGGAGTTTCTGCGCGTTCTTGTCGCCGACTTTCGGGAGCAGGACGGCGATGCGATTCCACGCGGCGGTGTCGCTCGGGTTGTAGACGAAGCGAAGCAGGGCGATCAGATCGCGGATGTGCGCCTGCTCGAAGAACCGGACGCCGCTCGTGATCTGATACGGGATTTGGAGGCGCGAAAGCTCGAGCTGGATATCGAGCGCTTGAAAGTGCGCGCGGTAGAGGATCGCGATCTCGCTGAGCGAGCAGCCCTCGTCGACGAGGCCGCGGATGCGCTGGACGATGAACTGGGCCTGCTCGCGGCCGTCCATCGCCTGGACGAGATACGGCTTCTCGGAGTTGGCGCGATGCGGGCGGAGTTCTTTCTCGAAGGCGCGGCCCTTCGGTTGGGCGAGGAGGACGCCATTGGCGAGGGCGAGGATCTGCGGGGTCGAGCGGTAGTTCGTCTCGATCCGGTGGATGACGGTGCCGGGGTGGCGATCGGGAAACGTGAGGATGTTTTCGACGTTGGCGCCGCGCCACGTGTAGATGCATTGCGCGTCGTCACCGACGGCCATGACGCGGTGATGCGAGCCGATGAGGTCGACGATCTGCGACTGGAGGACGTTGGTGTCCTGGTATTCGTCGACGAGGACGTGGCGGAAACGGTGCGCGTAATACGCGGCGGTCTCGGGTGATTTTTTCAGGAGATCGAGCCAGTTTTCCAGGAGGTCGTCGTAATCGAGGACGTTTGCCTCGCGTTTCTTCGCGGCGTATTTCTGCGGAAACGCCGCCACGCGATCGATGATGCCCTCGTGCTGCGGGAAGAAGCGCTGGATGGTCTCGCTGAGGGGGAGCTGGGTGTTGCGCGCCATCGAGAGGATGGAGTGGAGCGGGCCGGCGCGCGGATGGGTTTTATCTTTGAAGAAGGTTTTGTCGGCGCTCTCGACGGCGTCGCGCAGGATGCCTTCGGATTCCTCGGCATCGAGGATGGTGAAACTGCGCGGGAGCCCGATGGCCTCGCCGTGCATGCGGAGCGCGCGATGGCCGATGCTGTGAAACGTGCCGCCCCAGAAGCGCGCGGGCTCGTTGCCGGTGAGCTCGTGGACGCGATGGAGCATCTCTTTCGCGGCCTTGTTGGTGAAGGTGAGGAGGAGGATTTCGCCCGGGCGGACGCCTTGGGAAAGGAGATAGGCAACGCGGTACGTGAGCGTGCGCGTCTTGCCGGAGCCGGCGCCGGCGAGGACGAGGAGCGGACCCGGCTCGGCCGTGACGGCGTGGAACTGTTCGTCGTTCAGGGCCGCGCGGAAATCGATGGGCGGGACGCCATAAGGTGCGGACGAAGGGTTGAGAACGAAATCCATGAAGGCGGGCAATGAGTGCGGGAGCGAAAACGGAAGGGATGAGGGCCGCAAAAAGGCGCAAGAGGCGCAAAGAAATTCACCGGGGGTTGCGGCCGTCGAGGGTGGGGCTGGCTCGGAGAGCCGTGCCCCACCGCTTTCTAAGAAACTCGCGAGTGGCGTGTCTGTCGCATGGGACTATGCCTAACCTTATGAAGAGACTCCTTGTTGCGATGTTCAGTGCGGTTGCGGTTGCAGTTGCAGCGTCTGGCCAGCCGGCGCTCACGATCTACAATCAGGATTTCGCGGTGGTGCGCGAACGCGTGCCGCTCGACCTGAAGGCGGGGGAAAACGCGGTGACGTTTGTCGGCGCGACGGCGCAACTGGAGCCGGACTCGGTCGTCTTGCGCGATCCGGCGGGGCGCGTGCAGTTGCGCGTGCTCGAGCAGAGTTATCGCGCAGACGTGATGTCGCAGGGCGTGCTGCTGGCGTTGAACGAAGGCAAGGAGATCGACTTCCTTGTGCGCGACCAGGATGCGAAGGAATACACGGTGCGCGGCAAGGTTGTGCGCAGCGGTTACAATCCGGGCGGCGAGCAGATGGCGCCGATCATCGAGGTGGACGGCAAGCTGCGTTTCTCGCTGCCGGGCGAGCCGTTGTTTCCCGCGCTGGCGGGCGACGGGATCTTGAAGCCGACGCTTACGTGGAAAATTGGAGCGACGGAAGCGGCGCAATTCGAGTCGGAGCTCGGCTACATCACGGGTGGAATGCGCTGGCACTCGGCCTACAATCTCGTGGCGCCGGAAAAAGGCGACACGCTGGACGTCGTCGGCTGGGTGACGGTGGCGAACAACAGCGGCAAGGTGTTCGAAAATGCAGCGGTGAAATTGATGGCGGGGGATGTGAACCGGGTGCAGCCGAAGGCGCCGCGGCCGGCGATGCGGATGGAGATGATGACGATGGCTGCGGCGGACGCGGCGGTGACGGAAAAGGCGTTTGACGAGTTTCACCTGTATACGCTGCCGCGGGCGGTGACGTTGCGCGATCGGGAGACAAAGCAGGTGGAATTCATGCGCGCGACGGGCGTGAAGGCGCCGGTGATCTATGTCTACGACGGCGCGGCGATGTTCGGCACGTTTTACGGCAGCATGAACCGCGATCCCGGCTACGGCACGCAGAGCAACAAGAAAGTGTGGGTGATGCGCGAGTTTCGGAACAGCGAGGAGAACAAGCTCGGGCTGCCGCTGCCGAAGGGGCGGATGCGTTTCTACCGGCGCGACGACGCGGACGGGCGGATCGAGTTCACGGGTGAGAGCGAACTCGAGCACACCGCGAAGAACGAGCTGATCCGGGTGAAGACCGGCGATGCGTTCGATGTCGTGGGAGAACGGATACGCACGAATTTCAACAGCAGCAGCCGGCAGGATTTCGCGGAGGAGGATTTCGAAATCAAGGTGCGCAACCGGAAGACCGAGCCGGTGACGGTGCGCGTGGTGGAGCGCCTCTATCGCTGGACGAACTGGACGATCACGCAGAAGTCGGACGAGTTCATCAAGAAGGACGCGCAGACGGTGGAGTTCCACGTGACGGTGCCGCCGGACTCGGAGAAGGTCGTGACGTATCGGGTGCGATATGAGTGGCGGTGAGTAGTCGCGCAGGCGTCCCGCCTGATATTCTCGGCTGATGCAGGCGAGAGGCCTGCGCTACTACGTCACAGCAGCACGAGGTCGTTGCGGTGGACGACTTCGAGGCGTTTGCGGGTGGGATAAAGGGCGGCGACGTCTTCGCCGTGCTTGCCGGCGATCGCGGGAATCTCGGCACTCGCAAAGGAAACTTTTCCGCGGGCGAACGTCTGGCTGCCCGGGCCGGCGATGTTCACGATTTCTCCCGCGTCGAATTCGCCCTTCACGCCCGTCACGCCGATCGCGAGCAGGCTGCGGCCTTGTTCGCGCAGGATCGGCACGGCGCATTCGTTGACGAAGATTGTGCCGGCGGGGCGCTGGAAATACGCGAGCCAGCGTTTCTTCGCCTCCATCGGGAGGCCGCTCGGCACGAAGAACGTGCCGGGACCGTGGCCGGAAAAAAGTTTCGCGAGAATCTCGGGTTCGGCCCCGCTCGCGATGAAGACGCCGCAGCCGGACTTGGTCGCGAGCTTTGCGGCGCTGATCTTCGAGACCATGCCGCCGACGGCGGTCTCGCTCGTGGTGCCGCCGGCCATCGCTTCGATCTCGGACGTGATTTTCTCGACGACGGGAACGATTTTCCCGGTGCCCTTCATGTCGATCAGGCCGGGCGCGGTGGAAAGGATGACGAGGTATTGCGCCTCGAGGAGACTCGCGACCATCGCGGAGAGCGTGTCGTTGTCGCCGAACTTGATCTCGGCGGCGCTCACGGTGTCGTTTTCGTTGATGATCGGAATCGTGCCGTAGGCGATGAGCTGACGGAGTGTCTCCTGTACGCCGAGATAACGAGAGCGTACGCGCAGGTCGTCGTGCGTGAGGAGCACTTGTGCGACGGTGAGACCGTGCGCTGCGAAACCGGCCTGCCACGTCTGCATGAGGCGCGACTGGCCGACGGCGGCGCAGGCTTGTTTCTTGGATACCTCCTTGGGCCGGCGCTGGAGGCCGAGTGCGCCCATGCCGAGGCCGACGGCGCCGGAGGAAACCACGATCACCTCGGTGCCGCGCGTGCGGAGCGCGGCGATCTCGGCGCAGACGGCGGCGATGCGGGCGGTGTCGAGCTGGCCGACGCCGGAAGTGAGCACGCCGGTGCCGAGCTTGATGACGGCGCGGCGCGGGAAGGCGTGGGCGGAGGTTTCTTTTTTCAACACGAAGATCACAGCGCGGCGAAGCCGCAACCAAACCCAAACCACGAGGGGAGGGGCCGCAAAGAAGGGCAGCGCGACAGAGCTGCAACCAAACCCAAACCACGGAAGGAATGGCCACAAAAAGGCACAAAAATGCGCAAAGAATACGGACTCATTTTGCGCGTTTTAGGACTCTCTGACTGCTAAACTGCCTTGGGGGAATTCCCCGCGGCGGGCAGGGATCCTGCGGGACGGCCGGGCAAAATGCGCAAAAAGGACGGGCTCGTTTTGGCGCATTTTCGTGCCTCTTTGTGGCTAACATTCCGATCAGACCGTGAGCAGATCCTTCTCCTTGTGTGCGAGGTGGGCGTTGATCTCGGCGATCGCCTTGTCGGTGGCAGCCTGGATGTCTTTTTCCAATCGCTTCATCTCGTCCTCGGGGAGCTTGGCTTTCTTGCCGGTTTCGATGGCGTCGCGCCGGACATTGCGGACGTGAACACGGCCTTGCTCGGCGAGCTGTTGCGCGGATTTGACGTATTGCTGCCGGCGTTCGCGGCTCATTTCCGGGAGCGGGATGCGGATGACTTTCCCGTCGGGAACGGGATTGAAGCCGAGGTTCGCGGCCTGGATGCCGGAGATGATGGATTTGATGAGGCTCGCATCCCACGGCTGAATTTGAATGAGGCGCGCGTCGGGCGTGGAGATCGCGGCATTCTGCTTGAGCGGCGTCATGGAGCCGTAGGCTTCGATCATCACGTTTTCGACCATGACGGGGCTGGCCTTGCCGGTGTGGATCGCGCTGAACTCGTGGAGCGTGTGGTCCACGGCTTTTTTCATATTGGCCTGGGCGTCGGTGAGGATCGGGTGGCTCATGTGGTGGAGGGAGTTGAGAGTTGAGGGTTGAGAGTTGAGAGAAAAACCAGGGCAGAGCGAGAGCGCGGTCTGTTTCCGATCGCTCAGCTCTCAACTCTCCACTGTCCGCAATGTCAGTTGCGCACGAGCGTGCCGATGGGCTCGCCGAAGATGGCTTTGCGGATGGCGTGCTCGTCGTTGAGATCGAAGACGAGGATCGGGACGTTGTTGTCCATGCAGAGGGAAAACGCGGTCGAGTCCATGACGTTGAGCCGCTGCTTCAACGCGTCGATGAAGGTGATCTGATCGTACTTCACGGCGTCGGGGTGCTTCTTGGGATCCTTGTCGTAGATGCCGTCGACCTTGGTGGCCTTCATGATGATGTCGGCGTGCATCTCGCTGGCGCGGAGAGCGGCGGTGGTATCGGTCGAGAAATACGGATTGCCGGTGCCGGCGACGAAGATGACGACGCGGTTTTTCTCAAGGTGGCGGATGGCGCGGCGGAGGATGAACGGTTCGGCGACCTGGTTCATCGGGATGGCGGATTGGACGCGGGTGTCGACGCCGAGCTTCTCGAGGCAATCCATGAGAGCGAGGCCGTTGATGACGGTGGCGAGCATGCCCATGTAGTCGCCGGTGGTGCGATCGACGCCGCGTTTCTCGCCGTTGAGGCCGCGGAAGATATTGCCGCCGCCGATGACGACGCAGACCTCGACGCCGAGCTCATGGATTTCTTTCACCTGGGCGCAGATTCGCTCGAGCGTGGCGGCATCGATCGGATCGCCGGTCTTGCCACTGCGCAACACTTCACCCGAGAGCTTCAGGATGACGCGTTTATATTTGGTGCGAGGGTCCGCAGGCTGGGCTTCACGCATAAAGGGCAGGAAACGAGCGGGAAAAATGCGCGTCAATCGCGGAGATGTCGGGAGATTCGACAGACGCGGGCGGGTTGAGGCCATGAGTGAGAGGGAACGAGGGACGGGGTAAGGGAAGAGGGTCTGCCGGAGGTAAACGAAGTGTTCCGAGTGAAGTGTTCCGGGTGAAGTTTCCATTCTTGACCGCTTCACGGTGCGTCGCAGCGTGTCCCTTCCACATTTCACTGCCCGATGGTGTAATGGCAGCACAGGCGACTTTGACTCGCCTAGTCATGGTTCGAATCCATGTCGGGCAGCCAGTGGTAGTGGCGGAGTAGTGGTCAAGTCACGGGGCGCCCACAGGTGTGCGGTATGAGCAGTGCGAATGGCGATGAGGCCGTGGTGTCTTCGACGCGATGCGGACCAGAATTTGGCGCTGTTGATTCGCGCCATTCGCGCCAGTTCTGAGCCCGATGACAGAAAAGGAACGGCTTCAGCGGATCTGTGAACTCCTCGCGAAAGCCTGCATGTTGGACTGGGGCCGGGGGGAAGCAGCTACCAGCGGACGAGGAAATAATCGTCACCCTAATCTCCAGCAAGGCCCCGCATCGCCAAAGGAATTGAGTGTTCTGTTGAGCCTATCGCGCAGAACGCTGAACCGCAGAATTTCCAAGCTCATTTCGGACGGAGTAGTGGTTCGAAAAGGCCGGACCAAACGGACCGAGTATGCGCTGGGTTGAATCCGTCGGGATCCGTGGAGCATTCCCCTCGGAAGAGCACCGTCGCGGTGTCGATCGTGTAGCATGCTCGTCAACGGGGGACAGTGGTGTAGTAGTGGCGAGGTGTGGTCGGCTGACGGCGGAGTGGTGACTGAGGCATGGCCTGCTAACGGTGAGTTTACGGTTTGTGCTGAACGAGCCGGGGCATGCGAGACGGAATGTGGAAGACCCCTGTTGCGATGTCCATGGAACCACTGGGAGTTTGCGCTCGCGACAGGCGGCTGCTTTTTTGCGCGGTGATAAACGCATAAGCGCGCGCCGGAAAGCTCGGTAAACCATATAAGCACGACAGGTTCCGGATATTCGATATTCACCAAGTTTGCCGTGCCGGGCATTTACCCGTCATCAGCTCGCGGGCGTCGCTAGCAAACACCAGATGGCGCAGCGCAGGTGTCTACGGCGTTTGACGGTAGCACCGTTTCGCGAGGCTTCACCGGAGCACGAAGTTACTCCTTACGGCCGTCAACGATCTTTCGCGCGAGCACGTCTCCCTTCGCTGCGGGCAGGGTGTCGAGTGTTCGAATGGGTGAATAGTTCGCGCGCACGAGCAGTGCGGCATAGGCTTGTCCGGTATGCGTCCAGCTCACCCAAGTGCCATCGGGGCCGATTTTATGTGATGCTCCCATCGTGGGTTGGATCCACCAGACGCCATTGTCGCGTGCGTAGAGGACGACTTTGTAGCTCGACACTACTTCGCCCGTCACTTTGCCAGCGATGTCCGCGCGAGTGTTCGGACCGCCTGATTGTGCGAGGGGAATCTCGGTGATCTCGATCTGAACATTGGTGCGGGGTTGTTCTACCGTCCCGGGAGCCTCTTTCACTTGCAGCCGACTTTGACCGAGGCGTTTTCCTGCCCGCCACACTTCGACCGTGACCTGATCCTCTTTCGAACCGTCGGCGAACCGGAAAAACGTGGTGGGTGAACTCGACTCCTGCGGATCACATTCGCCGTGATCGGCGAACCATTTGAAGCGCAGGTCAGACGGTGGCGCGGCTATTTGGGCGCGGATTTCAAACACCTGCGGCTGAGTCGAGGGCAGGTAACGCGCGTTGAGTGCCACCTCGGTTCTCCTGTCATCGAATGATTTTTCGCACGCGCAGAGCAACAGGAGCACGAATCCAAGGAGTGCCATCCCTCCGCGCCGCCATTGCCGAATCGCGCCAGGTTGGGTTCGCGACGAGAAAGGAGTTTTGAAAAGCTTATTCATAACCAAGTCGGAACAGATATCTGAGGGAGTATCGTCCCACACGTTCCGTCGGTGCATACTCCCGCAACAACAGGCGCGGGCGGCGTTCGATCCAGACGGTTCCCTCTTCGAAGTTGGGTTTCTCGTTAAACCTTGTCGCCCGCACGAGACGAATTTCCGCACGAACCGACGCCGGAGTGCTGTTGCGCGGCGCGACGTCGGCCCGCCGGTTCACCCACGCCTGAGATTCCAAGACCACTTGGAAAAAATCGGGACGCTTGGTATCGAGGCTGACCCAGAGAAAATAGGGCGAGGGCGATGACGGCGCCACCGCGGCAGGTGGCGGCGGGGGCAAGAGGATGCAGCCGAGGTCCGGTAGCGCGGCGAGCATCACTCCACTAAGAGCGAGGGCTGCAGCGTTCATCCCTGCCTGCCACGGGCTGGAAAGTGCTCCGATCTTCGCAATCGCATCGGCGAGATGCTGGCAGCGGTGGATTCGGGGACGGTGAGATTCGGCCGCGTATCCTGGGCTTGGCGCAACCCCGGAGCTCGATTGATTCCGCGCGGCTTCGGCCGTGCGCAGCGTGGTGTGGATCTGATCGAGCTTGCGCTGGCTCGCGTCGCGTTGTTTCGGGGCAAAAATTTCGCCGACATCATTCTGCTCAGCACACGCGCGTAGCTTGGGCTCGATCAGCACCGGCCTGACGCGCCCGTCCGGCGTAATCACACCAGTGGCTGCCCGCGAGCGGTTGCTGGAGTCGAGGCGCGCGAAAAACCGCTGCCAAAGCCATGAACGTTTGGCGGCGTGCGGATACGCGCGATGAATCGCGGACAATACGCTCAGAGAAAACGCGAACCCTGCCGATCCGCCTTTCAGCGCGAGCTGCCCTGGCATCGTCATCCGAATTTCGTCCTGCTCCAGATGAGCCGCCAACTTCTTGCCCGTCTGCCATGCGGCGCGGATTTGCGTTCCCAATCCTACGGCCGAAACGAACATTAGGGTGATCCACAGCGCCACGAGCGTTGCACTGAGCGGTGGTAACCAGCTCCCTGGTTCCGGACCGAAAAGAAGGTAGGCGAGAAGCCCCGCGACGGCGAACCATCCAATGTTCAAGATCACGGCGAGCCAGCGCGAGTATGCGCGTGGCCCAAGCGCCACCCAGCGTGCCAGTAAACGGGCAAGTCCGCTGCCGCTCAGCACTGTGACGACCGCCTGCCGCGAGGCGTTGAGGTCGGCCATCTCGACTTGAAAATCGTCCGCCGCGATCGTGCCGCCAATGACCGACGGCTCGACCGGAAGAACGACTGCATCCACTCGGCGTAGGTCCGTGCTTTTGCCCGCGCTTTCTTCCGCGAGGACAATCGCGCAAATTCCCGCGCTTGCAGGCCGCGTTCGAAAATCCAAAAGCGCGGACCAACGATCGAACGGCGCGACCCGTGCCAGCTCGCGCAATACGAATACCGGAGCCTCGCTGTTATCGCCCGGCACCGCTTCCGTTGCCCAGGTGTGGAGCAACCACTGCACAAAATCGCGCTGCGCTCGCTCGCTTCCGCCGACCTCCGCAATCGCTGCCTGTTCTTCGGCGCACGCTTCGTGATGAAACCATTCATCCCAGTTGCCTGCGACGCCATTGAGCGGACCGCGCAGCAGCATCTCGGCCCGGAAGCTTTCCTTGCTCCAGTGCCAGAATGTCCAAAACCAGACAAAGCGCAGAGCGGTTCCCATCGAAGCGGTTTATGGCGGCGTGGCTTCGCGCAGCACGAATCGAAACGGCATCCGGTCGGTCACCTTTATTTCGGCCCATGCTCGCGCCAACGCCTCCGGTAACTCCGCATCGACTCGGTATTCGCCGCTGGGCGCCAGCACCGCCGGGGCGACAAACAAGGGGCGTGGACCGTCGACGGCGATAAACGTTACTTCGAGTTGGGGCTCCGCCGGATCAAGCGGGGGCTGCACCTGAAACCGCAGCCGGAGCCGCGCGCTGGCGACATTGAAATAGAGAATCTCCGCGAGCGATCCGATTTCCACGTTCGTGCGGGCCACGATGGCCGGCACGGGATAACCGCGGCCCCGCGGCTCGGCGACCATAGCATGGCCATAGTTGACGCGGATGCTTCCAAGCTGCGTCACCAATCGCTCAAAGCTTTCCGGCCATCGTTCCCACCACGCCCGGGACAACTCGAGCAGTCGCGCAGCCCGCGGCGCGGGTGGCGCGTCGGCCTCGGCCTGCGCAACCCGCCAAGCGAGGACTCGTTCAATCGGTAATTCCGTTTTCATGGGATAGTCTCTCACCCAGCGCCGTGCGGCGCTTCGCGAAGAAATGATTTCATGTCCTGAATCGCGCGTCGAAGCCAACCGCTGATGGTTTGCTCGGTGCGCTCATACCTCCTGCCAATCTCCGCGCAGGATTCACCGTCGATAAACCGCGCCACCAGGATGTCGCGCGACAACGGCGTCAGGCGAGCGAGCGCGTCGTCGAGATCCAGCTTCAGTTTCGCTCTGGCCTCGGCCTCGAGGGCGGGCAGATCCGGGATGGCTTCGGCCAACGTGAGCAGCGTGCCATCGGCCGACGGCGCTTCGAGATCGAGCGATGTCATCCGGGAGGCCGCCATTTCGCCTGCCCGTAGCGACGAACGATGCTGATCTCGCCAGAGATTGGTCGCAATCATGGCGAGATACGCGGGAAAATTTCCGCCGGGTTTTAATGATCCCCGGCCGCGCAACACACGGCACCACGCTTCCTGGGCCAAGTCCGCGGCCTTCTCGCGGTCCACGGTCAGCATTTGGCACCGGGCAAACAGCTTTTTCCAATACCGCTGCGCGAGCACGTCGAGAGCCCGCTCATCCGGCGGATTGCGCCGCACCGCCGCGACCAACCATTCGTCGGGCCACAAATCGATGTCGCGCAACTGCGCCCACTCGCCGCTTTCGAAGTCGCCGCCCAGCGCAGAGACCGAATCGATGATCTCGCGCACCGTGTCCGCATGGCCGCTGCATGCGGCGCAACGCGCGCCAGTCAGAAGGGCATCGATTTGTTTTCCGGTAATGTCTTTCAGCTTGCACAACTCGGCCGCGTTCAAGGCGAAGGCCAAAGCATCGTCGAAGAGTTTGCTGGCACCGGGCTCGTCATTCCCCGCCCGCGCGCTTACCCCCGCAGCCAACAGTGCCGTGGCCTGTTCCATCAGCCGCGTCACGCTATCGCCCTGTGAACCGTCGGGCCGGCGCGAATTCGCCCCATAATCCGGCTCACTGCCTGGCGCAGGGTGGGTCGGTGGCATACTTTGTTCGAACGAAATCACAGAAGGAGTCAAACGGACGTGGTGAGGCCCATGATCGGAATACGTTTTTCAAACCAAACCTGAAAATGAAATCCGCATCTGCATCAATTTTTCCGGCGAGGAGCATGTCGCAGGCCCGAAAATTTCGGGACCTGCTAAATTTTCGACCAAGATGGATTTATGCGCTCGGCGTAGCAGAAAAGAAGTAGCGCTCATCCGCGGAACGACGCATCTCATTTCATGCACCTCGTGATGCGCCGTGCTGCTTCGCTTGGGATGGCCCTTGCCTTGGCGGGCGATCCCAGAGGCGGTGCCGTGTTCGCTCAATCGGCCGTTGGGCCGGCCCCGGCATCGTTGGCAGCGCAGCCGCCGTCCAAGGATATCGTCCACGTGTCGCCTCTCGTCGTCGTCGCCGACAAAGACGACGGTTTCGTTGCGGCGACATCGCTCGCCGGAGGGCGTCTCGCGACTGCGCTGCGCGACACGCCGGTAGCCTACTCCATCATCACCCGCGACCTTCTGGACGCGCTGAATCTTTCCGACACGGAGTCCGCATTGGCGTGGTCCGTGGGTGCCTATGCGCCGCAAACGAGCACCCTAAACTACAAGTTCTTCAACTTTGAAGGCGGCTCGAGCGTGATGTCGCGCGGCATCCAGACCAACGCGCCGCAGCGCAATTTCTTTCTGCTCGGCCTGAACTCCGACACGTATAGCCAGGAGAGGATCGATTTCGCCCGCGGCCCGAACGCATTGCTGATCGGCACGAGTGGCCTCGGCGGCGTGGTCAATGGGATGACCAAACAGGCGCGCCTCGATCGATCGATCTCCTCGCTGAGCATCGGGGGCGGCTCTTGGGGTCGCTTTCGCACGACGGTAGATATCAACCGGCAAATGACCGGGACGGCAGCGATCCGCGTGAACACGTTGTGGCAGGATGCCGATAGCTGGCGCGACATGGGTTTTGACCGTCGTCGTGGCGCCCATCTGGCGCTCACGCTCAAGGCTCTACCAAACACACAAGTTCGTGCCGAATATGAATACTATCGGCAGGAACTGCTGCTCGGCCTCGACTCGATCAACGATCGCGTTTCCGGCTGGGATGGCTCGAGCGTGGTGCCGACGCGAATGGCGACGATCGCGGGCTCGGACGCTAAAGGCCTCACGCGAAACGGGTCCACCACCGCGCCCTATCCGGTCTATGTGCCGGGGTCCGATCCGCGCCGTGTCATGAATTGGGCCAACACCTGGACGACGCTCGGAGGGGGCGCCAACGCCAGTGTGCCCATCGGGGGCGTGCTGCCATTGTCCACGGCCAACCTCGGCATCAACGGCGGCGCGATTGTCGGCAGCGCCTACGATACCGGCCAATTGTTTCGCCTCGCAGAAGCGGGTTCGGATTTTCGTGCGCCGAGTCGTCGCACGGTTATCGCTCCAAACGCTCCGACGATCCGCTATGGTTTTCAAAACGCCGCGGTGTTCCTCGAACATCGCCAGGGCGCACACCTTTTTTTCGAAACGGCGATCAACGGGACCGCGGCGAACCACCTGACCGAATATATCGAAACCGCGGGATTGGCGGATGCGCGGATCGATGTGAATGAGACGCGGCCGGACGGCCGGCCCAACCCGAATTTCAAGCAACCTTACGGCGAAGCGATGAATGGGCACACGCATTTCGACGTTCGGATCGGCGAAGCGCGCGCGGCCGCGGCGCTGGTGTTCGACCAAACTCGGTGGGGTGATTTCCGCGCCAACCTTATCCTCGGCGGCCGGCGCGTAAAATCCTACACCCGCCAACTCGCGCCCGTGCTGAATCGAAATGCCGATTTACGACAGCGTGCGCTGCAGGACACTTTTTACTACCGCTACTATTGGAACGATCCAGGGAAGCCTTTCATTCTTCCGAAGCGCATTTCCTATGTCGATCCGATCAACGGGACCGAGTCCGATTACGATGTGAACGCCATTGCCGATCTCTCGCGTCCGGGCAATCAGCGGCTGGCCGACAGCCGTTTCGGCTATCTCCAAGCGGCAATGAACGCACGGCTGCTGAAGGGGAAATTGAATCTCATCGCGGGGGCGAGGCGCGACAACTTCCGAGTCGATACTTATACGCTCCACAGCGATCCCAACGCCGTTGCGAACGATTATCCGGCGAACTGGAACGGACAGGCCATCATCTACCGGCCTGGGGCGCCGGCGGATTACTGGCAGTTGACCTACACGTCGAAAGACGGCGCCGGCGCGGTCACCGCCCCAGCCCAACCTGCCTTGACCCGGCCCCGTGTGCGCGGTGTGCCGCAATCCCAGTATGTGAATGATCGATTCCGGGATGACTATTCTTCACCGCGCGTGAGTTTCAATGTGAACACCGTGAGCTACGGCGGCGTGTGGCATGCGGTCAAATGGCTTAGCGCTTACGCCAACTACGCCGAATCGTTCAACCCGCCGGTATCAGGCTTGATGCTGAGTGGCGGCTCTGTGCCGCCCGGGCTGAGCGAAGGCTGGGATGCCGGGGTGCGTGTGACCTTCCTCGATGGACGATTCAACGCCAGCTTCGGGAAATACGGCAGCATGCAACGGAACAACAGCTTCGACTCCACCGGCTCCACGCGAAAATATGCAGACCTCGCGTCAGCCAACCCCATCGGCGATTTTACCGTTGGCGGAGTCAACCGCCGGGAACTTGGGCAGATTCCTATTCCCACCTTCGATTTCCGCGATCGGAAAGCGAACGGCTACGAAGTCGATATCGTGGCAAACCCGACGTCGAGTTGGCGGCTGATGCTCAACGCTGCCTGGCCAAAGGTGCACACGACCCATAACGCGAGCGACGAGTGGACCTATTTGCGGGCAAATGAAACAACCCTTCGTCAAATCGCCATCGACGCGGGCGCCGTCATCGATGCGAGCAATGTCGCGTCAGTCGACGTTGCCATTCCGGCGGGCAACCGATCTCCCGACGTTGCCGCTGCGGTGGCCGCGTGGAACAACATTCAAACGTTCAAGGCCACAAACAATCCCGCGGCGATTACTCCGACCAATTTGCCGAACTATACGGCAAATTTTTACTCGGACTACCGGTTTCGCACCCAAGGATTCCCGAACGGAATTCGGGTCGGCGCGGGTCTCCAATATATCGGTAAGCGCATCATTGGAAATCGCGGAGCCGACACGATTGTGGACCCTACGAATCCCTCGCGCGCGATCGATGATCCCAGTGTGGACGCCACCACGCCCGTTTATCGCGGCTCCTATTACACCGCAACTGCGAGCTTGGGCTATCAATGGAAGCTGCCGCGTGGCTCGATGCTGACGCTGAATCTCACCGTCACAAATCTCCTCGATGAAGGCCGGTTGCTCTTCACCGGCACGGGCCTTCGCCCGCCGAATGGCGATATCGCCAAACCCAATCGCGTGACGGTGCCGACCGGGTTCGTCTATTTGCAGCCTCGGGCTTATTCCCTTTCTGCGACGATCGATTTTTGAGCTGGCGAAGATGAATGCCGGTTAATCGCCGACCGACGTTGTGGCGTCAGCGAGACAGAAATTATTTCTTTCCGGCTTAGTCTGCGCGGCAGTGATGTATGCCGCTCGCTTTGTTTCAGTTCGCCTGCGCGCGAGCCGGGCACGTTTGGCGGATGGCTTCGACGCCAAAGAAAATCTGTGGGTCCGTTTTCATTTCGCGCGGGCCTGACGTAATCAAGAGGAGGCCGCATTTGCGGCTCCCATTGCACGACCGGCCAAAACCTGAACTCACGGCCGAGGAACTGCGCCATGATCCCACTGCAACAAAGTCATCACGACGAGCCCGGCATCGCGAGCACCGGTTTGTCTCGTCGCACCTTTTTGATCGGTAGCGCCGCACTCGCTGCGGTGACCGGTCTTCCCACGGCGGCACTCGCCGCAGCAACGCAATCGGAGAACGAAAAACGAAAAGACATGAGCACGATTACGACCAAAGACGGCACGCAAATCTACTACAAGGACTGGGGCACCGGGCAGCCGGTTGTTTTCAGTCACGGCTGGCCGCTCTGTTCCGACAGCTGGGAATCGCAGATGCTCTTCCTGGCGTCGAAGGGTTATCGCTGCATCGCGCATGATCGGCGCGGTCACGGCCGGTCGACCCAGTCGTGGAATGGAAACGAGATGGACACCTACGCCGATGATCTCGCGGCGCTGATCGAAAAACTCGATTTGAAGGACGTGGTGTTGGTTGGGTTCTCCACCGGCGGCGGTGAGGTCGCGCGTTACATCGGTCGCCACGGCACGAAGCGCGTGGCCAAAGCGGTGCTCGTCTCGTCGGTGCCTCCGCTGATGCTGAAGACCGCTACGAATCCGGGCGGGCTGCCGATCGAGGTGTTTGACGGTATTCGCGCCGGGTCGCTCGCGAACCGCTCACAGCTCTATCGCGATTTGGCGAGCGGTCCTTTCTTCGGCTTCAACCGCGCCGGCGCGAAGTTTTCTCAAGGCTTGGCCGACTCGTTCTGGATGCAGGGCATGATGGCCGGCCACAAGAACACCTACGATTGCATCAAAGCGTTCTCCGAAACCGATTTCACGGAAGACCTGAAGAAATTCAGCGTGCCCACATTGGTGATACACGGCGACGACGACCAGGTCGTGCCCATCGATGCGGCCGGTCGCGCCTCCGCCAAATTGGTCAAGGGGGCCAAGCTCCTCGTTTATTCCGGCGCACCACACGGCCTGACCGACACACATAAGGACAAACTCAACGTCGACCTCCTGGCGTTCATCGCGAGCTGAATTCAAGCACCCGGTCGCCTCATTTTTTCCACCTGCACATCCACCATTCTTCACCGTCATAATGTCACACTATCACAAACTCTACACTCCCGAAGACAGCGTCGTCGTATTCATCGATCATCAGCCGCAGATGCTCTTCGGTGTCGCCGGCACCGACCGAGCAGCGCTGATCAGCAATGTAACCCTGCTCGCTCGGGTGGCCAGGGAGTTTAACGTTCCGACGATCCTGACGTCGGTCGAAACGGAGTCCTTCAGCGGCTACATCTGGCCGCAGTTGCTCGATGTGTTTCCGGGCCAGCCGGTCGTGGAGCGCACGTCGATGAACTCGTGGGACTCGGCCGGCTTCCGGGCGGCCATCGAAGCGACGAAGCGAAAGAACATCATTCTCACCGGCCTATGGACGGAAGTCTGCGTCACGTGGCCCGCGATCGAGATGCTCGGCGCCGGCTATAACATTTATGTCGTGGAGGATTGCTGTGGCGCCACGTCTCCCGCGGCTCAGGAAGCCGCGTTGTCGCGCATGGTGCAGGCAGGCGCGGTTCGACTGACCACCATCGGCGCGCTGCTGGAATTCCAGCGCGACTGGAAGAACAAGGAGCACTACGCCGCGCTGATGACCATCCTGCGGCAGCAGGGCGGCGCTTACGGCATCGGCGTCGAATATGCCTACACGATGATCCACAAGCAGCCGCAATCGGCGCATCAGCCCCAAGTGGTGAAGGCGTCGTAGGCGCGACGCCTGATACCGCCACTCTGTTATGGCAACCGAAGCAACATCGTCGGTGAAACTGGCCGCTACCGCCGGCGGATTCACGGTTGTCGTGCGCCGTCAGATCAAGCCTGGGCGCGAAGCAGAGTTCGAGGAGGCAATGCGCGGTTTCGTGGACTATGCACTGCGCTGCCCAGGCTATCTCTCGCTGAGTATATTGTGTCCTGTTGCCGGGCAACGTGACTATACTGTTATCGGAAAGTTCGTCGACGAACGCGCACGACGACAATTCACCGCTACAGCGGAATATTCGACGTGGATGTCTCGCTTGGGTGAGCTCACGGACGGTGACGCCGCGTTCACCGAAAGTAGTGTGCTGGACGAATGGGTCCGGGCGGCCACCGTCGCAACGACCACCACGACGCCGCCGAAGTGGAAGACGGCCGTGGCCACTCTGGCCGGTGTATGGCCGGTGGTCACCTTGTTGGGCCTGTATCTCACGCCCTTCCTCGTATCCTGGCCGTATATACTCAGCTCCGTCGTCCTCGCCGCAGCGACAGTCACGCTCCTCACCTGGTTCGTGATGCCTACCGTGTCGCGTGTTCTGCGACCTTGGCTCTACCCGGCTCCGGCCGCTCCCGTTTCTGCAACTCCAACTCCGCCTGCGCAATCATGAGTGCATCTTCCTCCACCGTGGCCGACTTGATCCTGACCAAGGGAAAGCTCGCCACACTCGGCACGCCGAATCGTTTTGTTGAGGCCGCCGCCATCAAAGACGGCAAGTTCATCGCGGTCGGAAAAAACCACGAGATGCTTGCCCTGCGTGGCCCCGCCACCCGCGTAATCGACCTCCGCGGGCGCTCCGTGATCCCGGGTCTGAATGACTCGCACCTCCACGTCATCCGCGGCGGATTAAACTATAATATGGAATTGCGCTGGGACGGCGTGCCGTCGCTCGCGGACGCGCTGCGCATGTTGAAGGAGCAAGCGGCACGCACGCCTCCCGGGCAGTGGATCCGGGTGGTCGGAGGCTGGAGCGAATTCCAGTTCGCGGAACGGCGTATGCCCACCTTGGCGGAGATCAACGCCGTCTCGCCCGACACGCCTGTATTTGTCCTGCATCTTTATTGCCGGGCGTTGTTGAATCGGGCCGCGCTGCGGGCTTGTGGCTATACTAAGGATACGCCGAACCCCGTGGGCGGTGAGATCGAGCGCGACAAGGATGGCATCCCCACAGGGCTGATCGTCGCGCGTCCTAACGCCACGATCCTATACTCCACTCTCGCCAAGGGACCGAAGCTGCCGGTTGAGCATCAGATAAACTCGACGCGCCATTTCATGCGCGAGCTGAACCGTCTTGGACTCACCAGCATGATCGACGCAGGGGGAGGATATCAAAACTACCCGGACGACTACACGGTCATTCAGCACCTGCATGATCGCGGCGAAATGACGCTACGCATCGCCTATAATCTTTTTACCCAGAAGCCGAAGCAGGAGAAGGAGGATTTCGCGCGCTGGATCAAAATGACCGGTCCTGGCGTCGGTGATGACTTCTATCGGTGCAACGGTGCCGGCGAGATGCTGGTTTTTTCGGCCGCCGATTTTGAGGATTTCCTCGAGCCGCGCCCGGATTTGCCCGATGTGATGGAGCAGGAGTTGAAAGATGTCGTCACGCTCCTCGCGGCGAACAAGTGGCCGTTCCGGCTGCACGCGACCTACGACGAGAGTATTACGCGCTTCCTGAATGTTTTCGAGGAAGTGAATCGTGAGGTTCCATTCAAAGGGCTCAACTGGTTCTTCGATCACTGCGAAACGATTTCGGATCGCAACCTGGAGCGCGTGAAGGCGCTGGGGGGCGGGATCGCGGTGCAGCACCGCATGGCATTTCAGGGCGAGTATTTCATGAGCCGCTACGGCAAGCAGGCCGCCGAGCGCACGCCACCAGTCCGCCGGATGCTCGATCTCGGCCTGCCCGTGGGCGCTGGTTCGGATGCGACGCGCGTCGCGAGCTACAATCCCTGGGCGTCGCTGTATTGGCTCACGACCGGGAAAACGGTCGGCGGGACCTCGATGTATCCAGAGCAAAATGTGCTTACCCGGGAGGAAGCGCTGCGGCTCTACACCCAGGGCAGCAGTTGGTTTTCGAGCGAGATCGGAAAGAAGGGCGCGATCGCAGTCGGGCAATTGGCGGATGTCGTCGCGTTGACGGACGACTACTTTTCCGCGCCGGAGGAGCGCATCAAGGCAATCGAGTCGGTGCTCACGATCGTGGACGGGAAGATCGTCTACGCCACGGAGGAATTCTCCTCCGAGGCTCCGCCGACAATCCCCGTGTTGCCGGAATGGTCGCCCATCGCGGTGTTTGGCGGCTACGGTGCCCCGCTCGATGTTCGGAAGTCTGCATGTGCCGGCGTGCCATTCGTCGAGAAGCACGTGCACACGGGACATTGCCACAGCCACGGCTGCTCGCATTCGACGCATCAGCTCTTTGCCGGAGCAGAAGCAGCTCGGAATCGGTTCGCCGATTTCTGGGGCTCCGGCTGCGAGTGCTTCGCTTTTTAAGCCATGACGACGTTCGTGCACGACATAGCGCTCGGCGTCGTCACCGTCTTGAACGTCGTCGTCACGGTGATCATCTGTGCCGGTGCCGCGCTCGCGCTCGTAAAGTTGTTCACCTCGGCCACGCAGCCAGCTCTGTTCGCGACCGCCATGGTCGACGCACGCCTCGCGCTGGCTCGCTGGCTTGCACTGGCGCTCGAATTTGCCGTTGCCGGAGACATCGTGCTCATGGCGATCACTCCAACCTGGAGCGAACTCGGCATGCTGGCCGCGCTGATCGTTCTCCGTATGGCGCTCAATTACTCGCTTGAGCGCGAGCTGGCCGCTTCGCGCTAGACCAAGCTATATCTTTTATGAAAGACCAACGCGTTCTCATTATTGGCGGGTCCTCGGGAATCGGCGAGGCAATCGCCCGCCGCGCAATCTCGCTGGGCGCAAACGTCGCCATCGCCAGCCATACCGAAGAGAAGCTCGCCGCTGCCAAGGTCGCGCTCGGGGCAGGGCTTCGCACCGAGTTGGTTAACGTCGCGAAGGAGGACGAGGTGAAGGCCTTGTTCGCGCGAATTGGCGCCGTCGATCACGTCGTGTTCTGCGCCGAGGCCGTGATGCGCGGGCCGTTCCGGCAGGTCACCACCGCGACGGAGCGAGAGAACTTCGAGGTGAAATTCTGGGGCACCTATTACACCGCATTCCACATGAAGCTCAACGAAGGCGGCTCGTTCACGCTCTTCTCTGGCACGATCTCGCGGATGCCGTGGCAGGGCATTACGAACGTGTCGGTCATTAATAGCGCGCTCGAAACAATGACGCGCGGGCTGGCCTACGAGCTCGCCCCCGTTCGGGTGAACTGCATCAGCCCCGGCACGATTGACACACCCGCGTGGCTTCACATTTCGGCGGAAGCGCGGGAAACGCTCTTTGCCAAGACGCGAGCCACACTTCCGGTCCGAAGAGTCGGCGCCGCCGATGACTGTGCCACGGCCGCGCTGCTCGTAATGCAAAATCCGTTTATGACTGGCACGGTCATCGATGTGGACGGAGGAGCATTGCTCGGAAATCCCACGCCCTGAGCGAGGTCGCCCGCGCGACATTGAAAAGCGTCACTATTATGGCCTCGCCGTCCACGACAGCAGCAGAGCTGGTCACCGTGGCGCCCACATTGTGGACGCCACTCTCGCTGCCGATCTTTCGCCTGCTGTGGATCGCGATGCTGACCGAGAATGTCTGCTCGTGGCTGTTGGACATGACGAACGGCTGGCTGATGACGTCGCTCTCGCCGTCGCCGCTCATGGTGTCGCTCGTGCAAACGGCATCGCTACTCCCGATTCTGCTTCTCGCGCTGCCGTCGGGCGCCGTCACCGACATCGTGAGCCGCCGCACTATTCTGCTTTGGGTGGAAGGCGCGCTCGCCGTGTTCAATGGCGTGCTCGCACTGCTGGCTTACCTCGATCTGCTGTCGGGGCCGGTTTTGCTTGTGCTGATCTTTGCGAACGGTGTGGCGTTTGCTTTCGGCATGCCGGTGTGGCAGGCGGTCACGGCGGAGGTCGTTCCTGCCGCGCAGCTTTCGTCGGCCTTCCTGCTGAATGGCATCGCGGTGAACATCGCGCGCGGCATCGGCCCGGTGCTTGCCGGCGTGCTGCTCGCCACGGCTGGCGGTCCGACGCTCGCCTTCGCCGTGAACTGCGCAGGCTTTCTCTTTGTATGGTTCGCAGTGCGACACTGGCGATCCACGGCGGAGTCTGAGAGCCACCTGCCACCGGAGCGCGTGCTCTCGGCGATCGTCGCGGGTCTTCGCTACACCCGTTTCGACACGAATCTGCGCACGGTGCTGCTGCGGGTCACCGCGTTTGTGTTTTTCGCAACCGGGTTCTGGGCCGTCGCGCCTCTCATCGGTCGCGGTCTGATCAAACTCGATGCTCTCGGCTACGGCTTGTGGATGACGACGTTCGGACTCGGCGCAATTTTGGGTGGCTACCTCATGAGCCGGGTCGTCGCGCTGGTTAATATCAACATTATCGTCGCGCTCAACACAGTCATGATGGCCGGCGGGATGATCGCGATCGGTCTCTTCCCAGTCCGTGCCGTGGCATTTCCGGTCATGTTCGTCGTTGGGATGGCGTGGATGATGACGCTGGGCTCCTTCGTGATGACGGTGCAGACGAACGTGCCGTCGTGGGTTCGCGGTCGTGCTGTGGCGATCTACTTCATGGCCTTTCAAGGAGTGATCGCACTCTCGGCGGCCATGTGGGGATTGGTCGCGCAGAGATTCGGACTCGCAACGGAGCTGATCATAGCGGCGTCGGGTCTCGTCGCCGCACTTGCGGCCACTGCTTGGTGGAAGCTATCGCTCGGCGAGAGCACCGGAAACGTGCTCTATGGTCAGTTTCCGGCGCTCGAGCTAACTCCGACGCTCGATGCAACACAGACGGCGGCGATGGTCACGTTTGAATACCGTATCCAGGAGTCTGATCGCGCTGCGTTTCTCGACTTGGTCGATCAGGTGGGTGTTGTCCGACAGCGCAACGGCGCCACCCAATGGGGGGTGTTCGAGGATTTGGATCAACCCGGTCGGTGGGTGGAAACGTTTGTCGTCGATTCCTCCACCGAGATGGAACGTATCCGGCAGCGAACTACGGCTGCCGACTATACAATTCTCCAGCGGTTGTATGCATTGCATCAGGGTGCCGGAAATCCCCCGTTGATCGGTCGCTTCCTGGCTGCACCCGGCGTGTCATGAACACACTGTTTGCTCTTCCGGAGATCCGGCCGTGGGAACTAGTCGTCCGCACGATCGGAATCTATCTTGCAGTGGTCGTGTTGTTGCGCGTCGCCGGGAAGAAACAGCTCGGCCAGATGGGGCCCACGGAGTTCGTCGCCGTGTTGCTGCTGTCGAACGGCGTGGAGAACGCCATGACCGCTGGAGAAAGCTCGCTGCTGGGCGGATTGATTTCCGCGTTGGCGCTCGTGCTTACGAGTCGCTTCATCAGTTGGGGGACGTTCAAGAGCGCGCTATTGCGCACGTGGTTTGAGGGCACTCCGCGCGTCTTGGTGCAGAACGGCGTGATCATTCAGGCCAACCTCAACCGTGAACTCCTCACGCAGGGCGATTTGATCAAGATGCTGCGCCAGCAAGGTGTGGATCGGATCGAAGACGCTTTTCTCGCGGTCCTCGATCCCGAGGGAAATCTCACGGTCGCGCGGCACCCCGTGACAGTGCCGGGGCAGACGGCAGTCGCACCCACTTCAACCCCGGCCGCATCGTGAGGATCGGACTGCACCGCGCCGGCCACACCATTGGTCTTCGGCATCTCGCATTCGTGTGGCTCACGAAAGCAGCTCTTTTCGGTGCAACTTCGCCGACGCCGGACTTCGCTTTGCTCCGACCGGACGAGGACTATTCGCCGCTCGCACATACGACGCTGAGCGGGTGGGCTCGCATGAAGTTTGTGCCCCTCACGCCGGACCAGGCGGCTTGGGTTTCATTTGGTGGCGAAGCACGGGTGCGATTCGAGTGTTTTCGCAACGAGAACTGGTCCGGCGCTCTCAACGACAACGACGGCTACTTGCTGACGCGCACCTATGCGCATGCCGATCTGCACGCGGGCGCGGTGAGATTGTTCGGTCAGCTCCAAAGCAGTTTCAGCAAAGGCCGGCTTGGTGGACCCGGTCCGATCGATGTGGATCGATTGGACCTTCAGCAGGCATTTGTGGGTTGGAACCCGAAGCCGGCGCGCAGCAATGAACGTCTGGAGATGCGACTCGGTCGGCAGGAAGTTCAATTTGGCTCGGGCCGGATCATCGCGGCGCGGGCAGGAGCAAACACGCGCAAGGCGTTCGATGGAGGCTTGGCGCGCGTGAAGACCGGCCGCCAACGCACCGATCTCTTCTGGCTCACTTCGGTCGCAACAAGCCGGGAGGAGTTCGACAACCGACGGGAATCCGGGCGTTATCTTGCAGGAATCTACACGACGTTCGGCAAGCTGCCCGGCGGGGCAAACCTCGACGCTTACGTGCTCGGATCGCGTGAACCCGACCGCGCCTATGTCGGCGCCGTAGGACGCGAGCGACGCTGGTCCCTTGGCCTACGGCCGTGGGGAGAGTTCGGGGCTTGGGACTACAATTTCGAGTTCGTCGGGCAATTCGGCACATTTGCCGACGAGTCGATTCGCGCATGGACTGCTGCCAGTGACGTGGGTCTCACCTTCGCTTCTGCGGCGGGAAGCCCGCGACTCGGATTGAAGGCAAATATTGCGAGTGGCGATCGTGATCGCACGGATGGCACACGCGGCACCTTCAATGCGCTGTATCCGAAAGCCGCTTACTTTGGCGAAATCAGCCAGGTCGGACCCGCGAATTTCATCAACATGCATCCGTCGCTCACGTTGCGTCCATCGGACCGCGTCACGGTGACTTTGGACGCGGTGTTTTTCTGGCGCGAGCAGCTTGAAGATGGGGTCTACGGCCCGAATCTCCGCTTGGAACGCGAGCCCGCCACCTCACGGGCCCGACACGTCGGCAATCAATACGACCTCATTGTTTCGTGGCAGGTGTCGCGGTTCGTCACCCTCGACATGAGCACCGCGATTTTTACGGCGGGCCGATTTCTGAAGGACACGGGTCCGGCGGAAACCGTGCGGTATTTCTACTCCGCGCTGACCTATCAATTCTAACGCTGAACCTATATGAGCACCAAAACGATTACGGGCCTGCATCACGTCACCGCCATCTCTGGCAACGCCCAGCGAAACTACACCTTCTACACGGAGGTTCTCGGTCTGCGGCTGGTGAAGAAGACGGTCAACTTCGATGATCCCGGCACCTATCATCTCTACTACGGCGATGGCGCAGGCACTCCCGGATCGATCCTCACCTTCTTCCCATGGGACAACATGCCGGCCGGCCGCGAAGGGACCGGGCTCGTCAGTGCGACCGCATTTGCGACGAGCGAAGCGGGCCTGGTGTTCTGGCAAAAACGGCTCGCGGAAAAGGGCGTCGAGGTCCGCGGGCCGATGCAGCGGTTCGACGAGGTCTATATCGAATTCCAAGATCCGGACGGGATGAAAATCGAGGTTGTGATCGCCGATCAGGATTCGGCGTTCAAACCGTGGAAGAATTCACCCGTTCCACCGGCGATGCAGTTCCGGGGTTTTCATTCGGTCACGCTGTCCGAGTCGGGCTATGAGCGCACGCATGCGTTGCTCGCGCACCAGATGGGCTGGAAGTTGTTGAAGGAGGCGGGCGGCCGCTTCCGTTATCAAGCACCAGGAGGCGGGCCGGCATCTCTCCTTGATATCACGTGTCAGCCTGGTGGGCGCCATGGCCTGCAAGGGACCGGAACCGTCCATCATGTTGCATTCCGGGTGGCCGATGACGCAGCGCAGATGGAGTGGCGACAGAAGCTCGTCGGTTTCGGCTACGACCTCAGCCCGGTAAAGGACCGCACTTATTTTCATTCCATCTACTATCGGGAGCCCGGCGGGATTCTGTTCGAAATCGCCACAGATCCGCCCGGCTTCGCGTTCGATGAAACGCCCGGCACCATGGGTTCGGGGCTGATGCTCCCGCGGCAATACGAGTCAATGCGCGCCCAGATCGAAAAATTCCTTCCGCCCTTGTTGCCGGCGAAAACGTCCGCATGAATCCCACAGAGCACCCGCTTCCCGCAGAGGTCCGCGAAGCCGTCACTGCGCCACTTCGGCGCGGCGTCATTCTCAGCATCGATCTCGGACTCCAGTCGAAACAGGCGCATTGGACTCTGCGTGGACCGACATTCATCGCTCTACACGAGCTCTTCGATGACATCGCCGAGGCGGCGGGCGAATATGCGGACTTGTGCGCGGAGCGCCTGATGGCGCTTGGCGGCGTCGCCGACGGCACGAGCGCAACCGTGGCGGCTCAATCTCCGCTGCGCCCCTATCCAATCGGCCTCATGGCTGCCGAGCGGCACATCGATCTCCTCGCCTCCGCTCTGGGAAGCTACGCGCGCTTTAACTATGAGGCGATAAAAAGCACGGCTGACGCTGGCGACCCAACGACGAGCGACGTCTTCACCGAAATCTCGCGTGGCATCGATCAGCTCTTGTGGAAAGTGGAAGCACACCGGTTGCCTGGAGCCTAGACATGACCAGAACCGCAATCAGATCGGTCGCTCTCCTCGTGGTGATGGCCGGCTGGTCATTCGTGATGGACGGACAAGCGCAGACGGCTGTCCGCGGCACGGTGTTCTTTTCCGTCGACAACGATCTGTTCAATGGCAGCGACGACCACTACTCGAGCGGAGTTCAGGTGGGGTGGGTCTCTGGCTATCTCAATGACTACGCCGAAGCGCCGGTTCCGTCGTTTCTGATCAACCCGGCGCGCGCGCTTCCAAGAGTGAATGCGGAAGGACGCCAGCGGTTCGTCAGTTATAGCCTTTCGCATCGTATCTTCACGCCCAACGACATCACGGATTCGAACTTCATCCCGAACGACATGCCATATAGCGGACTCTTGCTCGCGACGATGACCGCGGGCGCGCAGGACGCGCAGCGGATGGATGCTTTCAGTGT
The DNA here is from genome assembly GCA_036675625.1 of Opitutaceae bacterium. Classification (GTDB taxonomy): domain Bacteria; phylum Verrucomicrobiota; class Verrucomicrobiia; order Opitutales; family Opitutaceae; genus ER46. Next base: position 10,526 of record JAKFEQ010000080.1, on the reverse strand, counting down.
CATTGCCGGGCTCGTGGGTCCGAGCGCAATGGGGAAACACGTGCAGCGCTCCGTGCACCGCGCCATCGGATCTGCGGAACCGCAGGGTTGGCACCACCAGCTGCGCAACGAGCCGCTCCTGAACTTTGATTATGAGCACCGCTGGCGGATGGCAGAGTTCGGCTCTCGGCGAAGTTGGGGCGGAGACGTGATCGGGCAGGCTGCGCTTGCGGCTGGTAATCTGCTGACGAACGGGACGCTTGGGATTGGGGCGCGTTGGGGCTGGCGTGTTTCGGACGATTTCGGACTTCCACCGCAATTTTTTGGCGAAGAAACAATCGGCTCCCGTCCGTTCACAAGCACCGCCGGATCGAACGGCGCTTGGTTGTTCGTGCTCGTCAACGGCTCAGCGTTTGCGAATGCGATTTTTTGGGACGGCAACACCTTTGAGGATAGCCACCTCGATTCCTTACGATCACGTGATCGCCCGTGCCTACACGGGTGTGAGGATCCGGTCGGGCCGGTGGGCAGCGTTCTTCGCGATCGTAGCGACGACGGTTCCGTGGGATAATCCCGAGCAAAAAACGGCCCAGCGCTACGGCCGACTAGGAATCACTTACACTTACTAAATTTAGGCTACCTGTATCCAACAGAAGAACACGCCATGAGAATTCACGAAGGCCAACCTGTCTTACACGACGGTGCTCCGCTCGCCGATGCTTCGGTCGTCCTGCTATTGTTACATGGCCGCGGCGGCTCGGGCGAAGATATGCTCTCGCTCGGCCGAGAACTATCGCTCGCCGATGTCCCAGTGGCATTGGTGGCTCCAGAGGCTGCCGGCGGCACGTGGTACCCGCAGCGATTCCTCGCGCCTCTGGCGCAGAACGAGCCGCACCTGACGTCAGCGCTTGGCGTGGTCGCAGAGCTCATCGAGGAAATGCTGGCGCGTGGAATCTCGCGTGAGCGCATCGTTCTCGGAGGTTTCTCTCAAGGCGCGTGCCTGGCCTTGGAGTTTGCTGCACGGCATCCACATCGTTACGGAGGGATCGCCGGTTTGAGCGGTGCGCTGATTGGTCCGTCAGGGTTGAAACGGGACATTATGGGATCTCTGGATCGCACGCCGGTCTTCCTCGGATGCAGCGATGTGGACGCGCACATTCCGCTGGCGTCAGTCAAGCAAACCACCGAATTCTTCCGGAAAATTCATGCGGATGTTGAGGAACGAATCTACCCTGGCATGCCGCACACGGTGAACGCGGAAGAAATCGCTGAGGTTTCAAACCTAGTGCAGCGCGCGTCAATCGGGCGGGCGCCCTAGCTTCGCGGAGCGCAATCGCCTGTCAGCCTGGCGTGACAGACCGGCTGAGTTGGACTGCTTTGCCGAGCGAGTAGCTGATCACCCGACACGACCCAACTAAAGATGAACCGATCGAGTAAGGGTGACAGCAAGAGTCATCAGAGCCTGCTGAAACAGCTTCGAGGATCGCCTGTCTGATTCGCCCTTCATCGAAAGGGTTTGGCGCAGCCACAGCGGGCGTGCGATGGCGATCGTTGTCCTGCCGAAGGGGTCGAAAGCCAACCGTTGATGCAGCCGCCGCCGGCGGTGATCGTTGGATTTCGGGCGCGCTGCTGTGGCTGTTTTGCTCAATCTCAGCCCGGTGGACGCGGCGACGCGCCTCGCCTTGAGCGGAGACGCTCATCCGCGGCAGGAGCCAGCATCACCGCCGAGACGCTTGAGATGGCGATGATGCCCAGCGCCTTCCTCAGGCCGATCGCTTCCGCCAGAAAACCGATAGCTGGAGGACCGATGAGAAATCCGAAGTAACCGAGTGTCGTAACGGTTGCCACCGCCACTCCCGGGTTTGTGCCGCGCACACGTCCCGCGCCGCTGAAAGCCAATGGAACAATGGCTGCACAGCCGAGGCCGACGAAACCGAAGCCGATCAGTGCGACCATGGGATGCGGGAATACCAATGCGAGGGTCATTCCCGTTGCAGCCGTGATGCCGCCAATTCTCACGAGGCGCACAGGGCCTATAAGCCGGGTGAGACGATCGCCGATTGCGCGGCCGAGCGACATCGTGATGGAGAATGCCGCGTAGCCGAGTGCGGCAACGCTCTCCGACGATCGCGTCTCCTTGGTCAGGAAAAGAGCGCTCCAATCCGCCATCGCCCCTTCGCTCATCATAAGGCAGAATGCCATTGCGCCGAGGGCCACCAGTGTCGGGTTCCGCCAAGGCTGCACCTGCGATGCACGCGAGTCGCGGACATCGGCGGTCGCCTTCTGCGGCAGGAGATGGGGCACGACGGCGAACGTGACGCCCCCCAGCAAGAGTGCGGCGATCAGGAAATGGCCCGCAGGGCCGATGCCGAGGCTGGCCATCGCTCCACCCAGCGAGGCGCCAGCGAGACCGCCGGCGCTGAACAGCGCGTGGAACGACGACATGATCGCACGGCCGGCCTTCTCCTCGACCACCACCGCCTGTGCATTCATGGCGACGTCGAGCGCTCCGTGAAAAGCGCCGAAGAGGCAGAGCGCCGCCATGAGCGCAGCAGGAGTCCACGCCACCGCGAGACCCGGCAGCAGGGCGCAGTATCCCAGCGTCGCGATCTTCGCGATCAGGGCGCTGCCGACCCGCGGGATGAGCCAGCCTGCCAGTGGCATGGCCACCATGGCGCCCGCGGCGGCCGCGAGCAGCACCAGGCCCAACGAGCCATGACCAAGCCCATGCCGCGCCTCGATGGCGGGGATTCTGGATACCCAGCTCGAGATCAGCGTGCCGTTGACGAAGAACAGCGCCGATACGGCGAAACGCGCCGACGACAGATGCTTCCCAAACGGCAGTGCGGCGGCGAAAAGCTGCAGCCAGCCGGAAGGACTCGTCGCGATTTTCACTTCGCCAGCGCGACGACGGGCAGGCGCGCCTCCTCCAAGTGAAAGTCCAGCCAGTCGGTCCGAATCTTGTCCCAGCCGCGCAAGGTAAGGCCGTGCCGGGAAAACAAGTCCCGGATTCGCCGCCCCTCCCAGCCGAGGAGATCCTCGAGGATCGGAACGAGCACACTGAGCACGTTCGGACTCATGACCGTGCGCTGCGCAATACGGCCGATGGACTTCGCCTCGGAGACCGCAATGGTGTGACCCGCACGGCTGTTGACGTGATGCATGACGTAGAGGTCCGAGCTGCCGTCCCCGACATAGATAGTGCGATCGGGACTGCTCTGAAGTCGCGTTTCCAGCTCCTGGAGCGCGGTCACCTTGCCGTAGCCGGCGGTCGCCCGGCGGATGTTGCAGATCTCGCCCGTATTCGGATCGAAATCGAGCTCGGTGCCTATCACGTTTTCGGCGGGGACGATGCCCTCAAGGGCCGAGCGGACGACCTCGCGCGGAGCCGCGGAAATGACATAGAACCGGAACTGATTGTCGCCGATCCCGGCGCCAAGAATCTCCGCAAACAGCGAGACATTGTCCTTCAGCCGCACCTGCTTGCCCGCTGCGATCAGATGCTCGCGACGGACGCCGCGGAACTCGGGATCGTGACGGAGGAGGTAGGCCAGTTCGGCGCCTTGGTTCACGAGCGTCGAGTTGGCGAGACCAGCCACCCTTTCGTGAAAATTCGGGATACCGAGCATGTCACTCAATACCTGGCCCGAGTCGTTGAAGCTGAGGGTCTGGTCGAAGTCGCTGGCCACGAGAAACTCCTGGCCGGCATTGAAGGGAATAGGTGTGTTCATTGGTTTTTCAGACGAAGGGTGGCCAGATCGCCGGAAGCGCCACGGTTTTGGGGCGCTGGATAGAGGGCAGACGCTTGCCCACCTGCTGCGTCGACTTGCGCAAGTGCTTGGTGGACTTGAGGCGCGAGAAGAACGTCGCAGGTGAAGCGACTGGACTGATTCTTCCTGCCCGGGCGCGTGGCTGTTTCTTCATCATGCCGCTTTGATACAGCTTATCGGGGGCCACAGCCATCTTAGTCATTACAGGTTGACTCAAATCTGTAAGAACAGCATCGCACCTGTCATATCATTTCCCGATGAGCGAGGCCTCCAAACACCGGCAGATATCGCGAGAGCTCTTGGCGGAGATCTCGGCCGGCAAGTATGCGAAAGGCGGGCGTCTTCCCAGCGAAGGCCAGTTGATCGCCCGATTTCACGTTTCACGGCCCACCGTCGCCCGTGCACTCCGCGATCTGGAAGCGCAGGGCCTGATCACGCGGCGCGCCGGCTCCGGCACGTTCCTGAAAGCAGGCGCCGATACGGCCGCCGTCGAGCGCAAGCTGGGACTGCTCGTGCCGGAACGGGGGACCACCGAAATCCTCGAGCTGATCACGGGCGAGCTTTCTCAATGGGCACGCGCCCACGGTTATGCGCTCCTCTTTGGCGGTTCACTCCTACCGCACCAGAACGAGGACATGAGTCAGCAGCATGCGCTCGCGATGTGCCGGCACTTTATCGAGCAGAAGACGCTCGGTGTTTTCTTCGCCCCGTTTGAACCGCTGGCGAACCGGGACCGGGTGAACGAAACGATCGCCGAGATGCTGACCAAGGCCGGCATCCCCCTCGTCCTGATCGATCGCGACATCACGCCGTTTCCACTCCGCAGTGAATTCGACCTGGTGGCTACCGATAATTTCGCCGGTGGGTTCCTGCTCGCCAACCACCTCATCAAACTCGGGTGCACGCGCATCGCGTTTGTCGCGCATCACGCCGCGACGTCGACGGTGGCCGGGCGGATTGCCGGCGTCCGCGAGGCGCTGAAGCAGCGCGGGGTGGAACCGGTGGACAAATGGGTGCGCGTTGGAAATGTGAGGGATCCGAGCTTCGTGCGCTCCGCCGTTCTCGCGCCGCGATGGCACGCGGTGGTCTGCGCGAATGACCACGTGGCCGCGGAGCTCCTCCGCACGCTCGACAAGAGCGGAGTTCGCGTGCCCCGTGACATTCGAGTGGTCGGTTTCGACGACGCGAATTACGCCGCGCTCCTCGGTGTGTCCCTGACCACCATCCATCAGCCATGCCGCGAGATCGGCGTGGTCGCGTTCGACACCTTGGTCGACCGCATCTCGGACCCAACGAAACCCGTGCGAAGCGCCTTTCTGAATCCACGAATCGTGGTCCGCGAATCCTGCGGTGCTTTCGGCGTTTCTCCGGGGTCCGAGACCACTGCGCCGCGCTGACATCGTTCCCGCAGTTCTCCCTGCTAGTCGATCCGGAGAAAACTCAGGTCCGGCTTTTTCGCGTAGTCGACACGCTGCTTTGTCGCGTTGCGCATTCAGCGGCACGAAAATTTCTCGGCCGGTGCCGGATACAAGATCAACGCATTCGCCCAGATTGAGCGACGGGCGCCTCCTCTTGCTCACGTCCTCATATCTCAGACCTGTTTGATTCGCTTCACCACGTTCGTGGTTTGATCCTACGCGGCTGAAGCGAATGAAGCGAATTGATGACGCGAACGATCGTTGCCCGGCCTCAATTCGTGTAGCAGTCTTTGACTCAGATCAGCGCTCGCCGAGGCATTCCCTCTGTGAAATCGAACGATTCGCTTCAAAAAGTTCTCGGTTTCGAAATCAGCGGGCAGCCATTCGACGCGGCTCGCAAAGCTCGCCTTGCTCATGGCCTGCGGCCGGCATGCATGAGGGCAGGGCGGGCGCTCGGTCAGGGCCGAGGGGCGGACGACTGTGGGACGGGGAAGGATCTTCCTGCTCGGAGGGACGCGATCCGGCGTTCCGCGTTCCGCGTTCCGCGTCCAATCTTATTGGAGGTGCAGGAAGACTCGCGGGCCTTTGCCTTGCGAGGTCGCCTGAGCCTGGGCTTTCGCGAGAAATAACCGTTCGGGCGAGATCTTGCCGATGGTCACGAAGTAGTCGCGCACGTGCTCCGCGCGTTTCTGGCCCAGCGCCTTCAGATCGTCGTCGCTGATCGTCACGGCTTCGGCGAGGCGGCCAGTCATTTCGTCCAATGGCGGGCCCTCGACCGCAGCGGCGGCGGCGACTGCTTTCGCGTGCTCGGCGGCCAGGCGCTCGCTCTCCTGCTCTGCGGCGCGCTGATCTCGCCGCGACTGAAAGCTGATCGTCCGAATCACGCGCTTCATCAGGCCTGCCCGGGGCGGAGGAGGCGGAGCCGTGACGGGGGGAGGAGGGGGCAGCGGCGCGCCGAATTCCGTGCCAGGCGGGAACTGCTCGTCATAGAGCTTCCGCGTCATCGCCACCGTTTCCTCCGGCGTGATGACGAGTTCCGCAGGCGGCGGGATGTTCGGATCGGCCAGGTGCTTCGCCTCCCAGATCGCGCGGCGGATCCGCTCGGCGAGCTTCGATCGTTTCAACGCATGCGTGTCTGCGGCGGCATCGTAGCTGCCCTCGAAATCGACCGCGAGCGCGGGCCGGTTTTGCAATGCCTGCACCATCGTCTCGAGTTTCTTCCTTTCCGATTCCTGAATCTCGGCCGAGCCCGGCGTGAATTCCTGGAAACCAAGCTCGTCGCCACCGCCGCCAAAGGCGGATCCGAGCAGCGCGAAGGGCGACACCGCGGCTTTGGTCAGCAGATTCACCACGACGCGCAACACGACGCGGCCGATGCGAAACTCCGGGTCTTCGGTGCTGCCCTGGATCGGGACGTCGATCACGATCTTTCCGTCCGCATCTTTCAGCAATGCGACGCCGAGCCGCACTGGCAGCTTCGTTGCCTCGGGACTCTGCACCGGACTGCCAAAGGTAAACTGATGCAACGTGATCACGTTCGTCGCGTCGATCTTGGGGCCGTCAACGACCATCTTTACGTCAACGGCGAGCTTGCCGCGGGCGAGCTCATAGCCCGCGTATTTACCGCTATAGGGGCTTAACGGCAGCAGATCGACATTCTTGAAATCGACTTTCAGATCGACTGCGGTGCGCGCGCCGAGGGGATCGAGTTTCCCGGTGATCGCGACGGGTCCCGCGCCGTCGACCAGCGCTTTCAAGTCGACGTCGGCCTTCGCGGGATTGGTGGACGAGAGCCCGGAGATCGTGCCGCCGAATTGGGTGATCGCCATGCTCGCGTTCGGCTTCAGCGAACGATCGGTGAAACGGAAATCCCCCTCGGTCACGACGACTTTTCCGATCTCGATCTTTGGCGGGCGGGTTCCCGGTGTCGCAGCATTGGGGTCGGGCGGCGGCGAACCGGCGGCGACCACGGCCGGCCGAGTTTTCGCGATCGTGGCGAGGTTCAGCGCGCCGTCGGAATCGACGATCACGCGGGCCAGCGGTCCCGCGAGCTGGATTTCCTCGATCGTGAGGCTGGTTTCGGGCGCAGTCGAAGCGCGCAGACCGCGCAATCTCAACGCCGCGAAGCCGGCGAGCTCTTCCTTTTGAATGCCGTCGACCACGCCGAGTTTCTCCACCGTCACGTCCCCGGCGATGGAGGCCGCGAGCGGTTGCGAATCCGGCAGGGAGGCGTCCACATCGAGCTGCGCGGCGATCACGCCGCCGGTTATGCGGGCATTGACGAACTCCTCGAGATAAGGACTGAGCGGCAGCAGTTCGAACGCCGCCAGTTCGGTCTTCAGCTTGGCTTTGAGCGGCGAGCGCACGACGGTGCCGTCGAGTCGCACGGTGCCTTTCGGCGACCAGTCAAACGCGAGCTGCAACGGCATCTCCGCGCCTTCCGCGAGCGTGATGTTTTTCACCGAGAGTTGCATCGCGTTCAACGCGAGCTGGGTCGGCCGCGATGCGGCGAGATCGTCGAGTCGCACGGAAAAATCCTTGAGCGCGAACTCGCCGATCGTGACATCCGGCAGCTTTGCCGGAGGGGAGGACGGCGTGGCGGGCGGAGAGGCGGCCGGTGCCGCGGGACCTCCGGGCGGCTGCAGCATCGCGACCAGGTTGATGGAGCCATCCTTTTCGCGCCGGGCGCGGACCTGCCCGCCGGTCAGGACGATCGAGGCGGCCGCCGCCTTCTGTGCGAGGGCATCGACCTGCACGCCGGTGATGTCGAGTGCCGGCAGGTCGACGACGGCCTCGCGGGTGGTGCGCTCGCGGACCTTGATGCCGCGCAACTGGAGGACGCCGTCGCGGAGCTTCATGACGCGTTCCTGGGCCAGGCTGAAATCGTAGTGGCCGCGCATGGCCAGCACGCCCTCTACGATGTCGGCCTGCATCCGGTCGGCATAATACGGCGCGTATTTCGGCAGGAGGATATTCTCGAGGCTCAACTCGCCGGTGGAGCGCAACGGCTCGGCCTGTAATGTCCCTGACCACGTGAGTTTCTCGCCCGATTCCGTGACGGCTTCGAAGCGGTACGGTGCGCCGCGTTCACTGACCGTGCGAAACTCGGTCACCGCAAACGTGACGGGGCCGAGCGTCGTGGCGAAGGGAGCCGGGCGCGAGCCGTCGGCAAATTGCACCGTCGCTTCGCCGATCTTCAGGCTGCGGATCAGAATGGGTCGGGCGGGCTCCTCGGTCGCGTCTTTCTGCGATGAGGATTCCGGACGCGTGAGCCGGGCGATCACATCGGAGAAATTCAGCGTCTGGTCCGCTTTCACTGCGACGCGGGCGTCGAAGCCATCGAGCGCGATCTCGCCCAGAACCCAGGAATCCCAAATCGACGCGAGCGCTTCGAAGTTCACGTAAAGCCGGCGCCAGCCGAGAAAAGGTGAGGTGCCGTCGGCCTCGCGGATCGCGAAATTCTCGAGCGTGAGCGTGAGCGCATACGGATTGAGGCGCACTTTCTCGACGGTGACGCGCCGGCCGAGCGTTGCAGAAAGCCGCTGTTCGAGCTGCGACTTCACGAGCGGCGGGAGGGCGAAAAATCCGAGGAGCGTGAAGAGAACGGCCAGCGCAGCGATGATCGTGAGGCGGCGCAGCAATCGCGATTTGGATTTCATGGAGAAACCGTACGGGGCGATGGCCCGAGGCGTCCGACTACGGGTGGTCGCAGTGGATCAAACGGGGCATCGCACGACTACGTTGTTGCGATCGCTGCCCGCGGGCAAGTGCGGCTCGAAGTTCGCCGGCGAGGCATCGGCGCATCGTTCGCAGCATCGCAAACGAGCGGGGTCAATTCTCCCGCGTGAAGTTCGTGTTCGGCCGTTGCAGCGTCATCTCCCTGATCCAGATATTCCGATAACGCACGTCGTGGCCCTCGGCCTGCAGCTTGAGCCCGGCCGGTGTGTCGGTGATGCCGCGTCCGCCGTCGTTCCCGCCGTCGATGCCCGAATTGGCGCCACCCCATACCTGCTGAATCTCCACGTTGTTGTGCACTTTGATGCCATTGAAGAACACCGTCACGCGGGCTTTCTCGACCAGCTTGCCATCCTTGAAGCGTGCGCCGCGAAAAAGGATGTCGTAGGCATTCCACTGCTTCAGCCCTTTATAGGCGAAGTAGGGCGACGCCGTCTCGTTGATGACCGAACCCATGCCGTGCTTCGTGGCGTCGCCATCCTGGATCTGGATCTCGTATCGATTCTGAAGATACACGCCGCTGTTGCCGCCCTCGGCCATGACGAGAAATTCGACGTGCAGCCTGAAATCGCGATACGGCTTTTTCGTCACGATGTCGGCCACGCCATATTTGCCGGGCGTGTTGGGCTTGATTGCGGGATCATTGGTCGAAAGCACCGTGCCGCCGTCGATCGGGTCCTCGACGAGCGGCCATTTGATCGGTGCCTTCCCTCCGAAACGCGGCCCTTCCCAATACATCCACTTCTCGGTGAGCATCGCAGCCGTCCCGTCGAAAAGTACCTCCGCGCCGCTGGGCGGCTTGGCTCCGACGCCCACCGTCGCGTGGACAGCTGGGGCAGCGAAGCAGAGTGCGGTGAAAATTAATGCGGAGAAGGAACGGCGAGGGGGGCAGATCATGGGAGAAGGGTTGGTGAACGACCATGCGCGTTTGGCCCCGCGACAGAAGCCAAATTGGAAAGGGTGAAGCGGCGCGGGGCGGGTGGCTGAGAGCTGAGAGTCCAGAGCTGAGAGCCTATTCAACGATCGCGCCAGACAGGGCGGCGTCCTGAAAGACTGATTCCCTGTATTGGTTCTGCTCTCAGCGCTGGACTCCCAGCTCTCGACTGCATTTTTCCGGCCCATCCGCCATTGCCGCGCGGCGACCGATGTTCACGGTGTCGGCTATTCATGACGACTCCCGTTCAAACGATTCTCACTCATCCGGGCGGTGCCCATAACGATGAGTTTCTGGCGTGCAGCGTTCTGCTCACGCTTCATCCCGTGCCGATCGTCCGGCGCGAGCCGACCCCTGAGGAGCTCGCCGATCCCGGCGTCTGTGTCGTCGACGTCGGCCTCCGCCACGAACCGGCGCTGAACAATTTCGATCATCACCAGTTGCCCCGGGATCATCCGCCGACGTGCTCCCTTTCGCTGGTGCTAGACTCCCTCCGGCTCTATGACGACGCCCGACAGTTTTGCGAGTGGCTCGAGACGACGGAGCGGTTCGATTCGCGCGGCCCCAACGACACCGCGAAATGGCTCGGCGTCACGACCGACACGCTCGCGCGGCTCAACTCTCCGGTCAATGGCACGCTGCTCAAGCGCTTTGCCCTCGCGGCCAGGGTCGAGCCGGGGCAGCCACTTT
>JAKFEQ010000034.1:0-201153 GCA_036675625.1 Opitutaceae bacterium | reverse complement strand
CGGGCAGGCTCGAGCGGTTTGCCGGGCATTTCTGGGCGGGTGATGCTGCGGCGGATACGGCGGAGGATCGGCAGCGGAGCGAACTCTATCGGGTGGAGACGCAGCGCGAGGAGGCGCGTCGGTCGAGCGGAGGCATGGGCGCGTTCGTGCGCCAGCTCGAGCTCGAGCTCACGTGGCGGGCGATCGATGACGGCACGCTTACGCGCGCGGCGCAGCTGACTCAGCGGACGAATCAGTTCAACGCGAGCACGGTGCGACGAACGGAGGCGGAGTTGCGCGCGTGGCTGGCGGGGGACGGGCGACACGGCTTCGTGGTGGACGTGAAGGATCGGTTTGGCGCATATGGGATCGCGGGATGCGTGCTCTATCGGTCGGACGCCGCAGCGTGTGCCTGGGAGCTGGATACGTTTTTGCTGAGCTGTCGCGTGCTGGGCCGCGGGGTGGAGCATGCGGTGCTGCGGCGGCTGGCGGGCGATGCGCTGCGCGCCGGCGTGGAAACGATTCGAATCCCGTTTGTGCGCACGACGAAGAACGCGCCGGCCGAGCAATTCCTGCGAGGGTGCGCGGGTGGGCGGCAGGAGGAAGCGGACGGACGCCTTGGGTTTGTATTTCCCGCGCGGGCGCTCGTGGAGCTCGATGTCGCCGAGGAAGCGGCGCCGGTGGACGACGCGGCGGAGCCGATGCGGAGCCCCGCGCGGGGAGAAGGACTGGTGCAGCCGGCGGCGTGGCGGTTTTATGAGGAAGTCGCGGGCGGGCTGAGCACGCTGGATGGGCTGCGACGCGCGATCGATGGATTCCGCAAGAGCCAGCGTAACCGGAAACTCACTACAGCTTACGAGGAGCCTCGCGGCGAACGGGAGCGGCAGATCGCAGCGATCTGGGAAACGGTTCTGGGGGTCGAGCGGGTTGGGCGATGCGATAATTTCTTCGCGCTTGGTGGGCACAGCCTGAAGGCGGTGATGATGTTATCGCGGCTCACTCGCGCGCTCGGCGTGGCGGTGGCGCTGGAGACGATTTTCGCGGCTCCGGTGCTGGCGGAGTTTGCGGAACGCGTGACAGGCATGGGCGCGGCCGCAGACGGCGCGGCGGCGGCGATTCCGGTGACGGCGGAGGCGGAGGATTATCCGTTGTCGCACGCGCAGCGGCGGCTGTGGGTGATCGAGCAGGTGCGCGGTGCGGGGCCCTCGCCCTTTCACATGGGCGCGGCTTTCCGTGTGGAAGGTGCGCTCGATGTGGAGCGGCTGGCGGCGGCGTTTCGACGGTTGATCGCGCGGCATGAAAGCTTGCGGACTGCGCTCGTCACGCGCGGGGACGAGCCGCGGCAGGTGGTGCACGCGGAGGTGGCGTTTGCGATCGAGACGATGGGCGCCGCCGGGGATGATGAGTTCTTCGAGCGTGAGTTCGATCTGGCACGGCCGCCGTTGCTGCGCGTGGCGCTGCGGCGCGACGGGGACGCGAGGTGGACGATGGCGATCGTGATGCACCACGTTGTGAGCGATGGCTGGTCGATTGGCGTGATGGCGGACGAGTTGACGGCGCTGTATCGCGACGTGGGTGTCGCGCTGCCGCGGCTGGCGATGCATTACAAGGACTACGCGGTGTGGCAGGCGGAAGCGCTGGCGGCGGGGCGGCTGGAGGGAGCGAGGCGTTATTGGCTGATGCGTTTCGCGGACCGGCCGGGTGGGCTCGATTTGCCGACGGATCGGGGGCGGCCGGCGATGAAGCAGTCGCACGGGGCGGAGGTGGTCGAGTTGCTCGCAGCGCCCGCATGGAACGCGATCAAGCGTGAAGCGGGTCGCGCAGGGAGCAGCGCGTTCATGGCGTTGCTGGCGGGACTGCAGGTCGTGCTCGCGCGGCATGCGCGGGCGCAGCGATTCGTGATCGGCACGCCGGTGGCGGGGCGCGACCGGTCGGAGCTGGAAGGGCAGATTGGATTTTACGTGAACCTGCTGCCGTTGGTGGCGGAGGTGAAAAACGAGGGGACGTTCACGGAGCATCTTGCGGCGGTGAAGCAGACGGTGGCGGAGGCGTTGAGTCATGCGGCTTATCCGTTCGACCGGCTGGTGGACGAGTTGGAGCTGCCGCGGGATCCGAGCCGGACGCCGCTCTTCGACGTGCTGGTGGTGTATCAGAATAACCGTGACGCGGACCTGGTGCTCGCGGACGCGACGCTGCAGTCGATCGTGCGGCCGTCGACGACGAGCCAGTATGATCTCACGTTCGATTTTGCGGAAACGGAGACGGGACTGCGGCTGCGGCTCGAATACGATGTGGCGTTGTTCGACGCGGTGCGCGTGACGCGGTTGGCGCGGCGGTTTTTCGTCGGGCTGGAGAACGCGTTCGCGGCGCCAGACACGACGGTGGGTGCGATCGAGCTTTGTACGGCGGACGAGCAGAGGGAGATCGCGCGATTCGAGCGCGGCGAACGCTTCGGGCATTTCTGCGCGAGTGGGATTCCGGCGTTGGTCGCGACGGCGGGCGCGAAGTCGCCGGAGGCCGTGGCGATCGTTGGGGATGATGGAGGGTTGAGTTATCGCGAGCTCGACGTGCGGTCGCGAAGCGTGGCGGCACGCATTGCCGGTGCGGGCATCGCGCGGCAGAGCGCGATTGCGGTGGGTGGGGAACGAACGGCGGAGTTTATCGTCGTGCTGCTCGGCGTGATGCGGGCGGGATGCGTTTATTTGCCGCTGGATCTGAAGCATCCGGACGAGCGGCTGCGGATGATGCTGGAGGATGCGGGGGCGCGTCATGCGGTCGCGATCGGGGACGAGGGGGCGCGGCGGCTGCGCACGCTTGGAGTCGCGCTGGTCGAAGGGGAGCGAGCGGAGACGCTGGCGAACGCGAAGATGGATGGCGTGGCGATCGCGGCGGATGAGCTCGCGTATATCATCTACACGTCCGGCTCCACGGGACGGCCGAAGGGCGTGGAGATTTCGCATGGGGCGTTTGCGACGATGATCGAGGCGCAGATCGCGGCGTTTGGCATCGAGCGGGCGGACCGGTGTGCGTGGTGGGCGTCGAGCGCGTTCGATGCGTCGTTGTCGGAAATTTTTCTGGCGCTGGCTTCGGGCGCGACGCTTGTCGTGGCGACGGAGCGCGAGCGCGAGGATCCGGATCGTTTTCTGGCGTGGTTGCGCGAGCAGCGCGTGACGGTGGCGACGCTGCCGCCGGCGTTTTTGCGCGTGCTGGAGCGTGCGCCGCTGGAGCCGTTGCGCGTGCTGGTCACGGCGGGCGAGCCGGCGAACCCGGGTGATGCGGCGCACTACGCGAGCCGGCTGAATTATTTCAACGCTTATGGTCCGACCGAGACGGCGGTGTGTGCGACGGTGCAGCGCGTGGGAGTCGGTGAGCACACGGGTGATGCGAACATTCCGATCGGCCGGCCGCTCGCGGTGGCGGCGGCGTATGTGCTCGAGGCGAGTGGGCGGCGGGCGCCGCTCGGTGTGCCGGGTGAGTTGTGCATCGGCGGGCGGCTGGTCGGGCGCGGTTATCGCGGCACGCCGGGGTTGACGGCGGAGCGGTTCGTGCGAGATCCGTTTGCCGGAAATGCGGCGGCGCGGATGTATCGCACGGGCGATCTCGCGCGGTGGCGGGAGGATGGCGCGCTGGAATTTCTGGGTCGCGAAGATGGGCAGGTGAAGATTCGCGGTTTCCGCATCGAGCTCGGCGAGATCGAGGCGGCGATCCGGCAGCATCCGGCCGTGCGCGATGTGGCGGTGCTGCCGACCGGGCAGGCCGGCGGCGTCGCGCTCATCGCGTATCTGGTGGCGGACGAAAGCGTGGTCGACGCGGTGCGGGAACGCATCGCGGCGCAGCTGCCGGATTACATGCGGCCGGCGCGGTATCTTTGCCTTGCGCGGTTGCCGATGAACGCGAGCGGGAAACTGGACAAGACGGCGTTGCCGGCGGCGAATTTTTCAGGTGCGGCGGAGAGTGAATTGGAGCCGCCGCAGGATGCGCGCGAACGGGCGCTGGCGGACGCGTGGGCGGAGTGCCTGGGGGTGAAGCGCGTCGGGCGGGAGAGCGATTTCTTCGCGCTGGGTGGGGATTCGATCAAGGCGCTGAGCCTCGTATCCAAAATCCGGGCACGCGGCTGGAGCATCGCGTTGAAGACGATTTTTGCGCAGCCCCGGCTGCGGGAACAGGCGGCGCAATTGGAGGCGGCCGCGGTGCGCGCGGTCCGCACGGTGGAGGGAGCGCTGGACCTGCTGCCGATCCAGCAATGGTTTCTCGAGGCGCATGCGGACAGCCCGCGGCATCATTTCAACCAGGCGGTTTTTTACGGCGTTGTCGGCACGCTCGATCTCGAACGACTGCAGGCGGCGGTGCGGGCGCTCTGGCGGCGGCATGCGGCTCTGCGTGCGGTGTTCGCATGCGTCGACGGAGCGTGGCGGCAAACCGTGCGGCCGGCGTCGACGCCCGAGCCGCGCGTGGTGGTCCTCGACGTGCACGACGATTTACCGGAGACGGCCAGCGCGCGGGAGGACGCCTGGGTGCGGGAGATCCAGGCGGGTTTCGAGCTCGGGGCCGGGCCGCTGGTGCGTTATGGCGTGATGCGCGAGGCGACGGGCGAGCGGGTGTTGTGTGTGACCCATCATCTGGTCTCCGACTGGGTGTCGCATCGGATTCTGCTCGAGGATTTGAACACGGCGTATGCGCGCGGGGACGCGTTGCCGCCGGCGGTGACGGAGCTGGACGAATGGATCGCGGCGGCGCGGCGTTGGGCGTCGGAGGCGAGTGGAAACCGGGAAGTCATCGCGGCGTGGACGAGCGTCGTGGAAGCGTGCCGGGCGTCGGAATCGATCGGCCGGCCCGGGCGATATGGAGACGTGACCGTGCTGGCGGCGACGTTGTCGGTGGCGGAGACATCGCGATTGCGCGCGGCGCTGGCAGCCGTGCCGGGGGCATCGCCCCGCGATGCGGTGCTCGCGGCGATCGTGCGGGCGGAGCGCGAGTGTGCCGGAAGGAGTGAAGTCGCGGTGCAACTGGAAGGGCACGGACGGGATGCGTGGACCGGCGACCTCGATGTGAGCCGCACGGTTGGATGGTTCACGGCGCTGTATCCATTTTTTGCACACGAGGGCGCGGGGACGGATGCCGGATGGCGGGAAGCCGTGGCGCGAGTCCGTGACGGCGTGGCGGCGCTGCCGGCGCCGGTCGCGGGTTATGGGATATTGCGGGCGTATGGTGACGCCGCGGCGATGAGCGCGGCGGCGACGCGGATCGGGTTCAATTATCTCGGCGAATTCGTGCCATCGAGCGATGCCGCGGTGTTTCGGTTGCTGCACGAGCTTCCGGCGGGTGCGGTGGCGGAGGGGTTCGAACGCGATCACGCGTTGGATGTGAGTGCCTGGATCGGGGAGGGTCGCCTCAAGGTGCAGATCGCTTTCAGGGAAGAGAACTTCCGGCGCGACGAGGCGACGCGCTGGCTGGATCAGTTGCGGGAATTTTTGCGCACGATTGCGGCGCCGTAGAGGTGCGGGCGGGATTGAGCGGAACTCTGGCGTGCAAACACGTTCAAGGGCACGGAGGAGGAACCGCCATGAGCCAGATGATGGAGTTTTATGCGTTGCAACGTTTCACGCCGCGGCCGGATGCGACCTACAGCATCGATGATGCGGCTCATCTGACGCATGTGCCGCGTCATCTCATCCTCGTGTGCTGCAAACACGGGTTGCTTTCGCCGCACGTGGAGCCGGTTTACGGCGGTTATTTCTTCGACGAAAGCGACCTCCGCCTCCTCAAGCGGATCGGTTATCTCCACGCCGACTGCGGGGTGAACCTCACCGGGATCCGCATCATCCTGGGGTTGATGGAAGAGGTGGATCGACTCCGGGCGGCAAACGCGACGGCGTAGTGGTGCGCCTCGGTGGATGATGCGCGCCGGAACCCGCGTGGCGTCCGGCGCTGAATTCGCGGTTTGGCTCAGAAGCAGTTCTTCGCGCAGTGCTCGGCGACGATCTCCTTCAGCCGCGTCACGTTGCTCTGTTCCTGACGCTTCAGATCGCGCCAGAAGTTCTGGAGGTTGATGTCGCCGTCTGCGTTGGCGATGTACTGGTCGATCCGCCACAGCGCATCGAGGCGTTTGCTCAATTCGTGGATCATATCGTGATCGTGATCGGCGGCCCCGTGGGTCTCTCCGATGTGAACCATTTCCTTTTCGGCAGCGAAGCGCATGACAGAATCCTCCCGTTGATGGTTGGCGTGATGGTGACGAGGCGGCGCGTTCAACGCGCAACCGCCGCTGAACTTATTGGCGAAGACGTGTGGTCGCAATGGGACGGAGTGCCACCGCAGCAATCCGTGTTTTGCGCACTCGGGCATGCGAACGATTCCCATGCGCACGAGCGATCGTGTGCGCGCTGGTCCGATGCCGCTTACCCGCGGAAATTTCTACGAGCCTCGGTGGTCTTGTGATCGGGATCCCAGTCGGGATAACGCGGGCGCCCATAGTGATCGTGGAGCGCGCCCGCGTAAGCAGGCGTGACCGGCTGCGACGGGTCGTAAGCGGGACTTCCCTTGATCGTGGCCCGCGTCAGGTCGACGGCCACGGTGGATGCGGTCCAGCTTACGTTGCGGATCCAGTTGGGTGCCACGAGCACCTTCTTGCCTGGCCACCAGTTTCGCGTGTCCACGATCAGGTAGCGGATTTGCCAGGTGTCGGCATCGATCAGGAAGTCCGCCACGTGGCCGATCGCGCCGTCGATCGCCTCGATATGATAGCCGGTCACTTCACCGACGCTGCGCAAGTGGGGATCGGCGGGTGGCTCCGCCGTGTCGGGGCGGGGCTGGGCCGTTTCACTGCCGCTGGTTTGGGGCGCGCGCCACGAGGCCGGCTCGAGCGGCGGCGCCGGCGCGAAGGCCGTTTCCGGGAGGACGACGCCCCAGTAGGGCGGCCAGCCATAATAATGGCGCAGCTCCGCTTCGTGCTGCCGCGAAACGGGTTTGGCGGTGTCGATCCCCGGGCTCTCGCGCACCTGTCGTTGGGTGAGATTGACTGAAATCACGCGATCGTCCAGGACCGAACCGCGCACGATCGCTTCCGGCGAGATCAGAACCTGCCGGCTCGACAGTCCGCGTTCGGTCTCCACGACGAAGTAGCGGACGTGCCAGTGTTCGTCGTCGAAATAGAGATCCTTCAGGTGACCGATATCGCCATCGGTGGCGTGAAGCGCCTTACCTTCGAAGCTCTTTGCGGTGTGTAGCATCGTGTTCCTTTCTCGCGCCGCCGTTTCGATCCGGCGGGCAGCGATCATTACGTTTTTCGTTTCACGCTGATCTGTGGTCTGGCCGATTGTGGCCCGATGCGGTGCGCGTCGGTTAGCGCCAGGGTTCGTGACCTCCGCGGCTGACGTGGGCGTGGTTCGCCATGAGGCATTCGCGAACCTCGTCGTCCGAGGTGGGGGGAAATTTGTCATACCAGAGTCCGACCGCCTCGAAGTGGGTGGGTTGAAGCGGGCAGATCAACGTGTCCGCCAAACGCGCGATTTCTTCGCAGGTGTCCAATGGCCCGACGGGCACGGCGACGACGAGTCGCGCGGCGCCCTGATCGCGAATTGCCATGATGGCCGCCTTCATCGTGAAGCCGGTGGCGAGCCCATCATCGACGAGGATGACGGTGTGCCCGCGCACTTCGGTCGCGGGCCGGTCGTCACGATAAGCTGCCTCGCGGCGGTGCAGCTCGTTGGTCTCGCGATCGAAGATTTTTGCGATCTCGAGTTCGGAAATTCCCAAGTGCGCGATCAGGGGGCGGTTGAGCACCTCGTAACCTCCCGACGCGATGGCGCCGATCGCCAGCTCCGGCTGTCGCGGCGCGCCGAGTTTGCGCACGACGAATGCATCGAGCGGCGCGTCGAGTGCGCGTGCCACCTCGAACCCGACGGGTACCCCGCCGCGCGGCAAAGCGAGCACGACGGTGTTGGCGGTGTGAAACCGGGCGGGAATGCGCGTGCCGAGAATCTTCCCGGCTTCTTCGCGGTCGCGGTAACGGAGTTGATCGAAGTTCGAGTCCATGGTGGCGGAGTGGTCCGGTTTGGACGGCGCAGAGGCCAGATCCCATCCGGCGACAAACTACGCCTTGCGCGTGAGAGCCGCCATGGTGAATCGCCTCAACTGAGCATGAGAAACCCTGCGAGGTTGGGCGTCGGCTGACCTCCCCGCGTCGGCGTGGCGCCGCTGAAGTTTCTGAATATAAGGTGCCTCTTGCCGCTCGAATTAGCGGCTGCCACCGCGCATCGCGCCCGTCGATGTGCCCGGGGCGGAGGCGCTGCCGCTGCTGTTGGCGGCGCCAGTCGTGCCGATGGCCGGGACGGTGGCCGTGGCGGTCGCGGAGTCGAGCGCGGCGGTGTTGCTGCGCGTGGGCGTGTTGCTGCAGCCGGCAGCGGTGAGCCAACAGGCGATCGCCGCGAGGGAGAAAACAGGAGCCGAGGAGAAACGCGTTTTCATGGGATGCGGTGGGAGGCGGTTGAACGATCACGTGGAACGCGCACACGGCGGAGTGTGCGTGTGCATCGTCACGCAGGCCGCGCGTTGGTGCCACGAGAGCGATCCGAGCCTCGCGCCGGCGCCGGGCGACGCCGGATATTTCAAATCCTCGAGGTGGCTAGGGGGTTCACCGACTGCAGATCCATGGGATTCCCGATAGGTTCAAATTTGGACATTTTCGGAGGAAAATGCGTCTTACCTATATGAGCCCCGTCGAGGGGTTCGATTAGGCAAAAAGGAGCCCGAAGGAGCATTGGCGTGCGCCTTCGGGCTTTTTGTTTTCTGCGACGCTCAGGGCCGTTTGGCGTTCCGCCTGCCACGCCGGTCAGCGATGCGCGGATGCGGAAAAAACGCGGGGAGGCGGTCGGGATCAGGGGGCGGCGATGCAGTAGAGATTTGCCTCGCCGCGGATCAGCAGCCGATTGGCGGCGGGCACGAGCGAGGCGATCACGCGATCGTCGACCTTGTTTTCGCCGAGGAGTTTGAAGCCGCCTTCGATGCGCGCGACGTAGATCGCGCCGTCCTCGCGCGCGGCATACAGGACGCCGCCGGCGATCAAGGGCGAGGCGTAGTAGTTCGAGCTCGAGCGCGGGAGCGCCTCGCTCCAGAGCGTCTTGCCGGTCGCGGGTTCGAGGCAATCGATCTGACCGCGATCGCTGAGGATGTAGATCCTGCCTTTGTATTCGGCGGGGCTCGGCACGAAGGATCCGGCATCCTCGCGTTGCCACATGCGATGTGTGGCGGTGACGTCGCCGGAGCCGCCAAGCTTGATGCCGTGCAGCCGTGGGATGCCGCGATCGGCGCGGCCGAAGCAGACGACGGCGATGTCGCCGGCGATCACCGGAGTGGCGACGGCGGGCCAGAGCGCGGTCTCGGTGGGATTGAAATTGCCGCACGACCAGAGAAGCTTGCCGTCGGCGGCATCGTGGGCGGTGAGATGTTGCGCTCCCCAGGTAAGAAGCGCTTCGCGCCCGTGATGTTTGAACACGAGTGGCGTGGTGTAGCCGTTGTCGACTTCGCGTGGCGTCTCGTAGTTGCGCGCGGTTTTCCAGCGCATCTCGCCGGTCTGCTTGTCGAACGCGGCGAGCCACGACTCGCCTTGGTGCATACGCGCGAGGATCACGTTTTTCTCCGTCAGTGCGGGCGAGGTGCCGAAGTCCCAGAAGAGTTTCACCGGTCCGAATTTCTCCACGAGATTCACCTGCCAGCGCAGCGTGCCGTCGCGGTTGAGCGCGGCGAGATTGCCGCTCTTGAACGTGACGAAGACGCCATCGCCATCGGTCGCGGGCGAGGGGTTGCTGCCGGAGCCGTTGCGGTGGCGGCCTTTTTGCTCGGGGCCGAGCGGCGTGCGCCATAGCTCGCGGCCGGAGGCGGAGTCGAACGCGAGCACGGCGTCTTTGCCGTCGACGGGCGCGGTGAGATAAATGCGGTCACCCCAGACAATGGGTGTCGAGGTGCCTTTGCCGGGGAGCGGTGCCTTCCAGAGGACGTGCGAGGCGTCCCATCTCGTCGGAAGCTTGGCGTCGGCGATGCTGCTGCCGTTGGCATGAGGGCCGCGCCATTGGGGCCAGTGTGTGACGTCGGTGGGCGTGGCGAGTGCGAGATCAGTTGCGGCTGTGCCGGTCGCGGCGAAGAGGGCGAGAAGGAGTGAGGAGCGCATGGCGGTGGTGTTATAAGAGACGTGGCTGCTCAGGTGGCCTCGGTTCAGGGTTTCCGATACGGGCGCTACGGCGTGAGTCGGAAGTCGGAAATCGGAAATCGGAGAATGAACACCTCAACCCTCGGCGATGCAGTAGAGGTGTTCGTGGCCGCGGAGGAAAAGCTCTTTGCCCACCGCCACGGGCGAGGCGTCGATCGGTTCGTCGAGGACGTTGGTGGCGACGATCTCGAACGTGGTCGCGTCCTTCAGAACGACCGAGGTGCCGTTGCGGCCGACGACGTAGAGGTGGCCGTTGGCGGCGAGCGGTGAAGCGTAGAGGCCACGGACGCCGGGGAGGGATTGATTCTCGTAATGGATTTTGCCGGTGAGCGCGTTCACGCAGGAGAGGTACGCATCGTTGCCTTTCGTGAAAAACAGGCGGTCGCCGGAGAGGACCGGCGAGGGAACGTAGGGCGTGCCCTTGCGGAGGCTCCAGACGATGTTGTCGGTGTCGGTGACGTCGCCGCGTGAGGTGAGCTTGATCGCCTGCACGGAGTTTCCCTGAAAGCCGCTCGTGACATAAACCAGGCCGTGGCCGGTGACGGGCGTGGGAATGACATTCGGGGTGAGACCGCTCGCCTCCCAGATGACGTCGCCGGTCGCGACATCATAGCTGCGGGTGCGGGTCGTGGCGGCGACGATGGCCTGCAACTTGCCGCCGCCTTCGACGATGAGCGGAGTGGACCACGAGGAGCGCTCGTCGCGGTTTTTGCGCCAGATCTCGCGGCCGGTTTTCTTGTCGAGGGCGACGATGAAGGACTGGTCCTCCTGGTCCCAATGAATGAGGAGCGTGTTGCCGGCGAGCGCGGGTGACGCGCCTTCGCCGAAGCCGTTGCGCGTGCGCATATCGCCGAGATCCTTTTCCCACTTCAGGTTTCCATCGAAATCGTAGCAGTAGTATCCGCGCGAACCGAAGGGCACATAGAGGTGCTCCCCGTCGGTGACGGGCGAGCCGGACGCATAGCTGTTGGTGGCGTGGCGGCCCTCGTGGGGAACCTCCTTGCGGGCGGTTTTCTGCCAGAGGGTTTTGCCGGTGCCGCGATCCAGCGCGAGCACGACGAACTCGTGGAATTTCGTGGGTTGCATGCCACCGCCGAAACCGCCGCGGCCGCCGCCGCGTTTGCCGCGCGCGCCGCCGGCTTTTCCTGAAGGCGTGGGAGCGGTCGCAGCTGGCGCAGCGGCACCGGCAGCCTGCTCGTCGGTCTCGATTGCGGTGAGGAGGAAGATTCGGTCCTGCCAGACGATCGGAGTGGAGAAGCCGGCGCCGGGGATTTGGGTTTTCCACTTCACGTTCTGCTGCTCGCTCCATTGGGTCGGTGGTTGCGCGCCGGGGGCGATGCCGGCGCCGGTCGGGCCGCGCCAGGTGGGCCAGGTGTCTTTACCGGTGGCGCCGGCGAACGGACTGAAACAGAGGGCGAGCAACGCGAGGGTGGCGCCGCGCAGGCCGAAACGAACGACGACTTTCATGAGCGAGTACATGGGGGGCTGTGGGGGAACCGAACCGCCGGCTTGACGTGTGCCGCGGGGGCAAGTTGCGACCAAGGGACCAAGCAGGGAGCAAGGGACCAGGGACCAAGGGACCAAGGGACTGCGCCAGCCCTTCTTGAAAATGCGTATATGCGGGACGGGAAAAACGAATCGTCGCTTGAAACGGTGCGTCATTCCCCGGCACGCTCATCCTCATGGACCCCACCATAAACCCCGCAACCCCGGGCGGATCCGGTCTTAATCGCACCGCCTGGCTGATCTGCATCATCGCGGCGATCGGATTCGCTTTCGACATCTACGAGCTGTTGATGCTGCCGCTGATTGTCGGTCCGGCGTTGCAGGAATTGATCGGCGCGGCGCCGGGCTCGCCGGAATTTCAGACGTGGGTGGGGCGGCTGTTTTATATTCCGGCGGTGGCCGGGGGAATTTTCGGTCTGCTTGGCGGTTATCTCACGGACCGGCTCGGCCGCCGGCGCGTGCTCACGTGGAGTATCCTGATCTATGCATTTGCGGCGTTTGGCGCGGGATTTTCGACCAACGTGTGGATGTTGCTGGTTTTTCGGTGCCTCGTGTTCGTCGGCGTGTGCGTGGAGTTCGTGGCGGCGGTGGCGTGGCTCGCGGAGTTGTTTCCTGAATACAAGCGACGGGAAAAAGTGCTCGGCTACACGCAGGCGTTTTCGTCGATCGGCGGATTCATGGTCGCGCTGGCCAACGGCTGGTGTGTGTCGCACGCGATGGATCTCCCGGCGATCACGCTGCCGGAGTCGCTCAATTTCTTCGGCGGCTCGATCAAGGAATCGCACGCGGCTTGGCGCTACACGCTGATGTCGGGCGTGATTCCGGCGATCCCGCTGATGATCATCCGGCCCTTCCTGCCGGAGTCACCGGTGTGGGCGGCGAAGAAAGCGGCGGGCACGCTCAAGCGGCCGAGCATCGGGCAGCTTTTCTCGCCGGAATTTCGCAAGACGACGATCGTGACGACGCTGATGTTTGCCTGTGCGTATGGCGCGGCGTTCGGTGCGATTCAGCACATCCCGCGCATCATTCCGGGGCTGTCGGAAGTGAAGGCGAAGGCGGATGCGGCGGTGGCGGCCGCGATCAAGGACAAGCCGGCGGCGGACCAGAAAAAAATCGCCGGCCAGACGCGGGCGCGCGTCGCGCAATCGACGGCGGCCGACGTGACGAAAGTGCAGGAAGTGGGCGGCCTGGTCGGGCGTTTCTTGCTGGCGATCCTCGCGGTGCACATCGTGAGCCGGCGCGCGCTGGTGCGGATTTTCCAGGTGCCGGGGTTGATTGCGATGCCGGTGGTGTTCGCGATCTGTGCGACGCAGGATCTGCAGTGGCTGTATATCGGAATCTTTGTCGCGGGGCTGTTGACGGTCGGGCAGTTCAGCTTCTGGGGAAATTATCTGCCGCGGGCGTACCCGCTGCACCTGCGCGGGACGGGCGAGAGTTTTGCAGCGAACATCGGCGGCCGCTTGATCGGCACGTGTTTCGCCTGGGTGACGGCGACGATCGCGACGACGACGGACGCGGCTTACGCGCCGACGAAGCTGGCCTATACGGCGGCGGGAATCGGATTCGCGGTGTTTCTCGGCGGGTTCATCCTGTCGTTTTTCCTGCCGGAGCCGAAGTCGGAGGATTTGAAGGAGTAGCGGCGTAACGCGCTGGCTTATCCGTGAAAACCCGCTCGTCCGCGGTGACCGCTTTGGGGGCCTCGCGCGGATGGAGTCTTGTCGCGTGGGCGGCGTTGCTGCTGGGAGGTTGTTCGCTCGCCGGCTGTGCGTCGGGATCGAAAGCGGGGCTGGTGCGCGTCGTGCGCGCGGATCCGCCGGCGGTGGTGACGACGGGTTTGCTGCCGCCGATTCCCGAGGAGGAGGGGCACGCGGGACTGGTGGTGGCGCCGCCGGGGGCGTTTCACGCGCCAAATCTCGTGACGTTTGCGGAGGCGCGGGAAGCGTTTTGGAGCTACGAGACGGAGAAGGCCGTCGGCTTGCTGCGGAAGCTGAAGGCGGAGGAGGGGATTTCCGACGATCATTTCCATTATCTCGTGCTGCAGTGTTACGAGCAGAGTGGACGCTGGGCGGAGACGCTGCCGCTTTACCGGGAGTTTGGCATCGAGGAAAGCCGGCGCGGCTGGCGTGAGTGGGCTGAATTCCGGGCGCGGCTGCCGGAGCGACGGATCGAGTTTGCGGAGGGTGCGCCGGCGGTGCCGTTCACGCTCAAGCACGGTGATCTCGTGATTGCCGTGATCGAGGTCAACGGCGTGAAGGCGCGCGTGATGGTGGACACGGGGGCGAATCTCTCCTGGTGGAGGAAGGGTTTCGCGCGCCGCGCGGGGCTGCAATTCCTCGACCAGACCGTTGCGCTGAACGATGCGCACGACCAGGCGCGGACGACCGATCTGGTGCTGTTGCGCGAGCTGCGCATCGGCGGGATGACGGCGCGAAACGTGCCGGCGCTCTGCGGGCGATCGCTCTGGTTTCCGCTCTTCATCGGCGTCGATGGAATCGTGGGCTGGGATCTCCTGCAGCAGGCGAACGTGGTGCTGGATTTCCCGGCGCGGAGGATGACGGTCGAGGCGCCGGCGGGAGGCGTGGTGGAGCAGCCGACGTTGTCGGGGCGCGTGGCGCCGATCCTGACGACGCGGTCGGCGGAAGGGCAGCCGTTGTATTTATTTTTGGATACGGGCGCCTCGGGCGGGAGCGGATCCGTAGCGTTGTATGCGAACGAAGGCGTATTGGGCACGAAGACGGCGCTGGCGGTGTTTCGCCGAACTTGGCGACCGATACTCAGCCTGGGCATGCATTCGATTCGGCTCTCGTGGCCGCGGCGGACGAAGCCGTTTTCGTTTTGGATGGACGGCTTCCGCTTCGAGACCCCAGGCGCGAGCCTGCACGAAGACGTCACGCGGCAGGAACACATGGCCTATCTCGACGGCTTGATCGGCAACACGCCTTTCCTCGGCGGGAAGCTCACCCTGTGCGGTGTGCGCCGGCTGGTGGCGTTCGAGCCGGGCGCGGCGGTGGCGGATGGGCAGGTGATGGCGATGGAGAAGGAGTGAGCTCGACGCGGGGAGGCGATGGAAACGCGCGACAGTGAGGGCTCGGGGGCGACTATTGCGCCGCCTGCACCAAGCTTGCGCGGAGATCGCGCATCGACCAGCGGAAGATGGCCCAGCCGCTGACGAGATTGAGGATGACGATGCCGAGGAGGCGGAGAGCGGCGAGCGCGGCGGAAGGAGCGGGGGATCGGGTGTCGGCGAGAAAGATCGAATAGCCGGCGTGATGCGGCAGGAAACGGAGATGTGGACGAGCGCTCAGGGCGATGACGCCGGATGATCGGGGCGGGGTGTGAGGCCGGTGCGCGTGTCGCTTTTGGTCCATTTCAGGTTCATGGAAAGATGGCCGTCCTCAGTTTTGATCTCGACGGAGCGCAGGGCGGCTTCCGCGTTGAAAGGCTTTTTCAGGAACGGCGCCAAGGCGGTGGCATCGGGTGCCGGGGTCTTGTGCGTCAGCAAGTAGTCCAGCTCGGCGAAGCCCTGCCGGGCGATCGCGAGGAATTTCTGCGGATCGGGAAAGTGGGGGAGAAGTTGGCCAAGGTGGGTCGGATTCACGTCGGAGTTTGCGGCGCGGAAACGCAGCGTGGCGGCCTTGAAGACCTCGTCGGGCTCGGCGCCGAACGCTGCGGTGAGTTGGGGGGAGTATTTTTCGACGATGACGGGAAGTATTCCGATGAACGGCAGGAGCGTGTCGTTTATCTTTTCGGCAGCTTTCTCATCGAATATCCCATCGAAGAGACCGGGTACGCGTTCTGCGGCATCGGCGAAACTTTCAGGCGACGGGGTTTGCACGGCGGAGTTGCCGTCGATCGAAACTGCCTCGAGAGCGACGTAGAGAACGGCGTCGGAGCCCGGCTTTTCGCGGATCACGTATTCATCCTCTGCGCCGGCTTTGCCGGAGCGGATCATCTCGTAACGCTCGAGGATTGCGACATCGGCGGGGAGCGCGAGATAGGGGGCGAGCTGGCGGATGTCGGCGGGCAGCTCTCCACCGGAGGCAGCGACGAAGGCTCGGAGCGCGGGGCGCAGGACTTCGGAGAAGCGGCGGCGCGCGAGGCTGCGGAGTGCGATGAAGGCGGTGCGGATGCGGTTGGCGGTATCGAGCTCGGCGTTACGGGCGACCTGGATCCAATCGAGCAGCGTGAGGAGATGCAGCTCGGGAAGCCTGTGCGCGGGCATTTCCTCGAGGAGCTGGCGCATGAGCAGGACGCGGCTGGCCCAGAGGTGGGCGGGCGCGGCCTCGCGCGCGGCGGCGGCGGCGAGGGCGTGGGCGGTCTCGCGCTCGAGCTGCGCGAACTCACGCTGTTCGGCCGCGAGTTGGTCACGGGCGAGGCGGATGTCGTCTTCGAGGCGCGAGAGGCTGGCGCGACGGAGGACGAGCTCTTCGCGCTGCTTGACGACGGCGCGATGGGTCACGAGGCCGGCGCCGCCACCGAGAAGGAGAAAGGCGACCATGAGGCGTATTCTCGAGCGGCTCATGGCGTGGAGAGAGTTGGGGCGGTCAGCTCCGCGGTGCCGCGCTTTTCGGCGCTGACGTAGACGCGATTGCCGTGGCGAGCGGCAGCGGCGGGGTGTTCCGCGAAAAGCCAGGCGTCCTTGGGCACGGCGGAGATTGGGCCGCGCTGGAGCATCTCGTAGTCGCAGAGCAGCTCGAACGGAAGCGGCGAGGTGGCGTGGGCGGAAAGCTGCTCGGGCGAGTCAGGGAGGTTGCCATGATGCGCGGCGAGATAGCGGTCGAGCGCGTCATCGAGCCGTTCGGCGAACGCATCGCGAGCGGTGTTGCGGAGCGTTTTGAAGGTCTCGCGGAGTTCCGGTTCAGTTTCGAGTTTCGCGTCCTTGGCGGCGAAGAACCATTCGCGTTCGGTCAGGACGGCGAACTCGGGTGTGGCGAGGTCGGCGCGCTCGGCCGCGAGCTCTTGAAGGCGTTTGACGCGGGCGAGCCAGGCCTCGATGGCGGCCTCGAGCTCGGCGTCGACGATGCGAGGGCGGGAGGCTTCGGCGAGAGTGGCGCGTGCGGTTGGGAGATGGGCGGAGATGGCGGCGTGTTCGGATTGGACCGCTGCGAGCGTGGCGGTGAGACGGGTGGCCTGATCTGGAATGGTGGCAAGCTCGGTGCGCTGGCGCGCGAAGGTGGTGGCTTCGAACGCGACGAAGCCGAGGAAGCTGGTGACGGCCAGGACAGCGAAGGATTTTTGGAAGGCGGACCAGATGGTGGATTGCGCGGAGGAAAAAGTGGCGGCGGTGGTCGGAGCGCTGGAAAAAAAGGCCGTGGAGGAGATCGTCGTGCCGACGGTTGCGGGGGCAGCTTCGACGGCGTGTGCGGAGAGATCGGTGGCGAGTGCGGTGACCGAGGCGGCGACGGCGCCGCGGCGCTCGAGCAGCGCGCGGAGGCGGTCGAGGGCGCTGGCGACGCGTTTCTGCGCGGTGTCGTCAGAGATGCCGAGCGCGGCGCCGACTTCGCGGAGACTGCGGTTCTCGAAGAAACGCAGGAGCAGGGCGGTGCGGTCGGCGTCGTGGAGCGCTTCCAGGGCTTCGTCGAGGACGTCCTTGATCCGGGTCCACGAAGGCGAGGGCGTTTTCAGAGCGGCAATCTCGGCGGCGGTTTGCTCGCGGACGGCGCGGCGCGATTCGCGGCGGATCACGTCGATGGCCTTGCGACGCGTCACGAGAAACAGCCACGCGGCCAGCGGCTGCGTGGCATCGAGGCGATGTCCCTGGCGGGCGAGATCGAGGAAGACGGACTGGGCGATCTCGTCGGCCAGCTCGGGTGAGCGGACCTGACGGCGCGCGGCGGAGTAGACGAAATGCACGTGCCGCTCGACGAGGGCGGCGAAAGCGTCCTGGGAGTTGGTGCGCGTATACTGCTGCAGCAGTTCGAGGTCGCTCATGTTTCCCTGTTATCGACGCTGGCGGGGGCGAATCCGAAAAGGCGCGGAGAAAAAACTTAGCCGGCGCCGTGGATCGTGGACGGGTGAAGATCGCGCATCGACCAACGAAAGATGGCCCAGCCGCTGACGAGATTGAGGATGACGATGCCGAGGAGGAGCGTCGCCACGAGGAGGAGGGTGGCGGCGGGAGGGAGGGCGGTGATGCCGGGGAGGATCGCGACGACCGAAGCGAGGGTGCCGATGACGATGCCCCAGAGGACGAGCCGGCTGAATTCGGCGAACACCATCTGCGTGAGCACGGGGCGCGGGATTCCGATGGCGGTCAGTACCGCGAATTCGCCACGGCGTTCGCGGAGGTTGCGCGCGATGACGATCGCGAGGCCGAGGCTGCCGAGCAACACGCCGAGCGAGCCGAGGACATTGAAGATCGCGATGTAGGTGTTCTCGATCTGGTGATACGCCGCGAGCACGTCGCGCGTGAGCTCGACGCGACCGCCGACGTCGCGCGCGGAGGTTTCGAGTCGCGTGCGGAGAGCGGCGAGGTCGGCGGCGGAAGGAGCGGAGGAGCGGATGTCGGCGAGGAAGATCGAGTAGCCGGCGTGCGAGGGGAATTTTTCGAGGAAAAGGTTTTCGTCGATGAGGACGTAGCCTTGGAAAATCGAGTCGGGCAGCGTGCCCATAATCTGGATACTGAAGGCGCGGCCGGCCTCGTCGGTGTAGGAGAGGGTGTCACCGACCTTGCGTTTCAGGGCCCAGAGGAGCGTCGTTTCGTCGACGAAGGCGGGGAGGGCGCCGGACGCGGTCGGCGCGGCGAGGATGGACCAGCCGGAGTCGACGGAAGGGGTGTCGTCTACGTCGGGGCGGAAGGCGTTTCGCGTTGCGAGCTTCGCGGTGTCGACGGCGAGGAGCTGCGGTTGCGCGGTGGTGTTGAGGTTGAAGCAGTTTGCATTGTCGCCGATGCCGGCGCGCAGTGGGACGATCTCTCCAAGGCCGGCGGCGTGGCGTTCGAAAAGCTCGAAGGTCGTGGCCTTGCCGTCGCGCGCGATGTTCTGCGGCGCGGTAGTCTCGATCCGGAACGCGAAGCCGCCGGTGCCGCTCGTGCGCTCGAGCCAGTCGGCACCGACGTGTTTTCGAAACGAAGCGACGGAAAGTACCATGAAGACGGCGGTCGCGATGAGGCCGACGACGGTGAGGCTGCGGGAACGGCGGGCCTTGAGGTTGAGGGCGCCGAGCGTCCGGGCGTCGGGCGCGGCGTCGCGCGCCGAGGCGGACGCTCGTGCAGTCCACCAGCGGCAGCTCGCGATGCCGGCGGCGAGCAGCGCGAAGCCGGCGAGATAGAATGCGCCTTGTGCGGGGATGCCGCGATTCGCGAAGCCGATGGCGAGTGTGGCGATGGCGGCGGCGGTCAGCGCGAGGATGAGGGAGGTTTTCCGGATGCGCGCGGGTGGAGTGGTGTCCTCGGTTTGCGCGGCGAGCCGGATCGAGAGCGTACGGCGCGTGAGCTTGCGGATCGCGAGCCAGATCGCGGCGAGCGAGCAGGCGAGAAACGCGATCGTGCCGGCGGCGATGCTCGCGGGCGCGGCGTGGAAGACGAACGTCGGGCCGGCGGACTGGCCGGCCCAGATCGACTCCAGGAAGCGCAGGATGCCGCGCGTGTAGAGCGTCGCGAGCAGGACGGCGACGATGCAGCCGAGCGCGAGGATCGCGAAACCTTCGGCGAGCCGCCAGCGGAGTAGTTTGGAAGTGGATACGCCGACGGCGGCGAGGAGCGCGTCTTCGCGGTTGCGCTGGAGGAGGACGAATTGAAAGAGCATCGCGACGAGGCCAAGTGCGGCGACGATGAGGAAGATGCTCATGCCCACGAAGAGGCCGCCGAAATCGACGGGCGAATTGGCGGAGTCGACGGCGCTGGCGCGCAGATCGCGGAGGAGGAGCTGGTTCATCTCCGGGCGGAGGGCGGCGAGCAGCGTGGCGGTGAGTTCGGATTCGCGTTCGTGCGCGAACGGGATGCGGAGCGCGGTGGCGTTGCCCCAGCGGGTGGACCAGAGCTCGCGGCCGGCGGCGAGAGAAAGGAAGGCTTTCGGCGCGCCGCGGTGGTCGTCCCAGTAGCGTTCGTCCTGGTCGCGGATGCGTTTGAGGTCGAGTGGCAGTCCGGGATCCCACTCGCTCTGATTGCTGGTGTCGGTGATGCCGGGGAATTCGGGCATCCATTCGGACGTGGCGGCGAGGCCTTGGAGCGGGACGATCGAGCGGACGGTGAAGGCGGAGGTCTGCTCGACGAGCGTGCCGGCCGGACCGACCTGGTAGTAGGTGAGTTGAAGTTCGTCCCCGGTGCGCGCGGCCAGATCTTCGGCGAGCCAGTCGTTGATGACGACTTCGCGCGGGCCGAGATCGGCCGGAAGAAATGGCGCGGCGACGGGCGTGGTGGCGGTTGCGATGGAGTAAGGTGTAACGCGATCTCGGATACGCAGGTCGTTGACGAGGTAGGAGAGGACGGGTTGTGCGGCGGGAATCGCGCGCATGAGGGCTGCGGCGAGCGGCGGATCGATGAAGATGCGGTCGGAGGAGATCTCGAAGGTGGCCGCGGGCGGCGCGAGCCATTTGAGGGTGAGGCCGTAGTCGGCGAGCCGCAGAGCGGCTCGCAGTTGAGGGTTGAAAGTCGACAGTTGAAGATCAGGGGCGGCGGCGATCAGGAGGAGATTGGCTTTGTCTTTGCGGTCGAGGGTTTCCTGGAGGAGCTCGATGGGCAGGAAGACGGAGGGTTGCGCGACCTGGGTGGTTTCGAGCGTGAAGCGGCCGAACGAGGCGTCGTCGACGATCGCGCCGACTTTGCAGCGCAGGCTTTCCAGTTTCGCTTCGGCTCCCGCGATCGGGGCGTTGCCGGCGAGGATACCCGGTTTTTGGATACGGACGATGAGGGCGTCGCCGACGGCGAGGGCGAGCCGGTGCGCGAGGGTGTCGTTGATCGCGACTTCGGATTTCGAGGCATCGAGGCCGAGGCGGGCGGGCGTGGGGGCGAGTTGCCAGAAGGTGTTGGTTACGCCGACGAGTTGGACGTGATTCGTGGCGGCTTGCGTGCCGGCGTGGGTGGCGACGCCGCGGGCGTAGACGAGCGGAGCGATGCGGGAGTTGGTGGCGGCGGCGAGGTCATCGGCGAGGGCCTGGCGGAAAAAGCGATCGCCGGAGGAGAGGATGTGGGTGGTGCGGCCGATGCGATTTTCGGCGATGCGGCGGAGCGAGGCTTTGACGGAGTCGCCGGCGAAGAGGGCGCCGAGAAGGACGGTCGCGCCGAGCACGGCGCCGGCGAAGACGCCGAGGTAGGCGAAGCGGTGGTGCGCGAGACTGCGGACGATGTAGTGGCGGGCGGTCATTGGCGACGAACCGGAATGGCCACAAAAAGGCGCAAAAAATCGGAGGGCGAAAGTGGATCTAAAGGCGCCTATGGGCGCGCGGGCGATCCTCGCCGGCAGGACGACGTTTTTTGTGCATTTTTGTGGCTAAAAGAATCACGAAACCAGGCGGCCGTTTTCGAGGCGGTAGGTTTTCTGCATGCGGGCGGCGAGAGCGGGGTTGTGGGTGACGACAATAAGGGCGACGTGGGCGGATTCGTGCGTGCGCAGGAGGAGATCGGCGATGCGGTCGCCGGTGGCTGGGTCGAGGGAGCCGGTGGGTTCGTCGGCGAGGATGAGTTTCGGTTGATTGATGAGGGCGCGCGCGAGGGCGGCGCGGAGTTGTTCGCCGCCGGAGAGCTGCCAGGGGCGATGCTCGCGACGGTCGGCGAGGCCGACTTGCTCGAGGAGCGATTCGGCGCGCTCGCGGGTGGTTGCGGCGTCTTCAGCCCAGCCGCCGGCGAGGCGGGGAACGAGGACGTTTTCGAGGACGGTGCACTGCGGGAGCAGGTAGTGGAGCTGGAAAACGAAACCGATCGCGCGGTTGCGGAAGCGCGCGGCGGCGGCGGGATCGAGGGTGGCAAGCGCGGTGTCGGCGATGGTGATCGAGCCGCTCGTGGGCTGGTCGAGTGCGCCGAGGAGATTGAGGAGCGTGGTCTTGCCGCTGCCGGAGGGGCCGACGATCGCGGCGGTCTCGCCGGCGCCGACGTGGAGATCGAGGTCGCGCAGGACGGGGACGGGGCCGGCGGGGGTGTCGTAGGTTTTGGTGACGTGGGTGGCGGCGATCATGGCTGAGATGGTTGATTGGCCCACGAAACACACGAATTACACGAAAGAGGTGCGGATCGGAGGGTGCCCACGGAACACACGGAATACACGGAAAGAAAGGCAGGGGTGCTGCTGGTTGGTGAGGGGATTTGTTTCCGTGTGCTCTGTGTGTTCCGTGGGCAATCCGGCTTCTTATGAGAGTATTTTCCAGCGGCGGGCTTTGAACTCGAAGGTAGGGAGCGTGCCGGGGGGAACTTTTTCGACTTCGATGCGGATCTGGAAGGTCGCGCGGAGATGTGCCGCGAGGTCGAGCGTGGGGTCGCGGGTTTCGTCGATGGCCTCGAAGCGGAGGCGCACCTCCGGGAGCGTGACGCGTTTGTCGATCTCCACTTGATACTCGCGGA
Source organism: Opitutaceae bacterium (assembly GCA_036675625.1). Lineage (GTDB taxonomy): Bacteria > Verrucomicrobiota > Verrucomicrobiia > Opitutales > Opitutaceae > ER46. Next base: position 178,972 of record JAKFEQ010000034.1, on the reverse strand, counting down.
CCCCGCCGTGGGAGCGGATCGCGGCGTCGACGGCGGTGGGGTAGAGGTTTACCCCGCGGACGATCACCATGTCGTCGACGCGGCCGAGAATGCCGCCGTCGAGGGCGATCTCGGTCGCGTTGTCGCGGTGGATTTCGATCGGACGAACGAGGTCGCCGGTGCGATAGCGCAGGAGCGGGCACGCATCGCGTCCAAGCGTCGTCACTACAAGCTCGCCGGTGTTGCCGGGTGGGACGGGATTGTTGGTGCCGGGCTGCAGGATCTCGCAGAGATAGCGGTCGTGCATGACGCGGATGAGCGTGGGCTGGTCGGTGCAGCCGTAGGAAACGGGCCCGACCTCGGTCATGCCGTGATGGTCGACGACGCTGGCGCCGGGCCAGCTCTGCTCGATGCGCGCGCGAATTTCGGGGACGCTGCCACCGGGTTCGCCGGCAACCATGATGCGCTCGACGCCGGAGTTGCCGAGATCGAGCTTCTCCTGACGGGCGACATCGGCGAGGCGCAGAGCGTAGGTGGGCGTGCAGCAGAGGATGCGGGGACGACGCGCGAGGAGGAAGCGGAGACGTTCGCTGGTGCTCATGCCGCCGGCGGGAATGGTGCGGAGGCCGAGTTGCTGGGCGGAGTCGAAGGCGGACCAGAAGCCGAGGAACGGGCCGAAGGAAAACGCGAAGAAAGCGGAATCGCCGTGGACGGCGCCGGCCTTTTTCCAGATGACCTTCCAGTTTTCGAGCAGCCATTGCCAGCTCTCGGGCGTGTCGAGCCACACGAGCGGACGGCCGCCGGTGCCGCTGGTCTGGTGATAGCGTGTGTAGGACTCGTGCGGATACGTGAGCGTGGAGCCGTAAGGCGGATGCGCGAGCTGGTCGCGCGCGAGCTCGTCTTTCGTGGTGAATGGCATCCGCGCGCGGAAGGCCTCGAGCGATGCGAAGCCGTCGAGCGCACCGGCGTCGGAGAGTTTTGCGCGGTAGAACGCGTTGGTCGGGGCGATCGCGGCGACGAGGCGGTTTAGTGCGGCGAGTTGCTGCGAGGGAAGATCGGGCATGCGGGGCGAGGCGGGAACTCAGGCCGGCTCGGGGAGCCAGCCCCACCGGATCAGCTGTGTCGGGTCGTGGCCGCAGGTGCGGCGGCGGTCTTGGGCGCGGGCGCGGGTTTGTAGTAGCTGACGAGCGTGCCGCCGCCGGCGGCCATGAGGATTCCAAGGTAGAACTGCCATGGCACGCCGGCGAAGCCGCCCTTGGGCGGGTGCATGAGCATGCCGGCGATGGCGTTCACGATGGGCGCGCCGGCGAAGACGATCGACATCACGACGGCGGGCGTGCCCTTGGCGCCGAAGGCGAGCAGGATCCCGAAGGCCCCGACGGCGCCGAGCGTGCCGGCGAAGAGCGAGATCCAGACGCCCTTGCTCGGGTAACTCCAGGTGGCGCCCTGGATTTTCAAGAGGATCAGCGGCGCCAGGACGGCGACGATGAAGTACGCGACGCCGACGAGAAGGAACGCTTTGTAGCGACCGAACTCGGGGTCTTTCATCGCCATCTGGCCGCTATGAAGGAAGACGCCGTAGAGGCCCCAGGTGGAGACGGTGAGGAATGCGTAGTAGAGCCACTGCATGAGAAGGGGGAATTGAGAGTTGAGAGCTGAGGGCTGAGAGGTGAGAGCTTAGAGCTGAGAGTCCGGAGCGGAGTTAGAGCGGTGCGGGCGCGCGGGTGAGAGCTTCGAGTTTTTCGCGGAGAGCGGGGGGGATGGGTGCCTTGCGGATCGTGTGGGCGGCGGTGTCGATTTCCACGTGGATGATCGAGAAGGCGCCGGTCGCGAGGAGGGCGCGCGTGGGGTCGCCGGCGACGGTGATCCAGAATTTGTAGCTCAGGCTGTTGGTACGCACTTCCTGGATACGGAGACCAATCTCGAGGGTTTGCTCGAAGCGGGCGGGTTTGTGGTAGCTGCAGGCGACGTCGATGCGGGGCCAGCCTTGGTGGGCGTTGCCGTCGGTCGTGTGGACGCGGTGGCCGAGCGAGCGGAAGAAGGCGTGTTCGGCGCACTCGACGAAGCGGAAGAAGTTCGCGAAGTGCATGATCCCGGCGAGGTCGGTATCGGCGAACTCGACGAGGCGGCGGTGGGTGAAATGAAAGGTGGAGGGAAGGTCCATGCGCGCGTCAGCGGGAGATGTTTTTGAACCACGAATGGACACAAATGAACACGAATGAATCAGGAGGGTGCGGTGGAAGGCGCGCGGGTCAGGCGGTGGGCCACCTCGAGGAAGCGGTCGCACATCGTTCGGGCGCTGAAATGTTTTTCAACGCTCAACCGTGCGGCGGCGCCGAGCGCGGTGCGACGCGGGGTGTCCCGGAGAAGCTGCTGCCACATGTGGGCGAGCGCGCGCGGATCGTTCGGCGGCACGCAGAGTCCACCGCCGCCGGCGCCGATGATTTCGGGAAACGCGGAGGCGTCCGGCTGCACGACGGGGACGCCGCAGGCCATCGCTTCGATGACGTAGAGGCCGAAGGCTTCGCGATAGGTCGCGGGAACGGAGAACAACGTGAGGCTGCGCAGGAACGCGACCTTGTCTTCGTGCGAGAGATTGGGGGTCCACGAGACGCGCGAGGCCAGGCCGGCGTCGGCGATCCGGCGCTTCATCCGGGTGATGAACGGCTCGTCGGCCGCGGTGGCGGCGCCGGCGATTTTCAGCTGGGTGGCCGCATCGCCGAGCTCACGCGCGAGCACGATGAAGGCTTCGGCGAGCAGCTCGAGGCCTTTGTCGCGCGACATCCGGGCGAGGTATCCGATTATTGGAGACGCCGGTGCGGGCGTGGGCGTCGGGGCATCGGCGGGCCGGTAGCTTTCGAGGGAGATGCCGTTGGGTACGATTTCGATCGCATTCGAAGCGAGGCCGAGGCGCTCGCGCATGAAGTCGGCGTAGTAGCGGCTGGGAGAGATGATCGCATCGGACGCGGCGAGGCGCGTGGCCATGGCCGACCAGCAGCGCGTGCGATAGGGCTCGGGCAGGCCGTCGAGGAAGGAGTCCTCGCCCTGAAAGCACGAGACGACGGGCGCGCCGAGGCGGCGTTTCAATTCGGGAGCGAAGCCGGCGAGCAGGGCGGTGGAGAGGCAGACGATGTCGGGTTTGGCGGAGTGCTCGAGCCAGCCGTAGAGTTTTTCGATTTCCTTGCGGAGGCGGCTGGTTTCGACGTTGAGCATCTCGAGCGTCATCTCGCCGTGTTCGCGGGCGGAGGTCATGTGGCTGTGACGCGCAGCCCAGCGGAGGAGCGAGTTCGAGTTGAGGAGGCGATCGAAGGCGGCGGGGGTGTTGCGGAAGAAAGGGAGTTTCTGCTGCAGGTAGACGTTGATGCCGCCGAAGAAAATGGGCGTCTGTTCGAGTCCGGGGAGAGTGGCCTCGTCGATCATCAGCGGCAGATACATCGGTGCGATCGTGACGTCGTGGCCGAGGCGGAGGAGCTCGCGCGCGAGGGCGTTGTCGCGCAGGCAGGCGCCGCAATAGTAACTGCCGGTACCGGGGGTGAGGAAGACGATCTTCACGAGTGTGAAGGGGGGCGTTTTTTCAGGGCGGGAGGATTTCCAGGATCCAGGCGAGGGGTTCGCCGGTGGGTTTGGCGAGACGGTTGAAACGACCGTGGCAGGTGGAGCCTGACGTCACGGGGAGCCGTGTGGCGGCGAGAGACTCGGCGCGGATCGAGAAGAAGCGAATGGGCGCGCTGGTGAACGGAATCGCGAACTGATGCAACAAGGCGCCGAGTGGAGCCTGGCCGGTGGTGATCGCGGTTTGCTGTTCGGGCGTGAACTGGTCGAGCGCGATGGCGATGACGCCGTATTCGACGATCGCGTTGGCGGCGGTCGTGCGGAGGAAGACTTCGCGGAGGTAGAGATCGTCGAGGATTTGTTTTTGAAGGATTTCGACGCGGAGCGGGCTTTCGTGAAACGCGGCGAGCGTGGACGTCATGTCGTCGGTGTGGACGAGGAGGCGTTGCGCGGGTTGCGGGAGGCGCGGGCCGGAGAGGGGGTGAAAGGCGGCGGCCGGGAGGTGGCAGGACTCGTGCATGAAGGACTGCAGGGCGGCAGGCAGGTCCTGGGTGAGGAGTTGGTTCATGCTCGGAGAAGGGCAGAGCGTTGAGCGTTCGCTCGGTTCTTCAGATTTCGCGCCAGTCAGACGATCTTCGAGGTGCGGTGCTGCTGGAGGAAGAACTCGTGCAGCAGCGTGTCGACGCAGAGGAGGCCGTCGCGCGAGAGGAGGACATCGGTGTCCGTGACCGTGAGCAAACCTTCGGCGGCGAGGTGGCTGAGCTGGGCTTCGAAGCGGCGGGCGATGTCGACGCCGAATTTGTCCGTGAAGTAGCCGAGTTGCACGCGGCCGAGCTTCATCTGGAGGATGAACTCGCGGATCATGCGTTCTTCGGGGCTGGTGCGGAAAGCGCGCTTGATGGGGAGCTCGCCGGCGGCGATCGCGGCGAGGTAGGGTTCCATCTCGGTGAGGTTCTGGTAATGCACGCCGGCGGCGTGCGAGAACGACGCGACGCCGAGGCCGACGAGGTCGGCGCCACTCCAGAGCTCGTCGCGGTAGAGGAATTTGGTGCGCTTGGGATCGAGCACGGCGGTGTAGCCGCTGGCGATCGTGTAGCCGGCGCTCTCGAGGGCGGCGAAAGCTTCCTTCACCCAGCGGCGTTTCGTCTGCCAGTCGGCGACGGGCGCGACGAGTTTTCCCTGCGCCTTCATCTCTTTAAAGATGGTCGTATTGTAGGGGACCTCCATCTGGTAGATCGTGACGGAGTCGGGGCGCAGCTTGATCGTCTCTTCGATGTTGCGCTGCCAGTTGGCCTCGGTCTCCTCGACCATGCCGGCGATGAGATCGATGTTGATTTGGGAAAAATTTTCGGCGCGCGCGCGTTCGTAGGCGCCGAAGACTTCGCCGGAGCGGTGGGCGCGGCCGTTGATCTCGAGGATGTGGTCGTCGAAATTTTCGATGCCGAGGCTGAGCCGCATGACGCCGACCTCTTTGATGGCGGTGAGTTTGCCGGCGTTGAGCGTGCCGGGTTCGGCTTCGAAGGCGACTTCCTCGGCGGCGTCCCACGGGAGAATCGCCTTCAGGTTGTTGGTGAGCTCGTGGAGTTGTTTCGCGGAGAGATATGAAGGCGTGCCGCCGCCGAAATAAACGAAGTGCGGTTTGCGGCCGCGGATGAGCGGGCGCTCGGCGATGGATTTCAACTCGGCGATCGTGGCGTCGAGGTAGGCCTGGATCTCCTTCGCGTTTTTGTCGGTGTAGACGCGGAAGTAACAAAAATGGCAGCGCTTTCGGCAGAACGGAATGTGGTGGTAGAGGCCGAGCTTGGTGCCGGGCGTGGGCTCGGAATTGAGTGCGAGCTCGACTTCGACTTTCTGGTCTTCGGACCAGAAGGAGAACGGCGGGTAATTCGAGATGAAGTAGTTGCCCGCGGTGGTGGAGGAGGACTGCGGAGGTGGGGAGGCGGGTGGGTTTTCGTTCATGAAAGAAAGACGCTTGATCGCGGATTAGGCGGGGGCGCGGATAAAGGCAGGACGCTTCGGGGATAAAGGCGGTGCTAGGATTTTTCTGCGACACAGAGGCGGCGCGTAAGGGACAACCTTCTGCCCACTGACGCACTGAGCTCTGCCTGAATCGTTACAACGCGCCCTACCTGAGTGCAAAGACCGTGCCTTTTTCGCCGCCGATGACGATGAGGTTATGGCCGAAAGCGGGGGAGGCGACGAGAGGTTCGCCGAGCTCGAGGCGCCAGAGCTCGCTGCCGTCGGTGAGATTGGCGGCGTAGAGCCGGCCATCGCTCGAGCCGAAGACGACGGCGTCGGTGAACACGATGGGCGAACCTTCGACGCGGCCACCGGTGGGGAACTTCCAGGCGGGTTCGCCGGTTTTGCGATCGATGGCGTGGAGGTGTTTGTCGCGCGAGCCGATGAGGACGAGGCGATCGTTCACGGCGGGCGAACTGAAGAAGGGCAGCGCGCGGTCTTCGTAGACCCACGCGATTTTTCCGCCGACGACGTCGAAGGCGACGGTCTGGTTCGCGTAGTTACCGCAAAAGGCCATTGTGCCAAACGTGCCGATCGAGGCGGGAATGTAGGCGTTGGCGGGGATCGTGTGGACGGGCGTGCCGTCCTTCAGATTCACGACGTGGAGGAGGGCGTCGCAACCGCCGAACACGAGGAAGCGTCCGTCGACGACGGCGGGCGCGCCGTTGATGTAGTTGTCGGTCTGATACGACCAGACGAGTTTGCCGCTGGCGGCAGCGAGGACGCGCGTGGTGCCGTCGTAGCCGTTGAGGAGGAGCCAATATGGGGTCTGGGGTCTTGGGTCTGGGGTCTGGGTGGGGGCCGCGGGAGCCGGGATGAGGATGGGGCCGGAGCTGATTTTATCCTCGGTGGAGAATTTCCAGACTTCGGCGCCGTTGTCGGCGTCGAGGGCGTAGAGCGAGCCGTCGTTGGAGGAAACGAAAACGCGACCGGCGCCAACGGCGGGCGCGGCGGTGATCGCGTCTTTCGTGGTGAATTTCCAGAGCTCCTGGCCGGTGTCGGCGGCGAGAGCGTGGAGCGTGCCGGTGCCGGTGCCGATGTAGATGCGGTTGTTGGCGATCGCGGCTTCGGCGGAAATCGGGCCGGCGGCGGTGAAGGTCCACGCGTTGACAGGCGCGCGCGGGACGGTGGTGGGCACGCTGCCGCTGAGAGCGGGGCTGCCGCGGGTCATGGGCCAGGAGGTCGCGGCGGGGGCGGGTTTGGAGTCCTGGGTTTTGGGTTGGGAGTTGGGGGCGCGGTCGGTGCAGGCGGCGAGGAGCGTGCAGGCGGCGAGCGTCCCTGCTCTCCCGAGCAGGGCTACGAACGAGCGGCGGGACGATCGTTCATGCGGAAGCATGCGAACGGAGCGCACTCTGATAGAGTGCGATGGTGTCGGCCGGCTGCAACGGGCGCGGGTTGAATTGACCGGTCCACTGTTTCGCGGCGTCGGCGGCGAGCGTGGCGAAATCGGGAGCGTGGCCGTTGAGCGCGAGCGGGGGGATGGCGCTGCGCTGAACGATTTCGCGAAACCATTCGATCAGCGGCAAATCGCTCACGTGCGACTCGCGCAGGATTTCACTGTAGCGTGCGTAGGTCGCTGCGGCGGCGGAATCGGCGGAATTGAAACGCATCACGTGCGGCAGCATGAGGGCGACGGCGTGACCGTGAACGACGCCGTAGTGCGCGGTGAGCGGGTTGGCGGTCGCGTGCGCGGCGCCGAGCATGCTGTTCTCGATCGCGAGGCCCGCGAGGGTGGCGCCGAGCAGCATGGCGGCGCGGTCATCGGCGTTGAGTGTGCCGTCGAGGGTGCGACCGATGGCGGCGGAGAGGTGGCGGAAGGCGCCCTCGGAATAGAGGGACGAGATCGCGTTGCGTTTCGTGCAGACAGCGGATTCGAGCGCGTGCGCGAGCGCATCGAGGCCGGTCTGAATCGCGACGGAGCGCGGCTGCGTTTTGGTGAGGTCGGGGTCGAGGATCGCGACGCGGGCCTTGGCCTTCGCGTCGCCGCAGGCCATTTTTTCGTGCGTGTCGTCGCGGCTCACGAGCGCGTAGGACTGGCATTCGCTGCCGGTGCCGGCGGTGGTGGGAATCGCGATGAGCGGGAGCATCGGCTTGGTCGCCTTGCCGTAGCCGTGGTAATCGCGCATGCGGCCGCCGTTTGTGAGGAGGAAATTGCAGGCCTTCGCGGTGTCCATGCTGCTGCCGCCGCCGAGCGCGACGATGCAGTCGAAGGCGTGCTGCCGGGCGACGTCGCGGCACGCGGCGGCGTCGGACTCGGTGGGGTTCTGGTGCGCGTGGTCGTAGAGCGCAACCGGGATGCCGGCGGAGGTGAGAAGCTGTTGGGCGGCGGCCGGGTGGCCGGCCTGCATGAGGCCGGTGTCGGTGACGAGAAAGACGGAGGTGGCGCCGAGCTCGCGCACGCAGGCGGGGAGTTCGCGGAGCGTGCCCGGGCCGAAGACCAGTTTGGGCGAGGGGCGCGACGCGAAGGATTCGATCATCAAGCCCGATCTCCAAACGGTTTTACAGAAGGCAATGAAGGAAACGAGGGGAGAGAAGACATTGAGCTCTTCGTTGGCTTCTGTGAGAATTCAGACATGAGTCAGCTCGCCACGAGGTCGCCCTGGAGGGCGCGGCGGCGGTAGAGGAATTCGAACATGTTGCCCTCGTGCGGCTGCTCCCATTGTACCCGGTTTGTTGGATACGGGCCGATGTTGAGCCGCTCGATGTTGGTGCTGGTCATCAGGTCGATCGTCCAATCGCGGTCGTGCGTTAAGGCGGAGACGACGAGCGATTCGCCGATGACGTCGATCATGCGCTCCTGTGGGACTTCGAGGATGCTCGCGAAGGGGAACATGAACTCGGTGTTCGCGAGCGGATGTTCGAGATCGGTGCAGGAGATGAGCGTGGGTTGGAGAAAAGTCTGGCCGTGGAGCTCGATCAGGCGTGGGCCCTTGCGGTAACGCGCGGTGACGTCTTCGGCGCCGGGGGTCTGCAAGAGCTCTGTAATGCGTTCGTCGATACCACGGGCCATCGCGGGATTCGCGAAGCCGCAGAGGAGGGCGTTGGGGTTGTCGCGCGCGAGCGGTTCGATGGCGGCGAGTTTGCGCGCGAGGGCGTCGGCGAGGGCGTCGCGATTACGGCTGATGAGGACGGAGGAGGCGTTGATGCAACTGCGGCCGCCGTTCGAGGAGATCGAAGTCGCGATGACGTCGAGGTGTTTCTCCCAATCGTCGGCGTAGTCGTCGCCGATGAGGACCTTGCTGCGGCCGGAGCCGTGGACCTGGATGTGGCGGTAGGGCGCGTATTTCTTGAGCGTGGTGTCGTTGCCGAATGCGATCGCGCGACCGGTGCCGAAGAGGAGCGTGTCGCCGCCGTCGTGAGTCGTGGGATAGAAGCCGAAGGCGGAGGACGGGAAGCCGGCGGCGATGAGCGCCTGGATGATGCGGAAGGGCGTGAGCGGATCTTCGCGGCCGGGTTTCAGGACGATGGGAATTTTCATCACCACGGCGGGAAGCCAGAGGGAATTCACGCCGGGGGAATTGCTGGGGAGGAGGACGCCGAGGCTCTCGGTTTGCGGGAAGAAGTTAACGTCGAGATCGCCCTGGCGCACGAAGCCGTGGTCGAAGAGCTCGAGCGGGAGGCCGCGGGTGAGACCGTTAAGGACGGCGCGGATGTTGGACATCGCGGCGTGCACCTTGCCCATGTTGGCGCGGCCGAGAGTGTGCGGGAGGCCGGTGAGTTGGGAGAGAGCGGCGACGTAGTCGTCGGGAGATTGGAGCGGGGAGTTGTCGATGGAGCTCCAGGGGAGCTTGCCCTCGAGGAAGAGCCCGGCGGCCTTTTCGCAATAGTGGACGAGCGTGGCGCAAGGGATGGCATGGAGGGCTTCGACGGAGGCGGAGATTTTCTGGAGGTCGCGGCGGATGAGGCCGGAGTTGGCGACGCTGATTTCGAGGTCGCGGCCGTTGCCCGCGTTGAGGGAGAGGGTGTCGAGGCTGCGGTAAGGGGCGCCGAGGCGGAGGATGGGAATGTGGATTTTTTGAGACATCGGATTTAGCCCACGAAACACACTAAAGACACGAAAGGGAGGAAGAGACGGATTTGCCCACGGAACACACGGAATACACGGAAGAAGAGACAGCCAAACTCAGGAGTTTTTTTCCATGTCTTCCGTGGGCGACGGATTGGATCAATATACGCCTTCGATGATCGTTTTCGTGAGCGATTGAAACGGCCGGACGTCGCCAACGCCGTCCCAGGGAAATACATCGCAGGGGCCGCGGCGGATGGCTTCGTCGCGTTCCAGAAAGCGCGGCATGAAGAATTCCTTTGTCATCGTCGTGAGCTCGACGCGGCCGTACTCGTTGTAGGGGACGAGCTCTGCGGGTTTGTCGGGGTTCACTACACGAAGGACGGCGCGGGGCTGCGGTGCATAGTACGTGAGGCTGAAATTGTCCGCGGGGGTGAGTTTCTTGCTGATCGCCAGGCCCATGAGGGTGTTGCCGTAGGTGGGCGCGAAGTTGATTTTTCCCTCGAGCACTTCCTCGACGACGAAGCGGACGTATTGGGGTGTCATCGTGGTGCCGCCGGCGAACACGGCCTTGATGCCGGCCTGCACGAGCGACATCCGCTCGGCGAGATTCTCGAGGAGGCGCGGCGTCGTGAACATGCACTGGATGTTGCGGTGCCGGATGATCGTGGCGGCCTGATCGATGACGTGCTCCTGATATTTGCGGGCCATCGCGAGCTCGCCCATGCCGATGAGTCGTTTCACCCAGCGCGGGTCGAGGTCGATGAAATAACACGAGCCGCCGCGGTAGTTCGCGAGGTGTTCGATCGCGAGGCGGAGCCGGCGCGGGCCGGTGGGGCCGACCATGAGCCAGTTGGCGCCTTTCGGGAAAAAGTCCGGGCCGTAGTGGTCGCTGAATTCCTCGTAGTCGACCTTGTAGTCGTCCCAACCGATGCGCTGTTTCGGCATGCCGGTGGTGCCGCCGGTTTCGAAGACGTTATACGGCCGGCCGGCGTAGCCTTGGGGAACGAAGCGCTCGGGTTGTTCCTTGCGCAGCACTTCGTCGTCGAAGTGATCGAAACGGGTGAGATCGGCGAAACTCTTGATTTCCTTCAGCGGGTTCCAGCCGGCGGTCGCAGCCCATTTCAGCCAGTAGTCGCAACCGGTGTCGGGCGAGAAATGCCACACGATCATCTCGCGGGTCCAGGCGTCGAGGGCGGATTGGGCGGTTTGGGGAGTGAGGGAGCTGGACATGGGGGCGGCGGAGGGACGGAGGAGGAAGAGGGGGAGACTCGGAGAGGGGGGCGGGGAGAGGGGGAGGTAGGGCGAAGCGTACTCGTTGGGGGAGGCCGCGTGACGGGGGCGGAGGGGACGCTTCGCCGTACCTTCGACGGGCGGTTACTTGCCGATCGCGAAGATGTGCGTGTGCGTTGTCACGTAGAGCACGTTGTTCGCCACAACGGGTGTGCAGTAGACGGGCGTGTAGAAATCGACTTTGCCGAGGAGTTGTTTCTCGCGGCCGGCTTTGAGGATCACGAGCTCGCCGTCTTCGTTGCCGCAGTAGACCTTGCCGTCGGCGACAAGCGTCGAGGACCAGATGCGGCTGTTCGTGGGATGCACCCAGACTTCTTTGCCGGTCTTCGCGTCGATGCAGTGAATGTCGCCGTCGTACTCGGCCTGATAAATCAACCCGTCGTGTATGCTCGGCGTGGAGATCGAGCGGCCGATGCTCTTGTTCACCCAGACGGGTTTGCCGGTGATGTCGCCCCGGGCGTTGAGGTCGATGCAGCTGAGCATGCCGACGCCGTCGCCGTGCTCGGGATCCTGGCCGATCGCCATGTAGGCGCGTTCGCCCTGCACGACGACGGTGGCGATGATTTCGCTGGGGCCGTCATGGGTGGCGTATTTGAGCGGCGAGCCGTTCTTCGTGCGGTATTCGGGCGGGTTGGCGTCGTAGCGGAAGAGTTCTTTCAACGCGGGAAAACCCTCGGCGTGCTGATAAGGTTCGGTCTCGAAGCCGTAGCAGAAGCCGTTGCCGCCGCCCCAGACGATCATCGGCTTGCCCTTGACGCTGGCGAGCGCCGGGGAGCTCCAGCTCGCGTGTAGCACATTCTTGGATACGTCGGACGCCTCCTCGGCCAGCACTTCGCCGGTGTTCTTGTTGACGGAGACGAGCGCGGGGGCGAAGGGCGCGGGGATGTTGAGGTGGGACCAGTCGACGCCGTTGGACGTGGCGACGAACACTTTGTCGCCGACGATCAGGGGCGAGCAGCTCGAGACGTTGTGGGGGAAGATGCCGAGATCGGTGCGGATGTCGTTAACCCAAATGATGTCCCCGTGTTTGTCGGTGATCCCGACCGGCTTGCCGTCGACGGAGGAGAACTTCGCCTCGTCCTTGAAAGGGCCGTCGTTGCCGTTGGCCTGGCCTTGGACGTCGAAGCAGACGAGTTCGCCACGATTGGTGACGACGTAGCCGCGCTCGCCGTCGATGGCGACGGAGGAGCAGAGGCCGACGAACTCCCAGTCGCTGACCTTGCCGGCACCGACCTTTGGGATGATGAGCTGCCAGAGAAAGTCGCCGGACTTCTCGTCGAAGCACATGAGGATGCCGCGATCGCCGGGTTGCGTGGGGTCGCGCGGAACTTCGTTGTTGGTGCCGACGTAGACGCGGCCGCCGGCGACCACGGGACTGCCGTAGGTTTGCGAACCGAGCTTGGCGACCCACTTGACGTTCTTCGTCGTCTTGGGGTCGATCGTTTCGCTCTTGGGGAGGAACTTGCCGCTGGAGATGTCGTTCGGGATTCCGGAGGCTTCGGCGACCATGTTGCGGTCGGGCGTGCCGCCCCACATCGGCCAGTCGCGCGCGAGCGCGCGAGTGAAAGGGAAGGTGAGGGTGAGAGTGAGAGCTAGGGCGAGGGCGCGGCGAGGGCGGACGGGGAAATCCACTCGCTGGCGCTCGTAGCTACGGTGGTGAGGGAAACTTGGCTTACTCATTGGCGGAGAGGCTGAGGTTATCGATGAAGACGCGCTTCTGACTTTGTGGTGAAAATGCGAATACGCCCGGGGCGCCTTCGCCGTGGATTTTTTCCTGGCGGACCTCGATGGTCCATTTGTCGGGCTCGGCCTGGCCGCGGGGCCAGACTTTGGCGCGAACGACGCCGCCTCCGTTTGCATCGGAGTCGACGCGGGTCTTGAGGCGATACCAGGTGTTCGGCAGCGCGTTGAAAGGCACGGATTCCTTCACGCGTTCGTGATTGCTCGAGACCTCGAGAATGCGGCTGTTGGCGGCGAGGGCGATGAGGTAGCGCTGATTCACGAGCCCGACAGACGACATTACGCGGCGGGTGCCGTCGGTCATCACGTCGGCCTCGAGCGTGTAGTTTTTCAGCGTGGGTTTGCCGATGAAGTTCATCGTGCGTTGAAACAGGATCACATCGAGACGGTTGGCGACGACCTTGCTGCCGTCCTTCTCGAGCACGTGCCACTTCACGCGGGCGCCGAGCCACGGCAGCGGCGGGAAGCCGACGTCTTCGCCGGTCGGGCTTTTCTGGCCGAGCGGGAGGCTCTCGAAGTCTTCCTTATAACCGATGCCGGCGACGACGCGTCCGCGAGCCGTGGCGGTGAGAGTGTTGTAGGTGGCCTTGAACTGGCCGGCGGAAATCTTCGCGGTCGGGGCGATCTTGAGCAGGTCGCCCGTAAGCGTGCCGTCGACTTCGGATTTCACGAGCGCGGTGGGCGGGATGAATTTCTCCCACTTCACTTCACTGGTGACCGGCTTCACGCGGCGGCCGGTGGCATCGAGGCCCCACACGGTGAACTTCAGCTGCTCGCCGGGGACGAGAACGAATTCGGACGGGACGATCTGGATCTGGGTGATGGGTGCAGTGGACGCTGGCGCGGGTTTCACGGCGACCGAGGGTTCGACGCTGGTGGCGCCGGCTTTTGGGCCGAAGCAATGCAGCGCTTCCTTGGTGAAGATGAAAACCGCGTCGCCGTAGAACGCCGGCGCGCCGAGGCACGGCGCGCCCATTTTGTTGACGGAGATCACATTTGCCTTCTCCGCGGTCGGGGTGATCACGTGGACGGAGCCGTCGTGCATCGGCACATAGAGCTTACCGTCGGCAAACGCGGGCGAGGCGTGCAATTGGTCGGGCGCGAGTTTTTCCTGCCACAGCAATTTGCCGGTCGCGGCATCGGCGCAGAGGAGGCTGCCGGTCGCGATGGTGGAGAACACGCGGCCGTCGACTACGAGCGGCGAGCTGCTGAACGCGATGAAGTCGTCGTTGCGCCAGATCTCGGCCTCGGGGCCGAGCACGACAGGCTTTTGCCCCTTCGGATATTCGGTCGGGATCTTGAGCGCGATGAGCCGGCCCTGGCTGGAGGAGTCGACGTTTTCCTTGCCGTGAATGCCGATGAGCCTGTCCTGGCCGACGAGGACGACGTCGGCGTTGACGCCGGATTGGGAGAGCTTGAAGCGCCAGACTGGTTCGCCGGTGCGCGCGTTGACGCAGACGATGTTGCCGCAACCGGTGCCCTGATAGAAAACGCGCTGGTCGCCGAGGTCGGCGAAGACGGGCGTGGCGAACGTGCTGTCGATCGGCTGAATGCCGGGCGTGGAGGTCCAGACCAGTTCACCCGTGTGTTTGTCGAAAGCGTAGAAACGGTTGCGGGCCGGGCCGTCCGCGCCCCAATTGGCGGTGATGCCGTCGGTGATCACGAGCGGGCCATCGATCGCGAGCGAGCCGGTGCGGCCGTTGGGAAAGGTGAGGCGTCCGAACTCCTCGACCATCGAGTGTTCCCAGAGAAGTTTGCCGTCGCGGTTCCACGCCATGAGGTGGCCCCACGTGGACTCGAGGTAGACGTTGCCGGTCTCGGCATCGACGACGGGTGCGCCGATCGCGTAGCGGTTGTACGTCGTGTCGCTCAGGTAATCGCGGAAGCGGTGCTCCCAGAGTTTTTTTCCCGTCTTCACGTCGAGGCAGAGGAGCGTCTCCTCGACGTCGGTGGTCTCGCCGTAGAAGCCGAAGGCGTACACGCGGCCATCGGCGATGACGGGCGTGCCGGCGCCTTTAACCTTGTAGGACCAGCGGTGATTCGGACCGCCGACTTCGAGTGCGGACGGGAGCTTGGTCGACGTTTTTGCGATCCCGTTCTGATCGGGACCGCGCCAGTTGAGCCAGCCCGAGGCGGCGTGGACGGCGGGAAGGTTGCAGCCGAGGCTGATGGCCAGCAACGAGGGGAGGAGACGAGCGGCAATTCTCATGGGGATCCGAAGAGGTTCAGGGGACACTGAGTGTGCGATGATAGTTTCGACTACAGCAATGCGGGACTGAGGCGACCGGAGGATCGGCAGAAATGGCGGACGGCCAGCGGGCGGGTTTAATATTCGAACGTGAGTTGCACGCCGAAACGCCGCGGTGCGCCGGGGCTCGCGGCGAAGATCTCGGGGTTGATGAACTGATAATAATCCTCCTCGAAGAGATTGTGTCCGTAGACCGCGATGGCGCAGCGCTCGAAGCGGTAGCGGAGTTGCGCGTTGACGAGGCCGTAGGATTTCTGCGCGAACATCGGCGTGTTGCGCTCGTCGTAGCAGGTGCGTCCCACGGCGGCGTAGCTGGCGTTGACGGAAAACCCACGGCCAACCTCGACGGTGACGCCGGTGCGCAGCGTGTATTCCGGCACGAACGGCACGCGCTGGCCGTCGACGCGCGCGCCGGAGGCATCGCGGTGATCGTCGAATTTAGCGTCGGTGTAGCCCGCCTGAAAATCCCACCAGATGCGCTCGATGGGGCTGAACATGAACTTGGCCTCGAAACCGCGCGTGGTGACGGCGTCGGCGTTGACGACGATGAAATCCGTCGAGCCCGGCACGGTGCGCTCGAACTGGTAATCGTCGATGACGTTCCAGAATCCGAGGACGCTGCCGCCGAAGCGGCCTTGGGGCGGGCCGAAGGTCACGCCGATTTCGCTGGCCCATTGTTCCTCGCGGGCGAAGCGCGCGAGCGCGGGGTTGGCGGTGAAGGCGCTAAAGCCCTTTGGCTTGTAGGCGAGGGAAGTGCGGGCCTGCACGCTGATGGAATCGGAAGCGGAGAACACGAGGCCGGCGCTGCCGGAGTAGTATTCGCCGTCCTCGCCGCGGGCGAGGTGCGGATCCTGGGGCGAGGGAAACCCGAAGTTGTTCGACGCGACTTTCGCGCGATCGATTTCGGAGTCGGAGTGCTCGGCGCGGATGCCGATTTTGAGCAGGAGATTGCTGGCGAGCGGGTGGTCGGCGCTGGCGTAGGCGGCGAGGGTTTTTTGCTCGATGGAAAACGTGGTGCGCTCGGTCTGAATAAAACCCGGCGGGACGAACGGCCCGGGGGGCACATCGAAGACGCGCGTGGCGTCGCCGTCGGTGTCGCTGTCGGAGAAGAAGAGGCCGGCGCGCCATTGTGCCTTGTCGGCGCGGGGCGTGGATTCGACGCGGAATTCCTGCGACCAGACTTCCTCGTTTTGGAGCACGCGTGACGACGCGAAGGGCACCGGGCTCAAGTCGAGATCGGTGAGCGCCGGGTCGAGATCGAACTCCTGCCGCGCGGTCGTGGCGATCAGCGAGCCCCAGTGAAATTTTTTGCGGGCTTGAAACGAAAGCTGCAGCCGGTCGATCTGCGTCTCGCCGTTGAGATTTGAATACACGACGAACGGATCGACCTCGCGCGTCGAACTTAGCGGACTGAGGAGCGAGGAAAGCCGCGGGGCGTCGTCTTCGATTTTCTCGAACAAGGCGCCGAAGCGGAGCCGGAGATCGTCTCCAGGTTTCAAATACAACGCGGCGCGGCCGGCGAGGGAGCGGCGGTCGTCGGCGGTGCGGCCGAGAATCAGGTTGTCGATGTAGCCCTCGCGTTCGCTGTGGCTGAGGGCGGCGCTGTAGCCGGCGCGCTCGTTGATCGGGCCGTCGAGCGCGGCTTGGAACGCGAGGAGATTATGGGACCCGTATTCGGCCTGGAGCCGGCCCTGATGCGAGCCGCCGGGCTCGCGAGTCTTGATGTCGATGACGCCGCCGGGAGCGTTGCGGCCGTAGTCGGTGCCTTGCGGGCCGGCCTTCACGGCGAGGGTGTCGAGATTGAGCAGGGAAGTCGGATAAGAGGAGACGGAGCCGCCGGGCACATCGTCGACGTAGAGCGCAACGCCGGGAGAACTGAAGAAAAGCGAGTTGCTGATGCCGCGCAGCGTGAGGATGTCGCCGAAGCCGCGGGAGTCGCTGTTGCTGATCGAGAGATTCGGAGCAATGCCGGTGAGGTCTTGAAACTGCGCGACGCCGTGTTGCTCGAGCAGATAGGAATTGAGGACGGAGTTGGAATTCTGAATGCGGAGACCATCGACCCCGAATTCGGCTTCCACGCGGAACGGGCTCATGGCCGTCTTCGGCGTGGCGGCGGCGAACAATCCGGTGGCGCCGGCGAGAAAGGCGGCGGCGAGCCGAAGGGTGCGGAGCCAGAAAAAACGTTTCATCGGGGAGGGAGAGGCGTCGTCGATCCGCCGCAGGAAGCGGCGGTCGCAGCAAAGACGTTCGAACCTACCCGGAAGGTGCTGCGCGCGAAGAGTTTTTTCGCGGCGGAAATGCCTGCCGCCGAAGAGCGTGCGGGCACCGGGTGCGCCGGTGCCGCCGCTGCACTACAGCGACAGATGCCCGAGCGCCAGGAGGCCGTAGTAGGTATATTCGGCGTCCACGAAATCGTCGGCCCAATGGCCGTGAAAGCCGCCTTCATTGGTCCACAGTGAGTCCATGAAATCCATGCAGCGCTCGTGCAGCGCGGCCGGCACACGGCGATCGAGCGCGGCGAGTGCATGCAGCGCGGTCGCGGTCGACAACAAGTCAGGCAGGGGCGCTCCGGGCACGGCGCGGAATCCGCCTTGCGGGTGCGCTTGCGCGAGCACCCAGGTGCCGACGTCGGAGTTCACCGGGAAGCCGAGATGGCGGATCAGCGTGACGGCGCCGGCGGTGGCGTTCAGCGCACCGATTTTGGCGCCGGGAAAATTGCTCCACGCGCCGTCGGCGGATTCGAGGCGCTTCAACGCCTGGATCAACTTGAGGGGCTGCGGCGGCGTGTGTCCAAGATCCTGATACGCGCCGAGCGCGACGAATGCGCCGTAGGCGGTGCCATGCGCGGTGTTTCGATCGCCTTCATAACCGCCGTCGGGTTTGCGGAATCCCTCGATGCGGCGCAGCAGCGCGCGATCGAGACCGTCGGGCATGCGCTCGAGGCCGAGGCTGGCCCAGCAGCGGGCGAGCGCGGAGAGGTGGACGAAGTCGAGAGCGGAGCCGGCGTCGAAGGTGCGGAGGTAGGCCTCGACTTTTTCGGTTGGGAGAGGGACGTCGAGGGCCTGGAGGCCGGCGAGAGCGAAGATCGTGTAGTAGAGATCGGGCCGGCCGCTGCGGTCGCGCGCGCCGCCTTCAGGCGTGAACTGGCGGCGGAAGAAATCCCGGACGAGGTCGGTCGAATCGCCGAGGAGGTTGGGCGCG
Source organism: Opitutaceae bacterium (assembly GCA_036675625.1). Classification (GTDB taxonomy): domain Bacteria; phylum Verrucomicrobiota; class Verrucomicrobiia; order Opitutales; family Opitutaceae; genus ER46. The sequence goes on along the minus strand of JAKFEQ010000034.1, from coordinate 160,934 downwards.
AGACGGGCGACTTGGAGGAGTTGGAGGCGGAGGCTCAACGCTGCTCGAAGGACGGACTAAGGCAGGAAATTAACCACGAATGGACACGAAGAGACACGAATGCCGGACAGGGACCGGCTGGGTTCGGCTTCGTGTCAATGGGTGTCCATTCGTGGTTTAAACCCTCAAGCCGTGACGGCTTCGGCGGGTTTCGCGAAGACTTCGCGGTTCAGCTGCTCGTGTTCCTTGCACCAGCCTTTGATTTCCACGTCGTTGAAAATCTTGCCGAGCGTGCGGCGGAGGAGGCCCTTGAGGTTGTGGTTCTCGAGATCGTGGAGGGAGCGGATCGCCTCTTCTTTATAGGTGCCGAGCAGCACTTCAGCGCGCTGCGTGGCGCCGAGCTCGGCGTAGAACGCTTCGACTTGCTCCTGCGTCACGCCGTGCGGCCAGGTGCGGCGCCAGATCGAGGCGAGCAACTCCTTCTGTGGGCCCTTTGCCTTCTCGTGCGCGACGGCGAGGAGGAGGCTCGGGCGCATGCTCGCGAGGTCGTTGGTGTCGCCGCCGAGGCCGAGGTCACTCAGGTCGTCGCGGATCTGATACGCGATGCCGAGCGCCTCACTGTAGCGACCGAGGACGTCGGAGACTTCCTCGTGGGCGTCGACGCCGGCGTAGAGCGCACCCATGCGCAGCGCGACTTCGAAGGCGGGCGCGGTTTTGCGGCGGAAGATGTCGAGCACTTCGTTTGGCTTGAGCGGGCCGGGGGCGCGCGCCCAGCAGAGCTCGGCGCCCTGGCCGCGGCAGAGTTGGCGCTGACCTTCGGCGGCGACGGCGAGCATTTGCGCGCGCTGTTCCGCGGATATGCGGCAGGTCGCGAGCAGTCGGTAGCCTTCGCCGATGAGGAGGTCGCCGACGTTCAGCGCGACGGCGACGCCGTATTCCTCGTGGAGGGTTTTCTCGCCGTAGCGGAGCGCGTCGTTGTCCTCGATGTCGTCGTGGATGAGCGAAGCCTTGTGGAAACACTCGACGGCGACGGCGACTTTGCGGAGGTCGTCGGGGAGCGGCGCGGCGGAGTTGTCATGGAGCGCCTGATACGCCGCGACGGTGAGGAAGGGCCGCCAGCGTTTGCCGGCGCGGCCGAGCCATTCGCGGGCGATGCGTTCGGTTTCGCCTTCGGATTTGCCCATGATCAATTCGAGCGAACCGGGCGTGAACCAGAAATCCACGTCGTCGCGCAACGCGCCGAGATCGAGCCGGCGCGTTTTGTCCTCGCTCGTGAGGTGGATGTATTCCCAGACCCAGTCGAGATCGACGGTGGTGTCGATGCAGTCGTCCTGGAGGAGTGGAATCGCCACGCCGGGAATGGCGGCCGCTTCCATATACGGGAACGCCTGCTCGAGCACGCTGAGGCAACTCACGCCGACGATGGCGTCGATCTTTCCGGTCTGGATGATCGACATGACGATCGCGCTGCCTTCGGCGACGAGGACGGCGTAGCCGAGTTTCTCCGCCTCGATCGTGAGGTCCTGGATCGTGCAGAGGCCGCACTGTTTGCAGAGCAGGCCAAACTCGTCGAAGGGCGCGGGGCATTTCGCTTCGACGCGCATGCATTTCGGCAGCAGGAGCAGCCGGCGTTCGAACGGCACCGAGGCGAGCGACTCGCGCCACATTTCGTTGCTGAGGATGACGCCGATGTAATCGCGGTAGACGGGATCGCAGCGCAGGAGGGCGACGAGTTTGTCGGCGTGCTCCTTTAACTGCGGCATCGGCATCGGTGGCACGGGGCGGTGCTCGGCGACGTAGTCGCGCACGGCGTGGAGGACGCGGGTGCGGTCGAATGCGGTCTGCGGGATGTTCGCCTTCGGCGTGCGGAAGCGCTGCTGGACGGCGTGCTTCGGGACGATGAGCGGGGAGGCGGGAGTCAGCGGGAAAGTGGAAACGCTCATGTGGGGAAGGGAAAGTGAGAGTGAAAGGGAGGGGATAGGCGGGTGGCGGAAGGGAACGCTCAACGCTCGACGTTTAACGCTGAACGCTCACGTGGAGGGCGCGCGGATAGGGCGGTGCGGAGCTGGGTGGCCTTTGCGGCGGCGTCGTGGGCGGCGTTGCGGTAGGCGTTGAAATCGTGGAACCAGTATTTTTTCGCGAAGCGATACATCCAGTGTTTCTCGGGGATTTCCTCGCCGGGGAGCCATTGGCTGAAACGCGGTGTCATGGCGTCGAGTTCAGCCATCGCCGTGCCACGCGTCGTGGTGTCGCGGGCGCCGTGTTTCACGACGATTTGTTTGACGAGGTCGGGGCGCTCGAGGACGACGCAGCCGCGCGTGTGCTGGGCGCTGAGCTCCCGGAAATCCTTGAGAAACGCGCTCGAGCGCATCGTCTCGAAGATGCCGCGCGGGTCGTGGATATCCTCGGCGGCAAACTGGATGATCGGGCACGGCTCGATGTCGCCGCGCGGACTGATGTGGTGGCTGACGCCGGTGGACATCGGGCACAGCGCTTTACCCTCGTGATCGTAGTATGCGTCGACGATCGCGATGGGGAGCTTGGCGCGCATCTCGGTGACGAAGCGGCGGACGCGCACGTGTTGCTCGGGCGAGAGTGCGAGGTCGTGGTTCGGCTTTGGGCCGACGGGGCGGTAGCCGTGATACCACGCGTAGTGGACGCCGCGTTTGATGAGCTCGCGGAGCCAGTCTTCGGTGAGGAGCTCGTCGATGTTGGTGCGGCACACGCTCGTGGCGACTCCGGTGAGCAGGCCGGCGGCGAGGCAGTTATCGAGGCCGCGTAGTGTCCGCGCGAATACATCTTTTTTGCCGCGCCGCTCGTCGCTCACGATCTCGCGGCCTTCGATGGAAATGAGCGGGGTGGCGTTGCCGATCTCGCGGAGGCGGGTGGCGGTTTTCTCGGTGATGAGCTGGCCGTTGGTGAAGATCTGAAAGTAGCAGTCGGGATGCGCCGCGAGCAGGTCGAGGAGCTGCGGGTGCATGAACGGCTCGCCGCCGAGGATGCCGAAGAACGCGTTGCCGTGGCGCTTGGCGTCGAGGATCGTGCGGTTCAGCGCGTCGAGATCGATGGTGTCTTTCGAGGCGACATCGACCCAGCAACCCTGGCAGCGGAGGTTGCAGGTATTGATGATCGAGAGGTAGAGGAACGGCGGAAAATATTCGCCGCGCTTGATCCGGCGTTTGAAGCGTTCGACGGAAAGCATGCCCTTCCAACCGAAGTTCCAGGCGAACTTCCAGAGGCAGCGCGGGCTCGCGGTGCGGAGCGTGCGGGCGAGCATGGCTGGGATTATCATGAGGTGGAGGGGGCGGCGGGCAGCGTTCTCTTCGCACGTCTGCTCAGGCTTGTTGCACCGCCAGGGCCGCCTGTGCTTTCGCCTTCGCTTCTTCCGCGCGGCGCTGGATTTCCTCGGGGCTCGGCAAGCTCATCAACACTTCGGGCGGGATGTCGCCGGCGGCGGCGAGCTTGACGAGGCATTTTTGGCGCTCGGTGAGCGCCTTGCCGGAATCGCGCTCTTTCGAGAAGCGTGACTGCGCGCGTTCGCTGCGCACGCGGAGCATCGAGTAGATATCGCCGCCGAGCAGCGCGGAGATATCGACCTTCATCTTCTCACGCTGGAGATCCTCGTCTTTCACAACGTCGCCGTTGATCGGGCCCGCCTTGTATTTGGGAAACATGATCGCGGCCTCGGGGCAGACGCGCGAGCAGGCGGGGCAGTTGGTTTTGCAGTTGTCCTGGTTCTGCACCTGGATGTGGCCTTCGCGATCGGCGCCGTAGACCCCGAAGAGGCAGAAGCTCAGGCACTGCATGCAATTCGTGCAGCGGTCGTAATCGATTACCGGAAACCAAGGTTTCCAGCCGCCGTGCTGGACGGCTTTTTTCTCGGCGCGAGCCGATTCGACGGCGCCGACGATCTGCTCGTCGGTGAAGCCGGAGATGTTGGTGATGCGAACGCGATCGGACACGGTCGCTGCAAGCTGATCGGTGCCGTTTTCAAAACGGCCGAGGACGAGCGCGGGAACATCGTCGGCCGGCGCGGTGCGGCCCTCGGAGCCGACGCGGGTGAGCGCGAAACCCTGGTTCAGCAGGCGCGAGACGGCTTGGAAACGCTGTTCGCCGTCGAGGGGCTCGGCGTCCCGGCCTTCGTAGACGACGATGCGGAGAAAAGTTTGATCTCGGAGGGACATGGGGCGGGATCGCGTCTCAGGCAGACGGAGCAACGGCGGAGGAGGTTGCGCTCGGGGCGACCGCGGGCGCCTCGGTCGGTTCGGCTTTGCCGAGCGGCAGATTCGGTCGCAGGTCGGCGGCGAGCAGCCGTGCGGCAACGTCGGGTGCGGGTAGCTCGCGCATGTTGAGCACTTCCGTGTGCGCGGCGTCGAGCGGGGCGCCGGCAGAGGCGAAGAGCCATTTCACGGCGCGCGGATAACACGCGGCGATCTTCACGCACGAGCCGGCCGTGAGGCGCTGGAGCGCGGGGTCCTTGCGCGCGGACATCTCACACAGATCGGCGACGGCCTCGAACGACTGGCCGGAATCGCAGAGCTGGCGCAAGACGGCGGCCTTCACGGCGGGATCGATGACCTGTGCGTAGGTGCAGTTACAATACAAGATTCCAGGAGAGGCGGAGGACATCGGTCGCGGGGGCGGTGCGAGTGCGGTGGGGAGGCGGAACGCGGAAGGCGGAAGGCAGAAGACGGAACGCTCAACGCTCAACGTTGAACGTTTAACGCTCGAGTAGCGGAGCCAGGTCGCGGTGGGTGGGTTGCGGTTTGCCGGGGCGGAAGTGCTCGAGGTGGTCGAGGCGCGGGCGAAGGCCGGGGAAATGTGCGCCGATCGCGGAGGCGGCGGCTTCGACGACGGTCTTCAAAAGCTCGGGCGCGGCTTCGGCGCGGAGGTTGAGGATGAGTTGACCGGCGGAGCAGGGCTGCTCCAGGCGGAGCGAGAGTTCGGGGATAAAATCGCTGCGCACGAGGTTGACCGCGGCGATGTCGTTCAGGCCGCCATCGGGGCTGAAGGTCATCTTGAGGTGTGCGACTTCGCCGCCGGCGATAGCGAGGCGCGATTGGATGTCGCGCGCGAGATGTTCCAGGACGTCGTTGGCGTTGAAGTCGGCGTCGGTCGCGAGCTGCAGCGTGGCGTTGAGCCAGCCGAGCCGGGCTTCGCCGTCGGCGTAGATTTCGTAGTCCATTTCGATCGCCTGACGCGCGATCTGGTTGTCTGCGAGCAGGCGAGCGAACCATGCGTCGAGCCCGTCGCCGCGGCGGGCGGAGGCGGTCATTACCTCGGCGTGAGGGAACTCGCGCGCGAGCGTTTCGCGCAGGCGGGTGAGTTCGGGCTCGGCGATGGCATCGCATTTGTTGATGACGATGAGGTCGGCCTCCTCGAGCTGTTTGCGGTATATATACAGCACCTTGTCGGAGAAGGCGCGGCCTGCGCCGTCGCCGAGTCCGAAGACGCGGAGGGCGCGTTGCGGATCGAGGAGGACGCTGAGCGGCGCGATCGTGAAACGGTTGCCGTAAATACGGCGCAGCGGATACGTGACGGTCGCGACGAGATCGGTGCAGCTGCCGACGGGCTCGGCGATGAAGACATCGGGACGCGTTGCGGTGGTGAGTTTCGCCGCGGCGTCGACGAGGGAGTTGAAACGGCAGCAGAAGCAGCCGCCGGGAATCTCCTCGGTGGCGAAGCCGCGCGCGCGGAGCACGGAGGTGTCGACGAGGCCGCTGCCCTGGTCGTTCGTGATGAGGCCGACACGGAGGCCGCGCGCGTGGAGCGTGGCGGCGAGTTGCGCGACGGCGGTGGTTTTGCCGGCGCCGAGGAAACCGCCGATCATGATGTAGCGGGCGGGCGGCGCGGGCTGGGTGGGCGCGGGGGGAAGACTCATGGGGCGGAGTCGGGGGATGGATCTTTTTGCTGGGCCAGCATGCGGTCAATGGTCGCGTTCAGGAGGTTCACGTAGTCGAGCGCGGGCATGCAGTTTCGATCGGGCTCGCCGGTTGCGCGATACAGCCAGCCGGCGCCGTAAGGAGCTTCGTTGATCTGATCGAGTCGACCTTGGAGCGAGGGATTGCCGCCGCGAAAGGTGCCGTCGATCACGCCGTAGATGTCGCTGATCGCCTTGAAGCCCTCGATCCAGCCGAGGATTGCGCCGGGCTTGATGGCGGCGCCGACGGGGACGTCGAAACCCTGGTCGACGAGATCGCCGAGCATGCGCACGGCGAATTTGGAGAAGCCCACGCGCCATGCGCCGTCGGGCTCGCGGAGCAGCCAGTAATGCGACGGGGAAAACAACGCGTCGGCCGGCAGGTGCGTCGCAAAATGGGAACGCTTGAAGAAGATCGTCTTGGGGTCCGCGGTTTCCATGCCGGTGGCGCGGGAGTGTTTGCCGATGCGACCGCTTGGCAAGGAGGCAGAGACGAATTCCGCGGTGCGATTGAGGGGCGGAGAGCTGAGAGCTCAGAGCTGAGAGTGGGATCGAAACTTGGGAGCTTGGTGGGACTGGACTTGAAGGGTGTTCGCGACAACAACGACCGGCGTCGTGATTTACCTCGACCACAACGCAACTTCACCGCTGCTGCCGCAGGCGCGTGCGGCGTGGCTGGAGGCGGAGGAGCGGTTTCCCGGCAATCCGTCGAGCCCGCACCGGTTGGGCGCGCGTGCGGAGAGCGCCCTCGAGCACGCCCGGCAGCGGCTCGCGGCGATGCTGGCGTGCGCGCCGCATGAGCTTCTCTGGACGAGCGGAGCGACGGAGGCGTGCAACACGGTGCTGCAACACGCGGCGGCGACGGCGGAGCCCGCGGCGGCGTGCTGGGTGAGCGCGATCGAGCACCCGGCGGTGCTGGAGAGTGCGCGCTTCTATTTCCGGGATCGCGTGACGCTAATGCCGGTGGATCGCGATGGCGTGTGCGACGCCGGCTGGATCGAGGAGCGGCTGTGCGCGGAGCGGCCGGCGATCGTAGCGTTGATGGCGGCGAACAACGAGACGGGCGTGCTGCAACCGTGGCGGCGGGTGCGTGAACTCTGCGCGAACCGGGGCGTGGCGTTTTTCTGCGACGCCACGCAGACGTGCGGCCGGCTCCCGGCGCACGGGCTCGGCGCGTGCGCGTTTGTCGCGGGCAGCGCGCACAAATTCGGCGGGCCGCGCGGCGTGGGTTTTCTCAAGGTGCCGGGCGAGGCGGGGCTGCAGCCGCTGTTGCGCGGCGGCAAACAGCAGGAGGGCCGGCGGGCCGGCACGGAGAATGTGGCTGGCGTGCTGGCGATGCTCGCTGCGCTGGAGTGGTGCGAGCAGCAGCTCGCGGCCGGCGGGCTGGCGCCGCAACTCGTACGGCGTGAGCGCTTCGAACGCGAGCTGCGGGCGACGCTGCCCGGCGTGACGTTAATCGGTGCGGGAGTCGAACGGTTGTGGAACACGGTGAGCGTGATCATGCCGGAGGCGGACTGCCGGCAGCGCTGGGTGGTGAAGCTCGACAAGGCGGGCTTCGCGGTATCGACCGGCTCGGCCTGCGCAAGCGGCACGGAGCGTCCGTCGCATGTGCTGACGGCGATGGGATTGAGCGCGGCCGAGGCGGGTCGCGCGCTGCGCTTCAGCGGCGGATGGCTGACTCCGCCCGACGCGTGGGCGGAGTTGCTGCCGGCGATCGGGCGCATTGGCCGCGAGCTCGCGCCGGCGGGCGCTGGCGTGGGAGGGCAGAAGGAGGCGCGTGGCATCGAATAAACTACGCGCGGCGCTTCCACTCGCCGGCGATTCCTTCGACGAAGGCTGGTGTGCGCGGATCAAGCGCGCGCGTGATGTCGCAGTCGCGGCCTTGCGGCGCGAACGCGGCGCGGCCCCCAACTGGACCGGAGAGTTGTCGGCGAGCGCGCTCTCGACCGCGACGGCGGTGACGGCTCTCACGCTCATGGCGCGCGGCGCAGCGACGGATGCAGGGGCCGCAGCGGAGCCGTGGCGCGATCTGATCCGACGCGGTCGCGCGTGGTTGATCCAGCATCAGAATCCGGATGGCGGCTGGGGCGATACGACGCGCAGCAAGAGCAATATCAGCACGACGACACTTGGATGGGCGGCGCTCGGGCTCGAGCCGGCGGACACGGTCGCGGCGCCTGCGCTCGCGGCGGCGGAGCGCTGGCTGTGCGAAGCCGCCGGCTCGCTTGCGCCGGAGCGGCTGGTCGACGCGATCGAGCAGCGTTACGGCAGCGATCGCACCTTCTCGATCCCCATCCTCACGATGTGCGCGTTGTGCGGGCGGCTCGGTGCGGGCGACGAAGGCTGGCGGCACGTGCGGCAATTGCCCTTCGAGGTGGCGGCGCTGCCGCAGCGCTGGTTTGGGGCGCTGCGGCTACCGGTGGTGAGCTACGCGTTGCCGGCATTGATCGCGATCGGACAGGTGCGGCACGCGAAGCGACCGACCGCGAATCCGGTGTGGCGCGGGCTGCGGGATCGTTGTCGCGCGCGCACGTTGGGGAAACTGTTGCAACTGCAACCCGCGAACGGCGGCTTCCTGGAGGCGGCGCCGTTGACGAGTTTCGTGACGATGAGCCTCGCCGCGTGCGGCCTCGGCGCGCATCCGGTGGCGCAGCGTGGCGCGGCGTTTCTCGTCGCATCGGCGCGCGCGGACGGCAGCTGGCCGATCGACACCAATCTCGCCACGTGGCTGACGACGCTTTCGGTGCAGGCACTGCGGCCGACGGGTGCCTTGAACGGAAGCGAAGGGGAGGCGATTCGCGCCTGGCTGCTGGCACAGCAGGGGCGTATCGAGCATCCTTATACGCTGGCGGCGCCCGGGGGCTGGGCGTGGACCGATCTGCCCGGCGGTGTGCCGGATGCGGACGACACCGCGGGCGCGATGCTGGCGTTGATGCGATTGGGAGCGGCGAGCGAAGGCGCGGGGGAGAACGCTCAACACTCAACGCTCGACGCTGAACGCTCAAGGGGGGCGGCGGGGCGCGCGACGCTTTGCGCAGCGGTGGCGGCGGGAGCGCGGTGGCTGCTGGATTTGCAGAATCGCGACGGCGGGATCCCGACGTTTTGCCGCGGCTGGGGAAAATTGCCGTTCGATCGGAGCAGCCCGGATATCACGGCGCATGCGATTCGGGCGTGGTGCGCGACGCGGGCGGAATTGGCGTCGGATTTCCAGCCGAGGATCGGGGTCGCGCTGGCGCGCGCGGGAGAATTTCTGCGGAAGACGCAGCGTGGCGACGGGGCGTGGGTGCCATTGTGGTTCGGTCATCAGGAAGATCCCGCGGACGAGAATCCGCTTTACGGCACGGCGCGCGTGGTGCCGGCGTTGTGCGAACTGGAGCGGGCGGGCGGCGGCGGAATGGGTGACGCGCTCGATCGTGGCGTGCGCTGGCTCGTGGCGAAACAGAATGCGGACGGCGGCTGGAGCGGCGCGGCGGGGGCGGCTTCGTCGATGGAAGAAACGGGACTCGCGGTGGAGGCGCTGGCGGCCGCGTGGGAACGCGCGGCGGTGGATGCGGCGGAGCGTGCGGCGATGAAATGCGCGATCGAGCGCGGGGCGGCGTGGCTGGCGGACGGGCTCGAGCGCGAGCGGTGGCGGGAGGCGACGCCGATCGGTTTTTATTTCGCGAAGCTCTGGTATTTCGAGCGGCTGTATCCACTGATCTTCGCGACGGGAGCGCTAACAAAACTGGCGCACGTCACGCGGCTCGACTGAACCCTGTAACCCGCCACTGCGGACCCTCCCGACGATGCTCGCAATAGCCTCGGGCTGCCTTCGCTGTGCGTTCGTACTGTCTGGGACCCTCCTGGGACCTGTCTGGGACCTATCTGGGACCTCGCCTCGGGTCAGTCTCGCGCGGTTTTCGATCCCGGCGGCCGCTTTCTGGCGGTTGGCACCTCGTCGTTTTTTGGGCCCGGTGGAAGTGCAGCGTGAGACGGTGAGGCGGGAAATAAGTTTCCCGGTTCGACGCCGGCCGCCGGTTCGCGTGAGTCCGGTCTGAGCGGCTAGCGCTTCGCGGCGATGGCGATCAGATTCTCGTTCGTGCGGAAGAAAAGCGCGCCTTCGGAGATCGCGGGCGTGGCGAGGCAGGTTTCGCCGAGCTTGTTGGTGGTGACGATCGAGAACGCGTCGGTCGCGGGAATGACGAAGACGTTGCCCAGCTCGCTCGTGAAATAGAGGTGGCGACCGTCGGATACGGGCGACGCCGTGTAGCCTTCGCTGTTGGTGGCGAGGCGCTCGCTGTAGCGCACGGCGCCGGTCTTCGCGTCGAAGCAGGTCACGAGGCCGATGTCGGCGCAGGCGTAGAGCAGGTCTCCGACGACAATGGGCGTTTGCATGTAATTGCCGCGGCGATCGTGATTCCAGGCGATCGAGGGGTGTTTCCAGTCGGAATTATCGGGCGTGATGTCGCCGGTGGCGTCGGCACGGATGGCGCGCATCGGGCGGCTGCGGCCGTGGGCGCTGGTGAAATAGATCAACCCGTGCGCCGTGATCGGCGTGGGCACGGGGATGTCGCCACCGCCGTCGAGTTTCCAGAGCTCGCGGCCGGTGGCGAAATCGTAGCCGCCGGTGTGATGCCAGCCGTTGACGGCGATCTGCGTGCGGCCGGCGGCGGTGACGATCGTCGGCGTGCTCCAGGTGGGAACGTCTTTGCGCGGCGTGCGCCAGAGCTCGCGTCCGTCGGCGAGATCGAAGGCGGCGAGGAAGGAATCCTTTTGGACATCGCAGAGGACGATGACTTTTCCCTCGTGAATGATCGGCGAGCTGGCGAAACCCCACTGGGCGGTCGGCACCTGAAAGTAGCCGCTGTCCATCGGGCCGAGATCTTTTTTCCAGAGCTGCTTGCCGTCGGCGGCATCGAAACAGAACAGGCCTTCGGAGCCGAAGATCGCTACGATGCGCTGGCCGTCGGTAGCGGGCGTGGAGTTGCAGTGCGTGGCCTTGGTGTGGCGCGCGACCTTCGGCACGCCCTCGTGGCCCAGTGTGTTCCAGAGGATGTTGCCGGTGGTCTTGTCGAGCGCGAGGAGGCGCCATTGGAACGAAGTGGTCTCTTTGGCGGAGTCGATGTTGCCGTAGAGGCCGACCTTCAGCGCGGACCTGGCACCATCGGCGGGCACGGCGGTGGCGACGAAAACCCGTTCGCCCCACACGATGGGTGCGGCATGGGCGAGCCCGGGGATGGGCGTGCGCCAGCGGACGTTTTCGCGCGTGTCGACATTCCAAGTCGTGGCGAGCGCAGTGGTGTCGTCGAGACCGCTCGCGCGCGGACCGCGGTATTGGGGCCAGTGGGTGGCGGTGGAGGCGAAGGCGGTGGCGACGAAAAGCGGCAGCAGCAAGGCGGCGGCGAAGCGAGGCGGGGTGGGCGGCTTCATCGCGTGCAATGGAAGCGAGGCGACGGGCCGCGGCAAGCGCTTGCGGGCGGGGCGTCCGGTTGCCACAACGGCCGGCGTGAAATCGAAACTGCTCCCCCTCGCGGTTGTCGGCGCGGCGGCGTTGGGCGCGCGGCTCGTAGCTGCCGCACCCACGCTGCATACGTTCAATAAACAACACCTCGAACCCTACTATTGGAGTGAGGGTGCGGCGTTCGGTGATCTGAACCGCGACGGAAAACCGGATGCGATCTACGGGCCGTATTGGTGGGAGGGGCCGGGGTTCACGCAGCGCCACGAGCTCTACGCGCCGAAGAAAACGACGACGGTGAAGGAGGCGGACGGCACGGAGAAAACGTTTCCGGGCTTTGAGGGCGGGTTCGGGAAGAAGAACGCGTATTCGACGGATAATTTTTTCGCGTTCGCCCATGACCTCGACGGCGATGGCTGGAACGATGTGCTCACTTACGGGCTGCCGCACACGCCGGCGTATCTCTATATAAATCCGGCCGGGAAGGATCAGCCCTGGCAGCGGCACACCGTGCTCGATCAGGTCGATAACGAGTCGCCGACTTTCACCGACCTGACGGGCGATGGGAAACCGGAGATCGTGTGCGTAAACGGCGGGAATTTTGGTTACGCTTCACCAGACTGGAGCAAGCCGACAGTGACGTGGACGTTCACGCCGATCTCCGGCGGTGGGAAATGGCAGCGCTATACTCATGGGCTGGGCGTCGGCGATATGAACGGGGATGGGCGGCTCGATGTGCTTTTCAAGGATGGCTGGTTCGAGCAGCCGGCGTCGCTTGCGGGCAATCCCGAATGGAAGCGGCACCGCTTCTTTTTCGCGCCGGCTGCGGCGCAGATGTTTGCCTATGATGTGGACGGCGATGGGTTGACGGATGTGGTCACGGCGCTGGCGGCGCACGGCTACGGATTCGCGTGGTATCAGCAAACCAAGGACAAGGACGCGAACGGCACGCCGCAGTTCAAGACTCACATCTTCATGAACAAGGAGCCGCGCGAGAATCGCTACGGCGTGACGTTCTCGGAAATCCACGCGGTTGAAATGACGGACGTGGATGGTGACGGGTTGAAGGACATCGTGACCGGAAAATGTTTCTGGGCGCATGGCCCGACCGGCTCTCCGGAGGCGAATGCGCCGGCGGTCTTGTATTGGTTCAAGCTCGTGCGGCGCGGCGATGGGACGGTCGATTGGGTGCCGAACCTGATCGACGACAACTCGGGCGTGGGGCGGCAAATCGGACTCGGCGATGTGAATGGCGATGGCCGGCCGGATATCGTCATCGGCAACAAGAAGGGCGCGTTTGTCTTCACGAATCAGTCGAAGCCGGTGACGCGCGCGGAGTGGGAACAAGCGCAGCCGAAGGTGCTGTTTCCCGACGCGGAAAAGAACCAGCTCACGGCGCGCGATGTGATCGTGCACACGCCCCGAGCATCGGATGTCGCGAAGCAAAAAGCGAAGGCCAAGGCAAAGTGAGCTACGGCATCAGCTCCACGCACAGGAGCTCGTCCTTGTCGCGCAGATACAGGCGCCCGTCGGCGTAGGCCGGGTTGCACCAGGTGCTGGCCGCGACCTGGAGGCGGCTCACGATGCGGGCTTTTTTCGGCTCGGCGGCGACGAGGATCAGTTCGCCGGAATCGGTGAGCGCGAGGATGTTGTTTCCCAAAACGACGAACTGCGCCTGCGCGTTGTTGCCGCCGCGGCTGATTTCGACGGACCACTTTTCTTTTCCCGTGACGGCGTCGGCGCAGAACATCTCGCCCGCGGGACCGAGGCCGTAGAGGTAACCGTTGACGAGCACGGGGCTCGAAAAATTGATCGCGATTCGTTTCTCGCGCCACGCGGTGCTGGCTTTGCAGGTGTCGCCTTGGCGCGAGATTTTCAGGCCGATGGTTCCGGCTTGATGCGAGCCGACGAGCACGAGATCGCCGAACACGAGAGGCGTGGCGGCGTGGCGGCCGAACGAGGTCTTCATCGGCACGCGCCAGAGCAGCTCGCCGTTCTCGTAACGCAGGCCGATGGTGCCCTCGACGGTGTGGGCGATCACTTGTTTGATGCCGGCGGGCGACGCGACGATCGGGCCGCTGTAACCGGCGGGATCGCTTTGCGACTTCCAGCGCACACGACCGTCGCGCTTGTCGAAACACACGACGCTCGCGCCTTCGCGGCCGCCGACCGCCGCGAGGAGATTGTCGCCGTCGATGAACGCTGAGCCGGTGTAGCCGTGGCGGCTCGCGCCGGCGGCGGTGCCTTTCTCGCCGATGAAGACGGCGGCGAAATCCTGCACGAAGTTCACGCGCCAGACGGTGCGGCCGTCGAGGATGTCGAGGCAGCGAAACTCGCCGCGGCACGACTGCACATAGACGCGGTCGCCATCGACGAGCGGTGTGCTGCGCGGGCCGGGATCGTATTGGTTGTCCTTGAACGTGTCGTCGAGCGGAACGCTCCAGAGGACTTTGCCGGACGCGGCGTCGGCGGCGTGCGCGGTTTCCTTGTCGGCCTGATTATCGAGGTAGAAAACCCTCCCGCCGCTCACGACGGGTGAGCCGAGGCCGGCACCGATCTTGGTGCGCCACGCGTAGCGCGGTGCGGTGGGCAGCGTGGTGGGAACGGCGGTGTGGGCGGGGACGTGGCCGGTGGCGTCGGGGCCTCGCCAGCGCGGCCAGTCGGCGGCGGTGGCGTTGGCGGAGGCGCCGACGATGAGGAGGGAGATGCGGAGGAGGCGATTCGCGGAGCGGCTCGCGGCGTTTGGAGATGAGGCGGTCATGGCGGGGGCGGCGTAGACGGCGTGGACCGGATGGGGTAGTGCCAGCGCTACCTGGCGGAATCAGCGATGCGATAGAGATGCGCGGCGGTGCGGATGATGAGGGCGTTCTCCGTGATCGCGTAAGACGCGAGGGTGCGTTCGTCGAGTTTGTTGGTGGCGAGCTTGGTGAACGCCTTCCCGATTTGAAGGACGGTGCCGGTGCCGGTTTCGTTTTGGAAATAGATCCGGCCGGCGGCGGCGAGGGGCGAGGCGGAGTAGTTGCCCTCGAGGCGTTGCTGCCAGTGGAGCGTGCCGGTCCGGGCGTCCCAGCAGCTCGCGATGCCGGCATCGTTGACGGCGTAGAGTTCGTCGCCGACGACGACCACGGAAGGCGTGAGCGGCGCACCCTTGGTGGTGCGCCAGGCGATGTGGGTGTCGGTGAGATCGCCCGCGAGCTCGCCGTCGGTGCGGATCGCGAGGAGATCAGCGCGATTGAAACCGGTGGCGATGAACAACAGTCCGTGGGCAAACACCGGCCGTGGCACGACGGAATAGCCGTTGCCGTAGCGCACGTGCCAGAGCTCGCGGCCGTCGCGCGGATCGAGTGCGGAGACCGCGCCGCTGCCGGGCGTGACGATCTGCGGCTGGCCGTTCACGGTGATGAGCAGGGGTGTGCAGAAGGAAAATTTTTGCCGCGCGGTGACCGTGCGCGGGACTTTCCACGCGACCTCGCCGGTGGTTTTGTCGAGCGCGACGACGCACGGGTCTGCGTCGCCGTCGGCGTTGAAGACGAGGAGATCGTCGACGACGATGGGCGAGCCGCCGTTGCCGTGGACGGGGTCGTAGCGGAGGCGGTTGTTGCGCCAGATGATTTTACCGTCGAGGTCGAGGGCGGCGGTGCCGTGGTGGCCGAAGTGAACGTAGACGCGGTCGCCGGCGATGACTGGCGTGGGGCTCGCGGGGGAGTTTTTCGCATGTATCGGTGCGTCGGATACAGCAGAGGCCGCGAATATCTCGCGATTCCAGAGCGGCTGGCCGGTGGCGGCGTCGAAGCACAACGCGTGCAGCGCAGTCGCGCCCTCGGGGGTCGCGATGCCGGAGGTGAGAAAAATCCGGCCGTGGCCGATGACGGGGGATGACCAGCCTGCGCCGGGGACAGACTGTTTCCACGTGACGTTCTTTTCGGTCGACCACTCGAGTGGCAGATGGGTGGCGGCGGCGTGACCCTGGCCGGTCGCGCCGCGGAACTCGGGCCACTCGGCGGCAGGCGTGGCGGCGACGAGCGCGGCCGCGAGGACGCTGCACAGTGCTGGGATCAGGAGCGCGAGGGGCGTGGGGCGCATGTTGGGGCAGTTAGTTCGGTGGCTTGCCGCTTGCAACCGCGCTTCGCGCCCGCTTATCAGCGGGGGTGCGTTACTACCCCGTTGTCTTCGCGCTCGTTTCGTTCGTGTCCGTGCTCGCGGGTTCGCTGCGGGCGGCGGATGACTACAAGCCGGGTCCCGATTCGCAGCCGCAGGACGGCGTGCCGCGTGGCGAGGTGCGGCAGGCGACGCTGGCGACGAGCGCGATCTTCCCCGGGACGACGCGCGAGTATTTCGTGTATGTGCCGAAGCAATACGACCCGACGAAGCCGGCGTGCCTGATGGTGTTTTTCGATGGCGGGAATTTCATGCGCGCGAACGGTCAGTTCCGTGTGCCGGTCGTCTTCGACAACCTGATCGCGAGAAAGGAAATGCCGGTGACGATCGCGGTGGGCGTGAATCCGGGCGTGGTGCAGCCGGCGCTGCCCGGAGCGAAGCCGCGGTCGAATCGAAGTTTTGAATACGACTCGCTGGGCGACGCAAACGCGCGGTTCGTGCTCGAGGAGCTGCTGCCGGAAGCGACGAAAGGGCTGAACATCACGACCGATCCGGCGGGCCGGGCGGTGGTGGGCAACAGCTCGGGCGGCATCGCCGCCTTCACCGTGGCGTGGGAGCGGCCGGAGGCTTTCGGGAAAGTCGTGAGTCACATCGGAAGCTTCACGAACATCCGCGGCGGGCACGTTTTTCCGGCGTTGATTCGGAAAACGAAGCCGGTGAAACCGCTGCGGATCTTCCTGCAGGACGGCCGCAACGACCTCGACAACCTTCACGGCAACTGGCCGCTGGCGAACCAGGACATGGCGGCGGCGCTCGCGTTCATGGGCTACGATCACAGGTTCGTGGTCGGCGACGGCGGTCATTCCGGGAAACACGGCGGTGCGATCTTTCCGGATACGCTGCGCTGGTTGTGGCGGAGCGCGGCTGCGCCGCAGGTGAGGGACTAGAGACCAGAGACCAGGGACTTTTCGATCCGCTTTATGAAAACGCGTTTTCTCCTGCTTCATCTCTGTTGTGCGCTCGCCGTGATGGGTACGGGACTTGCGGCCGATGTGTTCAAACCCACGCGCGATCACGAGGCGCAGCCCGGCGTGCCGCAGGGCAGGGTGCTCGAGATGGGCGACTGGAAATCGAAGGTTTTTCCGGGCACCACGCGGAAGTGGTGGGTGTATGTTCCGAGCCAATACAAGCCGGACGGCAGTGCGGCGCTGATGGTGTTTCAGGACGGGCAGAATTACATCAATCTGAAGGGGAGTTTCCGCGTGCCGACGGTGTTCGATAACCTGATCGCGCGCGGCGAGATGCCGGTGACGCTCGCGGTCTTCGTGAACCCGGGGCATGACGCGAGCAAGGAAGCCCCGAAGAAGGGCCGGCCGGCGAGCAACCGCGGTTTCGAATACAACGCACTGGGCGATCGCTACGCGCGTTTCCTGCTGGAGGAGATTCTGCCGGAGGTGGCCAAGCAGTATCCGTTTTCCAATGACGCGGAGCGTCGCGCGATCGCGGGCTCGAGCAGTGGGGCGATCGCGGCATTTACCGTCGCGTGGGAGCGGCCGGATCAGTTCCGGAAAGTGTTTTCCACGGTGGGGAGTTTCGTGAACCTCCGCGGCGGCCACGATTATCCGGCGCTGATCCGGAAGACGGAGTGGAAGCCGATCCGGGTGTTCCTGCAGGACACTTCGGGCGACAACGACAATCCGTATGGTCACTGGCCGACTTCGAACAAGCTGATGCATGCGGCGCTGCGCTACATGGGCTACGACGTGCATCTCGAGTGGGCGGAGGGTTATGGCCACAACTCGATTCATGGCGGCATGGTGTTTCCGGATGCGCTGCGCTGGCTGTGGCGGCAGGAGAAGCACGTGCCGGTGATCGACATCAAGGGCGACCTCGCGTCGGACATGACGCTGCACAAGTTGCTGATCGAGGGTGAAGGCTGGGCGCCGGCGGTGGAGGGGCTGACGTTTGCGGACGCGGCGTGCACGGATGCGGCGGGCAATTTTTATTTCGCGGATGTGCGCGCCGGCGGGATTTACCGGCTGGGAAGCGATGGCGCGAAGATCAAGGTGAGCGAGCAGGCAGCGAGCGGGTTGAAGTTTGGGCCGGACGGGCGGCTGTATGGCTGCCTCGGCGCGAAGAAACATATCTTCGCGCTCGAACTGGCGAGTGGCGCGATCGAGACGATCGCGACCGACGTGCAGCCGAACGACTTCGTGATCACGGATCGCGGCCACATCTACTTCACGGAAACGCAGAAACGGCAGGTGACGTTTGTGGATGTGAAGACGAAGGCGGTGCGCGTGGCCGACACGGGGATCGCGGCGCCGAATGGCATCACGTTGTCGCCGGATCAGGGCACGCTGGCCGTAAGCGAGAGCCAGGGGCAGTTCGTGTGGGCGTATCGGATAAACTTGGACGGCTCGCTCGACGCCAAGACGCCCTACATGACCATGCGCCGGCCGATCGATCCGAAAGGCGAGTTCAAAGCCGTCGAGCTGCCACCCTATCTGCCGCGGTCGAGCGGCGATGGGATGACGAGCGACACGCTCGGCCGCTATTACGTGACGACGGCGCTCGGCGTGCAGGTGTTCGATCCGACGGGACGGCTGTGTGGCGTTTTGAATAAACCGCAGCCGGAGAAGCCGCTGACGAGCATCGTACTGGCGGGGCCGAAGCGGGACACGCTCTACGTGACGAATGGCGACAAGATCTTCCGGCGCAAGGTGCAGGCGACAGGGAGTGCGGTCGGCGGACGGGTTAACCAATAATGGAGGGGCTAAAACGGCGCAGGCTCGGTTGAGTCCCGGCGACAGGATGAGTGGCTGGGAGGCGGATCAGGCTCGGGGCAATGAGTGAGCTGCGTGTGGGTGGGGGGCAGTGCGTCCGTGGTTCCGGGCCGCCGTGGACATTCGCTTTGACGGGCAGAGCGAGCCGGGCTCTGCTGGACGCGTTCCGTCGGCCTTCGCGTTTGCCGGTCGTTTAACCCCAGACCCCATGAAACTTTCTCGGAGACACATTGCGCTGTGCGTGCTCCTGGCGGTCGCTTTGCCAGTGCTCATGCGTGCGCAGGAATGGACCCGGTTTCGCGGGCCGAATGGCACCGGGATCAGCGGCGCGAAAAACATTCCGGTCGAGTGGACGGAGCGGGATTTTCGGTGGCGCGTGCCGATCGACGGTCAGAGCCACTCGCAACCGGTGATCTGGGGCGACCGGCTTTTCCTCACGACGGCGATGGAGGTCGGCCGCGAGCGCGCGCTCCTCTGCCTGCACAAGGACGACGGGCGCGAACTGTGGCGAAAAACCTACGAGCTGCCGACGCACCGGCCGCAGAATCGGAATTCTGGATACGCCAACGGCTCGGCGGTCGTGGATGCGGAGCGCGTGATCGCGAGCTTTGTCTCGCGGGATCATTTCTGGGTGCGGGCCTTCGACCACGACGGGAAGGAACTCTGGAGCCGCGACCTCGGGCCGTTTTTATCACAGCACGGGCATGGAGCCTCGCCGATGATTTACGAGCAGACCGTGATCGTGACGAACGATCAGGATGGCGAGAGCTTCGTGGCGGCGCTGGACCTGAAGACGGGCGCGACGGTGTGGCAGGCGGCGCGGCGGTCGGAACGCGGCGGGACGGCCTATGGCACGCCGTGCCTGCACGAGCCGAATGGCGCGGCGCCGGAGCTGCTTTTCACGAGTCAGGCGCACGGCATTTCGAGCCTTGATCCGAAGACGGGCGCGCTCAATTGGGAGGCGCCCGTTTTCGACAAACGAATGGTGGCCTCGCCGGTGGTGGCAGGGGAGGTCGTGATCGGCAGCTGCGGACAAGGCGGCGGGGCGGGAAACTATTTGTCCGCGGTGAGGCTGGGCGGCCGCGGTGACGTGAGCAAAACGCACGTGGCCTATACACTGCGACGCGCAACGCACTATGTGCCGACGCCGCTGTATGCGGACGGGCGGCTGTATATTATAAATGACGGCGGGATTGCCAGTGCCCTCGAGCCGGCGACCGGGAAGGAGATCTGGTCGGAGCGGCTGCGCGCGGAGTTCTTCGGGTCGCCCGTGTTGATCGATGGGAAGATCTATTGTGCGTCGACGAAGGGGGAGCTGCTCGTGCTGGCGACGGGCGACACGTTTCGGCTCCTCGCCCGGAATCCGATCGGCGAAGGAACGCACAGCACACCGTGTGTGGATGGGGGACGGCTCTATATAAAGACCTTCAGCCATCTTGTATGTGTGGGTGGAAAGTGAGGCGCACTCCGTTGAGCGCGCCGAGTGAGTTGCGGCGCGGTGGGAAGATGGATCCCTGCTCTCCCGAGCGGGGCCACGGATCATATAGGATGCGCGGGTGGTGCCGGTTGACGGCGCTGCTGGTTGCGGGTGTTGCGCTGTTGCGCGCCGAGGACTGGCCGATGATGGGCGGGCGGCCGGAGCGGAACATGGTTGCTCGCGAAACGGGGCTGCCGGGCGAATGGAGTGACACGAAGAATTTCAAATGGGCGGCCGCGCTGGGCGATGTGACCTACGGCAGCCCGGTGATCGCTGGCGGGCGGGTTTTCATCGGCACGAACAACGACGACCCCGCGGTGAAGGTGAAGCGCGGGGTATTGAAATGTTTCGCGGAAAACGACGGGCGACTGCTCTGGCGGGCGGTGCATGAGAAGCTGGCGGATTCGGCCGAGGACGACAGCGCGATCGGGATCTGCTCGACGCCATGTGTCGACGGGGAGCGCGTTTATTATGTGAGCAACCGCGCGGAGCTGGTGTGCCGCGCGGCGGCGGATGGCCGCGAGGTTTGGGTGCTCGACCTGCGTGCGAGGCTCGGCGTTTCGCCAAATCAGGCGTCATCGTCGTCGCCGCTGGTGGCGGACGGGCGCGTGTTTGTGGTGACGGGGCAGGGCGCGAACAACAAGACGGGCATCATCAAGAATCCGGGGGCGCCGAGCTTCATCGCGGTGGACGCGGCGACGGGAAAGGTGGTGTGGCAGGACAGTTCTCCCGGTGCGAAGATCATCACGGGCCAGTGGGGCTCGCCCGGATACGGCGTGGTGGACGGGCGGCCGCAAGTCGTGTTTCCGGGTGGCGACGGATGGCTTTATAGTTTCGAGCCGACGAGTGGGAAACCGCTGTGGAAATTCAACTGTAAGGCGCACGAGAAGACTGCGGCAAACGGTGAGCCGGAGACGCCGTTCAACCTGGTGGCGGCGCCGGTGTTCGCGGACGGGCGGGTGTTCGTGGCGATTGGCGAACCGGAGGCGAGCGCGGGGCCGGGGGCGTTGCGGTGCATCGATCCGCGGCAGCACGGCGACGTGACGCGGACGGCGGAGCTTTGGCGGGTTGGCGGGGAGACGTTCAACGACAGCCTGTCCACGGTGGCGGTGCACGGCGGGCTCGTTTACGCGGCCGACTCGACCGGCGTGCTGGTGTGTCTAGAGGCGGACACCGGGACAAAGCTCTGGACCCACGATCACCTCGCCAACATCTGGGGCTCGCCGTTGGTGGCGGATGGGAAGGTGTATGTGCAGACCGGCGAGGGCGTGGTGCATGTCTTCGCGACGGGGCGCGAGAAGAAGCTGCTCGCGAAAATCGATGCGTTGCCCGATCTCGCGCATGGTACGCCGGTCGCGGCGAACGGGGTGCTTTATATAACGGGTCAGAAGAAACTCTACGCGCTCGTGGTGCGGAAGTGACATCGACGGGCGAGTGGAGTGCGGCGAGCGTCGGCGGAGCATTCGAAGACTCAGATGAAATCTCGATCCTGAGCTGAGGAGCGCAGGTCGGCGACCGGCGCCTGAAGTGGGGCCAATTTCCGATCGCCGGTTTGTCATCTAATAGATGACAAACACGTCGGCCGATCGCAGGTCGGCGACTGGCGCTGGCGCGGTTTTCTGCAGGGCCGCCGGCTCGCGAGTGCTTTCCGGAGCGCGCGCGAGCACGCTGGCCTACATCGGCCTCGATGGGAAGAGCGTGTCGGAGGTTGCGCACGGGCGGTGATTCGGTGGAGGTTTACGCACCCCTTCCTCCCCATGAACCCGACTCGTGCAATTCCTCTCGCGTTCCTGTGCACCGTTTTGCTCCCGGCTGTCGCCACGGACGTGACTGCTGCGGACTGGCCGGCGTGGCGCGGGCCGACGCGCGACGGCCAGGCGGCCGCGGCGGAGAATCCGCCGGTAAAATGGAGCGAGACGGAGAATGTCCGGTGGCGCGCGGCGGTGCGGGGCAAAGGGCACGGCTCCCCGACCGTCGTCGGCGATCGCGTCTATCTCGCCACCGCAGATCACGCGACCGAGGAGCAACTCGTGCTCTGCTTCGATCGTGCGACCGGCACGCAGGTGTGGGAGACGGTGGTGCATCGCGGGAATCTGGACAAAGGCGGGCATCGCAATACCTCGCAGGCGTCGGCCACCGTCGTGTCGGATGGCGAGCGGCTCTATATCAATTTTCTGAACGGCAAAGCGGTGCACACCACGGCGCTCGATCCGGCAGGAAAAACTCTCTGGCAGACCCGCGTATCCGATTTTGTGACACATCAGGGCTTCGGTTCGTCGCCGGTGGTGCACGAGTCGTTGGTGCTGGTGAGCGCGGATCATCGAGGCGGGGGAAGGGTGGCGGGCCTTGATCGGAAAACCGGAACGATCGTGTGGCAGCAGGACCGTCCGCCGATCGCGAACTATTCCTCGCCGGCGGTGCTTCACGCCGCGGGAAAGACGCAGGTGGTCGTCGCGGGCTGCAATCTCGTCGCGAGCTTCGATCCGTTGAGCGGAAAGAAACTCTGGGAGATCGAAGGCTCGACGGAGGAGACGGTCACGACGGTCGTCACCGATGGGCAGCGGGTCTTTGTCACGGGGGGGTATCCGCGCAATCATCTCGCGGCGATCGAGGCCGATGGGTCGGGGAAGGTCGCGTGGCAGAACGGAACGCGGGTCTACGTGCCCTCGCTGCTCGTGCGCGACGGCCATCTTTATGGCGTGCTGGATTCAGGGGCGGCGGTGTGCTGGAAGGCTGATACGGGCGACGAGTTGTGGCGCGAAAAGGTGGACCGCGATTTCTATGCGTCGCCAGTAATGGCAGGCACGCGGATCTACGCGACGAACCTGCGCGGAGTGACGTCGGTGTTCGAGGCGACGCCGACGAGCTTCAAGCTGCTCGCGCAAAACCAGCTCGGTGACGAAGCGCTGGCGGCCCCGGCGCTGGTCGGAAATCGGATTTACCTTCGGCACGCAAAGAAGGGTGATCCGCGACAGGAGTTTTTGTGGTGTGTGGGTGGGGAATGAGACGGAGCGGCGAACGACTACACGCATGAAACTGAGCCGTACATTGCGTTTGCGTCGGACAAGTAGTGGCGGCCACGGCTGTGGCGTGAGGTGGGTTTGCATCGTGATGCTCTTGGGGGTGGCTGGCGTGATGCCGGTCAACGGATCCGCCGCGACGGCGACGCTGGTGCCGTCCAGCGAAGCGGGCTGGCCGCAGTTTCGCGGGCCGCGGCGCGATGGCGTGAGCGACGAGCGGGGGTTGTTGCAGACCTGGCCGGAGGAGGGGCCGAAACTGCTTTGGACGGCGAGCGGCGCGGGGAAGGGCTTTTCCTCACCGATCATTGCCGGCGGGCGATTCTATGTGACGGGCGATTTCAATGAGGATCTGTATGTGCTCGCGTATGACCTCGAGGGGAAGCCGCTCTGGCGCACGCAGAACGGCGCGGCGTGGCTGAACCAGCATCAGGGGGCGCGCGCGTCGGTGACGTTTCGCGCCGGCCGCCTCTATCACGAGAATGCGCACGGGCGTATCATTTGTTTGGATGCGGCAGATGGGCGCGAGCTTTGGGCGGTCGATTTGCTGGAGCGCTTCCGGGGCGAGAACATCACGTGGGGCCTGAGCGAGTGTCTGCTCGTGGATGAGCGTGCGGTCTACGCGACGGCGGGCGGCCGCGATGCGCTCGTCGTCGCGCTGGACCCGCGGACCGGCGAGGTGCTTTGGAAGAGCGAACCGCTGTTTGATTCCGATGGAAAGGACACGCTCGAGAACGCCACCTACGCGTCGCCGATTCTGGTGCGTTTTTCGGGTCGCAGGCTGTTGATCGGCAACTCGGCGCGACATCTTTTCTGCGTCGATGCCGACACGGGAAAGATCCAGTGGACGCGCCGGCGGCCGACGCCGTATGCGGTGCAGGCGATGATGCCGGTGCTGGTGGGCGACGGGGTGTTTTCGGCGGCGCCGCTCGGTCCGGCGGGAGGACTCTACCGGCTTATCGCGCCGGCGGATGCGAGTGCGCTCGTCGGGGTGGAGGATGGCTGGAAGGCGAAGCTCGACACGGCGCAAGGAGGCGTCGTGCACGTCAAAGACCGGTTGTATGGATCGTATTATCCGAAACGCGGCGGCTGGATGGCGCTCGATGCGGCGACGGGAAACATGCTCTACGAGACGGCCGAGTTCGCGAAAGGCGCGGCGCTTTACGCGGATGACCGGCTTTATGTTTTGGCCGAGGATGGCTGGATGCTGCTGCTGGAGCCGACGGAGACGGAGTTTGCCGTGAAGGGGCGTTTTCGTGTGGCGTTGGCGCGCGACCGCGATGCGTGGGCGCATCCGGTCATTCACGACGGGCGCATGTATCTACGTTATCATGACACGGTGCGCTGCTACGACGTGCGCGCGCGATGAGGGATGCCTCGCCCTACCTGGTCACCGGGTCTGTTTCGAGCAGCGGTTCGCCGTAGGGGAGGTCGTCGGGGAGCGGGACGAATTCGCGGATGCGGTTCCAGAGCTGCGTGAAGTCCTTGTTCACATCGCCGGAGAGGCAGTCGGTGATTTCGCCTGCGGCGTCGGGATATCGTTTGATGACCTCGCGGAAGGAAAACTTGGGATCGTAGAATGCGTAAACGAGCTTGCGCATGTTCTCGACGCCCTGGCGGATCGTGGCGCCATAGGATGCGAAACGCGCGGGTGACAAGTCACCTTCGACGAGGCCGGTGTGGATCGCCTCGGCGGCGAGGTGGCCGCTTTTCAACGCGAGCATCACGCCGCTGCTGAACACGGGATCGAGAAACGCGAGCGCGTCGCCAACGAGCACGAGGCCGGGCGCGGCGCAGTAGCGCGAGTGGCGCGAATATTCACTCGTGATGAAGTATTCGCCCGTGCTTTCGCCGACGGAGAGGCGGTCCTTGATCCAGAGGTTTTCCTCGACCTCGCGATGGAAGATTTCCTTCGGATCCTTCACGCCGCCGCGCGTGAGATATTTGCCTTCGGCGACGACGCCGACGCTCGTCATGCCGCGATGCTGCGGGATGTGCCAGAACCAGCCCTTGTCGGGCACGTAGGCGACGGTCGTATCCCCTTCATCGATACCTTCGCCGCGCTTCGAGTCTTTATAGTAAGTCCAGACGGCGATCTTGTTGAGGTAGGGATCGCGCATCCGCCAGCCGTTGCGGTTAGAGGTGAACGCTTCCTTGCCGGTGCAATCGAGCGTGATGGCGGCGCGTACTTCATAGGTGCGGCCGGATTTGTCGGTCGCCTCGACGCCGACGACTTTGTCGCCGTCCATGAGCAGGCGTTTGACGGTGGTTTCCTCGCGGACCTCGGCGCCTTTCTCGCGCGCGTTGTCGAGGAGCATCTGGTCGAACTCGGAGCGGAGCACCTGCCAGGTTTGCGCGATGGTTTCCTTGTCGTAGCGGTTGAAAAAATAGAAGGGTTGCGAGCGGCGCCCGTCGGGCTGGACGAAGGTGACGCTGTATTTCTTCACGAACGCGGACTGGCGCATCTTCGGAATCATGCCGAGGCGCTCGAGCGGCTGGAACGTGAACGGGATGAGCGATTCGCCGATGTGGTAGCGGGGGAACTTCTCGCGTTCGAGGATCAGGACGCGATGGCCGTATTCGGCGAGGATCGCGCCGACGCAGGAGCCCGACGGGCCTGCGCCGATGATGATGGCGTCGTAGTTTTGGGTTTCTTGAGTGGGGAGCATTATTGGAAAAACGGGATGTGAGGGTGAGCGGGTGAGGTGGTGTGAAAGACGAGAGAGCGGCGGAGACGTCACGCGTGGAGCAGCCGGTTTCGCAGCGGGGTTTGCACGTGAAACAGCACGTAGCCGAGTCCGGCGCCGAAACCAAATCCGTGAGCGGCGCCCCAAAGCAGGCGCCCGGCGGTGCCACGGACTTCGTGGTAGAGCACATCGCCGAGATAATAGCCGAGCGAATGAAACGTGAAGAGCACGGCGAAGAGCGCGAGGAAGTCGCCTTGTTTCCCGAACGCGCGGCGCAAGAGAAACGTCATCGCGGCGAGGCCGACGGCTGCGCCCCAGAGATCCGCGTGATGTTTGCCGCGAAGACCGAACCAGAAGGCGCACCAGGCGAGGGCGTAGACCAAAAACGCGGCGGCGAAGAGCACGGCGAAGCGCGCGGTCGCGCCCGGGCCGAGGACGAGCCGGCTGAGCGCGAGGCCGGTGAGCCCGATGTAGATCGTCGCGATCGAGGTGTACAACGCGGCGTCGCCGTCGACCAGTTTGTAGGCCCAGATCGAGTAGGCGAGCAGGCTGACGACGGCGAAACTCACGGCGCCGTAGGCGATTGAGAACGGCAGCGATGGAGCGCGCGCGGGATCGATCGGGATTGGGTGCGCGCGGGCGAGGACGGAATCGGGGGTAAGGCCGAAGAGTCGCATGGGGATTGCGCGAGAGAGCGGAGTGGTGCGAGCGGGGTGAGATCGAACGAGGCGTGGAGGAAATTGTCGGGGAACTCAGGCCCGCTTGGAGAGCGGAGCCCCACCGGCGGAGACGGAAGGAGGAACGGGTAGTTTCACGCGCCACGCGACGAAGCCGAGCAGCGCGACGGTGCCGGCGAGGGTGTAGAAGATCGTGACGTAGGAGCCGGTCCACGCGTGACATCTCGCGAGCAGCAATGGGCCGGCGGCGGAGGCGAGGACGGTGAGCATTTGCGCGGAGCCCTGGATCCGGCCGAGTTGCGCGCGGCCGAAGACCTGCGCCCAGACGGTGAAAAACAACACAATCACGAAGCCGCCCGCGAGGCCCATCACGACGGCAAACGCATCGACATGCGCGACGGTGGTCAGCGACGGCAGGCCCACGAGCGCGGCGGCGAGCAATGCCATGGCGAGCGCCATCAGGCCGTTGAGCGACCATTTCGCGGCGAGCCAGCCGCCGAGGAAATTTCCGACGAGCGAGGTGAGCGCGGTGATGACGAGGCTGCGGTGATAAATGCCGGCATCGAAGCCGCGCTCGGCGAGGATCGATTCGTTGAAGAGGCCGATCCCGGAGGCGATGAGGTTGTAGATGGAGCTGGCGACGGCGAAGACCCAGAAGGCGGGCGTGCGCAGGGCGGCGAGCCAGGTGAAAGCGGGTTCGGATTTTGCGGGAGCGGCGTCGTCGCGCACAATGCGTTCACCCTCGCGCGCGAGCGTGGCGGCGTCGGGCGCGGGGCGCGTCAGCAGCCAGCCGAGCGGCGCGAGGACGAGCAGCAGGCACCAGCCGATTCCTGCCCACGCGGTTCGCCAGCCGTGCGAGAGGACGGCGCTGCCGACGACCGGAAACGACGCCATGAAACCAATGCTGAGCGCGATCGAGTAGATCGCCATTGCGCGGCTGAGGCGCCGTGAGAACCAGTGGCCCGGCATCGTGAGGCTGACAACGGAGAGCGCATTTTGCCCGAAGCCGCGCGACAAAACGAGCAACGCGAACATCCACGCCACGCCCGCGGTGCGACTCATCGCGAGCACGACACCGCCGAGGGCGAACGCGATGCACGTGAGCAGCGCGCGCGCGCCGAGCAGGTCGAGCAGCCGGCCGGCGGGCAGACAGAATAGCGAGCCGAGCAGCGTGGCCCAGAGATTCATCTGGGCGAACGTCACGCGGTCGAGCTGGAGATCTTTGAGCAGCGGTTCGGTGATGAGGCCGAGGCCTTGCGTGCGGCCGGGGAACGTGCCGACCATCGCGAGGGCGGCGAGGCCGACCGTGACCCAGCCATAGTAAACGGGAGAGCGAACCGAGGTTCCTGGAACGCGAGATTCGGCGGCGGAGTGGGTCATGCGTTCACGTCTTGGGAGGGCCGAACGGCCGCGAGGCGCGGGGTGGAGGAATGGCGACAGGGATCGGTAGCGCGGCAACTTAAAACCGTGAAGCATCGGCGCGAAACGGCGCGGGAGCGTGCAACTCAAGATGTTGAATTCTCAAGCCGCGGAATTTGCACGGAAGCGAGAGAGGACGAAGGGACCGAAGATCTGAAAGAAACCCGGCCTATTCAGCACGAGTTCGAGCGGAGATGCCGTGAGATGAGATCCGGCTCTGGACAGGCGAGCGGGATCGCGTTCTTGTTTCCGCCCGGCGCGCCATTCCCACAACCCTCGCGCGCGCGATACGTCTATATTGAGGCAGCCGATCATGAATCATCACCCCATGGCACGAGGTCTCCGCTTCCGCATTGTCCTTCAATCCGCCGGCGTCGCGCTGGCCCTGGCGCTGACGCACGGTGCGGTCGCCGCCAACTGGCCCAGCTGGCGCGGGCCCAATGGTGATGGCACCACCACCGCGGCGAAGAACCTGCCCGAGACGTGGAGCCTCGAGCAAAACATCAAATGGAAGCAGGAGATGCCCGCTTGGAGCGGTTCGTCGCCGATGGTGTGGGGCGACCGGATTTTCCTTAACTCGCCGTCGAAGGAGGAGTCGGTGGCGAAGCCTGCGACGGCGGCGAGTGCACCGGCGCCGGGTGTCGTGCAGAGCAAGGCGAGGAAGCGGGGGAGTCCCGGCGCGAGCCGCGGGCTCGCGATGTCGGGGCCCGGCGGGCAGGAAATTCTGCTGCTCTGTCTCTCGCGCGCGACGGGCAAGGAGCTGTGGCGAAAACAATACGACCGCGGCAACGAGATTAAGATGAAACAGAACATGTCGTCGCCCACGCCGGTGACCGACGGCAAGCACGTGTGGGTCGTGTCCGGCAACGGGATTGTCGCGTGTTTCGATTTCGACGGGAACGAGAAGTGGAAATTCGACATTCCGAAGAACTACGGCGCGCTCGGCGTGCAATTCGGCTACGGTTCATCGCCGCTCTTGGTGGACGGCATGCTGATTTTCCAGGTGTTGCAGGGCACCGTGCGCAAAGAGCTGCCGAAGCATGAGCCGTCGTTTGTCTTTGCGTTGAACGCGGCGGATGGAAAGCCGCGGTGGCGCGTCGAGCGCCCCACCGATGCCGAACATGAATCGCCCGATGCGTATTCGACGCCGACGTTTGTCGAGGTCGGCGGCAAGAAGCAGATCGTCGTCTCGGGCGGCGGCTATATTACGGGACATGATCCGGCAAACGGCCGGGAGATCTGGCGTGGCGGCGGCCTGAATCCGGACGGCTCGAAGAATTATCGGGTGATCGCATCGCCGCTCGTGCGCGACGGGATGATTTTCGCGCCGACGCGCGTGAAGCCATTCCTGGCGTTCAGGGCGGGCGGGACGGGCGACATCACGACGAGTCATCTCGCGTGGAAGTGGACGGAGAAAGGTTCGCCCGATGTGCCGACGCCGGTGAGCGATGGCGAGCGGCTCTATATGGCCGACGACCAGGGGGCAATCACGTGCGTGAACGCGAAGACAGGCGAACGGATCTATGGGCCGGAGGCGACGGGCATCGGCCGGACGAGCGGCTCGCCGATCCTGGCGGATGGTAAACTATATCTGACGAGCGAGACGGCGGAGACGGCGGTGGTCGAAGCGGGGCCGAAGTTCCGGCTGATCGCGAAGAACGCGCTCGATGGCACCTATACACTTTCGACGCCCGCGATCGTCGATGGGGAGATTTTCCTGCGCACCGGCACGCACCTTTACTGCATCAGCAAATAACGGTCGCGGCCGGCGGGTGCGCTTCCGAAGGACGGAATTATTATCATGAAAAAGAATCTATTACGGTCGCGGCTGGCGGCGGCTGCGGCGTTGCTTGGTGGCGGCGTGACGCTCGCGGCGGCGCCGGAGTGGCCGCAGGTGTCCGGGCCCGGTTACGACCGGAAGACGACGGAGACCGTTTCGACATCATGGCCGGGCAAAGCGCCGAAGCCGCGGTGGGAAATTCCCGTCGATGGCGGTTTCGGGTCGTTCGTGACGGGCGATGGACGCGCCTATCTCGTGATCGCCGCGAAAGACCGCGAGACGGCGATCGCGGTGGATCGCAAGACGGGGAAAACGTTATGGAGCACGCCGCTGGGGCCGGTCGGCTATACGCGAGGCGGCGATCGCGGAGCGCGGGGCAACGATGGCGGAGACGGGCCGCGGGCGACGCCGGCATTTGCGGACGGGCGGGTGTTTGTGTTCGGCGGGAAGTTCGATCTTTACGCGTTGGACGCGGGCACGGGGAAGATCGTCTGGAAGCACGACGTGATCCGCGAGTTCGGTGGCAAGGAGCTCCATTGGTCGAACGCGTCGGCGCCGCTGGTGGTGGGCGATCGGGTATTCGTCGTGGGTGGCGGCAAGGACCAGGCTTATCTCGCGTTTCGTGCGGACACTGGCGCGGTGATCTGGAAAGCCGGCACGGACCGCGCGACGTATGCGACGCCGACGTTTGCGACGATTCACGGCAAGGAGCAAATACTCTACATGGTGGAGCGTGGCGTGGTGTCGCGTGATCCGGCCGACGGGAAGGAGCTTTGGCATTATCCGTTTCCGTATCGCACGGCGACGGCGGCGTCGCCGGTCGTGTGGCAGGATATCGTCAACTGTGCGGCGGGCTACGGCGTGGGTGGTGGCGCCTGCAAAGTCACGCGCACGGGCGATGCGTGGGAAGTGGCGGAGATCTGGCGCAGCCCGGGCAATCGCGAGACGGCGATCCACTGGAGCACGCCGGTCGTGCACGAAGGGTATGTTTATGGGTATTACGGCCACGGTGCTTATGGCGACGGGCCTTTCAAGTGCGTCGATATCCGGACTGGGAAAGTGCAGTGGGAGAAGTCCGGCTTCGGGCATGGGCAGGTGATCATGGCCGGGGGCAAACTCCTCGCGACGACGGACGGTGGAAAGCTGGTGCTGATCGAGCCGACACCGGAAAAGTATCGCGAGCTCGCGAGCGCGGACGTCGTCGAAGGCAAAGTCTGGGCGAGCCTTGCGCTGAGTGATGGGCAGGTGTTTCTGCGCAGCACGAAAGAGGCGGTGTGTTTGGAGTGGCAGTAGTGTAGTGCCGGCGTCTTGCGGGACCTCTGGTCCCCGGGAACGCCGAGCTCCAGCTCGGTCACGCCCTTTCAGGGCTTGTCGCACACAACGATTTAAACTCAAGGCGTTGCCCGCTCTTCCGCGCCGCGACACACTCCGCGCTTGCCGGGAGATCAGGTAGCTTACCAAGGTTCCCTTTGCGCCCAATGGGTCCCCTGCACGTTGGGTCCCCGACGACGCCCCGATGAAGACAATCAACGTTTCCTTGCTCCTGAGTGTCGTGGCGTTCGTTCTCTGCGCCGGTTGCAAGCCTTCGACCGGGGTCGCACCGAAAGCCGCGGGCGGTCCGCCGCCGGTGCCGGTGCAGACTGCGATCGTGCAGCAGCTCGATGTGCCGCGCATCATCCAATCGGTCGGCGCCGTGCAGGCGTTGCGGACGGTCGCGGTGAAAGCGCAGGTCGACGGAATGATCGCGCAGATCCATTTCAAGGAGGGCGACGAAGTGAAGGCGGGCGACCTGCTCGTGACGCTCGATCGCCGGCCGTTCGAGAACTCGCTGCGCATCGCGCGCGCCGATCTCGCCAACGTGCGCGCCGAATCGGCAAAGGCGACGAAAGACCTCGAGCGCTATCAGCGGCTCGACCAGCAGGACGCGATTTCGAAGGAGCAGTTCGCGCAGCTCACCACGAAGGCGGAGACGACGCGGGCGCTGGTGCAGGCGAAGGAGGCCGCCGTGGCGAACTCGGAGCTGCTGCTCGGCTATACGCAAATTCGCGCGCCCATCAACGGCCGCACCGGGCAACTCGCGTTGCACGAGGGCGCGCTCGTGAAGGCGAACGACGTGAACCAATCGATCGTCACGCTCAACCAGCTCGCGCCAATCGCGGCGGCGTTTTCGGTGCCGGAGAGCGCGCTGGCGGGAATCCGCGCGGCGTTGGCGCGGGGCGACGCGGTCGTGACGGTGACCGATCGCACGGCGGGAGTGAGCCGCAGCGACGGCACGCTGAGCTTTGTCGACAACGCGGTGGATCCCACGACAGGCACGATCACGTTGAAGGCGACCTTCGAGAATGCGGACCACGCGTTGTGGCCCGGGCAGTTTGTACAAGTACAGACGCGCATCGGGCTCGATCGCGGGGCGCTCGTGGTGCCATCGGCCGCTGTACAGACCGGGCAGAATGCGGCGAAAGTTTATATAGTGAAAGCGGACAAGACGATTGATATACGCACGGCCAAAGTGATTCGCACCTCGGGCGACACGACACTGCTGGCCGAGGGCGTGCGGGCGGGTGAGACCGTCGTGACCGATGGGCATCTGCGGCTTCTGCCGGGGGCGAAAGTGGACGTGAAGACGCTGTCGTCGTTCACCGCAGGTGCGTCGGCGGAAGCGGCGGAAACGACAGCGCGGCCGAGAGTCGCGGGGGAGTCAAAGCGATGAAGCGCGGTCTGGGATTTCGTTGCCCGCTTCGGGAGAGGCGGGATGAGGCGTGGAGTGGGTTGCGGGCGATCCCTGCTCTCCCGAGCAAGGCCACGAGGAGGCGCGCGGCGGGCGAGAAACGGCGATGAATCTCCCTGCTCTCTGCATTCGCCGGCCGGTGATGACGACGCTGCTTACGGCGGCGTTGTGTGTTTTCGGTGTGATGGCCTACCGGCTTCTGCCGGTGAGCGATCTGCCGAACATCGACTTCCCGACGATCGTCGTCAGCGCGAATCTACCGGGTGCGACGCCTGAGACGATGGCGTCGGCGGTCGCGACGCCGCTCGAGCAGCAGTTTTCGACGATCGCGGGCATCGACTCGATGACCTCGACGAGCTCGCTCGGCGGCACGTCGATCACGATTCAGTTCAACCTCACGCGCGACATCGACGCGGCGGCGCAGGATGTACAGGCGGCGATCGCGGCGGTGCAGCGGCGGTTGCCGAGCGACATGCCGGCGCCGCCGTCGTTGCGGAAAACGAATCCCGCGGACTCGCCGATCATCTGGCTCGCGCTCAGCTCGCCGACGCTCCCGTTGTCCGTGGTCGATGAATACGCGCAGACCTATCTCGCGCAGCGCATCTCGACGATCGACGGCGTGGCGCAGGTGGCGATCTATGGCGCGCAGAAATATGCGCTGCGCGTGCAGCTCGACCCGAGCGCACTGGCGAGCCGGGGGATTACCCTCGACGAGGTGCGCGCGGCGCTGGCGTCGCACAACGTGAATCTGCCCACCGGCGTGCTCGACGGCAATCAGCAGTCGATGACGGTGGTGGCGACGGGCCAGCTCGCGAACAGCGCGGAGTTCAGCCAGATCGTGGTCGCGTATCGCAATCACGCGCCGGTGCGGCTCGGCGAGCTCGCGCAGGTGATCGACAGCGTGCAGGAAAACCGGATCGCGAGCTGGTATTATGACCAGCAAGGTGGATATCGCTCCATCGCGCTCGGCGTGCAACGCCAGCCGGGCACGAACACGGTCGAAATTGTACAGAAGGTGCGCGCGTTGTTGCCCGCGTTTCGCCAGCAGCTTCCGGCCTCGGTGAAGCTCGAGGTGATGTTCGACCGGTCGGTGACGATTCACGAGTCGGTCGAGGACGTGAAGTTCACGCTGCTGCTTTCGATCGCGCTGGTGGTCCTCGTGATCTTCCTGTTCCTGCGCACGCTGACGGCGACGATCATCCCGAGCATCGCGATTCCGATGGCGCTGCTCGGCACGTTCATCGCGATGTATTTCTTCGGCTACACGGTGGACAATCTGTCGCTGCTTGCGCTCACGCTTTCGGTGGGGTTCGTGGTCGATGATGCGATCGTGATGCTTGAAAACATCGTGCGCTATATAGAGCGGGGGATGCCGGTGCGCGAGGCGGCCTTCAAAGGCGCGGGCGAGATCGGGTTCACAATCATGTCGATGACGCTGTCGCTGGTGGCGGTATTCCTGCCGGTGCTGTTCATGAGCGGACTGGTCGGCCGGCTGTTGCATGAATTTGCGGTGACGATCACGGCGTCGATCCTGGTCTCGGGGCTGGTGTCGCTGACGCTCACGCCGATGTTGTGCAGCCGGTTTTTGAAACCGCATCGATCGGGACAAAACCACGGGCGGGACGCCCGTGCTACGCCGGAGCATGGCGGATTCTATCATGCGATGGAGAGTGTATTCAACGCGATGGTGCGGCTCTACGAGCGCACGTTGCGGTTTACAATGCGGCACAGGGTGGCGACCGTGCTGGTGGCGTTCGCGATGATCGCGCTGACGGTGATTGTCGGGCGAGCTCTGCCGACGGGGTTCATTCCGACAGACGACAATGGGCAGATTTTCGCCCCGACGGAGGCGGCGCAGGATGTGTCGTTTGCCGAGATGGTGCGGCATCAACAGGCGGCGGCGGCGATCATCGCGCGGCATCCGGCGGTCGAGTCGTTCATGTCGTCGATTGGCGCTGGAGGATCGTTGACGGCGACCTCCAACCAGGGGCGCTTTTTCATGAAGCTGAAACCGCGCGATCAGCGGCCGCACGCAAATGATGTCGTGCAGGATCTGCGCCGGCAGCTCGCCGCGGTTCCGGGGTTCCGTGTATATCCGCAAGTGCTGCCGCCGATCCGGCTGGGCGGGACGCTCTCCCGCGCGATGTACCAATTCACGTTGTTTGGCAGCGATCTGAAAGAGCTGTATGCGGCGGCGCAGGGCATGGAGTCGAAGCTGCGCGGTCTCGATGGGTTGCAGGATGTGAACTCGGACTTGCAGATTTCCAATCCGCAGTTGCGCGTTGAGATCGATCGCGACCGCGCGTCGACGCTGGGCATCACGCCGCAGCAGATCGAAGAGACACTCTATAGCGCGTATGGCTCGCGGCAGGTTTCCACCATTTATACACCGACGAACCAGTATTTCGTGATCATGGAGATGGCGCCGGAGTTTCAGAGGAACCCGGAGGCGCTTTCGTTGCTTTATCTGCGGAGCAAGAGTGGCAAGCCGGTGCCGCTCGACACGGTGGCGCAGCTGAAGCGCGAAGTCGGACCGTTGACGGTGAACCATCTCGGGCAGGTGCCGGCGGTGACGATCTCGTTCAACCTGCGGCCCGGTTACTCGCTGGGCGAGGCGACAGAGGCCGTGACCGAGCTCGCGCGGAACACGCTGCCGGCGACGATCAGTTATGGGTTTCAGGGGTCGGCGCAGGCGTTTGCCTCGTCGATGAAGGGGCTCGGAGTGTTGCTGATCATGGCGGTGCTGGTGATCTATATAGTGCTGGGAATCCTGTATGAGGATTTCATTCATCCGATCACGATTCTATCGGGGCTTCCGGCGGCGAGCTTCGGCGCGCTGGCGACATTGTGGCTCTTCAATGAGGAGCTGAACGTGATGGGCTATGTCGGCATCATCCTGCTGATCGGCATCGTGAAGAAGAACGCGATCATGATGATCGACTTTGCGCTGGCGGCGCGCGGGCAGGGCGAATCCTCGCCGGAGAAGGCCATCGTGCAGGCGTGTCTTGTACGTTTCCGGCCGATCATGATGACGACATTCGCGGCGCTGGCGGCGGCGTTGCCGATCGCGCTGGGGCTCGGTGCCGGGGCGGACTCGCGGCGGCCGCTCGGCCTGGCGGTGGTGGGCGGGCTGGTCGTTTCGCAGCTGCTGACGCTCTATATAACACCGGTGATTTATGTCTACATGGACAAGTTCACGGCAAAGACGCGAAAGCGGATGGCGCTGGGTGAACAGGCGGCAGGCGCGGAGCCGGAGCCGTTATTAGTGAAGTGAGGCGGCGCGGTCGCGGGTGACCGGGGGAATCCCACGGCCCCCAGGGTCTCTGGAAGGCCTGCACTACGTGGCGGTTTCCGTGTGGGTGACCTGGGCGTCGACCACGATTGCGGTCACGAGATCGGCGCCGACGTTTACCGTCGTGCGGGCCATGTCGAGAATGCGGTCCGCGCCGAGCACGATGCCTATCCCTTCGGGTGGAATGCCAAACGTGGCGAGCAGGCCGGCGATCAGCGGTAGCGAACCACCGGGAATTCCGGCGACCGCGACGGCGCTCAGCACCGAGAGGAAGAGGAGCGTGATTTGTTGCGAGACGGAGAGATCGACACCGAAGACCTGGGCGACAAAGAGGACGACGCAGCCCTCGTAAAGCGCGGTGCCGCTCATGTTGATGGTGGCGCCCAAGGGCAGGACGAACCCGGCGACGCTGGGCTGAAGCTTGAGCGTGTCCTTCGCGCAAGCAAGCGCGGTGGGGAGTGTCGCGGCGCTGGAGCTGGTGGAAAACGCGGTGATCAGAACGGCGCGCATGTCTTTCCACGCCTGTGCCGGGCGGCGTTTGCCCCAGAACTTGATCCAGACCGACATCGTGCCGAAGAGGTGGATCAACATCACGAGGACGCAGCCGAGCACGAAGACGCCGAGCGCGATGATGATATCGACACCGATCTTGATGATGACGCTATAGATCATTGCCGGCACGGCGTAGGGCGCGAGGCGCAGCGCGAAGTTGACGATGCCCGTCATCAACTCGTTCACGAGCTCGAGACCGTTCTGTATCTTCTGGCGTCGTACAGGATCGAGTTGCGTGGCGACGGCGCCGACGAGGATCGCGAAAAGGATGAGCGGCAGCACATCGCCGATCGTGGTGCGGGTCTGGCCGACGACCGCGCCGAAGAGATTTCGTGGCATGAACATCTCGACCAGCGTCGAGAGGTTCATCTGCGGGGCGGCTTGATTGGTGGCCACGTGTTTCTGCGCCACGCCGCCGAACTCCTGCATGAGCTGGGCTTTTGCCTCGGGCGCGAGGTGATCGCCCGGTTGGAGCACGTTCATCATGATCAGGCCGAGCGCGACGCCGATCAGCATGTTGAAGAAGAAAAGGGCAAACGTGCGACCGGCGAGCGGACCGAGGCGGTCGAGCCGGCCGAGTTGCAGGACGCCACTGGCAAGCGATGCGAACACGAGCGGGATCACCACGAAGAACAGCATCCGCAGGAAGATCTGACCGAACGGATCGAGGACGTGCGTTGCGACTTGCCGCATGAAGACCAGGAGGCCGGGAGCGACGCTGCCGATCGCGAGCGTGATCACGCCGGCAATGATGCCGAGCACGAGGCCAATCAGGATGCGATTGGCGAGGGGGCGGTTGGTCTCTGCCATGGTGGGGGCGGGCAGGCTGGGGTTCGGGTTGTAAGTTGTCCAACGGGAAGTAACTTCGCGGGTCGTCGTCATGAAGGAATCGATACGCGGAATTTTGTTTGATGGCGTAGTGTTGGCGGCGGGGCGTTCGACCCGGATGGGGCGCGACAAGGCGCTGCTGCCCGCGCCGGAAGGCGAGGGCGCGATGTGGGAGCGGCAACGCGACCTGCTGCGCGCGGCGGGTGCGGCGGAGATTTTTCTGTCGGCCCGGCCGGAGCAGCGATGGGCGCGGGATGCGGTTTCGGTGGGACGAAGGGGAGAGGGGGAGAGAGGGAAATTTGCGGCGATGCTGTATGATTCGATGCCGGGCTGCGGGCCGATGGTGGGGATCACGGCGGCGCTGGAGCGGAGTGCTCGCACGCACGTGGCGGTGCTGGCGATCGATCTGCCGCGGATCACGTCGGCGTGGTTCTTGAGACTGTGCGGCGAGTGCGCGCACGGCGTGGGAGCGGTCGGCCGACGCCGTGACGCGGGAAATTTTTTCGAACCGCTGGCGGCGATTTACCCGCGCGAGATGATGTACTTCGCGTGGGAGGCGTTGGCGCGGGGGGAGTATTCGCTGCAGACGCTCATCGGCCGCGCGGTGGCGGAGGGATTAGTGCGCGTGCGCGAGATCGCGGACGCGGACGCGAGGTGGTTCGAGAATTGGAACGAGCCGGGCGCGGTGGATGAATCTGAATCCCGCAGGCTTTAACCGCTATATAGAGTAATAGACACTAATACGGATTCTTTGAATCCACGGATTCGTGGTAAGGACGTGCGTCCTGTAATGTCTGCTCCATTGGAGCCCGATTAGCTTTTTCAGCGTTTCTTGGCGGCTGGACGCACTCACGAGCTCACGCGTAGCGATCTTCGGTCCAGGGATCGGCGGTGTTGGAGTAACCGCGGACTTCCCAGAAGCCGAGTTTGTCCTCGGCGAGAAAGGTGATGCCGCTGACGAACTTCGCGCCTTTCCAGGCGTAGAGTTTCGGAATGATCACGCGCGCGGGGCCGCCGTGTTCGCGGGGAACCGGCGCGCCGTTGAACGAGGTGGCGATGAGCACGTCGTCATCGAGGCACTGGCCGAGCGCGACGTTGGTCGAGTAGCCGTCGTAGCTCGTGAAATAAACGAAGCGCGCCTCGGGCTTCGGCTGGGCGAGCTCATAAAGGGTCGTGAATGCGACACCGCCCCAGCGGCAGTCGTATTTACTCCATGTGGTCACGCAGTGGAAGTCGCTCACGTCCTCGACTTGCGGCAGCGCGTTGAGCTGGTCCCAGGTGAGCTCGGTTGGTTTTTCGACGAGGCCGTCGATTTTCAGTTTCCATTCCGAGAGCGGGATTTCCGGCTGCACGCCGAGATCGAGCACGGGAAAACCGTCGGTCAGCTTTTGGCCGGGCGGCAGACGATCACGGGAGGCGATGGCGCGGGCGGTGACGCCGCGGGCTTTTTGTTTTTCGGCCCATTTTTGCTTCGCCTCGATATAGCGCTGCTTCGACATGCGGCGACGGTAGGTGGGGCGGGTCGCTGCGCAAGTTTCAGGTCGGAACGCCCGACTGGCTGACGACAAGCCGGCGGAATGCCGGTGCCACACCGCCGGTGTTATTCGGCGAGTGCTTGTTCGACGGCGCGGCGGCGGCGCAAGTAATACCACAGCATCCAGCCTTGATAGAATGTTGCGGCGACGGCGACGACCTGTGCGGTCAGCCGATTCACCATTCGGAAATACTCCTCGACGGTCATCCCGAGTTGTTGCGCGCTGAGATTCAGGGCGTCGCGAAACCGCTCGGGAATGGGTGGCATCTCGAAGTGCGTGAGCCGTAGCACGCAATACGCGTAGATCACGGCGAGCAGGAACGGCTGGCTGGCGATGAGCCAGTGCGCGCCGCGGGTTTCGCCCCGGCGAAGCAGCGCGGCGCCGTGCAGCTCGATCGAGCCGGCAGCGGCGGCGAGGAGGCCGATGATCGCGAAGCGCGCCTCGCCACCGGCGGCCGCCATCACGGCGAACATCGCGCCGAGCACGAGTACGCTCGTGCCATCCAGCTTCGCGAGCCGGAGCACGCGCGCTAGTGTCTCTTCGGGCAGGAGCGGCGGTTGCTGCATGAACGGTGAGTGAAAGTGAAAGTGAGAGGGAAAGTGGAGGTGAAACAGTGAGTGAGAGTGAAAATGAGAGAGAAAGTGGATTCGGGGCTTCGGATTCGTTATGGTTTTCGCGCCGACTCTCAGCCTCACTTTCCCTTTCCCTCTCACTTTCACTCTCACGTTCGCCCTCGCTTGAAACCATTTCCCTTCCGACTGGAGTTCCCGCCCGAGCTGCCGATCAGCTCGCGCGCAGAGGAAATCACCGCAGCCATCCAGGCGAATTCAGTCGTGATTCTCGCGGGCGAGACAGGTTCGGGAAAAACGACGCAGATCCCGAAAATGTGTCTCGCGGCCGGCTGCGGCAGCCTGGGCCGGATCGCGTGCACGCAGCCGCGTCGCGTCGCGGCGCTATCGGTTTCGCGGCGCGTCGCCGAGGAGCTGGGCGTCGCCTGGGGGCGTGAGGTCGGCTGCAAGATTCGTTTCAACGACCAGACCACGCCGCAGACGGTGATCAAGTTTCTCACCGACGGCATGCTGCTCGCCGAAGTGCAGGGCGATCCGATGCTGCGCGACTACGACACGATCATCATCGACGAGGCGCATGAGCGTTCGCTGAACATCGATTTCCTGCTCGGGCACTTGCGGACGCTGCGTTACAAGCGGCCGGAGCTGAAGATCATCGTCACATCCGCGACGATCGACACGGAGGCATTCAGCGCGGCGTTCGATGGCGCGCCGGTCGTGCTCGTCGAAGGGCGGACCTTTCCGGTGGAGGTGATTTACGCGCCGCTGGACGAGTTTGGGCGGGACTACGCGGACAACGACGAAAACGAGGACAAAGACGACGCGGCGGCGGTGGCGTCGGCCAAAGCGGAGGCGTTGCACTATATCGATGGGACGGTGGAGGCGGTGGAACGCATCGCGCGCGAGAGCACGACCGGCGACGTGCTGGTGTTCCTGCCGAGCGAGCGGGACATCCGCGAGGTGCGCGAGCTGCTCGAAGGCCGGCGGCTGCGCGACAGCGAGATCGTGCCGCTATTCGGGCGGCTCTCGAATGCGGAGCAGCAGCGGGTGTTTGCGGCGACGCAGCGGAGGAAGATCGTGCTCGCGACGAACATCGCGGAGACCTCGCTGACGATTCCGGGTATTCGTTTCGTGGTGGATACGGGCCTGGCGCGGCTGAGTCGGTATTCGCCCCAGGCGCGGACGCGACGGCTGCCGATCGAGCCGGTGTCGCAATCGAGCGCGGATCAGCGCAAGGGCCGCAGTGGCCGCGTGGCGGACGGCGTGTGCATCCGGCTGTATTCGGAAAAGGACTACCTGGAGCGGCCACGCTTCACGCAGCCGGAGATCCAGCGGGCGAATCTCGCGGACGTGATCCTGCGGATGAAGGCGTTCGGGCTCGGCGACATCGAGCGGTTTCCCTTCATCAACATGCCGGCGGGAAAATCGATCCGCGCTGGTTACGCGCTGCTGGAGGAAGTAGGCGCGATCGAGACGGCGGCGGCCCGTTGTCATCCATTAGATGACAAACGGTTGCCGGCGGGCGGGGCGGCGACGCGACGGTTGGAGGCCGAGGCGCCCGGGGCAGCGGGGGCACCGGGCGCGGCCGAGGCAACGGGCGCGAGCGGGGGCGGCGAGGAGGCGCGGGGGACGTTGACGCGGGAGCTCACGCCGATCGGACGCGAGCTGGCGCGGCTGCCGGTGGATCCCACGGTGGGGCGGATGATTTTGCAGGCGCGGGCGGAGAAGGCGTTGCGCGAGGTGCTGGTCATCGCGGCGGGGCTTTCGATCCAGGATCCGCGCGAGCGGCCGATGGACAAGCAGCAGCAGGCGGATGCGGCGCACCGGCGCTTCGTTCATCCCGACTCGGACTTCCTCACGTTGCTGAATGTCTGGGATGCGTTTTACGATGAGTTTGAAACGATGTCGCAGGCGCGGCTGCGGCGTTTCTGCAAGGATCATTTTCTCAGCTACACTCGGATGCGAGAGTGGCGCGATGTACATGCGCAGTTGCTCGACGTGCTGCAGGAGCGCGATGACTTCAAGCTGACGTCGGCGTTTCACGGGCTGAAGGAAGTGGACGCGAAAGCGACGCTCTTCGGCACGCCGCCCTATCGAGCGATTCATCGCAGCATCCTGGCGGGCCTGCTCGGGAACATCGCGTTGCTGGACGAGGAGAACGGCGGCTACAAGGCGACGCACGCGCGACGCGTGACGTTGTTTCCCGGCTCGGTGCTGTTTCGGCGCGAGGAAAAAAAGAAGAACCCGGGCGGGACGCCCGTGCTACGGCCGCGCTGGATCATGGCGTCGGAGATCATGGAGACGACGCGGCTGTATGCGCGGACCTGCGCGCGGCTGGATCCGCAGTGGGCGCTGGAGCTGGGCGCGCACATCGTGCGCGTGGCGCACAGCGAGCCGTTTTGGAACGAGCAGAACGGCCGCGTGATGGTGAAGCAGCGGACGCGGCTTTACGGGCTCGAGTTGGACAGCCGCGCGGTGAGCTACGGAAAAATCGATCCGGTGCACGCGACGGAGATTTTCATTCGCGAAGGATTGGTGAACGACACGATCGTGTTCCCGCTGGACTTCATCGCGCACAATCGTGCGGTGCGGGAAAAACTCGAGGACCTGCTCACGCGGGCGCGCGACAGCGGTTATCTGAATCTGGATGAGGCGGCGTATCGGTTTTATGCGGCGCGGTTGATGCCGGAAGGCCGCGGCGGACGCGGAGGTGGTGCGGGGGCTGGAACTCAGGCCGGCTCGGAGAGCCGGCCCCGCCTCGGCGAAAAAGGGGAAGCCGACGTTGGGGTGAGTTCGGTGGGGGAGTTGGTGGATCTGGTGCGCTCGCGGAAGGCGGAGGAGCCGCGGTTTCTGATGATGGAGCCGGAGAATCTGCGCGATCCGGAGACGATCGCGCACGATGCGGATGCGTTTCCGGAGGAGCTGCCGATCGAGAACCGTGCGCTGCCGTTGAACTATGCTTACAAGCCGGGACAGGAAGACGACGGCGTGACGCTCGAGGTGAACGTGCGCGAGGCCGAGGCGCTCACGCCAGCGACGCTGGACTGGGCGGTGCCGGGGCATCTCGAGGCGAAGGTGGAGCACTATTTGCGCGCGCTACCGAAAGAGTTGCGCCGCGGATTTGTGCCGCTCGGAGACACGGCCAAGAGTCTGGCGACACAGCTCGCGTCGCGGTACCGGCTCACGGGCGGGCGCGAGTCGTTGCCGGAAGCGCTCGCGGCGCAGATCGCGGAGCGGTTTCGCATTTCGATCGATCCGGCGGTCTGGGCGGACAAGCCGCCGCCGGAGCATCTGCGCGTGCGGGTGTGCGTGGTGGACGCGGCGGGCAACGTGCTCGCGGCGAGTCGCGAGCTGGCGGAGGTGCGGGCGGCGCTGGTGTCGCAATCACGCGAGGCGAGCGTGGCGGTGGCGCGTGAGGATCCGGTGGCGTGGCGCGCGGTGCGCGCGAAATGGGAGACGCCGGAGCAGACGAACTGGGCGTGGGACGAAATTCCGGAACGCGTGCTGGTGACGGAGCAGGCGGGCGCGCCGGTGTATGCGTTTCCCGGGTTGCGCGCCGGAGCGGGCGGCGTGGCGCGCTGGCTTTTCAAGACGCCGGAAGAGGCGGGCGAGGCGACGCGGCGGGCGGTGAGCGTGCTGCTGGAGCGGCAACTCGGGCATGACCTCATGTGGACGCAACGCGATCTGCGGGCGATGCGCGAGGTGGGCCCGCTCGCGGCGATGCTGGGGCCGATGGAGGAATTGCAGGAGCAGGCGTTTGGGGCGATTCGGGCGTGGGTGTGCGATGCGGGACGGCTGGCCCGCGGAGGCGGCGGTGGTGGAACTCAGGCCGGTTCGGAGAGCCTGCCCCACCTTACGCGGGCGGCGTTTGCGGCGGCGGTGGAAAAAGCGAAAGCGGATTTGCGCGGGCTCGTGCCGAGGTTCGTGGATTTGCTGCGCGAGATTCTGACGCTGCGCAACGAGTTGCTCGTGCTGCCGGGTGCGCCCGCAACGATGGCGGGCGAAGTGGCGGCACTGGTGCCGGTGGATTTCTTGCGGCGCACGCCGTACGTGCAGCTCGCGCATCTGCCGCGTTATTTGAAAGCGATGAAGCTGCGGGCCGAGCGCGCGCGGAAAAATCCGGCGAAGGATGCGGAGCGTGCGGCGCAGTTCGCCCCGTATGCGGCTGCGGCGGAAAAGCTGCGCGGGCGGGAAGGCGGCGAGGCGTTTCGCTGGCTGGTGGAGGAGTTTCGCGTGAGCGTGTTTGCGCAGGAGCTGGGCACGGCGGAACCGGTGTCGACGGTGAAGCTGGATCGCGCCCTGGCGGCGTTGCAGGGCAAGATCGGGCAGGGAACTCAGGCGAGCACGGAGAGCCGGCCCCGCCCGCCGGAGGCGAAGCCGATTGTCGCGGCGCCGGTGACGGAAAAGAAACTCGCGCCGATCAAGAATCTCAGCGCGCTGGACAAGTTGTTCGGGCGCTGAGCGACGATCGCTTTCTTCGGAGGGCTTTGGAGTGCGGTGCCGAGGCGCCGCACTTCAGGGGTTCACTCCACGTTCTCGATGCGGTCGGGCAACTCGTTGCGGTCGTCGGGCGTGCGCGGGAAATATTCGGCGAGCAGGGCGCCGGCGCGCTGGATGCCGAGGACGAGGCCTGCGGTGAATTCGGCGCGTTTGAAGTGTTCCGTCATAGCATCGGCCAGCGCGCGCCAGAAGGCATCGCCGCATTTCTCGTGCACGCCGAGATCGCCAATCACGGCGAACGTGTGACTGCGCGGCGCGACGAGGATCAACACGCCGTTGCGCGCGGCGGTGGCCGTCATGCCGAGGCGCTCGAACTGGCGGCGTGCTTCGGCGACGGCGTCCTCGACTTTCAAACGCGAGATCACGACGCGAATCTCGCCGGAGGTGTTTTGCTCGGCGTCGCGAATCGCGGCCACGACGCGCACGTCGTCGATATGGGGAACGGTTGGAATTATGCTCATCACCATTTTCCTCCTGCGCCTCCGCCACCGAAGCTGCCACCGCCGCCGGAGAACGAGCCTCCTCCGCCACCACCTCCACCGCCCCAGCCTCCGCCACCGAGACCGCCACCCCAGCCGCCGCGGTCCGTCCACACGGTGCGCCGGCCGCGCCGGCCGTAGACGGTTTCGCGGCGACTCGCGGAGCGCAGGCCGGCGAGGAAGATGAGCGCAAACGTGACCAGCACGACGAGGCCGCTGACGCCGCCGCCCGACGAGCGGCCGCGGGCGTCGGCGTTTGTGCGGCCGGTGCCGCGATATTCTCCGCGCACGGCGGCCATCATCGCGCGCACGCCGGCGGTGAGCCCGGCGTCGAAATCGCCGGCGCGAAACCGCGGGATGATTTCGTTTTCGATGATCTGCTTGGCGAGGGCGTCGGGCAGCGCGCCCTCGAGGCCGTAGCCGGTTTGAAGCCGGATATCGCGACTTTCCTGAAACACGAAAAGCACGGCGCCGTTGTCGCGCGCCTTCTGGCCGACGCGCCAGCTTTGCGCGACGCGCACGGTGTAGTCCTCGACGGAGGAGTCGGACTGCATCTTCGGATAGATCGCGACGAGGAGCTGGCTCGAGGTGTCGCGTTCGAACTGTACGAGCTCGGCGTTGAGCTGGGCGGCGGTTTCGCGGCGCACGACGCCGGCGTAGTCGTTGAAGTGATCGCGCGGGGCGGGCGGGATCGTCTCGGCGGCGTGGGAGTGGGCTGCGACGAACGGGAGCAGGAACGCGAGGACGAGGAGGAGGAATGGCCGCGACGACCAGCCCGCGAACGGGCGCTCGTGACATCCCGTCGCTGAGGTTCGAAGCGGGAGAATGGCGCGTGCTGGTTTCGGCGCGTTCACGGCCGGGCGGGTTGCGGCGCGGT
The DNA here is from genome assembly GCA_036675625.1 of Opitutaceae bacterium. Classification (GTDB taxonomy): domain Bacteria; phylum Verrucomicrobiota; class Verrucomicrobiia; order Opitutales; family Opitutaceae; genus ER46. Next base: position 116,297 of record JAKFEQ010000034.1, on the reverse strand, counting down.
TTTTGCGCCGAAGTCGAAGTTCACCGGCGGCGGGCGATCCGCGCCGGCGGTGGCGGTGAAATACGGCCGCGCGGTGTGACCGAACATGCCGGCGAAGATGACGGCGGGGAAACGTTTGATGGCGGTGTTGTAAGCCTGGACGGCTTCGTTGAAGCGGCCGCGTTCGACGGAGATGCGGTTTTCCGTGCCTTCGAGCTGCGCCTGCAAATCGCGGAAAGCGGCGGTCGCTTTCAGGTCGGGGTAGCGTTCCGCGACGACGAGCAGGCGCGAGAGGGCGCCACCGAGCTGAGCCTGGGCGCGCTCGAATTCGGCGAGCTGTTGCGGATCGGTCGGCGCGGTGCCTGGGGGAAGTTGCATGCGGCCGACGGAGGCGCGGGCGGACACGACCTCGTTGAGCGTGGACTTCTCGAAATTGGCGGCGCCGGAGACCGTGTTGACGAGGTTCGGGATGAGGTCGGCGCGCCGCTGGTAGACGTTTTGAACCTGAGCCCATGCGGCGTCGGTGGCTTGCTGCAATCCGACGAGGCGGTTGAACGTGCCCGCGACCCAGAAGCTGACGAGGATCAGGACGGCGATGAGGAGACCGACGACGACGAGAAGGATTTTTCCTGCGCTCATAGGGCACAGACATCCAAGTGGGACGAAGGTGCGAGACGCGAGCGCGATACAAGACAACGAGGCGAGACGCGCGCGGGTTTTCGCGGGAGATTCCGGGCTTTCGGGTTGCAGGGGCTTTGCCCGCGCGCACACTTGGGGCACCCCCTTGGTTACCAATATGAATGTACCCATTACTGCGATTCTGGAGAGAAAAGGCAGGACTGTTTACTCCGTGCCGCCGACCGTGAGTGTCGCCGACGCTGTTGCTGAAATGAACCGTCATCGCGTTGGCTCGGTGTTGGTGTTGGATGAAGGAGCGCTGGTGGGAATCTTCACGGAGCGCGATGTGTTGCGACGCGTGGTGGGTTCCGGTTTGGACCCGAACAAGACCCGCGTGAGCGATGTGATGACGCCGGGCGTGATTACGATTTCTCCGGAGACGACGATGGAAGACACGATGGAAATTTTCACCGAGAAGCGGTGCCGGCACCTGCCGGTGATCGATGGCGGGAAGCTTGCGGGGACGATCTCGATTGGCGACATCACGCGTTGGATGGCGGATGAGCATCGCACGGAGGCGGAGCATCTGAAGAACTACATCGCGGGCGGTTTATTGCTTTAGAGGGTGGCGCGGGACCGCGTTTGCGAGTGGTGCTGGTTAAAGGAATCGTGAAGCGCAGAGCATGGCTTGCCATGCGAACGCGATTCACCTTTCTCGCGACGAATGGACTTAGAAACCGCCCGTCGTCACATCCAAACGGCCTTCGATCGCATGCGTGCGTGCTATCTGAAGCCCGTGTTCGACGAGTGGGCGATTCTGGCGCTGGCGCCGAAAGGCGGGGGCGTGGTGGCTTACGACGGACCGAGGCCTGAGGCGTTTCGGCGCAATCTGTCGAGCGACGCGGAGCCCTTGCGCGCGCGAGCGGCGGGGCGGGAGTTTTCCGAAGGCGACATCGAGTTCGTGCCGGATGCGGCGGACACGCGTTACGACGCGTTCATGAAGATCGGTCCGGCGAGTTATTTGGTTTTGAACCACACGGTGAAGACGCTGACGGAAATTCGGGCGGACGGAAAATGGCTCGGCGTGCAGGCGGTGTTGTTCGAGCTCGGCGAAAAATTTCGTGCCGATCCGTTGGGCTGAAGACGTCGGAAAACGGAATGCGGGTGTCGCCCTTTCAGGGCGTCTTTATGCCGATCGCTGTAGCCCGCCTCGGGCGAGGCGGGATTTTGTAGATGTTCAATTTCCCTACGATCCCTGCTCTCCCGAGCAGGGCTACGCGGTAGCGCGCAGGGGGCGTTGCCCATGGCTTTCGAATATCGCCCCTTCCGGGCTTCCGACCGCGGAGCCATCGACCTACTGAAAACAGCGAGGGACCGGTTTTTCTACATCAGGCCGGCGACGAGGAACCAGGCGTAGCCCGCGATGAGCGGCCAGCCCATCCAGCGCGGCAGGCCGCCGGCCAGAGTCACGCAGGTCGCGTGGAGCACGGCGGCGACGGCGAGGATGGCGATGCCGATTTCGAAGAAGGCCGGCACGGCGATCGGATGCAGGATCGCGCTGAGCCCAAGACAGAGCGGGATGCAGATGTGGCCGTCGCCGACCTGCGAGGCGTAGGTGATGTCGGCGCGACGGCGGGCAGCGTAGAAGAAAGCGAGCAACGCGTTCGGCAGCACCATCAGCCAGCCGGTGATCCAACCGAGGTGAGATGCGTTGATGAAGGCGCCGTCCTGTGCGGAGAGCCACGAGACGAGCCAGTCGATGCTCTCGTAGAGGCCGTAGGCACCGAGCAGGACAATGAAGAGATCGAGATAGAAGAGCGGGCCAAAGCGATGGCGCTGCCGGATGTTGTGCTTCAGAACGTCGAAGACTTGAAAGCTCTGCCAGAAGAGAAACAAAGCGACCAGGACGAGGCCGTCGCGCGCATCGAGCTGACCGTCGGAACCGAGTGCCCACGTGACACCGCTGAAGAACACGACCGCCAGCAAGGTGAACAACAGCGAGAGCCGCGTGAGCTGAAAATGAGTCGCGGCGGCCGAGTCGGCGGCGCGGGAGCTTTTTTTTGCGCCGGCTTTTGCGGGCCTGGCGGATTTTTTGCCGGCGTCGAGTCGCAGGCCCCAGAACAACGCGGGGAGTCCGAGGAGCAGCGTGAGGTTGGTGACGTTGTTGACGAGGCAGTTGGTGAGGACCTCCTGGCCCTGGCCATCGCTGCGCGCGACGATGACGACGAAGATGAGATTCCCGAGGCCCGAACAGTAAGGCATCACGAGCGTGCCGAGTGCGGTGCCCTCGAGGCCGTGGTCGAGCAACGCCTCGAGCCGCCAGACCATGAGGAGCGACGTCGCGAGGAAGAGCGCGATGTAGGTCCCGACGTGGGCGAATCCCAGGGTGTCGATTACCTCGGCCAGCGGATTCACGCGCGAGCGGCCTCGAGCGCGTAACGTCCGCGCGAACGGCGGAGGCGCAATGGCGCACCGAACGTCGTGGAGAGATTGGCCGACGTCAGCACGCGTTCGCGCGGACCGTGGGCGAGGACGGTGCCTTCGCGCAGCAACAAGGCGTGGGTGAACGCCGGCATGATTTCCTCGACGTGGTGCGTGACCAGCACGAGCGCGGGCGCGCGCGGACTGCGCGAGCGCGCGAGCTCGTCGATGAAGCGGAGGAATTTCTCGCGCGCGACGGGATCGAGGCCGGCGCACGGCTCGTCGAGGATGAGCAGTCGCGGCTGCGCCATCAGGGCGCGGGCGATGAGGACGCGCTGGCGTTCGCCTTGTGAAAGGTACAGCCATTCGCGGGTGGCGAGATGGCCGAGGCCGCTGGTTTCGAGCAGGCGCCGACCAGCGACGCGATCGGCGCGGGAGACGCGGTGCCAGAGATCGAGCTGGGCGAATTTTCCGCTGACGACGGTGTCGAGCGCGGTTTCGGCTGGCGGAATCGAAGCGGCAAACGCGCTCGTCACCACGCCGATCTGCAGGCGCAAATCGCGCCAGTCGCACGCGCCGTAGCGGCGGCCGAGCAGCGCGAGTGCGCCGGCGGTGGGCGAGAGATAACCGGTCAATGCCTTGAGCAGCGAAGTCTTGCCGGAGCCGTTGGCGCCGAGGATCGCCCAGTGCTCACCGGCATCGACGCGCCAATCGACGCCGCGTAAAATCGCGGTGGATCCGCGCGACACGCGCAGGTCGGATACTTCCAGAATCGCTGTCATTCGGGCGCGAGGATGTTCGAGGGATTCGCCGCAGGTCAAATGGGGAGCATATCCCAGGCGCTTGGGGTGTTGCGCTAAGGAGCATTAAGGGAGGGCGGACCTTGCAGGATGCGGGAGCGAGTTCGTTCCAAAGTAAAAGAACTCGCGCATGCGCAACGTGGATACGCCGTTCCGGACTAACGCCGCGAACCCAACAAGGAATTGCTTATGAAATCTCAGCGTACACTTGTTACTCTTACCATCGGCGCCCTCTGTGCCGGTCTTTCCCCCGTCTTCGCACAGTCGAGCAGCCAAGCGACCGTCATTACACCGCCCGCCGTACAAAACGGGAGCAACTGGAGCCGCGCGCCCTTCCCGGCTCAGCGACAACACGACGACGTCAAGCCGGCCGACGGCCAGGCGATCGATAAGGATACGGCCAACCCGGCCGGGACGATCGAGCCAGCGCCTCCTCCGGCGCGCGTCGCGATCCTGCAACCCGCGCCCTCACCCGGCGTGACGGCCACCGATCCGGGTCTGTTGCCGACGGGCCGCCCGACGGTCGCGGTCGCCACCGCGGTGGATGCGGCGACGTTCACGCCCACGCTGCGCGTCGCGACGCATGAGTCGCGCGACCAAGTCATCGCCGACATCGAGAGCCGCGTGAAATCGAGCGAAGCGGCGGTGGCTTCCGTGCGCAGTTCCGCAAGCCAGATGAGCGCCGAAGGACGGCGCTCGTTTGATGCGGCGGCCGACGACGCGAAAGACAAGGCGAAGGCGCTTCGCAAGAGCATCAAGGCGGCGCAGAAAGCCAGCGCGAGCGAGTGGGAGAATGCCCGCGCGCAACTCGCGGCCGATTACGACGCTTATGCCGCTGCGCTCGCCCGGGTCGACGCGACGGTCGGCCTCGCGCCGGTGCGTTAACGGATAACGATTTCTCGGCTACTCATCTCACTCCGAGCCATTCAGACCTTCCGTTGCGCCCTGCAACGGAAGGTTTTTTGTTGTTGGTTGATCACGTGCATCGGGACTGCGCTGGATTGCGTTCGTGCGGCGGAATCGAACGCTCGTGCCATGAGAAAACTGTTTAAGGCTGCGCTCGCAGGTGCGCTCGCCGTGATGATGGCGGCAACGGTGGCGGCGCGGCCGTTCATGGTGGTGGCCTATAATGTCGAGAATCTGTTCGATGTGGATGGGGTCGCGGGCTTCGCGGACTACCAGCCGGAGAAATATACCCGCGCGCACGCGTTGACGAAGCTGAAGAATATAGCGCGCGTGGTCGCACAGTTCGAAAACGGGCGCGGGCCGGATATTCTGATTCTCTCCGAGTTGGAAGTCGACCAGACGCCGGCGAAAGCGGGGCCGGACTACGCGGCCATGCTGGCGCGTTATGCCGGCGTGAAACTCGAGGACATGCTCGGCGCGAAGTTTACGCCGGAAATCGCCGATCTGCCCGCGGAAGCGCTCCTCGCGAAGGCGTTGGTGGACCGGGGGATCACCGGTTATCGCATCGTGGCCGCAGAGAACGTCGTCGGGTCCGATACCAGCCGCCGGCTCGAGCAGAAGAACGCGGTGTTCACGCGCTTCCCGGTGAAGTCGGCGCGCTCGCATCCCACGGTCGACGCCCGTGCGATTCTCGAAGTGCAGGTGGAGGTCGACGGAGCTCCGCTGTATATTTTTGCGAACCACTGGAAATCGGGCGCGAGCGACGTCGCGACGGAGGCAACCCGCATCGCCAATGCCCGGACTTTGCGCGGGCGGATCGATGAGCTGTTGAAGGCCGATCCGCAGGCGGACATCGTGCTCGGCGGTGATTTCAATTCACACTATAATCAGAAGCAGCGTTATCCGGCCATGAAGATGACCGGGATAAATGACGTGCTTGGGGCGCAGGGCGAGGAGCTCGCGATTCGCCGTGCGCTGCATGCGCTGTATAATTTGTGGTTCGAGCTGCCGGCGGCACAGCGAGGCAGTGACACGTATCGCGGCGAGTGGGGCACGCTTATGCACCTGATCGTTACGCGCGGGCTATATGATTTTCGCGGGGTGCAGTATGTCGACAACTCGTTCACCGTGGCGAAATTCCCCGGCTTGAACGCCAATACCAGCGGGCTGCCGGCGCGCTGGACCTTCGATGGCCCCGCGGGCGCCGGATTTTCCGATCATTTCCCGGTGGCTGCGAAATTCATCACGGTGGAGGACCAGCGCGGAGGTCGATATCTCGAGCTCCGCAATCCGTCGACGGCTCGCGCCGGCGATCCCGCTCCGATCACGAAGATCGATTTCGCCAAGGTGGAACTGGAGAAAGTCGCGGTCGCTCCGGGCAAGCTGCCTCCCGGGACCTCGATTCGCACGGATGACTATAAAGGGAAAATCTTTCGCGTCGAAGGGCGTGTCGCGCCAGGCAGCCGGCTGGCGGTCGAGTTTTTAGGCGACACGTACGATGTGTGGAGCTTCGACGAGGCGTTGCGGAAAAAGCTGCGGGAAGAGTACGCGGCGGGGGCGATGCTGCGATTTTACGGCGAACTGGGACAATATCGCGGGCGCTGGCAATTTGTGATTCAGGACCCGAGCTGGGTGAGGTAACGTGTGGCCGATGGTGAAACTGTATACGCTTTCGAACTGCGACACATGCCGTCGCGCGGTGAAATGGCTGAGGGCGCGCGGTATCGCGTTCGAGGAGCGCGCCATCCGCGAGACTCCGCCGAGCGCAGGTGAGGTGCGCGCGATGCTAGCGCGGCAGGGTGGGGCGAAGGCGCTGCGAAAACTCTTCAACGTATCGGGCCGGGAATATCGTGAGCAGAAGCTCGGAGAGAAATTGCCGACTATGAGCGAAGCGGAGGCGGTGGCGCTGCTCTCGGGCAACGGAAATCTCGTGAAGCGGCCGTTCCTGATCGGGGAAGGCGTGGGGCTGGTGGGTTTCGCCGAAGACGAGTGGGCGGCATGGGCGGGCGGAGCTCAGAGCTGAGAGTCGAGAGTTGAGAGCTGAGAATTCGGCTCACTTTTGTTGGCTCCTGGGTCTCGACTGCTGGGATGGCTGAGAGTTCGGTTGCGCGGGGCGGGCTAGGCGGTAAGGTGCGCGATTCACCGATGAGCTCGCCGCAATCCGAACCGTTTCAACAGACCGTCACCTGGCTCGCGCGCCATTCCGGTTTCCCGCTTTACCGGCTGCCCGCGCGGGCGGAAGCGATGGTGTGCGTGGCGGCACTCGCCGCGGCCGATGAGGCGGAGGAGCAACGCCGTTATGCCCTGCAACGGCGCGACCCGGCGCAGACCTCGGCGCTCAGGGCGCACGGACTGCGGCGCAGTCAGGTCCATTTCAAATGCGATAACAGTACGAAGGTGTAGCGGCGCCAGGCGGGCGAAAATTCGTGTAACTCCCGGATCGCAGCGCGTGTTCTCACCGCCATGCACTCCCGCATCATATTGCCCTCCCGTTTCTGGATCGTCGCGGCTTTGTTCGCGATCAGTGCCGCAGTCGCTTCAGCCGCGATCGAGCGTGAGGTCGAGAAATCGTTTGCCGTGTCCGGCGCGGGCACGTTGCACGTCGAGATCCAAGGCGGTGGCATTCGCGTCGCAGTCTCGGAGGAACCGGTGGTCAAGGTGACCGCGCGGCAGAAGATTCGGGCAAACTCCGATCGCGAAGCGGATGAGTTGTTGAAGGACCTGGAGCTGACGTTCGAACAGGAGGGAAACGATGTCCGCGTGGTGTCGCGTTATGAGCGGAAACGGACGTTTTTCCGTTTTGGGTCCTGGCCGCCGGTGAACGTTGATATTGTCGTGTCGGTGCCGGCGACGTTTGGCACGGACCTGCGGACCTCGGGTGGCGGCATCGTGATCGGCGATCTGGCGGGCCGGGTGAATGCGCGCACGTCCGGCGGGTCGATCACGCTGGGGCGGATGGGTGGACCGGTCTATGCGCGGACGTCGGGCGGGAGCATCGCGCTCGATGCGGCGAGCGGCCCGGTGGAGCTGGAGACGTCGGGTGGCAACGTGAGCGTCGGTCGCGTGGTGGGGGCGGCGAAACTCTCGACGTCGGGCGGAAATATTCGGATCGATTCCGCGACGAATGCGCTGCTGGCGCGCACGAGCGGCGGAAACATTCGGGCGGCGATTGCGGGGCCGTTGACCGAGGACTGCTCCTTGAGCACGTCGGGTGGCAGCGTGAGGGTGTCGGTCGACAAGACCGCGGCCTTTCGGCTCGACGCCTCGACGAGTGGCGGCGGAGTGGAGGTCGAAGGGTTGTCGCTCACGCTGGAGAAAGTGACGAGCAACCGGAGCCGGCTGGCGGGGGATGTGAACGGCGGCGGGCCGCTCTTGAAGGTGCGCTCGAGCGGGGGCGGCGTGACGGTGCGCTCGAATTGAATCGGGGACGCCGCCGCCGTGGAGGGGCGGCGGCTACGCAGTGCGGTGCGGGTAAAGCCCGCCCCGCGCGGCGACTTGCGGCGGCGGCGAGAGCGCTACAATGAGCGGCGAGCATGAATCGTCGCGTGGTTGTCTCGTTATGGTCCGCGGTGGTGCTGGCGCTGCTGGCATCGGAAGGCGCGGCAGTGCACGAGCGGATCGAGCGAACGTTTCCGGTGGAGCCCGGGTGTATGCTGATACTGGATACTTATCGTGGCTCGATCCATGTGGAGGAGGGCGACGCCGCGGAGGTGCGGGTGATCGTGGACATCGAAATCGACGCGAGGGACGAAGAACAGGCGAGGCGCAGGCGGGCGGATCTGCAGTTCGAGATTGGAGCCACGGCCGGCGGGGTGACGATTCGCGGGCGCAATCAGCGTGAGTCTCGGATCCATTTCGTGTGGGACGAGGAAAACGAGATCGACCTCGCGTATCGCGTGATCGTCCCGCGGCGGTGTAATGCGAATGTAAGCACGATCAATGGAAGCATCACGGTCGGAAGTCTCGTGGGGCAGGTCGCGGCCCGGGTGGAAAACGGGAACATCTTCCTGCGGCGGATCGAAGGTTCGGCGGACGTGCGCGCGGAGTTTGGCGACGCGATCGTATCGCGTTGCACGGGCGACCTCACGGCGCGGGTGCTGGGCGGCCTGATTCGGGTGGGCACGATCGGTGGTCGGGCGGACCTGAAGAACTCGAGCGGCGACGTGGAGATCATGATGGCGCATGGTGCGACGAAGGCCTCGGCGGAAGCGGGCGACGTAGTCGTTGGCTTCCCTCGTGACATCGGTGGGCCGGCGACCTTGCGCGCTGCCGGGGGCAACGTGCGCGTGCGGATCGATCCGGCGGCGCGCTGCACGATCGAGGCGTCGGCGCGATGGGGGCGGGTGCGCGGGAAGCTGCCGTTGACGGTGACTTCGGGCGGGTTCGGGGAACGGAAACTGGCGGGCGCGCTGAACGGCGGCGGGGCGTTGCTGCGGTTTCGAGCGGATGGCGGCAGCGTGACGATCGAGCCGGGCGAGACGTTGTTCGAGCTCGCCGGGACGAACGATGACTGAGCCTCGCGTGAAAAAATTTCCCTCGAAGGGTTGGAGCCGAGACGAGGCTCGCGTCGGGCAGCGGGCGGATGCGACGGTTTCGGGATGAGTCTCGATGTATTGTTTACGGAGTTGACGACGCTGGTGAAGCGGGCGCACACGCTCGGCACGATCGGTGAAATTCTCGGGTGGGACGAGCAGGTGAACCTGCCGGCCGGCGCGGCCGAGCAGCGGGCGGGGCAGCATGCGGCGCTCGCCGAGGTGCAGCATGCGGCGGGGAGCGTGCCGCGGATCGGGGAGCTGCTGGACGCGCTGGAGGCCCGGCGATCGGAATTGACGGCGGATCAGGTGGCGGTGGTGGCGAACGCGCGGCGCGACTACGATCGCGCGACGAAGCTACCGGCGGAGTTTGTGCGCGAGAAGGCCACGCAGGGCAGCCGTGGTTACCACGCGTGGGCCCGGGCAAAAGCGGCGAACGATTTCGCGAGTTACGCCGCCGTGCTGGAAAAAAACCTCGAGCTGGCGCAGCGGGAGGCGGCGTATCTGAATCGTGGAGACGCGCCCTACGACTACGCGCTGGACAAGCACGACCCGGGGCTGACGGCCGCGACGGTGGAGCGGCTGTTCGAGGAGTTGAAGCGCGACCTCGTGCCGCTCGGGCGCGAAATCACGGCGTCGCGGGTGGCGGCGCAGGCGCGCGCGGCCGCGGGGAAGCTGCGTGGTTTCCCGGTGGACGAGCAGCGGGCGTTTTTGGGGGAGGTGACGGCGGCGCTGGGGTTCGATTATGCCCGGGGGCGGATCGACGTGTCGCTGCATCCGTTCTGCTCGGGCACGGGCAGCGACGTGCGGATGACGACGCGTTATCAGGAGGATCAGCCGCTCGACTCGTTGTTCAGCTCGATTCACGAGACCGGGCACGGGCTTTACGAGCAGGGCCTGCCGACGGAGCATCTCGGCACGGCGCTGGGAATCAGCGCCGGGATGGCGGTGCACGAGTCGCAGAGCCGGCTGTGGGAAAACCAAGTCGCGCGAAGCCGGGGCTTCTGGCGCTATTTCGAGCCGCGCTGGCGGGCGCGCTTTGCGACGCAAACGGCCGGGCTGAGCTCGGAGGAATTGTATCTCGCGGTGAATGCGGTCGAGCCGACGTTGATTCGCGTCGATGCCGACGAGGTCACTTACAACCTGCACATCGTGCTGCGTTTCGAGATCGAGAAGAAGCTGTTCTCGGGCGCGCTCGCGGTGCGGGATCTGCCGGCGGCGTGGCGGGAGGCGTCACGCGAGCTGCTCGGGCTGGAGCCGCACGACGATCGGGTCGGAGTGTTGCAGGATGTGCACTGGAGCGACGGGGCGTTCGGCTATTTTCCGAGTTACTGCCTGGGTAACATGATCGCAGCCCAACTCTGGGCGCGGGTGCGGGCGGTGCGGCCGGAACTGGAGGAGGAGTTTGCGCGCGGGGAGTTCGGATGGCTGCTCGGGTGGCTGCGGGAAAACATCCACGGGCAGGCGCGGCGGTTCGGCACGCTGGAACTGGTGCGGCGGGTGACGGGTGAGGAGCTGTCGCCGCGGCACCTGGTGGCGTATTTGAAAGGGCGATACGGAGCGTTGTATTGCGAATAAAGATCCAAGATCCAGACGCCAAGCTCCAGAGAATGGCCAAACGCCAAGCACCAAGCTCCAGGCGGTGACGTTGAAACTTCTGGCGGGAGCGCGCGGGTTGTGGGTTGGGTTTTGAAGTTTCTCTGGAGCTTGGCGCCTGGATCCTGGAGCTTTCTCCCATGGGTCTGATCGACACGCATACGCATCTCGAAAGTTTTGCACGGAAGGGTACGCTGCCTGAGGTGCTGGCGCGGGCGCGCGAAGCCGGGGTTGATGCGATGATCACGATCGGGACTTCGCCGGAGGACTGGGAGCTGTATCGCGGGATCGCGGCGGAGCACGCGGCGAGCGGATTTGTGCGCTACACGGTGGGGCTCCATCCCTGTTCGGTGGAGGCGAACTGGGAGGCGGCGGTGGCGCAGATCGAGGGGTTTTGGGGCGGGGCGGAAGGTTCCGGCGCGCCGCGGCTCGGCGGGGATGTTGCGCCCAAACCTGTCGCGCTGGGAGAATGCGGGCTGGATCGATTTCATCTGCCGAAGGATGAGGCGCGGGCGGCGGAGATACTCGCGTGGCAGCGCGGCGCGTTTGCGGCGCAGCTGACGATCGCGAAGCGGCTGGGGTGTCCGGTCGTGGTGCACTCGCGCGGAGCCTTTCAGGAGTGTGTGGAAATGGTGGATACGAGCGGCGTCGATTGGACGCGCGTCGTGTTTCATTGTTTTACCGAAGGCGAGGCGGAGATGCGGGAGCTCACGGGGCGCGGCGGCTTCGGGTCGTTCACGGGGATATTGACTTACAAGAGTGCGGATGCGGTGCGCGCGGCGGCGAAGGCGCAGGGACTGGCGCGTCTGATGCTCGAGACGGATGCGCCGTATCTAACGCCGATGCCGCATCGCGGGAAACCGAACGAACCGGCATTTATCCGGCATACGGCGGAGTTTGCCGCGGAGGAGGTTTTTGGCGTCGGCTATGACGAGCTGGTGGCGACGACGACGGCGAACGCGCGGGGGTTTTTCGGAATTTAGCCCACGGAACACACGGAAGGACCAAAACAAAAAAGGCGGCCGTAGAGGGCCGCCTTTTTCCGTGTATTCTGTGTGTTCCGTGGGCAGCTCATGCCTCGTCGAATTTCCGGGCGAAGAGCGCTTCGATCTCTGCGAGCATGGCGGGCGCGTCGGTGCCGGTGGCGATGAATTTGACCTTCGAACCCTTTCCGGCCGCCAGCATCATGAGTCCCATGATGCTCTTCCCGTTCACCTGTTCATCGTCTTTCTCGACCATGACCTCGGCTTTGAACTTGTTGGTGATGCGCACGATCATCGCGGCCGGACGGGCGTGAACGCCCATTTTGTTCTGCACGACGAGCTCCTTGGTGACAGTATTCGTAGTAGGGGCGGAGGACGCGTCGGCTTTGTTCATGGAGACGGAAAAGACCGGCCAAAGTCCGGGCCGTGCGGGTGGCTTGCAACCCAAAAACCGGTGCTCAGGCTGGCGCACGATGGCACAGACCGCAATCATCGTTCCATGTCGCCTCGAGTCGACACGGTTTCCTCGCAAGTTGCTGCATCCGATCAAGGGCAAGCCGTTGGTGCTGTGGGTCGCGGAGCGGATCGCGCGCGAAGCGCCGGAATTTCCGCTCTGGTTTGCGGTCGATCATGAGTTGTTGCGCGACTGCGTCACGAGTGCGGGTTTCAAGGCGCTGCTCACGAACTCGACGCACCAGACGGGGACGGATCGGCTGGCGGAGGCGAACCGGACGGTGAAGGCCGATCATGTGGTGAACGTGCAGGCGGACGAGCCGCTCGTGACGGGCGCGCAGATCCGGATGCTGGCGCGGCTGCTCGCGGGCGGTGCGCCGATGGCCACGCTGGCGACGCCGTTTCGGCGCGCGGTGGATTTTGCGAATCCGAACCAGGTGAAAGTCGTGCTGGCGACCGCCGCACGGCGGGCGTTGTTCTTTTCGCGTTCGCCGTTGCCGTATGCCCGTGATCGCGGCGGCGTGGTCGATGATGCGTGGGTGCAGAGCAATCCCTGCCTGAAGCACCTCGGACTCTACGGCTATCACGCCGATTTGCTGCAGAAGTTTGCGACGCTGCCGGCGGGGCGGCTCGAACAGATCGAAAAACTGGAGCAGCTGCGCGTGCTCGAGAACGGCTACGAGATTGCGTGCGACATCACGGAGGATCCCACGATCGGCGTGGACACGCCGGAGGACGCGGAGAAGTTCGAAGCTTGGCTGGGCTAGGCTAGATCTTCCCGGCTTTGCGCGCTTCGATCATCTTGTAGAAATCGAGGAAGAGCGGGTCGGCGTCGTTCGGGCCGGGAGCGGCTTCGGGGTGATATTGCACGCTGAAAACGGGCAGCGTCGCGTGGCGGAGGCCTTCGACGGTGTTGTCGTTGAGATTGATCTCGGTGACTTTCGCCCCGCGGCTTTCGATCGATTTGGCATCGGTCGCGAAGCCGTGATTCTGGGCGGTGATCGAGACTTTTCCAGTCTCCAGATTCTTCACCGGCTGGTTGCCGCCCCGGTGGCCGAACTTGAGCTTGAACGTCGAGCCGCCGAGCGCGTGGGTGAGCATCTGATGGCCGAGGCAGATGCCGAACATGGGATACTCGGGCAGCAGGCCTGTAACCGTTTTGTGGATATACGGCAGCGCTGCGGGGTCGCCCGGGCCGTTGGAGAGAAACACGGCATCCGGCTTGTGCTCGCGCACCTGCTCGGCCGTCGCGGTTGCGGGGAAGACCTGCACCTCGAAACCGTGGTTCACGAGTTTGCGGAAAATGCTGTGCTTGGCGCCGTAGTCGAAGGCGGCGACGCGGAACTTCTTCGCGGGAGCGCCGGCGGCGTTCATCGTGGTGCCGACGGGGAAATAGGGCGCGTTGTGATTGGCGGGATCGTCGGGGCGCCAGATGTAGGGATGATCGGTCGTGACGTCCTTCACGTAATCCGAACCGGCCATGTCGCGCCATTCGCGGGCGCGTTTGACGGCGTCGGCCTCGGCGAGGGGCAGCGTGCTGAGGCAGCATTTCATCGCGCCATCGACGCGGAGTTTCTTCGTGAGCGCGCGCGTATCCACTTCGCTGATGCCGGGGATGCCGTGCTTCTTCAGATAGGCATCGAGCGAGACCTTGCCGCGCCAGTTGCTGACGACGGGTGAGAGCTCGCGGACGACGAAGCCGGTGGCCTTGGGCGTCGCGGCTTCGTTGTCCTCGTCGTTGATGCCGTAGTTGCCGATCTGCACGGCGGTCATCGTGACGATCTGGCCGAAGTAGGAAGGATCGGTGAGGATCTCCTGGTAGCCGGTCATCGACGTGTTGAACACGCACTCGCCGGAGACGGTGGCGTCGGCGCCAAAGGCGCGTCCGCGGAAGATCGAACCATCTTCAAGGGCGAGAATTGCGGGCTTGGACGTGGACATTAAAGCCGAACGAAAATGCGTCTGCCGGGTGCTGCCAAGCGGTTTCGCGGATTTTCCTGCGACATTGGGAGATTGTCCCACGCGAAAAGCCATGAAAAGCGGCGGCGGTGTTCCCGCACCGAAAGGACGCGACTGTGTCCATCCGTCGGGTGAAATTTGAGGTGCGTCATTTGACAGCGTTTCGCCAGGGCCCTAACTCTTCCGCGACCTAATGCCTTACACCGAAGATCGCGCCGCCTGGTTCGAGGGCCAGGGACTCTGGCAACACATTCCCGAGAGCGACTGGCAGGACTGGACGTGGCAGCTCAAGCATCGCATCACGAGTCTGGAACAGCTCGAGGAGCTGATGGAGTTGACGGACGACGAGCGGGCCGGGTGCGCGCATGCGAATCAGAAGCTGGCGCTGGCCGTGACGCCTTATTTTTTCAACCTGATCGATCGCAACAATCCGGATTGCCCGATTCGCAAGCAGGTGATTCCGCGGGCGGGCGAGATGGTGATTTCGGACGGCGAGATGCTCGATTCACTGGGCGAGGATGAACACTCGCCGGTGTCCGGCCTCGTGCACAGGTATCCGGACCGCGTGCTGTTTCTCGTGACGGACCGGTGTGCGGCCTATTGCAGGTATTGCACGCGAAGTCGTCTCGTCTCGAACGCGCAGGACTACAATTTTCACCCGGAGTTCGAGCAGGGGCTGCGCTACATCGAGGCGCATCCGGAGATCCGTGATGTGTTGCTCTCGGGCGGTGATCCGCTGCTGCTGTCGGATAAGAAACTGGAGCACCTGATCTCGCGATTGCGCGCGATCAAGCATGTGGAATTCATTCGGATCGGGTCGCGCATTCCGGTGTTTCTACCGCAGCGGATCACGCCGGGGCTGTGCGAGATTTTCAAAAAATACGGGCCGATCTGGATGAGCATCCACGTGAATCATCCGAAGGAAGCGACGGCCGAGCTGCGGGCCGCGTGCGAGCGGTTGTCGTTCGCGGGGGTTCCTTTGGGCAACCAGAGCGTGCTGCTCAGGGGCGTGAACGATGATGTGGACGTGATGAAGGCGCTCGTGCACCGGCTGCTGCGGATGCGCGTGCGGCCGTATTACCTCTATCAGATGGACCTGATCACGGGGGGCGCGCACTTCAAGGTCGATGTCCGCAAGGGCCTCGAGATCATCAAGGCGTTGCGTGGTCACACGACTGGATACGCGGTGCCGCAATACGTGATCGATGCGCCGGGCGGCGGGGGCAAGGTGCCGATCAATCCCGATTACGTGGAAAAGATCACCGACGACGAAATCGTTTTCCGGAATTACGAAGGAAACGTGTTCCGGTATCCGCTAAAGGCATCGCCGCAGAAGGCAGCGAATCCCGAAGAGGCGCCTGCGGTGACGGGCACGACGAGTGCAGGGTTCGATTCGGTGACGGTGTATTGATGCCCAGACGAGCGGGAGGGCGCGGGGACGTTTCCGCCTGAGGGTCTTTCGGAGGTGTTTCGCAGCTCCGCTACGCCACGCGGATGCGTCGCAAGAAAACCGGCACACGATGAAGAAATTCTTTCATCTTTTCCGTTCTGATCGCTTGCGAGCGAATTTGAAACATGGTTTTAATCGCTCTTTCTGAGTGAGTTGCATGTTTTTGGAGCGTCGCTTGAAATTTTTTCCGCAAATTTTGAGCGTTTCGCCAACTCGCGCATCTATCTCCGCGTAGTCAGCACTGTCCGCAAGGACGGTGAATGTTTGTAGTTCTTACGGTTTGCTTGGTGTTAGGTCACACGGGCCGCCCTCTCACGAGGGCGGCTCTTGTGTTTTCCGAGATCGAGGAGCTCTGGCACGAAAACCGCCGCCTTGCCGCCAGCCCGGGCGAGTTTATGCAGCCGAGGCCAGAGGGCTCGGATCGGCTTCGTTCCGCAGCCGGGCCCGCCAACGCCGGACTCAAGGCACTTCGTAGATCTCGAGGAGTGCGACGCCTTCGGCGCCGGCCTTGCCGCTGACTTCGACAGTAAAAGGCCCGGGCGGAAGCGTGACGAGCAACGCAGCGTCTTCACTGCCGGTGGCGAGTGCGAACGCGCCCGCGCTACGAGTCGCAGCAGCAACAGCGGCGGCGTTGTCCACATCCTGCCAACGGTCGTTGCTGGCGACGATCGAGGTGCCCGAGTAAACGGTGAGGACGGTGTCGAGAAGGGCGTTCCCGACTCCGAAGGCGGCGAGTGTGGGCCCGACGGCACGGATCAACATGCGTTTGTGGGCCGGCCCGGAAACCACGAAGCCACCGATCAGGGCGCCCTCGCCGCTACGCACGAGTGCGCGCGTGGAGAGATTCACGGTGCGGCCATTGCCATCGAGTTCGTAAAGCTCCGCGAGTCCGATGCCATCCTGCCCGGTAGGCGTGGTGACCTGGACTGTGTAAGCGCCGGCGGTTATTGGAGTGGCGAGGGCTGAATCGCGACTGCCGGCTTCGAGCGGAAAGGCGCCGACGCGACGTGCAAAGGCTGGAAGCTGGCCGGCGTCCGGGCCGGTTTCCCAGCCGTTATTGCGGAACAGCTCGACGCCATTGGCCGCGAAGACACTCAACTGCGGATCGGGTACAACGCCTGAGGCGCCAAAGGCCGCGAGGGTGGGGCCGATTGCGCGGGTGAGATAGCGTTTGCCTTCGGTATCGGCTACGACGACGCCGGCGATGAGGGCGTTTTCGTCGCCGCCCACGAACGCCCGCGTCGAGATGTTGATGATGCGCGCGGCAGGGCGAAGAGGCGAAGAGGCGGGGCCGCCGACGGCAGCGCTCCAGGGGCTGCCGGGAAACGTCTCGCTGAGATCGGCGCGATAGCTGCGGACGTGGATGTTGGTGGTGGCCGGGACGGTGAGCGGCGAGGCGCTGAGCGTGGCGTTGGGCGCGAGTCCGCCGCCGAGAGAACGCGGGTCGGAGCCGTCTTCCGTGAAGGCGAGCTGTGCGCCTTCGGGCGGGACGAAGGTCAGTGAGGCGCCGTTTTCGGACACGGCTGGCGGCGCGAGAAACTGCGCGTCGATCCACTCCCCGCGTTGTTCCAGCCAGGTTTTCAGTTGCGCGATCTGGCCGGCATAGCTGCCGGTCGCGCTGGCGTTGTCGGGCCAGCGGGCGGCGTCACGCGCGGCGGCTTCCGGGCCGATTTCGTCCGCGAGGCGGTCGACGAGCGCGTGCAGACTGGCGGTGGAGAGCTCGGTCTCACGGAGGCTCTGCCAACGGTCGATCCACTCCTGCATAAATTCGGGGTCACGTGCGATCACGCCCCACCAGCTGATGCGCCAGAAGTCGACGTCGGGTTCGATGCTGCCGGACCAGGTGTGCGCGGTGTCGCCGCGGTAGTCCCAGAAGCCGCCAAGTGCACGGTCGAAATCCCACACTGGGCCGGCAATGAGCTTTCCGCCTCGAGGCTTGTGGAAATAGGCGCTGCGCACAAACGAGTCGGGGTTGCTCACAAACACGTTGAGCAGGTGATGGTCGACCCATGAGGCACGATCAATGTAGTCGAGGTGCGTGCGTTGGGACCAGCCGGCGTCGCGGTCGCGATAAAGCGCGTCTTCCATCCGCTGCACGTAATTGCGGATGTAGTCGAGTTGCTCGGGAGTGACGTCGTCCGCGTCGGGCGCATGAAGAACAACGGCGGAATAAGTGTCTTCGGGCTGCTCGTGGCTGGTTCGCCAGCCGACGTCGCTGGGCTGAAGTTCATCGATCTTCACGATGTAGCCGCCGGTGATGTTCGGCTCGTCGCGGTCGGACGGTGAAAGTGCCGGGATCTCGATGCGCCCGCGCTCTGTCTCGACGCGATCGGTCAAAACATAAATGCCGGCGTAATCCAGCAGATCGAGATCATCGCCGTCCGCGTTGAAGAACACTTCGACGAACTGCGTGCGCGCGGCCCAGCGGCCGAGGCGGTTAGAGAGCGCGTAGACGAAGGCGTTGTTGATGTAGTTTTGGTCGAAGCTCCAGGGGGCGACGAGCGCCCACTTTTCGTAGGAGGGCAGATCGAAGAGCGGGAGGGCTCGCTTGCCCCCCTGCGGATCGCGAAGCCGGAGATTGTAGCCTTTCTTTGGGAAA
This sequence comes from Opitutaceae bacterium, assembly GCA_036675625.1. Classification (GTDB taxonomy): domain Bacteria; phylum Verrucomicrobiota; class Verrucomicrobiia; order Opitutales; family Opitutaceae; genus ER46. The sequence continues at coordinate 98,001 of JAKFEQ010000034.1, read as the reverse complement.
CCGGCGGATGAATTTCCGCGGACGGTCGTCTCGAGCGGCGTGCGGTGAATCGGTGCGGCGGCGAAGGTGCCCTGGCCGGGGGCCGCGGCGTTGTATCCATAAGCCCAGGACGGATAGTAAAGCTCGTCCTTGATCAACTCGCCGATGCCTTCGTCGTCGAGCACGAGCACCGGGAGCTGGCTGGAAAAGCCGGCGAGGCTGGATCCGATCCGCAGGTAATGCGCGCTCGCGGTCGTGCCCTGCAGCGTGTCGTCGGCGGAAAACACCGCCGCGCGCACGAGTGAGGTGCGGTCGAGGGTGATGGGGCCGGTGTACTCCGCCACGGTCGATGTCACCTGCGGGGGCTCCGCGGTGGGGCCGGACTGGATGACGTAGCGGATTTTCTGGCCGGGTTGCGCGCCGGTGAGCTCGATCGTGGTCGTGCCGGAAAAGGGGCCGGACTCGCGCGAGAACGACACGGTTTCAGCGAGCTTCAGCGCGCCTCCGCCGCCATTGGGTGCGCCGGGAGTCGGGGAGCGCAGGAAGCCGGTCGTGACGCTGCCGTCGTCGAGCAGCACGCGGCCGAACGACACGTTGTCCTGCTGCGATGGATACTCCGGCGCGAACTCCGATGCGACCGTGGTGCCGTCGGGCTTGATGAGTCCGAGGTATTCTCCCCCGGCGCTCAGCGCGAAATTCGTGTGCAGCGGGCTCGACGGATCCGAGCGATTCTTGTTGGAGGCGAAGACCACCAGATAGCCATCCGCGGGAAGCGTGACGCCGGGCAGCCGCCATTTCGTCGTGTTGCTCGCGGAGTCGGTGAGATACCAGCCTTCGAGGTTTACCGGAAAGGGATCGGGATTGTGCAGCTCGATCCAGTCGGAAAACGCGCCATCATCGTCGCGCAGATTCGCGGAATTGGCGGCCATGAACTCGGTGATGACCGGGTCGGCCCGCATCGAGCAGATCGCCGATAATGCCCCGATGGCGGCGAAAGCCGCAATCTGGCGGAGCAGGCGAAGAGGGAGCGACGACATGATATGCAGTGATTGTTGGCCAGGGACGTGTGTTCCGGGGGCTGGAGGCTATTTCGCGCTCTTCGACGGGCAGTAATGCCCGTTTATTAGGGCAATTCGTAGATCTCGAGGAGGGCGACACCCTCGGTGCCACTCTTGCCTTTGACCTCGGTGGTATAGGCGCCGGGTGGAAGGGTGATGAGCAAGGCCGCATCCTCGCTTCCGGGCGCGAGTGCGAATGCTCCCGCCTTGCTGCTGGCGCTGGCGAATGCCGTCGGATTCTCGGTCGATTCCCAGCGATCGTTGGAGGCAACGATTTCCTGGCCGGAGTAAATGGTCAGAACCGGATCGGCCAGGGCATCCGAGATGCCAAATGCAGCGAGCGTTGGCCCGACGGCGCGAATCAGCAGGCGTTTGTAGGCGGGGCCCGACACGACAAAGCCGCCGATGAGAACCCCTTCGTCTGTCCGAACATGGGCTCGGGTCGAGAGGTTCACGGTGCGGCCGTTGGCATCGAGCTCGTAGAATTCGGCGAGTCCGACTCCGCCCTGGCCGGTCGGCGTGGTGATCTGGAGCGTGTAGGAGCCGGCGGCTATGTCGGTGGCGAGCGCGGAATCCTTGCTGCCGGGGGCAAGAGGAAAGGCGCCGACCTCGCGTGAGAACACGGGGATCTGTGCCGCGTCGAGTCCGGTTTCCCAGCCGTTGTTGCGGAAAATCTCGGTGCCGTTGCCGGCGAAGACGCTCAGCTGGGGATCCTTGATGATGTTGGAGGCGCCGAAAGCGCCGAGTCCCGGGCCGATCGCTCGCGAAAGGTAGCGTTTGCCCTCGGTGTCGGCCACGACCACGCCGGCGATGAGCGCGTTTTCACCCGTGCCAACGACCGCGCGGCTGGAGAGATTCACGAGGCGCGCCTTTGGCGTGAGCGGGGACGAATGCTCACCGCCGACGGCCGAGCTCCACGGGCTGTCGGGAAACGTGCCGCGTAGTTCGACGCGGTAGCTGCGCACGTGGACGTTGGCGGAGGAGGAGACGGTTAACGGTCCCGTGGCGACAACGGCGTTGGGGGCAATATCGCCTCCGAGCGAGCGCGGATCGGAGCCGTCGAGCGTGTAGACGAGTTGGGCGTTCGCCGGGGCGGTGAAAGTGAGGGTGTCGCCGGAGCTGGCCATGGTGGGTGGCGCGAGGAATTGTTCGTCGATCCAGCTGGCGCGCTGCACGAGCCAGTTGCGCATGAAGGTGATCTGTGTGGCGTAGTTGCCCAGCGGGTTGAGATTGTCGGGCCAGCGCTGAGCGTCGCGTTGCACGGCCTGTTCGCTGACGTCTCTGGAAAGCGTGTCGACGAGGGCGCGGAGATTCGCGGCCGAGAGCTCGGTGCGGCGCAGCGATTGCCAGCGATCGATCCACTCTTGGATGAATTCGGGATCCTCGGCGATGATGCCCCACCAACCGATGCGCCAATAATCCGGCGCGCCAACCCCCGACCAGACATCCCAGCGGAAGGAGCGCTCGTCCCAATAGGAGGCGATGGCACGATCGAAATCCCAGACAGGACCTGCCGCGAGCTTGCCTCCGCGGTCCTTGTGGAAATAGGCGCTCCGGATAAACGCGTCGGGATTGCACACGAACGTGTTGAGCAGGTGGTGGTCGACCCACGACGCGCGATCGACGTAGTCGAGATGCGTGCGGCGCGACCAGCCGGACGCACGGTCGGCATGCAAGGCGTTTTCCATCCGTTGAATGTAGTTCCGGATGTAATCCACCTGTGCGGGCGCTGCGTCCTCGGCCTTCGGCGAGACGAGCACGATCGACGAGATGCCATCGTTCGGGATCCCCCGCTCCGTGGCCCAGGAGATCTCGTCGCCGTCGGGCGGATCGATCTTGAGCAGATATGCGCCCGTCAGCGCATCGCCCGCCGTATCGCCGGGCTCCAACTCGGCGAGGTCGAGCCGGCCCTCGGCGATTTCGACACGTTCAGTGATGACGTAAATTCCGGCGTAATCGGAGCTGTCGATCTCGTTGCCGTGCGCGTTGAAGAAGACTTCCGCCAGCCGCGTGCGCGGCGCCCAGCGTCCAAGCTGGTTCGAAAGCGCATAGACGAACGCGTTGTTGATATAGTTGAAATCGAAGGACCACGGCGCCACCAAGGCCCATTTCTCGTAGGCCGGAAGATCAAGCAGGCCTTCCGGGCGCTCGTCACCCGCCTCGTCGGTGAACTTGATGTTATAGCCTTTTTTGGGAAACAGGGCCGACGACGAACCCCGGACAGTCGCGGTCAACGGACTTATCAGCTCCGGCGCGACGCTGAAAACAGGCGCCCCGTTGTCGCGAGGCTCATAAACGTAAAGCCACGACGGATGATCGACGTCGTCCTGAACCAGTGGCCCGCTGCCGAGACTATCGAGCACGAGGACCGGCAGTTGCGTGGAAAAGCCAGCGATGCTCGGGCTGAACTTTGCGTAGTAAGTCGAAGTGACCGGGCCACGCGCTCCGCCGTCCGCGGCGAAAACCGCTGCCGTGATGACGGTGGAGTTTTCGATCTGGATCGGGCCGCTATAAACAGGCGAGGCCGCAGTGAGGGTCGCCATGCCGTTGTCGTGGCCGAGAATATAGCGGATAACGTGCCCCTCTGTTGCACCGGACAAGCTCAGCATGAATGGATTGCGAAAAGGCCCCGCCGGTTGCGAAAACGAGACGGTATCCGACAGGCTCCCGATGCCCTTGGTCGAATTCGGTATGCCGGGTGTAGCCGAGGCGAGAAAAGCGGGTTGCCGGGGATCCCCGCTGGCCAGCGGCAATCCGTAAGCGGCATCGTCATCCTGGCTCGGGTATTCGGGGGCGAATTCGTGGGCGACCACGACGCCGTCCGGTTTGATCAAACCGAGGTATTCGCCGTCGGCGCTGAGAGCGAAATTGGTGTGGAGGGGGGCGTTTGGATTGGTGCGGTTCTTGTTGGAGGCGAAGACCACCAGGAAACCGCCGCCGGGAATCGTCACCGACGGGAAGCGCCACTTCGTCTTGTTCTTCGTGGAATCGGTGAGATACCAGCCAGACAGATCCACGGGCGACAGGTCGGGGTTGTGGATTTCAATCCAATCGGAAAAGGTGCCGTCCTCATCGGCCAACGTAACCTCGTTGGAAGCCATGAACTCACTGATAACCGGCTCGCTGCGGCCGGTCGTGATCAGTAATACGAGCGCGAGGAGCAGTTGGGCTGGCGTGCAAAAGGAAAGGCGTGAGTCGGCGTGCACCATCTTGAGTTCTGCCCCTCAGACGCCGGCGAGCAGGCCCCGGTTAAAGTGGGTGGCCGCAAAAACCTATAAACAACCCAACTCACTGGCTACGAGAAGTGATAATTATGCGGAGGTTGTGCTCCCGCACCAACTACGTGTTTTCCACTGTATGCTTCAGCTTGATACTTATAAAAAGTGACGCTGATTAGCGCAACAAATCCCTTGCCGGTTCGTCCCCCTGGCGGACTGTAAGGTCAAACCCCTGATTCATGCGAACAATCGTCCTGCTTTTTCTTGGTATCTGCCTCACCGCGTTCGGGCAGTCGGGATCGAATTTTGTCGTTGGAGGTGTCTGGTGCGGGAACGTGACGCCTACGAGTGCCACGGTCGCGGCGCGGCTGGCGGACGCCGGTCTCAGAGTGCGCCTGCACGTCAGCCAGAACCCCGATCTGAAGCCCGCCGTCTTCTCCTCGTTTGTGACCACCACGGTGAACGCGGGAAGCGCGGTGAAGCTCACGGTGCAGGGGCTGAAGCCGGATACGGATTACTATTACGGCCTCGAAGTTGCCGGAGTGCTTTTGGCCGAGGAAAAATCCCGCGGACGTTTCACCACGTTTCCGCTCGGCCGGGGCTCGTTCAAGATCGCGTTCAGTTCCTGTGGAGATTTCAGGCATGCGAACCAGCGCGCTTACGATGCCATTCGCGAGGCTCAGCCGCTGCTGTTTATAAACCTGGGCGATCTCCACTATAGTGATACGAACAGCACGAGTCACCAGGACTATCGTGCAAACTATGACAACGTTCTTGGGCATCGGAATCAGGGGGCGCTATATAGAAGCGTGCCGGTTGCCTATATGTGGGACGACCACGACTATTGCGGCAATAACGCGGATGCGTCCGCGATCGGTCGCGACACGGCCCGGGCCGTCTATCGTGAACGCGTGCCGCATTACCCGATTGGCGCTGCGGGCGGGGCCATCGCGCAGGCTTTCACGATTGGCCGCGTGCGCGTGATCATGACGGATCTGCGCAGCGCCTCCTCGTCGACGACACAAAAGGAAAGCGCGTCGAAAACCCGTATGGGTACGGCGCAGAAAACGTGGTTCAAGCAGGAGCTCATCACGGCGCGCGACGCGGGCTACCCTCTCGTGCTGTGGGTGAATCCGGATCCCTGGATCGCGCCGGCTCAGCTCGGCGAAGACACCTGGGCTGGACACGCCACCGAACGCACTGAAATCGCGAATTTCATTCGTGATAATCGCATCACCAATGTCGTCGTGCTGTCCGGCGACATGCACGGGCTGGCGTATGATGACGGCACGAATTCCGACTACGCGACGGGCGGCGGCGCGCCGTTGAAGATCCTGCATGGGGCGGCCTTGAGCAGCGATCCGTCGTCCAAGGGAGGCCCGTATTCGGGCGGCGTCTTCCCCGGCAACGGGCAATACGGCATCCTTGAAGTCTACGACAACGGCGGCCCCAGTGTGGCTTGCCGGTTTCTGGGCATGCGGGTCGGCGAAGGCCCGAAGCTGACTCACATCTTCAGCAGCTCGGCGGCCGGCTCGACGGAGCATGCCCTCGTCAATATTTCGACGCTTGCGCGGGTGACTACACCGGAAGACGTCGTCGTCAGTGGCTTCGTGATCTCCAGTTCCACACCGCGCAATATACTCGTGCGCGCCATTGGCCCGACCCTGGCGGCGTTTGGCATCAACGATGCGATGCTGCGCCCTCAGCTGGCTGTATATAACGGCGACACCCTGGTGGAGTCGAATGCGGGCTGGGCACCTGACGCCGATGCAGAGACCCGCCTGACCTCGGCTTTCGATCGGGCGGGCGCATTCCGCTTGCTGGAGCCATCGAGCCGTGATGCGGCCTTGATGCTGAGCCTTTCGCAAGGCGCCTATACGGTTCAGGTGAGGAATGGCGACGGCACGCCGGGCGCCGCGTTGCTCGAGGTCTACGATCTGCCGTAGCGTCCCGGGCCGGCACGAACCGCCGGGCAAAAGGCGCGGAGCGCGACATCCTGGCGTCGGGCGTTATCACGTTGTCCTCGTGCCCGGCAGCATGCCACTCCGACTCGTTCCTGACACATATTGCGCTTGCTCCCGTGGGCGGCGAGGACTTCGGTGCGCGTCGCCTGTAGGGGTGTCCTCCGCGGAGGACTGAGATTGCGGTGCGCACGGCCGCTCGACCCTTCGAACCTGAAACGGATCATGCCGACGAAGGAAACAGCAGGCGCCGCGAGAAGCGCCGTGAGGCGGGCGGCGCACCTTCTGTCGGAAGTCTGGTTTGGGGCGGGCACCACGCACCATGAAGTTCCCGACACCAATCCTCCTCCTCCTCGCCGCGACAATCGGCGCCTCTGTAGCTGTCTGCGCGCAAACGCCGCCGGGCGCCGCGCCAGCCTCGCCGCCGCCTTCCAGCCCAACTGGCGCGCCGCTGACACTCGAGCCCTTGCGCGTGACCGCCGATCTCTGGGAGTCTCCGCTCGAGCGGATTCCGGCCAGTGTGAGTGTTTACGATGAGCCGGCGCTGCGGGCCGGCGCGGTGCGGCACTTTGGTGATCTGGTGGATCGCATTCCGAATCTCACCTGGAGCGGCGGCACCTCGCGGCCACGTTACTTCCAGATCCGTGGCATTGGCGAGAATTCCCAATACGAAGGCGAGACGCCCGACTCCACCGTGCGTTTTCTCGTCGACGATCTCGACTTCACCGGACTCGGCACCGTGGGCAACACGTTCGACGTGCGCCAGGTCGAGGTGCTGCGGGGACCGCAAGCCGGCGCCTTCGGGGCGAACGCCGCCGGTGGCGTCGTGCGGCTTGTCACCCACGCGCCGACGCCGTTCTGGACTGGGCAGGTGGAAGGCACCTTTGGCGAGGATGGCCTGCGTGAGGGCGGCTTCGCGCTGGGCGGCCCGTTGCTCGCGGGCACGCCGGAGAAACTGATGGCGCGGCTGGCCGTGCACCAGCACGTGAGCGACGGCTTTCGCCGCAATGTCACGCTGAACCGCGACACGAATGCCCGCGATGAATTCACCGCGCGGCTGCGGCTCACGTTGAACGCCACACCGCAATGGCGTTGGGAGGGCTCCGTGTTGTTTTCCGAGGTCGACAACGGCTTCGATGAGTTCGCGCTTGATAACAACGGCACGCGCACCTTCAGCAACCGCCCGGGCCGCGATGCGCAGGATTCGGCGGCCGCGAGCTTGCGCGGCACCTACACCGGTTTCGCCGGCGTCCGACTCACGAGCGTGTCGAGCGCGAGCTGGGTCGATTCGATCTACAGCTACGACGACGACTGGACGGCGGCGTCCTACGACGGGTTCAGCGATCTGCGGCGCGACCGTTCCGTATTCGGACAGGAACTACGGCTAGACTCGGTGCTGACCCGCGACGCGCTCGGCTGGATCGACCGCTGGACGCTCGGCGGCTATTTCGCGCGCACCGAGGAAGAGAGCACCTACACGAACGAGGATCCGGGGAATCTCCGCGGACTGCGGACCAACTACGAGGCGGACCACGCGGCGCTCTTCGGCCAGATCGGGCACGACTTCACGGCGAGCACGCGGCTGATCGTCGGCTTGCGCATCGAGCATCTCGACCTCGCCGGTGACGGCACGCGCACACGTTTCCGGAAAGCGCGAGGAACCTTCGATCCGGTGGCGCGATTTAAGCCCCGGTTCGACGACACCATGCTCGGCGGCAAGTTGACGCTGGAGCACGATCTCAGCCCGCGGCACCTCGCGTTTGCGTCCATGACTCGTGGATACAAAGGCGGCGGCATCAACATCGACGCGCGTATCAGTCCCCCGGCCGATCCGCTCACCTACGACACGGAATACCTCTGGAACTACGAAGCGGGCGTGCGCGGCAGCTGGCTGGAGCAACGGCTCACGGGCGAGGTGACGGCGTTTTATCTGCAGCGACGCGACACGCAGGTGCGCGACTCCGCAGGCTTCGGCGGCAGCTATCGCTTCTTCACGGCGAATGCGAACGAGGCGAACGTTTACGGCCTCGAGGCCTCGGGGGCGTTTGCGTTGACGAGGGAGTGGTCGTTGCACGGGACGCTCGCGCGGCTCGAGTCGACGCTCGACTCGTTTGTGCTCACGAACGGCAGCATCGGCGGCGGCCGCGAGCTCGCGAACGCCCCGCGCCACGGCTATACGCTCGGCACGCGTTATCGTGGCGACGGGGGCTGGTTTGGCCGGCTCGAGCTCGTGTCGCGCGCCCGGCAATTCGACTCGAACAACCAGAATGAGGCCCGCACCGCATTCGACGTCGTGAACGGCAGTATCGGCTACGCGTGGCGCGAGTGGACGTTCACTGTGTGGGGGCGAAACCTGTTTGATGAACGCTACGAGAAGCGCGTGTTCTTCTTCGGCAACGAGGATCCGGACTACGTGCCGACACGCTACGAGACGCGCGCGGACCCGCGGCAGTTCGGCGTCACGGCGGCGTATCGTTTTTGAAGCTACAAGTGTCGGAGTCTGCTGGGCCGCGGTGGCCGGGCGCGGGGTTGGCAGGGGCGGGGCTGTCGTAGCGCCCGTCCCGCTGGCGAGAGTGATGGAAACCGAAGCGTGCCCGCAGGCTGCGGTGAGGAGAACCTCCCGCTTGCCCAGGCGGGGGCTCTGCGTTTTTGTGGACGGTTCATGATTTCGCTCCACGAAGGCAAGGGCTCCAAAGTCAAGAAGCCGCCCGAGCGCGTGTTCACGCTGCGTCTTAATGTGGTGGCCTGCCAGCCGCGGATCTGGCGGCGTTTTTTCGTGCGGGAGTCGATGTGGCTTTCGCGGTTGCACGACAGCATCCAAATCGCGTTCGACTGGTTCGATTATCAGACGCATGCGTTCAACCTCGATGACCTGCGGTTCGGCAATCCGCTCAAGCGGGATGAATTCACCATCGAGGACGATCGCGACGTGACGCTCGCGGACCTCGATCTCGAGCATCGCGAGCGGTTCACGTACGGCTACCACTTCGGCGAGGGCTGGCAGGTGGACATCAAGGTCGAGAAGACCGGGAGCGTCGAGAAGGGCGGACACTATCCGTTGTGCGTTGCGGGCGAACGCGCCGGACCGCCGGAGGATTGCGGTGGGATCGAGGCGTTTCACGACATGCTCGCGTGTATCAAGGAACCGCATACGGACCTCGGTCGCGAGTGGCTCGAATGGCTGGGACCGGAGTACGACCCGGAGACCTGCGATCTCGACAAGATCAACAAGGCGTTGAAGAAACTCGGCAAATAATCCCGCGATGCCGATCGCGCATCCCTCCGCCGCCGCATGATCTCCAACGACGTCTTCGCTCGCGGTTTCGTGATCCGCGATCCGGTCGGATTCGCGCCCGGCTACTGGGTCGGCGCGCCTGGGGCTTATTATGAACCTGTCGAGCGGGCGTGGTATCTGACGTATCGGATCCGGCGGCCGCGGGGTGTGCTGCCCGACCGCGGTGGGGAGGTGCGCATCGCGCGCTCGACGGTTCTGGAGCGGTGGGAGGATGTACTCGCGATCGAGAAGGATCGCTACGACTCGGCGTCCATCGAGCGGAGCTGCCTGCGTCGCGGTCGGGATGGCGACTGGCGCTATTTCACGAGCTACGTGAACCCGGCCGACGGCTGCTGGTGCACGGCGGTCATGAAGGCCTCGACCGTTACACAACTGGATCCGTCCGGTCGCGAGGTGATCTTCACGGGCCGGCAACACGGGCTCGAAGGTGTAAAGGATCCCTGGATACACGAAGCCGACGGCGTGTATCACCTGTTTCTCAGCGTAGCGATGCCGGTGCCGGCGACCTCGGGGAAGTCGCATGCGACCCTCGACATCTTCAACACCGGAGAATGCAAGTCGGCGACCGCACTCGCGACGTCGCGGGATCTGGAGCGGTGGGAGTGGCAGGGCGTGGTGCTGGCGCCGCCCGCCGCCGGTTGGGACTGCTACTGCCGGCGGCTCAACTCCCTCGTGCCGCTGCCCGGAGACTCAGGAGCCGGACCGCGTTACCTGGGGTTCTTCGATGGGAGCGCAAGCCATTTGGAAAACTACGAGGAGCGTTGCGCGCTGACCGTATCCACGGATCTGCGACACTGGGAGTCGCTTTCGTCGCGGGGGCCGGCGTTCACGAGCCCGCACGGCTCGACCTCCCTGCGTTATGTGGACGCCGTCTTCGCCGAGGGAAAATGGCACCTGTTTTACGAGTTCGCCCGGGAGGATGGGGCGCACGACCTGCGGGTGATCACATGCGGGCCGGCCGACCTGGAGGCGCTGATTCCGCCGCCCCGCGAATAACGCGAGTGATCACTTCGGGCGGCATGCGGCGGCGCGGCTCTTCCGGACGAGGCCAGCCAGGCTAGCCCGAACAACGACGGGCGGCCACCCGTTCCGCGGTGGAGAGAATACTTTGCGCGGTGGAGATGAGGGCGGCCTGGGTGCCCGCGAGAGCGCGATAGGTCGTGAGCAACGATTGGAAAATCGCGAGCGGTTTGCCTGCGCCGTAGTCGATCGCGAGATCGCCGACGCGTGTCAGCATTTCCGACGTCGCGCAAAACGCCGCGATGGTTTGCGTCGCTGCCGTCGCGAGTGGTTCCTCGGTGAGCACAGCCTCGATGGCCGGCAGGTCGTCCGTGCCGCAGAGATCGTCGTGGGCAATCATGGGTGGATTGTCTGCGCGCCCGCGCGAAGGTTCGGTTTTTGGGGCGCTCTGCGACCGTCTACGGCGGTGAACGCCTACCTGCGAGCGAGCTGGGCGGGGGATTTCCCGTTGCAGTCAACGGGTGCGTCGAATCGGCGTTCTGAGGGATTTCCGCGGGTGGAGTCGAGGGGTCGAACCGACGTGTGTGTTGGTCCGCCGGGATTTCCGGAGTTGCACGGCGCGGAGTCTCCGCAGCCCCCGAGGGACTCCGGCGATTCACCGTCGCGGTGATAAACCGCTTCCCCCGGCGGCGGGATTTGGTTTGATGGCGGCAGCGCCGCACGTTGGCGCTTCCTCCCCATGAAAGTCACCTCTTCCACCCGGCGGCAGTTCATCAAGACGGCAGCGACCGCCGTCACGGCCTTCAATCTCCTGCCGCGCCACGTGCTCGGCGGGCCGCGCTTCGTGCCGCCGAGCGAGAAGGTGAACGTTGCGCTCGTGGGTGCCGGTGGCCGCGGGATCCAGAACATGAAGGCGCTGATGGCGCTGGCCGATGTGCAGGTGACGGCGATCGCCGACCCGGCGGAAACGTTCAGCCTCGAGGCGTTTTATTACAAGGGGAACGGCGGGCGGAAACCGGCCCGGGCTGCGGCGGAGGAGCACTACGCGAAGACGACGCCCAACCACCGTATCGCCGAATACGAGGATTTCCGGGTGATGCTGGAAAAGGAGAAGGCGCTCGACGCCATCCTCTGCGCCACGCCGGATCACCTGCACGCGTATGTATCCATTCTTTCGATGCGCGCGGGAAAACATGTCTATACCGAAAAGCCGCTGACGCATAACATCTGGGAGGCCCGCGAAGTGGCGCGGGTCGCGCGTGAGACCGGGCTCGCGACGCAGATGGGCAATCAGGGGCATTCGACACCCGGCATCCGCGACACGGTCGAGCACCTGCGCGCCGGGTCGATCGGGACGGTGCGCGAAATCCATGCGTGGGTCGGCACGAAGCGCTGGAACCCGACGCTGACCACGAAGCCGGCCGAAGGGATGCCGCTGCCGGCGGGCATGAATTGGGATTTGTGGATCGGGCCGCGTGAGCCCCGCGAGTTCCACACGGCATATCATCCGGTGGCCTGGCGTGATTTCTGGCAATTCGGCGGATCGGCGATGGGCGATTTCGGGTGTCATGACATGGACGCCGCGGCGTGGGCTTTCGACCTGCCGGCGCCGACGCGGATCGAGGCGCTTGCGGTCGGTCCGACGGATGAGGAGATCGCACCGCACGGCTCGACGATCTTCTACGATTTTCCTGCACGCGGTAAGCAGCCGGCGATCCGTTTCACGTGGTATGACGGCGGGCTGCGGCCGCGCGCGCCTGAGGCGTTGGGCAAGTTCGCGCTGCCGCGTCGCGGCGTGATGTTCGTCGGCGAGAAAGGCGTGATCCAGTGCGATGGCGCGGGCGGTGCGCCGCGGCTTTTCCCGGAGACGCTGCGGGCCAGTGTGACGAAGCCGGCGCAGACGATCCGCCGGGTCGAGGGCCACCATCGCGACTGGATCGACGCGTGCAAAGGCGGCGAGGCGGCGAGCTCGAATTTCGGCTACGGCGCGCGGCTCACGGAAATCGGCCTGCTCGGCGTGCTCTCGCTGCAGTTGCGCAAACCGATCGAGTGGGACGCGGAGAAGTTGGCGGTCACGGGCATGCCCGAGGCGGAGCGGTTGATTCGCGGCACGTATCGGAAGGGTTGGGAGATCGCGTAGCGCGGATGCGCGCAGACGCGAAGATCCAAGGACCAAGATCCAAGCTCCAGAGACTCTCCAACTTTCAAGCTCAACCGTAGGCCAGAGCGGTTGCTCGCGCCCAATCGGGCCGCGGACGTTTTAGGGTCGGCCGTTGGCGGCTGACCCATCTTGGGCTGCGTTGCCCGCGCGCATCATCTGAACTGCCACGAGAGCGACACATTGAGCGTGGCGTACGTGGCGTTTTTGATTCGCGGGATGCCGACGAGGTCGATCGCGAAACGTGGCGCGAGGGGAATCGTGACGACGGCGGCGCCGAGTGGAACGATGCCTCCGTCGTTCCAGAGATAGTGGTGGGTCGCGCCGGCGATCGCGCCCAGTCGCAGCGGTCCGGCGGGCATTTGCGTGACGGGAAACTGATAACCGCCGTAGCCGTAGCCCGCCCAACGGCCGATGCTGTTGCGAAACACGCCTGCGCCCACGAGCCAGTTTCCCTCCCGTCGAATCAGGCCCAGGCCGGGCGTGGTGTTGTGCAGATCTGTTTCAGTGGTGTGCTCGTGAAAGCTGTACGCTTGCGCGTTCACGTGCCACGAGGGGCTGTTATTGCTGCTGGCCGCGCTTCTCAGTGTGAGCGGCAGCGCGAGCAGCAAAAGGAGAAGGGTCGCACGCACGGCGACCATTGACACGGGCTCACCCGTTCGGTGACGCGACCGGTGTCGGAGCGGTCGGGAAAAATGGTGCAAGCCAATCGACAAACGGCTTCATGATCGCGGGCTCGGTGCGGGTATGCGTCCAGTGCATCACAAGCATGAAGACGATCAGGATGAGGATGAATCCCACGAGCGCGGGGCTGATGCTCCGAAGGAATTTGTAGCAGCTGATGACCATCATCAGCGCGAAAAACGCACACACGATCGTGAGGAAGTGATGCTCCGCGAAGAGCGTCTGTATCTGCCTCCACACCGGATTTATCGCATTCTTGAGCGGAGCCCAGTCGATGTTCATCGCAATTGAGTGCGACCATGGGCGGATTTTTCACGTCGCGTCAAAAGATAACGCGGCCCGGGCGCGAGCGTGCGCTCCATGGCCGGCATGCGCGGAAAGCCTCGGAAAACTCGCCGAGCTCGGGTCTGCGCCTGAGTCCGAACGAAGCGCAACCCCCGCGCGTGTACGAGTGGAAAGCGCGCTACTTGCGCGACTGCGGCAGAGGGTGTGGCCGACGTGCTACTGCGCTCAGTCGCGCGGCAAAGTTCCTGCCATGACCGTGACCATCGTTTCCGGATTCAGGAATTTTTTAATCGCGGCGTTCACCTCCTGGAGGGTGAGGGATTGGAGACGGCGCGGAAATTCATCGACCCATTCCGGGCCGGCGCCGCGCTGGATTGCGTTCATGATCGTGCCGGCGAGTCCGCCCGTGGTCGACAGCGCGACTTTATACGAACCGGTCAGTGTGACCTTGAACGTTTCCAGTTCGGCGGCGGTGAGGCCCTGCGCGTGGAAGCGATGCAGCTCGCGCAGGGTGGACGCGGTGCCCTTCTCGAGCAGCTCGGGCGCGAACGTGGCTTTGATGTACCAGGAACCGTCGGCGTAGGTGTCGGAGGCGAGGCGGGAGCCGATGCCGTAGGTGAGCCCCTCGCGATTGCGAATGATGTCGAGGAGCCGGGCGGAAAAGAAACCGCTCCCGAGCACCGACGTCGCCATGTTGAGTGCCTGGTAGTCGCGGTCGGCGTAGCGCAGGCCCGAGGGCTGTCCAATAAACAAGGATACGCTGGTCTTGCCCGGCATGTTCACCTTTTGCGTGCGGGCGGTGGTCACGGCCGGCGCTTTCGGTGCGGAGGGCAGCGGCTTTCCGCCCTGCCAGCCGGCGAAGCTTTCACGCAGCGCACTGTCGATCGCGGCATCGTCCACGTCGCCGACGGCGACGAAGCAGGCGACGGCCGGGCCGTAGTTGGCGGCGTGGAATGCCTTCAGCTGGTCGAGGGTCGCGGACTCGATATCGGCGAGATAACGCTCGTCGGCCGGCGGGCGGTTCGGATGGCGATCGGGAAAGATGGCGCGTTCGAACGCGCGCTCCGCGCGGAAATCGGTGTCTTCCATCGCGCGTTTGTAGCGGCCGGCGATTTGTTTTTTCAGCTTGGCGAACTCCTCGGGATCGAAGCGGGGCGTGCGGAGCTGCTCGGCGATGAGCCCGAGTACGAGCGGCAGATCCTTGCGCAGGCACTTCGCGTTGAAGTTGAGCGTGTGCGTGGTCGTGCCGAAACCGAGCGTCGCCCCGGCCTGCTCGAGGAGCTCGGCGACGGCGAACTTGTCCCGCTTCGCGGTGCCTTTATCGAGCATGCCGGCCGTGAGGTCGGCGATCGCGGAATTGTCGGTGGGGTTGAAGACATCGCCGGCACCGACGACGCCGCGAATCGTGACGACATCCTGGATGGAGGTTTTCAGCGTGAGGACGTCGATGCCGGCGACGTTGCGGCGGCGGATGTTCGGCGCGATGAGGGCGGACGAACCTGAGCCGCCGGCTCCGCTGGCAGTTTCGGGTTTTGGGTTTGGGGTTTGGAGTCGGGTGAGCGGATGCGTTTGGGGTTTCGAGTTTGGGGTCGGGAGATTTTCGCCGGCGGGGTCGCGGTAGAAATACGGTCCGCGAATGGAGCCGGGGGTGGCGGCGAGGCGGTCGGAAGCGGCCGTCGTGGGAGAGGAATGCAGGACGCCTGCGCTACGCGGAGCTTCGGCTTGGGGAATGAACCAGCCGGTGGTGGATTGGTCCTCGAGGAAATACGCTTTCGCGACGCGCTGGAGGTCGGGCGCAGTCACCTGTTTCAGCTTCTCGAGCAGTGTGGTGTAGAGCGTCCAGTCGCCCACGGCGATCGTCTCGTTGATCTGGCCGGCCTGGGCGAACGAGCCGTCGCGGCGATAAGCGATGCCGGCGAGCAGCTTGTTGATGCCGCGCTCGACTTCGGCGGCGGACACGCCGTCGCTTTTGACTTTCTCGATTTCGGCCACGAGGGCTTTTTCCGCCTGCCCGTGGGTGACGCCCGGAGCGAGCATCGAAGTGAGCGTGAAGACGGTGTTGTCGTGGAAAAATCCCTTTCCGGCGTCGGCGCTGATGCCGAGATTCTTGTCGATGATCGCGCGGTAGAGTCGGCTCGTTTTGCCCTCGCTGAGCACGGCGGCGAGGACTTCGAGCGCGGGATGATCGGCGTGGCGGGCGTGGGGAACTTTGTACGCGATCTGGACGACGCCGACCTCGCCCGGGCGTTTTACGATGACGCGGCGCGGGCCGGTCTGCTCGGGCTCTTCGGTATAGACGAGCGGGATGGGATGCGGCGACTTGGGGATCGCGCCGAAGTATTTTCCGATCAGCTGAAGCGCGGTCTGCGATTTGAAATCGCCGATGACCGTGATCGTCGCGTTATTCGGCCAGTAGAACGTGTCGTAGAACTCGCGCAGTTTGTGAATCGAGACCTTCTCGATGTCGGAGCGCCAGCCGATGGTCGAGTGGTGGTAGGGGTGCGCGATGAAGGCGGCGGCCGTGACCTCCTTGTCGAGCGCCTCGACGGGGTCGTTTTCGCCGCGCTCGAATTCATTGCGCACGACCGTCATCTCGGGCCTGCGGTCTTCCTCGCGCAGGAGCAGGTCGCGCATGCGGTCGGCTTCGAGCTGGACGGCGAGCTCGAGGTGGTCGCTCGGGAGATTTTCGTAATAGTTCGTGCGGTCGAGCCATGTAGTGGCGTTGTTGATACCGCCGATCTTGTCCATCATGGTGTCGAAGCCCTTGCCGTTGCCGGCGTGAAAATTCTTCGACCCTTTGAACATGAGGTGCTCGAGCAGGTGCGTGGCGCCGGTGGTGCCGGTGACTTCGTTGCGCGAGCCGACGCGGTACGTGACCATGAACGTGAGCACGGGCGCCGAGTGATCCTCGAGCAGGAGGACGTTCAGGTCGTTGGCGGGCAGCTTGTATTCGGAAATGCCGCCGACGGTTTTGACGAAGGTGAAGCCGGCGAGGTCAGTGGGGCCGGGGCTGTTGGCGGCGCGGGCGAGAGACGCGAAAGTGGCGAGCGCGAGCAATAGGCAAAGGAGGCTTTTCATGGGCGTGGGGAAGGAACGTAAGGCGCGCACTGTGAGCGCAAGTGCGGGGAGCGCCAAGTTGTTTGCGGCGAAGCGCGGTCGAAGAGAGGCGGCATGGTTGGCGCCCGCCAGGGGCCCCGGGTCGCGGAGGGCGAGCAGGACGCTCGTTTACCGGCCGGGCGGGACAGCGCTCGCGGCGATTTTCTCGCGGAGGTGCGTGACGCGTTGTTTCGATTCGCTGTTGCGGACGGCCATCGAGTAGGCGGCTGGTTCGCCGACGATGAACACCTTTTTTTTGCCGCGCGTGATCGCGGTGTAGAGCAGGTTGCGCTGGAGCATCATGAAGTGCGCCTTGAGCAGCGGCACGATGACGACCGGGTATTCGCTGCCTTGGGATTTGTGGATGCTGATGGCGTAGGCGAGCGCCAGATCGCCGCTCTCGCCGCGATCGAAGGTGTGGCGCGCGCCGTCGAAATCGGCCTCGAGCGTGCCGGCTTCGGGCGCGACGGCGACCACGGTGCCGATGTCGCCGTTGAAGAGGTTTTTGTCGTAGTTGTTGCGCAGCTGAATGACCTTGTCGCCGGGGCGAAACTCGCCGCCGGGGGTGCGGAGGCCGCGAGCGTGGCCGCCGGCAGTGTGCGAGGTCGATCCGTTGAGCGCGGCCTGTAACTGCGCGTTGAGATTGCCGACGCCGGCGGTGCCCTTGTGCATTGGCGCGAGGATCTGCACGTCGTTCACGGGATGCGGCCACTTCAGCATTCGCGGAATGAACTCGGTGCAGAGCTGGATGACTTTGCGGACGCAGTCTTCGGCGTCGGCCGCGGCGATGAAGTTCAGGTCGCTCCAGACCTGCGCGCTCGCGACGTCGGGTACGACGGGCGGGAGCGAGGGATCGCCGGAGTTGATCGCGTGCGCGGTGGTGACGATCAGGCTCTGGCCCTGCTGGCGATAGATGACGGCGAGGCGGGTGACCGGGAGGGAGAGTTGAGGGTTGAGAGTTGAGAGTTGAGAGCTCGAACTGATGAGATCTTTGAGGACGTTGCCGGCGCCGACGCTGGGGAGCTGGTCGGTGTCGCCGACGAGGAGCAGGTGCGCGCGCGAAGGCACGGCTTGAAACAGCGCGGCGGCGAGGCGCGAATCGAGCATCGAGGCTTCGTCGACGATGAGGAAATCGGTGGCGAGCGGCGTGTGTTCGTTGGCGGTGAAGCCGCCGCTCGAGGCGTCGTATTTGAGGACGCGGTGGATCGTGGAAGCGAAGCCACCGGTGGTTTCGGCGAGGCGTTGTGCGGCGCGGCCGGTGGGCGCGGCGAGATGCACGCGGACCTTCTTGGCTTTGAGGATTTCGACGAGCGCGCGGAGGATGGTCGTTTTTCCGGTGCCGGGTCCGCCGGTGAGGATGGTGAGCTTGTGTGAGAGGGCGTGGCGGACGGCGGTGCGCTGCAGTTCGTGAAACTCGAAGCCGGCTTTCTGCTCGGCCCACTGCACGGCGGCGTCGACTTTGATGGGGGGCAGACCGCTGGGGACGCGGGTGAGCCGCGCGACGGTGGTCGCGATTTTGGTTTCGGCGCGGTCGTTGTGGGGGAGCTGGATGAGCGCGGAGCCGGGCAACGGATTCGCGACGCCGGCGGGCGCGTGGCTGATGATCGCCTTGGCGGCCACGAGCGCCGCGATGCGGGCCTCGAGGAACTTCGAATTGGTCTCGAGCAGTGCGGCCGTGTGATCGATGAGGTCGGCTTCGCGAAACGCGGTGTGGCCATCCTCCTGCAACGTCTCGAGCGCGTAGATGATGCCGGCGTCGAGCCGCGGCGGAGCGTCGTTGGCGAAGCCGAGATTGATCGCGATGCGATCGGCGGTCTTGAAGCCGATGCCGTCGATCTCGCGCGCCGCCTTGTAGGGCTGCGTGGTGAGAATCGTCTTCGCCTCGGGACCGAAGTGCTTCACGAGCTTCACGCATTGCGTGGGCGTGACGCCGTAGGTCTGGAGAAAAATGTAGAGCTCGCGCTCGGTGCGCTTCGCATCCCACGCCTGTTTGATCGCGGAGGCGCGCTTCTTGCCGATACCCTCGACGTCGCGCAGCCGGCCCGATTCCTCACTGAGCACGCGAAACGTGTCGGTGCCGAACGCGTCGACGATCTTGTTGGCGTAAACTTTGCCGATGCCGGGGACGAGGCCGCTGCCGAGGTATTTGCGAATCCCATACACGCTGGCGGGGAGCTCGCTCTTGAAGGCGGCGATCTTGAACTGCGCGCCGTGTTGCGCGTGGCGCGTCCACTCGCCGGTGAGGTGCAGCGTCTCGCCGCATTCGACGCCGGGCAGCGCGCCGACGATCGTGACGGCGTCGGGGCGAGCCTTGGAATCCGTGGCGCCAGTGCTGGCGGCGGCCTGGCTGGCTGCGGAATCGGGCCGGAACTCGGCGATCGTGTAGTGGGTTTCCTCGTTGAGAAAAATGATCCGCTCGAGGACGCCGGTGAGCGTCGCGGCAGGCGGGCGTGAGGCGGGAGGAGGCACGAGTGCCGCGAGGTGAAACGGGTTTTGGCGGCGATGCAAACCGCGGCTGCGGGGCGGCGCACGCCGGGACTTAGCCGGGGCTATTCATTTGAACGACGAATGGACACGAAGAGACTCGAATGAAAGAAGCGCAGAAATCCAATGCTCGAAGTGATAACTGAAGAGCGCGCCCGAGTGCTCGAACGACCAAACTCTGAGGCTCGGCCTCGCTACGAGTTCTTCGACAGGTTGCGCGTGAGCTCGCGGATTTCGCGGCCTGCTTTCCAGCCGATGTAGAAAACGAGAAAGCCATACCATGCGATGGAGCCGAAGAGCAGCACGGCCCAGAAGACGATGAAGGCGGTGTTCATGGGGTGTCAGGCGGCGGCAGGTTGAGTGGAGGTTTCGGCGGTTTGGCGTGCGACTGCGGAAGGTGGCGGGGGCGGCGTCACGAGCGAGCCGACGATCATGCCGAGGGCCGCGAGCCCGAATGAGGACGCGCCGGCCACTTCGGGCGCGATGTTGTAGGATTTGCCGAGCACGAGAAACGCGATCGGGCCGACGGCGCCGAGGATGAGCGCGGCGCCGGCGCCGGTGGCATTCGCGCGCGGCCAATAGAGGCCGGCGACGAGGAGGGTGAAGACACTCGCGAGGTAAATGTTGCCCGTGACGGCGAGGTAATCCCAGGCGTTGCCTGGCAGTTCATACCAGAGGCCGTAGAACAGGAGGAACACCGCGATCGCGAGCACGAGACCGCGCGTGAGCAGCAGCTGGCCTTTGGGCGAGAGCGGCTTCTTGAGGCACGGATGCACGAGGTCGTTATAGATGACGGTCGCCCAGGTGAGCATGTATCCACTATCCGTGGACATCTCGGCGGCGAGCATCGCGGCGACGACCACGCCCATCACACCCATCGGCAGCACGATGCTGAGGTAATGCGGCATCGCGGTGATCGAGGTGAGGTCCGCCGGCAGGCCGCCGTTTTGAGCGAACCACACGAAGGCCGCGGCGCCCCACAAGGCGGGCAGCAGGAAACGCCCGACAAAATAAAACGACGTCCGGCGGTACATCCGCTTGGCGGTGTCGGCGTCGCGCGCGGCGAGCACGCGGCTGATCTGCGTCTGCCAGGTCGTCGCCACCGCGATCTGAAACGCGAACTGCCAGAGAAGGTAGCCCCAGCCGAAGCTCGAGGCGTGAAACGGGTTGTAAGGATGCGCCTTCAGCCCGGCTGCCGCTTCGGTGGTGACGGTTGCCGCGGTTCCGGCGGCCGCCGCGGCTTCGGTCGTCGACCAGGCGAGGCTCAGGCCGTCGATCAGGTTACCCCAGCCGATGTGCAGGATCACGAGGACGGACGTAACCACAATCCCGATACCCATCACGATGAACTGGAGGAAATCGGTGACCAGCACCGACAACATGCCGCCGAGCGCCGTGTAGAGGAGCACGAGACCGAGGAGCGCGGTCATGACCCATTCGAGCCAGCCGGGCGGGATGCCGGTGGCGTAGACGAGGAACTCGCCGCCGAGGCGGAGAAAGATGCCCATGTTGAGCAGGCCGCCGAGGACCACGAACAGACCGGCGAGCCAGCGCGCGCGGGAGCCGAAACGGCGCTCGAAGAGTTGCGGGATCGTCATGACGCCGGCGGTGCGGAGCGGCCCGATGACGAAGCCGGTGCGGCCGACGAGCCAGATGGCTGCGCACATGATCACGCCGATCATCGCGCCGGCGAAGCCCTTTTCGTAGCCGAGCTGCGCCGTGTACATGATGGTGACGAGCCCGAGCTCGGTCGCGGCGAGCGACGCGATGCCGAGGTTCACATCCATTTCCCGGCCGGCGATTGCGAAATCCTCCACGCCGCGCACGAAGCGGCGCATCCAGAGTCCGGCGGCGAGGCAGCCGGTGAGATAGAGGGCGATGATGATCCAATCGAGCGCAGTCAGGGTCATGGGGCGGAAGCGTCGCGAGCGGGGCGCGCGCAGACGTGCGCGAAAAACTGGCCAGCGGAGCGCCGCGGGGGAAGGCGAAAGATCGTGCGGTGGGTCCGGCGGACGTTAGGGCGGCGTTATTTTTCCAGCTCGGCGCGCAGGGCGAAGAGGTCGGGGAAGACAGCTTCGGCGCCGGCGGCGCGCAATTGCGCCGCGGTGTGCGTGCCGGTCGTCACGCACCAGCAGGCGAAGCCGCCGTTGTGCGCGGCTTGCACATCGAAAGGCGAGTCGCCGATCAGCATCGTCGTCGCGGGCTGCGCGCCGAGCTGGCCGAGGGCGTGCGCGGCAAACTCCGGTTGTGGCTTGAGCCACGCGGTGTCGCGCGCGCCGAAAATGCCGTCGAGATAAGGATCGAGTCCGAGGTGGGAGCAGACTTTGCGCGCGTGCTCGCCGCGCTTGTTCGTGAACACGGCGAGCTTCACGCCGGCGGCGTGTTGCGAGCGCAGGAGCTCGAGCGTGCCGGGCATCAGCTTCACGTCGTCGAGCAGGATCGTGTCGGTGTGGGCGACGTGAAGCTTGACGGCCTCGGCGATGTTTTCCTCGGGAAGGAAATGGCGCATCGCGTTTTCGATGCCGCCGCCGACTGCGCGACGAACCTCTTCCATGGTCGGCTGCGGCAGGCCGAAGTGCGGCAGCGTGTGCATGTAGCTGCGGTGAATCGTGGTGAAGGCATCGACGATGGTGCCGTCGAGGTCGAGCAGGAGCGTGGCGAAGCGAGGCATGAGCGGGAGCGTTCAAACACGACAAGCCCGGAAGCTCCAAACTCAAATCCCCACTTTTGATTTGGCGGGCGGTGAAGTTGCGAATCAAGTGGCGCGATGTCGGTCCGCTCGGAAACCACGCCCGCTCGCGTCAGCGCCACTCTGGAAGCCGATGCGCTCGAGGTGACGCTCGGCGGCTCGTGGCAGATTACCGGGGCGCGGCCGACGTGGCGCAGTGTCCTGGATGGCCGGAAGCCGTCCCGCGTGCGGCTGGCGGTGGACGAACTCGAGACGTGGGACAGTTCGCTGCCGCTGTTCGTCTTCGAGGTGCAGCAGTGGTGCCAGGCCACGGGAGCCCGATGTGAGATCGAGGCGCTGCCGGAGAAGATTCGCGCGCTGGTC
Organism: Opitutaceae bacterium; assembly: GCA_036675625.1. Classification (GTDB taxonomy): domain Bacteria; phylum Verrucomicrobiota; class Verrucomicrobiia; order Opitutales; family Opitutaceae; genus ER46. The sequence goes on along the minus strand of JAKFEQ010000034.1, from coordinate 75,771 downwards.
GGACAGCTCGCGTCGACACACCAGACGAGCGTGCCGCAGGATCGCTCGGTCGGCTTCATCGCGAACGTGGGCCTGGCCTCGCAGGACACGTGGCACAAGCTCGGCGAGATCCTGCGCTTCGTGGGCGAATGCGTGCTCGGCGCGTTGCACGTGTTGAAGGCGCCGGCGCGGTTTCGCTGGCGGGATTGTTTTCGCGAGATGCAGCAGTGCGGTGCGATGGCGCTGCCGATCGTGAGCCTGATCAGTTTCCTCGTGGGGGTGACGCTCGCGTATACTGCGGCGGTGGTGTTGCGGCAGTTCGGCGGCGACATCTGGATCGCGGATTTGATCGGGTTGTCGATGTTGCGCGAGATGGGCGCGGTGATGACTGCGGTGGTGCTGGCGGGGCGCACCGGCGCGGCGTTCGCGGCCACGCTCGGCAACATGAAGGGCAACGAGGAGATCGACGCGCTGGAGACGCTGGGAATCTCCGCGGTGGAGTTCCTCGTGCTGCCGCGGATGGTGGCGCTCGCGGTGATGATGCCGTTGCTCGCGCTCTATTCGAATGCGCTCGGGATCATCGGCGGCATGGTGGTGGCGATGGGGCTGCTCGGGATCCCGCCGACGGCGTATTGGATCGAGATGAAGACGATCGTCGACATGTCGGACATCATGGTGGGCGTGATCAAGGCGGGAGCATTCGGCGTGATCGTCGGCATGGCGGGCTGCCTGCGGGGGTTGCAGGCGGACCGCAGCGCGGCGGGCGTGGGCCAGGCCGCGACTTCGGCGGTCGTGACGGCTATTCTGTTCATCATCGTGGCGGACGCGGTGTTCGCGGTGTTGTTCGAGGCGCTGAACTGGTGAACGCATGATCTCTCCGTCGCAAAAAGGTCCCGACACGCCCGCCATCGAGGTCGACCATCTCTTGTGCGCCTACGACGACGAGATCGTGTTGCGGGATGTGTCGTTTACGGTGCGGCGCGGCGAAGTGTTTTTCATCATCGGCGGATCCGGCTGCGGGAAGAGCACGCTGATGCGGAACATGGTGGGGCTGCATCAGCCGCGTGAAGGCCGCGTGGCGTTTTTCGGACGGCCGTTTTCCGCGGCCGATACGGCGGCGCGGCGCGAGATGCTGAAAACCTTCGGCATGCTCTTTCAGAGTGGCGCGCTGTGGACCTCGCTGACGCTGCGGGAAAACGTGGCGTTGCCGCTGGAGGAATACACCACGCTCAACAAGCGCGAGATCCAGGAGATCGCGACCCTGAAGCTGGCGCAGGTCGGGCTGGGCGGCTTCGAGGATTATTATCCGGCGGAGATCAGCGGCGGCATGAAGAAACGTGCCGGGCTCGCGCGCGCACTGGCACTGGATCCCGACATCGTTTTTTTTGACGAACCCTCCGCCGGGCTCGATCCGGTGACGTCGCGCAAGCTCGACGAACTCGTGCTCCAGGTGCGTGAGACCTTTGGCACGACGATCGTGATCGTGTCGCACGAGCTCGCCTCGATTTTTGCGATCGCGGACCGCGTCATCATGCTCGATCGCGAATCGAAGGGGATCATCGCGCAAGGGCCGCCGCGCGAGCTGGCGGCGAACACCCGCGATCCGCGCGTGTCGGAATTTTTGCGCCGCACCGATGTCATCGCGTAGCTGTAAAAATTCAGTTGAGAGCTGAGAGTTGAGAGCCAAAGCAAAAAGTGAATCTCGTCTTCGAATACGGTGGCGCGCGGTCTCAGCTCCGACGATCGCGCTCTCAACTCTCAGCTCTCAACTCCACCGCCGGCGTATCCACAAACAAAGCATGAAGTTCCTCCTGTCCATCGGGCGCGTTCCGGCTAAACCAACCCAGGCGTGAAAACCAAAGTCAGCCCAGCCGTTGTCGGAGCGTTCGTGATCGGGGCGTTTGCGCTCGCGGTGCTGGCGCTGCTGTCGTTTGGCGGCATCCATTTTTTCGAGAAACCGGAGCGCTTCGTGGTTTATTTCGACGAATCCATCAGCGGGCTCGACCAGGGATCCGCGGTCAAGATGCGCGGCGTGCGAGTGGGGCGGGTGACAAATCTCAGTATTCTCTATGACGGTTCGAAGAACCGTTCGGTGGTGGCGGTCGTGTGCGAATTGAATCGCGACATGGTGAAGGATCCGACCGGCGTGACGATCGATGTTTCCAGTCGCGCGGAGCTCGAGCGGCTGGTGGAGCGCGGGCTGCGGGCGCAGCTCGGGGTCGCGGGCCTCGCGACCGGGCTGCTGTTCGTCGAGCTGGATTTCCGGGATCCGCGGGAATACCCGGCGCAGGTGCCGGCGCCAAACGAGCGCTATGTCGTGGTGCCGCAGATTCCGTCGACCATCTCCGAGCTGCAGACGGGCATCGCGGACGTCCTGGGCAAGATCAAGACGATCGACTTTCCCGGTCTCGCGAAAGACATCGGCGCACTGGCGCAGACGGCGCGGAAGGAAATCGACGGCGTGGATCTGCGCGGGGCGGTGGACCAGTGGAAGAAAACGGGTGCGCAGATCGAGACGCTGGCGGCGAATCCCGACTTCAAGAAGACTTTCGATAATCTGAACGGCGCGATCTCGGATTTGCGCGTCACGATTGCGAAGGTGGACGGACAGATCGCGCCGACGACGAAGGAAATCGCGGACACGATGGCGGAAGCACGGAAGACGATGGAGGCGTTTACGTCGACCGCCACGGCCGCGCAGTCCTTCATCGCGGCCCAAGGCGGCGTCGGGCCGGAGCTGACGCGCACGTTGATGCAGCTCAGCGAAGCGGCCGACTCGGTCACGCGGCTGGTGGACTTTCTCGAGCGTAATCCGAATGCACTGATCACCGGGCGAAAACGCCCCGAGTAGCTCCGGATGATTGGCCGCAAAAACTACACCATGCGCAAAAACAACCAGGCAGCATTGAGGATCGTCGGCGTGGGGGCGGGGCTGGGCTTCGCGTTGCTCTCGCTGCCGGGATGTTTCTCGGTGCCGATCCCGCAGGCGGAGGCGGACCCGGCTCGATTCTATGTGCTGAGCACGACGCCGCCGACGGCGGCCCCCGGCGCGTCGGTAACCGCGGCGGGCGAGGAGGCCAGCGCGCCGGCGGTGCACCTGCAAGCGGTGGACGTGGCGAGCTACCTGCGTTCGCGGCCGATGATCGTGCGCCGTGGCACCAACGAAATTCAGTTCCGTGAGTTTGCCCGCTGGGGCGAGTCGCTCGACCTGGGGATTGCGCGCGTGTTGCGCGAACAATTGCTGGCGCGTGGGGCCGCGAGCGACGTGCTGGTGGGCGGGATCCGCGCGCCGGGCACCGTGTATGATTACACGCTGAGCGTGCGCGTGCTGGCGTGTGAAGGCGGCGCGGATGGCAGCGTGTTGTTTCATGCGGTGTGGGAGCTCGCGTCGCTGGCGGCGAAAGCCCCGCGTGCCGCGGATGCGGCGGGCGCGGCCAACGCGGTGGCGAATGTTCCGACCGTGATACGCCGCGGCTATCGCCCGATGGATTTGCGCTGGGACGGAACGACGGAAGCGTCGCTTGCGGCGCAATTGAGCGCGGCGGTGGCAGGGCTCGCAGGAGAGATCGCGGGCGCGTTGAAGAAGTAGCGCTCGCATTCACGCGGGGTGCGGCGGACGCCGGAGCGCCGGCCAGTTGACTAACCAGCGGGCAGGGCGACTTCGGGCTAGCTAGCGGTGCAGCGTCAGGTGGACGTGACGCTGGGGCGGCAAGACCAGGTGGAGGCGGCGGTGGCCATTCGTGAGATTCGTTTTCCCTTCCGCGATTCGGACGCCGTCGGCTTGTGTGAGCGTCCAGGAGTAGTCGCCGGGCTCGAGGGTCAAGAGGCTCACGGCCAGCGCGCGTTCGTCATGCCCAAAATGATACAACTCGGCGGCGAAGCGTTCGCGGCGGTTTTCCGTCACGAGCACGGCGAGCTCGCGCGGGAGCGTGTGCCAGCGCGCGCCGTTCAGCGGAAACGTTTCGACCGAGCCGGGATCGCCCGTGACGGCCGAGTAGAGCAGGCCGGTGTCGATCCGCTTCAAACCCGTCGCCGCGGTTCGCGGCCACGCGTGGGGAAACGAGAGAACGCGATCGGTGAAGCGCACCTCGTCGGTGAACATCGGCCAGTTGACGCTGAGCGTGTCGGCGAGCGCGGAGAGCTCAGCGGTCAACGCGACGTCGCTTCCGCCGAACGCGCGTTGCACGTAACCGCTGGCGTCGGCGAGCAAGAGGTCATCGAAGCGCGCGTCGCCCGTGAGTGTGCGCCATTTTGCGAGGGCGTCGTTGATGATCTGCGGGAGCCGGTGCGCGGCCCAGGCGGCACTGCCGGGCGCGCCGTCGCGGTCGCCGGCGGCGAGGTGAGCGCGACGGAGCGCGGCCATTTTCAGCAGCGGCTCGAGGAAGAGCGCGTCGCCCGTTTGCACGTGCGCCTGGAGCAAGGCGGCGGTCATCGCGGCGACGGGTCGATGCGGCCACGAATAGATGTCCATCATCGGATCGCGGGCGAGATGAGGGCCGATCCAGCCGCGTTCGGCGCTGCCGACCAGACCGGAGGGCCATTGCAACGCGGCGGGCACGATGCCGGAGGGTTTGCCGTTGTCGCGGCTGAGGGCGGCCTCGGCCCAGGTGCGGAGCCAGCGCGTGATTGGCTGACCGAGCGCCGGATCGCCGCTGCGTTGCCAGAGCAGCAGCACGGGCTGCAGGACGCGCAGGTGATAGGCGGTGTCGTAGGCGCGACCGGGATCGGCGCCGAGCTGCGCGTGATTGAAATCGATGTGTTTGAACTGAAGTCGCCCGCGCTCGTTCCTGCCCCACCACACGGCGTCGGCGAGCTCGAGCAGGCGGTGGACGCTGCGGGCGGCGGCGGGATCGTCGGGGGCGGAATGCAGCAGCGGGGTGAGTGTGTCGGCGGTTTCCTCGGCGGTGTGCTCGACATCCGTGAGCTGGCTCGTGTAGCCGGCGGCCATCACGGGACGCGCGAGGTTGCCGCGGGCGAGTCGCTCCTGTGCGGCGTTCACGAGTGGATCGTCGAAACCGATCAGCACGGGCGCCCACCAACGCCACATCTCGACGTCATCACCCCAGTTGCCGCCGAACTCGCCGTTGGGGAGCTGTCGTTCTGCGATCCACCAGCGGATGATGGCGTGGATCTGCTCGAGGGCGCGGCGCTGGTGGTTGGCCCAGGCGGGCGCGCGCGCGTCCGATGGCGAGAGATTCGGGGCGGGGAGGTTTTTGCCGGCGTAGATTCCGAGGATGGGATTGTGCGGGAACGCGGCGCGGGCGACGTCGAAGCAGCGTTCGGCTTCGTCGAGGAAACGTATCCGCCGCGCGGGCACGCTGCCGATCGAGGAATGCTCGATCATCGCCCAGGTGAGAAAGCGCCCGCGGTAAAACGCCCACAGCGGATAAAGCCGCGATGCGGTGTGCGGCTGCGGTGGATACACGGGCTCGAATTTTTGCGCCTGCTGGTTGAAGAAGTCGTGCAGGTAACGATGCGCCGCGCCCTCGCCGCGCGCGACCGCGGCCGCAGCGCGAGTGTGGCCTTCGGCCCACGCCGCAACGATTGGGATCAGGGATGCGAGGTCGGCGCGCGTCGCGGAATCGAGCAGCTGCGGCTCGCGTTCAGCGCGCGCGGCGAGGGTGCGCAGGTGCGCAAGGCGCTCGGTCTCGGTCTGGGCGTTGCCGGCGGCGGCGATGAGCGAGACGGCGGCGGTGGCCGAGTCCGCGGCGCGAAGTGGAGGCGAGCCGAGCGCTCCGGCGGCGAACACGAGCACGAAGGCGAGCGCCAGCCGGGCGGCCGAGCGCTGTGGTCCGCCTCGGGAGAGGCGGGTGACCACGACGTGAAAAGGCCGGTCGATCCCTGCTCTCCCGAGCAGGGCTACGGCGGTGGAGCGCATCGCAGTGGTGCGAGCGTCCGGTTCAGAAACGGAAGCGCACGCCGGCGGCGCCGTTCCAGCCGGAGTACTCGAGTTCTTCGGGCCGGTTGGGCGTGGTGTTATACCAGGCCTTCACTTCCTCGGTGAGGTTCTTGCCTTCAACAAAGACGGTGAAGTTGCGGTTGATCCGATACGACACCTGCGCATCCCAGCGCGTAGCGTCGTTGTTCGTGACGGCGCCGGCGAGGCCGCCGACCTCGCGCACGTACTCGTCGATGTAGTTCACCGCCACGCGGGCGGTGAAGCCGTATTTTTCCCAGTAGACCTGGGCGTTGTAGACACGCTTCGGCTGGAGCGGGATGAAGTCCTCTGTGCGCGTGCCGGTGGCTCCGGTGGTGACGTTGAGCGTGGGGAACGTCGACTCGCCGTCGACGAACGTCGCGTTGACGCTGAAGCCGAAGCCATCGAAGGGCGCGGGGAGCATCGAGAGCGACTGGGCCCAGGTGAGCTCGGTGCCGGTGATTTCCTGTTCGCCGCCGTTCTGGTTTTGATAGAGCGCGACGACGATCGGCGGGCGCGATTCGCGCGTGACGCCCTTGTAGATGAAGTCGGATATGTCTTTTCTGAATACGGCGACCGAGAGCATGCCGGTGGGCTGGAAATACCACTCGAGCGAGACGTCGAAGTTCATCGACTCCTGCGCGCGGAGATTCGGGTTGCCGCGGTAAACCTTGGCGAGCGCGCCGCTGTCGAGGTTGAGCAGACCCTCGGGATCGAGCGACGATTCGTAGGGGATCAGATCGCCGTAGTCGGGGCGCGTGAGCGTGTTGGTCCAGGCGCCGCGGAGGACGAGGTCGCGGTTGAAGCGATAGTTCAGCAGGACGGACGGGAAGAGATCGTCATAGGACGAGGAGCCGGTGGCGCGGGTGGCGGCGGTCGGCCGGAACGTGTAGTCGACTTCGGTCTTCTCGAAGCGGAGGCCGCCGATGAGCTGGAGATTGCCGAGTTGGGCGGTGCCCATGCCGTAGGCGGAGGAGATCTTTTCCGAGGCCGTGTAGCGCGAGATCGCGACGATCTCGGACTCGTCGCCGGGTACGAGCGCCCAGCTGGCGGGGTTGGAAGTGATGGGATTGAAAACGGTATCGAGCGAGGGGAACGGCCCGAGGGTGGCCACGCGGCCTTCGAACACGCGGCGCGGTTCGAACGCGGTGGCGAAATCGCTCTGCGACGGCACGGTGCCGGTGGTGGCGTAGTCGTCGAGCGTGCCGTCGAGCTTGCGATCCTTGCCGCGATATTTCGCGCCGACCTTCCACTGCACGGGCGTGTCGCCGATCTTCTGGCTGAAGTCGTAATCGAGTTTCGCCACGAGATCCTCGTCGTTGGCATCGACGTTCTGGAAACGCACCTGGTTGAGCCGCAGGTCCTGCGTGCGGAAGAGGCCGTTTTCGCCGGTGACGCTCTGCACCATCGTGACGCGGGGGTAGATGGGATCGGAGCGGTCGACGGTCCAATTCAGCGTGCGGCGCAGCGCGGACGAGCCGGTCTCGAACTGGTAGCGACGCGAGCGCGCGTCGAGGGTGGCCTCGCCGTAGTTCACCTCGTAGTTGAAGGTGCCGTCGCCGACCTTGGTCTCGCCGCCGAGGGCGATGCGGTCGTTGTCGCGATCGGTGGCGGTGCCGTCGAGCCGGCGTGTGATGCGCGCCTCGGTGCCCATGGCGAGGGCGTCGGTCGAGGTGGCGAGGAAACGGTTGAAGCCGCGCTGGCGGAGCCGCCAGCGGGAGGACTCGGTTTCGCTGCCGTTGTGGAAGAGGCGGAGGAAAAACTGCGAGGGGCTGTTCTCGGGGCGGTAATCGAAATTGAGATTGGCGCCGATGCTTTCCTTGCCGATCTCGCGGTAGCGCTGGTCGAACTCGGAGATCGCCTGGTCCGTGATGCCGGTGATGGACTCGACGGGGCTCCCGGTCTTTTCGAAGTAGGCGATCTCGTAGTCGTTCTGGCCGTATTTCTCATCTGAATACGAGAGCGTCGCGGTGACGCCGAGCGTGCGGGCGGCATTGACGACATCGCTGTAGTTCAGGCTGAAGGCGAAACCGTCGTCTTCGCGCAGGCTGTTGTAGCGATACTCGGCGCGGCCGTTGAGGCTGCGGCCGGGGAGGTCGAAGGCGCTGCGGGTGACGAGGTTGATCTGGCCGCCGAAGGCATCGGCATCGCGATCGGCGGGCAGTGCCTTGATGACCTCGATGCTGCCGATCATATCGGACGGGATCGTGCTGAGATCGACGGCGCGTGTTTCGGTGCCGCTGGTGGTGAAGATGCCGTCGTTGGCCGGGGAGCTGATGTGCGAGCCGTCGAGGGTGACGGAATTGAACTTGGCCTCGGCGCCGCGGATCGACGCAAACGCCGAGCGGCCGTCGAGGACCACGCTGACGCCGGCGAGGCGGGCGAGAGCATCGCCCACGGTGTTGTCGGGCAGATTGCCGATCGCATCGGAGGAGATGATGCTCGTGATGGTGTTGCTGGTGCGCTGCTGATTGATCGCGCGCGACTGGCCTTCGCGCACGGACTCGACGGTGACGGCTTCGAGCATGACGACGTCGAGCTCGCTGAGTTCGATGTTGAGGCGCGCGTCACTGCCGGCGGAGACCGTGACGGGCACGGTCTTGCTCTTGCGGCCGAGGTAACTCACCTCGAGCGAGTGCGTGCCGGCGGGGACATTCGCGAGCGTGAACGAGCCATCGCGGCCGGCGGCGGTCGCGAGCTGGGTGCCGGCCAGGCGGACCTCGGCGCCGTTGAGGAAGGTATTTGTAGCTTTGTCCACGACGACGCCGGAAATCGTGCCGGTGGTCTGGCCGAAGGCGGTGACGCAGAGCAGGGCAACGAGCAGTAGCTGGCGACAAAGCGGCCAGACGGCCACGGAGAGACGGGCGGGGAGTGGGGCGGACAAGTGCATGGTGGGCGGAAAGGCGGACACGGTCCAGATTGCGGCGAGCAGCGCGGGGTGGGGCTGCGGGGGGAGGGAACGCCGCAGAGCATGACGCGGCATGAAAATGCGAGGCAAGCATCTACGCTTCAGCGATCGGGTGGGGGTGCAGCGGGAAGCAGGCGATGAACAATACGACAATTCGGAGTTTTCCCGATGCAACGCTCTGCGGGATTTTGCTACGTTTCAGTCCCCGCGCATGACCCCACCGTTCAGACGATTTGCCGCTCAGCGCCGAAAGGTGGCGGAACATGAGGAAACCTTGCGCAAACTGGAACACATCCTGGAAGGACTGCGGTGCATGGGGCCGTCGCCGTGGCTCACGGAGCTGATCAGCTTGAACACGGAAACGACCGCAACGGTCGAGCGCTGCCTCGGCCTGGCTCGTCGCCGGTTCGAAGACGAGAAACGGACGCTGCGGGTCTTGAGCAGGGCAGCGTTGGAGCGGCACTCGAAATCCATCTGGTGAGGCGCGGCGCTCCGGCCCGTGATGCGCGGCGGAGAAAATTATCGTGCTCGCTGGCGGGGCGCGGCGTTCCGCGTTTCATTTTTCTCGCGCCGTCTTGCGGCGATTCGCACTCTCTCCGCTACCCCACGCCCCACTCCATGCGACACGCCTGTCGTTTTGGTGCCGGCGCTTAAAGTCCGCGACATGCTTCGTTACCCCACGTCGTCTTCCCGTTCACGCCTGTTGCCCGCAGCGTCCGTCTTGCGCATCGCCGCGGTGCTGGCGGGCGGTGCAACGGTTCAGGCCGGAAGCGCGGCGCCTGCGTCCGCCGCGCCGCACGCCGCGAATGCGAATCCGGCGCGTGCGATGATCGAGCGCTACTGCCTGGATTGTCACGACAGCGGCACGAGCAAAGGCGACCTCTCGTTCGAGGAGCTGGATATCTCCACGCCCGCCGCGAATCCACAAGTGTGGGAAGGCGTTGTGAAAAAGCTCCGGCACCGGCAGATGCCGCCCTTGGACGAGGAGCGGCCGGACGAGGCGGCGTATCGCAGCGTCGTGGAGCACCTGCAGGCTGCGCTCGATCGCGCCGCGGCGGAAAGACCGAATCCCGGTCGCACGGATACGTTTCGCCGGCTCAATCGCACGGAGTATCAAAACGTGGTTCGCGATCTGCTCGGCGTGCAGATCGATGCGGCGGCATTGCTGCCGAACGACGAACCGAGCCACGGCTTCGACAACGTCACGGTCGGTAACCTCTCGCCGACGTTGCTCGACCGTTACATATCAGCGGCGCAGAAGATCGCGCGGCTCGCGATCGGCGTTCCGCGCAAGACGCCGGGAGGCGATACGTTTCGGGTGCGCCCGGACCTCACGCAAGAGGACCACATCGAGGGCCTGCCGATCGGCACGCGAGGCGGCGTGTCGATTCCGTATTCGTTTCCCTTGGACGGAGACTACGAGATCCAGGTCCGGCTCGCGCGCGATCGCAACGAACACGTCGAGGGCCTGAAGAAGCCGCACGACGTCGAGGTGCTGATCGACCGCGAGCGGGTGGCGCTCGCGACGGTGAAACCACCGGGAGCGGACAAGAACGCCGAGGCGGTCGACGCGCATCTGAAATTCCGCGTGACGGTGCCGGCCGGGCCGCACGACGTCGGCGTGACGTTTCCCAAGAATCCGTCGCTGCTCATCGAGACCGAGCGGCAGCCGTTCATCGCGCGCTACAACATGCACCGGCATCCGCGCACGGCACCGGCGGTGTATCAGGTTTCCATTACGGGCCCGTTCGAGGCGAAGGGCGCGGGCGACACGCCGAGCCGCCGAAAGATTTTCGGCGAAGGCTGGACCGCGACGGCGCGCGCCGACGACGAGGCGACCGCGCGCCGAATCCTCGAGCCGTTGCTGCGGCGCGCGTATCGCCGGCCGGTGACGGACGCCGATCTGCGCCGGCCGCTGGAATTCTTCCGTGAAGGCAGCGCCGAGGGCGGCGGCTTCGAGGCGGGAATCGAAAACGCGCTCAGCGCGATCCTCGTCAGCCCGCAGTTTCTCTTCCGCATCGAAGCCGATCCTGTCGGAATCGCGCCCGATACGGCTTATCGAATCAGCGATCTCGAGCTCGCGTCGCGGCTCTCGTTTTTCCTCTGGAGCAGCCTGCCGGACGATACGTTGCTCGACGCGGCCGTGCGCGGCGACCTGCGGCAACCGGCGCTGCTCGAGCAACACGTCCGTCGCATGCTCGCCGACGAACGCGCGCGGAGCCTCGTCACGAATTTCGCGGCGCAGTGGCTGCACTTGCGCAGCCTCGAGGCGGTGACGCCTGATCTGCGGCAGTTTCCGAATTTCGACGACAACCTGCGCCAGGCCTTTCGCCGGGAGACCGAGCTCTTCGTCGAGAGCGTGCTGCGCGAGGATCGCAGCGTGTTGGATCTGCTGCACGCGGACTACACGTTCCTCAACGAGCGGCTGGCGAAGCACTATGGCATTCCGCACATCTACGGGAGCCACTTCCGGCGGGTGTCGTTTGCCGGCGATCCGGCGCGGCAGCGGGGCGGACTCCTGCGACACGGCAGCATCCTCACACTCACCTCGTACGCGACGCGCACCTCGCCGGTGATTCGCGGTCATTGGATTCTCGCCAATCTCGTTGGCGCGCCGCCGCCGCCGCCACCGCCGAACGTCCCGTCTCTCGACGACAATACCGTGTCCGCGTCCCTTCCCATCCGCGAACGGCTAGCCGCGCACCGCGCCGATCCGGCCTGTGCGAGCTGTCACAACGTAATGGATCCGGTGGGCTTCGCGTTGGAGAACTTCGATGCTGTCGGCCGCTGGCGCACGACCGAGGAGCACACGCCGATCGATGCATCCGGCGGGCTGCCGGATGGGAGCACGTTCGAAGGCGTGGCCTCGCTCGAACGCGGCCTGCTGCAGCGGCCCGAGCTCTTCGCCGGCATGGTGAGCGAGAAGCTCCTCATTTTTGCGCTTGGTCGTGGAGTTGGTTTCCACGATGCGCCGGCGATCCGCGAGATCGTGCGGCGCGCGCAGGCGGATCAGTTCCGTTTCTCTTCCCTGATACTCGGCCTCGTGAACAGCACTCCGTTCCAAATGAGGAAATCCCCATGATCATCACGAAAAAGGCACTCCCCCGTCGGACATTCCTGCGCGGCATCGGCGCCACGCTCGCGCTTCCGCTCCTCGATGCGATGATTCCGGCCGCGAGCGCCGCCACGAAGACCGCGGCACGGCCGGTGCGCCGGCTGGGTTATGTGTTCATGCCGATGGGCTGCGACATCACGCGCTGGACGCCGCCGGGCACCGATGGAAAACTCGGCGAGCTCTCGCCGATCCTCAGCTCGCTCGCACCGGTGAAGGAGCACGTCACGGCGATCACGAATCTCGAGCTGCGCAACGCGTATCCAGGATCGCACGCCACTTCGAACGCGGCGTTTCTCAGCGCCGCGAAGGCGAAACACACGGAGAGCTCGGACTACTATCTCGGCACGACGGCGGACCAGCTCGCGGCGCAGCAGATCGGCCACGAGACGCAGCTGCCGTCGCTCGAGCTGTCGATGGACATGCTGCAGACGACCGGTCAGTGCGACAACGGCTACGCGTGCGTCTACCAGAACAACCTTTCGTGGTCCTCGCCCACGACTCCGTTGCCGTCGGAGGCGCATCCGCGCATCGTGTTCGAACGGCTCTTCGGCGAGGGCGGCAGCCTCGCGGAGCGGCGGGCGGCGCTGCGGAGACGCGCGAGCCTGCTCGATTGGGTGACCGAGGATATCGCGAGCCTGAAGCGAAAGCTCGGGCCCGCGGACCAGGCGAAGGTCAGTGAATATCTCGACACCGTGCGCGAGGTGGAGCGGCGTATTCAGAAAGCGGAGACGGACGCCGCGCACAGTTCGCTGCCGGCCGACCTCGATCGTCCGCTCGGCGTGCCGGCGGCGTATGCCGACCACGCGCGGCTGATGTTCGATCTCCAGGTGCTCGCGATGCAGGGCGACATCACGCGGATCACGACCTTCCAACTCGCGCGCGAGACGAGCAATCGCACGTATCCCGAGATCGGCGTGCCCGATCCGCATCACCCGCTGTCGCACCACGGCAACGATCCGGACAAGATCGCGCGGATGGCGAAGATCAACGCGTTCCACGTGTCGCTGTTTGCCTACTTTCTCGAACGCTTGAAGGCCACGCCCGACGGCAACGGCTCGCTGCTCGATCACGCGCTGATTCTTTACGGCAGCGGCATCGGAAATCCGAACGTCCACGATCACACGAACCTGCCCGTGCTCGTGGCGGGCGGCGCCGCCGTCGGGATGAAGGGTGGGCGGCATCTGAGTTACAAGGAGCCCGTGCCGCTCGCGAACCTGCACCTCACGCTGCTCGACAAGGTGGGCGTGAAGATCGATTCGTTCGCCGACAGCAATGGGAAGATCAACGACCTGTTCACGCCGCTGACGGTCTGACCGCGGCGCGGTGCCGCGCTACGCGCGGAAGATCCAAGTCTCCAAGCTCCAAGATCCAGAGAATCTTCAAACACGGAAAATCATGAGAATCGTGCGTTGGAGCTTGGTGGCCTGGTGTTTCTCTGGAGCTTGGATCCTGGTGCTTGGAGCCTCGCCTGTGTCGCCTGCGGCGCCGTTGGCGGATCTGGTGGAGAAGAAAAGCACGGCCGCAGTTCGCGCCGTGCTTGCGGCCGGCGATCGCGACGTCAACGCGCCGCAGGCCGACGGCATGACGGCGCTGCACTGGGCGGCGCGTCATGACGATATGGATACGGCGAACGCACTGCTGGCTGCGCGCGCCAATCCGAGGGCGGAGAACCGCTACGGCGTCACGCCGCTCGCGCTCGCGTGCATCAACGGCAGCGCGCCGATGGTCCGGCTGCTGCTCGAGGCGGGCGCGGATGCGAATGCGCCGTTGCGGGGCGGCGAGACGCCGTTGATGACTGCGGCGCGGACCGGGAAAATCGAGGCCGTCAAGGCGCTGCTTGCCCACGGGGCCGACGCGAGCGGGAAGATCCCGCAGAGCGGCCAGACGGCGATGATGTGGGCGGCGGCGGAAGGCCATGCCGACGTGGTCGATGCATTGCTGGCGGCCGGAGCTGATTTTCGCACCCCGCTCGCCTCGGGTTTCACGCCGCTGTTGTTCGCCGTGCGCGGCGGATACACCGAGATCGTGCGCGCGCTGTTGCGGGCGGGCGTCGACGTGAACGAAGCCGCGCGGCCGGCGAGGAGCCCGAACAAGTTTTTGCGCAAAGGGGCGAGCGCGCTGACGACCGCGATCGAGAATGGACATTTCGAGCTGGCGGCGCTGCTCATCGAGCTCGGCGCCGATCCGAACGATCTGCGTTCAGGTTACTCGCCGCTCCACATCCTTTCCTGGATCCGCAAGCCCGATCGCGGCGAAGACGAAGGCGATCCGGTGCCGGAAGGCTCCGGGCGACTCACGAGCGAGGCGTTCATTCGCAAGCTCGTCGCGAGTGGGGCCGAGGTGAATTTACGCTTGAAGGGCGGTCCTTCGAGCGGCGGACGCATCGCGCGGAAAGACTGCACGCCCTTCATGCTGGCGGCGGACACGGCGGACACGCCGTTCATGCGGCTGCTGGTCGAGCTTGGCGCCGATCCGACGCTCACGAACGTCGACGGCTGCACGCCGCTCATGGCCGCGGCGGGGCTGGGCACGCGTTCGGCGGACGAGGAAGCCGGCACGGAAGACGAAGCGGTCGAGGCGGTCGGCTACCTTTTGAGCCTCGGCGCCGACATCAATGCGGTGTCGAACAATGGCGACACGGCGATGCACGGGGCGGCCTTTGCGAATTTTCCGAAGGTCGTGAAATTCCTCGCCGCGAACGGCGCGAGGATCGAGGTCTGGAATCAGAAAAACAAACGCGGCTGGACACCGCTCCTGATCGCAGAAGGTCACCGCTTCGGAAATTTCAAACCATCCTTCGAGACGATCGCGGCGATCAAAGAGGTGATGCTGGCAAACGGAGTCACCCCGCCGCCGCCGACACCGCCCGTTCCGGTCAAAGGGTACGAGCCGAATTGAGGCTGGGGCAAACGACGAACAGCGTGCCAGTCGTTCAAAGGTGCGCCGGGATCCGGCGGCACTTGGTGAAGAAGACCGGCAGGAGGCCGGCGCCACATCACGGAGAGTCGAATATCGTGCTGGGGTGAGTTGCTACTTCTCCGATGGGTGAGCGCGGGATTGTTTTTGCCGGTGGGAAACGATCCTCCGTGCGGTCTCCCTATGAGCGCGTGGCGCAAGATCGCATCACATTGCAAAAGTCCGGACCTACACGGGGACGCGGGTCGGTTCCCATGTGGCGCACCAAGAATCCGCAGTGCTGTCCAGCATGAGATGCCTATCCCAGCCGCGGGCAATTCTCTCTCCCCCTTGCCGCCGCCCGTGCAGCCGAAGGAGACGGGCGCAGCACCCTCTGGAGAGGATTGGATCTACGAATTTCTGTGGGGCGGAGAACGCGTGCGCGCAGTGAAGGATGAGGCGGGCGTCCGGCTGTTGTCGCGCGATGCGCGAAACCTCGGCAATCGTTTCCCCCGGGTCGCGGCGGCGGTGGCGAGGCTTCGGGCGGATGATGCCGTCATCGATGGCGAGATCCTGATGCTCGATGCGTACTCGCCGGCGGCGGTCGAGTTTCTCGCCGCAGGAAGCGACGACATCGCGCAGGCGCACGTGGCGTTGCTCGCGTACGATCTGCTCCAGCATCGCGGCACGGACATGCGGCAGATGCCGCTGCTGGGACGGCGTTTCGTGCTCGCTTCGATCGTCCAAGGCACGCCGATCCTCGTCTCGCCGATTTTCAACGGGCGGGCGGAGGCTGCACTGGTCGAGGCGGCGCGACTCGGGCTGCGCGGCATCGTGGCGAAACGCGCGGGCTCGAGCTACCGGCCCAGCGCGCTCGCGACGCCGTGGCTCAAGGTGATGCTGCCGGCGGAGACCACCGGTGGGCGATCGCGCGCAGGCGGCGCTGCGGCCGTGCCTCCGGCCCACTGAAAGCGGCGCGATGGCCCATGGCGGCGTTTACTTCGGCGTGCAGATGCGCGCCGTGCGGTCTTATTCACTTGCTGGGGCACCACCGCGAGTCTGCGCGGTCCATCGCCGCGCTCTCATGTCGATCGAGAAAAACAGTTCCGGAATTCCCGAAGTGAACGTCCACAAGCGGACGACGAAGGTGAATCTCTCCATCATCGCCGGAATTGGTCTCTTTTTCATCATCACGGCGGCCGTGGTGGTGTGGTTGTGGGCCTCGCATCGCTGACGGCATTCTTTTCGCCACCCTGACCAATTCCTTTTTCACCTGACCGCGCCTGTCTACCTGCCGCGCTGCGAGTAGACCGGGTCTGGCAATGCGCCCAAATGGGAGAACGCCCGGGCGCAAACGAAGGGTTTTGCCTGAGTGTGACGGCCAAGCTGCGCCTGATTTTCGCGGGCACTCGCAGGAGTTACGATCGGAGTGTCGTTTACGCGTCCACTTCACTCCTCTTGGCGATGAAATTACTTCTGATTGGTGACGAACGGAAGAACCGGCGAATGTTCGCCTGGGGCTTTGCTGCAGACCCGTATCGGGTGCGGTTGGCGAGCTCCCGCGCGGCGGTTGAAGAGTTGCTGGCGAACGAGACGTTTCAGGCTGTGTGCATCGATCTCAAGATGCAGGAAGACCCTGCCGGTCCAATCATCGAGCTGCTCCACGAGCAGGCGCCCAAGCTGCCGATCGTGGCATTGATCGGCGCGGCGGATCGCAAGATTGTGCCCGTCCTGAAGGAGAAGGGCGTGTGCGCGCATCTCGTGAGCCCGTTCCCGATCGAGAGCCTGCATTCGACGCTTCGGATGCACGCGCTCCGCGAATTGGTCGGATCGGCTCACACCGAGAAATCGGCAGTGGCGGTGATGCCGCTGCCGGCGGTCGCAACTCCGACGACCGCGCCGAAGATGATGGCCAACGACGAGACGGCGCGGCGCACGCTCGAGCTGGCGTTGCGCGCGGCGAACTCGACGGCCGCGATCCTGATCCTGGGCGAGACCGGCACGGGAAAATCGCTGCTCGCGCAAACGATCCACCAGAACAGCCCGATCCGCCACAAGCCGTTCGTGACGGTCAACTGCCCGTGCCTCAGCCACGAGTTGCTCGAGAGCGATCTCTTCGGCCATGTGCGCGGCGCGTTTACCGGCGCGGTGCAGGACACCTGGGGCAAGGTCGCGGCGGCGGATGGCGGCACGCTGTTTCTCGATGAAATCGGCGACCTGCCTATGAGCATCCAGCCGAAACTGCTGCGGCTGCTGCAGGAAAAACAATATGAGCGCGTGGGCGAGGCGGCGTCGCGCAGCGCCAACGTGCGGATCATCGCGGCGACGAATCGCGACCTGAAGCGCGAGGTCGTCGCGGGGCGTTTCCGCGAGGATCTCTATTATCGCCTCAAGGTGATCGCGATCGACGTGCCGCCGTTGCGCAATCGTCCAGCGCAGATTCTCGGCGCGGCGGAGGCGATGCTCGAGAGCGTATCCGTGCAACTGGGACGTCGCAGTCCCGGCTTCACGCTGCAGGCGCGGCGGGTGCTCGAGGCTCATGGCTGGCCGGGCAACCTGCGCGAGCTGCGCAACGAGATCGAGCGGGCGGCGATTCTGTCGAACGGGACCGCGCTCGACGCGAGCGATTTTCCGGCGCTGGTCGCGCAACCTCCGACGTCGGGCTATCAGGTGGGCAGCGCGATCAGCCTGCACGCGCTCGAGACGGCGCACATCCAGATGGTGGTGGCGAACAGCGCGTCGCTCGAGGAGGCCGCGCGCATCCTGGAGATCGACAAGTCGACGCTCTATCGAAAACGGAAAGCGATGGAGGCGCGGGTGGAAAATTTCTCCGCGGCGACGACGACGGAGCCGGCGCTGGCGACGGCGGCCGTCGCGGGGTAGCATCGTTTCGTCCCGCGTGAGGCGTGAGCCTGGGAAGGAGTTTCAGGCTTGTTGGAGCGCCCGGGATGAAGCGCTCGAGCGATCCGAAATCAAAAAAAACGCGGACCCGAAGGCCCGCGTTTTTTGTGCAGCAGGGGTCGGTGTTAGCAGCTCACATGCTGCCCTCGTTGCGCGCCCATTGGATGGCGTGGCGCACGAGCTCGGCGCCGGAGTCGAGGTTCAGCTTGAGCTTCAAATGCTCGCGGTAGGAATCGATCGGCTTGGAGCTGAGGTTTAGCTTCTGCGCGATCTGGCGGGTGCTGTAGCCGTTGCCGATCAGTTGGAAGACTTCCATCTCGCGGTCGCTTAGCGTGTCGATCGAGAAGACCATGTTGTCGCCCTTCTTGTTCACGAAGCGGTGCAGCATCTTCTCCTTGATCTTGTCGCTGAGATAAATCTCGCCCTGCAGCAGCCGGGTGATCGCCGCGATGATCTTCTCGCTCGCCTCCTGCTTCATCAAGTAGCCCATCGCACCGGCGCGCAGTGCGCGCTCGGCATAGAGCCCCTCGTCGTGCATCGAGACGATCAGCACCGGGAGATTGGGCGCCTGGACCTTGATGTTTTTCGTGAGCTCGATGCCGTTGGTGGTTTTCAGCGCGATGTCGACGATGGCGAGATCGGGCTGGAGCTTGCCGACGAGCTCGATGGCGTACGGCGCATTATCGGCTTCGCCGCAGACTTCGAGGTTGGGCTGCTGGTTGACGAGAGCCTTCATGCCCTGGCGGGTGATGGGATGGTCGTCGACGAGGAGAACTTTCAGCTTGGACGAGGTCGGGGCGGGTTCCGGCTCCGCCACGGCGGCGGACGTGCTGCTGGAACCGGGCGAGGTGAGAGAAACAGGCTTTTTCTTGGCGATCGCTTTCATGTTTTCAGAGAGGATAAACGAAGCGGC
Source organism: Opitutaceae bacterium (assembly GCA_036675625.1). Lineage (GTDB taxonomy): Bacteria > Verrucomicrobiota > Verrucomicrobiia > Opitutales > Opitutaceae > ER46. Next base: position 57,143 of record JAKFEQ010000034.1, on the reverse strand, counting down.
ATTCGACTTTGGTGCCGGCATTGGGTTGTGAGGTGACAGTCAAAGTGCCTCCGATCATGGCCGCTCGATACGGCATGAGACTCATCCCGGAGCTCGGGCCATGCTCCATGGTCGGATCGAAACCGCAACCGTCGTCTTCGATCATGAGGATCTTGTTATCCTTCGAGAAGTCCGCGGTGACGACGATGCGCTTGGCGCCCGCGTGCTTGATGGCGTTGTTGATCGCTTCCTGCGTGATGCGATAAAGATGAATGGCGACGGTCGTCTCGACGTCGACGGTGCCGTGGCCCACGAACTGGCACTCGACGCCGTGCAAGCGCTGCACCTGAAACGTGAGGTCTTCGAGAGCGGTATCGAGGCCGCTGGTCTCGAGCTGCACGGGGCACAATCCGCGCGCGAGGGCGCGCGCCTGGGCGATCGCTTCCTGTACAAGCGAAGAGATCGTGTTGGCATCTTCGGCTTCGGGGCGGTGCTGCACCTGAAGCTTGTCGCGGAGTGCGGCACTCAGGCAGGAGATGCCGGTGAGGTACTGGCCGAGGCCGTCGTGCAGATCGCTGCCGATGCGGTTCTTCTCGGCGTCGCTGACGCGGAGGAGCTCGCGCTCGATCAGTTTGCGCTGGGTGATGTCGCAACCGAAGAAGAGAGCGCCTTTGCCGGTCTCGTGATCGAAGAAGAGAAACATGTCCGCGAACCACTCGCCGTCGGCGTGCCGCGCGGAGAGCACGGAGTTGACCGCGCCGCCGCGCAGCGCCTCGGCGACCGCGGGTTTGAGCTGCGGATAAAGTGCGGCGAGGCTGTGGCCGACCATCGTGGCGGGGCTCATGCCGTATTTGGCGAGCTTGTCGCCCTCGGCCTCGACGATGACGCCCCTGGGGTCGAGACGGCCGACGATCATCGGCAGATTGGTGAGAAGGCCGTTCAGCAGCTGGCTCTTTTGCTTGATGAGCAGCTCGGCCTCGACGCGCGCGGTGACGTCGATCGAGAAGCCCATCGCACCGGCGCCGCGATTGCGGTCGAAGCGGTAGTAGTTGTCGAAGTGATACGTTTTCCCGCCGTGCTTGATCTCGGCGAGGAAGTTCACCGACTCGCCGGCGAGCGCCTTGTTGATGCTCGGCGTGGATTTCGGGAAGAGCGAATAGACGCTCGCGCCGGAAAGCTCGTTGTCGCGCAGGCCGAGGGCGGCTAGCGCGTGGCCGCGCGACTCGCGGATGACGGCGTTCTCGTCGACGCGCGCGACCGCGACGGGCAGCGTGGCGAGGACGCCATTGAGAAACTCGGAGGTCTTGCGCAACGCTTCTTCGGTCTCGATGCGGGTCGTGATGTCGAGGGCGGCGATGCCCTGGAGGTTGCGCCCGGTGCGCTCGACCATCGGAAACTCGCTGATCAGCCAGTGGCGGTTCCCGTGCGAATACTGCGTCGGCCCGGTGCCGGAATTTCCCTGGCGGGCGGTGATGACGGCCTCGACCGAGAAATGTTTTTTGAAGATGTCGTTCTGGAAAAGGACCGAGCCCTTTTCATCGTAGATGCAGACGGCGCAGGGCACGCTGCGCATGAAGAGCTGCAGCTGGGCCTGGCTCTCGCGGACGGCGGAGAGCATCTGCGCGTGGCTGATCGAATAGCGGATCGCACGCTCGAGCCGGGTGGTGTCGAGGGAGCCCTTGCAGAGGTAATCTGCCGCGCCGGCGTCGAGCGCCGCCTGATCGACGTCGGGATTCTCCGAGCCGGTGAGCAGGATGATTGGGATATCGCACTGCTGACTCTGCAGCGTGCGGAGAATTTCCAGACCGGTCGTGCCACCGAGTTTGTAGTCGAAGAGGCCAACGTCGAAGCTGCTGTGGCGGAGCGCCGTCAGGGCCGCGGCCTCGGTGGGCGCCCACTCGAGCTGATAGGCAAAAACCAAGCTCTTCCCCAGAAGGATTTTGACGAACGCAAAGTCGTCTTCGTTGTCGTCGAGCACGAGCACGCGAATGACCTTGGCCGGAGTGCGGCGGCGGCTGAGCGGATCTGCAAGGCGGGGCCGCGGCAACGTGCCGACCGGCGCGATTTCGTCGGAAAGATTCATGAAACTCTTGGTGCAACCCGGCGACTCGAGACAACGTGCCGGTCGCCATGGGGGCGGTCAATTACGCAGCGTCCTCCACAATGTCCAACGCTCCGCACAGATTCTCCCCCATAACGGTGCGCGGGTCGAAGCCTGCCAGGAGATTGCCGATGGAATTTCACGAACGAAAGGGACTTTTCCCAACGTGTTGACGTCAGGTGAAGTGAGGTTGGAGGGCTGGAAAAAATGAGTGGTGGCGGGCTGGGAATCCAACGACACGCGGGCCGCAAACGCTGAAAATATTCGTGCCGTAGCTCCCCCTCGTGTCACCGCGCCGCAGGCTACCACGCCGGCTGCGGCCGCAGCAATCGGGTGACTGCCTTTACGCTCCATCGGATATCTTCCTAAGGGAAATTTTTTGCCATTTTATCCCGAGGCGGGCGCCGCATTGGAGGAGCGGGCGAGGCGCTTTTGCATGCGGCGTGGGAAAGATCCCCTGCGCGAGATCTGGGTTGAGGACTCGCCGATACCGCGATCGGTGCGGCCGGTCTAACGCGGGATGCTCCTTAAGATTTCCTTTCCCTCGTGCGTGAAAATTGCGCCTCGTGCGACGCTGATCCTGTGGGCCGCGTTCGCTATGGGCTGGACCGCCACTGCCGCTCCCTTCCCTGGGCCTGACGCCTCCGAGTCCAGCTTGGGCGGACCGGAGCTGATTCCGCTTGCGGCCGACTCGCTGCGCCCGGCGGAGCGGGCGTTCCTGGAAAAAGCGACCGAGATTGGGCGCTTGCAGATGCGGCTGGCCGACATCGGCGCAAGTCAGGCGACGAGCGCGGATGTGCGGGGCCATGCAGAGCAGTTGAAGAGCGACAATCGCCAGCTGGTCGATGCGCTCACATCGCTGGCGCAGAAAAGAGGCGGTGCCACGCGGACGGCGACGGAGCCGGCCGAGTCGTACGCGCAACTCGCAGCCAAATCCGGAGCCGAGTTCGACCGCGAGTTCGTGCGAGTGATGGCGGACGTGCACGAGACGACGATCACGTTGTTCGAGCAAGCTGCCGCCGAGGCGAAGGATGCGGACGTGCGCGATCTGGCGGCTGCGCAACTGCCGATGCTGCGCGCGCATCGCAACCGCATCACCGAGCTCAAGAAGACGTTCGATTGAGCGGTTAGGCCCGGGCCGTAGCCAAGGCCGCGCGGTCGCGTCGTGGAGCGCGGCGCCGGGTTGCACGCTGGCGCGTTTCGTTGCGCCAGATCCAGAGTTGGAGTTCGGCTTCGTGGAGGTGGCGCTCCGCCATCTCGGGCGGATCGCCGTCTGCAGCCGTGATGATACGGGCGTAATTTTCGACTTCTTTCGGGGAGGGGCGATACGCAGGCGAGAGCCAGGAAAAACCCGGTGGCAACGGAGAAGCAGTGATAGACATGAGGGACGACGGTTCGCCGACAACCCGGGCAAAGGTGCGAAGTCGTTCTCGCAACCGATTCCCCGGTTTCGGAAGTGGTTCCTGATCCGAGCCACTCGCTGCCGGCGCATCTTATTTAAACCACATCCCAGGGCGGCCGGGGAATCAGGTCCCGCGCCCAAAATGGTTTAAAGACTTTACCGATGGCCCACCGGGGATCCCGCGCGACGCGCATATTTGCTGCGACTCATGCGGCGGCGAGCGGTCTGTATTGTCATGCCAAAAATTCAACGAGAGACGGCACACAAGATGGAATTGCACGGCAAAGGGGTGGGCGGCTTCTCGCCGGAGGATGTGGAGCGGCGCGCCCTCGAACTTGCCTTGATCGATAACCGCACCAAAGCGAACGACGAAGATCGCCACCGGGCGCGCGCGGAGTTTCTGGATCGCGATCTGCCGGACGCCAGTAATGAAGACGCGGATACGATGCAATCGATGTCGCGCGATCCGAGCGATCCGATGGTCGACCGCGGTCGGCAGGCGCCGGAATATGGCGGCGACGACGAGGACACCGCGTTGCAGAAAATCACGCTGGAGGGAGTGGAGGAGGCGCAACACGAGCAGATGGTCGAATCGCGCAACACCATCGACGAGCCGCTGCGTTCGCGGCCGAAGAAGAAGAAAGCGGCCGAGGAAAAGAAGGCGGAAGATTGAAGGCGAAAAAGAGAGCCGAGGCTGCGGTCGCTGGAGAAGTGCCGGTGTTCCGACTCCGGCCTTCAGCCTCCTGCCGGGGCACTTTTCCACCCGGCGCGGGACAATGAAATTCAAAGGCCTCCAGCATGTTCCTCCACTCATGGCCCATACGATTCCTGATCACGCGAGCGGCGAGAGCCTATGGGTTTCTCGACCCCGTCAACCTCGTCGCGAAGATCCGTGGGTTTGCAGAGCCGTCGGAATTTGCCGAACCGCTGGAGCTCTTGCGCGCGGGCATGCTCTTCCATGCGCGCGGTCTGGTTAACACCAAGGCGATCCAGAACAACCTCGACTGGGTGTGGCCTTACTGGGTGGAGCGTCAGTTCAACCCGGCGGACGACTCGTTCATCCCGCGGGCTTTTTCGTTCAGCCACATCAATCTGACGCATCGGAACTGGACGGCGGTCGGGCTGCCCGATGTCGCGTATTATCCGATCGTGGATCCGCGCGGGCTGGTGACGCCGCTGTTTGACGGCTGGTCGCTGGATTTCTGGCTGGTGAGCGAAGGATCGTCGTTGCTGTTGCCGTCGAAGCTTCCCGATACCGATTTCCAGCAATCGCTCACGTTGGACACGGAACTCGTCGTTCGGTCAGTCGCCACCTGGCCGCGCGCGTCGTTGGAAACCGACGTGAGGCTGTGCCTTCAAAACCATCAGCCGCACTGCTGCGTTCGCGTGCGGGCGAGCGGGGCGAAGGCTGAGTTTCTCGCGGTTGCGCTTCGGCCTTACAATCCGGAGGGCATCAGCTTCATCGAGAAGATCGCGGTCACGGCGGACGGCTGCGGCTGGCGGGTGAACAATCGCAATACCGTGCTGTTTGACCGCAAGCCGGCGCGAGTGGTGCTTTCGCATTACAAGGAGGGAGATGTCGCGCAACGCCTCCAGCATCCGGCCGTGGCGCACGACACCGACGCGATCGACGATTCGATCGGCCTGGCGACGGCGGTGGCGCTGTTCGATGTGCGCGAGCTCCGTCAACATCCGCTCGAGGTGCGGGCGCCGATCTACGACGAGCTGGAACCGAAGAAGCGCCCGTCGGTGAACGGCGTGCCGTCGTGGCCGGCGGCGATGGCGCCGATGGCGCGGTTGCGCATCGACGATGCGCGCGCGCAGCAGCTCTACGACCAGGCCGCGGCCAACATCGTGCTGCATGCGCCGGACGAAGTTTATCCGGGGCCGTACACGTACAAACGATTCTGGTTTCGCGATGCAGCGTTCATTCTCAACGCGCTGCTCTCGCTCGGAGACGTGGATCGTACGCGCAAAGTGCTCGAGCATTTCGTGCCGCGGCAGCGGCGCGACGGCTATTATCTTTCGCAGGAAGGCGAGTGGGATTCGAACGGCGAGGCGATCTGGATGTTTCACCGCTTCGTCGCGCTCAGCGGCCGCGAGTTGCCGGACGCGTGGCTGGCCAGCATCGAGCGGGGCGCGCGCTGGATCATGCGCAAGCGGCTGCCGAAAAACACGGGGCGGCCGGAGGCGGGGCTGCTGCCCGCGGGCTTCAGCGCGGAGCATCTCGGGCCGAACGATTTTTATTACTGGGATGATTTTTGGGGCGTGGCGGGATTGCGCGGCGCGGCGGAACTGCTGCGCGGCCGTTCGCCGAAATTCGCGGAAGAGTGCGACGCCGTCGCGGCGGAGTTTCTTCAGACGATCGAGGCGTCGTTTCCACATGGGGCGCAGCGGCGTTTTCCGGGCGCGATTCCTGCGTCGCCGAAACGGCGGATGGATTCCGGTGCGGTGGGCTCGCTGGTGGCGGATTATCCGCTGCAGCTTTTCGGGCCGGGTGATGAACGCATCCTGCGCACGGCGGATTATCTGCGCGACCACAGCAGCTTTGGCGGCGGATTTTTTCAGAACATGATCCACTCCGGGATCAACGCGTATCTCACGCTGCATCTCGCGCAGATCCGTTTGCGCGCGGGCGAACCCGAGGTTGCCTGGGAATTGATGGACAACGTCGCGAATCTCGCTTCGCCGACGGGGCAGTGGCCGGAGGCGATTCATCCGAAGACGGGTGGCGGCTGCATGGGTGACGGGCAGCACATGTGGGCGGCGTGCGAGTGGGCGCTGATGCTGCGAAATTGTTTTGTGCGGGAGGAACCGGGCGTGGCGGGTTCGAGCCAGCCGGGACATCTCGTGATCGCCGCCGGCGTGCGGCCGGAATGGTATCGCGACCGCGAGGCGTCGCTCGGGCCCACACTGACGCCGTTTGGGCCGGTGACGGTTCGCGTGTCGCGGGATGGGGAGCATCCACGGGTGCGCGTCGACGGTGCGTGGCGCGGCACTCCGCCGGTGCTCGATGTGCGGCTGCCGGGCATCCCGGCGCAACGCCGCGATGCGGCTGCGACGGTGGAAGAATTTTCACTCATTGCCCCATGAAAATCTGCATGATGACCAATACCTATCTGCCGCACGTCGGCGGAGTGGCGCGCTCGGTGAGCACGTTTGCCCAGGAGTATCTGCGGCTCGGTCACGAGGTGCTCATCGTCGCGCCCGAGTTCGACGGCCGGCCGCTGCCGGCCGAAGCGGAAGCGATAGTCGAGCGGGTGCCATCGCTGCGGAATTTCAACGGCAGCGAGTTCTCCGTGCGACTGCCGCTCGTGACCGCGCTGTCGGAGCGGCTCGAGGCATTCCAGGCGGACATCATGCACGCGCATCACCCCTTCCTGCTGGGCGACACGGCGCTGCGCGTGGCGATGAACAAGAACGTGCCGATCATCTTCACGCACCACACACGCTACGAGGACTACACGCACTATGTGCCGTTTTCGGAAACGCTCCGCGAGGTAGCGGTCGAGGTGCCGACGCATTTTGCGAACCTGTGCGACGGCGTGATCGCGCCGAGCGAGAGCATCGCGCGTACGATTCGCAAACGGGGCGTGACGACACGGATCGAGGTGATTCCGACGGGCATCGACCTGGTGGCGTTTGGCTCGGCCGATGGTGCGCGGTTTCGCGATCGGATGCAGATTCCGCGCGACGCCGTGGTGGTCGGCCACGTGGGCCGGCTCGCGGAGGAAAAGAATCTCGGCTATCTGGCCGAGGCGGTGGCGCAGCATCTGGTGGCCGCGCCGAGTGTGCGTTTCCTCGTGGTCGGCGACGGGCCGGAACGCGACGAATTCAAGGCGGTGTTCGAGCGGCACGGCGTGGCGGACCGGCTCATTCTCGCGGGCAAGCGCACGGGTCGCGTGCTGCGCGAGGCGTATCGCGCGATGGATGTGTTCGCCTTCACGTCGCAATCGGAGACGCAAGGCATGGTCGTGGCGGAAGCGATGGCGGCGGGCGTGCCGGTGGTCGCGCTCGATGCCTCGGGCGTGCGCGAAGTGGTGCGCGACGGCGTGAACGGCGTGTTGCTGCCGACGGAGGCGCCGGCGCAGGAATTCGCGGCGGCGCTCACGGCGCTGACGGCGAATGCCGCGCGGCGGGCAGAGCTTGGTGAGGGCGCGAAGGCGACTGCGGGAGAGTTCTCGCGCGAGCGCTCGGCGCAGCGAGCGCTGGCGTTTTACGACGAGATCCGACGTGCGACGCGGGCGCGACGTTTGATGCAGCAGCTACATCCCTGGGCGGCACTTTTGAAGCGCGTCGGACTCGAGTGGGATCTGCTTTCGTCGCGCACGCAGACGGTGGCGCACGCGGTGTTCGGTGAACATGAACAACATGAGCCCGGGGTGGAGGAGAAGGTGAAGGCGTCATGAAGGGACCAAGAGACCAGGGGACCAAGGGACTAAAGGACTTGAAAGCATCAGCCCCGCCCGGACGCGCATTAGTCCTTTGGTCCCGTGGTCTTTTGGTCTCTTGGTCCTTTCCTAGCCATGTTTGCCGCGATTGAAGCTTTTCTGCATCGCACGCGCCGCCGGCTGAGCCGCAGCGAGTGGGCGATCCGGCACCTGGGACTGACGCCCTCCGAGGGCACGAGTGAAGCGCCGGGGCTGTTGTTGATTCAGATCGATGGTTTCGGGCGTGCGCAATTCGAGCGGGCGATGGCCGCTCATCGTTTGCCGTTTCTCAGCCGGCTGGTGAAACGCGAAGGCTACGACCTGCACACGTTTTATTCGGGGGTGCCGTCGACGACGCCGGCCGTGCAGGCGGAGCTCTACTACGGCGTGAAGTCGGCGGTGCCGGCGTTCAGTTTCTTCGATCGGGTTATAAAGAAGGTCGGCCGGATGTGGGACCCGGAATGGGCGAAGGCGCGCGAGGCGGCGTGTGCCGAGCAGGCCGAGGGTCTGCTGCGCGGTGGCAGCTCGTGGTCGAATATCTACACCGGTGGCGCGGGCCAGCATGAGAGCCATTTCTGCGCGGCGAGCATCGGGCTGGGCGACATGTGGCGCACGAAGAAGATTCGAAACATCTTCGTGTTCATCGTGCTCAATCTGACGGCGGCGATCCGGATCGCCGGCTTGCTGGTGGTCGAGTTTGGCGTCGGTCTGGTCGATCTGCTGCGGGCGATCCGGAGCGGCCGCCGGCTCTACAAGGAGTTCATGCTGCTGGTGTCGCGGGTGTTCGTGGGCGTGGGGTTGCGCGAGCTCCTGACGCTCAGCGGGCAGATCGACGTGGCGCGTGGATTGCCGATCGTGCACATCAATTTCGTCGGTTACGACGAAGAGGCGCACATGCGCGGCCCGGGTTCGCGGCTGGCGCACTACAGTCTGCGCGGGATTGACCGGGCGATCAAACACATCGTCCGCGCGGCGCAGCGTTCAGCGCGGCGCGATTATGCGGTGTGGATTTTCTCGGACCACGGACAGGAGGGAACGCGGTCGTTTCCGGATCATTTTCCGGGGGGCGTCGAGGCGGTGTTGCGCGAGTGCCTCGAGCTCTCGCAGCAGCAAGATCTGGCGTGGCGTGCACATTCGCCGGAGTGGGCGACACGGAGCTGGCTTTCGCGCGGACGATTCAACCAGGCGTTCCTCGAGCGCGCACGGATCGCGGACGCGCAGACCGCGGAGGAAGCGAAGACGTTTACCGTCGCGGCCATGGGGCCGGTGGGGCACGTCTACTTTGCGGAGCCGAAAACGGACGCGCAGTTGGAGGCGCTGGCGGAGCGGCTGGTCCGGCAGGGGCGGATTCCCGGCGTGCTGCGGTGCGCGCAGGACGGAGCGATCACGTGGTATCACGAACGGGGCGCGACGCGCGTGCCTGACGAAGTGCCGGCGCTGCTGCCGCATCCCGAGGCGCTGCGCCGCGAGATCGCGCAGGACATCGTGACGTTCTGTGCGCACGAACATCGGGGCGATCTCATCCTGCTCGGCTGGAGTCCGTGGGATCAGCCGTGGAGCTTCGCGCCGGAACGCGGCGCACACGGCGGCTTTGGCCCGAACGAGACGCAGGGTTTTCTGCTGCTGCCGGTGCATACGCCGCTGCCGGAGGGCACGGAGGAGTTTGTGCGGCCGTCCGCTTTGCGGACCGCGGCGATGTATCACATCGGCCGATGCGATTCACCGGCATGCCGCACGATCAAGCCGGAGCGGACGGAGGTGCGGCTGATGACTTACAATGTGCACGGCTGCAGCGGCATGGACGGGCGCGTGTCGCCGCGGCGGGTCGCGCGCGTGATTCGAGGACACATGCCGGACATCGTGGCGTTGCAGGAGCTCGATCTGGGGCGGCGGCGTTCGCGGGCGGAGGATCAGGCGTTGATCATCGCGCGCGAACTCGGGATGCAGGCGGTGTTTTGTCCCACGGTGACACGCGAGGATGAGCACTATGGGCATGCGTTGTTGAGCCGGTGGCCGATCGAGATCGTGAAACGGGCGCGTCTGCCGCACGATCCCTCGAGCTGGTGGCAGGAGCCAAGGTCGGCGATCTGGGCGCGTGTGGATGTGGCGGGACAGATCGTCAACGTGATCACGACGCATCTCGGTCTCGGTCCGAACGAGCGCGTGCTGCAGGTGCGCGCGCTGATTGGCGACGAGTGGATCGGCGGAATACCCGCAAGCGAGCCGGTGATCCTCTGCGGCGATTTCAACGCGCTGCCCGGCAGCGCGCCTTACAAGCTGGCGGCCGCGCGACTGCGAGATGCGCAGTTCACCGGTGGCGGTTTCAAGCCGCAGGGGACGTTCAGTTCGGTGCAACCACTCGTGCGGCTGGATCACATCTTCACCACGGCACATTTCGTGCGCGAGCGCGTGGTGGTGGTGCGCAACGATCTCACGCGTGTCGCTTCCGATCACCTGCCGCTGCTGGCGGATTTTCGAATTGTCGCCGAAGCCGGCGATACATCCAAAACGATACGCCGAGAACCGTCAGCGCATACGCCACAAGCCCAGCCAGCCGCGCGGGAGTAAGATTGTCGCTCTGGTCGCCGAAGATGACGGTGACGGTGGAGCGCAGCGTATGCAGCGGCAGGCAGCAGAGGATAAACGTGCGCAGCGGCACCCCCGTGATGGGCAGCACGTAGTTGATTCCTGCATACGGCGCGCCGGGCAGGAGAACGGCGAAGATGCAGATGCTGGAATGGGCGCCCTTCGGGATGCGTTTACGGACACGCTCGACCCAGCGGGCGCGTTCGAAATGCGTGCGCCACACGCGGACGATGGCGTAGCTGGCGAGCAGTTGCAGGAGGATCGTCAACGCGACCAGCGGAAGACCGAGCACGGCGCCGAACCGGATGCCGGCGGCGACATGCAGGATGCTTACGGGAAATCCCAGCAGGGGCAGGATCGCGAGCAGCGTGAGGGCAAGGGCTGCCGGCATGCGCGCCGCCTTGCGGTGCAGCTCGTGGACATCGATCTGGCTATAGATCAGAGCGCCGATCGTCGCGACGACGATGACGAAAGTCGCGATCCGTCCCCAGGGCAGGTCGGACAGGCGAAGCGGCGGAAGGCGGCGGCGTGGCCGCGGAACGGTGGTGGCGGTGCGTGCCACGATGAAGGAGAAGCGGGAGTGGACGGCGGGTCAATGGCCCGGCGGGCAAGGAACAAACGGCAAAAAAGGGCGGGTCACCGACCCGCCCCGCATGACCCGGCGTGGCGTCGCTTAACTTTAGCGAGCGGCCGCAGGGGCGGCGGTCTTGAGCGTGATGTTGTTCTGCACGCTCTGCACACCTTGGATGCCAGCGGCGATCTGCTCGGCGCGGGCTTTCTGCTCGGCGGTCTCGACGAAGCCGCTGAGTTGGACGACGCCCTTGAAGGTATCGACCTTCACATCGAGCGCTTTCACCACGGGATCGCGGACGAAGGAGCCTTTCACCTTGGTGGTGATGGTGGCATCGTCGATGTATTCACCGGTGCTTTGGCTGGTGCGCGTTCCGGCACATCCGGTGGCCAGCGTGGCGACGCCAGTGCCCAGAGCCAAAATCGTAACGAGAGCGGAAACAGTCATTTTCATTTTAGTGTAGGGGGTTGCGGAGCGATAGTAGCGGCGCGCGTGGCGCGGTTCCTCGGAATGGCGGCTGGGGAGGGGAGGTGTGGACCTACCTTTGTTCCGCGAGGGGCGGCCGGAGTGGGGAGGCGGCTTGCGCGCGAGCCGCTTTACGATCCGCTGGGCAACATGGAATGCCGCACCGGCTGCGGAGCATGTTGTATCGCTCCTTCAATCACGTCTCCGATTCCCGGCATGCCGTTTGGCAAGCCGGCGGGGATTCCGTGCGTGCAGCTACTGCCGGATCTGCGTTGCGCGATCTTTGGCCGTGCGGACCGGCCGGCGGTTTGCGCGAGCTTGCGACCGAGCGACAGCATGTGCGGGGCGTCGCGGGAGGATGCGCTCGCGTATCTTGGCGCGCTGGAGCGGGCAACGCAGCCGCGTTGACGCAGCGGACGTGAGCCCGGGGTTCCCGGAACAGAATTAAACGCTCGTGGCCGGCTGCCTAACTCGCCACGTGCGTGGGCGGACGGATGCCGGGCAGCACGAACTTCTCGATTTCGTCGACGGTGAGCATCGCGTTGGCCAGCTGAAAAACGGTGCGCACGTCGGAGGCGACGGGGTATTTGCCGAAGTAGGTCTTCGCTCCCAGGGCGTAGGCCTTGTTGACGTCGCGGGTACTGGTCGACGAGCTCAGGACAACGGTCAGCAACCGGCGGAGCCTTTGCTGGCTCCGGATCCAGTCGAGCACTTGAAAACCATCAGTGCCCGGCATCTTCAGATCGAGAAAGAGCAGGAGCGGCAGGGCGTGATCGCCCTCGGCGAGCTTGGACTTGAGGTAAGTGATGGCGTGCTCGCCGTTTTCCATCACGTCGATCTGCGTCTTGATTCCGGCCTTCGCGAGCGCGTGCTTGGTCAGCGCGACCGCGTCGGGGTCGTCATCGACGATGAGAATGGGACGGGTGCGAGGCATGGTCACGGATGCGTTTCCCTTCCAGTGGCATTACAGTGCAATAATTCCTTCACCACTTCGCCGAGCTCGCGCCAGCGGAACCACGGCAGGACGTAGTCGACGCCGGCAGCCCGCGCGGCGTTCTCGAGATCCTCCATCGCGGTGCGCATGACGATGGGCATGTGCAGGCGCAGCTCGCGGATTTTGCGCACGAGCGTCAGGCCGTCCATCCATGGCATCCGGTAGTCGGTGATGATGGCCGTATAATCATGCGCCCGGATGAGATCGAGCGCGGCCTGGCCAGACTGAACCTGGTCGACGACGGCGTGGGGGAAGACCGTCTGCAGGTTGCGCCGCGCCAGGAAGGTGCTGTCGGCGTCATCATCGACGATCAAAAAGCGTTCAGACATTGGAAAATATAACCTCCACAATGAGACATTTCAAAGGGTCGGGCGTGTTGCTGAGCAAAATGAATCGGCGGCGTCCGTTCCCGAAATGCCCATGGGGGAATCTACGGAAGGCGCACAGCGCGCCTCAGCGGCCGGGGCAGCCGCGGTCTCAGAAAGCCACAAGCTCCGCACTTGCGGTGACATTCGCGCCCGCTTGAGTCACCGCGTGGCCAAAACCGAAGAAGCTCCCACGATCATTTTCTCCATGCTTGGCGTCTCGAAGAAGATCGAGCGCAAGGAAATCCTCCGCGACATCTCGCTCTCGTTTTTCTACGGCGCCAAGATCGGCGTGCTCGGGCTCAACGGCTCGGGCAAATCGTCGCTCCTGCGAATTCTCGCCGGGCGCGACCGGGAGATCGATGGTCGGATTCACATCGAGCCGGGGTACTCGGTTGGGTTGCTCGAGCAGGAGCCGCATCTCACGCCCGGCACGACGGTCCGGGAAAGCGTGGAGGAAGGCGTGAAACATCTCACCGATCTCACGGCGGCTTACGATGCGACGTGGGACGAACTGAACGACGCGGCCGATGATGCGGCGAAGGACGCGATCATGGCGAAGCAGGGTGAGATCCAGGAGAAGATCGACACGCTCGGCGCCTGGGATGTGGCGCCGCAGGTCGAGATGGCGATGGATGCGCTGCGCTGCCCGCCCGGCGATGCGTTGGTCGACAAGCTCTCCGGCGGCGAACGGCGCCGCGTGGCGCTCGCGCGGTTGTTGTTGCAGAAGCCCTCGATTCTCCTGCTCGACGAGCCGACGAATCATCTCGATGCGGAAAGCGTCCAGTGGCTCGAGCAGCATCTCGCCCGCTACGAGGGCACGGTGATCGCCGTGACGCACGACCGCTACTTCCTCGACAACGTGGCGCAATGGATTCTCGAGCTCGACCGCGGGCACGGGATTCCGTGGAAGGGCAACTATTCGGCCTGGCTCGAACAGAAGCAGCGCCGCGCCGCGATCGAGCAGCGCACCGAAGATCGCCGGCAAAAGGCGATGGCGCGCGAACTCGAGTGGATCCGCTCCGGGGCCAAGGCGCGGCAGGCGAAAGGCCAGGCGCGCATCAACGCCTACGAGAAAATGCTGAAGGAGAACGTCGCCGAGAAAGAGCGTGAATTCGAAATCCTGATACCGCCGGGTCCGCGGCTCGGCTCGCTGGTCGTCGAAGCGAAGCAGCTCGCGAAGAGCTATGGCGACAACGTGCTGTTCGAGAACGTGAATTTCTCGCTGCCGCCGGGCGGGATCGTGGGCGTGATCGGGCCGAACGGCGCGGGCAAGACCACGATGTTCCGGCTCATCATCGGCACGGAGCAGCCCGACAGCGGGACGTTGCGCGTGGGCGACTCGGTGAAGATCGCGCACGTGGACCAGTCGCGCGATTCGCTGCCCGACGCCGCCACGATCTGGGAGGCGATCAGCGGCGGCGAGGAGATCATGCGACTGCCGGGACGCGAGGTGAACTCACGCGCGTATTGCGCGCAGTTCGGCTTCACGGGTCCCGACCAGCAGAAGAAAGTCGGCGTGCTCTCCGGCGGCGAACGGAACCGCGTGCACCTCGCGCGACTGCTCAAGAGCGGCGCGAACCTGATCCTGCTCGACGAGCCGACGAACGATCTCGACGTGAACTCGATCCGCGCGCTCGAGGAAGCGCTGGAGAATTTTGCGGGGTGCGCAGTCGTGGTGTCGCACGACCGCTGGTTTCTCGACCGCGTGGCGACGCACATCCTGGCGTTCGAAGGCGACAGCACGGTGACGTGGTTCAACGGGAACTACTCGAGTTATCTCGAGGATTTCCGACGGCGCAAAGGCAAGGACGCCGAGCAGCCGCACCGGATCAAGTATCGGAAGCTTGGACACGGGTGAGGGATGGCCGAGGCGGGCGCAGTTGAGAGTTGAGAGCTGAGAGCCCGATCCACGAAGCAGGTATTTTTCCGCCTTCAGCTCTGCCGCAGTTTCTCCGCCTCTTCATCGCAGATGCCGTGTGTGCAGCGCAGGTTGAATCGCTGCGCGAGGTAGTCCTCGAAAGGGATCCAGCGGCCCTGCCATTGCACGCGGCGGGTCCAGGCGCAGACGGTCACCCAACGATGAATCGGTGGGCGGCGGAAGTGCAGCAAGAGCGCGGTGGCGGTGAGCACGACCGCGAGCACCATCAGCGCGAGGTTCACCGACTGGAGCTGCATGACCTGCTCGGCGACGGCGGCGGAATACTCGGTGAGCGCGGCAAACTCGGAGTGCGGATCGGCGCGGGCGGTTTGGCGAAGCGCGTCGATCCGCTCGTGGGTGGCGTCGACAGCCAGGCCGTTGATGACGCTGGCGGCAACGGTCGCGGCGAACGCGAGCATGAGGAGCAGGAGCACGGCGCGAGACGAGAGCGGGGATGAATCTTCAGGAGCGACGTCGGGCATGGCGAGGCAGGCCGAAGGAAGGACGGCGCGGGATGAATTGCAGCGTTGCGTTTGCGAGCCCCGAACTTTTTGGGGTTTCTTTACGGCGGGGAGGGATAGTTCCCATGCAAGCGCGACGCGCATCCCTGGGATTGCCGGTTGCGGAATAAATGAAGCGCGCCAGATTCCCACGACCATGAACCGCTTCGTCCTGCTCGGCCTCGCGGCCCTTGGCCTTTCAATTATGAACTCTGCTGCTGCAAAAACCGAATCGCTCGTCGTGGGCGGCGGCTGCTTCTGGTGCACGGAAGCGGCCTATGAAATCCTTCCTGGCGTGAAGGACGTCGTGAGCGGCTACGCCGGCGGCAAGGTGCCGAATCCGACCTACGAGCAGATCGGCACGAAGAAGACGGGGCACGCGGAAGTGATCAAAATCGACTACGATCCGGCGGTCGTGTCGCTCGAGAAGCTGCTCGATTATTTCTGGCAGGTGCACAACCCGACGCAGGCGAACGGCCAGGGCAATGACATCGGCCCGCAGTATCGCTCGATCATTCTCTACGCGAACGCGGAACAGAAAGCCGCGGCGGAGAAGTCGAAGGCGGAGGCGGCGAAGGAGTTTCGTGATCCGATCACGACAGAGATCGTGCCATTGGAAAAGTTCTGGGTGGCGGAGGGGTATCACCAGGACTATTTCCGGCTGAATCCAAATGCTGGATACTGCAGCTACGTGATCGCGCCGAAGGTGAAGAAGCTGAAGCAGGCGATCGCGGGGGAGAAAGCCGGGGCGGGGAAGCAGGAATAATGAGGGCGGCCGCGGCCGGCCGCCCAGTGCTGCGGCACCCGCGTCGGCGCCGCGCTCAGCCTGATCACGTGGTTGATGCGGGGGCGAGCCAGGCGCCGAGCAGGGCGAGCGCGTAGGCTGCGGCGGCGGCGATGAACAACGCCGTAAGCCCGGCGTGCATCGCGAGCAGCATCGCACCGGCGGGCGTTGCGACGGAGACGCAGCCGTTGATCGCCCAGGCCCACGGGAGGTGCGCGGGCGCAGTTGCTTCGAGCCGGCGCAGACCGAGCGGAAAGGCGGTGCCGAGCGCGAGCCCGATCAGCGTGACGACGGCCAACAGCAACGCGTGGCGGATGGCCGGAGGCCACGCGGGCGCGGCTTGGTCGAATGAC
Source organism: Opitutaceae bacterium (assembly GCA_036675625.1). Classification (GTDB taxonomy): domain Bacteria; phylum Verrucomicrobiota; class Verrucomicrobiia; order Opitutales; family Opitutaceae; genus ER46. The sequence continues at coordinate 40,692 of JAKFEQ010000034.1, read as the reverse complement.
GCGAGGAGGGCCGCGCCGGCGAGCACGACGCCGGCGACGATCGCCACGACGCGGGAGGGTGTTGTAGGGTAAACTCGGATACGCTCCGACCAAAGGCTGCCGGCGCCGGAGGCGAGGAGCAGCACGGTCAGCACCACGGCGGCCGCGAGCACGGGGCTGCCGAGCCAGGCGTGCGCGCGGAGCATCAGGCCGATCTCGACGAGCATGAAGCCGGCGCCGAGCCCGCCGAAGTAGAGCAGCACGCCAGGCTTGCCCGGCGCGCGCCAGCCGCGGCGCACGAGCGGCAGCGCGATGCCGACGATCGCGAGCGCGACGAGCGTGGCAAACGTGAGTGCCACCACGAACGAGCCGAGCTCGAAGAAGGGCATCGCCCGCGCGCCGAACGCTTCGTCGATCCGGCGCCAGGCGGATGGACGCAGGAACTGGGAGAAATACGGGCGGTTGTCCGTGGTCGGTGACACGACGAATTCATAATCCTGATACACGGGTTTGCGCGGGCCATCGACGAGCGCGTCCACGAGCCGGAAGAAATGCGGATTTTGCCAGGCGTGATGCGCGTCGCGTTCACCCGGCGCGAGGTCCGGCAGGAGCAGCGGATCGTAGCCGCGCGTGGCGCAGAAGCGTCGCAGCGCCGCGAGGTCAGTCGCGTTCCACGGCGCGGCATCGGCGCCGGATGCGGCGGAGCGGCGCGCGAGGAAGGTGACGGTCGCCCAACCGCGTACGGCGACGAGGTGGGCACGCGGTGCAGCGCCGGCGCGTTCGAGCGCTTCGGCCATGGTCGCGAGCAGGCGGAGGGCGTTGCGCTCGGGAAATTCCATCCACGCGGTGGCGGCGATGATGCCGCCGGGTGCGAGTCGCCGCCACGCGTCGATGAACGCTTCGCGCGTGAGCAGGAACTGCTCGCTCGCGGAGCCGAGGCCGGTGGTGCCGCCGAGCGCGCCGACGGTCGGAAAGCGAATTACGTCGAACGTATCGCCGGCGCGGCGAAGATAAGCGCGTCCGGGGGCGACGATCACGGTGGCGCCGGGAAGCTGCCATTCGGGCGCGAGCGATTGCTCGCCGTGCGTGAGGAGTTCGACGAGCGCGCGGTTCGGCTCGACGATGGCGATGTGCGTGGCGCCGTGCTGACGCGCGAGGGCGGCCCAGCCGCCGGGGCCGTTTTCGAGGAGGAGCACTCGTTTGGGTTGCCGGACCACGAACGCGGCGGCGTCGGTCGTGTGATCGAGCCAGTCGGGCGCAGCGAGAGCGGCGGCGTCGAGGAGCGAGCCGTAGCTCAGGCCGTTCACGAAGACGGCGCGCTGGGGCGGGATCTCGCCTTGGAACTGGAGGCTCACGGCGGGCGCGGGGCGCAAGGCGGGAGCGGCGACGATCTGCGTCCAGCCGTGAACGCCGGCACGCGAGGCGAAGATTTCCGCGCCGGGGAGATCGAGCGTGCGCCGGAGCGGTTTGAACTGTGAGGGGCGCAACTCCCACGGTGTCGCGGCCAGCGCAGCGAGCAGCACGAGGGCGGTCAGGGTGCCGATCCGCGCACGCAGATCGAGGCGCGGCGCGAGGCACGCGACGGCAGCGAGCGCGATCGCGGAGACGGTGAGTGGCAAGCGTGGCGGCTCGACGCTGGCGGCGAGCGCGAGACCGATGAGTCCGCCGAGGCCGGCGCCGGCGAGGCTTGCGGCGTAGAACCGACCGGCCACTTGCGCATGGACGGTGAGCACGAGACCGGTGACGAGGCCCGCGCAGAAGAACGGCGGGACCAGCAGCACGCACAACGCGGCGAGCCGCCATGCGTTCGAGGGATCGAAGAAGAGCAGCGGGAGATCGACCGCGAGTGCTTCGGTTTGCGCGAGCCAGACGCCGAGCGGCATCGAGACGGCGGTGATGATCAGGAGCCACGGCAGGACGGGTTGCCACGCGTGGACGAGGCGTTCGCGCGCGAGCGAGAGGACGGTGCCGGCGACCCCGAAGCCGAGCAGCGCGATCGCGACGATCATGTAGGCGAAGTGGTGCCAGTGCATCCAACCGAGCACCTGCATGAGCGCGATCTGCTGCGCGGTGGTCGCGGCGGAGATCAGGCCGAGCGCGGCGAGCAGGCGAGGCTGGCCGAAAGCGGGGGAGGGCGCGACGGAAGGTTTGTCATCCATTAGATGACAAACGCGCGCGGGCGTCCTGTGAGGGCGCGGTGGAGGCGGAGGAGAAAAAATTCCTGCGCGGAAACCGCGACGGCTCGGCGAGGACGCATCGTCCGACCTCTCACCTTCGAGCGGCGGCGACGCGGTTTTGGGGTGCGCGTGAAAGGAACAAAGCGAACGGGCATGAGCGTGCGCGTGCGGAGCTTGCCGTTGTATTTAGTCACGAGCACGAGGTTCTGCGCGCCGAATTGCGGGCCGACGGGGATCACCATGCGGCCGCCTTCCTTGAGTTGCGCGACGAGCGGCGGCGGAATCGTGTCGGCGGCGGCGGTGACGATGATGACGTCGAACGGCGCGTGCTCGGGCCAGCCGTGATAACCATCGCCGGCGCGGACGTGCACGCGTTCGTAGCCGGCCGATTTCAGGGCGGCTGCTGCGCGATCGGCGAGGGGTGGGACGATCTCGATCGAGTAGACGTGATCGCTGAGCTCGGCGGCGACGGCGGCTTGGTAGCCGGAGCCGGTGCCGATTTCGAGGACCCTGGAATCGCGCTCGATCTGCGCGGTCTCGGTCATGAACGCGACGATGAGCGGTTGCGAAATCGTCTGGCCGTGGCCGATGGGAAGCGGGGAATCGGCGTAAGCGGAGCGCGCGACGGCGTCGGGCACGAAGCGGTGGCGAGGGACTTTGCGCATTGCGGCGAGCGTCGGCGCGTGTTTGACGCCGCGCGCGGCGATCTGCTCATCGACCATTCGGTCGCGTTCGCGCTGGCGCGATTCGTCGGCGGGCACGGCGAACGCGGCGGGGGCGCAGGCGAGCATGACGCAGAGGACGGCACGCATGAGAGATGTTAACGCGGTGAGGCGCTCGGGCAAGTGGCGGTGCGGATTGCAGCGGGCGCGCGGGTCGGCACGCTCGCGCGATATGCCTGATGTCTCGGTGATCCTGCCGGTCTGGAATGCTGCGCCCACGGTGGCGCGGGCGGTGGCGAGTATTTGCGCGCAGACGCTGACGGACTGGGAGCTGATCGTGGTGGACGATGGATCGACGGACGGGACGCGGGAAATTCTGCACGGCCTGGCGAGAGGCGAACCGCGGATGCGACTGATCGAGCAGCCGCATGCGGGCGTGGCGGCGGCGGCGAATCGCGCGATGGCGGCGGCGCGGGGAGAATTCGTGGCGCGAATGGATGCGGACGACGAGGCGTTTCCCGAGCGGCTCGCGGAACAGGCGGCGTGGCTGGCGGCGCCGGAAAATCGCGCTGTCGGCGTGGTGGGAAGTCGCGTGGAGTTCGGCGGCGATCGAGCGGCGAACGCGGGGTACGCGTTGCACGTGGATTGGGTGAACGCGCTCGTGACGCCCGAGGCGATCGCGTTGGAGCGGTTCGTCGAGGCGCCGGTGGTGAATCCGAGCGTGATGTTTCGGCGCGAATTGGTCGCGCGGCATGGCGGGTATCGCGAGGGGGATTTTCCGGAGGATTACGAGCTGTGGCTGCGGTGGCTCGATGCGGGTGTGCGGATGGCGAAGGTGCCGCGGGTGTTGTTGCGTTGGAACGATTCGCCGGGGCGACTGACGCGGCGCGATCCACGGTATGCGCCGGAGGCGTTTTTCCGGATGAAGGCGGAGTGGATCGCGCGCTGGCTGGAGGGGAAGCGGGTGAGCGAGACGCGGGAGATTTTCGTCTGGGGCGCGGGGCGGCACACGCGGAAGCGGGCGGGGCATCTGGAGACGCACGGCGTAAGGATTTCTGGATACGTCGATGTGGACGTGAAGAAGACGGGGCGCGGAATCGGCGGCACGGGATTGCCGGTGCTCGCGCCCGCCGAGCTGCCGGCGCCGGGCGGGATCTTCGTGCTCGGCTACGTGACGACGCGCGGCGCGCGGGAGTTTATCCGGGCGGAGTTGCTGCGGCGGGATTATGTGGAGGGCCGCGACTTCCTGATGTGCGCGTAGGCATCATGAGGAAGACGAGTGCCCGCGCATCACTTTGGCGTCCGCGCGACTGTCACGTAATACGTGACACTCTGCCGGCGCTTCCTGCTGAATGTCGCGTCATAGTGTCACTTATTATGTGACACTCCAAGCAAGGGGTCGCATGTTCGCGAACATGCACGATCCGATTTCTCCCCGTCTGCGGTTAATGATGCCGATCGTCGATCTCTTGATTCTCGCGGCGGAGGAGTCGGCGAAGGCTGCCCGCAAATCCTATAAGGAACCGAGACGGAAGCAGCGCGGCGGCACGCTTCGGCCCGGTCCGGACACTCCTTTGTGGAACGAGCTGGCCGGCGCAGCGCGCGCCCAGTTGGGGCGCTATGGCGAAAAGGCCCGCCTCGCGCGAATTATGGGCGTGCCGCGCCAGCGCGTGCATGACTTCCTGCGTTCCAGTTCGGCCTGCCCCGACGCCGAGCGCACGCTCCTGTTGCTTGCCTGGGTCCAAGCGAGGCGGAACGACCGCGACATCCTTTGATAGGCGCTGCACGCCCCGAGCTCACCAGCGTGTAGTGTAACATAATACGTGACACTTTTAGGCACCGGGAGCATGCGTTCGCCAAGGCGGCGGCGCGGTCTGTCTGGGCGCGGTTCTGCGATGAGCGGTCCGGCTAGGCGCGGCGCGCTTCAGGGCGGCCAGCAAGCCGGCGCTTGCGGAACAGTGTGCACGCGAGCGTCGAGAGACCAGCGAACAGGGCGTAGGTGCCTGGTTCCGGAATGGCACTGGCGGTGTAGTTGAGCGAAAGACTCGAACCGTCGCTGGCGATCGACCAGGCGCCACTGAAGGGGTTGGTGAACGCACTGGTGTTCAGCGTGAAGCTCTCTGTAGTGAAACCGCTGATACCACTGCTGGCGGTGACGAAGTTGAACGTGTAGTTCGACGCGGGATTGAAGGTCGCGGCGTCGCCCGCGGCGTCAAGGAGCGTGAGCGAGGTGAGATTGATCGTGAACGGATTTGCGCTGGTCGCCGCGATGTTCAGCGAGCCGGTAATCGAGAGGAGATCCCAGCCGGGATTCGCGCCGGCGGCGCCGGTGGCGGTGTTGATTTCCCAGAGAAAGCTGCCGCCGCCAGCGAAGGTCGTGTTTCCCGCGCGCATCGTGCCAGGCGAAGCGCCCGGGGAAAGCGTGCCGGCGCTCGCGATCGTGAGTGTGCCGGTCGTGCCCGTGCCGCTGAGCACGCCGCCGCTCACGGTGAACGCGCTGCCAGGCGCCGAGCCGGTCAGGTGCAATCGGCCGCCGGTGATCGACGTCGCGCCGGTGAACGTGTGCGGGCCGGAAAGCGTGAGCGTGCCGGCGCCGGTTTTGGTGAATCCGCCGATGCCGCTGATGACGCCGCCGTAGCTGGAATGGCTCGATTGGGCGACGGAGAGATTTGCGTGGCAGAGCGACACGTTGCCCGTGCCTTCGATCCTGCCGAGTGTGGCGGCGAAGCCGTTGAGATCGAGCGTGGCGCCCGCTTCGAGCGTGACGGGCGTGCCGCCGGGCAGCGCGCCGGCGGCGCCAAGGGTGAGTGTGCCGGTGCTGACCGTCGTGGCGCCGGCGTAGGTGTTGCTGCCGGAGAGCGTGAGGATGCCGGAGCCGGATTGGGTGAGCGCGCCGGAGCCGGAGATCGCCCCGCCGTAGGTGATGGCATCGGACCGGTTGAAGATGAGGCTGGCCTCATTGACGAGGGAGGTGGAGGCGAGGGAGCCGGAGGCGTTGCCCGCGCCGATCTGCAGGGCGCCGCCCGAGAGGGTGGTCGCGCCCGTGAAGGTATTGGCGCCGGAGAGGGTGAGCGTGCCGGCGCCGATTTTGGTGAGGGCAAAGTTGGGGAAGCTGGAGCCGAGGGTGCCGGAGAAGACCTGGTTCTGCCCGTCGGCGGTGTTCACCGTGAGGTGGCCGGCGCTGCCGCCGAAACTATACACCTGCCCCGCGCCGGTGAGGCCGGCGACGGTAAGCGCGCGGTTGGAAATATCGACGGCAGCTCCGGATGCGATCGCGACGGTGGTGGACGCGGCGAGACCTTGATCAACGGACGGCAGCACCAGGATACCGGAGTTGATTACGGTCGGGCCGGTGTAGGTCTGAGCGGCGGAAAGGCGGAGGATGACGCCGTCGTTGATCACGCCGCCATTGCCACTGATAACGCCGCCGTAGGTCTGGTCGCCGGAGCGGTTGAAGGTGACGGTGCCGTTATTGGTGATGTTGCCGGCGACGGAGCCGGTGGCGCCGCCGGTGCCGAGTTGCAGGGTGCCGGCGGTGACGGAGGTGCCGCCGGCGTAGGTGTTGGTGCCCGAGAGAGTGAGGGTGCCGGTGCCCGATTTGGTGAGCGAGCCCGAGCCGGAGAGGACGCCGGAGAGGGTGGTGGCGTAGCCGTTGGTATCGACGGTGGAGGTGTTGGTGAGGGTGGCCGGGAGGCTGGAGGTGAGCGCGCCGTTGGAACGCAGGGTGCCGCCGGCGAAGTTGAAGGTGCCGCTGCCGGAAAGCCCGAACGTGGTGAGGGTGCCGCCGGTATTGAGGTTGAGGGTGCTGGAGGCGGAATCCAGGGCGGTGACATTGCCGACGGTGACGGTGCTGCCGGAGGAAAGGGTGAGGGTGCCGGTGCCGCCGGTGTAGGCGAGGGTGAGGTTGTAGGCCGAGGCGGCGGCGTTGTTGGTGAGGGCGAGGGAGCCGGTGCCGGCGTTGCCGATGATGAGTTCGCCGTTGTTGGAGAGCGAAGAGCCGGAGCCATCCACGGTGATGGCGCGGTTGGAGCGGAAGTCGCCGCCGGTGTTTAGGGTGGCGCCGGAGGTCACGGCCAAGGCGCCGGAACTGGCGCCGAGTTTGGCGTCGGAGGAGCCGACGAGGGTGCCGGCGTTGACGGTGGTGCCGCCCGCGTAGGTGTTGGTGCCGGAGAGGGTGAGGGAACCGGCGCCGGACTTGGTGAGGGAGCCGGAACCGGAAAGATTGCCGGAAAGCGTGGTGGCGTGGCCGTTGGTATCGACGGTGGATGCGTTGGAGAGGGTGGCGGGGAGGCTGGAGGAAAACGCGCCGTTGGAGCGAAGGGTGCCGCCGGCGAGATTGAAGGTGCCGCTGCCGGAGAGACCGGCGGTGGTGAGAGTGCCACCCGTGTTGAGGTTGATGGTGCTGGTGCCGGAGAGGCTGGTGGAATTGTTGACCGTGATCACGCCCCCGGAAGAGAGGCCGACCGTGCCAGTGCCGCTGTTCAATCCGAGGGTGAGGTTGTAGGTGGAAGCACTGGCATCGTTGGTGAGGGCGAGGGAGCCGGTGCCGGCGCTGCCGATGACGAGTTCGCCGTTATTGGTGGTGAGCTGGGTGCCGGAGCCGTCGAGGGTGACGGCGCGGTTGGTCTGGAAGTTGGTGCCGGCGTTGAAGGTGGCGCCGGAAGTCACGGCCAGGGCGCCGGAACTGGCGCCGAGGTTGGCGTCGGAGGAAACCGCAAGGGTGCCGCCGGAAACGGTGGTGCCGCCGGCGTGGGTGTTGGCGCCGGAGAGCGTGAGGGAACCGGCGCCGATTTTGGTGAGGGAGCCGGTGCCGGAAAGGATGCCGGCATAGGTGCCGGTGGAGGCTTGATCGAAGACGACGGCAGCGTTGTTGGCGATGTTGCCCGGGAGGGAGGTGGTGCTGCCCGTGAGGGTGCCGGCGGAAACCGTGGTGCCTCCTGCGTAGGTGTTGGTGCCGGACAGGGTGAGGTTGCCGACGCCGGATTTGGTGAGCGAGCCGGAGCCGGCCATGCTGCCAGCGTAGGTGCCGGTGGAGGCTTGATTGAAGACGACGGCGGAGTGGTTCGTAATGGATCCCTGGAGCGAGGAAGTGCTGCCCGTGAGCGTGCCGGCGGAAACGGTGGTGCCGCCGGTGTAGGTATTCGCGCCGGAGAGCGTGAGGGTGCCGGTGCCGGATTTGGTGAGGGAGCCGGTTCTCAAGAGGATACCGGAGTAGGTGGTGTCGGCGTTGTTGGCGCCGACGTTGAGGTTAACCGCAGCGCCGAGCGTGTTGATCAGAGAGAGATTTTGGGAGCCGGAGAGGCCGCCGAGATTGGCGGCGGTGAGACTGCCGAAGCTCAGGCCGGTTGCAGTGGTGAGGGTGGAGTCTTGCAGTGCGTTGACATGGCCGAGCAGCAGGGTGCCCCCCGCAGCGATGGTGGTGTCGCCGGTGTAGGTGTTGGCCCCGGACAGGGTGAGGGTGCCGGCGCCGGCCTTGGTGAGGGCGCCGGCTCCGGACAGCACGCCGCTCCAGGTGGCGTTGAAGCCGTTGGTGTCGATGACCGAGGCGGTGTCTGCGACGAGCGTGGCATTGGCGGCGGCGCTGAAGCTCCCGGTCGGGCGCAGGGTGCCGCCGCCGAAGTTGATGTTGGCGGTGCCATCAAGTGAAAATGGAGAAGTGGCGCTTAACTCGAGCGTGCCGCCCGCATTGAGGTTGAGGGTGCCGGTGCCGCCACTGTCGCCGAAAACCAGATAACTGGCCGTGACAGTGCCGCCGGCCCCGATGTTGAGGGTCCCCGTGCCGCCGTCGTAGCCGGCAAAGATCCCGCTGGGAACTTCGACGCGCGCGCCGGCGCCGGTGACGGAAAGGGTGCTGCTCAAATTTATGCCAGATGAAGAAGTGAGCCTGGCGCCGGCGTTGACCGTGATGCTGCCCGTGTCGAAGATGGTTCCTCCAAGTCCAACATGCAGAGTGCCGGCGTTGATGATGGTGCCGCCAGCGTAGGTGTTGTGGGCGTAGAGGTGGAGCGTGCCGGTGCCGGTCTTGGTGAGGCTGCCGTTACCGGTGATGACGCTGTTAATTTCAACGTTGGTGGTGGTCCCACCGATGTCGAGAGTGCCCCCGGAAGGGCCGATGGTGATGCCTCTATTCGAGCTGAAAACGATAAGTGCACCGTCCGGACCCATTGCCAGCGTGCCGCCGTTGAGCGTCAGATAAGTTGGGAAGGCAGAGCCGGGGTTCGAACCGAGGATCACGGGCGAATGCAGAATACTAAGTGTGCCGCCGTTGATGGTGGTGCCGCCGGAGTAGGTGTTGCCGTTGGTAAGTGCGAGCGTGCCGTCGCCGGTCTTGGTGAGCGAGCCGGTGCCGCTGACGAGACCGGATTGCGTGGCGGAATCGGTGTTGGCGACGGTGAGGGTGATGTCGCCGGTGGTGCTGAGCGTGCCGGCGTTGTTCTCGCCGTTGGTGTAGGTCTTGGACTGGGCCAGCGCGGACGTGGCGAGGATGAGGCTGAGCAGGGCGGGGAGGAAAAGGCGGAGCGCGGGCATGACGGTGTGGGACGGATCGAGAGACGGAGAGACGGAGAGAGGGAGAGGGGGAGATGAGGAGACGCGGAGGTCCGGGGCGCGGGTGGGAGGGCGCGGTATGGGCGGATGGCGGGAGCGTGGGATCCGCCGGGGCGGGTTAAGCGCACGCGAATGGCAGGACACAAACCCAAGGGGCCGGATGGCCGTTCTGGGCGGAAGAATGTCCGTTTTGGACGGGAACCCTGTGCGCAAGCGGTGATTTACAGGGGCAGCGCATCGCGTAGTTTCACCGGAAATGTAACAGGACAACCGGTGGTGCGGACCATGGGAGCCTCCTGCAACCGAGCATCATCAAGCCCCGCCCTCCCCCCGCATGAAAAATGTCCCCGTCGCGCTACCGTTGAGCCTCATCTCCGAGTTCTGGTTTTTAATCGTGCAGGCGGATCATATCGAGCAGGTGAGCGACGGGCTGGCGCGGGGACTGGGCGACAGGGTGCGGGCGGGGCGGACCTGGTGGGAGGCGCTGGCGCTGGACGAGCCGGAGGCGGCGCGAGCGTGGCACGCGGCGGGAGGCGGAACGGCGCACCACGCGCGGACGGAGGGCGGGACGCGCTGGCTGCGTCTGCTGGCGCGCGGTGAACCTGTAGGGGGAAGATGGATACTAGGGGCGGAGGACGTCACGGCGGAGCGCGACGAGAACGAGCGGGCGCGGCTGGAGGCGGAGCATTTTCACGCGTTGATCCAGCGCTCGTCGGAGGGCATATCGCTCTTCGACCGAACCTCGAAGATTCTCTACGAGAGCCCGTCGAACAAACGCATCCACGGCTATGAGCCCCACGAGATGGAGGGGTTGACGCTGATCTCCTTTTGCCATCCGGACGATGCGGCGCGGATTGCCTTGCGCTTCAAACATCTGGCCGAGGCGCCCGGCGTGGTGGAGACGGAGATCGTGCGCTTCCGGCACAAGCAGGGGCACTACATCTATCTCGAAGGCACGGTGCTGAACGCCACCGACGATCCACGGCTCGGCGCGATGGTGAACAATTTCCGCGAGGTCACCGGCCGGCTCGAAGCGGAGCGCGAGTTGCGACGGGCGAAGAGCGCGGCGGAGGAAGCGCAGCGGTTGCAGCAGCACTTCCTCACGAATCTGTCGCACGAGTTCAAAACACCGCTGACGCTGATCCGTGGGCCGCTGGAAACGCTGGGGGCGGGGTTGACCAAAAACGACCAGGCGCGCGCGGTGCTGCCGCTGGTCTTTCGCAACATCGACCGGCTGGACGCGCTGTTGACGGAGTTGATCGATCTGGCGCGGCTCGAGGCGGGGGCGTTTGCCCTGCGCGCCAACCAGCGGGACCTGTGCCTGTTTGTCCGCCGGCAGGTCGAGCATCTCGGCGAGCAGGCGAAGGCGAAGAACATCCGGCTGCAACTGGAGGCGCCGGACACGTGCGCGGTTTTCTTCGACGCGACCAAGCTCGACAAGGTCATGGGCAACCTCATCGGCAACGCCATCAAGTTTTCGCCGGAACGGACGACGATCCGGGTGGCCGTATACCGGCGGGAGCGGGAGGACGGTGAGGGTCACGTGGAGGTGGCGGTGTCGGACGAGGGGCCGGGCATGGACGAGGCGACACGCGCGCGGGTGTTCGAGCGGTTTTTCCAGGGTAATGCGGGTCTGGCGCGCGGACACGAAGGCATGGGCATCGGCATGGCGATCGCGCGCGAGATGGTGGAGATGCACGGCGGCGCGCTGACGGTGGAGAGCGAGCCGGGGATGGGTAGCACGTTCACGTTCACGCTGCCGCTGGGTTGCGAGCATCTCGATCCGGACGATATCGACACGACGGAAACGCCGGAGGCGCGGCCGCACACGATCGGCGCGCCAGTGCCGTTGCCCGCGGATGGGGACGAGGCAGAAACGCCGGAGGCGGGGCCGCAGCGTGCGCGTCCGTCGTTGCTGTTGGTGGAGGACAATCTCGACATGCGCGCTTACCTGCGGATGCATCTCGATCTCCACTACGAAGTCCGGGAAGCGGAGGACGGGCTGGCGGCACTGACGGCGCTGGCGGAGGCGGTGCCGGATGTCATCATCACCGATGTGATGATGCCGCACCTGAACGGGCTGCAGCTTTGCCAGCGGATTCGGGCCGAGGCGCGGTGGCGGCAAATTCCGGTGATCATGCTCTCGGCCAAGGCGGCGGTGGATCACCGCATCGAAGGACTCGAGGCCGGGGCCGACGACTACCTGGCAAAACCCTTTTCGGTGGCCGAGTTGCTGGCGCGAGTGCGGGCGCGTTTGCCCGCCCCGATGGTTGCCATGACGGCGGCTGAGACGACCGATCCGCAGTGGCTGGAGCGGCTGGAGGCGTGCATCGCCGAGAACATGGCGAGGACCGATTTCAACGTGAGTGCGCTGGCGGGCGCCGTCGGCTACAGTCCGCGGCAGTTTCGGCGGCGGGTGATCGAGCATCAAGGCGTGACGCCGGCGGCGTTGCTCCTGGAGCGCCGGCTGAAGCGGGCGCATGAGGTGATCGGCCAGAAGCGTTTCGAGACGGTGGCGCAGGTGGCGCACGCCGTGGGGCTGTCGCCGAGCTATTTTTCGCGTCGCTACCGGCAGGCGTATGCGTGTCAGGAGATACGACTCTAAAATAACAACGGGTGCCGCGAGGGAGGGATTTTCGGGGTCGACGCGGCGCCGGGTGGGAGTGAGATGGGCGGGATGACTGGTGGGGAAACCGAAAATCATGCCCGCCTGAAGGCGCTCGCGCTGGCCTGGGCGCAGGCGAACGGGTTTTCGATTTGCGGGCTCGAAGTGCGGGTGCCACGGAGCGGTTATCGCGCGGATGTGGCGGCGTATGCGCGGAAAGATAGCGGCGGGGGCGGTCTGGGGCAGGCAGCCCGGACCGTGGTGTTCGAGTGCAAGCAGTCGCGGGCGGATCTGTTGAAGGATGCGCACGCCGAGGAGTCGACGCGCGCGCGGCTCGCAGAACTCACGGCACGGCGGCGGACGCTGGAGGAGATGCTGGCGGTGCACCGGCCGGATCTGCGGCGTGGGGAGGCGTTGTGGCCGGAGTATGACGCGTGGGATTTCTCGTCGCTGGAGCACCGCGCGTATCGCGGGGTGCTGAGCGAGCTGGAGACGGTGCAGCGGCGCGTGCTGCGCGGCACGAAATTTTCGAAGATGTTCCGGTATCGTTGCGCGGATTTTTTGTATCTGGTGGTGGAGGAAAATATTTTTGCGGAGGCGGAGATTCCGGCGGGTTGGGGCTTGTTGGTGCGTTGCGCGGGATGCGATGGCGCGGCGGACGAGTTGCGGCTGGCGCGTGCGCCGGCGGCGCTCGAGGCGAGCGTGGAGCAGCGCGCGGCGTTGCTGGAGATGATCGCGCTGGCGGGCACGCGGGCGATCAATCGCGCAGCGGGCGTGGTGCTGGCGCCGCCGTTGTGGGCGGACGTGGGGCCGGTGGAAGAAGGGCCGGGCGAGACTGGCGGGACGGAGGTTCAGCAGGCTGAGCCGGCGCAAACTCAGGGCGGTTCGGAGTTTTCGCGCCACGCTGAAGACCAGGAGCGGGCGCGAGCGTGAGGTGGCGGCTCGTGCAATTTGGCCGTTTGTGATTTCAGTGCGCGCCATGCCTGAAACCACGCCGCCCAACACTGCCGATGCGGGTCTCGAAGTGCGCACCTATTTCGTCCGCAATCGCAATGCGATGCTGGCGCGCGCCGATTTCGGCGAGCTCTTCGTGGACTATTACCTGCACTTGAGCTCGAACCAGATCAGGATGGCGCCGGAGCACGACGCGATGTTCAAACGCGCGCTGGCGGCGTTCACGCTGCATAGCGCGTCGCGGCCGTGGAACGAACTCACCGCGTGGACGATCAATTTTCAACAGCCGCTGGTGAACCTGTTTCTCACCGGGGACAACGAGACCGGCGCGGTGACGGGGCGGGCGTTCGACGAAAATGTGAAGGAGGGGCCGCACAACCTGTTCTATGCCGATGTGGTGCGAGGCGGCGGGCCGAAACGGCGCAGCGCGGTGACTTTCGACGGCGCGGATCCGCTGCCGGCGGTGGAGAAATTCTATACGCAAAGCGAGCAGCGCGGCGCGCGCTATTTCCAGCTGGGCGAGGAGGAGTACGCGTTGGTGACGGAACATCCGGACTGCGACCTGACGTGGTTTGCGGGGCTGACGGCGGAGAAGGTGAAAGCGCTCGAGGAGACTGAAACGCTCGCGCTGCTGGAGCGGCGGATCTACCGGTGGCACTGCGGCTGCAATCAGGACCGCATGATGGAGGTGCTGGCGCCGACGATGAAGGAGGATCCGGAGGGGCTGTTTGGGGGCGATCCGAAGATCGAAATCCGGTGTCCGCGCTGCGGAGCGCGGCATGCGATCACGCGCGAGGCGCTCGAGGCGTTTGTGGCGCGGACGTAGGCCGGCCGCGGTCCCTGCTTGCGGCGCGGCCGGGCGCGGCTGTGATGCGGGCGATTGGAAACTGTTCTCCGCTTCATCTGGCAGGGTTTCACCACGGCATCTCCTCTCGATCAGGCAAATCTCGCGCTGGGCGTGATGGGCGTGTGGTTGATGGTGCGGCGTAACCTGTGGGCGTTTCCGATCGGCATGTTGGCCGTCGCGGTGCAGTGCGTGCTCTTTTTTCGGACCCGTTTCTATGCCGACGCGGTGCTGCAGGCGTTCTTTTTCGTGACGCTGGGCTGGGGGTGGTGGCACTGGGTGCGCGGGCGCGGCGCGGCACCGGAGCTGCCGGTGACGGTGCTGTCGTGGCGCGGCCGCGCGGTGTGGGTGGTGTTTGTCGTGGTGACGACGGCGGGCTGGGCACTCGTGCTGCAGCGCTGGACCGATGCGATCATGCCGTGGCGCGATGCGGCCATCGCGATGCTGCAGGTCGCTGGGCAAGTCCTGCAGGCGCGAAAGCAGCTCGAGAACTGGGCGTTTCTCACGGTGGCAAACGTGATCGCCATCCCGGCCTATTTCAGCGCCGAGCTCGCGTACACGGCGTTGCTCTTCGCGATTTATCTGGGGCTGGGACTGCTGGGATGGCGGGCGTGGTGGAAGGTGAGGACGGTATGACGCGGCCGAAACGTATCGTGATTTCGGGTACGGAATCGACGGGGAAGACCGAGCTCGCGCGAAAGCTCGCGGCGCATTTCGGCGAGCCGTGGTCGCCGGAGTATGCCCGCGAATTCTGGGACGAGCACGGCGGGATCACGGCAGCGGATCTCGATGCGGTGGATCGAGGGCAGGTCGCGAACGAAGAGGCGGCGGCGGAGCGGGCGCGGCGCGTGGTGTTTTGCGACACGGATCTGATCACGTGCGTGGTGTGGAACGATCTGCTCTTTCCGGGGGCGTGCCCGGCGTGGGTGCGAAGCGAGGCGGAGCGCCGGTCGCGCGAGGTTGCGCTCTATTTGTTGTGTGCGCCGGATGTGCCTTTTGCGCCCGATCCGCAGCGCTGTTTCCCGGAGGTGGCGGATCGTGAGCGCGTGGGGCGGAGCTGGCGTGAGGCGCTCGAATCGCGCGGGTTACCGTTCGTGGAGATTCGCGGGGATTGGGCGGAGCGCGAAAGGACGGCGATTGCGGCGGTGGAAAGGGTGCTGGCGGGGAGTTAAATCGCGGCTTCGAGAATGGCGGAGAGCTCCGTCTGGGTGAGGGGCAGCGGGTTGGCTTTCATGCTGCTGGCCTGGGTGGCGGCGGTGACGATGGCGGGCGCATCGGCGGCGGTGAGGCCGTAGGCGCGGAGCGTGGGTATTTGAAGATCGGATACGAGTCGCGCGACCCAGTGCACGGCATCGTCGGCGGTGGCCTGGGGGCGGCCGGTGAGCAGGCGGCCGAGCTCGTCGAAGCGGCGGAGCGTGTCGGATTGCGGTGCGCGGGTGCGAAGGGCGGCGAGATTGGCGGCGAGGACGTGGGGCAGGAGGGCGGCGCAAACGGCGCCGTGCGGTGCGGGAAACATGCCGCCGATCGGGCCGGCGAAACCATGGACGGCCCCCAGGCCGGCGTTCGCGAGGGCGAGCCCGCCAAAGAGGCTGGCGAGCGCGAGATCTTCGCGTGCGGCGGCGTCGCGGCCGTTGTCCACGGCGACCCGCAGGGAACGTGCGGCGCGTCGGAGACCGTCGAGGCAGAGCGCGTCGGTAAGGGGATTGGCGCGGGAGGAAAGATAGGGCTCGATGAGTTGGGTGAGGGCGTCGAGGCCGGTCGAAGCGGTGACGGCGGGCGGGAGCGAGTGCGTAAGCTCGGGGTCGACGAGCGCGAGGCGCGGGAGCATCAGCGGGCTGCGCAGGCTGACCTTCACGCGGTGAGCCGGTGACGCGAGGACGGCGTTGCGCGTGACTTCGGCGCCGGTGCCGGCGGTCGTTGGAATTGCGATACAGGGTGCGGCGGGATGCGCTAGTGGGCGGCCCCGGCCGACGACTTCCAGATACTCGAGCGGGTCGCCGTCGTTCGTGAGCAGGGCGGAGATGGCCTTGGCGGCATCGAGCGCGGCGCCGCCTCCGAAACCGATGACGAAGTCGCAGCGGGCGGCGCGGGCCTGAGCGGCGCCGCGCGTGGCGTCGTCGATCGTCGGCTCGTGCGCGATGGGGAGCAGCGTCGGCTCGATGTCAGCGCGTGCGAGGAGTTCGCCGACCCGCGCGGCCCGGCTCGAATCGCGACCGGTCACGAGCAAGGCTCGGCGGCCGAACTCGCGCGCGGCCGCGCCGAGCTCGGCGAGCGAGCCGGGGCCGAAAATGATGCGGGTGGCGGTGGCGAATTCAAAGCGCATGGCGGAGGGAGCCCACGCTCCTTATTCTTTTTCAGGCATTATCTGGGGCGTTCCGCGAACTCCGCGTCGATGGGAAACACGTTCTCGAATTTCACGCTGGTGCGCGGTTCAGCCATCATCGAGGCGACGGTGTCGCGCCATTCAGCGTAGTGTGCGGTCTCCTTGTGTGCGGCGGGGGCGGAGGCGTTACGGTATGCCTCGATGAGGACGAAGCGCGCAGGGTTGTCGGCCTGCTGCATGATATCGAAGCGCGCGATGCCGGGTTCGCGGAGGCTGGCGCGGGCGTTGGTGAGCGTCGCAGCTTTGAAGGCTTCGACCTGTTCGGGCTTCACGTGAACGTGTACATGGACGACGAGCATGGCGGGGAGGATTTACTTCTGTGTACGTGCGGGCGGCGCCGAGGCAATAGCGGGGCGGGATTTGGTCAGTCGCTTTCGCTTGCCCGCCCTTCGATCGAGGCGTAGCTGATCGCCGTTACAGTAACACCCCAGCTCTTGCTTACTTACCAATGAAAACCCGACTCCTGATTGCTGCCCTGGTTTGTTGTCTCGCTGCGCCGGCCGCGTTCTGCGCCGCATCCCCCGCCAAACAGACGGAAAAAAAAGCTTCTCCGCCGAAGAGTGCCAGCGAGCAGGCTTACGATGCGTTTCAAAAAGTCCGCAATGTGCGTGGCGCGAAATTCGACCAGGCGCGTTTCCAAGCGTTGATCGAAGCGGGCATCACGTTTCTCACCAAGCATCCCACTTCGACGCGGGCGAACGAAGTCGCGAGTTTTCTGGGGCTGGGCTATCCGATGAGCATCGACAGCAGGCAGCCAGCGCTGCGCGCGCAATACGTGTCGCTGCTCAACCTCGAACTCGCCAATCAGAAATACAAGGAAGGCGTGAAGGAGCCCGTCAAAGTGGCGTTGCTCGCGGTCGAAGCGGCGGTGGCCGACATGGAGGTCAGGCAGGCGCCGGGTGGGGGCACGCTTACGACGATGCGCGAGAAGATCGATGAACTGGCGGAGACGCCGGCGGGAAATCGTTTCCTCGTCGATCGCGAGCGCTCGTATGCGCAGCTCCTCGGGCTCATGAAGCAGACGGCGCGGGCGGAGGAGCAGTTGAACAAGTTGAGCAAGCACAGCGACAAGGCGGTGTCGGACATGGCGAAACAGGAGCTGAATATCTTCGCCGCGAAGAAGACGCCTTTCGACCTGAAGTTCACGTCGTTCGACGGAAAGCCGGTGGATTGCGCCAAGCTCCGCGGCAAGGCGATCGCGCTCTATTTCTGGAGCAGCACAAACAAATCATCGACGGACCTGCTCGAGAAGCTGCGGCAGTTTCACTCGGTCCATCGGAAGAAGGGGCTCGAGCTGGTGACGGTCTCGTTCGACAAGGAAGAGGACCGGGAGAAGCTGCAAAAGTTCGTGAAGGAAAAACGGTTTACGCTGCCGCTCTACTATGACGGCAAGCAGGCGAAGAACGAGTTTGCCGCGAAGTTGAACGTGACGGGTGTGCCGCGGCTGCTGTTGTTCGACGATGCGGGGATTTTGCAGACCTCGATGCTGGGGACGTCGCTTTCGGCGAATTACTCGAGCAGCCTCGGCGCGTTCGAAGCGGAGGTGAAGCGGATCCTCAAGATCAAGAAGTGATCTGCGGAGCTCGCTCGCGGGTTTGACTCTGGCGCCGGCACGCACTGCGTGTGCCGGCTTTTTTGTGGTTGGCGGGCCTGGTGCAGGTCTTGCGCGAGGTGGGAGAAACAATACCCTTCGGGGCAACGTGAGTGCCGCTGGAACCATCGCCTTGATCGAGACACTGCTGCCGCCGGAGGAGCAGGCGGAGGTGATTGCAAGCGTGGAGAAGAAGGCCGCTGCGACGCCGGATTTCCGACGGATGGATCTGCGCGGAAAGCGGGCCCGGTTTCCACGCATGATCCAGACATGAGCGGGGTTGTCGGAAGTGAATTGCCGACCGATTATTCGGATCGTTTTGGCGGCGTGGGCCGGTTGTTCGGCCGGGCGGCGCTGGAGCGGCTGCATGCGGCGCATGTGTGCGTGATCGGCGTCGGTGGGGTCGGATCGTGGACGGTCGAGGGGCTGGCGCGCAGTGGCGTCGGGGCGATCACGCTCGTCGATCTCGACGATGTCTGCGTGACGAATGTGAACCGGCAGCTTCCGGCGCTGGACGGGCAAATCGGGCGGCCAAAAGTCACCGTGCTCGCAGAGCGCGTGCGCTTGATCAACCCGGCATGTCGCGTGGAAGCGGTGCACGAATTCTTCACGGCGAGTTCGGCGGAGCGGCTGCTCGCGACGCGTTTTGATCACGTGGTCGATGCGGTCGATCGGATGTCGCACAAGGCGCTCATCATCGCGGGCAGTCGCGAGCGCGGCATGCCGGTGCTGACGGTGGGGGCGGCGGGTGGGAGGCGCGATCCGACGCAGATCCGGGCGGGCGATATTGGAGAGGCCGGGGATGAACTGCTGCGGCAGGTGAGGAAGAAGTTGCGACGCGATCACGGGTTCACGTCGGGCGCGCATCGGGGCATCACGCGGATGGGCGTGAGTTGCGTGTGGTCGAACGAGCGGCCGGTTTTCCCCTGGGCCGACGGCACCTGCGCGGCCGAACCGGAGCCGGGCAGCAATCTCAAGCTGGATTGCGAGAGCGGATTCGGCACCGCGGTGTTTGTGACGGCCGGGCTTGGGCTTGCTGCGGCGGGCGAGGTGGTGCGCGAGCTGGCAGGTGCGTCCGGACGCCGATTCTCAGAGGTGGTGTAACGTAATACGTTACACTTTAGATCCGCTGTAATGCCTGGCTTGCCGGAGGCTCGCCGGCGCCGAAGAGGGTTTGGAAATTTGTGGCGATCTGCCTGGCGAGCGAGTCGAGCCCGATCTCGCGCAGAGCGGCGAGGGCGGTGTAGGCGACGCCCAGATTGGCGGGGTGATTGATGATGCCGCCGTCGGCGTCACCAGGAAGTGAATACGCACGTCGGTCCGCGGGCAGCGGCATCGCGGGCGCATCGGTTTCGACGAGGAGACGCGCGGCGGGAAGGAGCTTGAAGACCTCGCGTCGGGCGGCGTGGCGTTCCGCGAGAAAATGGCCGTTGAACGAGAAATAGGCCCCGAGGGCCGCGAACTCGCGCGCGAGTTCCGCTGAGCCGCCATAGGCGTGGAGAAGGAATCCGCGGGCGGGCAGGCGCGAGCTGCGCAGGACCTCGGCCAGAGCGCCCCAGGCTTCGAGACAATGGATCGTGACGGGGAGGTTGCGTTCGGCGGCCAGGGCGAGCTGCCAGACGAAGGCTTCGCGTTGCTCTTCGAGGGGAGCGCGACGCAGGCCGGCGAGGCGTGGGTCGCCGGGGCGCGCGCGATCGAGAATCCAGCGGTCGAGCCCGATCTCGCCGATGGAGACTGGCGCGTAACCGGTGGCAGGTGTTTGAGCGTGGGCGTCGAGCGTGCGCTGGAGGTTATCGCGCCAGCCGGCAGAGGCGTTGCCGGCGTGCCAGGGGTGCAGTCCGAGGCTGGGAAGCAAGCTGAGCGCTGAGACTCCGGAGTTGGGAGCTGGGCCGGCGGCGCAGAGGGCGATGACGTCGGGCCAGTCGGATTCGCAGGTGCCATTCACAACGGCGGCGCGCAAAGGGAGACGTCCAAGGTCTTCGAATACACGCGCGCGGTGCGGCGCGAGCCACGCATCGTGCAGGTGATTATGCGCGTCGTAGAGGGGAGGGGAAGACACGGGCAGAGTGCGAGGCTGACTACGCGGTCTGGCTGGCGGCGAATGCACGGATGGCGGCGCGGGCGGCAGCGAGACCGTTGCGGCGGGTCGGCGAGAGATTGTGCGTCACGCCCAGCGCCTCCAGCGGATCGACTTCGCTGGCCGCGATGGCCGCGGGTTCGAACCCGCTGTAGAAATCGCAAAGCAGAAGGATGAGTCCGCGAACGACGGGAGATTCGGCATCGGCGCGGAAATGACAGTGGCCGGCGCGGAGCTCGCCGACCAGCCACACGACGGACACGCAGCCGTGGACGCGGTTCGCGTCGATGCGGTCGGTGGGTGGCAGGGGCGGGACGCGTTTCGAGCGATCGACGATGAGCGCGAGTCGCTCCTGGGGGTCGTCGAGCATGGCGATGTCTTCGACGAGTTGTTGGAGTTTGCGCGACAGCGGCACGGCGAAAGCGTGGTGGCGGTGGGCGCGGCGGCAAGGGCGCGAAAATGCGCCGGCATGGAAACCGTCGGCGGGGGTTGCAGGTCTACGCGGCAAACACGTGTCCGGCTTCAGGCCGGGGCCAAATGCGCCGATCATCTTCAACAAGCAGTAAGAACCATGGCTGAGAACGTCCTGATTCCCCTTCCCGACTTCGAACTGCCGACCGACTATCCCTGGCGCGTGGGTTTCGTCGCCTTGGTGAACGATCAATTGAGGAAACTGCGCGCGACGGGACACTTTTTGCCACCGCGGTTCTTCGGTTATTATTTTCAGCGGCAGGTGCCGAAGGGCGTCGGTGGCAGCTGGACGGTGTCGCTCGATGCAAAGCGGCCCGTGTCGGTACTGCCGCGGCTGCTGGAGCGGATCACGCATGGCGCCTACACGATCACAAGCCCGGGGGACGATGAGATGCCGGAGTTTCTGCTGGTGCACGATCGTCGCGATGGCGCGTGCTGGTTGTGGAGCTTTGCGGACGGGCTGCGTTTTGTCGAAGCGGTGGAGCCGACGCAGGGCGACGAGGACTGGTGGAACGATGCGGATCAGCGGAAGCTGCTCGGGCCGTAAGTGGAATGCGCCCGGCGGGGCTGGTGGGAGGCCGCGCAAGGGTGGCAAAGATTTTTGACGCGAGACGGCGGGCGCATTCGTTTGTGCGGTGGACTCGTGGTCGGCAGTGTCGTGGACGTGGCGCGCGCTGCGCGGGCACAGCGTGACGTTTGCGGTGTTGTTTGCGTGCGGGCTGCTGGGCGGTTCGGTGCTGGCGGCGTTTCGGCATCTGCTCACGGAGCTCGGTGCGCCGTGGTATGCGTGGTTGCTGGTGCCGATTGTCGCGATCGCATATCTGGCAAAAAAGGAAACCGAATGGCTGCCCGATGAGCGGGTGCGGAAGCGGTGGGCGCGGGGGCTGTTCTTCGGTTCGATCCTGCTGGCGGTGCTGATCGCGAAATATGGTCCGGCGCGCGGGGATCGGCCGGCGAACGAATCTGGGTCGGATGGTGTGCCGCCGTCGCGAACCTCGCCGTGAGCGGGCAGAAAAAAGGCCGGTCAGGCAGACCGGCCTCGAGAGGCAAACACCGCAGAAGGGCGCGCCTCAGTTATAAAACATCGCTTCGTTCGATTGGAAGAGGGCGTGAGCGAGCTTGGTCCACGCGTTGAGAGGCGCCTTCGATTCGTAGACCCCGCCGACTTGCGTGGAGTATTTCCCCTGCTGTTTCGGAGCGCCTTTCTTCGCGGCGATACGGGCTTCGCGGGGCGACGGTTTCGAGGTGGCGGCGACGGGTGGTGCAGGCATCTCGAATTTCGTGCCACCGGGGTTCGACTTCACATAACGCAAGCCGAGATCGATCTCACGTTTCGTGGGCATGCGCTGATAGATCGCCAGATAGAGGAGGGTGACGCGGTCCGCGTCGGATTTCAGGTCGGCGAACGCGGGGCGGTCGACGAGCTTGCGCGCCGTCTCGATGACCATCGGGCTGTTCATCAGGAAGAGCGCCTGCTGGGGGACGAGCGTTTCGTAGCGCCGGCCGGACGATACATCCGGACTGGGGAAATCGAACTGCGTGAGGAGCTCAGGAGGATTCGTGCGATCGATCAGCGTGTAGATGGCCCGGCGTTTCGCGAAATCCTGGCTGCCGATCGGAACCGGTTTGCCGCCGCGGGTCAGGTCGAGCTCGCCGGTGATGGCGAGGAGCGAGTCGTGCAACTCCTCGAAATCCATCCGCCGAAGATTGAATCGCCAGAGGAGCTTGTTGTTCGGGTCCTTCTCGGCGAAGGCGGGGTTGTTCTGGCTGCTTTGCTGGTAGGCGGCGCTGAGAACGATCGTGCGGTGCAGTTCCTTGATCGACCAGTTGTTCTCGACGAACGTCGACGCGAGCCAGTCGAGCAACTCGGGATGCGTCGGCGTGGAGGACATGTTGCCGAGGTCATCCGGCGTATCCACAAACCCAACACCCCAGTGCTGCTGCCACATGCGGTTGACGAGAACACGGGCGGTGAGCGGGTTCTTCGGATCCGCGATGGCGAGCGCGAGCTCCAGGCGGCCGGAGCCGTTTTTCCATTCGGGGCGCGCCCCCGGGACGACGAGCTTCATGCCCGGCTTGAGTTTGGGGGTGTTGCGGAGGGCGACCTTGTTGGCCTCCTGGATGTCCTCGGGCTTGACGCGATATTTCTTCGCGATGCTGGCGAGCGTCTCGCGCGCAACGACGGTGTGCGTGACGCCGGTTTCCGGAGTGAGGATTTCGAGGAAGCGGCGCGGGACAATCTCGCCGCGATTGCCGGCTTCGCCGCGAATGAGCACGGGGTAATCGCGCGGACGCTGATTGGGCTTCGTGACCTGCACGTCGTAGAGGGCGTGCGCGCGAGCGGGAGCGCCGGGATGCGTGGTCTCGAGATTGTTGATGTCCCGGTAGAGCGCCCGATTGAGGGTTTGGATCTGCTGCGGGATCGGGCGGGGGGAATCGGGATTGAGCTTCAGGGCGGCGATCAGCTCTTCCTTGGACACTTCGGGCATCTTGGCCTTGCCCTTGCCGGCGCGGCCGCGGCGAAAGACCTGCTCGGCTTGTTTCAGGAGTTGCTCGCGTTTGCGGAGCTCCGCGGACTTGGCGAGATACTCGAGGAATTCATCGGTTTGCGGCACCTTGGCCTGGAGCGGCGGCAACTCGGCGGGCGACTCCGAGTTCGCGAACACGCCGTAGAGCGAATAATAGTCCTTCGTCGGAATCGGATCGAACTTGTGATCGTGACACCGCGCGCATGCGACGGTGAGGCCGAGAAACGCCTTGGTCGTGACGTCGATCTGATCGCCGATGATGTCGTCTCTGCGGCCGTTGAACTGATTGCCGAGGGTGAGAAAACCCTGGGCTGCGAGCATCGGGCGCGTCTCGACGGCGCGGTGCGCATTGACTTCGACCTTGGGCAGCTGGACCGCGGGTTCCGCCATGGCGGCCATGACGGACTGGCGGGGCGAACGCGCGGCGGCGGGAGCCTCGGGTTTTTTCGCGCTGGCTTGTTTTTCGATGAACGCGGTCAGGTAATCGCCGGCGAGCTGGGCGATGATGAACTTGTCGTAGGGCAGGTCGGCATTGAATGCGTCGATCACCCAATCGCGATAGGTCCACGCATGAGGGTAGCGGTTGTCGTCCTGACGGGGGGCATCGCCTTTCGTGTCGGCGTAGCGCGCGACATCGAGCCAGTAACGGGCCCAGTGTTCGCCGTATTGGGATGAGGCGAGAAGGCGGTCGACGACCTTGGCCAGAGCATCGGGCGAGTTGTCGCTGAGAAACGCGCGGACGTCCTGGACGGTGGGCGGCAGGCCGACGAGATCGAAGTAAACGCGCCGGATGAGCGTGGTCTTCGCGGCGGGTTCGTTCGGGGTCATGCCGTTGGCTTCGAGCTTCGCGAGGACGAAGTTATCGATGGGATTTTTGACCCAGGACGCGTCCTTCACCGCGGGCACCGCGGGTTTTTTCACGGGCTGAAACGCCCAGTGTTGTTTGCCGACGCCGCCATAGGTCGCGCCTGAGCTGCCCTTGGCTGCGACGGTGCGTGGATCGGGTGCACCGCGGCGCACCCATTCGGTGAGATCGGCGATCTCCTGGTCGGACAGCTTCTCGCCCTTGGGCGGCATCTGGAGGTCTTCGTCCTTGTAGCTGATGGCCTGGATGAGGAGCGACTCGGCAGGATCGCCGGGGACGATGGCGGGGCCGGAATTGCCGCCGTGGAGAATGGCTTCACGGGTGTCGAGGAGAAGGCCGCCGCGGACCTTGTCGCCCTCCTTGCTGTGACAGTTGTAGCACTTGTTGGCGAGGATCGGCCGGATCTTGGTTTCGAAGAACTGGAGCTCTGCGGCCGGGATTGGTTTCGCGATCGGCGGATGGCCGGCCGGCATATCCGCGGCCTGGATACATGCGGCGAAGGCGCCGAGGCTCGAGAGCACGAGGGTGCCGCCGCGCAGGAGGCGGGCGGCGAGGGTGTGGGGCGACGCGGGCATGACGTTCAAGCGAGGATCGGTTTGACGACATTGCCCGCGACATCCGTGAGGCGAAAATCGCGGCCGTTGAAGCGATAGGTGAGCTTCGTGTGATCCATGCCCATGCAGTGGAGGATCGTGGCGTGGAGATCGTGCACGTGCACCTTGTCCTTCACGGCGGCCGAGCCGAATTCATCGGTCGCGCCGTGGACGGTGCCACCCTTGACACCGCCGCCGGCCATGACGACGGAGAACGCCTTGGCGTTGTGGTCACGGCCGGGATCTTCGCTGCCGTTGCGATCGCGCGTGGGCTTGCGGCCGAATTCGCCGCCCCAGACCACGAGCGTCGAGTCGAAGAGCCCGCGCTGCTTCAAATCGTGGATGAGCGCGGCGAGCGGCTGATCGATCTCGCCGGCCTTCTGCGTCAGGCGGGTCTGGAGTTGCTGATGGTGGTCCCAGCCATTGTGCCAGACTTGGACAACGCGGACGCCGCGTTCGACGAGGCGGCGCGCGATGAGGAGTTGTTTGCCTTGCTCGCTGCTGCCGTAGGCGGCGCGGGTGTCGGCGCTCTCCTTGTTGAGGTCGAAGGCGTCCATCGCCTCGGCCTGCATGCGGAAGGCGATCTCGTAGCTCTCGAGGCGCGTCTCGAGCGCGGCATCGCGCTGGAGGTTTTGTGCGTGGAGCTCGTTCAGCTGGTGCACGAAGTCGAGCTGCCGGCGCTGCTCGGTCTTGTTCACGTAGGTGTTCCGGATGTTTTGAATCATCGTCGGAACGCTCGGGGCCTGCGTGTTGATGCTGGTGCCTTGATAGACGCCGGGCAGGAACGCGGAGGCATAGTTCGCTGCGCCGCCATTTGGGAGGCCGCCGCCACGGAGCGCGATGAAGCCGGGGAGGTTCTGGTTTTCGGTGCCGAGGCCGTAGACGAGCCAAGAGCCCATGCTCGGTTTGGCGATCCGGAGCGAGCCAGTGTTCATGAACACGGTGGCGACTTCGTGCGCCGGAATATCGGTCCACATGGAGCGGACCACGGCGAGGTCGTCGGCGTGCGCGGCGGTTTTGGCGAAGAGGCTGCTGACCTCGAGGCCGCTCTGACCGTATTTGGAAAACTCGAACGGCGAACCGAGCGCAATCTCGCCGCCGGGGATGCTCTTGCCGTTCATCTTCGAAAGCGTCGGCTTCGGATCCCACGTATCGATATGCGACGGCGCGCCGGAGGCGAAAATGTGGATGACGGCTTTGGCCTTGCCGGGGAAATGCGCGGGGCGCGGCGTGAGCGGGCCGGGACCGGCGGCGACCTTCTTCTTCGCCTGCGCGGCGACGAGATGTTGAGGATCGAGAATGTTGGCGAGCGAGAGGGCTCCGAGGCCCATACCGACGCGACTCAGAAATTTACGGCGGGTGAGAAAATAGTCCTCGAGATTCGTCGAGATGCCGCAGCAGGGGTGAGAAGCGTGATGATCGTGGGGGTGACTATCGTGGGGTTCGTATGACGAAGACATGATGAAGACTTGTGGGTGGGAAACGCAGGTGGGTTGCTCGCGGGAGACGGTTTCGTGGTCGGCGCGGTTTCAGGCAAATCGCCAGGGGGTGGCGATCGGGGTTCTGGGGCGAGATCAGCTCCGTTCGGGAGTTAACGCAACTGTGTATGAAGGTGTACTTAATCTCGTCCGAGGCGTGGTCTGCGCGCCTACACGCGCCCGGCTTCGAAACGCAGGTCGATGAAAAGTCCCCGGCCCTCCAACCGATGGGACCGGGAGTGCGCAAATTTTGCTCTTTGCGGAAAAAATTCTCGACGATGGTAAACATTCGTTTCAAACGAACGTTTGAATTATGGCCAAGGCTCAGGTTCACGCTCCTTTCGCGTTCGATACGCGCGACCGCATTCTCGATACGGCCGAGCGGTTTTTTGCCGAGCATGGCTTCGATGGCACATCACTGAGGCAGATCACCGAGGTGGCGGCGGTGAATCTGGCGGCGGTCAACTACCACTTTGGATCGAAGGAGGATTTGTATTCGCAGGTCTTCCTCCGCCGGATCGTGCCGATCAACGCTCGCCGGATGGCGCTTTTCGACGAGGCCGTCGCGCGCGCCCGCGGCCGGCCCCTCCCGCTGACGGCGATTTTCGATAGTTTCATCCGGCCGGTATTCGAGATGGCCGACCGCGCGCCGAGTTTCTTGAGGCTGCTCGCGCGCAACATCGGGGCCCCGCCGCCGTTCATGTCCACCATCCTCGAAGGGCAGTTTCGTCCTCTGATCGTTCGCTACGTGAAGGCGCTCCACGATGCGCTGCCGCATCTACCGGCGAAAACCGTTTTCTGGCGGATGCACTTCGTGGTGGGAATGACGCTGCACTGCGCTTCGCACCACTTCACGATCGACAAGATGTCGGCCGGCCTCTGCCACGCCGACGACCTCGACGAGATGCTGCGGCACCTGGTTGATTTCGCGGTTGCGGGCATGCGCGGACCGCTCGCGACCGATCGGCCGGCCGACGATTTGTAACGCGACCCCGCTCTCACGCCATGCTCCGTCTCGCGCTCAAGATGCTGTTCGGCGATCACGCCAAATATCTGATGCTGATCAGCGGCATCACGTTTGCGACGATCCTCATGACGCAGGGCGCGGCGCTGTTTGCGGGGTTGATGTCGTGGACCTCGTCGACGCTGCGGAACGTGCGCAGCGAGATCTGGGTCGCGGACGCGAAGGTCGAGCAGATCGGGGACACGAAACCGTTGCGCGACGTCGACGTGAATCGCGTGCGCTCGGTCGATGGCGTCGCGTGGGCGGCGCCGATTTTCCAGGGGAATCTCCAGGCGCGGCTCTTCGACGGCTCCTCGAAGCTCGTCACCTTGATCGGCATCGATTCCACGACACTTGCCGGGGCGCCGGTGAAAATGGTCGAAGGCGCGCTCGAAGATCTTCGACTGCCGAACACCGTGATCGTCGATGAATTTGGCGTGGAGCGACTCGGCGAGGCGCTCGGCCGGCCGTTGCGGCTGGGCGATGTGTTCGAGATGAACGACCGCGAAGCGCGCGTCGTCGGGATCTGCGAGGCGGTGCGTTCGTTCACGGGCGGGCCTTATGTTTACACGACCTACGAGCGCGCCGTGCACTACGCGCCGCTGCAGCGGAAGACGCTGAGCTTTGTGCTGGCCGCACCGCGCGAAGGGCTGACGCCGCAGGAGGTCTCGGCCCGCATCGCGGCGGAGACGGGCCTGCGGGCATTCACGGAGGACGAATTCATGTGGTCGACGATCTGGTGGTATGTGGTGAACACCGGAATTCCGATCAACGTGGGCGTACTTGTGGCGCTCGGCTTCATCGTCGGCATCGCGATCTCGGGGCAGACCTTCTATTCGTTTGTGATCGAAAACACGCGCAATCTCGGAGCGTTGCGGGCGATGGGCACGAGCACGCCGCGACTCTGCGCGATGCTCGTGCTGCAATCGCTTGCGGTCGGAATCATCGGCTACGGCATCGGTCTCGGCGTGGTCGCGCTGCTTGGCCACGGCGCGCTGCGGATCGGCAAGGTGCCGTTCCTCCTGCTCTGGCAAATCCCCGCCGGCACGCTGATCGCGGTGCTCTGCATCAGCGTGTTTTCGGCGCTGCTCGGCATCGTGCACATCGCGCGGCTCGAGCCGGCCATCGTGTTTCGCAGCTGATGAAAACCCACGTATCCACCGCACCCCTACCGCCGGGCCTCGCGTTGCAGCTGGCGGGCATCGACAAGAGCTTTGGGGCGGGCGACTCGCTGACAAAGGTCTTGAAGCAAACGCATTTCGACGCGCGGCTCGGCGAGCTCATCATGCTGGTCGGCCCGTCGGGTTGCGGTAAAACCACCTTGCTCTCGATCCTCGCGGGTACGCTGCACGCCGATGCGGGCGACGTGAACGTGCTCGGCAGCCCGCTGCACGCGCTGAGCGAAGCGGCCCGCACGCGTTTCCGGGCGCAGCACCTCGGGTTCATTTTCCAGCAGTTCAATCTCATTCCCACGCTCTCGGTGGCGGAAAACGTTTCCGTGCCGCTTTTGATTCAGGGCGTGCGGCCGGCCGAGGCGGAGCGGCGCGCGTGCGAGATGCTCGCGCGCGTCGGCCTGCCGGAGAAAACGCGCGAGCGGCCCGGGAAACTTTCCGGCGGCCAGCAGCAGCGCGTCGCGATCGCGCGTGCGCTGGTGCACGAGCCGTCGCTGCTCGTCTGCGATGAGCCGACGTCGGCGCTCGACAGCGAAAACGGCCAGCGCGTGATGCAGCTTCTGCGCGACGTCGCCCGCGATCCGCGCCGCACCGTGATCGTCGTCACGCATGATCCGCGCATCTATCACCACGCCGACCGGATGGCGGAAATGGAGGACGGGAAAATCTTCCGCGTGCTCCATACGCCCGCCGACATCGCGGCGGCGCATCAGCTAAACTGATACATTTTTTCCCCCGTTCCCGCCATGATCCTCTTCCGCAAATTTTCCTTCTGGCTCGCGTGCATCGGTATCATTGCCGCCGTGGGCCTGGTGCTCCGTTTGCGTGGGGCATTGCTCGAGCCGGTGCCGGAGCCGCCGGTGCCACCGCCGATGAAGCCTTTCGCCAGGGGTATTGGCGCATCCGGACTCGTGGAGTCGATTCGCGAAAACACGCTCGTGGGCGTGCCGCAGCCGGGACTCGTCACCGCAGTGCACGTAAAGGTCTGGGAGCGGGTCGAGGCGGGGCAGCCGCTGCTGCAGCTCGATGATCGCGAGCTTCGCGCGCAGCTCGGCACGCAACGCGCGCAAGTGGTCGTCGCCGAGGCGTCGCTTGCGCGGTTGCGGGAACAGCTCGCGCGGCTCGAAGCCGTGGGCGATGCGCGCGCCATCAGCGCGGAGGAGATCAAGACCCGGCGGAGCGACGCCGCGGTGGCGGCGGCGCAACTCGCGGCGACGCGTGCGGCCGTCGCGCAGACGGACGCGTTGTTGGCGCGGCTCACGATTCGTGCGCCGATCGCCGGCACCGTTCTGCAGGTGAATGTACGAGCCGGCGAATACGCGTCGCCGACGAGTCCGACGGTGCCGATCGTGGTCGGTGCGATCGACGAGGTGCAGGTGCGGGCCGACGTCGACGAACAGCTCGCGCCGCGCGTGCGGGAGGGCGCGCGCGCGGTCGGCTACATCAAGGGTGCAGCGGCCGAAGCGATCCCGCTCGAGTTTGTGCGGATCGAGCCGTTCGTCGTGCCGAAGCGCTCGCTGACCGGCTCGAGTATTGAGCGCGTGGATACACGCGTGCTGCAGGTGATCTACAAGTTTCCGAATGCCCGCGGACGGTCCGTCTACGTCGGGCAGCAGATGGATCTCTACATCGAGGAATGACCGATCGTGACGATGAAAACTCACGTGATCAGCGGGGTTGTTGGTGGAGTGGCGCTGGCGTTTGCCGTCGCGGGTTGCCGCACGGTCGGGCCGGATCATGTGCGGCCGAAGTTCGAATCGGGCGCGGCGTTCAGGCATGCCGCTGAAGTTCCTGCTCCCCCGAGCGGGGCTACGACTGAGTCGGAGGCGTGGTGGAGGGTGTTTCGCGACCCGACGCTCGATGAGCTGGAAGGGGCCGCGCTCGCGCAGAGCCCGACGATCGCGGCGGCGGTCGCGCGCGTCGAAGAGACGCGCGCGCGTTTCGGTATTGTACGCGCGGATACGCGCGTGGCCGTGACGGCGAGCGGAAGCGCGCGGCTGGTGGGCGAGACGGCGGAGCGGGAGATTCCGGTGCCCGGGCGGCCGCTGGCCTATCGGGAGCGGGGCGACCTGTATCGCGCGGGCGTCGATGCGGGTTTCGAGCTGGATTTGTGGGGCCGCGTGAAACGCTCGATCGAGAGCGCGGAGGCGCAGGTTGCCGCGAGCGAAGCCGACCAGCGTGCGGTGCGGCTGGTACTGACGGCGGAGGTGGCGCAGGCTTATTTCACCTGGCGGACGCTTGCGGGCGTGGCGGATGTGCTCGGGCGGACCGCCGTCGCGCGACGCGAAGCGGTCGACGTGTTGCGGGTGCGTTTCGACGCGGGGCTTGCGCCGGAGCTCGATCTGAATCGCGCGCGGGTCGAACTCGCCACGCTCGATGCAGAGATCGCGGACGTACGCCGTCGCAGCGACCAGGCGGTTAATGCGCTCGCCGTTTTGACGGGCAAGGCACCGGCGGATTTTGCGTGGGCGCGAGCGGGGGATGAACGCGTTGCGGCGCTGGCCGTGCCGCCGACGATTCCCGCGGGTTTGCCGAGCGAGTTATTGCGACGCCGGCCGGATCTCGCGGCGAGCGAAGCGTTGTTGCACGCCCGCACGGCGGAGATCGGCGTGGCCGAAGCGGCGAAGTTTCCGACGATCAGGCTGACGGGCAGCGCGGGTTTCGAGAGTCTCGAGCTGGGCAGTCTGCTCGGGCGGCCTAGCCAGTTCTGGCAACTGGGGCCGAGCTTCAGCGTGCCGTTGCTCGATGGTGGGCGCACGCGAGCCGGTATTGCGGTGGCGCAGGCCCGAGTCGCGGCGGCGGCCGCGGATTATCAACAACGCGGGCTCGTGGCGCTCCGGGAAGTGGAGGATGCGCTGGTCGATCTCCGCCGGTCCGCGGAGCAGGCGGCGGCGCTGGCGCGCGCGGCGGAATCGGCGACGGTGGGATTGCAGCTGGCGACGGTGCGTTATGAGCGGGGATTTGCGACCTACCTCGACGTGGTGGATGCCCAGCGTTCCGTGCTGCAGATCGAGCGATCGCGAGCTGAGCTGGCAGGCGCGCGCCACGCGAGTACCGTGCGCTTGATTCGCGCCCTTGGTGGCGGGTGGAACTGAACGAGTGCGGGACTCCGCGGCTCATTTCAGCCGCGGATTTCAACCCTGGGCAGGGCGGTCGGCGATTGCCGCGGCGAGAAGGGGCGGCATCGGGCAATCGAGCGCGGCGGCGACGGCGCGCAACAGTTCGGCTTCGGTGATCAAGATGCGTCCGTCGGCGCTGACGACGCTCGCGGCCGCGACGAGCGTGCGGCGTTTGATCGGCAGGCTCGCGCCGGCGAGTTTGTCGAGGGCAGCGTCGAGCGATGCGAAATCGCACGCGGCGGCGTCGAGAAAACGAAGGTGCGCCTCCACGAGCTTGAGCTGCGCGGCGCCGGCGGCGAAGGCGCGGGGGGCGAATGCCGGATCCGAAGTGGCCGCGCGCGCGAGGGCCGAGAGCACGAGCGAGATCTCGTCGCTGACGGCGTTGAACGAATGGTAGTGGGCGATCGCAGCGTCGGGTTTGCGGCCGAGTTCGAGCGTGTGCACGAGGAGTTTTTGCAGCGCGAATTCGAACGTCGAGACGTGCGAATCGGCGTGGACGAGCTCGTCGAGCGTGCCGAGAAACGCGTCGAGCGCGGCCGGCGCGAGCTGGCGAATCGCGGGCAACGCGAGTTGCAGGAGCGGCAGGCGTTGCTCGGGACCGAGATTCGCCAACGCGGGCTGCAGCTGCGAGAGGATCTCCGCGGCATCGGCACCCGCGCGGTCGGTGACGAGCCGGCATTGTGGCGCGCGAGCCAGCGGGTCGTCGGCGAGCAGGAGACCGAAGAGGAGGACGGGCGCTTCCACGGGGTCGTGGGCGGCGTCGCGGAGGCGTTGAGGGGTCGCTTCGAGCAGCAAGTGGGCGTTGGCGAGCTGTTCGGGCGTGAGGCTGCCGACGGATTCCACGGCGGCGCTCGCGGCACTGGGCGGAAGCACGGCGGCGCCTCCGGAGCGTGTGGTGGCGGGCGCGAGGTCGCCGCTCTTCGGGCTCGCGAAGCCGGCGGTGACGAAGGATTCGACCGCGACATCGACGACCTGCGGCGGCTCGAAGAACGTGCCATCGAAGCTCGAATCCAGAGCGCGGATACGTTCGGCGAGCGGCGGGTGCGTGGCCCAGAGTCCGCCGAGCATCGAGCGGAATCCCTGGGCGAAAAAGAAATGGCCGATCTCGGCGCTCTTGCTCGATTGGAGCGAGGAGCCGAGGGCGTAGCCGCCGATTTTTTTCAGGGCGCCAGTGATGCCGCCCGGATTGCGCGTGAACTGGACGGCGGACGCGTCGGCGAGGAATTCGCGCTGGCGGGAGACGGCGGCCTGGATCAGGCGGCCGAAGAAATAACCGACGTAGCCGATGATCAGCAGCGCGAGGCCGATGGCGGCGACCGCCAGAATGGCGCCGCCGCCGTTCTTGCCGCGCGTGCGGCGGCCGCCGCGCGTGACGCGCAGGCTCCAGAGAACGCCGCGGCCGACCAGGCCGAGGACGAGGATGCCAAACAACAGCGACGTGAGGCGCATGTTCAGTCGCATGTCGCCGTTGAGGATGTGACTGAACTCGTGACCGATGACGCCCTGGAGTTCGTCGCGCGTGAGTTTCTCGAGCGTGCCGCGCGTGACGGCGACGATGGCGTCGCTCGTCGTGAGCCCGGCCGCGAACGCGTTGAGTCCCGGTTCGTCGTCGAGCACGTAAACCGCGGGCACGGGCGTGCCGGAGGCGATGGCCATTTCTTCGACGACGTTGAGCAGGCGCTTCTCGTTGAAATCCGTCGTGCGCGGATCCACGCGACGGCCGCCCAGATTTTCGGCGACGACGCTGCCGCCGGCGGAGAACTGACGCCACTTAAAGAGTGAGGCCAGGCCGATGACGGCGAGGGTGGCGATGGCGACGCGGGCGAAGAGCTTCGGCTGCCACCAATGCGGGCCGTCGATCAACGCGATCGAACCATCGCCGTGGACGAAGCGGAGGATCAGCAGGCCGGCCACGTAGGCGGCGAGGATTGTGCCGACGACGGCGAACGCGAAGAGGACGACGAGCCGCGACGTGCGTTTCTTCGCGCGGGCTTGGGCTTCGAAGAAGTCCACGGCAGTAGCGAGTAGTGAGTAGCGAGTAGGCCCGAGGGGGGAAAGGTGAGGGCGGTCGGGAGCAGGATGCTCGCTACTCACTACTCGCTACTTCGAACGTCAGCCGAAACTCACCTTGGGCGCGGTGCGTTCGGTTGGGTCTTCGATCTTGAAGAGCTCCGCGGGTTGGAAGCCGAGTGCGCCCGCGAGGATGACGTTGGGGAACGTCTCGCGCGCGGTGTTATAGGTCATCACGCCGTCGTTGTAAGCCTGACGCGCGAAGGCGATTTTGTTTTCCGTCGAGGTCAGCTCTTCGGTGAGCTGCATCATGTTCTGGTTGGCTTTGAGGTCGGGGTACTGTTCGGAGACGACCATCAGGCGCGAAAGCGCGGCGCCGAGGCCGCCTTCGGCGCTGCCGAGGTTGCGCATGGCGTTGGCGTCGGCGGGATTGGCGGCGGCGGATTGCGATGCGGCGAGGGCGATGTTGCGGGCCTTGATCACGGCCTCGAGCGTCTCGCGCTCGTGTTTGAGGTAGCCCTTGGCGGTCTCGACGAGGTTGGGAATCAGATCGTAGCGACGCTTGAGCTGGACGTCGATTTGCGCGAAGGCGTTCTTGAACCGGTTACGCAGCCCGACGAGCGAGTTGTAGATGCCGACGGCCCACAAGCCGAGGGCGACGACGATGAGCACCAGAACACCGATGACGATCAACGCAGCAGACATGGGGGGAATGGGTTAAGCCGGAACGAGCTGGCGGCCGAGTGTGTCTCCGATGGGGCCATGCGCGAGACCGAACTTTTTACAACGCGGTTGATTGTTTCCAGCAGCATGAGCAAGGTGCGCGCTGCGTGAATCGGGTGCAAAAACGTCTGCGAGTCGGGTGTGCTGCCGTGGGGTTGTTTGCGGCGGCGGGGCTCGCGCGCGCGCAATCCGCGCCAGCGTCCTCGCACGCGCAAACGCCGCCGCCCGCGGCCGCGGGTCCGCTGAATCCCCCGTCGCCGTTGGTGGCGCCACCGGCCGCGGTGTCGCCGGCGGAGCGAGCGATCACGATCGCCGAGGCGGAGCGGGCGCACGACCTCGGCTTTCTTTCGGTCGCGGCCGATCTGTATCGGAAATTATTGGACACGCGGGGAGCGGACGGGCGGGCGATGATCTTGGCGCTCGCGACTGTGCTGCTGGATGGCGGAGAGCCGGCGGAGGCGGAGCAACTTCTCGCGACGGTGCCGGAGCCGCGCGACGCTGCGTGGCGGTTACGGGCGGGGCTCGCCGCGTTGCGGTTGCGCAAGCGCGATGCGGCGCAAGCGCAGTGGGACGCGATCAAGGCGGAGGAGATCTCCGAGGCGGATCTGCCATGGTATCATTTTTTCACGGGCGCGCTTTACGATACTGCGACGCCGAGGCAGGTCGACCGCGCGAACGATTACTACGTCAAGGCCGAGCGCGGAGCACGAACCGAGCTGGCGCGTGCGCGGTTCCAACTCGCCGCGGAACGCGTGCGGTTGCGCGAGTCGACCGCGCCGACGAGGGAATCGCTGGACGTGGTGCGGCGGCAGTTCGAGCAGTCGCAAGGCCGCGAGGCGAGCTATGAGCCGGCACGGTTGTATGCCGTGATGCTGGCGTTGGCGGACCGACGGGGAGACGCGGTGGAGTTTCTGCGGCAGAACGTGCTGCTCACGCTGCCGGCGCAGGAGCGGGGCTGGCGCGACGAGTATAATTTTCTGATCGGCGTACTCGGCGACAAGAGCCGGGGGGGTGTCGGTCGGAACGCGCTCGTGCAGCTGGTGGCGACGGGCAGGAAGCCGGAGCGCCAGCGGCAGGCGTTGCAGTTGTTGGCGGACACATCGGAGAACGAGCCGGAGCGGGGGCATTTTCGGGCGGAGCTCACGCGATTGATCGCGGCCACACCACCGCATCCGTTGCGCGAGAGCCTGCTGTTTTTCCGGTCGCAGCTGGCGTTGAGCGAAAAGGATTACGCGGCGGCGGAACAGAGCGCGCAGCGGCTGCTGGAGGAGTTTCCCGCTTCGACGCTCCGGCTGCATGCCTTCGGCGTGCTCACGCAGTCGGCATGGGAGCAACAACGCTACCGGCTCGCGGCGTCCAATGCGCAGAGCGCGCGCGATGCGATGGCGAAATCGCCGGCGGGCGAGAGCGAACTCGGGGTGGCGACGCGGGCGGATCTCGGCGTGCTGGAGGCGGAGGCGTGGTTTCGGCTCGGCGAGTTTCGGAATGCCGCCGATGCGTATGCGGCCGTGTTGCGCGAGCGTCCGCCGGGGCTGACGCCGGAGGGCTTGAGTGGGCTGATCTTCCAACGGATCCTGGCGGAGATCCGCGCGGGGTCGCCGAACGTCACCGCCATCATCGACGAGCTTGCGGCCGATCCGGCATTCCGCGCGGACGATCGCTGGCAGGCGGAATGGAGTCTCGCGCGCGGATTGCGGGTGCAGGGAAAAATCGACGAAGCGTACGCGCGCGTCGGCCGCCTGCTCGGCGCCGCGCGGGCGGAGGAGGCTGGGCCGGGCGCGATGCGACCGGAGCTGCGCGCGCGGATGGCATGGTTGCACGCGAAGCTCGCGCTGGAGTCGGACCGTTTCGAGGAAACGCTCACGCACGTCGAGGCGTTGTTGGGTTCGCTGGGCGCGATCGATGCGGCGTTGCGCACCGAGATTGTCAGCGCCGCCGTGTTGATGCGGGCGCAGGCCGAACTGAAGCTGAAGCGCGAGCCGGTCGCGCTGGCGACCTTGAAGCGGCTGCGTGATGAGTTTCCGAATACAGATGCCGCGATACACTCGTATCTGATCGAGTCCGACTATTACGCGCAGCAGGAGAACATCAGTCGCGCGCAGCTGCAGTTGACGAAGCTCACCGACAATCCGGAGTACGCCGGGAGCGAGTTCGTGCCCTACGCGCTCTTCCAGCTCGCGTTGCTTTCGGAGAAGCTGGGGCAGGAAAAGGATCTCGAGGATGCGAACAAGAGGATCGAGCAGATCGTGAATCTCGACACGGCGGGGCAGGAGGTGGACCTGATCTTTGCCGCGCGGTTGAAGCAGGGGGATATTTTTCGAAAGCGCAGCGATTTTGTGGCGGCCCAGCGCGCGTATCAATACCTCGTCAATACGTATCCGCGCCGGCCTGACGTGGTGCTTGCGCAGCTCGCGCTGGCGGACTGCCACAACGCGCAAGCCTCGGCCGATCCATCGCACGCAGATCAGGCCCGGCTGATTTACGAAGAGTTGCGAGACCGGGTGGACGCGCCGGCGGATGTGCGGGTCGAGGCTGGTTACAAGCTGGGGTTTCTGCTGGTGCGGCGAGGCCAGCACGCGAAGGCGGCCGATGTCTGGGCGAGGGATGTGATCAAACCGTTCCTGCGGGAAAACAAGGAGCCGTTCACGGCCGACGACAAACGTCCCTACTGGCTCGCGCGAACGCTGCTGGAATTGGGGCGGCTCTATGAGGAGCAGGAGAAACTCGAGGAGGCGCGCCAGGCTTATGCGCTGCTGGTGGAGGCGAAGCTTGGGGTGGCGGAGAGCCTCGCGTACGATGCGCTCGAACGGCTCGGCGTGCGTGGGGCCAAGCTGTGATCGTGCGCGTAGAGATCGACGCTCGCCGCGAGTGAGTTTTGCGTCCCACCTTTCTTTTCATGTCCGGTTTCGATTTCATTCTCTTCGTCAAGGGCGGCCCGATGATGTGGGTTTTGCTGCTGCTTGCGGTGGTCGGTTTGATGCTCGGGATAGAACGCACGCTTTATCTCCACCGCGGGCAGATTCGCGCGAAGGCGTTTGTCGACGGCATCAAGAACATCCTCGCGAAGCGCCGGCTCGTGGAAGCGCTGACCGTGTGCGAGGAGACGCCTGGTCCGGTCGCAGCCGTCGTAAAGGCGGCGCTGCTCCATGCGGACCAACCGGCGGAGGTGATGCGGTTTCACGTGCAGGAATCCGCGGTGGTCGAATTGCCGGCGCTCGAGCGGCGGCTGGGCTCGATCGCGGCGGTGGCGCAGGTTGCGCCGCTGGTCGGGTTGCTCGGCACGGTGATCGGCATGATCACGACGTTTCTCGCGTTTGAGCGCGGGGGAAATTACGCGCTGGCGAGCGCGCTCTCTGCCGGCCTGTGGCAGTCGCTGCTCGCGACTGCCGGCAGCCTCATGCTGGCGGTGCCGATGCACCTGGCGTATCATTTTCTCTCCGGGCGCGTGCGCTCGATTGTCCGCGACATCGAGTGGTCGGGCAACGAGATCATGAAGTACCTGCTGACGGAATATCGAGGCGCGAGGCCGGGCGAGGGGGCTGCCGGGCTCGCCGACGAAACGCCTTCACCTGCGCCCTCGACCCAACGCGCATGATCACGCGTCCGCTGGATCTTTCGTCCCGGCTTCGCCCGGCGCCGCGGAGCTTCGATGCGTTGTTCTATGTGAACGTCGGATTGATCGCGCTGTTTTTCACACTGTTCGGCTCGCGCTTTGTCCTCGCACCCGGGATCTCGGTGCTGCCGACGATCGCTGGATCCGACGCGAATGCGCGGCGGACCACGCACACCATCACAGTCTGGAATGAGCGCCAGATCCTGGCGGGCGACGGGTTGCAGGATCTGGCAGGGCTCGGCGACTGGTTGCGGGAGCAGGCGAGGACGGCCAAGGCGCCTACGTTGCTGGTGCTGTCGAACCATGGGGTCGAAGTGGACCTGATCGCGAAAATCTTCAGCGCGGCGGAGAATGCCGGTTTCACCGTGCACATCGCGTCGGTGGAGCCGCAGAAAGAACGCGCGACGAGGGAGCGGTAAGATGGCGAAGGACGTCATTGGCGCGAAGCAGCGTTGGATCGCGGCCGCCGTGGGCGCGGTGATCCTGGTGGCGTTTGCCGTATCCATTTTCCGGGCACCGTCGCCCGCCGTTCCGGTCCCGCAGGTGCCGGCGCAAAGCGTGGTGTTGAGGAAAGTCACCGCGGAACCCGGGACGCTCGGCGACGAGACGATGATGCGGGACCTGACGCCGATGTTCCTGCCGACGGAGCGGAATGCGCGGCTGCGGAAACTTCCCGCCCGCGAGCCGGGGCAGTCGGTGCTCGATGTCGAAAGGCCGAGGCTCGGAATCGCTGACTCGGGCTGGCGCTTTGACCAGAAGCTGCCGCGCGTTGTGACGCTGGATGGGGCGCCGGTTTCGAGGGCGACGACGGCGCTGGAAGTGTTTGAGGCGATCGAGCCGGACGCGCGCTTGTTCGGCTTTGGGCGGGAGGCGGTGACGATCACGTCGATGCCGCCGCGGGGAGCCCTCGTGGAGATCGTCAATAACCGTGATGGTCGGAGGCTTTTCAGTGAAGTTCTTGAGGTGAAGGCGCGTCCGGTGACGGACAAGGTGTGGCAGCCGCTGGAGTTTCTCGCGGCCGTGGGGCCCGCGGGACTGATCGCACCGCTGACGCTCACAACGCGTTCAGGCGTGGAAGAGGCCGATTTTTTCTACCGCAATTATCTGGTCCGAACCTATCGTGTCGGAGATCGTTTGGCGCCCGGCTTCTATCGGATAACCGTGGCGCCATAGATTTTTGGAAAAACGACCGAATTTGCTGTTGACGGTGCTAAACGCGGGTCGCACGTTCACCGGCTCTTTTCGTTTTTTGGCACTCTCTTGTTCTGCCCAGATAGCTCAGTTGGTAGAGCACCCCCTTGGTAAGGGGGAGGTCGACGGTTCGAATCCGTTTCTGGGCTCCAGGGTCAGAAAGCACGTCGGTTCAGGCTTCTACGACGTTAAACCAGAGGCTGTTTTTCATCATCACCCAAACATCCGTCTCCCATGGCTAAAGCCTCATTCGAACGCAAGAAACCGCACGTGAACGTCGGCACCATCGGCCACGTTGACCACGGCAAAACCACGCTCACGACCTCGATCCTCGCGGTCCAGGCCCGTAAAGGCTTGGCCGAGGTAAAGACCTATGCCGACATCGCCAAGGGTGGCACGGTGCGTGATGCGTCGAAGATCGTCACGATCTCGGTGGCACACGTCGAATACGAGTCGGATAAGCGCCACTACGCGCACGTCGATTGCCCGGGCCACGCCGATTTCGTCAAGAACATGATCACCGGCGCCGCCCAGATGGACGGCGCGATCCTCGTGGTCTCCGCTGCTGACGGCCCGATGCCGCAGACCCGTGAGCACATCCTCCTCGCCCGCCAAGTCGGCGTGCCGAAGATCGTGGTGTTTCTCAACAAGGTCGATCTCATCGATGACCCGGAGCTTCTCGACCTCGTCGAGATGGAAATCCGCGAACTCCTGACGAAGTACCAATTCCCGGGCGACACCGCCACAATCATCCGCGGTTCCGCGACGGCTGCGCTCGAAGGCAAGCCGGAAGGTGAGAAGGCGATTCAGGATCTGATGAACGCCATCGACAACGACATCCCTGAGCCTGTCCGCGAGATGGACAAGCCGTTCCTGATGTCCGTCGAAGACGTGTTCTCGATCACCGGCCGCGGCACCGTCGCGACGGGCCGTATCGAGCGTGGTGTCATCAAGGTTAACGACTCCGTCGAGATCGTCGGCCTGCGCGACACCGTCACCTCGGTGGTGACTGGCATCGAAATGTTCCGCAAGCTGCTCGATAGCGGCCAGGCGGGCGACAACGTCGGCATTCTCCTCCGCGGTATCGAAAAGGAAGGTATTGAGCGCGGCCAGGTGCTCGCGGCGCCAAAGTCGATCACTCCGCACAAGAAGGCCAAGGCCGAGATCTACGTCCTCTCGAAGGACGAAGGTGGCCGTCACACGCCGTTCTTCAATGGTTACCGCCCGCAGTTCTACTTCCGCACGACGGATGTGACTGGAGTCGTGAACCTTCCCAAGGGCGTTGAGATGATCATGCCGGGCGACAACATTGCCGTGGAGATCGACCTGATCGTTCCGATCGCGATGGAAAAGACCCAGAAGTTCGCCATCCGCGAAGGCGGCCGCACCATCGGTGCCGGTCGTATCACCGAGATCATCGAATAAGGCCTTTGTTAACCGTTTAAGGCGACCCGCCGAGGCCTCGAAAAGGGTGCCTCGGCGGCGTCGTCTAAAGGACCACATCACAGGCGCGTAGCTCAATTGGTAGAGTAGCGGTCTCCAAAACCGTTGGTTGGGGGTTCGATTCCCTCCGCGCCTGCCAGCACTTTTAGAATGAAAAACCCGTTCCGCAGCACTCGCATCTTCCTCGGAGAAATGGTCGGTGAGCTTCAGAAAGCCACGTGGCCGACCAAGACTGAGCTGCGCGATTCCACGATCATCGTCCTCGTCGCGGCGGTCATCCTCGGCGTGTTCACCAGCATCAGCGATTTCTCGCTCTATCAAGTCGTGGACCTGTTCACGACCTGGGTCAGCTAAACCGCCGCGCCCGCACATGTCTGCCGCTCCTCAAACGTCTGCGCCTCCCGGCGCCCAATGGTTCGCGCTGCACACGCTCTCCGGTCAGGAGGGCAAGGTGAAGACCTATATCGAGAAGTTCAAAAAAGCTGAGGAGCTCGACGATTATATCTTCGAGATTCTGCTGCCCACGGAGGTCGTTTCCGAGGTGAAGGGCGGCAAGAAGTCCACCAAGGTTCGCAAGCTCTACCCCGGCTATGTCTTCATTCAAGCGAAGCTCTACGACGAGCAGGGCAAGCTGATCAACAAACCGTGGTACTTTGTGAAGGAGA
>JAKFEQ010000023.1:0-1922 GCA_036675625.1 Opitutaceae bacterium | reverse complement strand
GGCGCAGTTGCGAAAGCTGGAAACTTGATGGCGGGCGGCGATCTGCAGGCCAGATTGAGTGCGCTCACGCCCGAGCAACGGGCGCAGCTCAAGCAGGCGCTCGCGGCACGTCGGGGCGCGGCTGGCAGCGTAATTTCAAACGCGCCGGCGGGGCCGGGGCCGCGAGGGCGCGGCGATGAGATTCCGCGCGCGCCGGACGCGGCGGATTATCCGCTCAGCTTTGCGCAGAAGCGGCTGTGGTTGCAGGAGCAACTGATTGAAGGAAAGACGGCGGCCTATAATGTCGCGCTCGCGGTGACGCTGCGCGGCGCCCTGAACGTGAGCGCGCTCGAGGAGGCGTTTCGCGCGGTGCTGCGGCGGCATGCGGTGTTGCGCACGCGTTTCGCGAACGGGCAGGAGGAGCCGCGGCAGACGATCGTCGAGGAGTTTGCTTGGGCGATCGAGCGCTGGGATGAAGCCGGCGCGGAGCGCGCGGAGTTCTTGCGGTGCGCGGAGGAGCTGGCGAACCGGCCTTTTGCGCTGGAGCGTGAGCTGCCGATGCGCGTGGGCTGGATGCCGATCGGTGAAGGCCTGCACGGCGTGGTGATGGTGTTTCATCATATTGCGTGCGATGGCGGGTCGGTGCCGGTGCTGATCGAGGAGGTGCGGCGCGGCTATGAGCACGCGATACGCGGCGAACCGGTGACGGTGGAGCCGATGGCCACGCGTTATGTCGACTACGCGGTGTGGCATCGCGGCTGGATCGAAAGTGCCGCGGGCGCGAAAGCGAAACGCTACTGGACGGAGCGTTTCGCGGAGTTGCCGGAGCCGATCGAGTTGCCGGGCGATTTTCCGCGGCCGGCGGTGCAGGATTTTTCCGGGCATCATCTGCACGTGCGTTTCGAGCGGGCGATGCGCGAACGGCTGGGACAACTCGGGCAGCGGGTGGGCGCGAGCCTGTTCATGACGCTGCACGCGACGGTCGCGGCCTTCCTGCATCGTTACACGGGGCAGGAAGACCTGACGATCGGGTCGCCGACGGCGGGGCGGATTCATCCGGCGCTCGAGGGGCAGGTGGGCTTCTTCGTCAACACCCTGCCGCTGCGCACGCGTATCGGAACGCACGATACGTTTCGCGCGGTGCTCGAGCGGGTGCGCGACGGGGTGTTGGACGGGTTCGAGCACCAGGGGTTTCCCTTCGATCTGCTGGTGGAGGCGCTGCCGCTCGAACGCGATCTCTCGCGGCCGCCGTTGTTCAACGTGATGATGGGGCTCAACCGGGCGGACGACGAAGCGTTCCGTCTGCCGGGCGTGCAGACGGACGTCGTGCCGCTGCCGCTCGCGTCGAGCAAGGTCGACGTCACGTTTCACTTCGTGGAGTCCGACGCCGGACTGGAGCTGGATCTCGAATACGCCACGGCGCTGTTCACGGAGCGGCGAATGCGACGGATGCTCGCATATTTCGAGACGTTCGTCGCCGCGGTGCTCGCAAACCCGGACGCGGCTCCGCTCATGGCGGATCAGGTCCGTGGCCGAATCGTCCTGGTTGGCGGCGACCTTCCGGACACAGACCAGTTCACGACTCCTGAAAGCCGTCTCGCCGATCCGGAAACCGCACTCGGCCGCCAGTTCCGCGAGACCATTCCCGGGCTCGAGGTTCACGCCGCCATGCTTGCTCAGATCCTCGACGGCAGCACTCCCAACGCGCTGGGTTGGCTGAGCCTGTGGGTGCTCGCCCTACTGATCGGCCTCTCGGGTGCATTCACGGCCATGCTCGACATTCGTCCGTGGGTGCTGGCGCTCGTTCTTGTGGGTCAGGCGATCTTCTTCCTTGGAACGCCTTTCTGGCTTGAGAATACCGGCATCGACACCGGCAATCTTCCCGCTTTCGGCTGGATCACCGGCTGGCTCCTGGCATTCATCGCGACAGGAGCATCTGTCCG
>JAKFEQ010000006.1:187500-416663 GCA_036675625.1 Opitutaceae bacterium | reverse complement strand
AAACCCCGCGCCGGATCACCCGCCATGCTTCCTCCACGCATCCTCCTGTCGGGCCTCGCGGCGCTGGCTCTGCTGGCTGCCGCGCACCCGGCCCACGCCCAGCCTTGGACGCTCGAGCGCGCGGTCGCGACCGCGTTGGAAAGCAGTCCGGACGCCCGGCTCGCGCGCGCCCGCATCGAGGGTGCACAGGCCCTTGTCGGCGAAGCGCGCGCGGCGGCGTTTCCGCAAGTGAGGCTCCAGGGCGGGTACACCGGCACCGACAACCCGATGCATGCGTTTGGTGCGATCCTCAACCAGCGCGCGTTTCATCCCGGCCTCGACTTCAACCGCCCCGGCACGATCGACAACCTGAACGCCACCGGCAGCGTCGCCTATACATTATATAATGGCGGGCGCACCGCCGCCGGGCAGACCGCCGCGCGAGCCGGAGCCCAGGCCGCCGCCCACGATCTTCAAGCCGCTCAACAACAGCTCGCCACCGAAGTCGTAAAGGCTGCTCTCAATCTCCAGAAATCCCGCGAAGCCATCGACGCCGTCGCCGCAGGCGTCCGCGCCTACGAAGCCGCCGTCAACACCGCCCGCCTCCGCTTCGACGCCGGCCAGCTGCTCAAGGCCGACCTGCTCAGCCTCGAAGTCCAGCTCGCGCAAACGCGCGAGGCGCTCGCCTCCACGCGCCACGGCGCCGCGCTCGCCGAACACGCCTTTCGCTTCGTCCTCGGACTCGAGCCCACGCCCGATCCGTCCGACCCCGCACCCATCGAGCTCGCCAATCTCGATCCGACGCTCCAGGCGCTCGCCGCACCCGAGTCGCGCGACTTTTCGCAGCGCCCCGAGTTGCTCAGCTTGGCCGAACGCGTGCGGGCCGCCGAAGCCGCCGTCGCCCGGGCTCGCGGCGCGCGACGCCCGTCCGTGAACGCATTCGCCAGTTACCAATACGATCACGGCTACAAACTCGATCATGGCGGCGAAAGCTGGCTCGCGGGCCTCTCCGTCGACCTGAACGTCTTCGACGGCGGACAGATCACCGCGAAAATTCGCGCCAGCCAGGCCGAGCTCACGCAGGCGCGCGAGCAGTTGCGCAAGGCGACGCTCGGCATCGGCCTCGAGGTCGAGCGCGCCCGCCTCGCCCATGCCGACGCCGTCGAACGGCTCGCAGTCACCGCCCGCGCCGTCGCGCACGCCGAGGAGAGCGCGACCTTGAGTCGCGCGCGCT
Source organism: Opitutaceae bacterium (assembly GCA_036675625.1). Classification (GTDB taxonomy): domain Bacteria; phylum Verrucomicrobiota; class Verrucomicrobiia; order Opitutales; family Opitutaceae; genus ER46. Next base: position 415,450 of record JAKFEQ010000006.1, on the reverse strand, counting down.
TCGAACGCGAAGCCCTGCTCAGCGCCGATCTCATCGGCGTCGAGAGCCGGCTCATCGAAGCCAGGCTCCGCCGCATGATCGCGACCACCGATGAACGCGTGGCTCTCGTCGAGCTCCGGCGCGCCCTTGGCATCAACCCGCTGCCTTGACCCTTCCATGATCTCCGCCGCCCAACTATTCCTTGCCTCCACCGCCCTCGCGCTGCTCAGCGGTTGCGGCAAACCTGACTCCCCTGCCGAGCCCGCGTCCTCGGCCCGCGCAGAACTGCCCGTCGTTCCCGTGCAAAGCGCCATCGTCACGGCGGCGGAAGTACCGCTCTTCACCGAGATCACCGGCACCGTCCGTCCCGTGCAACGCGCGCAACTCGCCGCCAAGCTCATGGGCACGATCGAGGAAATGCCCGTCACGCTCGGGCAACGTGTCCGCACCGGAGACGTGCTGGTGAAGATCGCCGCTGGCGAAATCTCCGCCCGCGTGGCCCAAGCCCGCTCCCAGCTCAACACGGCGAAACGCGATTTCGAACGTGAGCGCGCGCTCCTCACCCAAGGCGCGAGCACAAACGAGACCGTCCGCAATCTCGAGGATCGCGTGACGACGAGCGAAGCGCAGCTGCGCGAAGCGGAAGTCATGCTCGGCTACGCGATCCTGCGCGCGCCGTTCGACGGCGTCGTCGCGCAAAAGCTCGCCCACGCCGGCGACCTCGCCACTCCCGGCACTCCCTTGCTCGAGCTCGACGGCAGCTCGTCCTTCGAGATCGACGCCGGCATCCCCGAATCGGCGGCGACGAAACTCGAGGTCGGTTCGTCCGTCGCCGTGGAAATTCCGGCGACGCAACTCCGCTTCACCGGAAAAATCGCCGAGCTTTCTTCCGCCGCCGATGCGCAGGCCCGCACCATCGCGGTCAAGATCGCCGTCCCTGCCGGCACTGCCGTGCGGTCGGGACAATTCGCGCGCCTGCAGATCGCGGGCGCCGCGCGCCGGGCGTTGCGCGTGCCAGCCGCGGCGGTGAGCCTGTTTGGCCAGATGGAGCGAGTCTTCGCGATCGGCGAAAACGGTCGCGCCGTCCTGCGGCTCGTGAAAACGGGCGCGCGGCAGGAGGACTGGGTCGAGATTCTCGCCGGCTTGAACGAAGGCGAACGCATCATCGTGTCGCCGCCCGCCGGCCTGCGCGACGGCCACCCCGTGGAGGTTCGCCGATGAACTCCGCTTCGCCCTCCGACTCCGCCGGGACGCCCGTCCGGCCGGGATTCGCCGGCCGGATGGCGGGCATGTTCGTCGACTCCAAGCTCACGCCGATCGCGATCATCGCCTCGATTCTGCTTGGCGCCTTCGCCGTGTTCATGCTCCCCCGCGAGGAGGAGCCGCAGATCAAGGTGCCGATGATCGACGTCCTCGTCGCGATGCCGGGCGCGAGCGCCGCCGAGGTCGAGAACCGCGTCACGCGCCCGATGGAAAAGCTCCTCTGGGAAATCTCCGAGGTGGAATATCTCTACTCCACCTCCAGCCCCGGCAGCTCGCTCGTGATCGTCCGCTACCGCGTCGGCACCGACATCGAGGCCGCGCTGGTCCGGCTGAATCAAAAGCTTCAGGCCAACTTCGACCGTATCCCCTCCGGTGTTACACCGCCCATCGTCAAGCCCCGCACGATCGACGATGTGCCCGTGCTCGCGCTCACCTTGCACAGCGCCACGCACGATCATCTCACGCTGCGGCGGCTCGCCGCGCAGCTCGACGACGTGATCAAGTCCGTGCCGCAGGTCGCCGAAACGGTCATCATCGGCGGCGTGCGCCGCGCCGTGCGCGTGCAACTGGACCCCGTCGCCCTCGCCTCCCGCAATCTCACCGTCACTCAACTGGCCCTCGCTCTTCAGCACGCCAACCGCCAGGCCCAGGCCGGCTCGCTGCCCTTCGCCAATCAGGAGTTTCTCATCGAGACGGGCCGCTTTTTCCGCGACGCCGCTGATGTCGGCGCCGTGGTCGCGGGCGTGTTTGCCGGCCGCCCGGTTTACCTGCGCGATGTCGCGACGATCGTCGACGCCGCCGAGGAGCCCGCGAACTACGTGCTGCACGGCCAGGGCGGAAACGCCGCCAATGATCTCGAGGCCGCAGTGACGCTCAGCGTCGCGAAACGTCCCGGCGCCAATGCGATCGATGTGGTCAACACCGTCCTCACGAAAGTGGACGGCCTGCGCGGCACGCTGCTTCCCGCCGACGTCGGCATCGCGATCACCCGCGATTACGGCCACACCGCCGCCGAGAAGAGCAACGAGCTGCTCCTGCACATGGGCATCGCCGTCTTCGGTGTCGCCGTCCTCATCCTGCTTTTCCTCGGTTGGCGCGAATCGTTGATCGTGCTGCTCGCGGTCCCGTCGACCCTCGCGCTGACGCTCCTCGTGTTCTACCTTTATGGATACACGCTGAACCGCATCACTCTCTTCGCGCTGATCTTCTCCATCGGCATTCTCGTCGATGACGCGATCGTGGTGGTCGAGAACATCGTCCGCCACCTGCGGCTGCCCGGCGAGCAACAGAAGAGCCTGGGCGAGGTCGCGCTGGCCGCCGTCGATGAAGTCGGCAACCCGACCATCCTCGCCACGTGGGCCGTGATCGCCGCGATTCTCCCGATGGCGTTCGTCGGCGGCCTGATGGGGCCCTACATGCGCCCCATCCCGATCGGCTCGACGGCCGCGATGCTCTTCTCGCTCGCGATCGCCTTCACCATCACGCCCTGGGCGGCGGTTCGCGTGCTCCGGCGGCGGCGGGCGGCGCACCTCGCGCCTGGAGCCCGCGACTCGAAGAACGCGCCCGAAGCTCAGGATCACGAGGCTGCGCCGACGGATTGGTTCACGCGGCTCTACTACCGCGTCATGCGTCCGCTGCTCGACCAGCCCGGCTGGCGGCTGGCGTTTCTCGCCGGCATTGTCGCTCTGCTGCTCGCATCGGTCAGCCTCGTCGGCCTCGGCGCCGTCGAGGTGAAGATGCTGCCCTTCGACAACAAATCGGAGTTCCAGATCGTCCTGAACACCCCCGAAGGCACCACGCTCGAACAGACCACGCGCATCGCGCAGGAGATGGCGGCCGCCATTCGCACCGAACCCGAAGTTAGCGACTTCCAGATCTACGCCGGCACCGCGGCGCCGTTCAACTTCAACGGCCTCGTCCGCCACTACTTCATGCGCCGCGGGCCGAACGCCGCCGACATTCAGGTGAATCTCGTCGGCAAGGGCGAACGCTCCGACCAGAGCCATGCGATCGCGAAACGTATCCGGCCTTCCGTTACGGCCATCGCGCAGCGTTACGGTGCCGCGGTCGCGGTCGCGGAGGTCCCGCCAGGCCCTCCCGTGCTCCAGTCGATCGTGGCGGAGATCTACGGGCCGGATGAGGAGCAGCGCGTCGCGCTCGCCCGCGAAGTGCGCACGATCATGGAACGCACGCGCGGCGTCGTGGACATCGACTGGTACGTGGAAGACCCGCAGCCAAAAGTCCGCTTCCTCGTCGACAAGGAGAAGGCGGCGCTGCATGGCGTGAGTGAAGCGGCCGTCGCGCAGACCCTGCAACTCGCCGCGCAAGGCGAAGCCATCGACCTGTTGCACGTTGCCACCGAGCGCGACGATGTGCCGATCCGCCTCGAACTGCCGCGCACGGCCCGGACACAACCCGAGTCGCTGCTCGCCCTGCGCGTGCGCTCCGACCGCGATCCCGACGCGCCGCTCGTGCCCCTGTCCGAATTGGTGCGCATCGAGCGCACGACGGGAGACCACAATCTCTATCGCAAGAACCTGAAGCCGGTCACCTACGTCACGGCCGACGTCGCCGGCGAAGTCGAGAGCCCGGCCTACGCGATGTTCGCCATCGATCGCGAGCTCGCGAAAATCGACGCACGCAAGTTCGGCGGCACGCGCGAGCAACTCGAGATCTTCCATTTGAACCTGCCCGCGAACGACCAGGAGCCCGCGCTGAAATGGGATGGCGAGTGGCACATCACGCTCGAGGTGTTCCGCGATCTGGGCCTGGCGTTTGCCGCGGTGCTCGTGCTGATCGCGATGCTGATGGTCGGCTGGTTCAAGAGCTATGTGACGCCACTCATCGTCATGGCCGCGATTCCGTTCTCGCTCGTCGGCATCCTGCCGGCGCACTGGGCGCTCGGCGCATTTTTCACCGCGACGTCCATGATCGGCTTCATGGCCGGCGCGGGCATCGTGGTGCGAAACTCGATCATCCTCGTCGATTTCATCGAGCTGCGCCGCGCGCACGGGCTGCCCTTGCGCGACGCCGTGATCGAAGCCGGTGCCGTGCGTTTTCGCCCGATGCTGCTGACGGCACTCGCCGTCGTCGTCGGGGCCAGCGTCATCCTCGCCGACCCGATTTTCCAGGGCCTCGCCATCAGCCTCCTGTTCGGCGAGATCGCATCGTTGTTGATCAGCCGCATGGCGGTTCCCGTGCTGTATTTCATGGCGAATCGCCGGGCGGTGAAAGTCCGCCCGCCTGCCCCGTCACCGCCCACCGAAGCCAAGGTTGTCGCTCATTCCTGAGCGATGGGGCTACCGTGCCGCTTCCAGCTCGCGCTCCAACCTTTCCGCGATGTGTCCGCGGTCCACTTGCGGCGCCAGCCACGCATCGACTCGGGCGGTCAGTTCCGACGCCGGCGGCAGAAGGATCGCCTTTCCCGTCCGGGTGAACGGCTCCGCCATCGTGGCCCGCAATTCGGGATGCCGCCGCGTCTGCAGCCTCACTTCGACGCCGTCGGTAATCATCACGTCGGCCCGGCCGGCGACGATCTCCTCGAAAATGGTGCGGTTGTCGGGATGAAGGACGATGAGTGCGCGCTTGATGTGTTCCCGCACGAAGCGCTCGTTGGTGCCGCCCGGGTTCACAACCACGCGGACGCCGGGCCGATCGATTGTTCCGAGCGAAGAATAGTTCGCGGCATCCTCACGCCGCGCGATGGGCGTCTTGCCATCGAAGAAATACGCCACGGAGAAATCCGCCCGCCGGCTGCGCTCCGGTGTGATACTGATGCCCGAAACCGCGAGGTCGAACCGCCGCCTGCCCAGATCCTCCATAAGCGTCGACCAGGACGTCCGCACAAACACGGCGGTGACGCCCCACGACTTTGCCAGCGCCTCGGCCAACTGAACATCCAGGCCGCGCAGCTCGCCGCCGCGGTCATCCGAGAACGGCGCGTAGTCGCCCGTGGTGCCGACGCGCAGGAAGCCGACGCGCCGCAGGCTCGCCCACGTCGGCGCGGCCACAATGCGCAGGGCGCCGAGGGCGCGGGCGAGTTCGGCCAGCAACTCGTCCGTCACGCCCGGGTGTCGCTGCAAGGATACGATCCGATCACGCAAGATCGCGCGTGGCGTTTCCGCCAGCGCCGTGCTCGCGAGATACACCGCCGGCAGCAGCTCGCGTCCGATGGCATCGAGTTGCGGACGGAGTTCTTTGACGAGGTCACGGGCCGGCGGCGGTTGCTCGCCGCGTGAGCGCCACTGCTCGAAGAGTTGGCTCTGCACGGCTCGCGCCATTACGATCTGTACAGAGAAAAAGGCGCGCGCGCCCTCCCCGTCGAGATTCATGGCCCGCGCCTCGGCGACGGATTGCTCGATCACCTCGCGTTCGCGGGCAGGATCCGCGATGGCCTTTTGCTGACGATATTTCACGGCTGCCACTTCCGGCATCAGTGCCAGCCGGCGGTCGACAAGCCCAATGACCTGCTCGATCGCTTCCGCATCCCGGACAAAGCGGGGTGCGGCCTCCAGCCGTTCGGCGATCAACAGCATCCCGAGGATCAGCCAGGGCGACAGCCAGCGTGTGCGGAGCGCGGGTGGCGGTGCGGGCATTTCAATCATTGTCCGAAGGGCATGCCCGCAATCGGGTGCCGTCGGCAAGCCGGCAAATGGGCGGCGATGGCGGAGGTCGCGCGTCCCGTCGTTTCCGGTGCCGCGTTATAGTGTTTTGCTCATACGTCGGAGGTGATTTCCGCGAACGCGCTGTGCAAATCTACCGAGGGTCCGGCGCCTCGATCACTTCAACCGCGTGCGGTCGGCGGCGACGCCGCGGAGATCGGGCAGGAAGAATGTCAGGAGCCCAAGCAGCGGCAGAAAGCTGGATACGCGGAACATGCCCTCGATGCCGATATGGTCGGCGAGGTTACCCAGCAGCGCGGAGCCGATGCCGGCCATGCCGAACGCGAGTCCGAAGAAAAGTCCCGCGATCAGGCCCACGCGGCCGGGCATCAGTTCCTGCGCATAGACCAGGATGGCCGAGAACGCGGACGCCAGCACGACGCCGATCGGCACGCTCAACGCAATCGTTCCGGCAAGCCCGGCGAACGGCAGCACGAGCGTGAAGGGCGCCACGCCGAGAATCGAAACCCAGATCACATAACGGCGCCCAAAACGATCCCCCACCGGCCCGCCGATGATCGTCCCCGCCGCCACCGCAAACAGAAACACGAACAGATACACCTGCGCCTCCTGTACGCTCACCCCGAACCGCGCCATCAGGTAAAACGTGTAGTAGCTGGTCATGCTCGCGAGGTAGAAATATTTCGAGAGGATCAGCGCCGCCAGGACCGACAGGGCGAGCACGACGCGACGCGGCGGCATGGACGCGATGGCCCGCGTCGGGGCGACCCGCAGGGCGCCGCGGCCCGCCGGATCGAGACGGCGCCGATACCAGCCGCCCAGCCGGGCGAGCAGGACGATGCCGCCGAGCGCAAGCAGCGCCGACCACTGCAGATGAGCCTGCCCGTGCGGCACGATCACGAGCGCGGCGAAGAGCGGCCCGAGCGAGCTCCCGAGGTTGCCGCCCACCTGGAAGAGCGACTGGGCGAAGCCATGCCGGCCACCGGACGCGAGGCGCGCCAGCCGTGAGGCTTCCGGATGGAAGATGGCCGAGCCCGTGCCGGTAAGCCCGGCGGCGAACACGAGGGTGGAAAACTGCGTCGCGCGCGCGAACAACACCAGTCCCACGAGCGTGAACGCCATGCCGAACGCCAGCGATTGAGGTAGCGGCCGACGGTCGGTGAATCCGCCCACCAGCGGCTGCAGCACGGAGGCGGTGAGCTGGTAGGTGAAGGTGATGATGCCGATCTGCGCGAAGCTCAGGTTGAACGTGTCCTTGACCAACGGATACAGCGCAGGGATCAGCGCCTGGAGCACGTCGTTCAGCAAATGCGCGATGCTGAGCGCGACGAGTACGCGCATAGCCTGATTCGAGGCCGGCGAGGTGGAAAGATCGGACGAGCGTGACACGCCCGTCTATGTGAACACGCCCGCCGCCGGCGCAACCCGGCGGGCACTCACCGCCGCCACAGTGCCGCCGCGCCCCCAGCAGCACAGCGCGCCGCCGCAGCCGGCGGTGTAGCACACGCCTCCACCGGGTTGGGTGTCGGGCGCATTGTCCCGGCGGGCTCCTTTAAAACGATCGACAGCGTCCCTGCTTAGCCGTGGTCAGGCTTGTATGAAGCGATACCGACGCGCTGTGTATTGAAAACGACGACCATTCCGTCCTCGCCCGAAAACGCCTGGACTTTAGCGCGCACGCCAGCCGAACCAGCGGTACAAGCCGCGGTCGAAATCGGCTTTCGAACATGAACGACAAGACGGCAATAGAGGCGGCCGCTTTGTGGCGCCGACTCGACACGGTGGGGACCGATGCAGCGCGCCTGTTTCGAAACGGGCCGGGCTGGCGGCTGGCAGGCACGGCGGTTTTCCTACATGAGAAAGAACCGGCCCGACTGGACTACGAGCTGGACCTCGACCCGGACTGGAGCACCACGCGGGGTGTAATTCGCGGGTTTCTGGGCAGACGCACGGTGGATCAAACCATCCTGCGCGATGCTGCCGGCTGGAGCATGAACGGCGTACGGGTGGCAGGCCTCGAGCATTTGAAGGATCTGGACCTCGGCTTCACGCCCGCGACCAACCTGCCGTATTTGCGCCGAGCCCACCTCGCTATAGGCGAAGCCATCGATCGTGCGGTCGCTTGGTGGGAGCCGGGAGCGGCCACATTGATCGAGCTGCCCCAACATTATAGGCGGCGCGACGAGCATACCTTTTGGTATGAGTCGCCGACCGGACCTTATAAAGCGGAGCTCGAGCTGGCCGCGAGTGGTTTCGTCCGCAACTATCCGCAGCTTTGGGTGCTCGAGTCGGAATGATCCGGCCGCCTGGGAGAGACGAGCAGAGAGGTTCGTTGCCGAAAAATTATAAGCGCCGAAAACGATGCTCGACGACCCACATCACGCACGCCCGACCCCCGGTTCGTCGTACTCTGCGATGATCCGGCCGCCGGGCTTCAGCCACGGGCGCACCAAGCGAAGTGCACGCTGCGGCTCGCGATGGAAGAATCCCACTCGAACCGCGAGGATCGTATCGAAGCGAGCATCCCTGGGATCGAAGTCCTCTACGTCGGCGGTGAAGAACTCCACCAACCCGGCATCAACGTGCTGGCGATTACGCCGGATCGCTGCGTCGATCATCTTCGCCGAGCGGTCGATCGCGATCAGATGTCCCGTCTGCAACCGCCGGCAGATCAGATCGGCAGCGACTCCATGCCCGCATCCAATCTCGAGTATCGATTGTCCAGGGCCCACGCGCATGCGCTCGACTATACGTTCAAGTCTCGACGTCATTGTTTGTTGCCGTGCGTCGGAGAAGAGCCACGTCCACTATAACGCGGCCGGCGGCTCCATGGACGCCAGAGCGGCTGAAGGAAGTAGAACAGCAGCGCGACAGATGTTAATAAAGTGACACTTCATGCGGCGGGCGGCCCTGTTTATAAAGTGCCGGCTCGTGGAGGATTCTTCAGTCGGCGCGTGCTTTATAATACGCAGCCTGCAGGCGGTCCCACGAAAGCATGGTATTCTTTTTTGCGCTGTCCCACGTCGCAGCCGTCGCGTTGCCGAGAGCGGAGGTCTTCTCCTTGTAGTCAGCCTCCGAGCTCTTGACCTCGGCCATGGCCGCCTTGCGGCTGGCACTCGCCTTGGCGTCGGAATAGTTCGCGCGCATTTCGCTCAGCTGCACGTCCATCTTCGCATCGAGAGACTTCGCATTGGCGCTGAACGCGTCGCGTTTATCGAATGTATGATCTTTGACACTATCCCACGCCCGTGACATTGCGGCTTTGGAGTCTTCATAACCTTCCTTGATCGAGGCGGTGGCGTTTTGCTGGTCTTGTTTTGAACAGGCCGGCAGGATGGTCAGCGCGAGCGCTCCGGCGGCAAGCAATGCGAACGAGAGACGTGGGGAGCGATGGATGGAGATATTCATGATATACGGGTGTTTTCCGGGCTGGCGCAACCGCTTCCAAAAAAGGAAGCTGGAGATTGCTATGATAGGGATGACCGGAGTTAACCGATGAAGTTCAGGCGCAAAACGAGAAGGAGGCATTCACCCGCGCTTCTGTTCCTGTGGATACAGGGGCGCCTGCAAGCATTACGGTGAGCTCCGGAAGGTTCCTTGGTTGCGGCATCGACCGGCGCGCGAAAGTCGCGGTCAAGACGAGTGCGGCTGGCTCCATAGCGGCTTCCCAGTCTCGGACGGTGTAGCCTTTGGTCCGGTGTGCGTCGGCGATTGCGGCTCGCGCGCGATCTTTCTTTGCTGCGCAGCTCGTTCGGTCGTTGCGAGCGCGCTTTGCGACTCGCTCAAGGTGTGATCCGCCGCGGACTCTGCCGACGTGGGCGAGGGAGGAGATTTCGATTTATTGGCGGACAACACGCGTTCGGCCGCGAGCCAGTTTTCGACACTGTCTCCTCCGGAGGGACCGGACTCTTCTGAAAGGCGATGAGCTTGACGGGCGATTTCTTCGTGCGTGGGTGTGTTCATGTTGGGAATGGATTGGGAATGCTCGGCGATCGGCAGCTTGAGCTGGAGATGGCGCAACCGCTCACACGGCCGCACGGCTGAGTCCCGCAATAGACAGGGTTCGGCCTGAAAACACGAAGAACCGGACCGGATACTTCCCGGGCGCGCCCGGATCCTTCGCTGGGCACACGCTTACGTTGGTTAAAACCTGCCGCGGCCTGAAATAAACAGGCCGGTGCGGCGCATCAGGCCGAGTGAGACCGACGCTACACTAACCGCTCTCCAAAGGAACTTCACGAGCGGCGCAGAGGCTCGTCGTCCCCGGCGATCGATGTGGCACTGGACTTGGCGGGATCGTCCCTGGACCTCATGCCGGCGAGATATGCTTTGAATGCAATAAGTGCGACTATGATGACGATTACAGCGACACCCAGTATCGACAATATGTCCATTATCATCGCGGTCCTTTCGAGAAGTTAGGCATGGCTGTCCCTCACCGGTGCGCATTGTGGCGCTACGTGAAGGTGAGGCAAATACTCCGCTTCGATTCTCCGGATTTTCAGCCGTATAAAGCCTGGTCTTTAGTCAGTCGCCTGCCGGAGCGCTTCGATCTCCGCACAGGGCCGCGGGAGATCGAGGATTACGCGTCAGCGGCTACCGCACCGCTTTGGTCGGGATCCATCGTATTGGATCTCCGACTTAATCCCGGTTCGAAGAGTTTCCGCCGGCGATACTATACGCCGGGCGGTTTCCATTTGGCGCAGCCGAATGATCCCGCGCTATTTCCCCACTCGCTCCAGCGCGGCTTGGTTTACCCAGCCTCGCTCCGGAAACGTGCGCGCCCACTCCGCCGGCGTGACATTCCGCGCTTCGTGCCAGCGCGGTTGTTCGCACCAATCGAGGAATTTCCGCAGGCTGGCGCGCGCCTCACGCGAGGCGCCCCACTCGAGCAGGGCGGTGGCAAACGTCGCGTCTCCGCCGGGGTGACTCAACACGGCGTTGAACAGCGGCGTGTGTCCGCCGAATCCCTCGCCATCGACCGTTGCGCGCGCGTTCACGTCTGCGCCCGCGGTGAGCAGCCAATCGAAGATCTCGCGTTCCTGAAAATCGATCGCCAGGTGCAGCAGCGTCGTGCCGTCGATCGGCGTCCAGTGCATGCCGGAGCGGCCTTCGTTGGCACAGCCGCATTCCGCTGGGTAGATCTCGCGGAGCGTGAAGCGGCGGTCGAGCAGTCGCGGGTCGGCCCGGACATGCTCGCGCAGCCGCGGGAGATCGCCGCGGTGAAAGGCCATCAGCGGCGTGTCGGGCAACGCGTAACCCTGCTGCGCGAACAGCTCGAGGATGGCGTGCTTGCCCGCGGGATGGCGGCCGTAGGTTTCGAGCACAAGGGCGAGCGGCGCGAGACGGTTGCCGTGCTGATTGACGAGTGGCGCGCCGAGCTCGAGGAGAAATCGGAAGCCTTCGAGTTTGAGCGTCTCACAGGAGCCCATGATTATGCCGGGCATGAGCTTTGCGCCGTGCGCGTGCAGCCAGCGCGCGCAGTCGAGCTGGCCCTGCAGCACCGCGCGGTCGAACGCATGCTGGTAATCGCGCGCCCCGAGTTCCGCCACGGCCTCAATGATTTCGAGGCGACCGAGATTCGCCGCGTGGCTCATGGGCGGCCCCCAATTGCCGCTCCACACCGGCAGGTGCAGCATCTCGGGACGTACGCGCAGGATCGCGACGACGGCGTCGCGAGCGCCGCTCTCGATCGCAACTTGGAGCTCACCGGCCGCGGTATCGGCGCCGATGCGCTGCTTCAAGGCGGTCCAGTTCGTAAAACCGTATTCGCGGGCGAGGACCTGTTGGGCGTCGCTTAATTTGAAGGCCGCGTTCGAGATCGCGGCATCGGTGGCGTCGGTGAACTTGGGATGACAATGCCGAATGCGTTCCAATGCCTCGGGACGTCGCTCGCGCCACTCGGCGAGGAGCTCGCGCGCTTCACGTTTCGGAACGTCGAGATGGGGCCGCTTGGGCAGCCGACGGGAGACTGTGGCCATAACCTTTCCTCCTTGGGTTGCGCCCGCGTGTCCGCAAAATCGGGCAGGAAGTCAGGTTGATATATGGATCTGACAACCGGTGGGCTGAGCCCATTTCCGCGGACGGGATGCTCCCGGTGAGCATCCGCAACGTGGCACGATCACGCGGACCGGCGCAAGCTTCCGTGTGGGGACGATGAGGCGGGAGAACCCGCTGCGGCGCGCTCGATGCCGCTGTCGGCGAGTGGCGAGGGCGGTAGCTGGGGCGCATCTCAATTTTCTGACGAACAGCGGTTTTTCGAGTTAGGGACGCCCGTCCCTACCGGCGGCTCCGGTTCCGGGCGCAGGAAAGTGAGATGCGCCCCGGTTGCTGTAGCTTTGGCCGTTCACCGGACGTCATCGTTTTTCGAATATATTGCGCCGTTGATCGTCATATAGCGTATGAACACCCCACGCCCACCCGTTGAAGCACGCTATGCCTCCGGTTATGCCAAGGGGCGGCATGCCGCGAAGGAACACGTTCCCGCCACCGACAATCCGTTTCACCCCGGCAGCCCCGCATTCCATGGGTGGAACGACGGCCATTATGACGAACGCAGCTCCCGCCGCGTGATCATCGAGCGCCACAGTGCGCTTCTCTGGAGCAGCGACGGTGCGTAGCACGAGGATCCGCCGCTGGCGTCTGAGCCTCCCCGTCTCCACCGATCGCGAGCGATCAAGGACGAGCGGATGAGCCGCGGGGTGCCGTGATCGGTTACGGCGAGAACGATGTGCATCGTGCCATTGCGAAGCACCCGGGTCGTGGGAACGGTGAACCAGGCCTTTTGCTGGTCGAATTTCTGCACCGCAACGGGCTGACCCGAGCGAGCATTGGACGTCGTGAACGTGCCCGCTTCACCGTAGTAGAACCATTCATACGACAGGGCATGACCGTCAGGATCGCTCGAGCCTTCGGCGCTCAATTCGACGCGCTGCCCGCGCCTGGCGGTGAGTGTCGTGGCATGCGCCAGCTTGGGAACGGGCGGGTGGTTCGCCTCGGCGTAAGGCGTGATCGCCCGGTCGATCCGCGCCGCGAAGTCGTTTTGATAAGCCGAGCGCCAGCGCCAGATCGTGGCGTGATTCGAGGTGTGCCGGTTGCCATCGAGGCCGCGCACCTCGTCGACGGCGTTGGTCCAGAAAGGGCGCGTCTCAGGCTCGACGAACCAGCGCTCCGTGCGATGCGTGGAGCGTTCGTAACGACCGCCCCACCCGCCCCAGTCGGGGTGCTCGGGTGCGTTGAGTCCATTGTCGATCAGCCCGAGAAAACTCGGCGTATCGCCCTCCATTAGATATATGTGAACGGAAACCGGAAATTGGTTCGCAAAACCGGCTCCACCTGTGTCCGAAATATCCTTGTCGGTTCGTCAGATGATTGAAGCCAGCAGTCCCATCCCCCCCACGCGAAAAATACCATGCCCTCGAAAAAGAAGACTCCCGCCCGGAAAGCATCGACCAAAGCGAAGCCGGTGAAGATCGCGAAGAAAACAGCTCGAAAAGCCGCCGTGAAAACGGCCCGGAAACCCGCGTCGAAATCACGCCCGAAAAAGGTGAAAGCCATTCCCGACGGAATGACGGCGGTCACCCCGCATCTGGTCTGCGCCGGCGCGGCCGACGCGATCGCATTCTACAAGCAGGCGTTCAATGCCGTGGAAGAAGGGCTCCTGCCAGGCCCGGGCGGCAAGATCATGCACGCCAGCGTGCGCATCGGCGGTGCCGTCGTGATGCTCGTCGACGAGATGCCCGAGTGGGGCGTTGTCGGCCCGAAGACGCTCAAGGGTTCGCCCGTGACCGTTCATCTCTACGTCGACGATGCCGACGCGACAGTCGACCAGGCCGTCAAGGCCGGCGCAAAGATCGTGATGCCGCTCTCGGACGCGTTTTGGGGCGATCGTTACGGAAAGATCGAAGATCCGTTCGGTCATCAATGGTCGATCGGCACGCACCAGCGCGATGTGAGCCCGGCAGAAATGCAGCAGGCGATGCAGAAGATGGCGGACCAGGCCGCGGCGGGCAACTGAGCCGGCGACACACTCCGTGCGCCCGGCCCCATGCCCGGCTGGGCGCATCGGAATTTTGTTATAGCATGAAGGCGCCACCCGACCGTGGCATCCCACAATGGATTTATGCGGGCCGCGGTGTGTTATATCGGTTTCAGGCCGTCGCTTCGAGCGCCTCGCATCATCGTCGTGTGGCGCGCCTCGCTTGCGCCAACGCACCATTGCCGCAGTATCTCCGGGCATGCTCGAAGTCTTCACCTGGTGCCTCACGCTCGCCCTCATGCTTACGGGGCTGGTGGGGGTGATCGTGCCGTTGCTGCCGGGCACGACGCTGATCCTCATCGGCGCGGTCCTGTACAAGCTGCTGCTGCCCGCCGATCTTTCATGGCTCGCGATCGCGTTCATCGGGCTGTTCTGGTTCGTGTCGATCGTGGCCGATTTCGGGGGCGTGATTCTGGGCACCCGTTGGTTCGGCGGAAGCCGCTGGGGCATGGCCGGAGCCAGCGGCGGCGCACTGGTGGGCATCTTTTTTTCCCTGCCCGCCCTGCTGCTCGGAACAATCTTCGGCGCCATTGCCGCGGAAAAAATGCTCGCGAAAAAGACCGACCGCGCCGCGCTCAAGGCCGGTCTCGGCGCGGCGACCGGCTTCGTCATCTCGACGGTCGCACGACTCGCCTGCGCCGTGGTGATGATCGGACTGTTTTTCCTCGCGACTCTCACCGGCACGCGGGCGTGACCCGGAATCGAGACGAACGCCCGACGGGAGCGACGGGGCGCTCAGGGAAGTTTGAAGAACCCGAGTGCATAGGCCCGGCGTGTCGTCGGGTTTCAGCGGCGCCGGCGGCTGACTCACCGGTCACCATAAACTCAAGAAACAATGGAATTGGATATAACCATCGAGGTCGCCACGGAATCGCAGCTGGATGAAATTCTGCCGCAGTTTCGCGCGTATCAGGCTTATTATAGCCAGCTTACTGGCGCCGGCGAGGAGCAGACTCGAACCTTTCTCCGCGAGCTTCTGCGCAACCCGGACCGCGGCTTCATTCTCTTGGCGCGATCCCGTTCACTTGTCGTCGGATTTGCAACCGGGTTTGTCACCGTTTCGGGTGTGCTCGCATCGCGCCTGGTCCACTTGGGCGATTTGTATATAGCGCCCGAATATAGAGGGCGAACGATCGGCGCGCGGTTGGCCGACGAAGTCTGCGCGGAGGCGAAACGCAGAGAAATATCGCTCGTGCGGTGGTTGTCGCTCGCCGGAAATGAGCGCCTGAACGCCTGGTATGAGCGACTCGGCGCCCAAGGGTCTGACTTCAAGCTGTTTCTCAAGGGCACGTAAGCATCGGCCGGCCGCGGCCGCTGGCCCCGGCGGACCACGCCCTTTGGGCCCCTGCGTCCGCAGTTCCGCCAGCGTGTCATTCGCACGTCCCCAGTTGGCCAAGTTCCGCGCCGGCTTGAACAAGCATTGCGCAGACCGCGCCGGCGAAAGGGCGCACAGTGCCCGCAGCCGATGTGGCCGCATCCCGTCGCCTCGGCATCCCCTTCCACTCGCACATGAACACTACGCGACGACACTTTATCAAAACCGCGGCGGTCGCGTTGGGCATGCCCACGATCATCCCCGCCTCCGCGCTCGGGAAGAACGGGGCGGTTGCGCCCAGCAATCGAATCGTGCTCGGCGGTATCGGCCTCGGCCCGCGCGGCCGCGGCGATCTCAAGGCCTTTCTCGCCCAACCCGAGGTGCAGTTCGTGGCGATTGCCGACGTCCAGAAAGCGCGCCGCGAAGTCGTCCGCGTGATGGCCAATCGGCACCATGGCAACCATGACTGCGTCGAGACGCGCGAGATGGCCGACGTGCTCGGCCGCGACGACATCGACGCCGTCCTCATCGCCACGGGCGATCGCTGGCACGCGGTGGCCTCGATCCTCGCGGCCAAGGCGGGGAAGGATATTTATTGCGAGAAACCGTGCAGCATGACGATTCGCGAAAGCCAGGAGCTGGCCGACGCCGTGAAGCGCTATGGAGTTGTCTTCCAGGCCGGCACGCAGCGGCGCAATGTCGACAATTTCCGCTACGCCGCGGAGCTCGCGCGCAGCGGCCGGCTCGGCAAGATCCACACTGTACACGCCGGCATCCTCCCGCTCCGGGAGAGCCACGAATGGCTGCCCGCCCAACCCGAACCGGCGCCAGAGGTCATCGACTGGGACCGCTGGCTCGGGCCCGCGCCGTGGCGGCCCTATAACAAGGACTATGTGGACGGGCGGTGGCGGGGTTATTACGATTTTCACGGCGGCGCCGCCCTCCCCGAATGGGGCGCGCATACCATCGATCTCTGCCAGTGGGCCGCCAGCGCCGACAGCACCACGCCGGTCGCATTCGAAGCCGACGGGCAGACCATCTACGGAAGCTACGCCAGCGGCGTGAAACTCGTGATGCGCCTCTCCGGCTTCAAGGGCGAGGGCAACTGGGTCGTGCCGGGAACCTGCCCGGTTCGCTTCGAGGGCGACGCGGGCTGGGTCGAGGCCGCCGACACGGGCAAGATCGCCGTATCCACGCCCGCACTACTCGATAAAGGCACACCGGCCGAAATGGCCGGCACCGATCCGACGAAGCACGTCCGTGATTTCCTCGACTGTATCAAATCGCGCGCCAAGCCGGCGGCCAATGAAGACGTCACGCGCCGGGGCCACATCGTCTCGCACGCCGCCTCGATCGGCTGGCGACTGGGCCGCAAAGTGCAGTTCGATCCCGTGAGCGAGTCGTTTGTGAACGACCCCGAAGCCAACCGCATGTGCAGCCGCGCGCGCCGGGCGCCATGGCACGCTTAACACCAAATCCCGTGCGTCGTCCTATGATCGCTTTTCGCTCCCTGCTGCCAGCCCTGTCTATTGCACTCCTCGCCGGCTGTGTCACCGAACCAGCCGCCACGCTGCCAAACCCGGCCGAGGAGAAAGCCCTGGCCGCACTCACCACCTCGACGGATGCGCACGAGAAAGCCCGCGCCTGCCAGGAACTCGCCGTGATTGGCGGTCCCGCGGCCGTGCCCGCGCTCGCCGCGCTGCTCAACGACACGCACCTTTCCGATTACGCGCGCAGCGGACTGGAAGCCATCCGCGCTCCGGCAGCCGGCGAGGCGCTGCGCAAGGCGCTGGACGGGCTCCAAGGCCGCCAGCTGGCCGGCGTGATGAATTCGCTCGGTGTCCGACGCGAAAAGGCTGCGGTGCCGGATCTGCGAGCGCTCGCTCTGGACGCCAAACGCGGCGTCTCGGCGGAAGCCGTGGCGTCGCTCGGGTTGATCGGCACCACGGAAGCGGCCAAAGTTCTGCAGCAGGTGCTCACCGCCGGACCCGCCGACCTGAGGATCGCGGCGGCCGACGCGTCGTTCGTCGCGGCCGAACATCTGGCAAACGAAGGCAATCCCGCCGCCGCGCGCGGCCTATTGGAATCCGTCGTCCGCGCGCTTCCCCCCGGCCGTGTCGCGACGGTGGCTCAAAATCACACCGCGGCTCTGCGCACGCGGCGGTGATTCGTTACTGGCACGCCTCGCAGATCTCGCCGTTTCTCATGGCCTCGATGCTGCAGGCGTTTTTCTCCGCGGCGGTGTAGGTTTTCTTCGGTGCCGAACCACGGGCGGCCGGGCCAGCTGCCCCTACCCCCATCGCTTCCGCACTGTGGCTGCCGCCGGCGTCGCCGCTGTTTTGGCCGCCGTCCTGGCCTTCTTTAATCGCGCCGCGAACCTCCTTCTTCACCGCGACCGTTGCCTTCTCGATATTCGAGGCGCCGAGGCTGCGGAGATAATACGTCGTCTTCAGACCGACGTGCCAGGCCTGCCTGTACATATGCGACAGGGTCTTCAAGTCGGGCGTCTTGATCCAGAGGTTTACGCTCTGCGCCTGATCGATCCACTTCTGGCGGCGCGCGGCGGCATCGAGGATCCACTTCGGATCGATGTCGAACGCGGTCAGATACTTCACCTTCAGATCGGCAGGGATGCGCTCGATGTCCTTCAGCTCGCCGTCAAAGTACTTCAGGTTGTCGATCATGTCCTGATCCCACAGGCCGCGGGCCTTCAGATCCTTCACGAGGAACGGATTCAATACAATGAATTCGCCCGAGAGGTTCGATTTTACGAAAAGGTTCTTGTACGTAGGCTCAATACAGGGCGACGTCGCCGTGATGTTCGAAATCGTCGCGGTCGGAGCGATCGCGAGGCAGTTCGAGTTGCGCATGCCCTGCTTTGCGATCTTCGCGCGCAAGGGCGTCCAGTCGAGCTTGCCGCCGCGGGGAACTTCCACGTCCACGCCGCGCTCTTTCTCGAGGAGATCAAGGGTGTCCTGCGGGAGCAGGCCGCGATCCCACTTCGAGCCTTTATAGGTCGAATAGGTGCCGCGCTCGGCGGCGAGGTCAGAGCTGGCTTCATACGCGTAGAACGCGATCGCTTCCATCGCCTCGTCGTTAAACTCGACGGCCTCCGGCGACGCGAACGCGTGGCCGCGCAGATAGAGCGCGTGCGCCAGGCCCATCACGCCGAGGCCGATCGGGCGATGACGTGAGTTGGACAACTTGGCCGAGGGCGTCGGGTAGAAATTGATGTCGATGACATTGTCCAGCGCGCGGACCGCCATGCGGATAGTCTCGCGGAGCTTGGCGTGATCGAGGGAGCCGTCGGGCTTGAGGTGCGAGTCGAGGATGACGGAGCCGAGATTGCAGACCGCGGTTTCGTCGTTGCTCGTGTTGAGTGTGATCTCGGTGCAGAGGTTCGACGAGTGGATGACGCCGACGTGATCCTGCGGAGAGCGGATGTTACAGGCGTCCTTGAACGTGATCCACGGGTGGCCGGTCTCGAAGAGCATCGAGAGCATTTTCTTCCAGAGCTCGAGCGCCTCGATTTTCTGGCCCTGGATTTTGCCTTCCTCGGCGAGCTTCTCGTATTCGATATAGCGTTTCTCGAAGGCCTGGCCGTAGAGCTCGTGGAGATCCTGCACCTGGTTCGAACGGAAGAGCGTCCAGGTCTGGCGGGCCTCCATCCGCTTCATGAACAGATCGGGAATCCAGTTCGCCGTGTTCATGTCGTGCGTGCGGCGACGGTCGTCGCCGGTGTTCTTGCGGAGCTCGAGGAACTCGAAGATGTCGTTGTGCCAGGTCTCCAGATACGCACAGCCGGAGCCCTTGCGCTTGCCGCCCTGGTTGACCGCGACGAGCTGGTCGTTGTGGAGCTTGAGGAACGGGATGACGCCCTGGCTCTCGCCGTTGGTGCCGGCAATATAGGCGCCGGTGCCGCGTACCGCGGTCCAGGAGCCGCCGAGGCCGCCGGCCCACTTGGCGAGGAACGCGTTGTCGGCGATGCCGCGGAGCATGATGCTCTCGAGCGAATCGTCGACATAGTACAGATAGCAGGACGAGAGCTGCGAGTGGAGCGTGCCGGAGTTGAAGAGCGTCGGCGTCGACGAGCAGAAGCGGCGCGATTTATATAGCTCGTAGAGATCGGTGACGCGGGCCTCGCGGTCGCCCTTTTCGTCAAGCATCAGGCCCATGGATACACGCAGCCAGAAGAACTGCGGTGTCTCGATGCGGCGCGAGGGCTTCGTCGTCTTGTCGATGATCAGGTAGCGATCGTACATCGTCTGGATGCCGAGAAAATCGAACTCCAGGTCGGATGACGGATCGAGCGCGGGGGCGAGCCTGGCGAGATCGTAGTCGAGCAGGCGCGGGTTGAGCCGATTGATGGCGACGCCGTGCTCGAGATATTTCTTGAAGGCCCGCTGGTGGGCGCCCTTCAGCGCGCCGATGCCGTCCTTCATGATATCCCAGCCGAGTACTTCCTCGTAGATATAGGTGAGCTGGATGCGGCCGGCAAACTTGGCGAAATCGGCGTCGCGCTCGATGAGGGTCTTCGAGTTGAGGACGATCGTGGCGTCGAGATCCTTCTGCGTGATCTGATCGTAGACGGAGCGACGGAGCTCGGCCTCGATCTCGTCGTTGGAGAGGCAGAGATCGAGGTTGATGCGGGCGAACTCGATGCGCTTGCGGAGATCGGCGCCATCCCAGAATACGTTCGAGCCGTCGGTCTTCTTGACGACGATCATCGAGGACTGGCCGGGGGCGAGCGCGGGCGAGAGGGCGGCGTCCGCGGGAGCATCGGCGGCAGCGTCCAGTCCGGAATCGCGAACGACGGCGCGCTGGGCCCGGAAAAGAATATAGGCCTCGGCGACCTTATAGTGGCCGGCCTTCATGATCTCTTCCTGTACCATGTCCTGAATCTCCTCGATATGAACGAAGGATTGCTTGGAGGCATGGACGCGCTCGGCGACGGCGCGGGTGATGGCGACGGCGGGGGCGGAATCGCGCTGGAGGGAGAGGAACGTCTTCCGGACGGCGATCTCGACCTTGTGCTCGCTCCACGGAACGACCTGGTTGTTGCGGCGAATCACGCGGAGGGTGGAGGTGGCGGCATCGCGATCGACGGAGATCTTGCGGGCGCGATTGAGGAGAAGGCTCTTCGCGACAAAGTAGGCGTTGTTGTCGACGAGGGTTTTTTCGATGAGCTCGTACAGGGCGTTGAGCGAGAGGCGGACAGGGCTTTGCTTGCGGGCCAGCTCGGCGAGATTGGCGGCGACTTCGCGGCAGATGCGGGCGACCCAGGCGCGGTTGGTGTCGTTGAAAATATCTTTCTCGCCGCGGGCGAGGTGGACGTTCGTCAGCGCCTTGCCGAGCGTGTCGGCGACTTCGGAGAGCACGAAACGCTCCTCGCCGTGCGGGCAGAGCAGGACGACGTTCGGGACTTCGATCGAATCGCCATTAAAGACATCGCGCCAGGCGTAGTGCGGTTTCTGTTCGACGGGCGTGTGGACGGTACGTTTGAGAGCGAGGTCGTGCGCGAGGGAGGGAGTGCTCATGGCGTTATACGGATCGGAGGGCGGATGACGGCAGCGGATGGTGGCGGACGGAACAAAAGGACCGGAGGCCGGGAGACGGAGACCGGAAAGTATATAGAGATGGCGGATCGTTCAAACGAACGACGCCGTTGCGGTCCGGCGATGCGGTGCAACGGCTGGGAAACGAACAGCGCGTGGGGTGAGGCGCGGGAAACTGTGAGCTTACGAGGGGGTTGAAGCCGGAAACAAAAATCGTGGGTCAGCGCGAGCGCGGTTCGGCCCGAGCCGACAGGTTCGGCGGCGAAACTCAGAGCTCGTCGTCGCTGGCGACGTTGAGCGAGGAGGCCTTTTGATATTCGGTGACGCGACCCTCGAAGAAGTTTTGCTCCTTCTTGATGTCCATCATCTCGGCGAGCCACGGCAGCGGGTTCTTGACGCCGGCGGCGAGCGGCGCGAGGCCGACGCCTTCAAGGCGACGGTCCGCGATGTAGTCTATATATTGAGTGAAATCGTCGGCGCTGAGGCCGACCGAATTCACAGGCAGGCAGTCGCGGATGAACTCCTTCTCGAGCGCCACGGCCTCTGCCATGAGCGCGCGGAGTTCCTCCTTGAACTCGGCCGTCCAGATATCGCGATTCTCCTCGACCAGATCCATGAACAGATTCCGGAAGACCTCGATGTGGTTGGACTCGTCGCGAAGCGTATAGCGGAACATCTGGCCGATGCCGGGAAACTTGTTCTGCCGGTAAAGCGAGAGGACCATGCCGAAGAGGCCGTAGAACTGCGTGCCCTCCATGCACTGGCCGAAAACGAAGATGTTTTTCGCGAGCAGCCTCTTGTTTTCCGGCTGGGTGAGATCGAGATCGCGACGAAGATCGCGGGAGATCTTCGTGACGAACTCGTTCTTGCGGACGATCGTGGGGACATCTTCGAACATCGCCTCGCACTCGTGCGGATTGATCTGCAACGAAGAGATCATGTACAGCAACGAGTCGGCGTGGATGTTTTCCTCGTGCGCGTGACGGCCGAGAACGAGCTTGAGCTCGGGGGCGGTGACGAGTTCGCGGACGACGTGCTGGATGTTGTCTCCCACGATGCCTTCCGCGGCCGAGAAATAGCCGATGCCCATGCGAATGATCCAGCGCTCGGCGTCCGAAACGACCTTCTCATCGCGCCACTGCTCGATGTCCTTGCCCATCGGGATGTCCTCCGGCTCCCAATGGTTGGCCTTCATGGTGCGGTAGAGGTCGTAGGCCCACTGATACTTCAGCGGAAGGAGGTTGAAACACATGGACTCGCGGCCATTGATGACCTTCTTGTCAGCGAAAGCGGCTTCGGCTTTCGCTTGATCGAGGACGAACGTCTTGGAACCGACCTGAAACGTTTTTTGCATGGGCTAGCGGGTGACGAAAGGGCGAAGGTGAAAAGAGATGGCGGAAGGAGTGGGCTTGTTTGAGGGCAAAAAAGACCCAGGCGAACCAAAGTTGTTGGGAGTTATTAACCGGTTGCTGACCACAACAGGATGTGGTCCAGAAGTGCAACGACCACAACCCATGGGAGTCGTCGATTTTCCCGTCAATGGATTTGTGGTCAGGAAAGCGTTAATTTTTTGAGCAAATTTGGCTTGCGCGAGAGCGCGGAACTTAGCCCCGAAGGTAAAACCGCGAGCCCGCTGGCCCACGCGGAATTTCCCCTCGAAAAACGCTCCAAAGGCGGCTTGCGAAGCCGTTTCCGGAGCGATGCGTTTCGCGTTGGTGGGAAAGCCGCCTCGCGAGACGCGAAACGCGTATCCAGTTTTCGCACACAAGCTGCGTTGTGAAAGGGAATTGCCCTCGTGAAACGCAAAGCCCTTCCGTCATGGAAATCTGGAGACACGAGCAGGACGCGATCTGCGGGTCTCATCGGGATTCGTTGCCGCGCCGCAACTTATTCGCCGCAAGGAGCGTGGACCGAGGTGAGTCCGCGGCGCCGGCCGAATATCAGGGCGAATCCGGCGAAACTTGCGCCGCGACGCCCTGGCGCCAGAACGAGGGCTCGCCGCCATGCCTACCTCCGCCGACGCCTCCCCTGCACTGCTGCGGCCGCGCTGGTTTGGGGTCGGCGTGTTCGTGATCGCGATCCTGGCCGCCTATGCCAACACGCTGCGAGCGCCGTTCGTCTACGACGACGTCCTTGCGATCCCGGAGAACCCGACCATCCGTTCCCTGTGGCCGTTGACGAAGGTGCTGCTGCCGCAGGCCGAGGGCGGGCTTACGGTGAGCGGGCGACCGGTGCTCAACCTGTCTTTCGCTTTGAACTACGCGATCAGCGGGAGAGACGTGTGGAGCTATCACGCCTTCAACATCCTGGTGCATGCCAGCGCGGCGCTGCTGTTATTTGGAATCGTGCGAAGAACGGTTCATCAGGTTGGGACGGGCAGCCGGCCAGCCGTCGGTGGCGCGGGCCGCGCGATCCTGCCTTCGAGCGAGACGACGTTTCTCGCGCTGGCGATCGCAAGCCTGTGGGCGCTGCATCCGCTGCAAACGCAGGCG
This sequence comes from Opitutaceae bacterium, assembly GCA_036675625.1. Lineage (GTDB taxonomy): Bacteria > Verrucomicrobiota > Verrucomicrobiia > Opitutales > Opitutaceae > ER46. Next base: position 392,186 of record JAKFEQ010000006.1, on the reverse strand, counting down.
GTGACTTACACGGTGCAACGCGCGGAATCGCTAATGGGCTTTTTCTATTTGCTCACGCTCTATGCGTTCGTGCGCGCGATGGATTGTCATCCATTAGATGACAAACGTGCCGGCGAAGCACGGCGGCATGAGCGATGGTGGGAGGCGTGGCAGCGACGGCGGGGCTGGCTGGGAATGGGGGTGGCGGCCTGCACACTCGGAATGGCCACGAAGGAGGTGATGGCGACGGCACCGCTGCTCGTGCTGCTCTACGATCGAATCTTCGTGGCCGGAAGTTTTCGCGCGGCGTGGCGGGCCCGGCGTGGTTTCTATCTGGCCCTCGCAGCGACCTGGCTCGTGCTCGGTGCGCTCGTGCTCAGCACGGGCGGCAATCGCGGCGGCACGGTGGGCCTAGGGGTGGGCCTGCCGCTCTGGGCGTATCCACTTACTCAATTCGAAGCGCTCGCGCGTTATCTCGGGCTGAGCGTGTGGCCGCATCCACTGGTCTTCGAATACGGCACCTTCTGGGTCGAACACCCCGGCGATCTCCTGCCGCATGCGCTGATCGTGCTGCCGCTGCTGATCGCGACCGGTGTCGCGCTCTGGCCGCGGGGTGAGGCGCGGAAGGCGCGCTGGCCGGTGGCAGGTTTCCTCGGCGCGTGGTTTTTCCTGATCCTGGCGCCGACATCGCTCGCGCCCGGCACGATCCAGATGATCGTGGAACACCGGATGTATCTGCCGTTCGCTGCGGTGGTGAGCGCGTTGGTGCTCGGGTTGAGACAGATCGCGGGCTCGCGCGCGATCGTGGGGCTGGGGGTCGGCGCCGCGGCCCTGGCGGTGCTCACGACGCTGCGTAACCACGACTACCGGAGTCATCTCGCGCTTTGGACCGACACGGTGGCGAAACGGCCGCTCAATCCGCGCGCGCAGGCGGGACTCGCGGAGGCGCTGGCCGCGGCAGGTCGGATGGACGAAGCGATCGAGGCGCGCGAGAAATCGGTGCGGCTGCTGCCGGAAGAGTCGACGTATCACTACAACCTCGCGCTCACGCTGGCCGAGGCGGGCCGGACGGAGGAGGCGGTGGGGCAATACCGGCACGCGTTGCGGCTGCACCCGAACGAGGCGCGCACGCACAACAATCTCGCAATCCTGCTGGCCAAGCTCGGCCGGCAGGAGGAGGCATTGACGCATTATGCCGAGGCGGTGCGGCTGGACGCGGCGAATCCACTTTTCCACTACAATCTCGGGGTCGCGTTGATGCGGGCGCAGCGCCAGGCGGAGGCACTGGCGAGCTACGAGGCGGCGGTGCGCGCCAGGCCGTCGGACCCGGAATATGCGATCAGCTATGGCGGCGCCCTGTTGCTGGCAGGGCGCCCCGCCGAAGCGCTGGCACAATTCGAACGCGCCCAGGCCACGCAGCCGGGCTCTCTCGAGGCGCGCTTCGGCGCCGGGAATGCGCTCGCCGCCTTGCGGCGTTTCGACGAAGCGGTCGAGCAGTATCGCGCAATCCTGCGCCAAGACCCGGCGCACGTGAAAGCGCATTTCAAGCTCGGCAACGCGCTGCTCGACCTCGATCGCGTGCCCGAAGCTGTGACACATTATACCGCCGCGCTGCGGCATGCCCCGGACGATGCCGAGGCGCAGCACAATCTCGGCATCGCCTTTGCACGGCTGGAGCGCTGGGACGACGCGCGGCGGGCTTTCGATGCCGCGCTGAAGCTCAAGCCCGATTACGCGGATGCACGAAAGAGCCGGGAGCAGTTGCGGGACCTCACGGGACGGTGAGCCGATGAGTGATAACAAAAAAAAGCGGCCGCGCATAATGCGCGGCCGCGGGAAGAAGGAGCGATTTCCGGCTCGGGTCAGAACAGCAGCTTCGCGCCGAGCTGGATGCGCCAGCGCGACATGCCATTGTCGATGTTGAACAAGCCGCTCGGCTCCGAGGTGAAAGTCGGCCGGATGCGGCCATCCGTGCCGTAGGCGGTCGTGTTCGTGAGCGTGCGAGTGCGGAAGACGCCATTCTGGATGAAGGGCGAGACCTCCCGGTAGCTGAACACGTCCTGGCTGATGAAGGATCCGAAGTTGATGAAGTCGAAGAAGAGCTGGAGCCGGAACGGGCCCTTGATCGGGATGTTCTGAATCAATTTTAGATCGAGCTGGTTCATCCATGGCTCGCGAAACGCATTCTTCGGCGCGACGCCGCCCGCGTAACCAGCGAGCTCGCTTGTGCGAACGTACTCCAGGAAGTTGTCGCGTTGCGCGGCCGTCATGCCCGAGAAGTCGAACCGCGGATCGTTCGGGCCGCTCGGCACAGCGACGGTGTCGTTGAAGGAAACGCCGTCCTGGTTCAAGTCGCCGCCGAACACCCAGCTATAGGGATTGCCCGACTGCCCGACATAGTAGATCGACGCCGTCGTGCGGAATCCCTTCACGAACTCAAACTGACGCGTCACCCCGACCTGCAGGCGGTGCTTGGTTTCGAAGTCAGCAGTGCCTTCCTCGACGGTGTTCTGGTTGAACACGACATTGCGGTTCCACTGGCCGCCGGCCGTGGTTTGGCCGATCGCCTGCGCCTCGGTCGACTTGCCGTGCGTATAGCTGAAATCGAAACCCCACTTGTTCTTCAACGGGCGCGACCACAACAGCGAGAAATAGGTGGATTCGCCGGCCGACTTGTTTTGGACGCGAATCAGATTCGTGTAACCGGCAAAGCGGGCGTTGGCCAGAGTGCTGGGATTACCGGCAAAACGCTGACGACCGTCAGCACCGATGGAGGTCGGACGGATGTTCTCGTTCGTGACGAAGAGTGCTTGGTCGACGATGCTATGGACGACCTCGAACGTGAGGATCGAGTCGAGCAGATCGAGCTTTTGCTCGACCGCCAGATTTCCGCGCCACAGCTGCGGCAGGTCGATGCCGTCATCGACCCAGTTCACCTCGCGGCGAAGGGCGGGATTATCCGCACCCGTGCCGATGGGATTGGCCGGATCGAAGTGGTCGCGCAGATAACCGGTCAGGTTCGTGGGGACCTGGCCCTGACTGGACAGCAACGTGAAACTGCCGACACCGGTGTTGCCGAACGAATTCGAGAAGATGACCCACGGCGAGCGACCAAAGAAGTGTCCGAAACCGCCGCGCACCTGCGTGCGGCGATCGTCGTCGATCGCGAGATTGAAGCCGATGCGCGGCGAGATCGCGCTGGCGCCGTCCGGCGTGCCGTCATTGCGAAAGCCCGTCTGGTTGAAGAACGCGGGATTGAAGGGAGGCTTGATTCCGCTTTCGACAAACTCGTAGCGGAGGCCGCCGGTGAGCGTCAGGCGGTTGCTGAAATCCCACCGCGCCTGGGCAAAGATACCGTTGGTCGCGAACTCCGAAATGTCAGCGACATTGCGGATGTTGGGATCGTAGGCGTTGCGCTCGATCACCGCATTCGTGTCGGCGAGAAAGTCGGCCAGCGTCCGATAGGCGACGCGGCCATAGGAACCCTGGCGGAAGAGATTGTAGAAATCCGTCTGCTCCCGCTCGTAGCCGCCGCTGAACACGAAATTCTTCCACGTGTAGTTGGCGATCGCGCTCATCTGGTCGTTGTCGACGCCAATCACGTTCCCTTGGCGGAACTGCTCGGTGCCGGCGACGAAGGAGCCATCGGTGACAGTGGCACCATTTGATAGATCGGTGCCTGTGAGGCCCGTGATCAAGATAAAGGGTGCCACGCTGTTGACCGGCGTGAGCTGATCCTGCGCCGTCTGGGAATACTTCAGCTCGGTCGACAGGTTCTGCGACCACTGGCTGACGAGCTGTCCGGCGATGGTTTTCTCTTCGCGGGTCTGCGCATAGAAGTGGCCGGTCGGCGCAGTGATGATGCCGCCGCGGACGCCGTTGAGCGTGGTACCCGGGCTGCCGAAATTGCCGAACTGCGGCAGTTCGCCCTCGGTCGTGGTGTAGCGGACGCTGAGCCGGTGGTCGGAGGTGATGTTCCAGTCGACCTTCGCGGTGATCTTTTCGTCGGTCGACGTGTTTGCTGTCGTGCCCGTGACGATATCGCCCCAGTCGATTGTATCGCCAGCGGCCGACGAAATCTGCGACAAGCGATCGAGGATCTGTTGCTCCTGCGGGGTCGAGAAACGCGGGTCGCGACCGGCGCTGGTGCTCTCGAAATCCTCATACGAAAGGAAGAAGAACACGCGGTCCTTCAAGATCGGGCCACCGAGCGTGGCGCCGATGGTGCGACGCTCGAGACGCGGATTGAATTTGTTGCCCGAGAGCTCTTCTTCGCGCGCATTGTTGCCCTGCATCTGAATGCCGAGGAGCTCGTCGCCGCGGAAATACGTGTAGACCGAACCGCTGAAACGGTTCGTGCCCGACTTGGTGACGGCGTTGATGGACGCGCCGGTGAAACCCGACTGGCGGACATCGTACGGCGAGATCTGCACCGCGAGCTGCTCGATCGTATCGAGCGACAGCGGATTGAAGAACGAGGCGAGCCCGGTGGCGTTGAGGCCGAAGAGATCGTTGATCCGCGAGCCATCGATCTGAATCGAATTGAAGCGGTTGTTCTGGCCGACGGCGCTCATCTGCGACTCTTCGCGATCGCCGAACGTCTCGCGCAACGTGACGAGCGGCGAGGCGGTGATCATGTCCGCGAGCGAGCGTTCCGAGGTCGGCTTCAGCTCAAGCCGCTCGCTCGACAACGTGATCCCGGAGCCGGTGGCGGATCCGTCGAGGTCGGATTTCGAAGCCGCCGCCACGAAGCGCTCCATCACCACGACGTCGGACTTGATCGTGAGGTTCACGTCGATGTCGGTACCGAGCTGCGTGAAAATATCCGTCGCCGGATTGCCCGTGAAGCCGCTCGCGTTGGCCGTGATCTGGTAAGGTCCTCCGACTGGCAGGCCGCGGAATGTATAACGGCCCTGTTCGTTGGTGGTCGCGTTGAACGTCGCATTCGTGGGCATGTGCACCGCAGTCACCGTCGCTCCCGCGAGCGGCTTGCCCCCTGTATCGCGAACGAGTCCCGCAATACCCGAAGTGGTGATTTGCGCGAACGCACTTGGACAAAACGCCCCGCACCAGGCGGCGAGGAGCGTGAGCAGGATGAGCTTGATGGACGATTTTTGCATGGTGCTTGAGAACATTCGCCACCGGGACGGCCCGCCCCGGCACGTGAGACGGAGGAGAGGTGGCGCGAAGAAGAGAGTCAAGCGTGAGGGTCCCTCAGCGCGACGCCGTAAACGCCCGTTGCGGAAATGTAACCGTCCGTTCCGCCGGGGTACGCGATTTGCGCTGGCGCGTTCCGTATCGACGGCGGTCGCGCGCGGCATTTGCCACCGCACACCCAGCAGAAAAGGGTTCCCACACGATATACGCCATGATTGCTCAGACGTGTGAGCTTAACGCATGCCGCCCCGACTCGTTTCGACCACCGCCGGAGCGCGAAGCTGCTCGGGATGATCCTGCTCACGCTGATCGCCGCCTACTCCAATTCGTGGCAGGGGCCGTTCGTTTTCGACGATCCGCCCGCGATCGCGGCCGCCGCGGCGGCTGGACGGACGGACGGTTTACTCGCCACGCTGACTTCGCCCGCCGATGCCGGCGAAACCACGAGCGGCCGGCCACTGCTGCTGCTGTCGCTGATGCTGAATCACGCCCTGAGCGGCGAACAGGTTTGGAGCTATCACGCGCTGAATACTCTCCTTCATGCGCTCGCCGGATTGACGCTGTTCGGCCTCATACGCCGAGCGCTGGCGCGCGCGATGCCCGGCGTGTCCGGCACACCTGCTGCCGCCCGCAATGCCGGGCGGGCACTCTCCATCGCGGCGGCGACAACCGCCGTGTGGGTGCTGCATCCGCTGCAGACGGCAGCGGTGACGTATATTGTACAACGTGCCGAATCGCTCGCGGCCCTGTTTCTTCTGCTGACGCTGTACAGTTTCGCGCGCTCAACCGATTCCGCGACGCCACTGCGCTGGAAAATCTTTTCCGTCGCCGCGTGCGCCCTCGGGATGGGCGCCAAGGAAACGATGGTCGCCGCCCCCCTCCTCGTTCTGCTTTACGATCGCACGTTCGTGAGCGGCTCGCTCGCCCACGCCTGGCGCGCGAATAAACCTTACTACCTCGGCCTGGCCGCTAGCTGGCTGGTTCTCGCCGCATTGGTCGCGAGCACGGGCGGCCGCGGCGGCACGGCCGGCTTCGACGCCGCAATTTCCCCTTGGCATTATTTTCTGACGCAATGCGAGGCGGTGCTGCATTACCTTCGGCTGGCGGCGTGGCCGCATCCGCTGGTGTTTGACTACGGCACGTCCGTGGTGCGGTCGGCGAGCGAGGTGCTGCTGCCTGCCTTGGTGCTGGTGGGTCTGGGCGTGGCGGTCGCGTGGGGCGTGCGGCGACGGACTGCGTGGGGATTTCTTGGCTGCGTTTTTTTTCTGTTGCTCGCGCCGAGTTCGAGCGTGGTACCGATCGCATCGCAAACGATCGCGGAGCACCGTATATATCTCGCGCTCGCGGCGCCGGTCGCACTCGCAGTCGCAGCGCTGTACACTTTCCTAGGCCGCTTCTTCGTGCCGGCGATCATCGTTCTCGCCGCGGCGGAAATGGTCCTGACGCACGCGCGCAACAACGATTACGCGAGCGAGCGCCAGCTCTGGGCCGACACCGTCGCCAAACGGCCGGAGAACGCACGCGCGCACCACAATCTAGGCCTTGTCGAAATGAAAGACGCGCGGTTCGACGCCGCCGTGCCACGATTCGAGACGGCCTTGCGCCGCGATCCCGCTTCCGTCGAGTCGCACTACAATCTCGGCCTCTGTCTCGTGCGGCTCGGACGCGGTGCCGAAGCCGTGAGCCATTATGAGCGGGCACTGGTATTACGCCCGCGCCATGTGGAGACGCATAACAACCTCGGCAGCGCCTTGCTCGCGCTCGGGCGGACGAACGAAGCGATCACGCACTATGAACAGGCACTGGCCGCCGCGCCCGACTTCGCCGAGGCGCACAGCAATCTCGCCGATGCGCTGTTGCGCACCGGGGAGACGGAACAGGCGTTGCGCCACAGCCGCGCAGCCGTGCGCTTGCAGCCCGATTTCGCGGAAGCGCATTTCAACGCCGGTAATGCCTGCGCCGAAGCAGGCCGTTTCCAAGAAGCGCGTGGCCATTTCGAGACTGCGCTGCGTCTCGCGCCGGCCGACGCCCGCGCGCACAACAATCTGGGCAACGTACTCGTGCAACTGGGCGCGGCGGACCAGGCGATCACGCACTACGAGCGAGCACTCGGCCTCGCGCCTGATTTCAGCGATCCCCGCCGCAACCTCGCGCTCGTGTTGCTCCAGCAAGGTCGCCTCGCTGCCGCCGAGCCTCACCTCGAGTTTCTTGCCCGCGCCAATCCGGCGGACGCCCAGATCGCCGCAGCGCTGCGCCAAGTGCGGATGGAGTTGCGTCGTTAGTTAGCCACCGCCAAGCCACGTTTTCCGGAAATGCCGGGCTCCAGCCCCGGCACCGAATCGGAGGAAGCCGGGCTGGAGGCCGGCGCTCCCAGCCTGGCCCCGCCGCTGGCGACCGGCGCCAGACCTTCGGCAAGCAAGCGCTTGCGTGAACGGCCCACTCCCACCGTGAGGTTGAATCGGCTGCGCTGCATGTTGCACGGCGAGTCAAAATCGCTCGCGCACCTTGCACGAATTTTCTTCCGTGTGACGTCATCGGATTTTTTACGCGCGAAAATATAAACCGCTCACGATCAACTTTCTACCGGAGCTACGTGCCCGTTGGCACGCGTCGAGGTTATAGGAGGGCAACATTACGCATCTTCAACCCTCACCTTTATGATCGCTCCTTCTTTTCCCTCCTCTTCCCCCAAGATCGTCCGTAACGCCACCGAACGCGCCGCCCGCGCTGCAGCATCACACCAGGAGGCCACTTACGATGCCGAGCTGGTGCGGCGTTTCAACGGCGGCGATGAGGCCGCCTTCGTCGAGATCATGACCCGTTATCGCGAGAAGATCTTCTCGGTCGCGCTCGCGCTGCTGCGCAACCGCGCCGATGCGGAGGAGATCGCGCAGGACACGTTTATCCGCGCGCATCGTGGGCTCGCCCGTTTCCGCGGCGATTCTTCGCTCGCGACCTGGCTGCACCGCATCGCCGTGAATCTCGCGCGCAATCGCTACTGGTATTTCTTCCGTCGCCGCCGCCATGCCACGCTCTCGCTCGACTGTGCGTTGAGCGATGACAGCGATGCGACCTTCGCGGACCTCGTCGCCACCGATGCCCCGAGCCCCGCTCGCGAGGCAGCGACCGGCGAGTTCTCCGCGCTCGTCACCGAGTGCATGGAAAAACTGGATGCGCGTCACCGCGAAATCCTGACGCTGCGCAACCTGCTGAATCGTTCCTACGACGAGATCGCGCAGGCGCTCGGCATCAACGTCGGCACCGTCAAGAGCCGCATCGCCCGGGCCCGCGGCAATCTCCGCGCCCTGCTGGCTGAAGCGTGCCCTGAATTTGCTCCGGACGCCGAGCCCAGCGACTGGTTCGAGCCCACCCGCAATACCGGCCGGCTTGAAGTCGCCGCCGCCTGACGGAAGCAGGCCGCCGTTCACGCCATTCCGGCCTGGTTTCCGGGCCGCAAGGCCGCGTCGCTTACTGCGACGCGGCCTTGTTTTTTTCGCCGCCGCACCCTGAATCCGCGGCGTGCATTCGCCCCTCACCGTTACACCGCTCCTCGCGCGACGTTTCGCGCGGGCGGCGCTGCGCCTGGATGCGCCGCATGCCGACATCGCTGCCGCACTCGCGTATCACGGCTATATTCAGATCGACCCGATCAACATCTGCGGCCGGATGCACGACCTGATCCTGCGCAACCGGGTCGCGGATTATCGCGAAGGCGACCTGATGCAGCACCTGCACGGCGGCGACGCAGCAGCCGAGGCTTCAAAACCGAAACCCGCGACCGCACGCTCGGCCTTTGAACATCACGCGCCCGACACGGGAAATCTCGCGGCGTTTCCGCTCGATGCCTGGCCGCATCTCCAATCGGCGATGATCGCGCGCACGAAACGCACCGGCGCCTGGTCCGGCCGGCTCACGCCGCGCGAACGCGAACTCGCCCCGCGCCTGCTCGACGAGATTGCGGCGCGCGGTCCGCTCGGGTCGGAGGATTTCGAGGACGAGCGTCGCGCGCATCGCGTGGTGTGGGGCGCCGCGTCGCTCGTGAAGGCGACGCTGCAAAAACTGTTCTTTCACGGCCGGCTTCTCATCGCACAGCGACTGAACAACCGGCGACGTTACGATCTGCCGGACCGCGTGCTGCCAGCGTCGGTGTTGCGCCAGCCAGTGCCGTCCGCCGCCGAAACCGCGCGCTGGCTCGCGCTCATGAAGGTGCGCCAGCGCCGGCTGGTTACGCTCAAGCGCGAAGAGTTGAGATTGATCGCGGACGCGGTGCAGCCGCTCGCGGTCGAGGGCTGCCCGACGCTCTATTGTTTGCGCGAGGATGTGCCGCTTTTGGAATCGCTGCGCGGCGAAGACCAGGCCGGTGCAAACGCGAGCGGACGCCCGAGCGGCCGCGCCACGACCGGGCCCTTTCCCGCCGCGCCGCCGTCGCCCGCCCCGCGGCTCCTCGCGCCGCTCGACCCGCTGATCTACGACCGCCGCGTGACGGCCGCACTGTGGAATTTCGACTACACGTGGGAGGCCTACACGCCGGCCGCAAAACGCGTGCGCGGCTATTACGCGCTGCCGGTTCTGATCGGCACGGAGATTGTGGGCCACGTCGATCCCAAAGCCGACCGCGCCTCGCGCCGGTTGCGCGTAGTGTCACGCCGGATACGCCGCGGACACACGGTCGCTTCCGGGGTCCACGAATTCGCCCGGTGGCTCGGCCTGCGGTACGCCCCCAACGGGGCTGGCCAGTAGGTGGGGCGAGGCGTCCCCGCCGAGCCGTCACGGATTACGCATGCGACCGTCACGAGACGTTCAGCCCCGCGCCAGGCGCCCGGCATGCGCAAAGCCGCGCACAAGATTTTCCGTGCCCTGCGCGCGACGCGCCTCTTAGTGTTCGTTTGTCCATGTCCGCCGTCACTTCCGATCTCGATCTCGTGCTGAAACGCACCTTCGGCTACTCGAGCTTCCGCCCGTTGCAGCGCGAAATCTGCGAGGCGTCGCTCGCCGGGCGCGATGTGTTTGCGCTGCTGCCCACCGGCGGAGGGAAATCGCTGTGTTTCCAGATTCCGGCGCTGACGCGTGGCGGACTCACCGTCGTGGTTTCGCCGTTGATCGCGTTGATGAAGGATCAGGTCGATCAGCTGCAGGCGAGCGGCGTGGCGGCGACGTTTCTCAACTCCACGCTCGATGCCGACGAGGCGCGCTCGCGGTTGCGCGGGCTGCACCGCAACGAGTACCGCCTGCTCTACGTGGCGCCCGAGCGGCTGATGCTCGATGGCTGGAGCGAAAACCTGAAGAAGTGGAACGTCACCTGCCTCGCGATCGACGAGGCGCATTGCGTGTCGGAGTGGGGCCACGACTTCCGGCCGGAATACCGGCAGATCTCGAAACTCCGTGCGGCCCTGCCCGAAGTGCCGGCGATGGCGCTGACCGCGACCGCGACCGCACGGGTGCGGCGCGACATCATCACGCACCTGAAGCTGCGCGAACCCGAGGTGTTTGTCGCGAGCTTCAACCGGCCGAACCTCACGTATCGCGTGGTGCCGAAGGATCAGCCGCTGAAGCAGATCATCGATTTCGTGCGCAAGCGCGAGCATGAGAGCGGCATCATCTATTGCGCGAGCCGCGCGGCCACGGAGCGCGTGGCTGATGGGCTCGCCGGGCGCGGCTTCGCGGCCAGACCGTATCATGCCGGCTTGGACGCCGCGGAGCGCGCGCGGAACCAGGAGGCGTTTCTCCGTGACGACACGCGGATCATCTGCGCGACGATCGCGTTCGGCATGGGCATCAACAAGCCGAACGTCCGCTGGGTCATCCACCACGACCTGCCGAAGAATATCGAAGGTTATTATCAGGAGACCGGCCGCGCCGGCCGCGATGGGCTGCCGGGCGATTGCCTGCTGCTCTTCAGCGCCGGGGACATCGCGAAGCAGACGCATTTCCTCGACGAGATGACGAACGAGCAGGAACGCGAAGTCGCGCGCGCCCAGCTCCGGCAAATCGTGCACTACGCGGAAAACTCGTCGTGCCGCCGCGCGGAATTGCTCGCGTACTTCGGCGAGAGATTCCCGCTCGATAACTGCGGCGCCTGCGACAACTGCGCCGAGCCGCGCGAGACCTACGACGGCACGATCGTCGCCCAGAAATTCCTCTCGTGCATCTACCGCATCGCGCAGAACAGCCGCTTCGGCGTCGGGATGAATCACGTTATCGAAGTGCTGACCGGCGCGGACACCGACAAGATCCGCCGCTGGGCGCACGACCGGCTCACGACGTATGGCATCGGCCGGGAATTGTCGCGGCCCGCGTGGTCCGCCGTCGGCCGCGAACTGATGCGGCTCGGCTATGTCGGCGTGGCCGAGGGTGAATTCGCCACGCTCGAGCTCACGGAGGAGGGAATGAATGTCTTGCGGAGCCGGCAGCCAATCACGTTGACGAAGCCGATGGATTTGCCGAAGGCGAAGCGCGCCACGACACGCCGCGAAGGCGAGATCGCGTGCGACGAGATCCTGTTTGCGCGTCTGCGCGCGCTGCGAAAAGAACTCGCCGACGAGCGACGCGTGCCGGCGTATGTGGTTTTTGGAGACGCGACGCTGCGCGCCATGGCCCGTCACTATCCCGAGAGCGTGGAGCAGATGGAAGGCATCCCCGGCGTCGGCGAGAAGAAGCGCGCCGAGTTCGGCGAAGTATTTGCCGCGGAGGTTGCGGACTATCTGAAGACGAATTCGCGCGTGGCGTTCGGAGACGATTAGTCCCGCGCGTTTCGTCCTAGAGATCGAGAAGGTGGGGCCCGGTTCTCCGAACCGGCCTGAGTTCCCGCGCACGTTCCACGCTCCATCCGCGGTTTCCCTCGCAAACCCAGGCCGGCTCGGGGAGCCGCGCCCACCTCGGTCGCCACTATTCTTCACCTCGCCGCCACGCGATCGCCGCCCACGACCGCCAGGCCGGCTGCGATGACCGCCCAGCTGCACGCCCGCCCCACCCATTCCGCCTCACCCGTCCGGGTGATGGACGGTAACCGACATATCGGCCAAACTCACGACCGCGAGGTCCCCCTTTGCCCCGACCCCAACACCCCCGGATTCAGCCGCGGTTTCGTTGCCACGGCTGTTTCACCGTTCGATCTGCTCGTAACCCCAAGCAAAACGTCAGTCGCGCCGTTCACCCTATGAATGCTCTGTCCACCCCCACTCGACCCCTCCGGCGATTCTGCCTGGCAGCCAGCCTCCTGCCGCTTCTGCTCGGCTCGCTGTTTGCGCAATCCACGGGCACGATCACGGGGCGGGTCTATGACGAGCGCACCGGCCGCTCGCTCGAAGGCGCCATCGTCCGCGCCGCCGGCACGGCAATGCTCGATTATACCACCGCCGATGGCCGCTACTCGCTCACGGTCCCAGCCGGTCCCACAACGATCGAGGTCGAGTATGTTGGACTCGAAACCCTCACCCGGCAGGTGACGGTCGCCGCCGACGGCTCCGCCACCTTCAACGCCCCGCTGACGAGTTCCATCCAACAACTCGAATCCTTTATAGTGCAGGAGTCGGTGCGCGGCCAGGCGCTGGCGATTAATCAACAGAAGATCGCCGCCGGTATCGTGAATATAGTATCCGAGGAGATGTTTGGCCAGATGGTCGACGGCAACGTCGGCCAGGCACTGCAACGTCTGCCCGGCATCAGCGTCAACGAGGACCAGGATGGCTCCGCCGGCAGCATCAACATCCGCGGCATCTCGGGTGATTATAACTCCGTCCAGATCGACGGCAATCGCGCACCGAACGGCGGCCTCACCGGCCGCGCCTTCAACCCGCGGCAGCTGGCCGCCGATGGCGTCACGAATATCGAAGTGATCAAGGCGCCCACCCCCGACCGCGATGGCGACGCGATTGGCGGCATCATCAACGTCGTCAGCCGCAATGCGTTTCAACGCGACGGACGCGAGGTCAGGCTCAGGCTTGCCGGCGTCTATAGCGATCTTCCGGAAAAATGGGGCCACTCCGGCAGCCTCACTTACTCCGACATCTATAGCATCGCCGGAGGAGAGAAAAACCTGGGCGTCAGCTTCACCCTCAGCAGCCACAAGACCAATCGTTTCTCGATCAATGCCGACATGGACTGGATTCAGGTCACACCGGAAAACAACCCCCAGTTGAATCTCGCTCAATACGGTGGAAAGCCCGTGTGGTTCATGGAGTCGAGTCATTGGGAATACGACACGCGGGTCACCAATACCCAGGGCCTCAGCGGTTCGATCGATTTCCGCACCGACCAGCACAACTCGTTCTATATTCGGCCGCTCTACACGCATTTCGACCGCAAAGGCATCAAGTTCGAAACCGACATCGATATCGACACCCGCTTCCAGGACGCCTCCAACGGTCGCAAGACCTATGCGTTTCTCACTCACGATTCCGGTCGTGGCACCCCGGGCACTGCCGGGAGCCAGGCCTCGCGAGGCTGGATCGGCACCGATGAGGACGACGAGAACGATTTATATTCCGTCTCGTTCGGAGGTCGCCACGAGAAAGGCCCACATCTCCTCACCTATGATCTCTATTATTCCCGCAGCGAAAACGTCGTCAGCAACGACACCGAGCTGAACATGTTGATGGAGCCCACCAACCCCTGGTTTGTCTTCGAATATAAGATCCACGACGTCGCGGTCGGCGATGTCGAAATCTTTGAAGTCAACGGGGTCGACCCCAGCGATCTGAGCCTGATGTCGGAAGGCGAGCTCGAGATCGTCACGTCGAAGAAGGTGGAGGATGTCTATAGCGCGCGCGTCGACTGGGAGAGCAAGTTCATCCGCGACCGCGCCGCATTCGCGTTCAAGACGGGGGCGAAGTATCGCGCGAGCAAGCCCCGCTTCGACCGAACGCGGGACGATTACGACATGGACGAGGACTTCCCTTATGCGCGCGTGGTGGCGCCGACCAATCAGTCCCTCATGCTCAAGCCAAAGTATTTCGACGTTTATCCCCGCGCCGGCCAGGAGTTGCTGCGCACCAATCCGGAGCTGTTTACCTACGACCCGAACTCCTCGGCGCAGAACAGCAATGTGGCGGATTACGACGCCGAGGAGGAAACCAGTGCGGCCTATGTCATGGGCACGCTGCGCTTCGGGGCGCATACCATCATCGGTGGCGTACGACTGGAGAAGAACGAATGGAGCAGCACGCGCAAGGATGTGCAGCTGGTCCGCGGCGGCGCCCCCGTGGTCACTCCGATCAACCGTGGCTCCTCCTATACCTTCTGGCTGCCTGGCATCCATTTCCGCCACGAGCTCCGCAAGAACCTTATTCTGCGCGAGAGCTTCAACCAGAGCTACGGCCGCGCGAATCTGGCGCAGCTCACGCGCGGCCGGCTCGTTGCGATCAATGGCAATATCACGGACGGCAACGAAAACCTCGAGCCGGCCTCCTCCGACAATTTCGATCTGCAGCTCGAATACTATACAGCCAACGGCGGCCTCTACTCTGCCGGCGTCTTCTATAAAGATGTGAAGGACTTCACCTACACCGCAATCTCCCGCTTCACCGACCTCGACGCCAACGGCAATCCCATCCCCGTGGCCGGCGGCGCCTTTCAATATAGCCAGCCGCAAAATGGATCGACCGCCAAGAACAAGGGCGTGGAGCTCATCGCCCGCCAACGGCTCTATTTTCTGCCGTCGATCCTGAAGGGTTTCAGCGCCGCCGTCAGCGCCACCTTCACCGACACGGAGGCGACGTTTGCGAACCGCCCCGATGATCGCGATCTGCCGCTGCCGGGCTTCTCGAAATATCTCTTCACCGGCACGCTGGAGTACGCGCGGGGCAGCTTCTTCTTCCGCGGCGATTATCGCTACCGCGACGATTACGTCGAGGGCCTGGGCACCAACATCGAGAGCGACGAATTCTACTCGGCGGAAGAACGCGTCGACGCCGAGGTGGGCTACCGCTTGCGCAAAGGCCTGACGCTCTTCGCCAACGGCACCAATCTCACCAACCGCCCGCAGGTTTCCTATCAGGGCTATCGGCCCTTCGTGGAGGATGCCAGCCTTGCGGGGCGCAAGTACACGATCGGCGTGGAGTATAGCTTCTGAGTCACACTCCGCCATTGAGCTTCCGAGCCCGGCGGGCAACGTTCCGCCGGGTCTTTCGTCTCTTCTGCTCCATGCCGTCCGCACGTTCACGCCCGCTCCTTCGCCCCCTGGTTTCACTGGTGTTTACAGGTGCCCTGCTCGCCGCACCGCTCGCGCTGCACGCGCACGGCGACGATCAGTTGCTGATCGATGCCCTCACCGAAGAGCTGGCAAAAAAACCCGATGCCGACCTCTTCATCCGTCGCGGCGAGTTGTTTCGCCACCATCAGCAATGGGCGAAAGCCGAAGCGGACTTCGTGGCCTCCGCCAAACTGGATCCCCAGCTCACGCTGATCGATTTTTTCCTCGCCCGCGTGCAGCTCGAATCCGGCGCGCCGGCCAAAGCGCAGCCCTTGATCGAACGCTATATAGATCGCGCGCCCGCCGAACCCGAGGGCTGGTTCCTGCGCGGCGAAATCGCCCACGCTCTCGGCAGGATCGAGGACGCGGCGCAACACTACCTCGAGGGGATTCGCCGCGCGCCCAATCCGCGACCTGAACATTTCCTGCGCCGCGCCCGCATCCTCGCGGCGGCGCCCAAACCCGATCGCGCCCGCGTCCTCGCCGCCACCGATGAAGGCATAGCCCGGCTCGGCCCGGTGATCTCGCTCGTCGATTATGCGATCACGATCGAGCTCGAAGCTACCAACTACGACGCCGCGCTCCAACGCATCGCCGCCGCCATGGACAATATGCCGCGTCGCGAACGCTGGCTTGTACGTCAGGGCGACATCCTCGTGAAATGCGGCCGCATCCCGGAGGCAGTCGCCTCTTATCGCGCCGCACTCACCGCCATCGAGTCCCTGCCCGAACGCTACCGTGACACCGTGCCGATGGAGCGCCTCGCCGCCGACGTCCGCAATTCACTCACCAAACTTTCCCCACCGTGATAGGCGGAACCCACAACATCCTCCAGGACGAACCCTTGTCTGTCCCGCTCGCTAGTTTGGTTCTCAACTCCAAGCCCTCAGCTCTGAGCTCTCAACTCTCATGAACCCCCTCCGCCTCCTCCTCCTCCCGGCGCTCCTCGCCACCACGCTCTCGGCCCAGCAAGTCATCCGCGGCCCCTACCTCCAGCAAGGCACGCCAACGAGCGTCGTCGTCCGCTGGCGCACCGATGTGCCGACCGATAGCGCCGTCAAGTTCGGTCAGGACGCTGCAACCCTCGACCGCGAGACAAAAACCAAATGGAAGACAACCGAGCACATCATCCTGCTCGACGGCCTCACGCCCGCCACGAAATATCATTACGCCATCGGCAACGCGGAGAAGACCTTCGTCGCCGACGCCGGCATGCACTTTGTCACCTCACCAAAACCCGGCACGCGCCAGCCGATCCGCACCTGGGTCATCGGCGACGCCGGCACCGCGAGCGCGAAAGGCCACGAGGGCCTGCAGGCCAAGGTGCGCGACGCTTACTATAAATTTTCCGGGCAACGCCACACCGACCTCTGGCTGATGCTGGGCGACAACGCCTACGGCACCGGCACCGACGCAGAACACCAAATCGCGGTGTTCGATATGTATAAGGACATCCTGAAAAAATCCGTGGTCTGGCCCACGCTCGGCAACCACGACGCCGGCTCCGCGGCCTCCGTCACGCAATCGGGGGTTTACTATGATATCTTCACCCTGCCCACGCTCGGCCAGGCCGGCGGCCTCATGTCCGGCACGGAAGCGTATTATAGTTTCGACTACGGCAATATTCATTACATCTGCCTCGATTCCCAAGGCAGCGATCGTGCGGTCGGCGGCGCTATGCTCACCTGGCTGGAGAACGACCTCGCGGCGACGAAACAGGACTGGATCATCGCCTTCTTCCACCACCCGCCCTATACAAAGGGTTCGCACGACTCGAACACCGAGAAGCAGCTCGTGGAAATGCGCACGAATGCACTCCCGATCCTCGAAGCGGGCGGCGTCGATCTCTGCCTCACCGGTCACAGCCACTCCTACGAGCGCTCGTTCCTCCTCGATAGTCACTATGGGGTCTCGAGCACGCTCACCGGCAAAATGAAGATCGACGCCGGAGACGGCCGCATCGACGGCAGCGGTCCCTATAAAAAAGCCACGCTCGGCGGCGGCGTCCACGAAGGCGCCGTCTATATCGTGGCGGGCAGCTCGGGCAAGATCACCGGCAAGGACGAGAAACGCGCCGCACGCGGGTTCCTCGATCATCCCGCGATGTTCATTTCGCTCTATCGCCTCGGTTCGATGGTCATCGACGTCGACGGCAACCGGCTCGATGCCACCTTCCTCAGCGAGGAAGGCGAGCGGCTCGACTACTTCACGATGCTCAAGGGCAAAGCCGCCCCGGCGGCCGCCGCGAGCCAGCAGTGACCGCCTGGCCGGCCACAATCGAACTATAGAGCAGGCTATCCCGCGACCCGCACACGGGCGAAACGCCCATTGCGGCGCAAGCCTGCGCCCACGATAGCGATCAAATTGGCCGAACATCCTGCCGGCGGAGGGTCGTGGTGGACCCAAGCGCGCCCTCCATCGGCAAACGTCTCGAAGAAGAGTCGGCGCTCAGCGTCGACGACGCTGGGGATGGCGAGCGCGCGATCGGCAGAGTCGTCGGGAAGGTTATCGTTCTTAGTTAATTAACGCCCATCGCCGTCGGGCATCGGTCGCCCTTTCACGCCCAGAAGAGCAAGGATCGCCCAAAATATCGTCGTGCGATTCCGGCGGCGCGGCGGGTATTTATAGGTGGATGCACGAGATTGCCGATGACGATACGGGATTGCTGCGGCGTTTTGCCCGCGACGGAGAACAAGCTGCGTTTGCCGCGCTCGCCCATCGCAAAGTCACGCTCGTTTATGCCGCCGCGCTACGACAGGTCGGCGGCGATACACACCTCGCCCAGGACGTCACGCAAGCCGTGTTCCTTACCCTCGCAGCCCGGGCCGCGACGCTCGGGCATCACGGGTCCATCTCCGGCTGGCTCTATACCACCACGCGCTTTCTCGCCCTGAAGGCGGTGCGCACGGAGGCGCGCTGGCGGCGCCGCGAACAGGAGGCCACAATCATGAACACAACCGCGCTCGCACATGAACCGGCCTGGGACCACCTGCGGCCAGTGATCGACGCCGCGATGCACGACCTCGGCGAAAAGGATCGCGCAGCTTTGTTACTGCGTTTCTTCGAAGGCAGGACGCTCGCCGCCGTCGGCACCGAGCTTGGGCTCACCGAGAATGCCGCCCGCATGCGCGTCGAGCGCGCGCTCGAGAAGCTGCGCGCCCGGCTCGCCCGTCGCGGCATCACGTCCACCGCCGCCGCGCTCAGCGCCACCCTCGCCGCGCAGCCCGCGATCACTGTACCCGCCGGTCTGCTCGCCCATTTGGGAGGAAGCTCGCTCGCCGGTGCGGTGGCGGCGGGCGGCGGCACATGGCTTGCGGCGACGTCGCTGATTCACTTTATGGGAACAACCAAACTGATCGTCGGAACGGCCGGATTGCTGACGGCCGCGGGCATCGGCGCGTTTTTCGGCACCTGGTCACAAAACCCTTCCACGTCTCTCGTGGCCGCCGCGCCCGCCACGCACAACGCAACAGCGCCTTCGCTCGAGCTACTTCGCGCCGAGAACCAGCGCCTGAAAGCGCAGCTCGCACAACTTGCCGCGGCCTCACGCGCTCCGGTGCCACCCCAGCGCACCACCGAATCCGTTTCTCCACAAGAAGTCGCGCTGGACCAGCTTCGCGTGCTGACCGATCTCCAAAAGCGCCGGACGGTAAGCCTCACGATGCCGTTCCTTCCCCATGGCGGCGGCGGAAACCTCACGCCCGCCTTCGCCACCTTGTTCGCTCTGACGCCCTCCGAGCAGGATGCACTCCAGCAGACCGTCGATCGCGCCCGGCAGCGGCTGGCCGAGCTCGCCCGAGAGAGCGCGACCGTCGAACGCGCAACCAACGGCGATGTCACGATCACGGTCCCCTCATTCGCCCAATCCGGAGGCGTTGTATACGACGAGTTCATCAAATCCTTTGCCGAGACGCTCGGCCCGGAACGCCAGTCCTCGTTCCTCACGCTCGGAGGAAAAAACGTCGAAAAGGCCCTCGGCTGGTTCGGCGCCGCAGAACAGACCTTGACCATTTCGCAGACCACGGGACCGGACGGCGTCGCGAAGTTCACCGTCCGTCAAACCCACCGGCTTCCCAATGAAAGCGGCAGTAGCAGCAGCAATTTCAAATCACTCGACGAGGTCGTGAAGGGCACCGGCACACTCGGGAGTCTCGTGCCGAAGGCATTGGGTGGAAAAGGCTGAAACCAAAACGACCGTTCCCACCTGGCGACGGTCTTGCGGCCCCTCCGATCCGAGCCGGCCTGATTTCGAACCACTTCGCGACTGTAAAACCAGATTCCGCGCGTCGCTCGTTGACCCGCGGCCGGTTCGCTTCTCATCGTGACGGCACCCCTATGAAAACACCCCGCGTCGTCGCGTTCGTTTTCGCGCTGGCCTCCTCGGTCGCGCTCGCCGCCAACTCCGCTCCCGCCGGCTTCGTTTCCCTCTTCAACGGCAAGGACCTCTCCGGCTGGAAAGCTCCCGAAGGCGATAACGGCCACTGGAAGGTCCTCGACGGCGTGATCGACTACGACGCCCGCAGCGAGGCCCCCGGTGACAAGAATCTCTGGTCCGAAAAAGAATACGGCGACTTCGTCCTGAAGATCGACTGGCGTATAAAGGAGAAGACCGGCCTATATAATGTCCCGACCGTCCTGCCCGACGGCACTCACAAGAAAGGCCCGGACGGAAAAGATATCGTCACACCGACACCCAACGCCGATTCCGGGATCTATCTGCGCGGCACCTCGAAGGCGCAGATCAACATCTGGTGCTGGCCGATCGGATCCGGCGAAGTCTACGGCTATCGCATGGACAAAAACATGCCGCCCGCCGTCCGTGCCGGCGTCACACCGAAGCTCAACGCCGACAAACCGGTCGGCGAGTGGAACACCTTCGAGCTCACGATGCGCGGCGACCGGCTGACCGTCGTGCTCAACGGCAAGACCGTGATCGAGGATGCCCAGCTCCCCGGCGTGCCCGCCCGCGGCAAGTTCGCCCTCCAGCACCACGGCGGCTTCAAAGACGGCAAATACAACGCCGCCTCCAGCCTCGTGCAGTTCCGCAATATAAGCATCAAGGAGCTCTGAGGCGCTAAGTCACGCTGCGCCCGGAAGCACGCTGCCGTCCGGGCACGCCCGCGCGTGCAAAAACAGGCGTGCAACGCCCGCCAATCTTCACATTCTTCAGAACTCCGCTCCGAGCCCTCCGATCTTGGCTCTCAGCCCTCCCCCTCCGTTTCCCTGCCCCAACCCCATGCCCACGCCTCAATCTTCCCTGAAGCTCAAGCTCTCCGTCTTCATGTTCCTCCAGTATTTCATCTGGGGTTCCTGGTACGTGAGCATGGGCGCGTATCTCGCCAACACGCTGAAGTTCGGCGGCGCCGAAATTGGCGCCGCTTACGGTGCGTTCGCCATCGGCGCGATGATCGCGCCGTTCTTTGTCGGGCTCATCGCCGATCGCTATTTCGCGTCGGAAAAAATGCTCGCCGTCCTCGGCATCGCCGGCGGTGTGCTGCTCTGCTGTCTGCCGCGGTTTCATGAATTCCGAAGTTTCTATGCGGTGCTGATCGCCTACTGCGCGCTCTACGTGCCGACGCTCGCCCTGGGAAATTCACTCTCGCTGCACCATCTCGCCAACGCGAAAACCGATTTTCCGCGGGTGAAAATCTTCTCCGCCATCGGCTGGATCGCCGGCCTCTTCACGCTCAGCCTCATCAAGGGTGAGCAGTCCGCTGTACAGTTCTATCTCGCGGGCGGCATCTCCGTGCTCTTCGGCCTCTTCGCGCTGACGCTTCCGCACACGCCACCCAAGAAAACCGGCACCAACGTCAGCCTCGGCGAAATCCTCGGCCTCGATGCGCTCGCTCTCCTGAAAAAGCCGCCCTTCGCCATCTTCATCGGGTGCATGTTCCTCATCTGCATCCCGCTCTATTTCTATTTCGTGATGCTCGGTATTTATCTCACCGAATTGAAGTGGGACTATATGGCCGTGAAGACCTCCCTCGCACAGGTCTCGGACGTTGTATTCCTTTTCCTGCTGCCGGTTTTCCTCCGCCGGTTCGGCTATAAAACCACGATCTTCATCGGCATCTTCTGCTGGGCGGCCCGATATTTCCTGCTCGCCGGCAGCGTCGGCAATTTCAGCGCACAACAACTGTTGATCTATAGTGCCATCCTCCTCCACGGCGTGTGCTACGACTTCCTCTTCATCGCCGGCCAGCTCTACGTCGACGACGAGGCCAACGAGCGCATTCGCGGCGCCGCCCAAGGCCTCATCGCCTTCATCCTGTGGGGTGTCGGTGCCTTCGTCGGCACACTGCTCGCCGGCAAAGTCCTCGCGGCCCACAAGCTCGCCGCCGCCACGGAGGCCGGACTCACCTACGACTGGCAAAAAATCTGGATGACGCCCGCGCTTGGCGCTGTGGCAGTGATGGTCGTGTTCCTGATTTTCTTCCGCAACCCCGCGAAGTCCCTGGGCGCCACCTCGGCCGACAAAGCGGCCCCCGAGCCGTCGCTCTCCACGTAAGGTAATATAAAGCGAAGTCCGCTCCGGCCGCTTATGCCATCGATCGGCCGCGCACGTCGGCCTTGCTCGGTATTATAATATCACCGCACTCAACGCTTCGCCGGCTCGATCGTCACCCGATAAAGTCGCCGCGAGGGCAGCTCGAACGCGATCCGGCTGCGCGGTCCCGTCACGCGCAGCGTCTGCGCCGTGACCGCATTCGTAATCGTCGTGCCCGCCGCGACCCCAGTGTCTGCCGGCGTGAGCGTCACTCGATATTCGCCCGGTTCCAGCAACAGAAGTTCCGCGCCCATCGCCCGCGCATCACTCCCGAAGTGAAACAACTCCGCCTCGAATCGTCGCGCCGATGAGTCCGTGACCAGTGCCCCTATATCCGTCGAAGGCGTCAGCCACCGCACGGCATTCAGCGGAAAAATCAACGGCCCGCCCGGATCGCCCGTCACGCTCGAATATAGAATCAACGGCGCCGGCCGCGGCGGCGCCGTCACCGGGAGATGCACGAGATAATTGCTCGTGAAATTCATCACGCGATCCGTCCAGCGCATCTCGCTCGTGTAACCTTCGCGGTTCGAGCGAAACGCCTCCGCGTTTTGCTGCAGCCCGCGCTCCAACGCTCTCCGCTCGCCCTCAAGACGAAACCGCACGTAGCCCGAGGCCCCCGAGCGCAGCCACGCATCGTAACGTTTATCACCCGAGAGAAACCGGTACTTCGCGAGCACCGGCGCCAGGAAACCATCCATCCGCGATGCCGCCCACGCTTCCGATCCCGGCGTCGCATCCGCCGCCGCACCGCTGTGCTTCATCCGGATCGCGGCCATCGCGTGCAGCGGGTCCATGAAGCGCGCGTCTCGCGTGATGTGCCACGCCTGCAACAGCGTGGCCGCCATCAGTCCCGTCGCACCGGGCCAATTGTACAGCCGGTCATTGTGGTTCAGCGGAAACGGCTCCCACCACGACTTCGCGCCGCCGGCCACTTCGCCGCTGGGCCACGCGATCGCGCTCGGCAGGATGCCCGCCGGCTTGCCGTGCTCCGCGCGCTCCGCAGCGTCGATCCACCCGCGCAGCCAGTCGCCAAATTGCGCCGTCAATCCCGCGTCGTGTGTCCGCTGCCAGTAGAGCAGCGCCGGCTGCACGACCGACGCATGATATACGGTGTCGAACGCGCGCCGCGGCGATTCGTCCACCGCGCTCACGCTGAAATAGATCGACTTGAACTGCGTGAATCCGCGCGCGTTGCGGCCCGTCCAGCGTTCGCTCATCAGCTCCGCCAGCCGCAGCGCACGCCCGCTCCACACCGGATCATCCGGCTTCACGTGCATCATCGGCACGATCGTGTCGGTCGTGTCCTCGTTCGAATGCTCAACATCTGTCATTCGTTGCGTGAACCCATCGCGCAGGTGCGGCTGGTCGAAAAGCGCCTGCGAAAGCTTCTCCTGCGCCGCGGCGATTTCCGGATTATCGAACCCGATCAGGATCGGCGCCCACCAGCGCCACATCTCCACATCGTCGCCCCAGCCGCCGCCAAACTGCCCGTCCGCGAGCTGCCGCTCCGCGATCCACCAGCGAATGATCCACGTGAGTTTCTCGAGCCCTTCCCGCTGCAGATTCGCCCACGCCGGGGCTTCCGTCGCCGCGGCATTCAACGCCGGCCATGGCATCGGCTGGCCGAGATACATGCGGATCACGCGGTTTTCCGGAAACGCCCCCGCTGCCTCCGCCAGCAGCCGCGCCGCTTCGCCGTAATACGCCTCGCGCGATTCCTTCACCGCCAGCAGCGGACCGCTCTGCACCACCCGCCACACCAGCATTCTCCCGCGGTAATAACACCACAACGGCCGCAACGGCGATCCCGCGCGCATCTCCGCCGGGTGTATCGGGTTTCCGGATGCGGCCGGCTGCACGGCACCCGTGATGAAGCGGCAGAGATAACCGTTTTCCGCCGCCCGGTTGCTGGCCGGCGCAGAACGAGTTTTCCCCTCGGCCCACTCCGTGACCACCGGGAGCAATCGGTCGAGATCCGCCCGGATGCCGTCGTCAAGTCCGGGCCGCGCCCGCAACGCCCGCAACAGCCGCAACCGCACCGCTTCGTCCTCCGCGTTTCCCGCCGCGACGATGGCGTCGCGCACCGGATCGGCGCCGGCCTGCGCCCAACCGGCCCCGCCACCCGCCAGCATTCCGATCGCCGCCGCCGCCACGCGCCACCGAAATCCGAACGAGCGTTTCATGTGAGATTCCTGTTCCGTCGACCAACACCTGCCAAACTGAAACCGTCCGCTGCGATCCGCCACACGCACACGCGGCGACCTCCCGCTAGAATCCCTGGCGGATGAAACGAATCGCCCCGTCGTCATCACGCCGGGTCGTGGTGGTCGGTCCTTCCGTGTTCCGGCCCAGGTGGTCCATCGCCACTGCCGCCAGCACCGGCAGATGACCGCGGAGATCCTCGCTATCGCTTTCGATGCTGACGTGCACCCGCCACAAATCCTCCGAAGGCCGCTCCGCTTCCGCCGAGCGGTTCTCGCGCGCACAGATCGACAGGTGTTTTTCGCGCGTGACAGTCGTCGATGCCAGCGCCGTGTAACCCATCAACTCGCGGGCCACGCCTTCCGGCGGCGGCCCCAGCCCTTCGCCAGCCGCGGCCGGGCGGCCGTTCACGATTTCCTGGTAAACGGTCTGCTGCACGCGTGCCGGGCCGATGCCGTAGCTGATCTCCACCACCATGTCCGCGCGCGCGGCATCCGGCGCCTCGTAAAGCCCCTGCGCCGAGAGCGCCGCTCTCAGGTGATTCGCGATCTCTCCGCGTCGCAGCGGGCCGGTGCTCGCGGCAACGCTCTTGTCGTCGATGCGGAACGAAACCCGCGGCGCCGCATCCGCCGTCGGCCGCGCGTCAGCCTCCACCGTGACCTGATAAGTCGAGGCGCAGCCCGAGACAAAGACACCTGGCCCCAGCAACAGGACGGAGAGGAGAAATGGAGAAAACGAGAGTCGCGACATCACACGTGGCTGCAGGCATGCGGCCGGTGTGAGTCTACCGGTTGCCGCCGCACGCGCTCCGCACCGCTTGGCCACGGTTGCGCGCCGCTTGGCTTCCATCCGTGAACTCGGAGGATCCGGCGCCCTTTGCGGCACCGTGGCCGACAGAGTCCGCCCCTTTTTTTCGCTCGCGCGGCACCATCGCCGGCACCAGTCCGTTTACGTTAGCGCGCGCCGCGTCTTTATCCGCGCGGTTCGCCGCCCCAGATTCCCCTGCCCTGACGTTTCTCCCATGCGCTCCCTGCTCTGCTCCGTGCTCGTCTCGCTCGTTGCCACCATCGCGGGCGCCGCCCCTGCCCCGCGCAACGTCGTCCTCGTCACCATCGACGGCCTGCGCTGGCAGGAGGTGTTTCGCGGCGCCGACGAGACGATCATCAACACCGAGTTCGGCGGCATCGCGGCCAACGCCATCGATCCTGTGCGCTCCTCGTCCCTCGCGGCCACTCCCGAGGAGCGCCGCCGCAAGCTCATGCCCTTTCTCTGGAGCGAGATTGCCGCCCGTGGCCAGATCTTCGGTCAACGCGACCGCGGCAGCGACATGCACGTCGCCAACGCCGAGTGGTTTTCCTACCCCGGCTATAACGAGATCCTCTGCGGCTTCCCCGATCCGCTCATCACGAGCAACGCGCCCATCCCAAACCGCAACGTCACCGTGCTCGAATGGCTCGACCGGCGCGAAGCGTTCTCCGGCCGCGTCGCCGCCTGCGTCACCTGGCACGTACTCACCGCCACGATCAACGTTGGCCGCAGCCGCCTGCCGGTGTGGGTCTCCAGCCAGAACCCGGCGCTCGCCGCACGCTCTGCGCGCTTTGCCGACATCGATCGGTGGATGCGCGATATTCCCACGAAGGCCCGCGACGAGCACTACGACGGTTTCAGCTTTCACGCTGCCCTCGAGATGCTCCACGTCCTGCGGCCGCGCGTCCTCTATCTCGCGCTCGGCGAGCCCGACACCAACGCCCATCGCCGGCGCTACGACGCCTATCTCGATTCGATCACGCGCTCCGATCGTTTCCTGCGCGAGTTCTGGGAAACCCTGCAATCGCTCGACGGTTATCGCGGCAACACCACCCTCCTCGTCACCACGGATCATGGCCGCGGCAAGACCCCGCAGGACTGGATTCATCACAACAAGAAAACGCCCGGCTCCAACGAGGCCTGGCTCGCAGTCATCGGCCCCGACACACCCGCGCGCGGCGAGCGCACCAACCACGCCCCCATTGTGTCCGCGCAAATCGCCGCCACGATCGCTGCCCTCGTTGGCGAGGATTACCACGCCGCCACGCCGGCCGCCGCACCGCCCATCGCCGACGTGCTTCGCGCGCCGTAGCGCTGACAGCATCGGCCTCCCACCGACCCGGCGTAGAGGAACCGGCCCTACACCGCTTTCGGCAAAAATGATATAGCGTTCGCACAGCCGGGGCACCGCTTGCCGGGATGCCACGATGTGTTTAAGCTTCTGCACGCATTGGTCCCCTGGTCGGAGTTTACGTTATAACGATCACAGTCTCGTTTGCCCCCACAGCGCGCGTTCTACTTCGGCCACTCACCTGCGCCGCAGCCCCATTGCCCCTCGCGTCGAAGCGGGGTTGCGGTGCCCAGCCACCCCACCCGATGAACTCCATTCCTTCCGTGCCGCTCCGTCGTGCCGGCCGCTCGGCTGTCCTCGCCCTGCTCGGCTTCATCCTCGCGCCCCTCGGCGCACAGACCGCCGCCACCCCGCCGTCCACCACCGGCGATCCCGCCCGCCCGCGCGCGGACGACACCGTCGTCCTCACGCCCTTCACCGTCGACGCCACGCGCGACCAGGGCTTCGTCGCCGCCAGCGCGCTCGCCGGCGGCCGGCTCGCCACCGATCTGAAGGACACACCCGTCGCCTACTCCGTCCTGACGCGTGAATTCATCGACGCCCTCGGTGTGTCGGACGTCACCGAGGCGGCGGCGTGGACCACCAATGCCAGCTTCGCCAAGGACGACGGCCGCTCCACCCAGTTCGGCCGCGTCGGCTTCAACGACCTCGTCACGTTCCGGGGGGTCGCCGCCAATCGCGCCCAGATAAACTTTTTCCCGGTCTATTTCGACTACGACAGCTATAATCTAGAACGCTTCGACTTTGCCCGCGGGCCAAACTCGATCCTTTTCGGCACCGGCTCGGTGGGCGGCTCCGCCAACGGTCTCTATAAAGAGGCGCGCACCGACAAGCCCATCCGCGAGATCTCGGCGCGCGTGGGCTCCTGGGAATATTATCGCGGCACACTCGATATAAACCAGCCGATCAACAAACAGCTCGCCGTGCGGGCAAATGTCCTCTGGCAGGACAACGGCACCTGGCGCGACCGCGAATGGCAGAAACGCGAGGCGGGCTCTCTGCATTTCACCTTCAAGCCGTGGGAAAATACAAAGATCGTGGTCGTCGGCGACAAAGGGAAAGTCCGCCGGAGCTACGGAACCACCACCATCGGCAACCGGATCGCCACGTGGGACGGCGTCACCACGTATTCCGGCCCCATCACCGCAACCCCGGCCGTCGCCACCGGCACTCAGCGAGTCGGTAATCCGCCCACGGTTTCATATATCTACGCGCCAGGCAGCAGTCCGCTCGCGGGCAGCGTGGTGAATTGGGCTGCGATGGGCATGACCGCGACCTCGCATCAGACCGGCTCTCTCTACGGTCCGGGCCGCACGCCCGTCGTCGGGGCCAACCCCGGCTTCGTATCCGAACCGCTGCACAACCGAATCAACGTTCCCGCCAATATACTCGGTGCAGCCGAATCCACCGGCTTCAGCCTCCCTGGCCGCGAGTTCTCGGCTGCGATCGATGATACAGGCTACCTCAACGATTATCACAACGTCGTCGCCTCGATCGAGCAGAAGGTGGGCCGGCATCTCTTCCTCCACGGCTCCGCCAACACTTCGGAGGGATTACGCGGCAGCAATTTTGCCACCGCGCGCGGACTCAAGGACGGCATCCAGATCGACATCAACCAGAACCTGCCCACCGGCGGGGCGAACCCTTATTTTCTCCAGCCCTATATTCAATCGACGAACGACTTCGACCAGGTGAACACAAAGTCGGATCAATTCCGGGGCAGCGCGGCGCTCGTCTTCGACGGCACCCGCTTCGGCGATTTCCGCTTCAACGTCGAGTTTGGTCACGAGCGGCTCGAGAACTCCCGCGAAAAATACCGCTACGCCGTTTCCGATCCTGCCGTCGACTCCCGCCTCTGGGCCTCCAGCACCCTCGTGCAATGGCGTTATTACTACCTCAGTGAAGGAGCCCGCCCGATGCGGAATCTCGGCAGCATCAGCGTCGTCGATCCGGTCGCCGGCACCACCCGCACGCTGGCGACGGCCTATACCATCGACACCGGTCGCCCCACCGAAACGATTCATACAGTCCAGAATTTCGACTACGGGCAAGCCACGCTCAATGCGAAGTTCTTTAAAGGCCGGCTCAATATCATCGGCGCAGCCCGCGAGGATCGCTACGAGACCGATAGCAGGACCCTCAAACCACGCATGGAATTGCCGGGAAACTGGAACGGCACCGATGTGATATATCGCCCGACCGCGCCCGCCAATTACCGCGAGCTCACCTATGTCCCGAAGGCCGCCGACGGATCGATCACCGGAGCGCGGCAGGAGGCCTCGACGCGCCCGCGCAACAGCGCCGGCGTCGGCTTGGCGCAATATGCGAACGACGTTTTCCAGGACGACTTCTCGCCTCCCGGCGTCGACGGCAAAACCACGACTTATTCCTATGGCGGCGTATATCATGTCCTGCCGTGGGCCAGTGTCTTCGCCAACTATGCCGAGACGTGGTCGCCGCCGACGAGCAATCTCACGATCTTTGGCCAGGTATTCGGACCCGATGTATCGGAGGGCTGGGATGCGGGCGTGCGACTTTCTCTGCTCCAGGGACGCGTCAACGCCTCGTTCATCCGTTATGAAGGCAAGCAGACGAACCTCACCGTCTCCACCGGCAGCAATGGACAAAACATCAACAATATCGCCGCGACCAATGTTGTGAACGACCTCTCCCTCAGCGGCGTCAACGCCCGCGGCCTACAGGATGTGCCGCGCACCTATAATGATACCGTGGCACGCAAGACCGACGGTTATGAGTTCGAGGTCGTCACCAACGTCGGACGCGGCTGGCGCCTCCTCGCCAATCTCGCGTTTGCCAACGCCAAGCAGGGCGATGCGCAGGCCGGGACCAGGGCGTATTTCGCGCAGAACGAAAATCTCCTGCGGCAGATCCTGAGCGATGCCGGCGTAACCGTGGGCGCCAACAACGTGGCGACGGTCAACGCGGGAATCACTCCCGCAAACTCGCCCGACGCCGCCCTCGCCCGAGACTCCTGGAACACCCTCGTGCAAACGCTGCAAAACGTCACGATCGACTATCAGAAAGTCGCGCGGCTGACCGAGGTCACCGGCAATATCTTCACCGACTATACCTTCCAGTCCGGCCGCCTCAAAAACGCCCGGATCGGCGCGGGGGTGAACTATCGCGGTCGCGAAGTGATTGGCTTCCGGGGCTCTGATTCGATTCAGAATCCCGCCAATCCCAATGCGGCGATTGACGACCCGAATGTGAATGCCTTCACGCCGGTTTACCGCCCCAGCTACTATACGGCGACCGTCATGCTCGGCTACAGTCGCAGGATATTCGAACGCCCCGTACGCTTCGATCTCCGCGTCGAGAACGTATTGGATGAAGACAAACCTCTTTATTATAATACCGTCATGCGCCCGCCCGGCGGAGACCTGTCGACCCCCGCGCGCGTCGCAACGCCCAACCTCTTCTCCTATATCACGCCCCGCAGCTTCATGTTCACCACGACCGTAAGCTTCTAATTACACAGCGAGGCGTAACCAGGCGCGCCCCTCCTGGGCGCGCCGAGCTCCAGCTCGGCCTTCCGCGATCCACGCCGGGCCGACGCCCGCGCAGGAAGCAACCCATCCGTCACTTCAAATATTTCTCCAACGGCGGATACAGCAGGTCGCGAATCTCCGGCTGCTCCATGTTCTCCTTCGTCACGAGCCGCACGCCCGTGTCGATGCGACGCTCGACCTTCTCGCCACGCAGGTGTTTCGCCATCGTCATCACGCCGACGTAGCCGATCTTCACCGGATCCTGCACCACGAGCGCCTGCACGTCGCCCGCCTTCAAATCCTCGATCGAGCGCGTGCCCGCATCGAAGCCGATCATCTTCACTTTGCCGCCACCACGACCGATATCACGCAGCGCCATCGCCATCGCGCCACTCGGCAACTCCGCCGGGCAGAACACGCCATCCACCACGCGCCCGTGGCGGTTCAATATATTCTGCGACGCTCGATAAGCCGTGTCGCGCGTCGGCCCCGCATGCTGATCGGCCGTGAGCAGCTTGATTCCCGGATGCTTTTTCAACGCCTCCAGGAAACCCGCCTCGCGCTCCTCGGTGCTCGCCGAACCGACCTGATAACGCAGCAGGATCACGTTGCCCTTCCCGCCGAGAAGCTTCGCCATGTGCTCACCCGCCATCACGCCGCCCTTGTAGTTGTCAGTCGCGACGTAGCTCACGTAACGCTCGGTCTTCAGCCCCGAATCCATGATCACGACCGGAATCTTCGCCTGGCCCGCGGCCTCCACCGGCTGTACCAGCGCACGGGAATCCAGCGGTGCCAGCACGATGCCGCTCACGCGCCGACTGATGAAATTCTCCACCACCTGAATCTGCTGCTCGCGGTCGTCCTCCTTCAGCGGCCCCTTCCAGATGATCTCGACCGGCACGCCTCCCGCCCTCAACTCGTCGCGCGCCTTCGCCGCGCCGGCGTTCACCGCCTTCCAGAATTCATTCGTCGTGCCTTTCGGGATCACGGCGATCGTCAACGGTTTCTCCGCGGCGTGTATCGAAAATGTGGCGACACAGGCCAGGAGGGCGAGCAAGGGGTGTGCACGTTTCATGGGGGGGGAAAACAACGTGCCCGCGACCGCGCCGCACGCCGGGTGAACTCTGGCGCTAATGTAAAGCTCGGCAAGCCCCGGAAAATCTACGTTAAACTCCGCGCACGCTCGACGGCCCGCCGGCGTCCTGCCTCAACCACGGCCTCCTCCACCATGCTACGTTTTGCCCAATTTGGCGCCGGTCGCATCGGCGCGATCCACGCCGCCAATCTCGCCGCCCTCCGCGATACCGAGCTGCGCTACGTCGTCGACGTGAATGCCGACGCCGCCCGCGTGCTCGCCGACCGCCACGGTGCGCAGGTCGCCACCGTCGCCACCGCGCTCGGCGACCCGCAAGTCGACGCGGTCATTATTGCCTCATCGACCGATACGCACGCCGACCTCGCGATCGCCGCCGCTCGCGCCGGCAAGGCGATCTTCTGCGAGAAACCCATCGACCTCTCGCTGCGCCGCGTCGACGCCTGCCTCACCGCCGTGAAAAAGGCGAAAGTGCCGATGTTCGTCGCGTTCAATCGCCGGTTCGATCCGAGCTTCGCCGCCCTTCATGCCCGCATCGTCGCCGGCGACATCGGCGCGGTCGAGCAGGTGATCATCTCGAGCCGCGACCCGGGCCTGCCTCCGCTCGGTTACTTGAAGACCTCCGGCGGCCAGTTCCGCGACATGACCATCCACGACTTCGATCTCGCGCGTTGGCTGCTCGGCGAGGAGCCGGTCGAGTTGTTCGCCTACGGAAGCTGCCTGGTCGATCCCGCCGTCGGCCGGATCGGCGACACCGATTCCGCCATGGTCGTCATGAAAACGGCCTCCGGAAAACTCTGCCACATCAACAACAGCCGTCGCGCCAGCTACGGCTACGATCAGCGGCTCGAGGTCCACGGCGCCAAAGGCCGTCTGCTCGCCGGCAACCGCACCGCCACGACCGTCGAGCTCGCCGACGCCGGCGCCGTGACGACGGACAAGCCGCTCCACTTTTTCCTCGAACGCTATGCCGATGCCTATCGCGCGGAGCTCGCCGCCTTCGTCGCGGCCGTCGTATCCAAAAAACCGATGCCCGTGACGCCCGAAGACGGCCGCCGCGCGATCGTCCTCGCCGAGGCCGCCGTGAAGTCGCTGAAAACCGGCCGCCCGGTAAAGGTGATATAGGCAAGCCATCGCGCAGGCCGGCCGCGCCACCTTAACGCAAACCCGGTCCGCGCCGCTCCGTCCACGCCAGTCCTTTTGCCGCGGATCCTCCCGCGCCGCCCGGGCGTCGCGCCCGCACGAGCTGGCCCTCGATCAACGTCGTGCGCGCACACGCCGGAATCCCGGTTTCGTGGTAATACATCATGCCACCGAGCAGATCGATCGCGCCTGCACCGATCAGGTCCGCGCGTTCGTCGAGATAAGGAAAGCCCGCACTGTTGTGCGCTCCGAGCCCGACGAGTCGCAGCTTCCAGCGCGGATTCAGTTTCCGCAGCCGCGGGATCGCCGCCACGACCGCATCGCTCTGCGCAAACACCACATCCGGCCGATGCCGCGCAATCCAATCGGTCACGAGCGCCGCCCGGTCAGACGACTCCATTCCTTGCGGCACGATCAACGTGAGATCGTCCTGCTGATTCCAGCTCACCGCCGCCGTGAAGTTGTGCCCCGTCCGTTCGTCGAACAACTCGTCGAACACCGCGCAGATCCGCCGGCAATCCGAGGCCTTCAACGTGTCGAAGACACGCATCGTGTTGCCGAACTGATTCGGCACGATGCAATGAAATCGCGGCGCCAGAATCGACTTCGACGTCGTCACCACGGAAACCCCGTCCCATGTCACAGACGTGTCGAGTTCCATCGGCACGATCGAGGGCAGCAGCATCGCACCCTCGATTCCCCTCGTGCGGATGACCTTCACGAGATTCGCCAGATTCGAGCCATAATCGGCCGCGTGCATCGTCGTCACACTGAAGCCCAGCTCCCCCGCCCGCCGCTCCGCGCCGAGGCGGATCTTCGCGTTGTACACATTCTCCACATAGTTTGCCGTCGGATAGAAATCGACCACCGCAACGCCCACGCGGCCGCGCGCCGTCCGTGAACCCCGCAGATGGTTCATCAAGCGCGACAACTCGGGATCCGGGTGGTAACCGAGCTCCGCCGCCACCCGCTTGATGCGCTCGCGCGTCGCGAGGGAGATTCGTGGATTGTCGCGCAACGCGAGCGACACCGTCATCACACAGACATTCGCGGAGGAAGCGACTTCGCGCAGCCCGACGCGGGCTTTCGCTTGGGGATACGAACGCGGCATGGAGGACAGATGGAAAACGTTGAAAGTAAGTTCGTGGAGCCGGACCACCGGTCTCACGCACCCCTTTACGCTAACGGCGGCACTCCAAACTCCAAACCCTAAACTCTAAACTCAAGGCCGTCGCGCAACGGCCGCCTACGGCCACTCGGTCTTCGCGGCGAAATTATAACGCAGACAATGGCGATTGATCGTCGCATTCGCCCAACGCGAGACGAGGACGAGATCGCGTTCGCGCAACATCGGCCGCGGATCGAGCGGCACGCTATAAGTGGTGAACGCCGCGAAATCCCCCGCGTAACGCGTCGGCCAGCCGCGCGCGAGCGGGTCCAGCGGCAGCTTCGCGCCCGCATGCGCCCGCGTCCAATGATCGCGTAGGATATCGTCCACAACCTTCACGTTTCCCAGCGCCTGCCACGGCACACTGCCGTGGAACCCCCACTCGACGCCGATCCACGGCCGCCCGCCGTGCGCGTTCGCGTCCTCCGCCGCGGCCTCGGTCGAGACGATTCGCCCGTGCCAATACGTCGAGACGCGCACGACTTTCTCCGTTGCCGCATCGAACTCCACCCACACGACTTCGTGATCGCACGGATCGTTGTCGCTCGGAAACCCGAGATCATCCTCCCAGAACAAATGATAACCGATCACCGGTCGCTCCGGATGCACGATCGCCACGATATCCTTCAATGGAAAGAACTCGCCGGGCACATTATATAGCCGCGGGGCAAACTTCAGCACGCGCGCACGCTGCTGCGCAGTCGGCGCGAGCGGCGGCTCCTGCGCGAGAATCTTTGTATAAAGCGAAGACGCCTCGCCAAGATTGCGTTTACCGTGCGCAGCCTGCGCCGCGACATTCAAGGCGGTGAGGTCCTCGGCTCCACACGCGCTACTCAGGACGCAGATAGCTGTCAGGAAAAATGCCGATCGTTGCAGCCCGGCGCAGCCATTTTTAATATTCATGGGAGGAGATAAAACGCGTTCAATTCACTTCCACTCCTCGAGTGGCACGATCATCGGCGCGGCCGGCGCCAGCGGCCACCGGTCGCCGACCGGCCGAAGCACGACTGCGATCCGCACATCGCGCTCGTCACCTGTCGCCGGGATCTCGGCCTCGAGCATCGTCACACCCCGATTCGGATTTTCGCGCGCGGTCGGCGGCGTCGCGGGACGTGCCGTGAACCTCCCATCGGCCGGCGCCACCAACTCCACGCGCAACTCGCGCCCGTCCTTGGTGAGCGTTGCCACGCGGTCCGACGCAAGTCTCACCGTCGTCTCGGTCAGCATCCGCCACGTCAGCGGCGTGCCACCGCGCAGGCCGGTCACATCGTCCTGCACCAGCACGGCCGCACGCTCCAGCATCGCGAGTCCGCGGTGCATGCTTGCCGCTGCACCCGGATAGGCCGGGCTGAGATCCGCAATGGCAAACGCCCGCTCCGGCGAGGTCGCGAAACGCAAAAGCGGCGCATTCGCGGTCGGCTGCTGCAGCGCGGCGCCCGGCGTGATCGTGTTGTGCCCCAGATTGTTTAATCGTAAATACTGCCAGCGCTGGCTCTCCACCGTCTCCCGCTCCCAGTAGCCGGGAAGATTATAGTCGTCGCGGCCGAGATCGACCGCCCACCGCACGCCATCGGCATCGAGCGTGAACGTGCCGAGATCGAGGTGCGCATGGTTCACGCGATTGCTGCCGGCCTTGAACCCCACCCACAACGCACGCGGGTCACCCCACGCGCTCCGAAAGACGGCGAGTTGCGACGCCCCGCGAAACCGGGCATCGAGCGGCGGCCGCGGCACCTCCGCCGGTTGCGCGGCCGGAAACCACGCCGCGTGCAGTGCCACGAACCGCACCGTCTCGATATCGAGCGGTTCGCGCATCAACTGCTCCAGCCAGCGGCGGTTTGCCGCGAGTATATAGGGATGATCGTAACGCTGCGCGAGCCACGTCAGCGCATCGTCCGCTCCGAGCCGCGACAGCCCGTCCGCGTAGTTGAACGACTGCCCGTTCGCACTCGCCATGTGCAGCCGATAAAGCGCGGTGCGATCGAAGCCGGGCGATTTTCCCAAGTCGAAATCGGTGCCGAGCGCGCTCTCGAGCGCGGCGAGCGTGTACACATTATAACGCGTGCCGTAGCCCCAATATACAGGGCCCTCGGGATACGCGCCATCGGGCGCGTACGGCGCCATCGCGAGCGGCAGCGACGTGCGCACGCCTGCGATTACGAGTCGCGCCAACTCGGGTTCCTCGTCGGCCAGCGCGAGCGCGGCCATCAGCAGCCCACCGTTGCAAACCTGATTCCAGTTGTGGTGCACACGCACGAAGTGCAGACGCGCTCGATCCGCGCCCGCATAGGCGAGCGCCGCAAAGCCGAGCGCCTTGTCGATCAGCGCCCGCTTGATCGTCCGCCGCTCCTCGATCGTGAGCTGCTCGAAGAGCCAGTCGTAGCCCAGCGCCAGCGCGCAGGCCATCTCGGCGACGTCGAGAAAGTGCGCGGGATTCCAGTCGGGAAATGCCGCCGCGCGCAGCATCGTGCGCTTCGCGAAATCCGCAAAGCGCGCGTCGCCCGTCAGCCGGAAAGCCATCGCATTTGTCAGCACGCGACCGATCGCCGCACGAGACTGATCCAGCAGCCGCGGCCCGATGAGCACGTGCTCGAGGGGCGGCTCGCGCCATTGCGATTCCGCGTGCCGCACGATGAACGCGTGAAACTCCGCGCGCAGCGGATCCGTTCTCGCCGCCGCGACGTTGACTGCGAGTTGCTCGTCCGTGAGCAGCAAACGCGGATGACCCGGACGCAAACTCGCCAGGGGATCGGGCGCCGCCGACAACGCCACCTGCCCGACAACGCCAGCGATCAACAGCGCGAGAACAACAAGGGGGAAACGCATGAGTAACGAAAGCGCCGCCGATGCGGGCACGTGCGCGCCACCTTGGCAAGGCTCACGCGGTCGCCCTGCTCGCGTCGGAGGCGTGCGCCTTCAACTCGCGATCAAAACAACACCTGCCCCTGGCTCAACGGCGGCGCCACGATTCCGAGCAGATGCGCCAGCGTCGGCGCGATGTCGTCGACGCCCACGCGGCGCGTGAAGGTGCCCGGCGTCACGCCCGCGCCAAACCAGAGCAGGGGCACGTGTACATCATAGTTGTAAGGCGTGCCGTGATTGGTCCCCGTTTTCCGATCCACCCAGAAGGGCTTCATGTGATAATATACATCGCCGCTTCGCGCGGAATAATGACTGAGGAGCACCGCGTCCGAATATGGTCCCGTGATCGCACCCGCATCGAGCTCGGTGCGCGTGAAGGCCGCCTCGATAAACTCGAGCGTCTTCAACGCATCGCGCACCACCGTCTCCGCCACCGCCGAAGCGAGATTTTTTTCCTTCAACACGCCGCGTTGAAAAAACAGCCAGTTCTCGTCCACCAGCAGCCAACGCCGCCCGTCAGCCAGCGGCCCGAAGGCACCGTTCAGCGCGTCCTCGCACGTTTTCAACAGCCGCACGTTGTCGATCCGCCCGGCACTGAGTCCGCCTCCACCCGCCGCGTTCACCCGCTCCGGCAATGGCGGGATGCCGTGATCCGCCGTGAAGACGATCGTGCAGTTTTTCAAACCAATGCGTTGATCGAGAAAGGTGAGGAAGTCGGCGAGCATCCGATCCGTGCGAAGCGTGATGTCCATGACCTCGTGACTGTCGGGTCCGTAGTTGTGACCAACGACATCGTTCACGGAGAAACTGAGGCAGAGGAGGTCCGTGACTCCGCGGCGTCCGAGGTTTTCGTTTTCCACGACCGCGCGCGCGAACTCCACCAGCACATCGTTCTTGAACGGCGCCCCCTCGAAAGCCTCGTAAAACGCGGACGTTATCTTGTCCGCTCCGCCATTCACCGTGCGCGGAAACGTTCGGCCCATTCCATGAGTGCCTTCCTCGCCCGGCATGTCGTCCGGCCCCTGCAGCGCATCGTAGGCGGCCGCCGGCAGCAACCGATCCCACGTTTTCCCGAAATACGCATCGACCCGTCCCTCGTCGTTGAACGCGCGCACCCACGCGGGCAGCTCCTTCATATAGTGCGTCGAAGAAACGATCGTGCCCTTGTCCATCCAGTAGGCCGCATCCGCGAGCTTCCCCGCTAGCAGGATCGCGGAACGGTCCTTGCTTGAAACGCCGATGACTTTGGAGCCACCCCCGCGCACGAGCTTCAACTCGTCGCCGACCGTGGACGCCAGCAGCCGCCGCGGCGAAGCTCCCGCCGTGGAACCCGCGCCCGGCAGCCGCACACCGCCGCGCGTGTCGGGCTGGCCGATGATCCGCACGCTGTCGTCCGCGACGCAGTTCACGCGCTTCAGCGTGTCGCGATCGGTCCACGCGTTGTTCACGATCCCGTGATGATTCGCGTGCACGCCGGTAAGCACGACCGCATGACCGCACGCGGTCTTCGTCACCGCATGCTTGTATCGGCAATCCGTGAAATTCGCGCCGTCCTCGAGCAGCCGGTTGAATCCCCCGGGACCAAAATGCGGTCGGAATCGTTGGAGGTAATCGCCGCGAAACTGATCAACCGTGATCACCACCACGAGCGCAGGCTTCGGCCCGTCCGCGGCAGCCACGCGCCCGGCGCCGAGCGTTAAAAACCCGAGCAGCGAACAGCAAAAGAACCACGCCGAGCGGTTCGGCGATTTCAGTGGAGCGGAGCGAGGAAAGCGCATGAGTGGGGAAAAGGGTGCGCTTCAGCCAACGCGCGGCGCCGCGAAGAACAAGCCCGCGACGTTCCAATCGGGTAAATAGTTCAGTCTCCGGTTTGCCTCTTTAAACTCCCAACTCCCACGCTGGCGCAGGGCCAAAATCTCGCCGCCCACCGCGCTGACCGGGCGCCGCCTCGACGATGGAAATCGCGCACCGCCCGGCCTCTCACCGCGTGGTTGCAGCCTTCGCACCCGCGGCCCGCATCACTTCGGAGATGAGCACCGGCGCGCCGCCCCGGCGCTTGCTCTCGTCCGCCGCCTCCATGAACGCGAGGATCTCCAGCGTCTCCTCGGGTGTCACGGGCGGAATTCCGGTCCGGAAAAATCGCATCACTTCCACGAGCAGCGCCGCGTAGGCGCCACCCGGTGCGGTTTGCGCGCGGCCGGTCGCGCCGAAGACCATCAGCAGGTATTCGGTCTTCGCGTTGCGCGTGCCGCGTACGATACCGGTGCGCCCGTCCGGCCACACCCCTGTGACGATGTCGGTGTCGGCCGTGTACACACGCGACACCTGCGTGCAGCCCGGTCCGAGAATCGCGTAGAGCGCCTCGACCGAGTGGATGCCATACCAAAACAGATCCGGATGGTGAGGCTCGATCCCCGCCGGCCCCATCGCCAGGGCGCCTATCTGCCGGCCAACCCTGGCGCCTTTCGCCTCCAGCGTCGCCGCATGATAGCGCAGCGACGAGGCGGAGAACACCGGCACGTTGTGCTGCTTCGCGAGCCGCTGGATCTCGATGGCATCGGAGAGCGAGCCGGCGAACGGCTTGTCGATGAACACCGGCTTCCCCGCGGCAAACGCCCGACGCGCCTGGTCGAGATGCGGCCGGCCATCGATGCTCTCAATCATGATCGCGTCCACCTCCCGCGCCAGATCCTCGATGCGATCGTAGAGCTTCACGCCATGCTTCGTCACGAGTTCGCGGGTGTAGCCCTCGAGCAGGCGCACACTCGCCTCGACATCCGGACTGCCGCCCTTGTAGGCCCCCACCACGCGCCCTCCGGGAACATGCCCCTCGGCCGACGCATCGTGCAGCAGCCGCGTGAACGCAACCACGTGCGACGTATCCAGACCTATCATACCGATCCGGAGCGGCTTTGCCGGATCGGCCGGCGTGTCGGCGGCGCTCGCGGTCATGCCGAGCGCGAAAAAGGAAACAAGATGGCGGAACGAGAGTTTCATCCGCGGATCACTTCTTCTTCTTCGGCGTTTCCAGCACCTGTCCGCCGGCCAGCAGGCGCGCGCGCAGCGTCGCATACGGCAGATCCTGCACCGCGACGCCGGCGTCGATCGACAACACGGCGGCGGCGGCGGCGGACTGGCCGAGGATCATGAACACCGGCTCCATGCGGATCGAGCCGTAG
This sequence comes from Opitutaceae bacterium, assembly GCA_036675625.1. Classification (GTDB taxonomy): domain Bacteria; phylum Verrucomicrobiota; class Verrucomicrobiia; order Opitutales; family Opitutaceae; genus ER46. Next base: position 352,997 of record JAKFEQ010000006.1, on the reverse strand, counting down.
GCGATGTGCGAACTGGATACGCACACCGGCACGAGCAGGTTGTCGCACTCGCCCTTCTTCGGCACGAGCGAGCCGTAGGCGATCGCATACGGGCCGAGCGCCGACTGGCCGATGTCGCCCTCGTTCTGCACATAGCCTTCCGGCGTGATATAGCGCTGCACATTGTGCGAATCGATCGTGTACGAACCCATGCCGATCGAGTCGGGCGTCGGCTTCTCCTTCCGCACTTCCTTCGCCGTCATCACAAACGCGCCGATCATCCGTCGCGCCTCGCGCACGTAAATCTGGTGCGGCCAGTTGCCGTTGTCGGTGAACTCGTCCTTCGCCAGGCCCCAGGGCCGCAGCCGCTCCCGCACGTCGGCCGGCACACCTGGATCGTTGGCGATGAAATAGAAGAAGCCTTTTTGATACGTCTCGTGCTCCCGGATGATCTCGCGGCGGCGCTCGTAGGACGCGTCCGGATAATCGTAATTATAGCCAATATTGTCCGTGCTCATCGGACCGTCGTTGTTCGTGTCGGTCTTGTGGTTCGGCAGCGGCGACAGCGTGTGCATCGTGCCGCGCCAGCCCGTCGCGAGGATGCGCCGGAGCAGCTCGTATTGCCCCGGGTCGTAGCCGTCGGGCTTGGAAAACGGCACGCGGTTCTCCGGCTTGTCCGTGAGGCAGAGCCGGAAGCAATACGCCTGCACCCGATGATCCGCCGCGCCATATTCGCCGGGCGGCTCCGTGCTGATGCGCGGCAGGACGCCACTCGCGGGATCGCCCGGGATCTTGTAGGGGCTGATCTTCTCCTTCAGCACGCCGAAGTGATGGCGGTGATGGAGCACGCCGGTCTGCACGCCGTTATATTGTTCGTCATACTGGCGGGTGGATTCGCGGCCCACGTGATAACGGACCCCCGCCGCCGCCATCAGGTCGCCTTCGTAGGTGGCATCGATGAACATCTTTCCTCGATAACGCCGGCCGCTCAGCGTCGCGATCGAGACGATCCGCGCGCCCTTCTTCTCCACGCCGCGCGCGCGATCCAGCCATTCGTCGCGGTGCACCGGGATATTATATTCGCGCACGAAACTCTCGAACACCGCCTCGGCCACATGCGGCTCGAAAATCCACATCGTGCGCAGCGTCGCGTCCATCGCACTCGTGCCCTGGCCGCGATTCCCATACTCCGACCGCTTCTGCCACGTCCAAGCCTCCGGTCGCTGGTAGTGATCGTAAACGCGCGCGTAGAATTCGCGCGAGAGTCCGCCGATAACGTCTTTGTTTCCAGTGTCGCTGAAGCCCAGTCCGCCGCTCGACAAGCCACCGAGATGTTTGTCGGGCGACACGACCACGACGGACTTGCCCATGCGCTTCGCCTCCACGGCCGCGATCACCGCGGCCGACGTGCCGCCGTAAACGACAAGATCGTAAACCTCCGCGGTGGCAGCGGAGACGGCCTGGCCGATCGCCGCGACCGGGAGAATTATATAGCGCGCAAGGCGTCGGATTTGGAAAATCGAGCTCATGTGGTGGAGAAACCCGTGGTGAAGCCCGCGCGATATTCCTTCGTGATGAAGGCGTTCGCCTCGGGCAGGTTCGTGACCTTCATCGCCGCCGCGTCCCATTCGAGCGAGCGCCGCGCACGGATCGCCACGTTGCCCAGCAGGCACATCTCGGTCAGCCGCGCCGCGTAGCCGAAATGCGAGCCGGCCTGCGGTCCGCCTTTGCACGCGCGGATCCACTCCGCGAAATGATCCCCCGTCACCCGCGGAAGCGTCTTCGGCGGCAGCGTGGGCGCGATCTCCTTCATCTTTTCCTCGGGGATGATTCGCAGGCTCTCGGAATATACGCCCGCGAGGATCGTCGCCTTTGTCCCGACGATCAGCGTGCCGTTCGGGATGAGTCTGCGACCCGTCGCGAAACCTTCCGGCGGAACGGGCTCCAGCCCGCCGTCATACCACGTCCACTTCAACGCCGGCCTGCCCGCGCGCGCCGGAAAATGAAACGCGATCATCGACGCGTTCGGACCCGCGACCGCGGTCTGTTTCGCGCTGATCGCCTCGATGCGCGACGGCGCCTCGAGATCGAGCGCGAAGAATCCGCCGTCGAGCGTGTGGCACCCCATGTCGCCCAGCGCGCCCGTGCCGAAATCCCAATAGCCGCGCCAGTTGAACGGCAGATACGCCGGATCGTACGCTCGTGCCGACGCCACGCCGAGCCAAAGATCCCAGTCGAGCGTCTTCGGCACCACCGGAATCATCTTCGAATGATCGGGCCCGCCGACTCCCTGCGGCCACACGGGCCGGTCCGTCCATGAATGCAGCTCGCGCACCTCTCCGATCACGCCGGCCTGCAGCCATTCCTTCAGCAGGCGCGTGCCTTCGTTGGCGTGACCCTGATTGCCCATCTGCGTCGCCACCTTTTTCTCCGCCGCCGCCTTGGCCAGCTGGCGCGCCTCCCAGATCGTGTGCGTCAGCGGCTTCTCGACGAAGACGTGTTTCCCCAGCGACAGCGCCGCCATTGCGATCGGGAAATGCATGTGGTCGGGCGTCGACACGGTGACCGCGTCGATCGAGTTGCCGAGCGCGTCGAGCATTCGCCGGTAATCGCGAAACCGCCGCACGTCGGGAAACTCCTTGTGCGTCCGGGACGCCCGCGCGTCGTCCACGTCGCAGAACGCCACGTGATTTTCGCCCTTCATGCCCTGCACCGCCGCATAGCCGCGCCCGCCGACGCCGACGAGCGCGACGTTGAGCTTATCGTTCGGCGATTTTCCGCCCTGGCTCCGCATGAGATGCGGAAACGCGATAAGCCCGGCGGATAACGAGCCGGCGGTTTTCAGGAAGGTGCGACGCGTGGAGTGGGCAGTCATGGGAAGGCAATGGAAGTAGTATATGAATCAGGCGTCAGAATCCGACGCCGGCAGAGTTCGTCCGCGCAGGAGGTCGTTACAAGCCGTCGGTGGCCAAAGGCGCAGAAGGCGGAAAAAATAATCTATATACGTCCCCCGGTTTCTGCACCTTCGAGCCTTTTTATGGCTGGAGCTCAGAACCGGAGCGACGCACTGCCGCGGTACGAGCGCGGCTCGGCAAAACCGTTCGCATTCACCTGATAGTCCTCGTCGGTGAGGTTCGACACCGAGAAGCTCAGGCCGAGGTCGCGCCGGCCGAGCTTGAACGCATACGACACGTTGGCGTCCCAGCGTGTATAGGCTTCGAGCTGCAGTCCCGGCATGTCGACGACCGACGCGTTACCGCGGCGATTGCCTTTATAGGAAACGCCCACGCCTGCACCGAGCCCCTTCAGCAGCCCCCGGCTGAAGCGATAGCGATTCCACACCGAAAACTGGTGCCGCGGCACATTGCTCGTGCGCTGGCCGATCAGGTTCGTGCGATTCTCCTTCGTAATCTCGGTCGATATATACGCATAGCTCGCCACCACCGACCATTCGTCGACCAGTCGGGTAAGCAGGCTCGTCTCGAAACCTTGCGCGCGACTCTCCGCATCCGCCACGAAGAACCCCGGATGATCGGGATCCGGCGTCGGGGCGTTCGAGCGCGTGATGTCGAAACCGACGAGCGATCCCGACAGCCGGCCGTCGACGATATCGTATTTCAGGCCGACATCCGTGCCCTTGCCGCGCACCGGCTCGAGCAGTTCGCCGTTGAAATCGAAGAGCGTCTGCGGGGCGAACGACTCACTATAGCTCACAAATGCGGAGACTTTCGGGAAGACCCGCGCGGACAATCCATAGCTCTGCGCCAGCGCCGAATCGCTCAAGGTCGAGCGCAGCCCCGTCGCGAGATTCCGCCGCTCCGAGTCGAACGTCCCGTAGCGCATGCCCTGGAGGAACGTCGCGCGGCCGCCCCAGAACGCCCACACGTTGTTCAGCGAGTAGCCCTGCTCCGTCGCTCCCGTGCGTCGCAGATCGCTCGGCGCATAGGTCGAAGGATCGCCCACCGCGTAGCTCTCCGGCGTGGGATTATCGATGTCGATCGGTGTCAGCGCGCGCGTGAACACGTCGTTCCGCGTCGGCGAGGTGCTGTATTCATAGCCCGCGATCATCCGATGATCGAAGCCGCCATAGCGGAATTTGCCGGTCACATACGCCTGCGGCGCGTATACATACGATTCCGCGTCGGGTTCCCACGTGCCGGTCCGCACCGCCGTGCGCACGCCCGTCGTGCGGTTCGTGGTAATGCGCGTCGTGCCGCCGATCAGCAGCCGCGTCAGATCCTGATAGCGGAAATACGTGCCGAGGCGGAACGACCAGACATCGTTGAACACATGCGTGAGGTCGAGGTTCGCCTGCGCCTGCTTCAGATCGGAAAACGCGTGCGGCCCCTGCCGGTTGAACCTGGGACGGATGTTCGGTTCGAGCCCGATGATGCTCGAGTTGATCAGCGTGCTGTTGAAATAGGCGATGCGCGCGCTCGGCCGGACGAAGTTCTCCACATAGCTGCTGTCGAACGTGAGCGTCGTGCGCTCTGTCGGCCGGTAGTCGAGCGTCACCGCATACGCGCCGCGCCGGCGACCCGCGAAATCATACGGGCTGCCATGCTCCTCGTGCACCCACACCGCGCGATACGCGAGCTTCTTGGCCGCATCGATCGGGGCGGATGAAATCAGCTCGGTGCGCCACCGGGCGAACGAGCCCCACGACGCCTTCACCGCGTCGTTGCGCGTGCGCGACGGCTTCTTCGTGATCGCGTTGATCGTGCCGCCCGGCTCGATCGTGCCGGAAAACACGGACGACGGGCCCTTGATGATCTCGATGCGCTCGATCGTGCTCGGGTCGACGATGCCGAAGGACTTGTAGCCGTTGCGATACGTCGTGGTCTGCACGCTGATGCCGCGCACCGCGAAGTTGCTGCCGGTGATATCGTCCTGGCCGGGCGCGCTGTTCACCTCCACGCCGCTGGCGTATCGGGTTGCTTCATACATGTCGGTCGCGCCGATGTCCGCGATGAATTCGCTCGTGATCACCTCGACCGGCTTCGGCAGGTCGAGGAGGTTCGTGTTGAAGCGCGTGCCGGAGAGCGCGTTCGTCGCCTTGTAGCCGTTGTCGCGCTCACTCGTGACCTCGAATGGCGAGAGCGTCACCGCCGGTTCGTCAACGCTCACCGTCGCGGGCGGGGTGACGTTTCCCGCCCGAGGTGCGTTTGGGGGCGCGGATCCTTTCCGGATGGCGAAGGCTCCCGTGGATTCGTCGAGCGTGGCGATCAGACCCGTGCGGGCCAGCACGACACCGAGCGCCTCGCCGATCGTATAGCTGCCCTGGACGGAGTTCGTGCGGACGCCCCTCACCAGTTCGGTCGAAAAAATCACGCCGCGTCCCGATTGCTCGGAAAAGAGCTTCAACGACGTTTCCGCCGCACCCGCGGGAATATCGAACTTCAGTTTCGACGCGCCGCCCGCACTCGTCGCACTGGCGGCTGCGGCGCTGGACGCCGCAAACACGAGGCCGACGACGAGCAGAAAGCGCCGCAGGAACGCACCGAGGTACGCTCGCAAGAGCGCCGGGGGTAATCCGGAAGTTGAAGCCGTTTTCATAAGAGGATGCTGGAAAGCTGGGATTGCTCCTCTGGATGCGTCTGGCGTTCGAAACGTTTACACACAGCTCCAACTTTTTCCCGATTTCGACCCTGGCCGCTCAGCCGCGCCTCACGCGCTTCACCGTGCATTTCCCCGCGCTTTCCGTGGCGCGCGCTCGTCCGCTCGACGCGCTCAGGAGCACCGGACCAGGGCAATTTCCAAACAGCCCCTAACGCCGCAGCACGACCGACGTGTCGCTCGCGCGGTCCGCGCGCAGCCCAAAGCCGAGCCCCACCAACCGGGCGAAACCCTCGGGGCTGTTCAGCCAGAAAATCCCGCTGACGCGTAATTCCCCAAGCGCGTCGTCGCCGAGCGCGAGCTGCGTGTCGTTCTGCCGGTTGAAAAGCTCGATCGCCTCGCTCAGCCGCGTGCCGCTGAATTCGACGCGCTGCATCCGCCACGCCAGCGCGCGCGCCACTTCCTCCGTCGTCAAGCCGGCAAGCCTCGGCGCCTGCACCGCCTCGCCCGCCAGCGGCACCGTCACGCGCCGACCCGCACTCGCCTCCGCAATGGTCAGAGGCGCATCCGCCGCCGCGGCCGGTCCGCCGTGCTCGATCGCGACGCGGCCCTGGTTGACCACGACGTCGACCACGCCGGCGTCGAAATTCACCGCAAACTGGGTGCCCACGGCGCGCACCGCCACCGGTCCCGCAACCACCACAAACGGCCGTGCCGGATCGTGCTCCACCGCGAAATGCGCCGTCCCGCGCAGCAGCCGCACGGTGCGAAACTCGGCCGAGAAATCCGCCACGATCTCCGCCGTCGCATCCAGCTCGACGACGGAACCGTCGTCGAGGATCTGCCGCGCCGCCCGCACCGCCACCGTCGATACCGCCGCCGGCGGGTCGAGCTTCACCGGAACCGCTCCCGGCGGGAGCAAGCCAAACACGAGCAACGCCGCCGCCAGCCCGCTCGCCGCCGTCGCGATCGCAAATCGCCGCCAGCCGCGCGCTCGCACGCGAGCGCGCCGCTCCAGCTCCGCCATCATCGCGTCCGCCCCACCGAGCTGCGCCGGCCGCAGGATCGCCTGCCAGGCCGCCTTGATGCGCTCGACCGCCTGCGCGTGCCGCGGGTCGGCCGCGAGCCACGCGTGAAATTCCGCGACTTCCGCAGGTGTCAGGCCCGCATCGTACCGCGACAGCCAGTCAGCCGCCCGATCCTCGATCGCGCCGCCCGCACGCGCCGGGCCTGAGAACATTCTTTGGTCTCCGGTATTCATCGCGAGCGCACCCCGTCGATTCCGTGCTCCCGCAGGAACTGCGCGCACTTCTTCATGCCACGCGCGACCTGCACGCGCACCGTCTCCTCGGTCAATCCGAGCTGCGCCGCGATTTCCTTGTGCGACAGCCCGCGGAGCGCCCGCAGCGACACGATCTCGCGGCAGCGCGCCGGCAGCCGATCGATCGCCTCGACGGCGAGCCGGAACTCCTGTCGCAGGCTCGCATACTCCGCGCCGTCGTGCGCCTCCTCCACGATCTCCGCCACCGGAAACACCGTGTCACGCAGCTCAGGCTGGGCCCGCCGCGACCGAAACACGCCGAAGGCCACGTTGCGCGCCACGGAGAAAAGATACGCCTTGGCCGACGACTTGATCGCTCCCTTCTTCCGCGCCCGCAGCATCAGCAGGTGCGACTCCTGCACGACATCGTCCACATCCGGCAGCCTGGGAAACGAACGATGCAGATACGCGCGCAACAGCGGCTCGTGAGGTTGAACCTCCTCGACAAACCAGCGGCTCTCGTCCGATTGCGCCATACAGGGGTGAATCGCGCGCCGTTGTAGATGGCGACCTCTCGATGGCCAGCACTTTCGTCGTGCGCGGCAGTATTAGCGCCGGAAACGAAGATTTATACAATTCGTCGTAAACGACCGGACGCGAAATCGCATCTATGCTACAGGCGCCCGTCTCAATCGCCACCCTCCGCGCCCGGCCCTCCCGCCCCAATTTTTCGCATGAACCCCACGAAACTCCCCTCCATCCGCCGTGCCGTCCTCGCCTGCACCGCCCTCCTCGCCCTCGGCTCGATCAACGCCGGCGCCGCCATTCATCCGGCCGTCACCTATATAAAGGACTGGCTCACCTATCCGGGCCCCGACGGTTACGACAACGGCATGCGCAAATCGATCACGTATCACAGCACGACGCACAGCTTCTCCAACGCCACGCTCTCCTACGGCGTGCCGCAATCATCCGCCATGTCGCGCACGACCAAGTTCCTCTGCGAATACTATTATACATATCGCAACGATCTCACGACCGCGCAGAAGGACGCCGTTTACGCCGACATCGAGAAGTACACGAAGAAGATTCTCCAGCACCGTAAATACAATGGGTACTGGGGCTGGCAGCACGAATCCGACGCCTATCTCGAGGACGCCGACCTCGAGACGAACAAGTTTTATCACGGCGCGATCGTGACCGCGTCCAGCTTCACCATGTTCACCGCGCTCGGCAACGCCTTCGCCTGCGAAGCGCTGACCGCCGCCTCCAAGATCGCCTATCTGCGCGGCGACGAGCCCAACCGTGTGAAGTGGATCAATTCGGCCAAGCTGGTCGGCAACTTTCTTCTCCGGCTCTCGGATCCCTACGACTATTACATCACCCAATTCAACGCCTATCCGATGGTCGACGCCCAGGGCAATCCGATCGAGCAGGTCGGGATGCTCTATAGTCAGGTAAACGCGTCCGAGGTGCTCTATACGGAATGCCCGCTCCAAAACCTCTATGCCATCATCGCCCTGAAGGATCTCTACGACCGGACGAACATCTCGGCCTATAACACCGGCGCGATCGCGATCCGGGATCAGATGACGATCGGATTGGCGAATACATTCTACAGCGGCTATTTTCCGAAATACGACGCCAACGGCTCCGGCAAGATCGCCACGAGCGCCGACTACGCCGACAACGACTGGCATACGACCAGCTTTGCCGGCGCGCCGTCGGTCGGCGACGATCAGATCGAGTATGCGCTCGCGGCGCTCTGGAAATTCCACGGCCTCTCGAGCCAGAACGACACGTTTACTTACAACAACGGCGCCTATACGTTCGACATGAGCGAAAAAGCTCTCCGCTTCCAGAACGCGTCGTCCGGCCCAAACGGCATGGCGAACTACGATTCCTATATTGCGTTCACCGGCTGGTTTCGAAAGGACCCCGACTGGTATGCCTGGATGCCGTATTACGATACCGTGGGCTTCGGTCTGCTCGGCGAACTGCGCCGGAGTGTATATTACACTCAATACGCGAACGCCTGGCAACGTTTCGTCGGCAACAAGACCGCGGCCGGTCGGCAGGCCGACATGGTGCTGGTCATGCTCGATACCGACCTGAATGTCTATTGGACCAGCGCCGACGAGACCTCGAAGGGCACGCTTCCCGCCGTCGCCGTCGGTCTTTCGTTGATGAATATAACGCCCTATTCGACCAGCACGCCCTGAACCGGCTGAAAGCGCAGGCCGGGGGCGAGCCGCGGCGCCTCTAAAACCGTTGCTTGTCAGAAAAGTGAAGGCCCTCACCCGCGGCCTTCACGTCGACCGCCGAATCACAAGCTCCGGCACCAGGCGCACGGTGACCGCGGGGCGCGAGGGCTCCATGATGCGTTTCAACAACAACTCCATCGCCTGCCGGCCGACCTCGTAAGCGGGCTGCCGCACGACCGTCGGCGGCGGGTCGAGCGCTTCCGCCCAGGGAATGTCGTCGAAGCCCGCGACCGCCATCTCCTGCGGCACGCGCACGGCGCGCTGGTGCAGCGCCGCCAGCGCGCCGACCGTCATCAGGCTGTTCACGACAAACACCGCGCTCGGCGGCCGTTTCAGGTCGAGCAGCTCGTTCATCAGCACGCGGCCGCTCTCCTGTTTGAAATCGCCGGCGCGTATCAGCTCTTTACGTACGGTCACGCCGCGGGCGGCCAGCGCATCCAGGTAGCCCCGCCGCCGCTCGCGGCTGGTCGACACCTGCGTGCGGCCCTCGATCAACCCGATCTGCGTGTGGCCTTTATCGAGCAGGTGATTCACCGCCGCCAGCGCCCCGCCGTAGTTGTCGACCTCCACCAGATCGGTCTTCGCTTTCGAAAGGCTGCGATCGACGCACACGACCGGCATCCCAGTGTTCACCAGGTCGATCACCGCTTCGTCCGTCTCGTTGAAGGGCGGCAACACGATTCCATCGACCGATTCGTCGCGCATGACCTCGAGATAGAAACGCTCCTTCTCGAGATTCTCGTCGGAGTTGCAGAGCAGCAGCGCATAACGCGCCGCATACGCCGCGTCCTCCACCCCGCGCGCAATCTCGGCGTAAAATGGATTCTGAATATCCGGGATGATCAGCCCGACCAGATGCGCGCGCCCATCCTTCATGCGCAGCCGACGGGCGACGCGACTCGGCCGATAACCCAGATCGCGCAACGCCTGCTCCACGGTGCCGCGCGTCTCGGGCACGACCTTGTCCGATTGGTTGAGCACGCGCGAAACCGTCGCGATCGAAACGTTGGCGCGCTCCGCGACATCGCGGAGACTCGCCATGTGGCGGCCTCCCTTGGCGTCCTCGCGTTTTGGGTCCGTGCGTTTGCTGCCGCCCTGCCCGGTGCTCTTCATGCGATGGCGCGCCATGCCGTTCAGGATCCCGGGCTCGGACCAGGCGCTTCCTCGCGCAGAAAATCACGCAACGCCGCCAGATTATCCGTGCCAATGACATCGACGCCGGCCGCCGTCAGAATACGCCAGGCCTGCGGATCCTCGGGCGTGTTCCAAAAACGCAGCTTGCGCCCGCGCGCGTGCGCCCGCGCCACCCAGTCTTGCAGCTTGGCCCGATCGGTTTCCGCCAACGCACCCTCGCCCTTCCACGTCGAAAGCTTCGTCCAGTTTTCGCTGATCCACGGATAAAGCGTCGCCGGCGCGTCCGAGTCGAGGTCGCCGCTCCGTCCATCCAGTGCCGCATGACGCACCGCGCGCGCCGCCACGTCTTCGCGTGTCCGGTTTCCGGATACGACCACGGTGACGGCACCCGGCTTCGCCTGCCCGTGCTCAAACACCGTCAGAATATCCGCATAGCGCGCCAGCGTCGTTTCCAGCGCGGCATAGGTGGCGCGCCCCTCCGATTTCACATCCACCAGCAACGTGATCGTCGGCCCGTCGCGGTAAACCCGCCCGCCGTTGGCCCGCACCCGCGCGCGCAACGGGTCGAGATAGAGCGCCTCGAGCGTGCGCCCCGGCACGAGATCCTTCCGGTCGTGGCCGATCAGCAACGCTCCGTCGACGAGGTAAATGTCGGCCTCGACACTGCAGAACCCGTGGTCCAGCGCATCGAGCAGAGGACGCGCGTGACGGTAGTCGTTGTGCGCGTGCGCGCGCGCCAGTGGACGCACCCACGACACTGACTGCGCCGCGCACCCAGCCAGCGCAAAGACGGCAGCGATCCACGCCGCGTAAACGTTAAAGGAGCGCGTCCGGGGCATGCTGCGATGACGGAGAGCCACGCGTTTATTTCGCCGCCGCCGGGCTGGCCGGCGCGCGCTTCAAGTCGGTTCCCGCTAGATCGTCCCACGCATAAAAGTGAAACGTCTTCCCGTTCGTCATCGCGACAAAGAGCCCGCCCGGGAAATTCGGCAACGCCACATGGGTCACGTCGCTGCCATCGCTTTCGATCGTCGAGACATCGATCGACTTGAGCAGCGGATGCTCGTGCGGCTTGTCCGCCGCGCCTTCGCGCGGGAAGACCCGAAACGCATTGTTCTGCTGGTCCGACACCAGGATGTAGCCGGTGCCCGGCCCCGTGCCATAAATCGAAATGCCCTCGCGATCCTCCGCGAAACCATCGCGGCCAAACACCCCCAACTCCTCATCGGCATCGTCCGCGAGCGGATCCGCATGATATTTCCGAATGCCGAAATTTTCGTCGCTATAGTAAACGAATCCCAACTCGTCATCGACGGCGATGGCCTCGATCTCTTTCGTGCCGCTCCACTCGCCAAACGAGCGCGTGAACACCGCTCGCACCGTTCCCGTCCCGTCGTCGACCAGCCGGTATTGATGCAGATATCCCTGCCGCGGCGCCTGATAATCCGAGCGGCTGACAATCGCGAACAGCACCCCATCGGACGGTCGTGTATACAACGCGACGCCCATGCAATCGCGCGCCAGTTCGCCCGAAAACACCGGCAGCCCGCCGCCGTCGATCGGCGCCATGTCCGGCAACCGATACACCCGCAGCCGCTGCGCATAACGCTCGGTCACCACCGCGACATCGGTCGGCTTGCCGCTCACCATGAGCCCATAGGCGACATCGACATTATTCGGCCGCGCCAGTCCGCGCACGATTTTGTCGGCGTGCACTTTCCCGTCCAAGCCAAACACAAACAGCGCGCCGTCCGCATCCTTGTCCGTGCCGAGAATCAGGCTCGCCGCCGGATCCGCGCGGTTGATCCAGATCGCCGGGTCGTCCGTGTCGTGCCGGACCGGCTCGGTGACCACGCGCGGCTTGAGCGCGCCCGGTGCAGGCACGGCCTTGCCCGGCTTCGCGCCCGCGGTCGGCAGACTCGCGAGCACCCCAGCGAGCAACAGGAGAAGAGACGGGGTTTTCCAGGACACGAGGCGCACAAAAAGTGAGGATTCGGCCGCGCGATCCGCGCGACAATGGGGGACCTGAAAACGTTTACATGCGGCTCCGTCAGAGCGTCAAGCGCACACCCATTCAAGCGGCCGTTCCAGCCGTCCCGCTTCTCCCGAAGCGGGCCATACAGACCCTCGTCGGATCCTGGTGACCTGACTCGGGAGAGGCGGGAGTCGTCAACCGGGCGATGCGCTCTGCGATCATCGCCACCGCGGAATCAAGTTGACCCTCCGGCGCGTGGTACCGTTTACATGAAACGCCCCGCTTTTCCCGCGGACCGCTTCCCCTCGTCGCTTATGAAAAGAACAGTGACCCTGAACATGGCGGCTGCGCTGGTGAGATTTCTGCAGCAGCAATATGTGGCGCGCGACGGCATCGAGCACCGCCTCATCAACGGCGTCTGGGGAATTTTCGGCCACGGTAACGTCACAGGCTTCGGCCAGGCACTCGAAGAGCACGGCGGCCGCGCGCTCCCCTACCTCCAGGCGAAAAACGAGCAGGCGATGGTCCACGCCGCGGTCGCGTTCGCCAAGGCGCGGCAGCGGCTCGGCACGTTTGCCTGCACGAGCTCGATCGGTCCGGGCGCTACCAACATGATCACCGGCGCTGCGGTCGCGACCGTCAACCGCCTGCCCGTGCTCCTGCTGCCTGGCGATATCTTCGCGAACCGCGCTCCGGCACCCGTTCTGCAGCAGCTCGAGTATCCAGGAAGTCATGACGTGAGCGTCAACGACTGCTTCCGTCCCGTCTCGCGTTACTGGGACCGCATCAACCGGCCCGAGCAGATCCTCACCGCGCTGCCCGAGGCGATGCGCGTACTCGCCGATCCGGCGGAAACCGGCGCCGTCACGATCGCGATGCCCGAAGATGTGCAGGCGGAGAGCTACGCTTACCCCGAGCAGTTTTTCGAGAAACGCGTCTACACCATCGATCGCGTACCGTGTTCGACAGCCAGCCTGCAGGCCGCGGCCCAGTTGATCCGTGCCGCCCGACGACCGCTGATCGTCGCCGGCGGCGGCGTGCATTACAGTGGCGCCGTCGACGCTCTGCACTCGCTCGCCTCCGCCACCGGAATCGCGGTCGCCGTCACGCAGGCCGGCAAAGGCGCGATTCTCGACGCGCATCCCTCCTGCCTCGGCGGCATCGGCGTGACCGGTACAGCCGCGGCCAACGCCCTCGCACTCGAGGCCGACCTCGTCATCAACATCGGCACGCGACTGAGCGATTTCACCACCGCCTCCAAGACGCAGTTCCAGCACCCGCGCGTCCGCTTCATCGCCATCAACATCCACGCGGCCGACGCGCACAAACACGGCGCGCTCCCCCTCGTCGGCGACGCGCGCGCCATCCTCGACCAACTTGCGCACGCGCTTGCCGGCTGGCAGGCGCCCGTCGGTTACCGCACCGGAGTTGCCCGTGCACGCGCGGCCTGGGACCGCACGCGCGCGACCCTCGTTGCAGCGCAGCGCGGCATCGCCCTCACGCAGGCGCAGGTGATCGACGAAGTAAACCGCGCCTGCGGCGCCGAAGGCACCATGGTGCACGCGTCCGGCGGTTTGCCCGGCGATGTACACAAGCTCTGGCGCTCGCACGCGCCGAACGATTATCACTCCGAGTACGGCTACTCCTGCATGGGCTACGAAGTCGCCGGCGCGCTCGGCGTGAAGCTCGCCGACCCGGCGCGCGAGGTGTACGCATTCCTCGGTGATGGCAGTTATCTGATGCTGCACACCGAGATCGTCACCGCGGTTCAGGAAGGCCTGAAACTCACGATCGTGCTCGTCGACAACCACGGCTTCGGCTGCATCCACGGCCTGCAGCGTGGCTGCGGTGGCAAAAGTTTCGGCAACGAATTCCGCCATCGCGCGAGCAAGAGCGCCCGGCTCGAGGGTGGTTTCGCCGCCGTCGATTTTGTGAAAAACGCCGAAAGCCTCGGCGCCTCCGCCGTGCGCGCCAACACGCCCGAAGAGCTCCGCACGGCCTTGGCCGAGGCGAAGACCGCGACGGGCGTCCGTTTGATCTGCGTCGAAGTCCCGGCCGACGCGCGCCTGCCGGGCTACTCGTGGTGGGACGTGCCGATGGCGTCGACATCGAAGGTCACGGCAGTGCGGGCCGCCCGCGCCGCGTACGACAAGGCGAGAAACCGGCAGCGATTCTATTACTGATCGGACATAAAAACTCGCCGGCGACGCGCTCGCGCACGGTCCCTCGCAACCATTTCGCCTCCACCAGCGACTGAGAACATTGTCTTTCCCGATGCCCTCGCCTCTCGCCCCCGCCCTTCTCCGCGACTGCCTCGTCGGCGCAAACCCGATCATCTGGAGCAACGACGACTTCGACGATCTCGCCGGCGACGTGCCCCTCGACACGATCCTGCGCGAAATGCACGCTGCAGGTTATGCGGGCACCGAGCTCGGTCACGCGTATCCAAGAATCCCGGACGCCCTCTCGGCCGCCCTCGCGTCACATGACCTCCGGCTGGCCAGCGGCTGGCACAGCACGTTTCTCGCTTCACGCGACCTCGCGGCGGAAGAGTCGTCGTTTCGGTCGCATCTGAATCTGCTCAAGACGCTCGGCGCGCGGGTGGCGATCGTCGCCGAATGCACGCGCTGCATCCACGGCACCCGGGAAGCGGCCCTGGGCTTCGCGGGCAATGAACGACCGCGCCTCACCGAAGAGGAATGGCCGCGGCTTATCGCCGGCTTGAGACACTTCGCGGAGATCGCCGCGCGCGAGGAGTTGAAGGTCGTCTACCATCACCACATGGGCACGGTCATCCAGGCGGAAGCCGACCTCGAGCGCCTCCTCGCCTCGGTCCCCGAGCTCTCGCTGGTGCTCGATCCGGGACATCTCGCGTTTGCCGGCCTGGATCCCGTCGCCGTCGCCCGTCGCCACGCCGCCCGCATCGCGCACGTCCATTTGAAGAGCGTGCGCCCGGAGATCGTCGACCGCGTGCGGCGTGAAGGCTGGTCGTTCTATCGCGCCGTCAGCGAAGGCGTGTTCACGATTCCGGGTGACGGAAGTGTGGATTTTCCCGCGCTCTTTCAGATCCTCGCGCAGGCCGAATATCGCGGATGGCTCGTCGTTGAAGCCGAGGAAAATCCGGTTAAAGTGCCCGCGTTGCCGAAAGCCAGGACCGCCCGCGCTTATGTGCGCGAACACGCCGGCGTATGACCGCCCTGCATCTCCAAATCACATGACCCCTTCCCGCATGCAGCAGATGACGGCGCTCGGCGCCGACTGGTGGAACGATTCCGGCGTGCCCGACGAGCTCGCCGAAGCCGTAGCGCTCGGCGCCACGGGCGGCACGTCGAACCCCGTCATTGTTTCCCAAGCCGTCAAGGCGCGACCCGATCTCTGCCTCCCGATCATCGATCGGCTGGCCCGCGACGAACCGCATGCCACCGAGGACGACATCGCGTGGAAACTCATCCACACGCTCGCCGCCGATGCCGCCTCGCGGTTGAAGCCCGTCTACGAGGCCACGCGCGGCGCAAAGGGATTCCTCTCCGCCCAGGTCAGCCCGAAATATTACGCGAACAAGGACCTCATGGTCGAACAGGCGACCCAGCTCGCCTCGCTCGCACCGAACATCGCGATCAAGGCGCCCGCGACCGAGGTCGGCATCGCCGCGCTGGAAGAGATGACCGCCCGCGGTATCCGGATTAATGCTACAGTCAGCTTCTCCGTCGCGCAGGCCATCGCCGTCGCGGGCGCGCTCGAGCGCGGACTCAAACGCGCCCAAGCGGCCGGGCGCGATGCCAGCGCGATCCGGCCCTACATCACGCTGATGATCGGCCGCGTCGACGATCACCTGAAACGCGTCGCCGAGAAAGAGAAGATCGCCACCTCGCCCGGCCTGCTCGATTGGGCCGGCATCGCGGTCTTCAAACACGCCCACCGGATCTTCCGCGCGCGAGGCTATCCGGGCACGTTGCTCGCCGCCGCCTACCGCCACGAAGGCCACTGGTCGGAGATCATCGGCCCCGAGGTGCTCCAGACGGTTCCGTATACGTGGTGGACGAAATTCAACGTCTCGGAAACCAACCTCCGTCGCACCCTCGATGATCCCGTCGATCCCGCGATCATCGCCGAGCTGCGCGAGAAGTTTCCCGATTTCATCCGCGCCCACGACGAGGAAGGGATGAGCCCGCGTGAGTTCCTTGGCTACGGCGCGACACTGCATACGCTGAACCAATTCCTCGGCGGCTACGCCGATCTGCTCGCGTCGGTGCGACAGCGGCTCCTGCCTGTGTGAGCGCTCAAGAATAGCGCAGGCATCCCGCCCGCATCCGGCTCTGTGTAGCATGGGCGTCCCATCCATGAACGCGGAAGGGCCGCCCCAGCATTAACTTTCTCGGCCGGGGGAAAATCGCTTCACGCAGCCCTGCTCGGGAGAGCAGGGACCGGCGGCACCTTGATTGCCAGTCAATCCCGCCTCTCCCGAGGCGGGCTACACGAACAGCACCGGTTAGGTTGCGGCGGGACGCCCCTGCTACTCCAAATGTCCTCGACCCTTACTTCGCCCCAACCAACGGCTGCGTCCAGGCCATCTCGAACTCACCGGCCACGCTGCCATTCACCTTCGGCTTCGAGGAAATCACTTTCGCGCGCACGTAAATCTCATCGCCCTTCAACGTGTAGCTCGCACTCGTGCCTTTCACCTCGGCGAGCACGGCGCCGACATCCTTGCTGTAACGCCGGTGCGGCAGCGTTCGGCCTTTCGGCTCCGCCGCGAGCAGTTCCGTGCTCGGGTCGTAGCCGCGCCGCGTGCCGAGAAACTGCGTCACATAAGTCACACCCGGCTCAGCCTTGATCGTGACCGACAACTGCTTCGGCCCCCGCTTTACGTCGGTGAGCGTCACGCCATTCGACGAGTAGAAATCGCCCGCTTCCATTGCCTTCACGATCGATTCCGCCGTGAGGTGTTTCGCACGAACCATGACCCAGCCGCGGCCCGAGTTGCTCTTGCCGATCGCCTGCTGGTGATAGTGATGCGAATCGTCCACGCCGACACCGTACACGAGGTCGAGCCCGAGATCGGTCAGCCGGCGCGTCAGCATCGCATCCCACATCGCGTCCATGCTGAGGTGCGTGGCGTCGCCATCGTTGATCACGCCCGGATGGCCGTTGTAGACCTCGAAGAACCGCTCGCGCTTCACCTGCATCAACTCGTCCGCCGTGATCGCGTAGCGAAAATTGGGATGATTGATGTGGGCAAACATCGGCTGCCCTGTCTTCTCGCGCTGAGCCGCGACAGCTTCGAGCACCTGATCCATCACGCCCACCGCGTTGTCGCCTTGCGCGGGAGCAATGAACTCGCGCGGGTTCGTCACATTGATGTGTACAGGGCCGCCCTGCTCCGGCGTCGTCCCGGTCTTCGCGCGCTTCCACGATGAGCTGATTTCCTCGCTCGGAATCATCAGAAAACGCCCCGGCTCCTCGAGCAGCGAACGGTACTCGTCGAGCGGCTTCAACCGCACGAACTTCTTGCCGTTCTCCTCGCGCTGTTCGACCCAATCCGGCCCGAACCGCCGCAGGTACTTCTCCAGCACGGCACCGCCACCGCGGAGGTTGACGCTCCCGCCGACCGACACCGGCGTCTTGAGCTCGAACCAGCGCTGGCCCTGCTGCAGGACGTTGTGGTCGGAAAGGCCGAGAAAGTGGTATCCATTTTGTTTATACCAGTCGGCGACCATCTCGGGATAATCGTCCCCATCGCTCCAGAGCGTGTGCGTGTGCAGGTTGCCTTTGAACCACTGCGCTTCCGCCGCGCGTGCGGGTGCGGACGACTGCGCTGCCAGCGGCGCGGCCAGCCCGAAAAGAGAGACAACCGTGGCGATCAACGAGTGACGGAGGTGCAGTTTCATGGGGTGCTCCGCAGAGGTTCGCGGTCGCAGCCGTGATGACAACTCCTTTGCTCCCCGCGCCAATTCGTAACGTTGAACACGCCCCCCTCGGCCGCGATCACACGCCACGTAATCCCAGCCCCTCACCCTACTTGCGCGTCGCGTCGAAAATCTCCCGCAACACGCGCCCCGCCGCCTCGACCAACATCGGCCCGCTCTCTTCCTTGCCCGCTCCCGCGGCCGTCGTCTCGTAGCCGCCCCGCGCCTTTTCGTGCGGCATGCCGACGTAGTGCACGCCATTGCCGTTGGTGTAGCCGAGCACGAGCGTCTGCGGAAACGGCGACTGGTCCCGAATCGCCATGCCGAGCTCCGTCATCGGCTCGCCCGGCAGGCCCACGATCGCGAGCGGTCCGCACACGATCGCCTGAACCTCGGCCTTCACCGTCTCGGCGCCGACACGCTCCCGGGCGACCGGTGTGAGCGGCAGATCGATCGTCGTGCGACCCACTGCGAGCGGCGCCGTCGTGAGTTTCACACTGTAGCGCGCGGCGACCTGCGCCTTGGTCGCGAGCCCGCCGGCCATCGTCGCGACCGCCGGTTCGCCGCGCCGCCAGGGATTGATGTCACCCGCGCAGCCTTGCAGGAAAAAACTCTCACCGCCGAGCGCCGCCGAGATCGTCCGCGATGTCGCGCCCGGCCAGTCGGCGGAGATCGCGGGATTCGACGGGTAGATCGACACCGCATGGCACGCCACGTGGAAGAGAGAGGCGATGGATTTATCATCCGTGCCGCGAAACGACACGAGCGCAAGCGTGCGATCCAGCGGCCCGAAGCTCGCGCCGCCCTGCAGCACGTCGGGATTCCAATCGGGATGATTGTAGTTGATCGGCGCCGGGCGCTTCGCCTCCGCGAGACCCCACGTGGGCATCCGCGGGCGCCGGTTGTTCAGGTATTCACTGACCGCGATGCGGCCGATCGAAACGCTCACGGGCGCCGCGGTGGCCGCCGCGCGCTTCGCCGCGTCGACCGACGCCTCGATCAGACGCGCCATCCAGCGCTGGAATGGCGGGTGATCGTTCTGCGGCGGCATGTGGCGAATCGCCCACCACGTGTCGCGCTCGTTGCCGCGATGTCCCGCATTATAAACCGGTGCCCACGGCGCGGAATGCGTGTGGCTCGCGTGCACGAGAATATTCGCCCCCGGCATCCCGAGCGCCGCGCCGACGGCTTTGCGCACTTCATCGCGCGCCGATTCGGAAACGTCCACGAGATCCCACCGGATCAAGGCGGCTTTGGTGGTCGCATCGTCGAGCACCAACGCGTGCACGAACAACCGGTCGAGCACGTCGCCATACGGCTTGCCGGTCACCCAATTGCGCACCTCGGGTTCCGGCGTGATGTCGGCGCGGGCCGCTCCCGCGCGGAGCGTGAGACCGGAATCCGCGGCACGGACGGAAACAAGAATAAGACTGAAAGCCAATAGCCGGAAAATCAGGATCATGATGAGCGGTAATGGGAGACCGTGGATCGGGAATCCATGGGATGACCATACCCTTGCGAGTCGCGAAAATCGCCGCAAGTAAACTCTCGGTTACTTGTCCGTCACCGGAATCAATCGGATGAACCAAGGAACACGCGCGGCCCACGGTATATCGCAGTCCCCGTCGCCCCATCCCGAGCGCAGATAAAGTTAACATCGGCTACTTGATGCCGCGTTGCCGCGTACACGTCCCGCCGCATCGCCTTCGGCGACGTCTATTCGATGACCGCGGCGATGCGATAGACGATCGGGGCGCCGCCCTTTTCGAGCTGACCCGAGTTGGTGCTCACGACAATCTCAGCGATCCGCGCGTGATCGAGCGCGACGGGAGTAATGACGAGCTCGTAAAGGCCGGGATCGTCGACCCTCGGTTCGCGCAATTGCACACGGAAAGCCGGATCGTTCGCCGCGGCCGCGACCAGGCGGAGCGCGTCGTCGGGATGAGTGATGCGCAGGTTCACAACCTGCGATTGCACGCGCGCGCCGCGCGTCCAGCGGACTATCCGCGGACGAATCTCGACACGCCCACGCTGCGGCTGGATCGGGATCACTACCTTGAGCGCGAGCCGCTGCGGTTTTCCTCCCGGCTCGTCGGTGATGACGGTCACAGCTTCCTCGATCGGACTCACATCGCCGGTATAGTGCAGCACGACATCGATTTTCCCGCTCTCGCCGCGTGCGTACGTTTTCTTCCCGAGCGTGGCCGCGGTGCAGCCACAGGAAGTCTGAACTTCCGTGATCGTAATGGAGACGTCGTTCTCATTGCTGAATGCGAAGCTCGCGGCGATCTCCGACCGCGCGGGATCGGCGGTCACGGTGTGCGCGGTCGCAGTCCATTTAAGCCCGGCAGCGTGGAGTGCAGTGACAACAATCAGCCACGCCGCACCGGCGGCGAAACGATATCCGGGGATCATGCTCGCGCGTCCGGGGCGGCGTGAAACCGCAATCACCGGAAATACGCCTTCAACTGGTATTGGTAATTCGCGTTGGTCGGCTGATTCTGCACCTCGATGCCGACGAAGCCGCGCAACGCGCCGCTGTCGTCGATGATCTGCTGGAACGCATAAGGGTGAATGGTGCCGGAGTAACAGGGATACGTCGATAGGTTCGGCAGACATGCGCAATGGTGATTATAGTACATGCTCCTGCTGCTGTTCGCGCTACCGATGTGATAGATCACCCCCGTGAACGAGTTCGAGCACCCGCCGGTGCAGACCGAGGTCGGCTGCTTCGTGTGCATGGAATTGACGGGCGTCGGTGCGCTCGGCGTTGTATAGAGCGACAGCTTCAGGGTTTCGTTCGTCCAGTTCTCGGCGGTGATGGCCCCGCTGGGAAAATACACCCGTACGCGGGCACCGGAAAAATCGACGCGATAACTCGAGGCGATCTGCGACATCGTCTTGTACGTGCTCCACGAGGCATTGCTGCCCCAGCCGCGGCCGTGGGTGATCCCATAGTTGGACGATACGAAATCCAGCCGCGCGATGCCTGCTTCCGGCAACGTGACCGCCCAGTCCTCGGTGACACCGGCCCATTCGTTGATCCATTCGATGTACAAGGCGCCGGTCAACGTGTTATACGTGTAGTTCCCGTCGCGGTGAAACCAGATTCCGCCCGGCTTGCCCATCCAGCCGTAGGGCACGTATTGCGTACAGGTCTTCGTGTAGCCGTCGAACGTGCAGGTGTGGGAGTTGACCGCCTGCTTCGGATCCTCGACGTCGCTGCGCCAGCTCCAGAACGTCGCACCCACCGTGCCGTTGGCGCTGTTGAAGGTGTAGTTGGCGAGCCGCACGACGGTATAGCTGGTCGTGTCGAGGTTGCCCAGCGTGAGCGAGAAATTCGCCTTGCCCTGAGGCAGCGGCTGGGCGGCGAAGACGGAGGCGGAAAACGCGATGCCAGCGACGATCGCGTGGAGGAGACGGGGTGGTATTTTCATGAGGGAGGGATTGGGGACCGCAACTACTCGGATGGGCTTAGGTTCGCCCTCGGCGATATCGGCCGAGGTGAGGGCACGCCGCCTATATATCTCAGAACCGCGCCTTGATCCCCGCGTGGAAAACCCGGCCGTTGTGTTGGGCCTGAAAGGGAAGCTCACGACCAAAGTTATACGTCACCCGCTGAAAGCTCCATTCGTTGGTCAGATTATAAACATCCAGATAGACCGAATAGGTCCGGTTGATGGTGTACGCAGCTTTCACGTCTACAAGCAGCCGGCTTTTTTGATAAGTATCGAATACCTGCCGTCCGATGATTCCGCCCGTGCCGGTGCCGCTGGCGGTCGCGCTTCCTGCGGTGAGCGACTGTATATAGGTCTCACCACGATAATTGCCGAGCACGCGCAGGTCGAAGCCCCGCGCCCGGTAGGTCACACCCGCATTGAAGCTGCGCGGCGTGAAGTTCGGCAGCCTCGTGACCGACGTGATCCCTCCGAAGTCGCCCTGGGTATCCAGGTAGGTAAAGTTGGCGTGGGAGCCCAGGCCCTTCAGCAGTCCCGGCAGAAACGTATATTGCTGTGAATAGTTGACCTCGATCCCCCGAATTCGCGCACCTCCGACATTCCGGTTCTGATTCAGGGTGTAACCCTCGTATTGCCCATCGAAACCATTGTCGGGTCCGGCGCCGACCGATGAGGGGAAACTCCGGAAATAGTTGCTGATCTCCTTCAGAAACACGCCCACGGAGAGCGTCCCCACCGGTTCGAAATAATATTGCAGGGCGGCCTCGAAATTATCGGAGGTGTACGGCTTCAGCTCGGCGTTGCCCTTCGAGATGGTGCGATTGGCCTCGTTGACATTGTGCCGGGGGGTCAACTCGCTCGGGCTTGGCCGGGTGATCGAGACATTGTAACTCGCGCGCGCCTGCAGGCCGCCACCGAAACTGTAGACGAAATGCAGTCCCGGAAACACATTCTTATATTCCGATTCCTGCCGCCCCATCACGGCCCATTTAGCCAGCGCGCGGGCTCTGTTTTCCTCGGCGGACAGCGCAGCCGAGGCGTTGTTGGCCTCGGGACCGCTGTTGATGGCACGCTGGGTCGGACTCGCCCCGGACGCCTGGGTTTGCTCCGCCCGCAATCCGCCCAGAATGCGCAGCCGGTTCAACTTGATCTGAGCCTGTACATAGGCCGCCGTGATCTGCTGCTTTACATCGGCATACGAGCCGGCTCCATAATCTGTACTTTGCCAGACCTGCACCGGTGTCTGGGTCCAGTTCGACGGGTCCGACCAGAGATCATTTGCCAACCCCGTGGTCGGAACCTGCAGGAAGGGAAACGGGCCATAGTTCCCGCTGCCGGTGACCATGTTATAACCGACAAACGGGGCAATTCCGCCGGTGGTGGGTCCCGCCCATGTATAGTAGTTCAACCGCCGGTCCGAGGTGACCCGGTTCGATGCATGCTTAACTCCCACCTTGATATAAGCGGGCACCACGGTCGCCAGATCCTTCTGGAAATCGGCCTTCAGACTCTGCGTCGTCGACGGAACGTGGAAATCGATGATACGCGAACCAGCGGGCTGGGATGGAGCAATCGCATAACTCGCGGGGTCACTCCAGTCGGGTCCGTTCGTCTGCGTAACGGCCGGAAACCACTCGTCCCGGCCACGGCGATCGATCTGAAAACCCACCCCGGTGATCCGCGCCTTCACTTCATTGATGGCCGGATACGTCGTGCGATTTTTATTATAGCTCGCGTCGAACGTCAGCTTCGCCGTCCGGCCGAAGAGCTTCCGTTCGAACCCGGCCGACAGTCCCACCGCCTTGCTTTCCCTCTTATAGAGCGTGGACTCGAGGTCCACGGTTCCCGCGGTCGGGCTCGACTGCACCAGATCGTAGGTACTGCCCGGCGCGAAGCTCGCCGCCGATTGCGGGGCGTAGAGCCGCCACCGGAAGTACGAGGGATACGCATCGTCATCGGTGCTCGTGTCGCTGAAATTGGCTTTCATATAGACCACCGTCTCGTCGTTCACCTTGTAGTCCACGTTCAGGCCGTAGGTCTTGCCATAGCTGTTCGAATCGTTGGCATTCCAGTTGCCCGAGCTCCATCCGCGGACAAGCGGCTCGAGTTCAGCGCCGGCGGCCGGCGGAGCCACGAAATAGGTCTGGTTCGCATTATTGGTCGCGAGATTGGGTCCGGCTTCATAAACATAGGTGCCGCTCGCGTTGAAGTTGATCGAGCCGGAGACACCCAGATTATTCCTGCCACCAAACACGCTGAAGACCTCCGAATAGCCGAGGCTGAGCAGATCCAGCTTGGGCCGATCCTTGCCGGGCACGCTGCCATGTTGATCGAGCTCGGTCCATTTGGTGCCCACAGTCGCGGTGATGATCCGGCCGGGCGCGCGATCAAAAGCCCGTTTCGTACGCAGGTTGATATAGCCCGAGATGGCGTTGCCATCCATGTCGGGCAGCGGCGCCTTGATGATCTCGAGCGATTCGACGTTGTTCGTGCTCACCTGGCCGAGATACGTGTACACACCCGCGACCGTCTGGCCGTCCGTCACCGGAAGCTGGTTGCCGTCGACCATCATCGAGCTGAACGTATGGTTCATCCCGCGTATATAGATGCCGCTCGGGTCGCCGCCGGATCCGATATCGACCGCGATTCCGGGCAAACGCTGGATGAGCTCGCCCACGGCGGCCCCAGGATTGCCGAAGGCATCGATCGCGGCGACCGACTTTGCATTCATCGACTGCCGCTCGTTCTGGATCGCCGCGGCCTGGCCCTCGCGCAACCCGGACACGACGTATTTCTCGAGTTGGTAGATGTCCGAAGTGAGCGCGAAATCCTGCTGCGCCGCCGCGCCCGCCGCGACCGCGACTGTGCGCTGCATTTCCTTCAAGCCCGTGAAGGCCGCACCGATCACGTGCCGGCCTTCCGGCAGGATCAGGACGAACTCGCCCGAGCGATCTGTCGTCGCCGGCACGA
The DNA here is from genome assembly GCA_036675625.1 of Opitutaceae bacterium. Lineage (GTDB taxonomy): Bacteria > Verrucomicrobiota > Verrucomicrobiia > Opitutales > Opitutaceae > ER46. The sequence continues at coordinate 328,494 of JAKFEQ010000006.1, read as the reverse complement.
CCGCACCATCGACCGTCAGAATCGCGCCGCTCAGGAACTCGCCGGTGGCGGCGTTCGAGACGACGCCCGAGACGGCACCGTAGCCTTGGGCCAGGCCCGCGCGCCCGGATTGGGCGCCGGCGGCACCGGGAGATTGCGCCGAAGCGGAACCGGCGCCGACGAAAAGCGCGGCGACGGCGCTGAAGACGCGTTGGAACGCGGGTGAACGTTTGTTGGAGCTCATGGAGTTTGCGTGGGAGGGGGACGTGAGGGCCGTATCATCGTGGACCGGGCGATCGCCGCTGGCCGGAGCCTGCGTCGCCCGATGGGCGTTTGGGTCGTGGGCCCGGTTGATCATGAATGCGCCCGTGGCGGCATCCTGCCGTGCCGAGAGCTTCGTGCGCGCGAGCATCGCCGTGAGCGCTTCACGCGCCGTCATCTCGCCCTTGACCGCGCGAGTCTTCACGCCCGCGACGATTCCAGTCGCGAAGACGACATCGATGCCCGATTGAACCGAAAATCGCTTGAGTGCCTTCTCCGCCTCGTCAGCCGGAAGATCAAACGACATCCGCACGGGCTCCGTCGCGAAGCCCACCGCCCACGCAAAAAGGAAAACGAAAACCGCACGCACACCGCGCCGCCCGCCACAATGGCGAACGAACGCAAAACAGGGATCGGCGCATTGCGACGGGCAATGCAACGGTGGGACGTGGGACATCTAAAGAGGCAGACGAAGCACGCGGCTCAGACCCCCAAGCGTTTTTCAGAAAAAAAGAAAACGCGGGAATGAATATTGGACCGCCCCTGTTACTACAGGGGAAGAAATCCCGATCAAACCGCCGTCACGTTCTCTATCCGCCTCGCGCCGCCGCTGTACTATTTCCCCTTGCGCAGCACGATTTCCCCATTCCCGCGCTGTTCCGCAGCGATCCCATAGGAGGACTCCATGATCTGCAGGAGAACGGTCACATTATCGACGCGCAGCATGCCGCTCAGCGGCAACGCGCCCAGTTCCTCCTCCGCCAGCGTCAATCGCGTCGTCGGTGCGCCGGCCTGCGGGACCGCATGGCGGTTGAACATCGCGACCACTTCCACCAGCGGCGTAGCGCTGAACTCCAGGCGCGGCACCCGCCACGCGAGACGTTCGCCCATTTCCGTCGCCGTCACGATCTCCACGCGCGGTGTCAGCGACGCGCCCGCCGTGGTGGCGACGATCGCGCGACTGCCTGCGTCCACAAACGCAAGGGGCTCTCGCATCTCGGTCCCGCCGGCTTCCACCTGGGCTCGGTCATTCTCTGTCGGCTCGGAGCCGGCGCTCGGCAGAGCACCGGCCGCGACCGGCGTCCGGGCCGTCGCGTCCAGCGCCACGCGCCCGGCGGTCACGAGCACATCCACCTCGCCACCGCCCCATTGCACGGAAAACGCGGTTCCCACCGCACGTACGTCGACTCCGCCGGCCGCGACCACAAACGGCCGCTCCGGATTCTTCACGACGGTAAAATGAGCCTCGCCGCGCACGAGCCGCACAAGCCGCACGCCCGACTGTCCCGCAGCGAAATCCACCGCGATCTCGGCGCCCGCTTTCAACTCCACTTCAGATCCATCGGGCAACGTTTGCCGCGAGGGCCGCGAGACCACGGTCGTCGCACGCGCAACCGGCGCCCCCGCGGCTGCGAGCGCCGGAGCCAGCGGCTCGTCGCTGCGCACCCCCGCCGTGCGCCATACAAACCCCGCCATCAGCACCACCGCGGCGACACTCGCGACCGTCGCCATCCGGCGTCGCCGCCGGCGGCGTACATAAGCGTCGATTCCACGCGCCACCGCATCGGACGTGCCCGCGAATTGCGGCCAGTCGAGCGGCTTCGGACGCGACGTCGCTGGAGCGGGCGGAGAATCGGAGGACTGCTCGCGTTCCATGGCGTTAAAAATATTCGATGCCGCGCCGCCGGAAAAAATCCTCGCAGCGCTTCATCCCAAGCGAGACCTGATTCTCGACCGTCTTCTCCGCGAGCCCGAGGCGCACCGCGACTTCGCGCTGCGTCAGCCCCTTGATCTTGTGGAGAACCACCACCTCACGACAACGCGCCGGCAGCGCACCGATCGCCTCGGACAGCAGCCGGATCTTCTCCTGCTCACCGATGGACTCGACCGCGCCCAGCCGATCGTCCGCCACCGACAGATCCGCGAGATCGCCGACGCCACGCAAGGGCGAGATCGTTTCGCGCCGCACGAGATCGAGGGCGAGCCGGCGCGCCACGGTAAACAGAAATGCCTTGGCCGACTGAATCGGCTGCGCCGCCCGCGCCCGCCACATCCGCAGATACGATTCCTGCACGACATCGTCCACATCGCGCACGGCCGGAAACGACCCGCGCAAATAGCCGCGCAACGCCGGTTCGTGCGGCTGCACTTCGGCGGCAAACCAGCGGGCGGTTTCGGTGTCGTGAGGGGGCACGGCGGCGGGAGCGGGACGCAAATCGCGCGAGAGTTCAAGCTCTCACTCACGGAGCCCGAGCATCCGCGGAACAAGCAGCGCGCTCTGATTCCCGCATCGCCGCGCTCCGCGCCCCGGGCAGGCTCCGCGATTGGAACTGGCTTGGCGCGCGGCCCGCATGAGAGAGTCGCCCCCATGAACCTACCTGAATCCGAGCAGGATTTCCTGCGCGATCTCGTGAAGACATCGCGACAACGCCCGCATCACGTGCGCTGGGTCGATCGCGACGGCACCGAGCGCATCACGACGCTTTCCCCCGCGGATGCCGTGCGTCTCAACGCGCTCGCCCACGAGCTGGGCGCCAGCAAGGACGCACTCCTCCACCAGGCCGCCCACCTGCCCGCGATCCGCCGGCCGCCGACGGGAGGATAGCGCTCGGCCGCTCCTTTTCTCGCGCTTGGATTGAGAGGTCGACTCCTCGCTCGCATCGCGCGACGTTGGCCCGATGCCAGAAGACCAGCCGCAATCCTCGTCCGAGCCACGCACCGTCACGGTGCGCGCCGTGCCGATCGAGCTCTGCCAGTTTCTCAAATTCGGAGGCCTCACGGAAAGCGGAGGCGCGGCCAAGCAGGCGATCGCCGAGCGGCGCGTGCTCGTCAATGGCGCGATCGAAACGCAGAAGCGCAAGAAGCTCGTCGCGGGCGATCGGGTCTCGTTCGAAGGCCATACGATTGTGGTTCACCTTGGCTGATTCGCGCCGCCCTCGAGCCATGGAAACGACAGGAAGCACCTTCTCCGCCCTGAATATATCCGAGCCCTTGCTGCGCGCCATCGCCGGCAAGGAATATGTCGCGCCCACGCCGATCCAGGTGGCTGCAATTCCCGCGATCCTTCGCGGCGCGGATGTCTGGGCCTCGGCCCAAACCGGCTCGGGCAAGACGGCCGCATTCGTCCTGCCACTGCTCCAACACCTCTCCCTCTCGCGCCGCCCTCCGGGACGCATCGCGCGGGCCTTGATTCTCGTCCCTACGCGCGAGCTGGCGGCACAGGTCGGCGAGGCCGTGCGCCGCTACGGTCGTTATCTGCCAGAGCCGCAGAAAACCCTCGTCGTCTACGGTGGAGTCTCGATCAATCCGCAGATGATGGCGCTGGGCGGAGGCGCAGACGTACTGGTCGCGACGCCAGGACGCCTGCTCGATCTCATCGAGCACAACGCCGTGTCGCTCGCGACCGTGTCGACGCTCGTGCTCGACGAAGCCGATCGCCTGCTCGCGCTCGGCTTCTCCGCGGAGCTCGCGCGGATCGTGGCGCTGTTACCGGAGCGGCGACAGACCCTGCTTTTCTCCGCAACGTTTCCGCCGGAGGTCGAGTCGCTCGCGCGCAGCCTCCTGCGCGATCCCGTACGCATCGCGGTCGCGACCGAACCAGCGACCGCGCCGGACATTCTACGACGCGCGATCGAGGTCGATGCGCCGCGCCGCACGCAATTGTTGCGGCACCTGATCGAGACTCATGGATGGACGCGCGTGCTGGTGTTCGTCGCGACGAAATACGCGACGGAGCACGTTGCGGACAAGCTGCGCCGTGCCGGACTGAAGGCGGATGCGCTGCACGGCGAGTTGAGCCAGGGCGCACGCACGCAGGCGCTGGCCGACTTCAAGGCGTCGAAGACACGCGTGCTGATCGCCACCGACGTCGCGGCGCGTGGACTGGATATCGTCGGCCTGCCAGCCGTGGTGAACTACGACCTCCCCCGTTCCGCGACCGATTACACGCACCGCATCGGCCGCACCGGCCGCGCCGGCGAACCGGGCGTGGCGGTGAGCTTCATCAGCGTGGACACGCATGCTCATTTCAAACTGATCGAGAAACGCCACGGCCTGCGGTTGCCGCGCGAACAGATCGCGGGATTCGAGCCGGTGGAAATCGAGCGTGACGCCGCGGCCGCATTCACGACCGAGGCCGGCGTCCCCGCGGCGCCCGGCACCGGAGGCGTGAAAGGAAAGCGCAAGAGCAAGAAGGACAAATTGCGCGAAGCCGCCGCGCGCGCGGCCGGGCAGTTGCCCGCCGCCGCACCCGCCCCTCGAGTGGCCCCGCCAGCGCGCGAGGACCAAGCCTCCTCATCGCGTGAAATGTATCCGCGGCTGCCCAGCGTGCCGTTGCGCCGGCGGCCTTGAACGCCGCGCCGGCACCGATCACGGCCGGGTGGCACCCAGATATTCGTAGAACACCGTCGCGAGATCCGCGCCGTACGCTTCCCAGTGTTTGCCGAGGGGCGGTTCCTTCAGCCCCGCGATCCAGTTCGCGTTGAATTCATGCACCACGGCGTCGATCTGGAAACGCGAGAGCCAGCCATCGCCCATGGTGCCGACGTTGTGGAAGCTGCCGCCGGTGTGCCCTTCGGTGAACCACGTGTGCTTGCGCAGCAGCGTCTCCAGAAAAGCCATACGTTCGAGATAGCGCGGAAGCTCGGGCACCGGCGTGCGGGTGAGGTGCAGCCGGCCGCCGCCATCGTTGTGCAGCTCGAGCGCGAGGTGCGGCTTGCGGCCGGCGGCGATCATGCCCGTGAGCCAGCGTTCGAGCGCGGCATTTTCCGGCACGAGCTGCGGATCGGAGGGCTGGTCCCAGTTTCGATTCAGATCCTTGCCGAGCAGGTTGAAACGCGTGCGACCGAGCGCGACGCCGTCCTTGTTCGCCATCGGCATCAGGTAAACGCAGTAGCGCTCGAGAAAGCGCGCGGCCTCCGCGTCGCCCGCGAGCAGTCGCTTCACCAGGCCCTGCGCCACCCAGTTGCCGCCCGGCTCCCAGGGATGAGAACGCGCGCGCACGAAGATGCGATAGGGCGCGTGCGGATTGCCGATGCGCACGATCTCGAGTCCGCGGCCCTGCACCGTGCGGCCGATCGATTCGATCTGCACGAGCGGGTTGAAGCGAATTCCATCGAGCAACGCTGCGAGATCGGAAATGCGATACGGCTCGATGCGCGCGACGTAGAGCCGCGGTCCCGGCATCTCGACCGTGAGGCGGATGCGATCGCCCGGCAGGCTCTCGAGCGCCACATGCCGCCACGTGCGCCCGTCCTCGGAAATCACGACCGTCTTCGTCTGGCGCGCGATCGAGCTCCGGACGCCGTTCCAGACGTTCTCGAGATTCCTGAACTCGAGCGTCAGCTTCGCGCCGGGCTTCGCGTGCAGCAGAAAATGTATGTGCCCCGCCGCGCGATTCGGCGAGGCGCGTTCATGATCGTAGAGCAGGTGCACGAGGATCGTGCCATCGGTCGTCTCCTCGTACCAGACGGGCGACGCGTTTTCGAAACTCGTGTCGATGAACTCGAGGGCCGACGCGTGAGGCACGACCGGCGTCCGCGACGGCGCGGCGGCCGCGGGGATGGGTGCCTTCGATTCGGCGGCGAACGAGGCGATGCCGGTAGCGGTGGCGGCGAGCAGGAGGGACGCGAGGCGTTGGAGGTTCATCGGAAGCGTCGATCGAGAGACTACGAACGAGGCGAACGCTCAACGCTTAACGCTCAAAGTCCAACGCTCAAGTGACGAACCGCCGGCTCCGGCCCGCGCCACCCGCACCACGCTCAATCGATCGTGTACGGCTCCTGCACTTCGTCGCTCTCGAGCTGCCCCGCCGTCAGCGTGACGAGGCTCTTCAACGAAGTGAAATGCTGGCTCAGATCGAAGTCGCCGCCGAGGCCGCCGATGAGCTTGTCGAACAGATCCTTCTTCGACGCCTTCAACGCCTGGATCCGCTCCTCGATCGTGCCCGCGGTCACCATGCGATAGACGAACACCGTATTCGTTTGCCCGATACGGTGCACGCGGTCCACGGCCTGGGCCTCGACCGCGGGGTTCCACCACGGGTCGAGCAGGAAAACGTAATCCGCCGCGTGCAGCGTGATCCCGGTGCCCGCCGCCTTGAGCGACACCAGCATCGCGGCCGCGCCCTGCGCGCTCTGGAACGACTGCACGGGTTTTTGCCGGTCGAGCGTCATGCCGGTGAGCTCGAAACGCGCGAGGTCGGGAAAGTGTTTCGCCAGCGCCTCGCGCACCCGGTCGAGCAGCATCACGAATTGCGAGAAGATCACGACCTTGTGGCCGCTGCCGACGATCTCGGTGAGCTTCTCGACGAGCAGGTTGATCTTGCCGGAGTCGCTGAGCGGCGCCTTCAGCCACGGGAGCATGTCGGGATCGCAGCAGGTCTGGCGCAGGCGCGTGAGCAACGCGAGGAAGCCGAAGGATTTCTCGCGCATCGCCGCGCCCACATCATCGCCGAGTCGCTCCAGGCCTTCCGAGCAGATGCGGGCGTACTCGGCGCGCTGCACATCGGTGAGCGGGCAGATGAGATCCATCTCGAGCTTCGGCGGCAGCTCCGTGGCGACCTCCCTTTTCGTGCGGCGCAGGATGAACGGGGCGAGTTGCGCGCGCAGCCGCGTGAGCGTGCCTTCGCGATCGGCGTTCAAGGCCGACTCGAAGGAGGCGCGCGAGCCGAGCAGGCCCGGCAGCAGGAAACGGAAAATGCTCCAGAGATCGAGCTGGCGATTCTCGAGCGGCGTGCCGGTCAGCACGATCCGATGCGCCGCGCGGACGGCGAAGCAGGTCTGCGTGATCTTCGCATCGGGGTTCTTGATGAACTGGCCTTCGTCGAGCACGGCGTAACCAAACTCGGCCTCGGGCAGCAGCGCGCGGTGCTTGCGGAGCTGGGTGTAGCTCGCAAGCCAGATCACCGGATCCTTGCGCTGCGTGAAGTCGTGCCCGGTCTTCAGCACATCGACCGAGAGATGCGGGAAAAATTTCGCGATCTCCTCGCGCCACACCGGCACGACGCTCGCCGGACAGACGATCAGGTTCGGCCGGTCGGCGATTGTGCGCGTCGCGAGCAACGAGAGAACCTGGAGCGTTTTGCCGAGACCCATCTCGTCGGCCAGCAGTCCGTGGCAGCCGACATCGCACAGGTGATGCATCCACTCGACGCCGCGCCGTTGATAGGGCCGGAGCAGCTCCGGCAAGGCCGGCGGAGCAGCCGGCGGCGCGAGCACCGTCTGGCGCCACGCCTCCATCTCAGGCGACAGCGTCAGCTTGAGCCGCGCATCGTTGAAGAGGGAGAAAATCAGGTACGGCGAAAGCGCGGTCGGCTCGGCCGCACCACCCGGTTGCGTTTCGTCGACGTTCTTCTGCCAGGCGGCATAGCTATCCCACTTGTCCTGCGGCAACGCCACAATCCCGAGGCTGGGCAGAATAACGGGCTGGCCGTCGCGCTTGAGGAGCGCATGGACCTCGGTGTCGGTGAGCATCCGCTCGCCCGCGCGGAAAATCCAACGGAGATTCAGCGCGGCCACATCCGAGCCGCCACCTGTGCGCGTTGTCGTGGAGCGCTCCGCCACAGCCTCGATTTCGACCATCCGCGTGCCCTTGAGCAGGTTCGCGGATTTGTCGTCGAGCTCGATGGTGAACATCTTCTTCCACGCCGGCAGGACGGTCTTGAGGAAGTTCGGGATCTCGACGAGCGACTCCATCGTGTAGACGCCCGTCTCCTGACTGTAATGAAAATGCGCCTTCCGCGCATAGGCCGCGAGGCCGATGAGCTTCGCGCGTTCTCCGGAGGTCACGGGCGTGTTGCCGCTGCCATGCGCTTCCGGCCCGAGCGCGGGATGCTTCGTCTTCTTGTCCGCATCGAGCCACGTGGCCTGGAACGTGAGCCCGGTCGTTTTCGTTTTGAAGACCAATACGAGCGTGCGCGAAGGACCGCTGCCAATCCCGCTCCGTGGCGGCGCTGCCACCGCAGCGTGCCCGTTGCCGCGACCGTTGCCGTTCGTGGCTGCGTTGCTTTTTGCCACCCCGCCACCGAAGCCGTTGCGGTGACCGTTGGTGTCGGCACCGCTGTGGCCGTTTGTCGCCTTCTCATCGCCCGGGAGCGGAGAGATTTCATCCGCCACCAGCTCTTCGATCTCATGCAGGCCCGCAACGGCGAGCGCATGAGCGAGTTCGCGATCGGTCGAAGAGGAGCGGACGCTCAAACCCTCGGCCGTCCATTCAATGACGGCGTACTCGTCCTTCTTGTCGACCCGCCGATGCACGATGGCATCCTTGTCGGTAAGTTCGAGTTCCCTTACCTGGCCGTCGCGATAGATCTGGCGCCCCTGATCCAACTGGGCGTCGGTAAACGCGTCCGACCAGTCGTTTTCAAGTTTGCTGAACCAGAATTCGAGCGAGTGGGGTGTATAGATGCGCTTTGGCCCGTGAGACTGCATCAAGCTAAAAACCGCGACCGTAGGTCCCGAGGTGCGTGGTGCAATCTCCAATTTAGCGTAGAAACCGCCCTGCATTTCCCCGCGCGACCTAAGCTGCGGCGCACGAATGCGGCGCGTTATTTTCTGGTGGCGGCAACTTCCGCTCGAATCACCGCCAAGGTCCGCGCCACCGCCCCGCCGTTGTCACGCCGCCACTGGCCGGCCGCTCGAGCCAGCTGCGCGCGGCGCGGTCGATCGCCCAGCAATTCCTCCACTGCGACAGCCAGCGACGCCGCGTCCGCCACTTCGCGCGCCGCGCCGCGCGCGACCAGATCCTGCGCGATCGATCGAAAGTTGCTCATGCCAGTCCCGAGAAGGATCGGTTTTTCCAGCGCCGCGCTTTCGACCGGCGTCTGCCCTTCCGTGTGCGGCGCGAGACTCTTCCCGACAAACACGAGATCCGCCAGCTGGGTGAACTTCCGCAACTCGCCCGTCGTGTCGCCGACCGCCACGTCGACCTCGCCCGGGGCGGGGCCGCGCGAACGAAAATGATAGCGCACCACGCCGCCACCGGCCGCGGATGCGTTTACGCCCGCGAGCAACTCCTCGATCTCGCCGCGGCGCTCGGCATGTCGCGGCACCAGCAGCAGCGAACAACGCAAGCCGGCGGCCCGCGCCTGTTGCCAGGCCGCGAGCAACGCCGCCTCTTCGCCGGGCCAGGTCGACGAGCCGAGGAGCACGAGGCCGTCCGGCAGGCCGAGCTCGCGGAGGAGCTGCGCGCGTTCCGCCGCGGTGAGCGGTGCAATCTGCACGTCGAGTTTGATATTGCCGGTCGCCGTGATGCGCTCGCGGGGCACGCCGAGTTCGACGAAGCGCGCCTCGTCCTGCGCGGAGCACGGCAGCAGACGCGTGATGCCGTCAGTCATGAGCCGTGCGGCGGACCGCAGGCGTTTCAGCCGCGCGAAACTGCGATCGGACAAACGCGCGTTGATGCTCAGCACCGGCACGCCGCGACGCGCGGCCTGGCGCAGGTGTTCCGGCCAGCGCTCGCCTTCGGTGAGGATCACGAGATCGGGATCGATCCGTCGCCATGCGCGCACGGCAAACGGCCACCAATCGATCGGGAAGTAACCGATGCCGAGCGTGAGCCCGCGATAGCGATCGCTGGCAAGCTGATAACCCGTGCTCGTCGTCGTCGTGAGGTACACGTCGACACCGTCCTGCTTTAGCGCCTCGAGCAGTGGTGCGATGGCGAGCATCTCGCCGACACTCACGGCTTGGAGCCACACGCGCGGCGCATCGCGTCGCTTCGGCGGCAGCCGTGGATGCCCACCAAAGCGATGCGCGAAATCCGCCCGGTAGCCACCGCGCTTCAACATCCGCAGCAGGTAGCGCGGAGCCAGGACCACGAGGGCCGGGATGAAGAAGAGACGGTAAAGCCAGAGCATCGCGGGAGTTATTGGCCGCAAAAACGCGCGAATGGCACAAAGAAAAACGCGCATGCCCGCGACGCACGCCGCCCGGCTGCCCGCGGCGCCTCTCCGAGCTTGCCGAGTGCCCTCCCTCGCAATGCCGACAATCCACGGGCACTCACCGGGCGCCGGAAGACGGCAAGGCAGGCGTCCCGCCGCTGCTGAAAACCGCCGCTGCGTTTTTCATTTTGCGGGAGCTGTGTCTTTTTGCGGCACTATGCCCATGCACCGCCTCGTTCCCCTGCTCGTTCTTGCGTTCACGTTTCTCGGCACGGCGGTCTCGGCCCCGATTCCGTTTCCCCACACCGAGAGCGATTTGAAGCCGGATCCACAGGCGCGTTTCGGCACGCTGCCCAACGGCATGCGCTATGTGGTTCGACCCAACAAGGAGCCGAAGGAGCGCGCGTCATTGCGGCTCCTCATCGAGGCCGGTGCGATCCACGAAACCGAACAGCAGCTCGGCCTCGCGCACTTCCTCGAGCACATGGCGTTCAACGGCAGCACGAACTACGGCCCCGACGAGCTGATCAAGTTTTTCCAGCGCATGGGCATGAACTTCGGCGGCGACACGAACGCCAGCACGTGGTTCACGCGCACGCTCTACCTGCTCGAGCTGCCCGACACGAAGAGCGCCACGCTCGCGGAAGGCATGAAGGTTTTCCAGGATTACGCGGGCGGCCTCCTGCTCCTGCCGGACGAGATCGAAAAGGAACGCGGCATCATCCTCAGCGAGAAACGCACGCGCGATTCCGTCGGTTACCGCACGTGGCTCGCGACGAATAATTTCCTGCTCCACGACACGATGTTCGCGAAACGCGACGTGATCGGCACGGTCGAGGTGCTCTCGAAGGCGGGCCGCGATCAGTTTCTCGATTTCTACAACACGTGGTATCGCCCCGAGCTGATGTCGGTCGTGGTCGTGGGCGACATCGATCCCGAGGCGATCGAGAAAATGATCGTGGATGCGTTCACGCCGGTCAAAGCCCGCGGTCCCGCGCGGCCTCAGCCCGAGCTCGGAAAAGTGCACCACCCGGAAGGCGTGCAGGTATTTTATCATTTCGAATCCGAGGCGCCGGAGACGAGCGTCACCATCGCCACCGTCACGCCGTATTCGCAGGAGCCCGACACCGGCGCAAACCGGCTGAAGTATCTCCCGCGCAGCCTCGCTCATGCGATGCTCAACCGGCGCCTCTCGGAGCTGGCCAAAAAAGAGAATGCCCCGTTCAAGAACGGCAGCTCGGGCGCAGGCGAGGCGTATAATTTCTACCGCCAAAGCGTCATGTCCCTCTCGTGCCGCGCGGATCAATGGCAGGCCGCGCTCGGCGTGGCCGATCAGGAACTGCGTCGCGCGCTCGAGCACGGTTTTCAAAAACCCGAGCTCGACGAGGTCCGCGCCACCTTCCGCAACAGCCTCGAGCAAGCCGTGAAAACGGCGCCGACGCGGCGCTCGCAGGCCCTCGCCGATGAGATCGCCGACACGCTGCTCGAACGCGATGTGTTCACCACGCCCGCCGACGACCTCGCGCTGTACGGTCCCGCACTCGACAAGATCACCGTCGAAGATTGCGTGCAGGCGATGCGCGATGCCTGGAGCGCGGAGCACCGGCTCGTGCTGGTGACCGGCAACGCGAAAATTCCGGTCGACGACAAAGAGAAGGCGCTCGCCGAGATCAAGGGCGCCTACGAGAAATCGCGCGCGATCGCCGTCACGCCGCCGGCCGCGATTCAGGACGCGAAGTGGGCGTACACGAATTTCGGCCAGCCCGGAAAAGTCGCGAAGCGCGAGCACGTCCAGGATCTCGATGTGACGCTGCTCACGTTCGAGAACGGCGTCCGGCTCAATCTCAAGAAGACCGACTTCGAGTCCAACCGCATCCGCATCAGCGTGCGGATCGGCAATGGCCAGCTCACCGAGCCGCGCGACAAGCCCGGCCTCGCCTTCTACGCCGGGCAGACGTTCACCCTCGGCGGCCTTGGCCAGCACAGTGCGGACGACCTTCGCCGCATCCTCGCCGGCAAGACCGTGGGCGCCGGGTTCGGCGCGGGTGGCGACGCCTTCAACATCGGCGGCTCCACGAACGCGCAGGATCTCCTGCTGCAACTGCAACTCATCGCCGCGCGCATCAGCGATCCCGGCTATCGCCCCGAAGCCGCGCGCCAGGCGAAGAAGGCGATCGAAGAAATGTATTTGAGTTTTGAACACACCGCCGGCGGGCCGTTTACCCTCGAGGTGCCGAAGCTGCTGGCGAGCGGCGATCATCGCTTCGGCCTGCCGCCGAAGGCGGAGTTGCTGAAACGCAATCTCGACGAGGTGAAGGCGTGGCTCACACCCGACCTCGCGCGGGGCGCCATGGAAGTCGCAATCGTCGGCGACATCGACCTCGAGGCTACCATCGAGGCGGTCGCGAAGACCTTGGGCGCACTGCCCCGCCGCGAGCCCAAGCCGGAGCTCGCGAAGCTGCGGAAGGTGCAGTTCCCCGAGGTGCCGTTTGCGAAGACTTACAGCATCGCCACGGAGATCCCGAAGGGGCACGTGGCGCTCTATTGGCCGACGACCGACGGACGGGAAATCCACCGCGCGCGCCGGCTGAACATGCTCGCGGAAGTCTTCAGCGATCGCCTGCGCATCAAGGTCCGCGAGGAGCTCGGGGATGCCTACAGCCCGGGCGTGGGCAGCAACGCGAGCGATTATTATCCAGGTTATGGATACATGCAGGCGGGCGTCACGGTCGATCCGCCCCGCGCCGGACAGGTCGCGGACATCATCACGGAAATCGCCGCCGAGATTGCGGCGAAGGGTGTCACGGAGGATGAGCTCGATCGCGCGAAGAAGCCGGTGCTCACGACGCTGCGCGAATCCGCGCGGACGAATCAATACTGGCTCGGCAGCGTGCTGTCGCGCGCGCAGGAACGGCCCGAGATGCTCGACTGGTGCCGGTCACGTTACGCCGACAACGAGGCGATCACGACAGACGAGATCGCCGCGCTCGCGAAGGCGTACCTGGCCGCGGAACGCGCGAGCCGCGTCGTCGTGATTCCGTTGGAGCAGGCGGGCGCCACGCCGGCTGCGAGTGCGGCCGCGGGCGCGAAAGATGCGACGGATGCCGCAGCCGCGCCGGCGAAGAAATAGCACGCAAGACCGATCGCAGGCCGCACGCAGGATCAGGTCACAGCCGCCGGTTCCGCTTCCGCGAGCGTGAAGTTCAGCAGCGGCAGGAAACACAGCAGCCCCAACACCGTGAGCCCGAGGACGGCGTAGCCCGCCACGTCGTGCACGATGCCTTCGATCGCGCCGGGTCCGTAGTTGTAGGCCCACGCCGTGAGGAAAAGACTCCGCGCCAGGTTCGTCAGGAACGCCAGCAACAACGCCACCGCCACGAGCGTGACGCGTTTCCAGAATTTCTGGACGAACACCGCGGCCAGAAACGACCCGGCGAAAAGGCAACCGGTCAGCGAGCGAATGCCCGAACACGCGTCCTCGACGCCCACATTGCCCGTCGGCAGCGCGAGCACGTTGCCCTGCTGCTCGATCGGCAGCCCGAGCGTGTCGAACGTGAACGCGACGACCGTCACCACCTTGCGCAGCAGCGCGAGGTTGAGCTGCGTCTCGATCGCCGAGACCATCGGCGCGGACACCAGCCAGACCAGCACGGGAAACAGAAACAACGCCGTGAGCCGCACCCGCGCATCCAAAAAAACACTACACCGCGTCGTCGCGGGCGCGTCGGGGGTGTTGATGAACAGCAACGGCAACAGGATGCCCGCCATGCCGAGCGTGATCGCCAGCGTGCCGGGCTGCGATGTGCCCGCGCCCGCGCGATAAAACGAGCCGAGCAGAAACATCAACACGCCGAAGACCATCGCGCCCGCCACCAGCAGGTAGAGGATTCCTTTCTGCCAGCCGGCGACCCGCGGGCTCGGTGTCGCCGCGCAGGCGTTCAACGCGGCGAGGATCGCCGGCCAGCGGTCACGCACCACGAACGCCACGAACAGCGGCACGAGCCAGCCGAAGGAATAGTCCTCTTTGATGCGCCACCAATGCGACTGATCCCACGTGACGAACCCGAGAAATCCCACGCCAAGCGCAAGCGCCGCCAGAAAGGGCGCCGGAACGGTTGCGCGCAGCGTTTTCCAAGGCTGAAACATGGGCCGCTAGCGAACGAACCGCACCGGCAGACGCGAGCTTACAAACAGTGCTGCGGCGTGCTGCGCGGCGGGCCCGGGGCAGATCACCGTTCTGCGCTCGCGCTCACGCGCTCTGCCAGCGGATCGTGAATCAGCTGGCGCAGCCCCGGTTCCAACGTGGCGCTCTCGCGATCGAAAAGCCGCGCGATGTCGGGCCACGGCACTCGATCCTCCGGCTGAAGTACGGGCGTCTCGTTCTTCAGCGGCGTCGCGTCACCGGTATCGACGACGCTGTGCGCGAAGCCAGCACCTTCGCGCCAGGTGAGCGCGTGCTCGCCGCGACCGAAATCGTAGCACAGCTGAAAGCCCGTCACGTGGTCGGCGGCGTCGAGCCAGACAACTACTTCCAGATCTTCCGACTCGAACCAGCGCCGCCGGCCCGCGCCCGGCTCCTGCTTCACGTTTTGAATCTCGTGCAACACGCGGCCGAAGGCTCTTCCTCCGGCCGCCGAAGTCAAAGGCGGCCACTACGAGTTTGCGGCCGGTGCGTCACCCCACCCAAGCGCGCAGCTGCCCGCGGGCATTTCCCGAACGCTCGTGATTCGATCGGGCTACCGCACCTGGCTCACGACGATCGACGCGTTGGTGCCACCGAAGCCGAAGCTGTTGGCCAGCGCCGCGCGCACCGTTTGGCGCACCGCGGTTTTGGGCGTGAAATTCAACCCCAGATCGGCGCATGCGGGATCGACGTTCTCCAGATTCGCGGTTGGTGGGATCACGCCGTGATGGATCGCCAGCGTGGCCGCCAGCACGCCCATCGCGCCGGCGCCGCCCAGCAGGTGACCGGTCATCGATTTCACGCCGCTCACGTGCAGGTTCGCTTTGTTCTCGGCAAACACCGACGCGATCGCCGCCGCCTCTTCGCCATCGCCACCCGGCGTCGACGTCGCATGCGCGGAAACATAGTCGATCTCCGTCGGCTGCAGGCCGGCACGGGCGAGCGCAGCCCGCATCGCGCGCGCGGACCCTTCCGCACCGGGCGCGAGCGAAGACAGATGATAGGCATCGGCCGAGGCGCCGTAGCCGCGCATCTCGGCATAAATGCGCGCGCCGCGTTTTCGCGCGTGCTCCAGTTCCTCGAGCACGAAAACCACCGCGCCTTCCGACAACACGAAGCCGTCACGATCCTTGTCGTAGGGCCTCGATGCGGTTTCGGGCGCGTCGTTCCGGGTCGAGAGCGCGCGCATCTGCGCGAACGCGCCGATCGCCAGGGGCGTCACCGTCGACTCCGCGCCGCCCGCGACCATCACATCCGCATCGTTGCGCAGGATCGCCGCGGCCGCTTCGCCAAGCGCATGACCGCTGGTCGCGCACGCGGAGGCGACGCTCATGTTCGAGCCGCGGAAATCGAGGACCAGGCTCACCTGTCCGGCGAGCAGGTTGGGCGCGATTTGAATGATGAAGAACGGCGAAATCTTGCGAAAGCCACCGGCCTTCCAGGTGTCGTGCATGCCTTCGATCTCCGGCAAGCCGCCGAGCCCGACGCCGAGATTCACGCCCAGCCGCTCGGCCGGCAGGGTATCGCGATGCGCATCGAGCCCGGAATCGGCATAGGCTTCCACGGCGGCGCTGACGCCGAGATGCGTAAAGCGTCCGAACTTCTTAACGTCTTTCTGCGTGAGCGCTTGGTGAATGGGCTCGGAAGACGAGCCCCGGGGGCGCAAGGGCGCAGGGAGCGTGCGCGACGGGTCGAAGTCCTTCACTTCACCGGCGATCTGTGCGGTGCACTTCGTCGCATCGAACCGGGTGATGCGGCCAATGCCGCTGCGGCCGGCCGCGAGCGCCGCCCACGTTTCCGCGACAGAGTTGCCGCATGGTGAAACGCAACCGATGCCAGTAATGACGACGCGACGAGGAGACGTGGTGAGATCAGCCATGGTGTGAAACCGTAGACTGAAACAACGAAACCGCGCTTCGGCTAGTGCGATTCTGCGGTTGGAAAAGACGGAGACGTTTCGACGGTTTCCGAGAAACGGGGGATGCGAGGATGCGGGGGGCCGAGGATCTCCCAGCGTCCCGTTCCGGCGCCACTTGCGATTACCGCAGGCCGACCGGCGGCCCAAGCACTTCGCGCAACACGAACGCGCGGCGCAAGCTCTCCGGATCCTGCAAGTCTTCGAGCACGCGGCCGCGTGCAGCGGTGCGCAGGCCACGCTCCGAACGCGCTTCAACCTGCTTCGCCGCAGCGATGTTCGCCACCCGGCGTTGTGCGAGCACCCGCGTTTCTTCGAGCACCCGCAGTTCCTCGGACAGTCGCTCCTGGCGCTCGAGCTCCGCGTGACGCCGTTCGGATTTCGCGACGACGAGCGGCGGCTCCGCCCGTGGTGTCGGATGCGCTCTTCGCTCCAGCTCCTCGAGCATCCGTTTCACCGGCCCGCCGAATGGCTCCGGCAGCGGAATCGCCGTGGGATCGCGCCGCACGATCACGGGCGGCGCCGGTTCCCGTTCCTCGTGCGCCTCACGCTCCACCGGCTGCTGATCGCGACCGGCGCGCCGTTCCGCAATCTTCCGCCGGATCTCCTTCTGGATTTCAGTCGCGCGTCGCTGTTCTTCGAGCTCGTCGTGCCGCGGCGGTGGCTCGGCTCGCTCAGCCCGCGACCGCAGCAAACCGCGCACGATCTGTCCGAGGAACACCACCACGAAGATGACGACCGGAAGCTTTTCGAGAATCCACTCGATCATGGGGAAGCGCGTTGATTGCAGCGTTGCGCGCTCGGTCAAGGAGCGCGGCGGACCAGCCGAAGCGGGATTACTTCTTTCCCTCCGGATGCGCAATCGACGAGCGCATCGAGGTGTCGGCCTGCACGTTTTCCATCTTGTAGTAATCCATCACGCCCAGGCGGCCCGCGCGAAACGCCTCGGCCATCGCGAGCGGCACCTGAGCCTGCGCCTCGACGACCTTCGCCTGCATCTCCTGCACGCGGGCCTTCATTTCCTGCTCGAGCGCGACGGCCGCCGCGCGACGGATTTCCGCCTGCGCCTGCGCCATGTTCTTGTTCGCCTCGGCCTGGGCTTCCTGCAGCTTCGCCCCGACGTTCTCGCCGACATCCACATCGGCGATGTCGATCGAGAGAATTTCGAAGGCGGATCCGACATCGAGGCCGCGGGCGAGCACGGTCTTGGAAATGCTGTCCGGCGACTCGAGCACCGTTTTGTAGCTCTCCGCGGAACCGATCGTCGTCACGATGCCTTCGCCCACGCGCGCGATGATCGTCTCCTCTTTCGCGCCGCCGACGAACCGGTCGAGATTCGTGCGCACTGTGACCCGCGCCTTCACCTTCACCTGAATGCCGTCCTTCGCCACGCCATCGATCGTCGTGCGACCACCTTCCGGATTCGGACAGTCGATCACCTTCGGATCGACCGAGGTGCGCACGGCCTCGACGACGCTTTTGCCGGAGCCTTTCGTCGCGAGGTCAATCGCGCATGCACGATCCCAGCCAAGCTCGATTCCGGCCTTCTGCGCCGCGATCAAAGCCTGCACGGTCGGCACCACGTTGCCACCGGCCTGGTAATGCGAAGCGATCTGGTCCGCGTCGACACTGATGCCCGCCCGGACCGCGGTGATCCGCGCGTCGACAATCAGGTTATACGGGATGCTCGCAAATTTGAGCGCCACCAGTTTCGAGAGCGGCACCGGTGCGCCGTTGAACATCGCCTTTACCCACGCACCGACGAGGCTGAAGACGATGGCGAAGACGACGAGGCCGATAATGCCGAGGATGGCGAGGCCGATGATCAGAGGCAGACTCATTGCGATGGGTGCGTTGAAGGTTTGGAGACGATGAGACGAAAGTTATCCACGTCGATAATGTCGAGCCGCTCGCCAACTTGCGTGTGTCCGTGGCGGGCAAACGCCTCATAGCGCTGGCCGTCGAGTTCGACGTAGCCGCTCGGCGACAGCGCCGTGACCGCCACCGCCTGGCGGCCGATCACTTTCGCGCGATCCGCGATGGCCGGCTGACTTGTGCCCGCCACGGTGCCGGTCATCGAAAATGTTTTCGCGAGGCGCGTCTTCGGCAGCAGTACGAATTCGAAATACAACGCGATCGCGGTCAGCACGAGCGCTGCGCCGCTCGCGACCATTCCGCCCTCGAAACCGAATTCACTAAACGCCACGATCACGCCCGCCAGAATCGAAATCGCACCCACGATTCCCAGGACTGCGCCGGGAACGACCACCTCCAGCGCAAGCAGGAGAATTCCCGCCGCGAACAGCATCACGATCGCCATCATGCGCGCCCCGCCTCCTCGCGGTCGACCAGCAGTCCGAAATCGGTTGCGCGACGCACGATCACGCGCGTCCCCGGCGGCGCCGAACCGACCTCCAGTCGCGCCTCATACCGTCGACCGTCGATCTCCACCTGCCCGCTCGGATACAAGCCCGTCACAGCTACGCCCGTCCGGCCCACCAACGACCGCGCCGTCGCACCCACATTCGGTGCCGAACCTGCCATTTGAGCCGAGCCGGCCACGGCATGGCCGACCGCCAGCCGCGAGAAAAACCACCCCTTCGGGATGAACCGCGCGAGCGCCAGCGCCAGCACGAGCGCGATCAGCATGCCCAGACCGAAGTCGCGCAACGGCAGCACCAGCAGGTCACCCGAGAACGTGATGGGTTGATTCGGCCACACATCAGCCATCGACCAGATCAGCGATCCGGCCATCAGTGCCAGGCCGGTAAGCGCGAAAACCACGATTCCCGGGAAAAAGAAAAACTCCACGAACACCAGCAACAGCCCGAGGCAGAAAACGAGGATCGGTTCATGGCCGGAAAGCCCCGCCACGTAGTTGCTGAGAAACACAATCACCAGGCACGTGATCCCGGTGAAACCAAACACGCCGAATCCCGGCGTCTTGAACTCTATATAGAGTGCAAGCACTCCGATCCCCATCAGGAAGGGCGAAATCGCGCGCAGGAAAACCGCCATCCGCTCCGACCATGTGATCTCGAGCGTCCTCGCCACGAAGCCGTCGGCGCCAAATCTCTTCGTGAGCAACTCGTCGAGCGTCGTGGCGATTCCGGCACCCAATAGCGGCTGCGGCGGATCGCCGTAAGTCTTGATCGCCTCGCTCGCAGTCAGCGTCAGCAGCTCGCCTTTCGGCTTCAACACCGTGTCGCCGATCTTCAACTCGTAGTCTTCATCGATCATCGCCGAGACGACTTGGCCGCGGTAGCCTTTGCCTTCGGAGATCGATCGCACTTCCGCCCGGAGGAAGCTCACGACTTTTTGCCGCATCGATTTGTCGATGTCCTCGCCGGTCGCACTGACCGGCGCCGCCGCGCCGATCTTTCCACGGGGCGCAAACCAGATCTCCTCCGTCGTGGCCGAGATGAACGCCCCCGCCGAGATCGCCTGGTCGTTCACATACGTGATCGTTTTCCCCGGAAACTTCCCGAGCGCCTCCATGATCTCGAACGTCACGTCGAGCGCGCCGCCCGGCGTCTTCATGTCGAGCACCACGACGCCCGCCTTCTGCTCGATCGCTTCCTTCAACCCGCGGCGAATGATGAAGAGCAACGGTGTGTCGACCTGCTCCCGCACGGGAATGATGACGACACTGGTCTTCGCGCCCGAGATCGTGGCGAGCGGCGGACGCTCGACGGCATTCTGCGCGGCCGCGGGATGATCGATCGGCGACGGCATCGTCTCCTCCGATGTCGCGCGCGCCGCCGGCGCGGCCGTTGTCGTTGCGCCTCGGATGTCAGCCGGCTGCGAGGACGACGGCTTCGGCTCAGCCGCCGCGACAAACAACGTCGCACCGAGCAAACTGGCGAAACACATCAGGGGCCGGAACAGCATTTCAAGGGTGAAGCTACTGTGTGGGCCGACCCGCGCAAGCGTGCGCATGGCGGAAATATGCGTCGTGTTTCCACGGAAGCCACGCGAAGCCAAACGCATAAAGTCTTTGCGCGAACCGAGGCGCCCGTTAATCACCGCGCCATGGAGAAGATTCCATATCAGGACCAGACTCTCACGCGCTGGCGCGTCGGCAACTCGACCTTCCTCGCTTTGCCGGAGCGTGGCGCGCGGCTGATGAACTGGAACATCACCCTCGGCGACGGCTCCGTGCGCGATGTCCTCTACTGGCCCGAGAACGCCGACTTCGGCAACTTCGCCAAGGTGCGCGGCGGCAATCCGATCCTGTTTCCTTTCAACGCGCGCGTGTTCGATCGCGGCGATATTTATTTCTGGCGCGCGGCCGACGGCGTGCGCCGGCCGATGCCGATGCACGGCTTCGCGCGACAGGGCGAGTTCAAGGTGCTGCGGCTCGACGCGCGCGGCTTCGTCGCGCAATTCGTGCCGGACGACGAGGCGCGCGCCTGCTACCCGTACGATTACGAGTTCACCGTCACCTATCGCTTTGAGCCGGTCGGTCTTTCGTGTGAATTCGCGCTGACCAATCTCGGCCGCGAACCGCTGCCGTGGTCGGCCGGTCACCACTTTTACTTCACGCTGCCGTGGACCGAAGGCACGACGCGCAGCGATTACCTGATCCGAATCCCCGCCACCAAACGCCTGCGTCAGGACGCCACCGGGGCATTGATCGCCGGCCCGCAACTCCAACCCGACGAGAGCCTCGCCAATCCTGTGCTGCTCGACACCCTGCACCTCGGGTTGCGCAGCAACGAAATCGTTTTCGGCGAAAAGGATCGGCCTGGCGATGTCGTGATGAAGCTCGGCACGGACGATGTCCCGCCTCCGACCGCCACCCTCGTCACCTGGACGCTCGCCGAAGATTCGCCCTATTTCTGCGTGGAGCCGTGGATGGGCCCGCCCAACGCACCCGAACACAAGGTCGGCCTGCACCTCGTCGCGCCGGGCGACACGCAAAAGTTCGCGGTGAGCGTGAACGTTCGCTGAGCCGAAAATTCGCACTACCTTTTTGTCGGAAATGGAACACAGTGCCCCCATGGACATGGTTTTCGCACCGCTGGCATTCATCGACGGGCTGGGCGGCCCCGAGATGGTGCTGGTTTTCGTCATCGTGCTGCTGCTTTTCGGCGGCCAGAAACTGCCCGAGTTCGCGCGCGGACTCGGCAAGACGATGCGGGAGTTCAAGAAAGCCGCCGCCGGCGTGGAGGACGAGTTCAAGCGCGCGCTCGAGGAAGACGAACGGAAGAAAACCGACGCCGCCTACACCGCAGCCGCGACCTCGACCGTCGCCGCTCTGCCCGCGGCGAGCACCGACACGGCGAATGCCGAACCGGACCCGTATCAGGACTATTCCGAACACGACTCGTATCACGACCAGGATAACTATTCGGAAGCGGGACCCGAAGCGCCTACCACTGCCGAAGACACGGTAACGGCTGAAGGCATGGCGGCCGTCGAGACCGCGAATCCGGAATCGCCTGGCTCTGCGGCCGAGCCGGCGGCCCCTGTATCGGCAACTCCGTCCTCCGACACCGCCGCTCCCACAGCGCCGCCCGCCGCCAACGACGGACCCGAACCGGCGAAAAAGTCGCCGCCGCCTTCCTCCACGCCGTGACGGCGCCGTATCCGGTGCAGCCTGACGGCGAAGACTCGCCCGTTGCGCTCCCGATCACGGGCGAGCTGGATCTGCACACCTTTCGGCCGAGCGATCTCGGCGAACTCATCCCCGCCTATCTCGCCGCCTGCGCCGAGCGGGGCATTCACGACGTCCGCATCGTCCACGGCAAAGGCACGGGCACGCTCCGCACCACGGTGCACGCGTTGCTCCGGCGCTCGCCGCTCGTGGCGTCGTTTCGCTCCGGTGACGAACATTCCGGATCCTGGGGCGCCACGATCGCGACCCTCCGTCGATGAGCGTCCCGCCCCCGGTCGCGACGGTCTTCGGTCGCAGTTCGAACACGTCCGTCGCCAGCCTTCGCTTCGCCTCCATCCTCTACGTCTTGCGTCGCACCGTGCTCGCTTGGCTGCTGCTCGCCACGTTTCTTCTGACCTCGCGTACGGCCACAGCGGATACACCGTTGATTCTCGTTTCGCTCGACGGCTTCCGTTGGGATTATTGCGAAAAATACCCCGATGAGAGCCCGACCCTGCGAACACTGAAACACGAAGGCGTCTCGAGTCGCGGACTGATTCCGGCGTTTCCGTCCAATACGTTTCCGAATCACTATACCATCGTGACGGGCCTCTACCCGGCGAAGCACGGCATCGTGAACAACGATTTCTCCGATCCGGCGAGCGGGCTGATCTTTCGCTACAACAATCCAACCGTGGCCCGTGACCCGCGCTGGTGGGATGGCGAACCGATCTGGGCCACGGCCATCAAGCAGGGCCGAAAAGCGGCCACCTCGTTCTGGGTCGGCTCCGACGTGGAGGTGCGCGGGATGCGCCCGACGTTCTGGCGAAACTACGACTACAGTATTCCGTTCGAACGAAGGCTCGAGGAGCTGGCAGGCTGGCTCACGGCGGAACCCGCAGCACGGCCGGACATCGTGACGTTTTATCTCGAGGAAACCAACAGCGCCGGCCATGCGCACGGCCCCGATTCGCCGCAGGTCGCCGCCGCGATCAAGCTCTCCGACGCACGGATAGCCGCGCTACTCGCCCGCCTCCGCCGCGAGGGCATCGAGCCGAATCTGCTGATCGTGTCGGACCACGGGATGACCGCGACGAGCGTCGATCGTACGGTGATGCTCGAGAACTATATTGATCCGACCAAAGTGCAGGTCGATGCCGACGGCTCCTCCGCCGCGCTGCGACCGATCGACGGCGACATCGACGCGCTGATGCGGGCCGTGGAAAAAATCCCGCATGCGAAAACCTACCGCGCCGCCGATCTGCCACCGCGCCTGCGGTTCGCCGACAACCCGCGCATTGCGCCCGTATGGGTGCTCGCCGACGAAGGATGGCACGTCGTCACGCGCGCGACTTTCGATCGCCTGCGGAAGCGTTATGCGACGCGCGGTTATCTCGCCGGCGATCACGGCTACGATCCGGCCTTTCGCAGCATGCAAGGCATCCTCATCGCGCACGGCCCGGCGTTCCGCCGCGGCGTTGAAATCGATGCGATCGAAAACGTGCATCTGTACAATCTGATGTGTGCCGTGTTGAAATTAAAACCGGCCACCAACGACGGCGACGACCGGTTGGTCCGCGCTGCGCTGGCGAAGTAACCGGGGCGCGCCGCGCATTCGCGGCGCCCTAGCGCGCCCGCTGCTCCTTCGCGTTTTCTCCGGTGGCAAGTCCCGCTCGCGGCGCGCGCCGCAAAACCGGCGCGGACCAGCGCCACATCGGCTGTAACTTTCCGCGAAGAGACGTGTTCTTGGCGCGTTCGAAAAAACGAAACAAGCCATGAAACTCGACTCCCTCCTTCCCCGCCTCGGTCTCGCCGCGATCATCGCGTTCAGCGCGGGCCTCGCGCTCGACATCGCCGCCGTCGCCCTCTTCGCCTTCGCCGCCAGCGTGCTGCTCATCCAGATCGGTGCCGCCGATTATCGCGTGCGCTCCAATTACGCCGCCCGCACCACGATCGCGCTGCATCGCCGCGAACGGATGCCGCTCGCGGCCTGACCATTGGAAAAATCAACTCGGTTTCGCGCCACCTCTGCATTGAATTCCGCCTCTCCCCCAACACTTTCGCCCGCATGAATCCTCCGCTCCTTTCCACCCAGATGCACGAAATCGAATTCAAGGTTCACGGCGACGATATGCAGTTCGTCGAAGTGGAGCTCGATCCGCAGGAGGCCGTGGTCGCCGAGGCGGGCGGCATGATGTATATGGACGACGGCATCGCGATGGAGACGATTTTCGGCGACGGTGGTGCTCGCTCCGGCGGCATCATGGGCGCGCTGCTCGGCGCGGGAAAACGCCTGCTCACCGGCGAGTCGCTCTTCATGACAGTGTTTCAAAACCAGGGCGCCGGAAAACGCCGCGTCGCGTTTGGTGCGCCTTACCCCGGCAAGATCATTCCCCTCCATTTGCGCGATCTCGGCGGTGAACTCATCACGCAAAAAGATTCGTTTCTCTGCGCAGCCAAAGGCGTGAGCATCGGCATCGCGTTCCAGAAAAGACTCGGCGCGGGCCTCTTTGGCGGCGAGGGCTTCATCATGCAGCGACTCACCGGCGATGGCTGGGCGTTCGTGCATGCCGGCGGCACGTTGCTGGAGCGCACGCTCGCACCAGGCGAAGTGCTGCGGGTCGACACCGGCTGCATCGTGGGATTCCAGCCGACGATCGATTACGACATCCAATTCGTCGGTGGCATCAAGACGGCGTTCTTCGGTGGTGAGGGCCTGTTCTTCGCCACGCTGCGCGGCCCCGGAAAAATCTGGCTGCAGTCGCTGCCGTTCTCGCGCCTCGCCGGTCGCATCGTCGCCGCCGGATCCGCCGGAGGCCGCGGCCGAGAAGAGGGCTCGATGCTGGGTGGTCTCGGCCGAATGCTCGACGGCGACAATTCCTGACCCGAAGATTTCCTTCCCCGGAGGGGTGAAGTCTTCGAGTTGTGGGTCCGGCAACGGAGCGTTGTGTCGCCCGACTCGCGGCCTCACGGTCGCGCGGATGAAAACACCCCTGCTCCATGGCATCGGGATCGCCTTCGCCGGCGCCGTCTTCGCGCTGATCCTGCACCTGCTCGGCATCACCACCAATCCCGAGAACCTCTTCCTGGCGATGGCGATCGGTTTTCCCGTCGGCCTCGCGATCTTTATCACTGGCCTCATCCTCGGGACGAAGCGCGCGCGAGCAGAGCAAGGCGCCGACGGTTTCAGCTACGGACAAGCGTTCACGACCGGACTGCTCATCACGTTGTTCGCGGCGGCCGTCGGCGTGCTCTTCAATCTCATCTACTACGGCTTCATCTTTGCGAACTTCGCCGAGGTCACCGTGGAGTCGACCCGCGCGTTGTTGGAAAAGCTCGGTGCGCGCGAAGCGGACATCGAACGCGCGATCGAGGATATTCGCACCAAGAGCACGCTGACCCGCCAGGTGGTCAGCGCGTTCATCGGCAGCCTCGTGATGGGCACGATCGTGTCGCTGATCACCGCCGCCGTGATGAAGCGCCCGCCAGCGGATGCTCCCGGCGAACTGCCGCCTTCGCTCGCCTGAAACTCAGGGCGGCGTCGGGACTGCGGCCGGCCTGCCGCCGGCTGTATCCAGTTTCAGGTGACGCTCAGAAGAGCACTGAAGCCCGGCGCGGCAGCGGCGCACTCTTCGGCGGTGGCGGCGGGAGCGGCAGCGCGATCCCGCGCGGGCGCACAACCGTCGCCTCCGCGCCGCGGAAATCTCCGTCGGTATGGAAGGTCACATCCTGCATGCGTTCCAGTTTGTCGAGCCGTTCGCGCACGCCGTCCGGCAGCGCGTCGCGCTCCTCGGGCGTCGTCACCGGTCCGGAAAAGATCTCGGTGCCCTTGGCATCTTTCGCGACGAGTCGCTTCACGCCGTCCTTGATCGTGAGATCGAGCGACCCGTCGTCGTCGCTGTAGACCAGGTTGCTGTTACGAGTGTTGACGCTGATGGACCGCACGCCGGGCTCACCATCGTGCCCGACCCGAATTCGCGGCGCGCGCGGCACGAAGCCCGGCGGCCCGTCAGGTGCGCCGGGACCACGCTGCAACAGCGAGAGCACGCGATCGACCTCTTCACGCCCGCCATCGGCACGCGGCACGAACATCTCGAAACGTTCCGGGCCGAAGCCCAGCGCAAACGCGCCTGCCGCCGGAGCAAACTCCAGCGAGAACTTCGGTACTTCGTGCTTCCCCAGTTTCACCTTCACCGAGGCTTTCGTGCCCCCGCGCAAATAGGTAAGCGTGATTTCGTCGCCTTCCTTCTTATTGCGAATCAGCACCGCCAGCTGCCGTGTCTCGATGAGGATCTGATCGTCGAGCTGAAGCAGGATGTCGTGCTGCTGGAGCACGGCCGCCGCCGGGCTTTGCGGCACGAGATGATTCACGACGAGGCCCGTGCCGCGCTGCAGGCCGAGTTGCGTGCTCACGGCAGGCGACACCGGACCGGTTTCGACTCCGAGAAACGCCACCGTTTCTTTTTCGATTTCGCCCCTCTCCTTGCGGTGCAGCATCCTTTGCCCGCGCTCGGGCGCGGACATCACGCGCATCTCCTTCTGGCCTTCCTTCTTCACGGCGGGCTTCGATTCCTCGGCAGCGCGGGACACGGCAAAGCCCGCCAGCAGGCCAGCCGCCGACATTAAATAATGGATACGTTGCTTCATGGCAGATCGGGGTTCGATGGTTGTGGTTATTGAAAGGTCACCGGCACGATCCGCACTTCCTCGCGCGGCACCGTCCAGATTAGCGACGCGTTCGTGCGCGGGTTCTTCCACGTGATCGTGTCGACATACTTCAGCCGCGCCCGCCGCGCGGTAGTGCCGTCGTCGAGCGTCACGAGTCCTTCGTCTTGCGCGGCCACAAGAATGTTTTCCGCGAGCACAGGCTTTAACATGACTTCGGAACTCGACACCGAGGAGGCCGTCGAAAGGGGCGGAGTTGGAACCGCAGGCTTCAGGCCTGGCGCTTGTGACACCATGAACGCGAGCGCTGCAGCAGCCGGGAGCGCCGCCGCCCAGAACCACGTCACGCGCACCAGCCGCCGGCGATTGCCCCCCAATTCCGCCGCCAGCCGCCGCTTCAAGGCGCTCGATGGCGCAACCGGGCGCATCCGGCCCAGCTCAACTTCCAGTTGTTGCAATTCTTCATCCATGGCAATCGGCGGCGGCTAGTTCCTGCCGCAAAGCGGCCAGGGCATAACGATAACGGGACGCCGCGGTGTTGGGCGATACGTCCAGTTCACGCCCGATCTGATCAAACGTGAGCTCGCCCCAGATTTTGAGGACGAGCACCTCGCGTTGCGCCAGCGGCAGACGTCGCATCGCGTCCTCGATCGCGGCGCGGCGCTCGTCGCCTTCGAGTGGCGTTTCGAACTGCACGCTGAACGGCTCGCGCGAATCGACGGCGTGTTCTTCGCGCGCGGTCCGCCGACTTTCCCGGCGCGCAAGATCGAACGCCGCTCGACGCACAGAGGTGACCAAGAGCGCCATCGGCTCACCCGGCAGTTGCCGTTGATGTCGCCAATAGCGGACAAACGCTTCCTGCACCACGTCCTCGGCGTCCGCCGCCGATCGCGTCCACTGCCGCGCGCACAACAGCAGTTTCGGGCCAAAGCGCTGAAACCAAGGCGTCCAGGAATCATTTTCGGTCACATCCTCCATGCGTTCGTCGATGAACGGTGTTTGCCTGAAAAGCGTCATGCCGCCGCGAGTTTGTCTAAATGATATCGTGTAACGGCCGTACCGCGAACGCCCGTCGGCGCCATCGCCTCGATCCTTGACCGGCAAAAATAAAAAGGGGCCCGGATTTCTCCGGGCCCCTGTTCGGGTTGGTCACCCCTCGGCGGAACTTAGCTCCGGCCGAAGAGCCGTTTCCAGCTGATGCGGTATTCCAGTGACGCCACGCCCAGCAGTCCGAGGACGCTGGCGTAGCCGATCAGGGACTCCGCATTAACCGGGGCACGGAATGAAAGCACAACTGCGGCTACAGCGATGAGGCTGACGGGGACCGCTACTAGGATCTTCTTTTTCATATGGTATGTAGTTCCGTCGAATCGCTTCGATTCAACGACGCCGAGTATAGCGGATTGTTGTAATAGTTGAAATCGTGAGTTCCTATTGTCTCAATAGGATTAGACTATGGAGATTCACCAACTGCGTTACTTCGTCGCCGTCGCGGAAACAGGAAACTTCACCCGCGCCGCAGAACGTTCCCATGTTTCTCAGCCATCTCTCAGCCAACAGATTATAAATCTGGAAACCGAGGTTGGCCATAAACTTTTCCACCGTTTGGGCCGCAAAGCGGTGCTCACGGAGGCCGGAACGACATTTCTGGACCGGGCGCGTCGGATCCTCTTCGAGGTGGAGAATGCCGCCAAAGAGCTTAGCGACCACCCTTCCTTGGAGCGCCGCATAACGGTTGGCGCCGTGCAAACCGTGATGCCTTACCTGCTGACGCCATTGATCGCCAGGCTCCGCGAAACTCATCCGAACCTGCTCGTCAACGCTCGCGAGGACTTCCGCTCCAACCTTTTGCGCGGCGTCGTCGAGGGCGACCTCGATCTCGCGGTAGTGCCCCTGCCCGTCAACGAACACCGCGTGGCTACCGAAGCGCTCTTCACCGAGCCTTTGCTGCTCGTCGTCGGAAACCATCATCCGTTTGCGAGCCGCACCGAGATCAGCGTCAGCGATCTCGCCGAGGAAACCTTCATTTCCCTCGGAGACTCCAGCGCACTGGCGAGCCAGATCCAGGCGTTTTTCGGCGATAACAAATTTCAGCCGCGCATTGGCGTCCGCTGTGCGCAGGTCGCCACCGTGAAACTCTTCGCCTCCATGGGGCTCGGCATCTCGATTCTGCCGCAGCTCGCCCGGCTTCCGGACGACCGCGACACGCTCACTTATCTCCGCCTGACAGGCAGCGAGCCCACCCGTCAGCTCGTCGTCATTCGTCACCTGCAACGCTACCAAAGCCGTGGAGCAGAACAGTTTCTAACTCAGCTGCGCGAACACGTGGCGGGACGCGACACCATCTTCCCCGCGGTCGTAACTTGAGCCGAGGCACAACCGGTTGCGCTTTCCGTAAAAACACCAACGCTCCGCCGTTCATGTCGTCAACCGCCGAGCATCACGCGCTGTCGCCGGGCCGTGAGCGCGCCACGCTCCTCACGCTGGGCGCAGTGCAATTCACGCACATCCTTGACTATATGATGATGATGCCGCTCGGCGCCCAGCTCATGGACGTCTTCGGGATTACGCCCTCCCAGTTTACGCATCTCGTGGCATCGTACGGGCTAGCCGCGGGCGCGAGCGGCCTCCTCGGCGGATTCTTTCTCGACCGATTTGATCGCAAGCGCTCGCTGGTCGTTCTCTATGCCGGCTTCGGTCTCGCCACGCTGGCCTGCGCACTGGCGCCGACGCATCACGCGCTGCTCATCGCCCGACTGGCCGCCGGAGCGTTTGGCGGCCTGGCAGGTTCGATGGTCAACGCGATGGTCGGCGATATCGTGCCGCCGGCCCGCCGCGGCCGTGCGATGTCCTGGGTGGTCGCATCATTTCCGCTCGCCTCAGTCCTCGGCGTGCCAGTGGGCCTTTTTCTCGCGGCTGAATTTAGCTGGCACGCTCCCTTCTTTTTCCTGGCCGGCTGCTCGGCTACAGTGCTCATGCTGGCGATGATCGCTCTGCCATCGATCCGCACCGCAGTCCGAGGCCATCAACCGCTTCGCCAGATGCGAGAGATCCTCTCACACGGAATTCACCTGCGCGCGTTCGCCGTCGGCATGGTGCTCGTGATGGCCGGCGGCATCCTGATTCCGTTCATCGCACCGTCGTTCATTGCCAATGTCGGGCTCGATCCGCGCCTCGAGCTGCCGACGACTTACATGGTCGGAGGCATCGCCACCGCGCTTAGCACCCCGCTCGTCGGCTGGCTGAGCGACCGAATGGACCGGCTGAAGCTCCTCACGATCATGTCGATCGGAGCAAGCGGAGTCGCCCTTGTGATCACGCGCATGGGCCATGTCTCGCTCGCAACCGCGTCGGTGATGATGGCGCTGTTCATGGTGACGATGTCCGGGCGTTTCTCTCCGGCCATGACGATGATTACCAATGCCGTCGAGTCTCGCTACCGCGGCGGATTCATGAGCGTGAACGCCGCGCTCCAACAAGCCGGGAGCGCCGGCGCCAACGTACTCGCTGGCCTCTTTATCACCCGCACGCCCGGCGGCCAGCTCCTCGGTGTGCCGATCCTCGGTTATATCTCCGTCGGTTTCTTTATCCTGACCGTGCTGCTCGCCGCAAAGCTGCGGGCCGCCGCCCCCCACGTTTCGACTCCCGCACCCAAGTCCCCCATCACGCCCGCCACCGAACCCGTCGCGTGAGTTGCGCCGCTCTCCACTCGTCCGCACCGTGATTTCCGTGTCCACAGCCATCGCCCATTCTCCCGCGCCTCCCACCGCGCCCGCTGTCCGCCGGCCGGAATTGCTCGCGCCCGCGGGCGATTGGGAATGCGCGCGCGCCGCAGTGGAAAACGGCGCCGACGCCATTTATTTCGGGCTCGAGCGCTTCAACGCCCGCATGCGCGCCAAGAATTTCACGCAGGCCGATCTGCCCGCGTTGATGGAATTTCTGCATCGGCGCGGCGTGCGCGGCTACGTCACCTTCAATACCCTGGTGTTCAGCGACGAACTCGAGGCGGCCGAGGATTACCTGCGCGGGATCATCGCCGCCGGAGTCGATGCCGCGATCGTCCAGGACGTCGGAATCTGCCGGATGATCCGCGCGCTCTCTCCCGATTTTCCGATCCACTGCTCGACGCAGATGACGATCACGAGCGCGGCCGGAGTCGCATTTGCGGAAAAGCTCGGTGCGAACCTCGTCGTTCTCGCCCGCGAAAACTCGCTGAAGGAAATCAACGCGATCCAGGCGGAACTTAACGCGAAGCCTGGCTTTGGAAATGCCGACGCGGGGCCGCTCGCCACCCGCTCCAACCCGGAACTCCCAACGCAAGACCGCCCGCCCCGCACGCTGCCGTTGGAGGTGTTCGTCCACGGCGCGCTCTGCGTCGCCTACTCCGGCCAATGCCTCACGAGCGAATCGCTTGGCGGCCGATCCGCGAATCGCGGAGAATGCGCGCAAGCCTGCCGGCTGCCTTACGAACTGATCGCGGACGGCAAACAGGTCGATCTCGGCGATCGCCGCTACTTGCTGAGCCCGCAGGACCTCGCGGGCATCGACGTGTTGCCCGACCTGATTCGCGCGGGAGTTTCCTCGCTGAAGATCGAAGGCCGGCTCAAGTCGTCCGAGTACGTCGCGAGCATCACGCGGACTTATCGCCAGGCGCTCGACCGCTGCACCGGCGTCGCGCCGGCCCGGCAGGAAGACCGGCGGGCAGACGCCGGCGCTACGCTCGACCCCGCTCGCTACGAGTTGCAGATGGCCTTCTCCCGCGGGCTCTACACCGGCTGGTTCCGCGGCATCGACAACCAGCAACTCGCGCACGCGCGCTTCGGCACCAAACGCGGCGTGTTCCTCGGCGAAATCGCCCGCGTGGACCACGAATCGGTTTCACTGCGCCTGCTTGCTCCGCTCAAGCCCGGCGACGGCGTGGTCTTCGACGCCGGCAAGCCGGACGAACGCGAAGAAGGCGGCCGGGTTTACCAAGTCGAGCCCCGCGGCAACGGAGCCGAGAGTGAAACAACCCTGCGTTTCGGACACGGCGATATCGACTGGCGCCGCGTCCGTGCCGGCCAGTTGCTTTGGAAAACGAACGATCCCGCGCTCGATCGCGAACTGCGCGCGACGTTCGAAGGCGAGCAGGTACGTTTTCAGCGTCCCGTGTCGATCGAAGTCCACGGTCGCCTGGGCACGCCGCTCACGCTGATCGCGCAGGACGCCGACGGCCATGTCGTGCAGATCGAATCTGCCGTTCCGCTCGCCGCGGCCGAGAAGCATCCGCTCACGCCGGAAAAACTGCGCGAGCAACTCGGTCGGCTCGGCGGCACGCCCTTCAGGCTCGAGACGCTGACGTCGTTCCTCGAGGGCGAGGTCATCGTGCCCGTCAGTGAATTGAATCGCGTGCGCCGCGAAGCCGCCGCCTGCCTCGAAGCCTTGCGCGCGGCGCCGAAACGGTGGACCACCCGTGCTGGAATCCAAAAACCGGATACAGCGGCCAGGAAGGAAATCGAGAAGGCGCCCGAGCTGATCGCCGTCATCCGGCTCCTCGAACAGCTCGACGCCGCGTGGCACGCGGGCGCTCGCACGCTCTACTGCGAATTCGAAAATCCGAAACACTACCGCGACGCCGTCGCCCGTTTCCGCGAGCTCCAAGCCTCCGAGTCCCAGCCCTCGGCTCTCCACGCCCAGCTCCCTTCATCCATCTGGGTCGCGCCGCCCCGCATCTTCAAGCCGGGCGAAGAGTGGATCCTCAAACAGGTCCGATCCTCCGAGGCCGATGGGTATCTGGTTCGCAACTACGACCACCTCGCGTTCTTCTCCGGCGATCGCAAGCGCGGCGATTTCTCGCTCAACGTCGCGAACCCCTGGACGGCCGATTACTTCCTGCGTGATCACGGCCTGGAGCGCGTCACCGCGAGTTACGATCTCAACATCGGCCAGCTGGAAGCGTTGCTGCAACGCGCGCCCGGCACGTGGTTCGACATCACGATCCATCAGCACATGCCGATGTTTCACATGGAGCATTGCGTGTTCTGCGCGTTTCTCTCGAGCGGGAAGGATTACCGTGATTGCGGCCGGCCCTGTGACACGCACCGCGTGGCGTTGCGCGATCGCGTCGGCGCCGAGCTGCCGCTCAAGGCCGACGCCGGCTGCCGCAACACCGTCTTCAACAATCGCGCGCAAACCGGCGCGGAATACGTCGCGCGCATGCTCGAGCTGGGCGCGCGCAGCTTTCGCGTCGAATTCGTCAACGAGTCGGCCGACGAGGTGCAGCGCACGTTGCAACGCTACGGGCAGCTTCTCCGCGGCGAGATCAGCGGCACGGAATTATGGCGCGAGCTCAAGCTGCTCAACCAGCTCGGCGTCACGCGCGGCCAGATGTCCGCGACTCCGCAAGTGATCGCGCGCAAGGCGTGAGCGCACGCTCGTCGAACGCCCGTCGAGCCATACTCCTCACCGCCGCGACTTCGGGCTCTCAGCCTTCCGTCGGCGGCCGCTGGCGCGCGTTAAAGCCTTTCCAGATTTCGATCACCACCGGCAGCAAGCCCAGCAACGTCGCAAGGCGTCCGCCACCCGCCGCAGCACCGCGCGGTTTCGCGAATTTGCCCGCGACAAGGGCACCGAGCGGCACGCCCAATGCCTTCACCCACGGCGAGAGCCGCAGCCACAAGCGCCACGCGCGATCGACAAACGCGATCGGCGGCGCGAGCTGCGCGCCTGCTTCCAGACACTCGAGTCGCCGCACCGCGATGCGTGCCTCGAGCAGGAGCTTGCGGCGTGCGAGCTCGGCTAGTTTTCGCTCCGCAAGCATGCGCGATCCTTCCGCAATTCGCGAAGCGTCGAATCGAAGGGCTTCGGCTGCCGGCGCAGAAACCGCCTGAAGCCCACCACCGCACCGGCGAAACCCGCCACGTAGGCGAGCGTAAGACCCACGACAACCGCCACCCGGGCCGTGTCCCAAAATAGAATGACGAGCGCGAAGCTCGTCATAATCACCGCGAGCATCGCGAGCACACCGACCGCGCCAACCCAGAGCAACGTCTGGACCAGCCGCAGTTTTTCCTCCTGCAGCTCGACGGTGAAAAGCTCGATGCGATCATGCACCGAGCCGATCAAGCCGTCAGCCAAGCCGCGCAGAGAGCCAAGCAAGCCGGAAGAGCCAGGCGGCTGCGTTTCCATTCCAGGGGCTACAGGTCGTTTCTTCCGCGCCCGATCAGTACTCCAAGCAGGACGCCGACACCCAGCGCGATGCCGAGCGACTGATAGGGATAAGCGCGAATCGTCTCGTCGGTGTAGCGCGCACCCGCGGCGACATTCGCTCGCGCGGAGTCATAAACCCGGTTCAGCCGGTCCCGCGCCGCCTCGAGACGTTCGCGGATCTCCGCAAGTCGGCCGGACGATTGTTCGGCCACCGGCCCGGCGATCATCGCCTCGGCCTCGGCCATCAGGCGGCTGATGTGCTCGATGAGTTGCTCGGGGGTTTCTGTCGTGCTGGTATCGTGACGGTTTTTCATAATGTGTGATGGGACGAGTTGGCAGATCGGGAAAAGTCGGTCGTCCCTCATGGGAATCCAGAGGGGGCGAAGCTCGATCCGGCCAAATTGGACAGCGCAACCTGCAATTCGTGCGTACGTTGACAAAGAAAATTGAACCCGCGTCGGTGCAAGCGATGCGCCGAGGTTCGCGCCAACTCCACACCGGAAACGGAACCCTGGCGATCCAAACTTCGCCTCGTCCAGCGACGGCCTCAAGCGGCTATCGCGGCAGCACGAAATAGAATTCGCTGCCCTCGCCCTCCGTGCTCGTACACGCAATCGAACCGCCGTGCGCGACGACGATCTCGCGCGCGATCGCGAGCCCGAGTCCGGCGCCGGAGCGGCGCTCCTGATTCGGCGCACGATAAAATCGATCGAAGATCCGGCCCACGCTTTCCGCCGGAATTCCGGGACCCTGGTCACGCACGCTGAAGCGGATGAAATGCCCTTCGTCAGCCGAGGCACTCAAGGTAATGAAGCCACCCGCCGGAGTATATTTCGAGGCGTTCGTGAGGAGATTCATGAACACGTGACGGATCCGCGTCTCGTCGACGCTCAGCACCGCGCCGTTGAGCTCGGGTGCGATCACGACCGCCAGCCGCTGACCTGCCGCATCGATGAAGGGGTGCGCTTCACCCGCGATCCCGCGGAGGAGTGCCGAGACGCTGATCTCGGCGCGCTCGAGCGCGGAAGCTCCGCTCTCCAGCCGCGTGAGATCCAGCAGCGAATCGAGAATTCGCAGCAGCCGGTCCGCGTCGTCGCGTGCATCCTCGAGCAGTTCCCGCTGCTGTTTCGATAACGCGGACAGGTTTTGCTCCAGCAACAAATACAACGCCATCCGCAGGCTCGTGAGCGGCGTCTTGAGCTCGTGGCTGACCGTGCCGACGAGGTTCGTCTTGGCATCGTCCATGAGCCGGAACTTCGTGACGTCCTGCAGAATAATCGCCGCGCCGCTGAACTCGGTGAGCTTGTCGCCCACGGCCAGAATGCGCGGCAGGTAATGGCGATCTTCGCGCCCCACGCGCAACGTCACCGCGCGCGCATAATCCGTCGGAATATAATGCTCCCCGCTCGCGAGCACGTGTTTCAACGGCTCCGCGAGCTCCGTCGGAAACCCGTTGGCAAACTCTGGGTTCGTCGCGAGCAACTCGGCCGCGGGGTTCCGCACTTCCTGCGTGCCATCGCGCCCGACGACAAAGACCGGATCGGGCGCGGAAGTGAGCGTCGCTTCCATCGTGCGTTGCGCACGCAGCACCCGTGCGAGCGTGGCATCGCGATACGAGCGCAGCTTCGCCGCCATGGTATTGAAGGCGCGCGCGAGTTGTCCGAGTTCGTCGCGCGACAACTCCGGCACTTCCCGATCGAGATCGCCATCGCCGAGCGCGACCGCCGAGGCCGTGAACATCCGGATCGGCTCGAGCAGCGACGCCGCCAGTCGCCAGGCAAGGAACAACGAGAGCACGAAACCGCCCGCGATCGTGATGAGCATGACGCGTTCGGTCTCCGCCGCGAGGGAGCCCACGCGCGTGGCGGTCTGCTGCGCCGCATCGACATCGTGTACGGTCAGCCGATCGAGCGCGGCATGCACCGCGAGCGTCGCCATGCTGTTGTTGACGATGTCCTGGGTCGCCCCGGAGCCGCCAGCGAGCAGCTGCCACTCGCCGCGTTCGGCGAAGCGCCTGAATTCCTCCTCGATCTCTCCGACCACCCGGGCGCGGGCCGATCCGCGGGACAACAAGCTCTGCGTCGTCAGCTCGCGCATGAACTCCGAGCGTTTTTCCTCGAACAATTTCCGCTCCCGCGTGCCGAGCGGCACCGGGGTCAGCGCGCTGTTCATCAGCGTCGCCGCCGTGCGCATCTTCTGGCTCGCGACGACAGCGCGGTAGTTGTTCACGAGATCGCGCGACAGGGAACCCGACAGATCGCGGACGCGATGGATCGCGTAGCCGCCCGTTGCGATGATCAATAGCAACAGCGGCAGCAACCCGAGGTAGAGGCGCGTGCGGAGCATGGTGGTTTTCCTGAGAAACACGCCGCGCGTCTTCGCCGGGACGAGCGAGGACGGCGTGCGATCCCGGACATCGTCAGAGAAGCCCGAGCTTCTGTCGCTTCCGATAAAGCGTCGCCGGATCGATGCCCAACGTGCGGGCCGCCTCCTCGAGATTACGCGAGATGGCGAGGACGCGACGGATATGTTCGGCTTCGAGCGCATCGATGGTTACGCGAGAACCGACCGCGATACCGGGGTCCGGTTTCGCACCGAACTCTTCGGGCAAATCGCACAGTTCGAGCGTATCTTTGCTGGCAAGAATCACGGCCCGCTCGATGACGTTGCGCAATTCACGCAAGTTGCCTGGCCACTTGTAGCCTGCAAATGCCGCGGAGACGGCGGGCGAAAAGCCGGTCACGTGTTTCCCCAGCCGCGCGGAGAAAAACTTCCGATAGCTCTCGGCAAAACGCGCGAGGTCCGTCGGCCGATCGCGCAATCCCGGCAGCGAAACGGTGATCACGTTCAGCCGATAGAAGAGATCCTCCCGGAATTTTCCCGACTTCACGTCGTCCGCGAGATTTCGATTCGTGGCGGCGATCACGCGGACGTTGGCGCGCCGGACTTTCGATTCGCCGATCCGCTCGTATTCGCGTTCCTGCAGGAGCCGCAGCAGCTTGGGCTGGATCTCCAGCGGCATCTCACCGATTTCGTCCAGGAACAGCGTGCCGCCATCCGCCGCGGCCACCTTGCCCATCGTATCGACCACGGCGCCGGTGAACGAACCCTTCACATGGCCGAACAGATCGCTCTCGAGCAACTCGCGCGAGAGGCTCGGGCAATTCACGGTGACAAACGCCGCATCGCGCCGCGCACTGCGCTTGTGAATCTCACGCGCGAGCACACTCTTACCCGTGCCGCTCGGGCCGAGAATGAGGATGTTGGCCGGGGTCTCCGCCGCCTTGAACGCGATGTCCAGTGCGTGTTGCGTCGGCAACTCGGCCGACTCGAGGTCGATCGGCGGTGACTCGGCCGCGAGCTCATTCTCAAGCGACCGGACCTTGGTCTGCAGCACGCGCGTCTTCTCGATCTTCGCGAGAATCCCCCGAATCTGGTCTGGAGTGAACGGCTTCGGCACGAAGTCGTAAGCTCCCTTGCGCATGGCTTCGACGGCCGTCGCGATGTTCGCGTAGGCGGTGAACATCACGATGATCAACGAGGACTGCGCCTTGAGCAGCTTCGTCAGGACGTCGAGCCCATCGTCGGCGCCGAGTTTCAAATCCAGGAACACGACATCGAACTGCTCCTCCTCGATCGCTTTGAGCGCCCGCGATGCGCTCGGAGCTTCCGCGGCCTCGTGGCCGGCGGTCTCAATGGCAATTCGGGTGGTTTTGCGGATACCCGCTTCATCGTCTACGATCAGAATACGCATGGAAAAAGTTGGGGAAGTCGTGCTTGCGGGGGCCAAAAACAAGGCGGGCTCGCTTGCGCGAGCCCGCCAGGTCCAGCTTCAACTTAACAATCCCGCAGGCTAAGCCCGCGCGAATTGTCGTTTCAACTGACCCAGCACCGTCGGAGCGGTTCCGCGAGGCACAAAAAAAATCTGGCGAACGCTCAAGCCCGGAACGCAGTGCCAGTTACGGTGAGCCGCGTTTCGGCCAGTCGTCCCCGCCGAGAAACTAAAAAGAACCAAACCGGCCGTGCACTTTGCGGGAACCGTGCCACTCCGCACCCGTCCGGCAGCAAGAGCCTGCGTTGGACCAACTTGTTTTTTAACCGTGCCGATTTGACCGTGCGTTTCGCCGAGAAACCCGTGCATTTCGCGTGAGACGTCCGTTTATAAACCGCGAATTGCACGGTCACATCGGTCGTTTGCCGGATGCCGGACCCGCCGCGACCCGCACTTTGCAAGTGGGAAACCGCGCGACATGCACTCGCCCGCCGGCCTCTCCTCTCAACCCTCCAAGATTTCTTGTGTCGAATTCGCCCAGGAAACCATTACCTCGTTTTTTAACCGCTGCCCAATGCCCCAAACTTCCACCACCATCACTCCGCCCGAGCCGCCCGCCGTGCCGTCCAAGCTAACCGATTTGGAAATCAAGGACGCGCATCTGATTTTCGAAGCCGTCTGGCGGGATCTGGAGGCGGATTTCGGGCGCGAGAACCTTCGTTTTCCCAAGGAAATCATCCTGCTCGGCGGTGCGCCGGGCGCCGGCAAAGGCACGAACACCGCTTTCATCACCCAGACCCGCGGGCTCACCTGCCCGCCCGTCGTCATCAGCGCGCTGCTCGATTCTCCCGAAGCGCGCGCCCTGAAGGACGCCGGCAACATGGTGGGCGACCGCGAAGTCGTCGGCCTCCTGCTGCGGCAACTCTTGCGCGCCGAATATCGCGACGGCGTCATCCTGGATGGGTTTCCCCGCACCAAGGTTCAGGTCGAGTGCTTGAAGCTGCTCGTCGACAAGATGCACGCGTTGCGGCGCGAGTTTTATCACACGCCGCTGAGCATCCATTTCCGCCAGCCGACGATTCACATCATGGTCCTCTTCGTCGACGAGAAGGAATCCATCGCGCGCCAGCTGAAGCGCGGCCGTGAGACGCGACTGCACAACGAGGAGGTGATGCGCACTGGAATCGGCGAGCTGCACGAAGACCGCCCGACCGACCACGACGAGGCGCTCGCCCGTCGGCGCTATCGCGTCTTCAAGGAGCAAACGTGGGACGCCCTCCAGTCCCTCAAGGAGATTTTCCACTACCACTTCATCAACGCGCAGGGCGCGATCGAGGAGGTGGAGCACAACATCCTCCGCGAGCTCGAATATCAAAGCACACTGGAGCTCGATCCGCGCACGGTTGACCGGTTGCGCGGCGTCCCGGTTGCCAGCGAGATCATTGTCGGAGCGCGTCAGGAACTCGTGCGGCGCCTCGACTCCTACGAGCTCGAACAAAGCGAGCTCTTCTCGAAGGTCGTTCAGTTTATCGAGAAGAAGATCGTCCCCGTCGTGATCCGCCACGCCATTTCTGGCGTGACGCTGATCAACACGGAGGACGCGGTCCTGCAAAATCCGCTCGCGCTCGCCATGCTGATCGACGTGTTCTCCGAGCGCGGCTACCATGCGGTGGTCGACATCCACAAGATCGAGATCCCGGAGAAAATCGATCTCACGACCGGCGCGATCCATTGCCGGATGAAGAAGGTCTTCCGCATTCAGATCCGTTTTCACGGATCGGAGATTCGGCGCGGATAACGTCGACGCGGTTCGAGCCCGCGATTCATTCCGGGCGGCGCGCTATTGCTCCGGCGGGAGCGCCGCCCGTTGCGCCCGCCGCAGCCACGTCCAGTTCAGCGCCTTCGCCAGGTCGAGCAATTGCTGAGCGGTGAGCGGCTTCACCAGATAGGAATTGGCGCCCATGCTGTAACAACGGCGCACATCCGACGCCTCGTGCGACGAGGTCAGCACGACCACCAGCAATCCCTCGAGCTGCCGCTGCCCGCGAATCCACGCCAGCACCTCGTGCCCCGACATGAGCGGAAGCTTGAGATCGAGAAACACGATCGCGGGAAGCGGAAACTTCTTCCGATCCTGATATGGCCCGGTGCCGGAAAGATAGTCGACCGCCGCGGCACCGTCCTCGACGACATACACGGGATTCGCGACCCCCGCGGAAGTGAGGGCGTGCTTCATCAGGAAGACGTCGTCGTCGTTGTCTTCCACCAGCAAAATCGCGCTGCCTTCCGTCATGTGTTAAAGAGAAAATGGACTCCCGCCGCCGCCCGCACGAACCGTCGTGCGACCTCGGCGACTTCGCCAGTGGGAAGGTGAAAAATACGCGGCTTTTGTCCCGCGACCAAGCGGGCACAGACCCCAGTCGCGCAGACCCGCACGAGCGGCGGCGCCGATCGGCGTCAGGGAAACGCCGACGGCCTGAGCAGACCAGCGCGCGTCCCGAGCGGACGAACCGCTGTCGGAAATCACTCGTAGCGCAATGCCTCGATCGGATCGAGCGACGCCGCCTTCCAAGCGGGATAAAATCCAAATCCGATCCCTATCGCAGAGCACACGCCCAGCGATACCGTCGCCCACGCCCACGGGAACACGGCGTCGGCGCTGAGCATCTTCGCTCCGATATTGCCCCCGACCACTCCGCAGAGCACACCCGCCAGGCCCCCCAGCATCGAGAGCACGACCGCCTCGATCAGGAATTGGGTGAGGATGTTGCGCTTCTTCGCGCCGATGCTTTTGCGGATCCCGATCTCTTTCGTGCGCTCCGTCACGCTCACGAGCATGATGTTCATCACGCCGACTCCGGCCGCGAGCAGTGCGATCGCACTGATCACGAATGCACCGACGGCCACGACGCCGGCGACATTGTTGAACGACTCGATCAGGGAGTCGTTCGAGAAAACTTCGAAATCGTTGGGCAGTTCCGGCGCGAGTCCGCGCACGATCCGCATCAGGCCGATCGCGATGTCCTGAGTATCGGCGAGCGTCGCCTGGCTGGTCGCCTGCACATTGATGCTCACGGAGCGCCACGAGGAGCCGCCGGCCGCTTCCAGATACTGGGTGATCGAGGTGATCGCTACGTTGTCCTGGCTCTGGCCGAACGAGGAGCCCTTCGGAGCGAGCAAGCCGACGATCGTGTAGCTCTGGCCATCGATCCGCACCGCGCGCCCAATCGCTTCCTCGCCCGGAAAAAGGCGTTTCACAATGTCGTCTCCGAGCAAAACGACCGCGCGGCCGAGCGCGACGTCCTCCACCGCGATGTTGCGCCCGGCCGAGATCTCGTAGTTGCGACTGGGCACGAAATTCTCATCCGCGCCGATCAGGCCGACGTTCGGATTGGTCTGACGATCGAGATAAGTGACACGCCGGCCGCCGCGCCGCAGCGCGAGGCTCACGTCCGCAGTGCCCTGCATCATCTCCTTGAACCGCGCCGACTGCGCATAGGTGATGTCGCGCCGGTTCCGAAACCGCACCCACGGGTTCGAGAAGTTGATCGCTGGAAATTTCTGAAACTGGAAACTATTCGCGCCAAGGACATTCAACCCCGACTCGATCGAACCGCGCAGGCCCGTGATGACGGTCATCACGCCGATC
Source organism: Opitutaceae bacterium (assembly GCA_036675625.1). Classification (GTDB taxonomy): domain Bacteria; phylum Verrucomicrobiota; class Verrucomicrobiia; order Opitutales; family Opitutaceae; genus ER46. Next base: position 287,403 of record JAKFEQ010000006.1, on the reverse strand, counting down.
ACGGAAAACACGCCGACGGCGATGCCCAGCATCGTGAGCCCCGAACGGAGCTTGTTCGTCGCGAGCGAACCGAGCGCGAGGCGAAGGATTTCAGAGAGGAGCATCGGAAGAAGTAGCGAGTAGCGGGTAGGAAAACGGCGGACAGCGGACGGCAGGTAACGGGTTGCGGGTGGCGTGGGCGGTAGTTGGAGGCGGGTGCGGTGGTGATTAGAACCTTGTGAGAACCGAAAGAAGCCACCGCAGTCGTATTCGTTTTACGGATATGCTTTCCTGCTCGCTACTCACTACTCGCTACTTTTTTCTTATTCGTAGCGGAGTGCGACAACGGGATCGAGTTTGCTGGCCTGCCACGCAGGCGCGAAGCCGCTGAACATTCCGGTCAGGACCGAAATGACGAGCCCGAGCACCACGAGGCCCAGCGAGAAAACCAGCGGAAACGAGGGCGCGACCGCCGCCACGATTTGCGCCAGCGCGGCGGCGAGCGAAAGACCGGCGACGCCGCCGACAAAGCAGATCGCCGTGGCCTCGATCAGGAATTGCAGCAGGATCGTGCGCCGGCGGGCGCCGAGCGCCTTGCGCGTGCCGATCTCCTTCGTGCGCTCCTTCACGCTCACGTAGGTGATATTCATGATGCCGATCGCGCCGACAAAAAGCGCGAGGCCCGTGATGAACAATCCCGCCAGCGCGATGCCGTTCTTGATCGGATCGAGCTGCGCGCGAATCGTGCCCTGCTCGTTGATCTCGAAATCATCGCGCTGCTCCGGCCGCAACTGGCGGATCCGTCGCATCAACCCGCGCAACTCGTCGCGCGCCGCCGCCATGCGCGTGGTGTCGACCTGCACGCGGATATCGCCGTTGTTCACGACGCTGAAATAGCGCCGATAGGTCGTGAGCGGCATGGCGACCATCGAGTCCCAGCTGAAGAGACCGAGGAAACTTCCCTGCCGCGCCGCGATCCCGAGCACTTGGAAATTCTGGTCGTGGATCCGGATCGTCCGGCCGACCGCCGACTCGCTCGGGAAGAGTGCGTCAGCGACATCAAAGCCGATGATCACGACGTTGCGCCCTGCCTGAGCCTCGAAGTCGCTGAAAAAGCGGCCCTCCTTCAGCTCCGAACGGGTGATGCGCGCGTAGTCGCTCGCGGTGCCGAGCGTCCGGATGTTGTTCAACCGATATTCGCCGCGCATGATGTTCGACCCGCGAGCTGCGGTCGGAACCGCCAGCTTCAGCGGACCATCGGGATTCGCGGCAATCCACTCGTTGATCGAGCGGGCGTAGTGGTGATGAATCGGCCGGCGATTCCGAAAATTCCACCAATCGTCGACGTCGCGCCAGGGCCATTTGGTCACGTAAAGAATATCGTCGCCAAAACCCGAGAAGCTGCGTTCGACGCCCGCGTCGATCCCCTTGATCGCCGTCCCCATGAGCGTGACGGCCACGATGCCGATGATCACGCCGAGCGCGGTGAGGGCCGAGCGGAGCTTGTTCGCGCGAATCTGCGCAAACGCGATCCGGACGGATTCAATCAACTCGATATAGAGGCGATGCATGGCCGGAAGAGTGCAGAGACGAGCGGTTACAGGCCGATGACCACGACCAAGAAGACGGTCGCCGATATAGCCGTGCGCACGAGAGCAGGAACCGGAGTATCAAGCGCGGGGCCATCCCGCCTCTCCCGAGGCGGGCTACAACGAATCATCCGCAATAATTTTCCCTTGGTTCGCTGCACAGGCTTAGTCTCTGGTCTCTAGTCTCTATAGTCTTCATTACGCCGGGCCGTCGCTTTCGACCAACCCGTCACGGAGGCGGACTATGCGTCGCGAATGCCGTGCGATGTCTTCTTCGTGCGTCACGACGATGAGCGTGTTGCCCTGCTCATAGAGCTGCTCGAAGAGACTCATGATCTCGACGCCCGTCTTCGAATCGAGATTTCCAGTCGGCTCGTCGGCCAGAATGATCGACGGACGCGTCACGAGCGCGCGCGCGATCGCGACACGCTGACGCTGGCCGCCGGAAAGCTCGTTGGGCTTGTGGTGCAAACGGTCGCCGAGACCGACGTTGGTCAAGGCCTCCTTCGCCCGTTCGATCCGCTCGTGTTTCGAGACTCCGGCGTAGATGAGCGGCAACTCGACATTATGCAGCGCATTGGAGCGCGGCAGCAGATTGAACGTCTGGAACACGAAACCGATCTCGCGGTTGCGGATCTCGGCGAGCTCGTCGTCGACCATCGTCGCGACGTTCTTGCCGGCAAACTCGTAGCGGCCGGCCGTCGGCGTATCGAGGCAGCCGAGCATGTTCATGAGCGTCGATTTGCCGGAACCCGAGGGCCCCATGATTGCGAGATACTCGTTGCGATGAATTTGTACAGTGACGCCGCGCAACGCGTGCACCGTCTCTGCACCCATCTTGTAGAGTTTGGTAACCCTTTCGATATCGATCACCAGCGGCCCGGCTGGGCGGACCGTGCGTGATTCGAGTGAAGCGGCGGCGGGAGGAATCATCGGAATACGTGGGCGTCTCGAGAAGCGTTGGCTGGGGGCGGGCTGACGACCGGTTCGGGATGTCGGGTTGCGTTGAGCGGACAGGATCACGCAGGCCCGTGACAATCCTGACGACGCACCGTCGAGCCTTTTCGGCCAGGTTGCGCCGGCCGGTTATTTCTTGGATTCGTCCTTCTTTTTCTTCGGTTCGAGGCGGACCTTTGCATCGTCCTTCAGCGAACGGGTGATCACGCTGAACGGACCACTGACGACTTCGTCGCCGACCTTGAGGCCCGATTTGATTTCCATGTGTGTGGTATCGCCGATGCCGGTTTCCACCGGCACCATTTTGACCTTGTCCCCCTCGCGGAGAAACACGACCCGTTGCAGCGATTCCCGATCGGTCCGCTCGCGTTCGCGCTGCTGTTTTTCATTCACGGCGGATGCGGCGCCCTCGCCTTTCGACTCCTTCGCCTTCGCATCACGAGCGGCCGCGAGTTGATCGATCGTCTTGCTGCCTTCGCGGCTGCGAACGGTCACCGATTGGATCGGCACGGCGATCACGTTCTCGACGGTCTTGGTTTCGATGTCGACGGTCGCGCTCATCCCGGGGCGCAGAGCGATGTCCTTGTTCGCAATCCGGATCTTCACCTGAAAATTCGTGACTTCCTCCTGCGTGTTGAGCCCCTGCGTCTTCGCGGCGGACGCGATTTCCTTCACCTCGCCACTGAATTTGCGGTTGGGATACGCATCGATCATGATCCGCGCCTTGTCGCCGACCTTGACGTTGACGACATCGTTTTCGTTCACGTTCACACGGACCTCCATGTTGCTGAGATCGGCCACGCGCATGACCTCGGCGGCGTTGAACTGGCCGGTGGCGGCCACGCGCTCTCCGACTTCGCTCGTGCGCGAGCTCACGGTGCCGTCCATGGGCGAAAAGATGACGGTTTTTTCCAGCTGATCCTGCGCCTGCTTCAGCAGACCCTCCGCACGGCGGATCTGCGCGATCGAGTTTTCGTAGCCGGCTTGCGCGGCGTCGACGGAGGCCTTGGTCGCGGCGTAATCGGATTCGGAGATCAGGTTCTTCCTGAAAAGCTCATCGGTGCGCGCGAGGTCCTGTTGGAGTTTCATGAGCTGCGCCTTGCTCTGCACGGAGGACGCCCGGGTCGCGGCGAGATCGGCTTCACGCTGGTCGAGCTGGTAACGATAGTTGTCGGGTTTGATCCGGACCAGGAGGTCGCCCTTCTTGACGACGGCGCCCTCGCGCAGAGGCAGGTCGACGATCTCGCCGGAGACTTCAGGAGCGATCTTCACCTCGACCTCGGGCTGGATCTTGCCGGTGGCGTTGACGAGTTGGGTGATGGTCTTGATGACCGCTTTATCGGTCGTGATGACGAAGCCCTTGTCCGCGTTCTTGTTCTTATAGTAGGCCGCACCGCCGAGCGCGCCGAGCAGACCGATGCCGGCGAGCACGAACCACTTTGCGCGGGAGGGTTTGCGGGTTGCAGGCGCGGTGGCGGCTTGCAGAGCAGCTGGAGAGCGGTTCATGACGTTCGCGGGAGTCGTAACAGTGGCGTTCATGGCAAAGAATCGGCGGGGGCTATGCAAGCGGCGTATTTGCTCCGTCCGCAACGCAATGTGGCCGGCCCCGCAACGGACCGGCCACACAACACAACTTATAACTACGAACGGGGAGGGATGAAATATCAGCCGCGGCGAAACGAAACGTGTTTGCGACCAGGCGCGCGGATATCGCGGCGAAGCGCACCGTGCGCACGGTCAAACAACGAGGAGTCGATGCGGCTGACATCGCCCGAGAACACGAGTCGTTCCAAAAAGTTACAGGCCTGATTCGCTTTGTACATCCAGCGCCACCGATGAGTGCGACCAAACTCCGTTCAACTCGTCCCGACCACCGCATCGAGCTTCAACTCGCGCGCTCGCAACACCTCCGGCCCTTCAATCGCGCGCGCTAGTGCCAGCGGACTGACGCCGGCGGTGAAGGGCAGCCGGATCTGCCGCTCCGGTTGCGCCGAATCGAGCACCGCGATGCGCTCCGCCCCTTCGTACACCAGCACCGTGTGCCCGACGGCGCCGTTGGGCGTCGGAACAAAATACGAGAGCAGTCGCGGATTCCGCACGCGCTCGCCCGACGCGAGTCGCTCGCGCAGCGCGACGATGCTCTCGACGAAACAGCCGTTTGGCAGGGCCACGTCACGCTTCGCCGCCAGCGGCTTGCCGCTCACCTCGCGCCACCGACGAAATCCCGGATCGATCTCGCGCAGCAACGGCCCGAAATCCGCCTTCTCCTCCTCGAGCCGTCCGACGTGCAGCGAGAAACTCTGCGTGCCATCGATCGCCGTGTAGACCCACAGGATTCCGGCGAGCTCGAACACCAGCGCGTGCAACGCGCGCGGGTAACGGCTCTCGGCCGACGTGTTTTCAATCGCGATGAGCCGCGACCAGGTGTCCGGGCCAAGCAGCGCCTGCGCGTGACGCGCGGCGGCCAATGTGCCGTCGGCGCGCAGCGCCGCGTAGAGCAGCGCGAAGATCAACAGGAGACGGGCGAGAGTTTTCACGCCCGCCTAACCGCTCGTCGCGTTCCAGCGGTTTTAAAATGCGACGAACCGTCGGAATCTTGCGACGAACGGCCCGGCGCGGCGGCCGATCGCCCGCCGTGTCATATTTCCACGGATACAAGCGTCTCACCCGCGGAAACGCCGCATCCCAAAATCGGAACCGCCGGCCGATCACGCGTCCCGCGCCGCGGCCGGTACTGCCCGAGCGGGCCTACAGCTCGCCCTGCAGCAACACCGCGATCCGTTCATGGTAACCCCGGCTCAACTTCAGCTTCGTGCCGTCGTGCAACACCACCGCGTACTCACCCGCGAACGACGGGCTCAGTTTCCGCACCCGGTCGAGATTCACGATCGTCGAGCGATGAATCCGGATGAAACGCTTCGGGTCGAGCCGCGTTTCGAGCCGCGCCATGGTCTCCCGCATCAGGTGCGTGCGACCGCTGACGTGGAACTTCATATAGTCGCCCTCGGCTTCGATCCAATCGATCTCGTCCCCCTTGAGGAAAAAAATCTCGCCCGAAGACCTCAGCAGGATGCGTTCACCCGGACGCTCGTCCTTCGCGGGCGCCAGCGTGCCGCCGGCCTGCTGCAAATACTCGAGCAGCTGCGTCAGCCGCGCATTCACCGAGTCTGCCTGACGCCGGCGAATCGCATCCTTGGCGCGCTGCAACGCGGAGCCGAAACGTGCGTCGTCGTAAGGCTTGAGCAGGTAATCGATCGCGTTCACCTCGAAGGCCCGCAACGCGTGCTCATCGTAGGCGGTCACGAAGACCACCGCGGGCACGGTCGCCGGATCGAGCTGACGCAACACCTCGAATCCATCCGCCCCCGGCATCTGCACATCGAGAAATGCAAGATCGGGTTTCACGCGTCCGATCAGCTCGGCCGCCTCAGGCCCCGAGGCGGCCTCGCCGACGACCTCGATAGCCCCGTCTCGATCGAGCAACAACCGGACCCCGCGACGCGCCGCCGGCTCGTCGTCGACAATGATGGTGCGGATGCGCGAAGACACGCCGGTCAAGGGGTTCGCGGGATGACGCGCGGCGGAAGCATTCGTTTTCATGTGCGGCATGGGAGGACGATTTGGACCGAGACGCCGCGACCCGGCTCGCTACGCAACGAGAGCTGGCCGTGAACGCCGTAAATTTTCGCGATGCGCTCGCGTGTATTGCTGAGGCCGATCCCTTCCTTCGGCCGATCGAATCCCGCGGCGAGCCCCGGCCCGTCATCACGCACCTCGAGGTGGAGCCTGCCGCTCTCGATGCGGCCGAAAACATCCACGCGCCCCGGACCGGCTTTCGGCGCAATGCCGTGCACGATGGCATTTTCGACCAGCGGCTGGAGCAGCAGATTCGGAATCCGTGCCTCCATCGCCGCCGGCTCGATCGCGATCCCGATCGCCAGCCGGTCGGAGAAACGCGCCTTCTGGATGTCGAGATAGCGCTCCAGGAAATCCAGCTCCTGCCGCACCGTCACCTCGTGCCCCCGCGTGTTGTCGAGCGACATCCGCAACAGCGAGCTCAACCGCGCGATGAGCGTCACCGCCTCATCGTTCTTCTGTTCGCGCACGAGGACGGAAATCGTATTCAGCGTGTTGAAGAGAAAATGCGGCCGCAGTTGCTCGCGCAACGCCTTCAATTCGGTCTCGATCAGCCTCGCTCCGAGCTGCGCCGCCTTGAGCTCCTCGCTCTTGTACCGTTGGTGGAGCTCGAAGCTGTAGCCGAACGCGAGGACGGCCCAGTAATACGCCATGTCGATGATGTTTCGGCCGTAGAAACCGCTCACTGCCATCGACCAGAAATCGCCCAGCGGTTCGCCAAAGAAGATAAAATACGCGAGCATCCGCCCGAGGTAGTAGGTCGCCATCACCACGAAGCTCATGCCGAGATGGAACGCGACGCCGCCCGCCCAGCCGCCGCGGCGGAGCGGCATTTTCTGGCGCAGTTGCAGGATCAACGGCGCCATCAAAGCCCACATCATCGCGCGGCCGAACTGCGGAATCGCGACCTCGACGAAATCGACCTGCCAGGTCTTCATCCCGGCGCGGTTGTTGAAGTAGACCTCGATCGACAGCACGAACCCCAGAAAAGCCCAGCCGGCAACGACCACGGCATAGCGAATCCACCGGTTGTGCATGATGCGCGTTCATCCGTCCGACCTCGCCTCGGTTCAAGCGGTAAAATGCCCGCGTGCGACGAATGGCCTCCGCGCTGCGACGAAGCACGCCATGGAGCGCCGGATTCCGGCCGTCCAGCCATGCGTGTCGGCTGGAAACCGGCGCTACTGCCAGAACCGCTCCACCCGGAACTCGGGATGGACCGGAGCTTCGCCCCGCAAAAGTCGCCCCCATTCCGGCGCGAGCACGGGCGCAAACAACGCCCCTTTCGCGCCGAGTCCGTTGATCACGCCGAGCCGCGAATTCCCCGGATGCCGCCCGAGCACCGGCAGCTTGTCAGGCAGATTCACCCGCACGCCGGCACGCTGGCCCGTCACCGAAAAACCTCCCGGCAGCAACCCGCGCACGCTCGCCTCGAGCGTGGCTCGCGCCGCCGCCGTCGGCGTGGAATCGAGCACGCCCGGCTCGTGAGTCGCGCCCGCCCACGCCGCGCCGCGCCCGGCAGGCGCAACCCAATGCCGGCGATTCAATACGACGTCCGCCGCGAGCCCTTCGACCGCCAGCTCGAGCACTTCCCCTTTCGAAAACTCCCACGGCACGAAACCAAACGCCCCGCTGCGCGCCCCCCGCATTCCCGAGCAGTCGATCACGAGCTCATGGCGCAACGACTCCTGCGCGACGTCCACGACCTCCTCCCGCAGCCGCCCCTGCCGCCTCCACCGCCCTCGCAGCGCCGCGATCAGGATCCCGAGGTCCACGCGTGCCGCCCCCTCGATCCAAAAGCCCGCGGTGTCGCTTTCGCCTGCATAGGGCGCCAGCTCGCCCGTTGCGCGCTTCGCCTCGCACGTCGCCCGCTCCCGTTCGTCCGCAAACAGCCGCCGCACGCGCATCTCGTGCCATACATGAATGCCCAACGCGTCCTCAATTTCCTGATACGTCGCGCGCGCCTGCGGCAGCAACGCTTCCACCCGCCAGCTCTTCACCAGCCGCCGTCCGGTGATCGGGTTGATGATCCCGGCCGCCGCCGCCGTCGCGGCGCTCTCGTGGCCGCCGTCGGCGATCGCGAACGCCATCTCCGCGCGCTCCAGCTCCCACGCCAACAGCGACCCGGCCAGTCCCTGCCCCACAACCAGGATATCCGCGCGCCTCATATTACAGACGCCTGCTTTCAGGCGATCGCTCGAGTAGCATGAGCGTCCCGCCCATACGCGTTAACCCAACCCGTGATGCTCTTGTAGCCCGCCTCGGGAGAGGCGGGATCAACCGGCACTCAAGCTGCCGCCGGTCCCTGCTCTCCCGAGCAGGGCTGCGTGAAGCGATTTCCCTCCAGCCGATGCGAGTCCCGCCCGTGTTCCGAAACTCACGGCCAGGAGGATGCCCGTGCCACTCGGGATTCACGCGCACCTCACCGCCTCAGCGCCGGCAAACTCGCGGCGGCCGTGGCCTGACCGTGCCGCTTGCTCTTCTCGTCGGGCGTGCGCACGCGAATCTGCTCCGCCAGCGCCGGGAACTCGTCGCGCAGCACCGCTTCAGCGCGGCCGATGATGACTTCACCACCTTCACCCGAGGTCACGCGACCCAGGATGAGGAGATTCCGCAGGTCGTAGAAATCCGCGTAATGCGCGATCGCATACCCGAAGCACACGCCGATCGAGTCGTAGACCGCGCGAGCGCGCGCGTCGCCCGCCTTCATCGCCGTTTGCACTTCGATCAACCGTTCCGGCAGCGGCAGCGTGGCGGGAAAATCGAATCCTGCCTTCGCCGCGAGCCGGCCGACGCCCTGCTGCGAAAAATACTGCACCCCGCACCCGTGATCGCCCGACCATTCGTCCCGCGGCGCATCCGCGCGATAATCGATCGGGGCGAACGCGAGCTCGTTCAGCCACGAGGTGATGTTGCCCGCGGGCGTCACGTAGCCTCCCGCCTGGCTGGTGCCCATCGAGACGCCGAGCACGGCGTTGTCGTTCATCGCCATCGCCCCGGCGAGCGCGGTGACTTCGCCATCGTTCACGACCTCGAAGGGGACGCCGCCCCAGCGCTCCTGCAGCGTGAAGAACATTCGCCGCACATGTTTTTCGAACGCTTCCGGCGGCACGCCGCGAAACAACGAGGCGGCGCGCACTTCGTTGTTCACGTACACACCCGCCGCGCTGCCGCCGATCGCATCTACGCGCGGCAGGTGCTTCGCGGCCCGCGCGATCGAGTCGTGCACGCCTTCGATATGATACGCCGGGTCGGTCTGGAAATACGGATCCCACGCGATCTCCTCCGAAAACACGACTTCGCCATCGATCAACGCCGCCGCCTTACGGTCACTGCCGCCGAGATCGAAACCGATCCGGCATCCTTCCAAGTGCCGGCCCATCGGCAGGCTCGTTTCGGTTTCAAGCGGCAGAGATTCGAGCGGCGCAGCGGTGATCGAAAACGGCCCGCCAAACACCTTCTCCCCCATGAACGCATGGTCGAAGGCGCGTACGCCGCCCGGCCGATAGATGTCGGCCAGGGCCGTCGCGATTTCGTCCGCGCCCGCGATGAGCACCTCGTTCCCACCCTTCATCCAGAACAGGAATTTCAACAGCCGCTCCGCATACGTGAGTGTGAGCCGCGCCGCCGGATGTGTCGCCGACAGCACGCGGCTGTCGTGCCGAAACGTCGTGCCATCCGGCCGCCGCAGCACGATCGCAAAAGGCCGCGCCGCCGGATCCTGAGCCACCAGCGCGCGATATGCGCGATTCCACAGCACAGCCGGGAGAAATTCAGGATCGAGCGACGGACGCGTTTTCGGTGCGACGGTAAGCATGGAAGAAGCCCGCGACGCTAGCCGGGATATTTCGCCGGGATGAAGACAATATTCAGCGAAATATCCCGCCGGCCCGCGAGCGGTCCCGCTCGCTCAGAACTTCCACTCGACGCCGCCGAAGGCGCCGAATCCAAGGGCCGGATACCCGTTCACTTCTTCGTAACGCTCATTGAGCAGGTTCTCGAGCCGCGCCTTCACCGCGAGCCGCGGAGTCGCCTGCCAGCTGCCGTAAACGCGCGCGACGACGTAGTCCTCTCCGTCCACGACCCGAAACGTGCTCGCGTCCACGTCCTCGCGTTGCGCCGTCCATGCGACGCCTGTGCCCGCGCTGAATCCGCGGCCGAAATCCCGCCAGACGTCCGCACTCGCGCGATGCCTCGGCCGGCGCAGCAGTCGCGTGCCGGCGGTGAGATTATCCGCCTCGAGCAACGTGTAGCTCGCGCGCAGCTCGGCCGCGGACGGCAGCGCGAAGGTCGCGCTCACCTCGGCGCCGCGCGTGCGCGCGCGCTGGATGTTTTCCACGCTGCTGAAGTTCGGCGTGCTCGCGATCAGGTCGCGAAACGCCATCTCGAACCACGTGACGCTCACCGCGCCGCGATTCGACGGCAGGTAGAAATCCACGCCCGCATCCCAACCGCGCGCGCGCTCCGGCTCGAGGTCCGGATTCCCCCGGTAGAACGCGCTCTCTCCGTAGAGATCGAGGAAGCTCGGTGAGCGAAACGCCGTGCCGTAGCTCGCGCGCAGCTTCACCGTGCGACGCGCCACCAGCCAGGCCGCGGTCGCGCGCCCGGTCGTCGCACGGCCAAACGTATCGAAATCGTCGTTACGCAGGCCGGCGGTGAGAAACACATCCTCCACCGGCGAGAATTCGTCCTGCACGAAGACCGCCAGCAGCGTCTGCTTCTCGTCGATGTCGCCGAAGCCGGTGTTGCGCGTGTGGTTCGCCTCGGCCGTCACACCGCCCGTCACGCGATGCCGCTCGATCCCGCTGAAGGTCGTCTGCGCATCGAGCACGCCGCGGCGATTCTTCACGACCGTGATCTGGCGCGTGCCGTTCGGCCGTGGATTCTCCGACACGAACCGCCGATCCTGCCCGCCGAGCACGGTGTGCGCCGTCCAGCCCGACGCGAGCGTGACGGTCGCGAACGCGGTCGCGAGCAGGTTGGACTCGCGCGACTGGTTGTCGGGATCGTTGGCAAAGCGATCGCCGGGGTCGCCGTAAACGCCGTGAAAATACCGCAGCGTACCACCGACGGCCGCGCGCTCGTTCACCTTCCGGTCGAGCCGCAGCGTGGCGTTGGCGGAGTCGAACGCGTTGTTCGCGCGCTCGTTGTCGGTGTGCCCGCCCTGGGCGGCGAAGTTCCACGCGTTCGCGTCGCGCTCGCCCTGCGCCGTCAGTCCACCCTGCACGGTCCCGAAGCTGCCGGCCTCGAAGGTCGTCCGGCCGGCGGGCGCGCCCGAGCCGCGTTGCGCACGCAGCGAGATGACGCCGCCGACCGCTTCGCCGCCGTAGAGCGTGCTCTGCGGCCCGTGCGCGATCTCGAGGCTGTCGCACGCGCTGACACATGCCCCGCCGAGGAACACCTCGTAATTTGTATTCGGATCGTTGAGCCGCAGCCCATCAACCAGGAAGAGGGTCTGGTTCGAATTCGCGCCGCGGAGGAAGACCGAGGTGGTCGCGCCGTTCGCTCCCGAGGCGAACAACGGCGTGCCGGCGGCGGCGCCGAGCGCGCCCGAGAGCGCGGTGATCTGCCGCCGCGCGAGATCGGCCGCGGAGATCACATCGACGGCGGAGCCCAGCGTGCGGGCGTCGTTCGGCGTGCGCGTGCCGGCGGTGACGAAGGGCTCGAGTTGGGTGGGCGCAGCCGGAGGAATCGGTGCGAGCGCGGGCGCACCGGAGCCGGAGCCGGCCGGCTGGCTGCGCAGGTCGAGTGATAAGAGGGCCAGAACGGCCGCTCCGAGCGAGAGTACGCGGGGCGTTGCCCGCGCGCACGAAGGGATGAGTTTCATTTGGAATCTGCTGCACGTCCGCGACGAGAGCAGACCTATCCGCCACCGGAAGGGGAGCCACTCTCACGCTTCATTTTTGCGATGAAGTAGGGCGAGCGTCCCGCGCAATCGGGCCGCCCGCATGAGAACCACCGGGGCAGATGTTCGGACTCCGCATGTCTCTCGCGACCATCTCGCGATTCCTCGCCCCTCGCCTTCACCCGCGGTCGAAACCGAAGATTGGCTTTGCGCACGCCATCGCTGGCGCGCTTGGGGTTTGTGATGCGTTACCGCAGCGCAACTGTGACCGGTTTTCACGGCCTTCCCTGCTGACCGGATCGAGAAAGAACAACCGACGCGCGGACCCTCGGGTCACCACGCCAGGGGGCGCAAGGCTCAAATGTGTCACAACGTATCAACGAATTCAGATTTGTGGATATGATAACTTGCCAACCGCCCGACTGACTCTAATTTCGCGCGTTACCATGAACTCGCCCGACCGCCCGACTGCCGCTGAGCGCCATGCTCGCGAGGATGCATTCCGCCAACTGTTTGCCCGCCGGATCGTGGTGCTCGACGGCGCGATGGGCTCGATGATCCAGACCTTCAACCTCACCGAGGCGGACTTTCGCGGCGAGCGTTTCAAGAGCCACCCGCACGATCTTCAGGGCAACAACGACCTCCTCAGCCTCACGCGCCCAGACGTGATCGAACGAATCCACGGCGATTATTTCGCCGCCGGCTCCGATCTGGTGGAGACAAACACCTTCAACAGCACCGCGATCTCGCAGGCCGATTACCACCTGGAGCCGATCGTCCGCGAGTTGAACCTCGCGGCCGTCGCCTGCGCCCGCCGCGCCGCTGAGAAAGCCGAAGCCGCGACGCCCGGCCGCCAATGTTTCGTCGCCGGCGCGATCGGCCCGCTGAACCGCACGCTCTCGATGTCGCCCGACGTCAACCGCCCCGATTACCGCGCCGTCACCTGGGATCAGGTCGTCGCCGCTTACACGGAGCAAATCAACGCGCTGCTCGACGGCGGCGTGGACGCGCTGCTGGTCGAGACGATCTTCGACACGCTCAACTCCAAGGCCGCGCTTTTCGCGATCGAGCAGATCTTCGATGAACGCGGCGACGATGCCCGCGTGCCGGTCATGATCAGCGTCACAATCACCGACGCGTCCGGCCGCACGCTGTCCGGGCAAACCATCAGCGCCTTTTACAGCAGCGTCGCGCACGCCAAGCCGTTTAGTGTCGGCATCAATTGCGCGCTCGGCGGCGCCGCGATGCGGCCTTACGTCGAGGAGCTTTCGCGCATCGCCGACTGCTACACCTCGTGTTATCCGAACGCGGGCCTGCCGAATGCATTCGGCGGCTACGACGAGACGCCCGGGGAGATGGCGGCGGTGCTCGGTGAATTCGCCGCGAATGGCTGGGTCAATCTCGTCGGCGGCTGCTGCGGCTCGACGCCCGCGCACATCGCCGCCATCGCAAACGCCGTGAAGGCCCGCGCCCCGCGCCTGGTCCCGCAAGCCGCCCGCGCCCTCCGCCTGAGCGGCCTCGAACCCTTGATCGTCGCCTGAATTTTTGAACCGCTAATTCACACTAATCTCCACACACGGTTCGGAACATTAGTGTTCATTAGTGTGGATTAGTGGTCTCTACGTTTTCCGTGTCTTCGACTCCTTTGAATTCCGCCGCCTCCACCTTCCTCGTCATCGGTGAGCGCACCAACATCACCGGCTCGCCGAAGTTCTCCAAGGCGCTCAAGGCCGGCGATTGGGACGCGTGCCTCGCGATCGCCCGCCAGCAAGTCGAGAGCGGCGCCAACATCATCGACATCAACGTCGATGAGGCGCTGATCGACGGCGAGGCGACGATGGTGAAGTTCCTCAACCTGATCGCCGCCGAGCCCGAGATCTCGCGCGTGCCGATCATGATCGACTCTTCGAAATGGAGTGTGCTCGAGAAAGGCCTCCAGTGCCTGCAAGGCAAAGGCATCGTCAACTCGATCTCCCTCAAGGACGGCGAGGCCGAGTTCCTCCGCCGCGCCAAGCTCATCCGCCGTTACGGCGCCGCTGCCGTCGTGATGGCGTTCGACGAACAGGGTCAGGCCGCCACGCGCGACGAAAAAGTCCGCATCTGCACACGAGCCTATAATCTCCTCACGCAGCAGGTCGGCTTCCCCGCCGAAGACATCATCTTCGATCCGAACATCCTCACCGTCGCGACCGGCATCGAGGAACATAACAACTACGCCGTCGATTTCTTCGAGGCTACGCGGATTATAAAGCAGACGCTGCCGCACGCGAGAGTCAGCGGCGGTGTGTCCAACGTATCGTTTTCCTTCCGCGGCAATAATCCCGTACGCGAGGCGATGCACACTGCGTTCCTCTACCACGCGATTCGCGAGGGCATGGACATGGCGATCGTCAACGCCGGCATGCTCGGCGTCTACGAGGAGATTCCGCCGGACCTGCTCGAACTCGTCGAAGACGTGCTCCTCAATCGCCGTCCCGACGCCACGGAGCGGCTCGTCACCTTCGCCGACGAGCTCAAGGCCCGCGCCGCCGGCCAGCCCAAATCCGCCGGGGCCGAATCCGAAGCCTCGGCGACCGCCGCGTGGCGCAACGCCACGGTCGAGGAGCGACTGAAGCACGCGCTCGTGAAGGGCATCGACGCCTTCGTCGATCTCGATACGGAAGAGGCGCGGAAGAAGTATCCACGCCCCTTGGACATCATCGAGGGCCCGTTGATGGACGGCATGCGCGTCGTCGGCGATCTGTTCGGCGCCGGGAAGATGTTTCTCCCGCAGGTCGTGAAGTCCGCGCGCGTGATGAAAAAATCCGTCGCCTACCTCACGCCGTACATGGAAGAGGAGAAACGCCAGCACATCGCCGCCGGCGGCACCGCGCGCCCCAACGGCCGCGTGCTCATGGCCACCGTCAAGGGCGACGTGCACGACATCGGCAAGAACATCGTCGGCGTCGTCCTCGCCTGTAACAATTACGAGGTCACCGATCTCGGCGTAATGGTGCCGGCGGAAAAGATTCTCGCCACCGCGCGCGAAAAGCAGGTCGATGTGATCGGTCTCTCCGGGCTCATCACGCCCTCGCTCGACGAGATGGTCTCCGTCGCGCGCGAGATGACGCGGCAGGGTTTCACGGTTCCACTCCTGATCGGTGGCGCGACGACCAGCCCCGCGCACACCGCGGTAAAGGTCGCCCCCGAGTACGCGCCCGGCGTCGTCCACGTGCTGGACGCCTCGCGCGTCGTCAACGTCGTGAGTGCCCTGCTCTCCCCGGAGCAAAAGCCGAAGTACATGGCCGAAATTTCCGAGAAGCAGGAGCGCCAGCGCGTCGAGTTTGCCGCGCGGCAGAACAAGCGCCCGCTGCTCTCGCTCGCGCAGGCCCGCGCGCGGAAACCGGTTTTCGATTGGGCGACGACCGATATTTCGCGGCCCGAGTTTCTCGGCACCCGCACGTTTGCGCCCGTGGCCCTGGACGAGATCGTGCCGTTCATCGACTGGGGTCCGTTCTTCAGCGCGTGGGAGCTGCACGGCCGCTATCCCGATATTCTCACCGACGCGGTCGTCGGCGTGGAGGCCACGAAACTCTTCAACGACGCGCAGCAGCTCCTCGCGCGCATCGTCGCGGAGAAAATATACACCGCGAAAGCGGTGCTCGGTTTCTGGCCGGCGAATGCCGTCGGCGATAGCATCGAAGTATACACGGACGAACAGCGCAGCGCTGTCCTCACGCAGTTTCATTGCCTGCGCCAGCAGCTCGAAAAGCCGGCGAATCAGTTCAACCACTCGCTCGCCGATTATATAGCGCCACGGGACTCGGGCCGGATCGACTATATTGGCGGCTTCGCCGTCACGGCCGGGCACGGCGTCGAGGAGTTCGCCGCGCAGTTCCGCGCCAAACACGACGATTATTCCGCCATCATGGCGCAGGCGCTCGGCGATCGCCTGGCGGAAGCGCTCGCGGAGCTGATGCACAAGCGCGCCCGCGATTTCTCCGGCTTCGGTCGCACGGAGAACCTATCGATGCCGGAGATTATCCGGGAAAAGTATCGCGGCGTCCGACCCGCGCCCGGTTACCCCGCTTGTCCGGACCACACGGAGAAGCCGCCGCTGTTCAAGCTGCTCGGCGCCGAAGCCGCGACCGGCATCACGCTCACCGAAAGCAACGCGATGTATCCGGCGAGCAGTGTCAGCGGACACTATTTCAATCACCCCGAGGCGAAATATTTCGCCGTCGGCAAGATCGGCCGCGATCAGGTGGAAGACTACGCCGCGCGGAAACAGACGAGCGTCGCCGACGTCGAACGCTGGCTCGGGCCGTATCTGGACTACCGGCCTTCGGCGTAACGGCAGGGGACATCGGCGAGACGATGCCGGGCGTGTGTGTCTTCAAACGCTGGAAAGCATAGTGGGCAGCTCGCTTGCGAGCGCTCATCGAAGCGCGAGCAAGCTCGCTGCCCACCAGAAACTACGAACTGACGACTCTTTAGAACCGGCCCCGGACACCCGCGATGAACGCGACGCCCTGGTTCGTCTTGAAGAAGTGCAGACCGTTGAGCGAGATGTCGGTCCGCGGCGGCTCGTCCGTGATATTGTTGATATCGAGGAACACGTCGTAGCGGCGGTTGAAACTATATTGCAGCTTGATATCGAGAAGCAGCCGCTCCTCGTTGTACACATCGATGCCGGACGTCGTCCCCTTGTATTTCTGGCCCGTCCAGTTCGCGAGGAAGCGCGTATCGAGCCCGCGATAGCGGAAGTTGATGCCGGCATTGCCGCTGCGTGGCGCCATCTGCGGGAGGCGACTGGTCTGCGTCAGCGTGCCAAAATCGCCCTGCGCTTCCAGGTAGGTGAAATTGGCGAAGGCGCCCAGGCCCTTGAAGACACCGGGGAGGAAGCTGAACTGCTGCTGATAGCTCGCTTCGATGCCCCGGATGCGCGCGTTGCCGACGTTGCGGACCATGCTGTGGGTGTAGCCTGCGTACATACCGCTGCCATCGAGGCCTTCCGACGGAACCGTGACGGAGAACGAGCGGAAATAATCGGTGATCTCCTTCAGGAACACACCCACGCTGAACAAGCCGACGGGCTCGAAATACTTTTCGACGCTCACCTCGAAGTTATTCGAGTGATAGGGCTTCAACTCGGGGTTGCCCGTCGAGATGGTGTTCGTGTCGAGATTCTCCGTCACGGTCGGAATCAGGTTCGGGACCGGGGGGCGTGAGATCGAGCGGTTGAAGCTGGCCCGCAGGAGCCACGACTCGATCGGCTCGTAGACGAAGTGCAAGCCGGGAAACACGTCGCGATACTGGCCGGTCTGCGTGTTGCGGCGCACGAAGGAGCGCTGCGCGCGGGCGATGTTGGCCTCCACGTCGGCGGGCGCCAGGCTGGCGTTGTTGAGCGAATTGCCGCCCCACGAGGCCGTGGTGTTGCGCACCCAGGCGGTGCCCTCCGTCTCCGTGTCCTCCACCCGGACGCCGCCGAGCACGCGCAGCTGGCCGAGCTTCATCGAACCCTGAATATAGGCGGCGGAGATCTCCTCGCTGAACCTCACACGGCTCGCCGCGCTGGTGGCATAGCTGTTATAGGCGTTCAGGGCGGTCTGCCGCCAGTAGCCTTCCGGCACGGCTTCCGGACTGGTCATGAAGGGAAAAGGTCCGTAGCGATCCTCGGCCTGGCTGTAGCTGAGGTCCGCATACGGCGCCATCGAGTCGTCGCTGGAATTCGGAATGCCGTCGGCGCCCACCCAGGTATAATAGCCGACATCCGTCTTGGGCCGGCGCGTGCTCTCCGAGTACTTCGCGCCGAACTTGATGTTGGTCGGCACGACCGTGTCGAAGATCTTCGTCACGTCGGCGCGAGCGCCGTACACATCGTTCGCCGCTTTGTAGGACTGCTTCTGATACGTCGACATGTTGTAGCTGGCCGGGTCGTAGATCGAGGGGCCGGCGGTCTGGCGGAAGATCGGATACCACGGATCCTGCCCGCGGCGGTCGATCTCGAAGCCGATCCCGCCAGCGGTCCGCGCCTGGGCTCGCACCCAGCCCGGGTAGGAGATGTTTGCGTGCGAATGGTTGGCGCGGAGCTCCACTTTGGTGGAGCGGTCGAAGAGTTTGAATTCGGTTCCGCCGCTGAACGCGTAATTCCGCGAGTTCTTGAAGAACGCGGGGGTGGATTCGCTGATACCGATCGAGCCGGCGTGAGGCAGCAGGATGGAGTGCTCGTAGGTACTGTCGGGCGTGAAGTGCGTGGCGTTCGCGGCCGGATTGCCGAAGCCGGGGCGA
Source organism: Opitutaceae bacterium (assembly GCA_036675625.1). Taxonomy (GTDB): domain Bacteria; phylum Verrucomicrobiota; class Verrucomicrobiia; order Opitutales; family Opitutaceae; genus ER46. Next base: position 269,127 of record JAKFEQ010000006.1, on the reverse strand, counting down.
TAGTATTTTTGATACTGATCGTTGGTGTTATAGGAAAACTTGAAGTACACGAAGGCGTCCGGCGTGAGCTTGTAGTCGACCGCGAGCCCGGCGTTGTGTGCGCGTGCCTTGTAGCCGAAGTCGCCGGTGCCGAAGATCCGCGTGAGCGGATTGTCGGAATTCGGGTTTAGATAGGTCTGGCCAAAATTATACAGCACACCACCGGGGCCGGTCTCGTCCTGGGTGGTCGCGCTGACGCGGCGGTTGAAATTGAACGCGACGCCGAGATTCTTCCGCCCGCCGAACACGCTGTACACATCCGAGTAGGCCAGCGTCAACAGGTCCAGATCGTCGACCTTGTCCTCGAACGGGCTCGAATCGGTATTGCGCATCCGCCAGGATACGCCGCCCGTGAGGGTGATGCGGCGACCAGGGGCGTCAAACGCACGGCGGGAGACAAGATTCACGAAACCCGCGACGGCATTGGCGTCCTGCTCGGGTTGCGGCGCCTTGATCAGCTCCACGGTCTCGAGGTTGCCGGTGCCTAGTTGCTCGATCTGATAGTCGCGGCTCGCGGACGTGCCGGTCGAGGTGGCGATCTGTTCTCCGTCGACCATGAGCGACGAGAACCCGGGACCCATGCCGCGAACGTACAATGTTCGCACTTCGCTGCCGACAATATCGGTCGAGATGCCAGGAAGCCGCTGGATCAATTCACCGGGATTCGCCGCCGGATTGCCGAAGGTGTCGGTGGCGACCACCCACTTCGGATTTTCCGCCTGGCGCTGCGCCTGGATGGCGCGTGCACTGCCCTCACGCACTCCGGAGACGGAGAAGGTCTCCATGCGATAGACTCCCGCGGTGAGCTGGACATCCTTGGTGGTCGCCTGGCCGGCAGTGACGGTCACCGGCACGCGCGCTGTATCCAGACCGGAGAAGCTCACGACGAGCGTGTGCGTGCCGTCGGGCACGGAAATATTAAACGAGCCGCCGCGCTCGGCGACGGCGGTGATGCCGGTGCCCTCCACCGTGATCAGCGCTCCGGGCAACAAATCGCCCGTGGCTTGGTTCGAGACGACGCCGGACACGGTGCCCTGGCGCGCGCCTTGCGCGACGAGTGCGGTCGTCGCACTCAGGCCTGCAAGGAGACAGGCGGCGGGGAACAAGAGGCGCGGCCAAGCGCATGTACATAGCAAGGCATACGAAGCTTTCATAGTGGGTACGGTTGTTGGTGGAACAAACTGCGAAACTGCGACCAGCGGGGTTACGCGCGACCCAAGCTCAGGGCACCGATCAGTTACAAAACAAATATTGGTTTACGTTCACCGGCTTGCGCCGCGCTCGACCAAAGCACTTGTCAACGAGTAACCCACCAGTTACATGGCCCGGGTGAATCGTATCCCCACCTTGTGCCGCGCGCTGGCGTTTTTCGTCGTAACCGTCTCCAGTCTGGCCGCGGCAAATCCCCCCCCCGCGACCTGGCGCGCCGGCAGCGGCAGCCAGGCGATCACGCCCAAGGAACCACTGTGGATGACCGGCTACGCCATGCGCACGCGCCCGGGAGAAAGCGCGGCGCAGGAGCTCTGGGCCAAGGCGCTGGCAGTGCAGGATCCCAAGGGATCGCGCGGCGTGCTCATCACCGTCGATCTGTGCGGCATCACCCGCGAGGTTTCCGACCGCGTGGCGGCGGAATTGGAGCGCCGCTTCGGCGTGCCGCGCAGTGCCGTGATGACCAATGCTTCGCACACGCATTGCTCACCGTGGCTCGAGGGCCACCTCAACGGACTCCGGCTTTATTCGCCGGAAGACCGGGCGCGGCTCACGAAGTATCGCGAGTTCGTCGAGACGCAGATGATCGCGGCCGCCGCGCAGGCGCTCGAAGCGCTGAAACCTGCGACGCTCGCCTGGAGCGAGGACGAGGCGACGTTTGGGATCAACCGCCGCAACAATCCGGCGGCCCAGCTGCCGGCATTGAGTGCGGCGGGAACGCTGCGCGGCCCGAGTGATCCGCGCGTACCCGTGCTCGCCGTGCGCGACGCCAGCGGTGCGTTGTCCGCGCTGCTGGTTTCCTATGCCTGCCACAACACCACGCTCTCGTTCTACGAGTGGCACGGCGATTATGCGGGTTGCGCGCAGGAGGAGCTGCAACGTCGGCACCCCGGCGCCACGGTGCTCTTTGCGAGCGGTTGCGGCGCGGACATTAATCCGTTTCCACGCGGCGAAGTCGCGCATGCGGAAGCGCATGGCCGCGCGCTCGCCGATGCGGCGGATCGCGCGTTGCAGGGCACGATGCGGCCGATCGACGGACGATTCGCCTCCGCCTTCGGCGACATCACGCTCACATTCTCGCGCAAGCCGACGGAGGAGGAGTTGCGGACCGCGCGAGAGCAGGACCGGCCCTATAAAGAGATGTATCAAGCGTGGGCACACGTCGTCGCAGAGGATCTGGCGGCGCGCGGCGACGCGGCCTTGCAGTATGCTTACCCCATCCAGACTTGGAAACTCGGGCCGCTGTCGTGGGTCGCGCTCGGCGGCGAAGTCGTGGTCGATTATTCGCTGCGGCTGCGCCAAGAGCTCGGAAAAGACCTGTGGGTCTTCGGTTATTCAACCGATGTGATGTGCTATATACCGAGCGAGCGCGTGCTGCAGGAGGGTCGCTATGAAGGCGACACCTCGATGGTCGTATATGGTCGTCCGAGCAAATGGTCACCCGGCATCGAGGAGAAGATCATCGCGCAGACCCATGCCCTTCTCCGCCAGTCGATGCCCGCCGCGAAGTAGGATCCTGCGAAAGGACGATTCCGTGTAGTCTGTGTGTTCCGTGGGCAACTCTGTCTGAGTTGCCACGGCTCAAACCGCGAAATGCTTCGCAACCTTGCGAATCGCCTCGGCGGTTTCCCGCATGAGCGTTTCGTCCATCGATTCGTTCAACTGCACCTGGATTCCAGTCGCGAGCATCGCCTCGGCCTCGGGGCATTTGACCTGGGTATAATCCATCTTGGTCAGCCCGAGCTCCTTGACCGGCCAGCGATCGCCGAAGAAGGCGTGCTGCTGGAAATACTGCAGCTTGTAGATAGGCACCGGAATGTAGCCCGGACTGCACAGGGCGCCCTCTGCCCGCAGCGCCGCCGCGAATTCCGCGCGCGTGCAGCTCAGGCGGTCGAGCCTCAGCCGGAAATAGAAAAACCAAAACGAGCTGCGGTCCGCGTCGTCGATGTGCGGGGGCACGACGCCAGGCAGATCTGAAATTCCCTCGATCAGAATCCGGCCGAGCGCGGCGCGCTTCGCCGCCAGCGACTCGAGCCGCTGCAGCTGCACGGCGCCAAACGCGGCCTGCAATTCTCCCATCCGATAATTCGTCGCGAGGACGGGTGTCTTGTCCCAGGTGAAACCCGCGCGAAACCGGTCGTTGCCCTTGTCGCAATACTTCAGCATCGCCGGGCCGAGACGCGGATCGTTCGACGCGACCACGCCACCTTCGCCCGTGCCAATGTGTTTTCCGCTCATCAGCGAGTAGCACCCGATGTGGCCGATCGAGCCGACCGAGCGGCCGCGGTATCTCGCCCCCCAGGCCTGCGCGCAATCCTCGATGAGCACCAGCCGGTGCTTTTCGGCGAGCGCCTGCAACGGCGCCAGATCGCACGGCGTGCCGGCGAGATGCACGGCGATGATCGCCTTCGTGCGCGGTGTGATGCACCGCTCGACCGATTTCGGGTCGAGGTTGTACGTCGCTGCACCGAGATCGGCAAAAACCGGCACGCCCTGCTGAAACAGAATTCCGGATACGGTGCCAATGTCCGTGATCGGCGTGGTGATCACCTCATCGCCCGGCCCGATGCCGGCCGCCGCAATCGCGATATGCACCGCCGCCGTGCCTGATGAACACGTGACGACATGCTCGGTGGGGCAATATTGCTTGAACCGCTCGATGAACAACGCGGTCTGCTTGTTGTTCGCCCGACCCGCCCAGTAGGAGAGCGACGTCTGGTCGACCGACGCGCCGAGCTGCTGGCGCTCGCGATCGTCCCAACGGACCCACTTGCCCGGCTTCGTTCGCACCGCTTTCGCGCCGCCGAGCTTTGCCAGCTTCGTCGGATCAGCCGCCGCGGGCGCGGTCTCGGCCGCCTGCGCGGAGCCGGGCAACTGCGTCGCGAGCAGCGCGACGGAATTGGTATAGAGAAAAGTGCGGCGGGTGGTCGGGGAGGACATGGCAGCGGTGGGTTGAGATTCGCGAACGAAGGGGAACGCCCGAGCGGCTCGGGCAAACGCGTGCGGCGTGTTAACCGAATGGTTACTTAGGAATCGGGCCGGCTCGTGCAAGCCGTTTTTGCCGCGGCCCGTTTCAGCCGCGCTCCACCCGCTGCCGGCATGTCATATCCGCCGCGGCAGGAAGACCTGCGAGGATATGGGCAATTCACCGACCTGCGGAAGCGACGCGGAACCGTTAGGATTACCCCATGCACGACCTCCCACCGATCGTAGTCGCCGAGGATGACGACGATGATTTCTATTTCCTGCGCCGCGCCATCCGACAGGCAGCCATCGACAATCCGTTGCTCCGCTTTCGCGACGGCGCGGAGCTGACACGCTTCCTGGAGCAGATTCCGCCCGCGGAGGTCGGTCCCGCCGCCCGGGATGCCTGGCTCCTGCTGCTGGATCTTACGATGCCGATCATGAACGGCTTCGAGGTGCTGGAGTGGCTCGCCGCACATAAAGGCCTGCCGCGACTCGTTCCGGTCATGCTTTCGGGCTCCTATCGCCGCGACGACATCGATCGCGCGATGAAGCTCGGTGCGGTGGATTACTTGGTGAAGCCGATCACACCCCAAAGACTCGCCGTCATCGCCGCGAAACAGTTCGTCCCCACGTTTCAGCACCAACACGAATAGCACTCCGCGTGGCTGAATTTTCATAAAATTGTAAAATCCGCCGGTTCCGGCCCTGCCTATTCCGCTGCCGGTCGCGAATTCCTCCAGGAGACCGTGGGCTCTTTAGGCGCTAACTCGTTCCTGTGTGCGTCAAAGCAGGAGCGCCGAGCGCCAGTATTACCTGCAACGAAGCGGCCCATAAGTGTTACCATGAATCCGCCCGATCGAAGCTGGGTCCGTTGAAACATAACGACCAGTCGCGCGTCATCAGCGCTCGATATGGACCGTTTGCAGACCCAACGCTTCGAGCTGAAGTATATTATTACCGAGGAAACCGCCCGGGCGGTCCGGCAGTTCATCCGTTGCTATCTCAAACCCGACGAGTTCGCGGCAAACACACCCGAAAACTCCTATCCGGTCCATTCGCTCTATCTCGATTCGCCCGATCTCGCCACCTATCAGGCAGTACAGTGCGGCGAGAAAAACCGCTTCAAGCTTCGGATCCGTTACTACAGCAGCAACGACCAGTCCGTGCACTTCGAGATCAAGCGCCGGACGAACGACGTCATCTCGAAGAAACGCGCCTCGGTCCGCCGTGAGTTCGTGCAACCGTTGCTGGCCGGCACGCCGCCCCAACTGCGCCATCTCGTCAAACCGGACGGCCGGCAGCTGATCGCGCTGCAGGAGTTTTGCCGGTTGATGCACAAGCTCGACGCGACCCCGCGCTCGCATGTCGCTTACAAGCGCGAGGCGTGGATGAGCCCGGTGAACAATGCGATGCGCGTCACGTTTGACCGCGGCGTCGCCTGCGAACCGGAATTCAGCACCGCGTTGACGACCGGTCTCGGTGCCGCCGTTGCTCCTTTCGATGACAAGGTCGTGCTCGAGCTAAAGTTTGTCGACCGCCTGCCCAATTGGTGCGCCGAAATGATCCGCGCGATCGGACTCGTCCGCGGTGGCGCGCCGAAATACGCCCAAGGCGTCTTCCTGCTGGGTGAGCACCGCGTATCGAATGGTGGCATTGGGCTCAAGGTCGTGCCCGGCCGCCGGCCCGCCGGAGAGCTCATCTCGTTGCCGCCGACAGTTGCAGTTGCCTGACTCCTGCCTAGGGGTTGGAGTTCAACGCAATGAACGCGCTCTTGCAGGGCGATTACGGAATCGCGCCGACCAGTTTTCAGACGGTCCTGCTCGCGATGCTGCTGGCCTTTCTCATGGGTCAGCTCATCGCGTGGGTGTACATGTTCACCCACTCCGGCGTGTCGTATTCGCGCTCGTTCGTGGTGTCGTTGATCCTGATGCCCGTGATCGTCGCGCTCGTGCTGATGGTGTTGTCGAATAATCTGGTGACGGCTTTCGGTCTCATGGCGGTGTTCGCGATCGTTCGCTTCCGCAACATCCTCCGCGACACCCTCGACACCTCCTACGTCCTCGCGGTGATTGTCCTCGGCATGGCCTGTGGGACGCAGAAGTTTTCCACCGCGATCGTCGGTACATTCGTGGTGTCCGGCGTGATGGTCTATCTGTGGTTCACGTCGTTCGGCATGCGTCATCGCTACGATCTGATCCTCAATCTGCACTGGTCACGCGCGGTCACCGAGTTGCCCGCCTTGGAGCGTCTGCTGGAGCGCCACAGTTTTCGGGCGCAATGCGCCAACCGCCATTTCGACTCCTCGACGGAGGGCACCGATCTTTCCTACCGCTTGCTGCTGCGCGATCCCGGTCGTGTCGCGGAATTACTCCGCGAGCTGGCGATGTTGCCCGGCGTCGATCAGGTTTCGAGCATGAAGGCCGAGGACGAATCAGAGGTATGAAATGAGTGAACGCCTCCGCCCCATCCCCACCCCGCCTTCCCAACTCTGGCGGCAGGTCCGGCTTCAATACCTGCCGGTCCTCGTGTTTGTTCTCGGTTTGGTGTCCGCAGCCTTGATCTGGAATCACTGGGTCGCTCCGCCGACCCTCGTCGGAGAAGCCGAGGCGATTCGCACCGAACTGCGATCCAGCCAGGCCGGACGTCTCGTCGGGCTGGAGGTCGATCTGCTGCAGCCGGTCACGGCCGGCCAGACAATTGGCCGGGTGATCGTCAATGAGCCCAGCATCCTCGAAGCCTCGCTCGCGCTTGTTCGCGCCGAGATCGACATGATGCTCGCCACCAAGGATCCCGTCGTCGGCCAGCAGCGCGCCGCGCTCGATCTCGACCGGCTGCACCTCGACTGGATGCGCAGCCGCGCCGACTTGGCGATGTTGCGCGGGGAGCTGCACCAGGCGGAAATCACCTTCACCCGCGCCGAGCAGCTCCATCGCTCGAAGATGATCAGTGACGAAGAATTCGATCTTGCGCGCAACGCTCGCAATACCCTCGCCGATCGCGTGAAGGCCAACACCGAGCTCGTGACCCGGCTCGAACCACGGCTTCGCGACCTGACAGCCGCCTACGCTGCCGCACCCACCGCAGCCGAAGGATTAGACTCGGCAATCAAGCACAAGGAGCAGGAACTCAAGCTCCTCGAAGCTCAGCTCCGTCCGCTACCGCTGATCGCGCCGATCGACGGCGTGGTCACCGCGATGTGGCGCCGCAATGGCGAAAGCGTAGGATCCGCCGAACCTATCCTGCAGATCACTGCGACGCAGACGGAACGCATCGTGGGCTTTCTCCGGGCCCCCGTCACAATCGACCTCAAGCCCGGCATGAGCGTGGAAGTGCGGACCCGCACCGCCCAACGCCGCATTGGCGAAGCGACCATCGCCCGCGTCGGCCAGCAGTTCGAGCCGATCTCGCCCACGCTGCTCGCCGCGATGCGACTCCCCGTGAGCACGATCCCGACCGAAATGGGTCTTCAGGTTCACGTGACGCCACCCGCCGGCCTCAATCTCCGACCGGGCGAGCACGTCGACCTGATTATTCACCCATAATCAAGTGGTTGGCCCCGATCCGGCATCCGGGAATCACCCGTTTGATCCGTAGTTTCCCACCCCATATCGGACTGACCGGGTTTCTGCGAGGATTCGGTCGTGAATCCGGACCCACGGATGCCGGCAGCGCTGGCCGCAATGTTCGCAATGTTGTTCCTGCCGGCCCCGTCGCAGGCAAACACGTTCGCCGTTCCGGTCATCCGGTTTTCCGAACCCGAGATACCTTCGCCCGCAGTCACGTTTGTCATCCCGAAATACGAGCTCACGCTCCTTGACCGCGACACCGTCGCAGCCTGTCTCGTCCTCGAGGCCGCGTCGCAAGGCGACTTCGGCATGCGCGCCGTGATGGCCGTGATTCGCAATCGCTCCCGCGGACTGCCCGAGTTGTTCGCGCCGACTGTTCTCCGTCGAAAACAGTTCAGCGCCCTCAACAGAGTCACCTCCGGCCGCGAGTCCCTCGCCGCCGCGATCGCCCGCGCAAAACGCGATCGCATGTGGCCCGCCGCGCTCGAGATCGTCGCCGATTCCACCGCCGCCTCGTGGCACGATCCCACCGACGGCGCCACCCATTACACGCGCTCCGCCGAGCGGACCCAGTGGACGCGCAGTCTCGCGAAGACCGTGACGATCGGCGCACACTCGTTCTATCGCTGACCCCATCCTCTCACCATGAGTGTTCACAGCCAATTCGCCGACGAACAGACGGCGCACGGTGAGTTTGAGCGCCAGCCCGACGCGTTTCGCGAATGGGTGCGCGCCGACCGGTCGACCCGCTTCACTCCGGAACGCGGCCGCTATCATCTTTACGTGTCGCTCGCCTGCCCGTGGGCGCATCGCACGTTGATTGTGCGCCGGCTGAAACACCTCGACGACGCGATTGGCGTCACCGTCGTCGACCCGGTGCGCGACGAGCGAGGCTGGGCCTTCCACGATGGCAACGGCCATACGCGCGATCCGATCAACGATTTTCACTTCCTCTCCGAAGCCTATCTCGCCACCGAACCGGAGTTCCGCGGCCGATGGACCGTACCCGTGCTCTGGGACAAATCCACCCAACGCATCGTCAACAATTCCGAGGACGACATCTGCCGGATGTTCAACGACCAGTTTCCCCAGGCGACCACGCGTCATACGCCGGATCTTTTTCCGCTCGAGGTGGCGGTGGAACAGGCGGAGCTCAGTGCCACCATCTACGAAACCATCAACAACGGCGTCTATCGCGCAGGCTTCGCCACGCGGCAGCCCGCCTACGAAGCCGCAGTGCGCTCGCTCTTCGCCTCGCTCGATCGACTGGAAGCCCGCCTCGCCCGCCGGCGTTATCTGCTTGCCGCGCACCCCGTCGAGACGGACTGGCGGCTCTTTTGCACCCTCGTACGCTTCGATGCGGTTTACCACGGGCATTTCAAGTGCAACATCCGCCGCATCGTCGATTACCCCAACCTCCAGGGCTATCTTCAGGATCTGTATCAAATTCCTGGAGTCGCTCACACGGTGAACTTCGACCACATCAAACGGCACTACTACATCACGCACTCCGAGATCAACCCGACGCAGATCGTTCCCCTCGGCCCCGAGCTGCATCTATCCGGCCCGCACGGCCGCGAACGGTTGCCGTAATAAATTGAAACCAGCCGTACGGTGGATGAGGCACACCGTACAGTGATGAGGCAAACCGTACAGAATAGAACGGCTTTAGTGAGTACAGCGTGCCGGTAGCGCAAAAGGCGCGAGCCTTGGCGCTCGCGCCTTTCCCTTCTGGCCCCCAAGCCAAAAACCGTTCCGAGTCTATATTCCGGCGAAGTGAGCGCGCACTTCATCGGCGCGCTGATTCACCAGATCCTTGGAAACCGAGCGCCGCAACCGGTCGCGGACCTGCTTTGAGAGCTGCTCGAGCACCGCATTGTTCATCTCGGGGCCGGCCGCGAAGTCCCAGCTCGCATCGATTCGCGCGCTGAAAAACGCCTCGATCTGGGCCGCCACCTCGCGCGCTCGCCGCCGGTCTTCCTCGCGCTGCATCGGCAGCCGCTCGTCGATCGACATGCCCGTGCGCCCAAGCCCGCCTGCCGGTTGCCCGGGGCCCGGCGACTGTCGCTTCGAGCTCGCGAAGCGGCCGGCCATGTCGGTCTCGCGATCCGTATAGGTGTTCTTCCCGCCGGGAAAATCCATCGCCTCCACCTGCTCCAACGCGGGGCTCTGCTGCCCCGGGGGATGCCGCTCCGCATAGATCCGTAAATGCCCGTGATCCGCGGTCACAATATAGTGTTCGCTCATGTTAATCGAAAGCTAGGTTGACGGTGATGTTGCCGCGCGTGGCCTTTGAGTAGGGGCAGGTCTGGTGCGCGAGATTCAGGAGATGCTCGGCATCACTATCGCTGATCCCGGGCAGTGCGGCGCGGAGATCGATGTGCAGTTGATAGCCACCGCGATTATCCTCCTCGAGGTGCGCCCGTCCGACCACGGTTGCTCCCTCGGTTTTGATGTGCGCTTTTTCAGCGTGGTTTTTCAGCGCGCCCAGGAAGCACGCCGCGTAAGCCCCGGCGAAGAGATGCTCGGGCGTTACGCTGCCCGGCTGCTCGTCGCTTGAAAGATCGACGCTGAAGCCGCCCTCGGCCGCCTCGATGTGTCCGTCTCGACCGCCCTGCGCGATCATTTCCGCTATGTGGATGGTTTTCATGCAGTCCGTTTGAATCTATGCGCGGATGCGCCTTGCGCCATGGGGCCGGGTGCGGGTCTTCAGCTGGGCTGAATTCCCATGGATTGCGGCCCGGCCCGCCCCACGGACCGGGCGCGGAGAAGTGCTTCGTTTGCTCGAGCTGGCGTGGCGCTCCGCGCGCCTACCGTGCGTTCGCCGTTCTTTTGGGCTTCGCCGCAATGCTGCGCGCCTGGCGCCTGGCCTTTCGCCCGGTGCTCAGCGAGTCGCGACGCGCATTCGCGCGTGGCTCGCCCGGTATATCGCGACCGGCCATACCCGTCCCGCGCAACACGGCGCGGGTGCCTCGCCGATCGATATCCTTGCCGGTTGCCAACCCCTGACGGCGGGTCTTGCGGATGCGCTTCGTGTGATTTTCCATGGTGCTAGTCGCGCGTCACGTCGCGTTTGATCTGACCGGTCTTCTGTTGGAAACGCCCTTCCGCCCGGTCGACGTTGCCTTCGAACTTCTTCGCCGGATCGCCCGTGACTTTGCCGATCTTTTCCTTGGCGGCGCCTTTCACTTCCTTGGCCGCTCCTTCGACCTGATCCCGAATGCCTGATTTCATAATGGATCCTTTCGTTGAGTTGATGACACGGACCGACCCGTGCCCCGCGCGTTCCCACGCCGCCGCAATTGCGTGTCGCCACGTCCACCGCAGGTCTCTCCGGGCAGGAATCCCTCTCATCTCGCGCGTTCGACTTGGCAATTGCGCGATTCTGGCCAAGATGCGCGCACCTTCTCCCAACTGGCGCGGAGTCCTTCGCCCCGCGACCCGTTACGATTCGATCAAGAGAGCCGATCCCCCTACGGCACCTCTAATCAAAACCTCTCCCCGATCATGAAAGAATACGCCTCTTCGGATCTGAGAAGCTTTGCCGTACTCGGCCACGCCTCTGCTGGAAAAACCATGCTCGCCGAGGCGATGCTCGCCTGCTCCGGCAAGATCGGCCGCATGGGCAGTATCGCCGCCGGCACTACAGTCTCCGATTATCACCAGAGCGAAAAACAACATCAGGTGTCCGTGCACTGTTCGCTCCTGCACACGGAATGGATGGATCGAAAGTTCAACATCCTCGATACCCCCGGCTATAGTGACTTCATCGCCGAAGGCCTCGGCGCCGCGCGCGTCGGCGATTTCGCCCTCATTGTCATCAACGCCGCCCATGGCCTCGGCGTCGGCACGGATGCCGCATGGGACTACGCCACTCGCTTCGGCCTGCCAAAGATTCTCGTCATCAACGGCCTCGATAAGGTGAACGTGAAATTCGACGCCATCCTCGAGGACGCCCGCACTCATTTCGGCAAGAACGTGTTTCCCGTCGCCATCCCCCTGAACGCCGGCCCCGGCTTCAGCCACGTGCTCGACGTCATGCGCAACGAAGTCGTCACCTATACACCGGGTGGCAACGGCAAATATACCGAGCAGCCCCCCGGCGCTCTCGCCGAGCGCGTCCAACAATACCACCGCGAGCTGATCGAGTACGTCGCCGAGTCGGACGACACGCTGATGGAACGGTTTTTCGAGAAAGGCGCGCTCGCCGAGGAGGAGTTCCGCGCCGGTCTGCATCGGGCCGTCCAGAATCAGGTCTTCGTGCCGCTCTTCGCCGTCTCGGCCGAGACCAATGTCGGGGTCGCCCGCTTGATGGATTTCATCGCCAAATACGGCTCCTCACCTCTCGACCGCGCCGAAGTGCCGGCGCGCGATATCAGTGGAGTCGCCGGCTCCGTGCCGCTTTCGCAGCCGGAGCCGGTGGTGTTTATATTCAAGACGATGAACGAGCCCGGCGTCGGCGAGCTCTCGCTCTTCCGCGTCTACTCCGGCGTGATCCGCAGCGGCGACGATCTGCGCAACACCAACCGCAACCTCACCGAGCGGCTCGGCCAGCTCTATATACTCAACGGCCACGACCGCACACCCGTCCCGCTCCTCCACGCCGGCGATCTTGGCGCCGTCGTGAAGCTCCGCGAGACCCACACCGGCGATACCTTGTGCAGCCCCCGCTTCACCGTCGTCCTTCCGCAGGTCGAATATCCGAAACCGAACATCCACGCCGCTCTCCGGCTGCGCTCCAAAGGCGATGAAGACAAACTCGCCGTCGGTCTCGCCACCCTGCACCAGGAAGACCCGACCTTTCATTACCGCGTCGACGACGAGGTGCACCAGACCATCGTCTCCGGCCAGGGCGAGATCCACCTGCAGGTGATCGTCGAGCGCCTGCTGCGGCGCTTCAACGTACAGGTCACGCTCGAGGAGCCGATGATTCCTTATCGCGAGACGATTCGCAGCCGCGGCGAATCACGCTATCGACACAAGAAACAAACCGGCGGCGCCGGGCAGTTTGCCGAAGTCTGGCTCCGCATCGAGCCGGCACCGCGCGATACCGGACTCGATTTCCGGCAGACACTCGTCGGCACCAACGTCGACCGGGTCTTCGTTCCCTCCGTCGAAAAAGGCGTCCAGGCCGCCTGCCGCGAAGGCATCCTCGCCGGCTATCGCGTGACCGATGTGAAGGCCGAGTTCTACGACGGGAAAATGCATCCGGTCGATTCGAAGGACATCGCGTTCCAGGTCGCCGGCTATCACGCGTTCAAGGAAGCGTTTCAGTCCGCGACGCCCTGCCTCCTCGAGCCGATTTGCAACGTGACCGTCACCGCGCCCGAAGAACACGTCGGCTCGATTCTGGGCGATCTATCCGCGCGCCGCGGCCACATCCTCGGGGTCGAGTCCGATGGACACTTTCAAACCGTGCGCGCGCGCGTGCCGCAGAAAGAACTCTATCATTATAGCACCGCCGTGCGCTCGCTCACGAGCGGTCGCGGCCGCCATACCGAGGAGTTCAGCCACTACGCCGAAGTCCCGCCCGAGTACCAGCAAAAGCTCCTCGCCGAACGCGCGAAACGAAATGGCGGATCTGAGAAATAGAATCTCTTCGGCCCCTTTCATCCCCCCCATGAAGACTTGGAAAATTGAAATCATCGAACCCCATAGCGGTGAACTCGGCGAAGCGATTCTGCACGAGGACCACGGCTATGTTTTTGAAGAATACACCTACAGCACCGGCCAGCAGCTCGACGTAGCCGTGCACGATACGCAGGATTCGCACTGGCATATCTTCACGGATCTCGATTCCGGCCACCGGATCAAAATCCCCCCGGAGAAATATCGTATCGTACAGCGCGAGGGCGAAGAGACGCCCGAGCGTTCCGCTGCCGGACTCCCGTGACGCTCGGAACATGACGGGAACGCCCAACGTTCAAACGCTCAAGGCTGCGGTCTGAACTTTCCCGGCACTTGAGCGTTAAGTGTTGGGCGTTGAGTGTTGAGCGCTCCTTCGGAGACAGGCGGCTTTGTATATAAATAAAGCGTCCCGTTCCGCCCCAACGTCCTCTGTCCAATCCCGCTTAACTTAACCAATCATTATATCGCAGTAGGATCCGCCCACCAGGCGGGCTTGGGTTGCAGGACAATTCCAAGCTGCAACCCTGCACCCCAAGCCGGCTTCCTGGCAGGCGGCGGATCCGCCGAGCTCAGACGAGCTCGACGCTCCCGGGCACCGGCACCTTTGGAAACAGTCCCGGGCCGGCGGCGATTTCCTTCGGGAAGATGTCCAGCTTCGATCCGTTGAGCAGCCAGTTCCACGAGATCTCGCGACCCGTGTAGGCCGACATGCGGCCGCCGATCGCCGTCAACGTGCTGAGCGCGACGCGTTCACCTTCGTTGACCGCCTGGTTCTTGCGAATACTCGCGATCAAATCGGCATGCTCGGCCACCAGCGGATTCGGGTTCTCCCCGGCGTAGTCGAACGGCTTCGCGCCCTGGATGCTGCCTTTGCAATCCGATGTGCCTTTGGTCCCGACGACGCGCTCGCCGATCCGATGCGACGACTTCGGCGTGTGCCGGCACATGCTCGTGACGCGCGCGCCGTTGGCATATTCCATTTCCACGGCGAAATGATCCCAGATGTTGCCCGCCAGGCTGCCACGATTCTGGCGGCCGCCCATGCCGTAGAATTTCACCGGCGGGCCGCCAAAGGCCCAGTTCATGACGTCGATATTGTGGATGTGCTGCTCGACGATCTGGTCGCCGCTCAACCAATCCCAGTGGTACCAGTTCCAGCACTGCCACTCGAAATCGCTCACGTTCGCGAGCCAAGGCGTCTTCGGGTCATCCTTCTTGCGGAACCAGATGCCCTCTCCATTCCAATAACACTGTCCGCCCACGAGCTCGCCGATGTCGCCGCCCGTCACGCGCTTCATCGTCTCCATATAGCTCGGCTGATGCCGCCGCTGCGTGCCCGCGACGACCGAGAGCCCTTTCTGCTTGGCCAGCTTCGACGTCGCGATGATCGAACGGCAGCCCACCGGGTCGACCGCCACCGGCTTTTCGATGAACACGTGCTTTCCCGCCGCGATGGCCGCTTCAAAATGCACGGGCCGGAAGCCGGGCGGCGTTGCCAGGATCACCAAGTTGATATCCGCCGCGAGCACCTTCTTGTACGCATCGAAGCCCCAGAAACCCTGTACGTTGGGCAGCTTCAGCTTCGTCTTCGCATCCGTCACCTGCTTCTCGAACAAATCGCCGATCGCGACGATCTCGACGCCGGGCGCCGCATCCAGGCAGTTCTGCGCCGCCCCGCGTCCGCGGCCGCCACAGCCCACCACGCCCACCCGGATGCGATCGGATCCGGCGGTGGCACCCATCACACGAGGGGCGCTGAGGCCGGCCAGCATGGCCGCTCCGGTGGTGGCGGCAGATAGTTTCACAAAATTCCGGCGGGAGAGCTCAGGTCGAATCGGGGCGTTCATGATTAATCCTAGGTTGGGTTAAGAGTGTCGGCGCAGCAGACGCGCCGAAGGCACGCCGCAGTGTGCAAATCGTCGCAGCGAAAGCCATGCTCGTCTGCGCGAATCTTGGCCAACTCTCCGCGTCCGTTACTATCTCGGGCCCAGGCTCGCACCCACCGCGATGCTCCGGCCCCTCACGAGCGCGCTGGGGCGAAAAAAAACTCCGCGCCCGGTCTGGCGCGGAGTGCGGTGTCAGGTTGGCGGCAACGCCGATTCGCGCGCGAACCGCCGTTAGAAGTTAAAGCCAACCCCGAGCGACCAGTTGAACTGCCCGTCGTCGAAACTATTGTCGATGCTGCGCGCCCGGCGGAAGAACCAGCCGTATTCCGCGATCGCATACACGAACGTCCGCGGTTGTACATAGAACTTCGCCCCGGCTTCGAGACCCGCCGCCCAGGTGTCGCGCACGGCATCGCCGTAGACGCCGCCAAAATTCGCGCCTACGAAGGGCCGCAGTGCACCGCGGGCGGCGAAGTGCTGGTCGATCGCGAGCCGCGTCGAACCATTCCACTGCGTACCGCCAACATCCGGATTCGAGTAGTTGAGCGACTGCCGGACTGCCCACAGCAGCGTTGGATTTATATACTGGCCATACGAGAAGCTCACGCCGCCGAATGTATTGTCGAAGTCCCTGTTCGCGGCGCCGGATCCGCCGAGGGTGAATTCGCGTTCGCCCGTGTTTCGCGTCGGGTCGACCGTGCCCGGGCTCGTCACTGCAGTCTGGGCCGAGGCGAGCAGCGGCAATAGAGCGGCGACAAGGCAGGCCTTGAAGGTCATGTTTTTCATGGGTCGTTACGTTTGGTTCAGGTTATGTCGAATGAGACGTAATAAACGGACCGGCCGAAGCCGCGCTCAGCAAACGCAACCACGAATTTGCGCGCCTGTATTTTCCATCGGGCATTCCTTGTCCGTTATTTTTACCGCGAGAAGGTCCTATAAATCCCTGTAGAGAGATTCCTGATGCGGTCTTCGACGTAGTGGTCACGGGGTATATACCCACTGTATATCCACCTCGCCGCTGGTAACGTGCACGCCGGCGCCGGCTCCGAGCTTCCTCGGAATTCGCTGCGCCCTTTCCTCCGCCTCAGAGCGGATCGCCAAACCGGATGCGTTTCACGCGCCGTTTCTTTTTTGACGATGGCTCGATCCCCAGGCGCGGATCGCGCGCCCGGACGCACTGCACCAGGCGCCGCGCATCACGTTCGAAGGTCTCCGTCGCCTCGGATAAATAAAGCCACTTGCCGAGCACCGGATGTGGCACGAGCGCCGGAAAGTCGGCCCGCAGACTCGCGTGATGCTCGTGCGACGTGCACACCAGCACGCCCTGCCACGGCTCGCCCTGGGCGGTGAGAAAGAGGTGGTGGCGACCATGCAGCATGATCGTGCGCCCGCCGAACCACGACTTGAGAACGAACGTCGGTTCGTTGCTGAGCGGCTCCGCGAGCCATTGCAGCTCATGTTCCGGCTTGCTCCTCCCGGGCCGAAACGCCCCGTCGGCACGTGACTTCATAGCGCTCACATGACGCGCTCTATGCGCCGAGGCAATAAACGCAAAAATGGCAGGACGGAAAGCAGCTCGCCCGCTGCGCCCCGCCCCGTTTGCCCACACCGGCCACGCACGCTTGCTTACGAAATACCCTTGGCCGCCAGCAAGCTCTTGAGCTCCGCCTCATCCACCTCGCCCTTGATCGTGTTGAGATGAGCCAGGACCGTCATCCGATCCTCTGGCCCACAGGTCGAGATATCGATCATCCAGTCCTCGGTTTTCGGCGCCGCGACGATAATCTCGTCCGCCCACGCGATCACTTCGGCTGCGTCCACGAAACCCTGCGTGATGCCGCGAATATAGTACTCCGCCTTTGTCCGGTAGTTCATCCGTGACGTAAGCCACACTATCCGTGGCGCGCCAAGCGCTTTTCCGTCGAAAGCACTCCGTGGCATGGCTCCCTCGCTATAGCGTTGCCCAGGATGTTGCCCGCCCGCGGACGCTGGAGGCAGGTGCGAAATCGTCAGTCGAATGTGTGCACCGCGCACTTTCCCTCACGGAGTCGAAGCGCAGTCTTCGGTGCGTTACCCCGGCGTCTGCTCGTCGGATGCACACCCCGGTTCGCCCGCCCCAATTTTCGGTCCTGCGTTTGTTTGCCACCCCCTATTCCCGATGAAGCACCGTTCGTTTCTCCCGCGCCGTTCGTTCGCGAGCGCCGTCGTTCGTATCGGATCTGCGTTTTCCAGCGCAGCCTTCGCAGTCGCGCAGTCGGTGCCGCCTCCCGCCGCGGACCCGGCCCGCGCGGCGCAGGAAGTGATCGAGCTCTCGCCGTTCGTCATCAGCAGCAGCGAGGAGGTGGGCTATGTGGCGACGAGTTCGCTGGCCGGCAGCCGCATGAAGACGGAGCTGAAGGACATCGCCTCCCAGGTCGACGTCCTCACGCCGGAATTTCTCGCGGACATCGGGGCGCAAAACATCGCGGAGGCCGTCGTCTACTCCTCCAATTTCGGCGCGCCGAACGACCAGAACATCGGGCCCAACGACGGCATCGGAGGCCGCCTGGAGGGACGCGCCCGCGGGATGGACCAGGCCACGGTGTCGTCCGATTTCTTTCCCACTAATCTCCCGACCGACTTCTACAACGTCGAGCGGCTCAATCTCGCGTACGGTGCGCAGTCGATCCTCTTCGGCCTGGGCAACGCGGGCGGCGTGCTCGACACCGCGACGAAGCGCGCGCAATTCCGAAATTTCGGGTCCGTCCAACTGCGCGCGGATTCGTGGGAATCCTGGCGCGGCATCCTCGATGTGAACCGCCAGATCGTTCCCGGCCGGCTCGCCCTGCGGGTGGTCGGGCTGGAAGCGGACGACCGCCAGTTCACCGAGGGCGGCAGCAAGCGTCAGGAGCGCATCTACGGCGCGCTCACGTTCCAGCCGTTCAAGGCGACCACCGTCCGCGCGACATATGAGAACGTCGACCAGCGGCTTCAGTCCGCCACCAATTATGTCTCCTATGATTTCGTGACGCCGTGGTTCGCCGCCGGCCGGCCGCTCTTCGACAACTCGAGGGGCAACGGCTCCATCGTCGCCGGAACGAACCCGCTGTTCTCGCGCAACACCAACGCGCTGCGCACGATCGTCTACGGCACGGAAACGCCGTTTGTACAGCCGTGGAACGGCTCCGCGCTCACGCTCGGGCCGCACCAGGTGCCGGGCATCGTCGATCCGCGGCGCGGCTCGCTGCTCGACAACGCAATCTACCCCTTCGACACCGATCCGCGCGTCCGTGCCCGGCGCAACGAAATCGAGGGCCGCATCGCCCGCGCGTTTATCGAGCACCGTCTCACGCCCGATTTGTATATAGAGCTCGGCGCCAACTTCGAGCGCCGCAACGAGCGGGGCGGCGGCACGTTCGACAATGGCGAATCGATCGAGATCCGCGCCGATCCGAACCGCTACCTTCCCGGCGGCACCGCGGCCCGGCCACAGACCGAGCTGAACCCAAACGCCGGGCGCCTCTATATAGAGTCGTTCCCCCATGGCGCGCGGAGTTTCGACGAGACGCGCGAGGTGCGGCTGACCGCGGCCTACGAGCTCGACGCGGCGAAGAAATTGGGCGCCGCGCGCAGCTGGCTCGGTCGCCATCGCTTCGCCCTGCTCTGGTCGCAGCGCCAGGATATCAGCCGCTCGCAGGAGGAGCGCGCGATGGTCGTGGGCGACACGCCGTTCACCACCGGCGACAAGCTGCACAACAGCCGGCTGCTCCGCGTGCGCTACTATCTCG
The DNA here is from genome assembly GCA_036675625.1 of Opitutaceae bacterium. Taxonomy (GTDB): domain Bacteria; phylum Verrucomicrobiota; class Verrucomicrobiia; order Opitutales; family Opitutaceae; genus ER46. The sequence continues at coordinate 250,065 of JAKFEQ010000006.1, read as the reverse complement.
ATTCGCCCTCCGACGCCAACGACCGCGGCAACCGCCAGGCCGGTGCGGTGCCCGGCAGCGGCCTGTACGGTCCGTGGTCGTTCACCGACGCCGCCACGAACACTCCGTATCAGGTTGCCATGTTCGATAACCCCGACGGCCATTTCTACGTGCCGGTCGGCGCCAAGCTGAAGGACGAGACGCAGATGATCGGCTGGCAGAGCTACCTGCTCAAGGAGCGCGTGGTCGGCTTCGTCGGCCTGCGGCGCGACGACGTGCGTACCTACGCCCTCATGCTCGAGGACGTCGCGCGCCAGGACTATCGGACACCGGGCGATCGCGCCGGGCTGTATCGCGGTTACGAAGCCACCCGCTTCGGGTCGACGCCCGACGCCCAGGCCGCGACGGTGATGCGCACCTATGGCGTCGTCGTCCACCCGCTCCGCTGGGTGTCGCTGTTCTATAATACCTCGGAAAACACCTCGCTGCCGCCGGGCAAGCTCGATCCATTCGGCGCCCAGCTGCCGGGCGTATCCAGTAATGGATACGACTGGGGCGCGCGTTTCTCGCTGCTGCGCGATCGCGTTTCCCTGCGCCTGAATGTATATACCGACAACCAGACGGATTTCTGGTCGAACCCATTCCAGGGGCTGCGCGATCGCGGCGCCGTGATCGAAAACCGGCTGCGCGGCGATGACCGCCCGCCCGGGATTGGACCCGTGGAGCCGTCGACCTTCGATCCCATTGCGATTCCAGTGAGCCAGTATCGTTCCGTGGCCGAGAAAAGCACGGAAGGCATGGATGCCGTGCTGGTCGCGAACCTCACCTCGCAGTGGGATCTGCGCCTCACCGTCGGCAAACAGAAGAACCTTCTCGTCTCGCGCAGCAAGGCGTGGATCGAATGGATCAGCCAGCGGCTCCCGGTGTGGCGCGACGCCGGCGGACTCGGTTGGGAGAACGTCGCCGTCTCGAGCTCCGACAGCCGGACGATCGAGCAATATTATAATCAGTCGGTCCTGACGGAGATCACGTCGCTCCAGCTGGCGACGGGCACCCAGCGTTTTCGTCAGCGCGAGTGGCGCGCCAATATGTTCACGAATTATCGCTTCGAAGGCGGCTGGCGCAAAGGCCTGAGCCTCGGGGGTGGCGTGCGCTGGTGGGGACCGGGCAACACCGGCAACGGCGGCCAGCTCGTGCCCGGCCTGACGACGCCGATCGTCGATACGAAAGTGCTGCACCGCGACGCACGGAGCCAGACCTTCGTCGATCTGGTGGCCGCCTACCGCCGCCCCCTCAAGCTCGGCAGCCACAAGCTCGGCTGGCGCGTGCAGGTGAACGTGCGAAACGTGTTCAACTACGACGAACTCGAAGTGGCCCGTTCGGATTACGAAGGGCGGCCGTACGAGTTTTTGCGCGTGTCGCCCCGGCAGGTGAGCATCACGACGACGGTGACATTCTAAAGGGCGAGCCGCGGCGGCCGGCAGGCGGACCGGTTCCTATCCCTCGGACTGTTCCCTGCGAAATGCTTGCTCACTGTGATGCTTGCACATCGCCCGCCGGCTCATTCCTTTTTGGCCATGCTTCGAAGCCTCCTTCTCCTCCCCACCCTTTTCGTTGCGCTGTCGCTGGTTTCGGGTTGCGGGAAGAAGGGGGAACCCGTCGCGGGCGACAACGCCACCGCTCAGGGCAAGAAAATCTTCCATGTCGGCAACGGCACCGAGCCGCAGGATCTCGACCCGCAGATCGTCACTGGCGTGCCGGAACACCACGTCATCACCTCGCTCTTCGAAGGACTCGTCTCCGAAGGCCCGAGCGGCAGCGACACTGTCGGCGGCGTGGCCGAGCGTTGGGACATCTCGGAGGACGGCCTCACCTATACGTTCCACCTCCGCGCGAATGCCAAGTGGTCCAATGGCGATCCCGTTACCGCCACGGATTTCGTGCGTTCCTTTCAGCGCATTCTCACGCCCTCGCTCGGCGCGGAATATGCCAGCAAGCTCCACCACATGGTGGGCGCCGAGGAATTCAATAAAGGCGAGCTGACCGACTTCTCGAAGGTGGGCGCGAAGGCGCTGAACGACCGCACGCTCGAACTCCGGCTGAAGAGCCGCACGCCCTTCCTCCTCGAGTTGTTGAAGCATTACTCGTGGTTCCCCGTACACCTGCCGACCATCGAGAAGCACGGCGGCGCCACCCGCAAAGGCACCGCCTGGACGCGCCCGGAAAACCTCGTCGGCAATGGCGCTTTCATCCTGCGCGACTGGCGACCCAACCAGAAAATCATCGTCACGCGCTCGCCCAGCTACTGGGACCGCGAAACCGTGAAGCTCGACGAGATTCACTTTTACGCCGTCGAAAGCATGGACACCGAGGAGCGGATGTTCCGCACCGGCCAACTGCACAAAACCAACGAGCTGCCGGTCGCGAAGGTCGATGCCTACAAGCGCGACTTCCCCGAATCGTACCGGCAGGACCCGTACTACGGGATCTACTTTTACCGACTCAATGTCACCAAGCCGCCGCTGAACGACAAACGCGTGCGCCGCGCGCTCGCCCTCGCGATCGACCGCGAATCGATCGTGCGCAACGTCACCCGCGGCGGCCAGCAGCCCGCCTACAGCTTCGTGCCGCCGGCGGAGCGCTACACCTCGAAAACCCGGCTCGTTGGTGGCATCGAGGAGGCCAAGCGGCTGCTCGCCGAAGCCGGTTTCCCGGAGGGCCGCGGTTTTCCCAAGCTCGAAATTCTCTACAACACGTCCGAGAATCACCGCGCGATCGCGGAATCCATCCAACAGATGTGGCGCCGAAATCTGGGCGTCGATATCGGGCTCCTGAACCAGGAGTGGAAGGTGTATCTGGATTCCCAGGACGTTCTCGGCTATGACATCTGCCGCGCTGGCTGGATCGCCGATTATACGGACCCGAATACGTTCATCGACCTGTGGGTGAAGGACGGCGGCAACAACGACACCGGCTGGTCCAGTCCCGCATACGAGCGGCTCCTCCGCGAATCGTTTGCCGCACCCGACGAGCCCACGCGCATGGAGATTTATCACAAGATGGAAGCCATCCTGATGGATGAAGTGCCCATCATACCGATCTATTTTTACACGCGCCCTTATGCGATCCATCCGAAGGTACGATGGGTCGCCAACGTGCTCGACAACCGCAACTGGAAGTTCGTCGATTTTCTGCCCTGACGCGGGCTCCTGCTGCGTAGCACGGGCGTCCCGCCCGTAGGTTTGCACTCTCAGCTCTTCGCTCCAGCCTCTCAGCTCTTCGCTCAGCTTTCCCCGCATGCTCCGCTTCATCACGTCGCGCTTCCTACAGTCGCTTCTCGCGCTGTTCCTCGTGATCTCCGCGACATTTTTCATGGTGCGCTTCGTGCCCGGCGGCCCGTTCACCGCGGAGAAGGCCGTCACACCTGAAATCCTCCGCAACCTCGAGGCGCACTACGGCCTCGATAAACCGCTCTGGCGGCAATACCTCGATTACCTCGGCAGCCTCGCTCGCGGCGATCTCGGACCCTCCTTCAAATACCCGAACCGCACCGTCAACGAGATCATCGCCGACAAGCTCCCCGTCTCCGCCGAGCTCGGCGCACTCTCGCTCGGCGTCGCGCTCATCCTCGGCATCGGCCTCGGCACGGTTGCCGCCATCCGCCGCAATACCTGGGTCGACTACACCGCCTCGACGTTCGGCATGGCCGGCATCTCGATCCCGACGTTTGTCACCGGCCCGCTCCTCGTGCTCGGCGCCGCGATTCACCTCGGCTGGTTCAACGCCTCCGGCTGGTACACGCCGATGGACCGCGTGCTGCCCGCCTTCGTCCTCGGTCTCGCCTACGCCGCCCCGATCTCCCGGCTCACGCGCGGCGGCATGCTCGAGATCCTCAGCCAGGATTTCATTCGCACCGCGCGCGCGAAGGGCGCCTCGGAATTCCGCGTGGTCACGCGCCACGCGCTGAAGGGCGGGCTGCTGCCGGTCGTCTCCTATCTCGGCCCGGCCGTCGCCGGCATTCTCACGGGCTCCTTCGTCATCGAAACGATTTTTCAGATTCCCGGCATCGGCCGCGAATTCGTGAACAGCGCGTTCAACCGCGACTACACCTTGGTGCTCGGCACCGTGATCCTCTACGCCGGCCTCATCATGGCGCTCAACCTCGTCGTCGACATCGTCCAGGCCTGGATGAACCCGAAGGTACGGCTCGAATGAAGCCGCGATTCGCCGCTCAGATCTTTCGGAGTTCAGTTTCCAGCCGTTAACAAAATGCTTACCACCGCGGCCATTCCCGTCGCCGAGCCCATCGAACAGGGCAACTCGCTCTGGCACGACGCCTGGCTGCGCCTGCGCAAGAACAGGCTCGCCGTCTTCGGCCTCGTCTCGCTCACGCTCATTACGATCGCCTGCGTCGTCGGCCCGTTTTTTTCGCCCTACGGCTACGAACAGATCGACCTCGATCTCGGTGCCTCCGCTCCCGGCGCGCAACACTGGCTCGGCACCGACACCCTCGGCCGCGATCTCCTCGTGCGCCTCCTCTACGGCGGCCGCGTATCACTCGGGGTGGGCCTCGCGGCGACATTCGTCGCGCTCACCATCGGCGTCGTCTACGGCGCCGTCGCCGGCTGGGTCGGCGGCAAACGCGATGCCTTCATGATGCGCACGGTCGACATCATGTATTCGCTGCCGTTTCCGATCTTCGTCATTCTGTTGATGGTTTTCTTCGGCCGAAACATCATCCTGCTCTTCGTCGCGATCGGAGCCGTCGAGTGGCTCACGATGGCGCGCATCGTCCGGAGCCAGGTGATGGCGGTGAAGAAAATGGAGTTCGTCGAAGCAGCGCGCTCGCTGGGCTTCGGTCGACGCCGGATTATCTTCCGCCACATCCTGCCCAACATCCTCGGCCCGATCATCGTCTACACGACGCTCACGATCCCCGCGGTCATGCTGCTCGAGGCGTTCCTGAGTTTCCTCGGCCTCGGCGTGCAGCCGCCGATGAGCTCGTGGGGCGTGCTCATCAAGGACGGCGCGGAGAAAATGGAGGAGTTTCCCTGGCTCCTGATTTTCCCCGGCACGATGTTCTCGCTGACGCTCTTCTCGCTAAACTTCCTCGGCGACGGCCTCCGCGACGCCCTGGATGTGCGCTCGTCGAAGGATTGAGCGCGAAAAAAGGCAGGGCGAGGCATCCTCGCCGAGCCGTCGCGGAACATGCGCCCGACGAGCCCGGGGCCCCCGCCTCACTTGAGCGTTGAGCGTTGAACGTTAAACGTTGAGCGTTCCTCGCTCCTCCCGCGTTCCAGCCTGATGCGCCGCTTCCGACCTTATTTCAATTATCTCCGCGCCGTCCGCGGCCCCATCGCGATCGCGATCTTCTGCGGCCTCCTCTACGGCGCGGCCAGCGGTGCCGGGCTTCCACTCCTGATCAAGTTTGTCTTTCCGCGCATTTTCTCCCCCGGCGAAGACGGCGCGCCGTTGCCGTTTCTCCACGTCGCTCTCGTCGCCGCCTACATCCCGCTCATCTTCGCGCTTCGCGCCCTGAGCGGCTACCTCAACGGCTACTTCACCCAGCTCGCCGGCGTACGCATTCTCGAGGCGCTGCGACTCGACTATTTTCGCAAGCTGCAGGTGCTCCCGCTCTCCTTCGTGCAGGGCCGGCAAACAGGCGATCTCATGTCGCGCGGCCTCGCCGACACCCAGCAGCTTCAGTTCGCGCTCACGCTGCTGGCCAACGACGGCATCAAACAACCCGCCACCCTCGTCAGCGCGCTCATCGCGATCGCCTGGCTCGCCTTCACCTCGCAAGGCGCCGGGCTCGCGCTCGTCTGCCTCGCCGCCGTGCCGCTGACCGTGTTTCCCATCCGCTTCGTCGGCCGCAAAGTGATCAAACGCGCCGCCCAGATGCAGAGCCAGCTGGGCAGCGTCAGCAGTCATTTTGCGGAAAACCTCTCCGCCGCCCGCGAAGTCCGCGCCTTCAATCTCGAGGAGCGCGAGACATCGCGCTTCGCCGCCGTCTGCCGCGCGCTCATCGGTTCGCAGATGAAGATGGTAAAATACGCGCAAGCCCTCACCCCCGCGATCGAGGTCATCTCGGCCATCGGCATCGCCGTCACGCTGATCTACGCCTACCGCAGCGGCCTTCAGCTCGAGACGTTCCTCGCCCTCCTCTCCGCACTCTACAGCAGCTACGAGCCCGTCAAAAAACTCGGCGCCCTCAACAACGAGCTCAAACGCGGCACCGCCGCCCTCGACCGCCTCGAGGTCGTCCTCAACGAACCCGTCACGATCGCAGACCCCGGGCAACCCGCGCTGATCGGGCGCCTGCGGGGCGACATCGCCTTCACCGGTGTTTCCTTCGGCTACAAGAGCGATGTGCCCGTGCTCCGCGATGTCACGGTCGACATTCCCGCCGGCACCGTCTGCGCGCTCGTGGGTCCAAGCGGCGCCGGCAAGAGCACGTTCGCCAATCTCGTCCCGCGCTTCTACGAAGTCTCCTCCGGTCAGGTGACGATCGACGGCATCGATCTCCGCGCGCTGCGCCTCGCCGACCTGCGCCGCAACATCGCGATCGTCTCGCAGGAAGCCGTCCTCTTCAACGACACCATCGCCGCCAACCTTCTCCTCGGCCGCCAGGATGCCACCCGCGCCGAAGTCGAACAGGCCGCCTCCGACGCCTTCGCGCACGATTTCATCCTGTCCTTGCCGAATGGATACGACACCGTCGTCGGCGAGCGCGGCGCCTCGCTCTCCGGCGGCCAGCGCCAGCGCATCGCCCTCGCGCGCGCCTTCCTCCGTAACGCCCCGATCCTCATCCTCGACGAAGCTACGAGCGCGCTCGACAGCGACAGCGAGGCCGCGATCCAGCTCGCGCTGAAGAAGCTCATGATCGGCAAGACCGTCCTGATCATCGCGCATCGCTTCTCCACCATCCGCGACGCCTCGAAGATTCTCGTCTTCGAGCAAGGCCGGATCGTCGCCACCGGCAGCCACGCCAACCTCTACACGAGCAGCGCCCTCTACCGATCGCTCTTCGACCGCCAACAGGGGACGAACGCCATGGCGGAAGTAGTGTGACCTCGGATACAGCGCGGCGTACTTTCACGGTTAACCGTTCACCGATTTGAGCCCACCCGCGCCACGCATCCTGATCATCCGCCGTCGCTACCTCGGCGACATCGTCCTGCTCGGCAGCGTGCTGCGGAATCTCCGGCTCCACTGGCCGGCCGCCCACCTCACCGTCCTCACCGAACAGGCCTACGCCGGCGTGCTCCCGCTCAATCCCGACATCCACGGCGCGCTCACTTTCCCACGCAAACTCGGCGAATGGTTTCGCTTCCTCCGCGCCCTCCGCCGCGCGCGCTTCACGCACGTCCTCGATTTCGACAACACCGACAAGACCGCGCTCGTCACCCGCCTCACGGGCGCACGCGTGCGCGCCACGTTCGATCGCGAGCTGATTCCGTTTCGCCACCGCCGTCTCTACACGCACACCGCGAAAGTCACCAACGCGTTTTACGACTCGCACGCCATCACTGAAACGTATCTGGCCCTGCCCGCCGCGATCGGTGTCCCGATCGTCTCGCGCGAAGTTCGGCTCGTGCCGCACGCCGACGACATCGCCGCCGCCCAACGGCTCGTCTATCCCGGTGGCCGCAAGGTCCTGATCCATCCCGGCAGCCGCAGCGAGCACCGCATCTGGCCGGTCGAGCGTTTCGCCGCCGTCGCGGATCGGCTTCAGGAAGAGCTCGATTGCCAGGTGTTTCTCACGGCGGGCCCGCGTGAAAAACATCTCCTCGAGCAGATCCGGCGCACCGCCAACACCCACCTCGTCATCGCCGATGCGCCGCGCACGGTCGGCGGGCTCGCGGCGCTGCTCGCCCAGTTCGATGTGTTTCTCTGCCACGACAGCGGGCCGATGCACATCGCGGCGGCCGTCGGCACCCCCGTCGTCGCCCTCTTCGGCTCGCAGAACGCGACCATCTGGCGCCCGCTCGGCGACCAGCACACGATTCTCCAGACCCCGCTGCCGTGCGCCTGCATCGGCGCCGAGGCTCCGACGCCCTGCGTCCGCGGCGACTCGTATCGCAGCTACTGCGTCCGGATGCTCGAGCCGGACCAGGTCTTCGACGCCGTCGCCGCCCGTTTTCAGTAGCGCCCAGCCGGATCAATGCATTGAGAACCGCGAATGAACGCGAATAGGCGCGAATCTCAGAGTGAACGGCAACAAGCCCTGACGATGATCGCAGCTCACCCTTCAGTGAGCTTTTCGGATGCTCCGCCACGGCGTGTTTTCATTCCCGTCCTTTCGCGTCCATTCGCGGTTCTCTTCCGATGACCCCGGTTGGCGTGCGCTCCTCACCGCCTGTTTCGTTTGCCCGCTATGTCGCGCTCGGCGACAGCTCGACCGAGGGCATCGACGATCCGGATGGCGCGGGCGGTTATCGAGGGTGGTCGCAGCGGTTGGCGGAGCGGATCATCGCGGCGCAAGGCGGCGGGCTGCTCTACGCCAACCTTGCGACGCGCGGCCTCACCACCCGGCAAGTGCGGACACGTCAACTCGAGGCGGCGCTCGTTTTGCGGCCTGATCTCGCGACGGTGTTTTGCGGCACCAACGACGTGACAGCCGCGCGCTTCGATGCGGCTGCGGTGGCCGCGGATATCGCCCACATGCAGCGGGCTTTGGTCGACGGTGGAGCGACCGTTCTGAGCTTCACCCTGCCCGACCTCACGCCGCTCATGCCGTTGGCGCGCTTGATCGCGCCGCGCATTGCCGCGCTGAATCAAGCGCTCGCAGCGGCCTCGCGCGCGAGCGGCGCAATCCTGGTGGATTTTGCGGCGCACCCGGTGGCGACCGATCCGCGCTTGTGGAGCGAGGATCGCATTCACGCCAACGCAGCCGGTCACGCACGCATCGCCGAAGCGCTGGCTCAGGCGCTGGGTTTGCCGGGAAGCAGCGACGCGTGGCAGGCGCGGTTGCCGGCATTGGCCCAAACGCGCCGGCAGTGGTGGGCCGCGGAAGCGCGTTGGGCACGGCGGCATCTGTTGCCATGGTTTTGGCAGGGCTTGCGCGGGCGATCATCGGCAGACGGCCGCGGGCCCAAACGCCCCACGCTCGCGCCACCCTGATCGGCCAGTGTCGGCTGGTGTTTTCGTCTCCGACGGGAAGCTCACGCCATCGCCGCCTCGCTCCGCCGCGCGATCGCCCCGTCGACCGACGCCTTGCCGCCGCCGTAGAGCAACACGATCAGCGCGAGAGCGAGCGCCAGCAGGTGATATTCGACGCCCTCGCCTTTCTGCGCGCCGGTCCAGTTCATGAAGAATCCATGCGGGCCGTGCACCGTCGCGATCGCGACCGCCATCACCGCCGCGACGCCCAGCGCCGCCATGCGGCTGAGCACGCCCGCGATCAGGGCGAGCGCTCCGATCGACTCCGCGGCGATTGCCAGAAACGCGAACACCGCGGGGATGTGCATGTGTTGCGTGAAGAATCCCATCGTGCCGCTGAAGCCGTGGCCGCCAAACCAGCCGAGCGTCTTCTGCGCGCCGTGCGGAAGCATGACCACGCCGAGCGCGACGCGCGCAATTAGCGCCGCCGAGCTGTCAGTGGTTTTGAACAGGGAGTGAATTGTTTTTGTCATGGAAATCGAAACAGGTGGGCTTCAGGAGCCGCCGCGGTTGCCATCAGCCGGCGCGTCGAGCGCGACCAGCAGCGCGAGCGCGGCGAGAACGATGATCACGGGAAGCATGGTCGAGGGGCGGACGTTCACGCCGCCGCCAGCGAGCGCGCGGCGTCGAGCGCCTGCAGGAGCGCGGCCTCGCGCTGGGCATCGGCCGCCGATTGATTCGGCGCGTAGACGAACTCGACGCGCTCGACGCCGATGAATCCGAAGACTCCACGCAGGTAGGGCTCCGCGAAATTCATCGCGCCCGCCGGCTGGTCGGGGCGCAGATCGCCGCCGCTGCTCACCAGCACCTTCACGGTGCGGCCGCGCGCCAGCCCATGGTAGCCGGCGGCGTCCACCACGAACGTGCGGCCCACGCGCACGATCTGGTCGATCCACAGCTTCAGCGCCGCAGGAATGTTGAAGTTGTAGATCGGCGTCGCGATTACGATCTCCGTCGCGGCGAGCAACTCGTCCACGAACGCATCCGAGACCCCGATCGCCTCGCGCATCGCCGGCGTGTGCTGGTCGCGCGGCACGTAAGCGCCCGCGATCCAATCCTCGCTCACCGCCGGCGGCGGATTTACGCCGAGCTCGCGCACGATGGTCTTGCCCGCCGGGTGAGCCGCCCGCCAGGTGGCGAGATAGCCCTCCGCCAGCTTGCGGCTGCCAGAGCGCCCGCCGCGCGGACTGACGTTCAGGACGAGGAGCGACGGAGTCGTGGTGGCAGTCGGAGTCGTGGAAGTTGCGGGAACAGTGAGAGTGGTCGACATGGTTGTAATGAGTTCGCCCCTCCCTTCGCCAGACACGTGCCAAGCCGCATGCGAACGCATTTGTCGAATCACATCCCGTTTATAAACAACGCACATAAGTTATTAACGCCGATGCGACGCGGGCGCGCTAGCCACAACGAAAATTCGTTATCAACGACCTTTCGTTGCTATAAAACGAGCTTTCGTGGTTGCGCCATCTCACTCCCGACATTCTCTGACGGCGACCGATTCCGGTCCTTGCACCATGACTTCCCTTGCCGTCAGCGAACCCGAGTCGAACTCCGTGGCCGCCATCGCGGCCGGCGTTGCGGCCAACGCACTTGATCCCTCCCGCTCCACCGACGGCGAGTTTTACCGGAGTGTGCTCGAGAGCCTCGCCGAGGGGGTGATGATCACCGACCCGCAGTGGCGCATCCTGTATGCCAACCGGGTCATGCATCAGATAACCGGATACACCCCGGACGAGCTCGCCGGGCTTACGCCGCATCACCTGTTCGCGATCGATCCGGCGACGCAGGCGCAGTGCCAGACTCTGGATCCACTGGGCGAGACCGAGGAGCGCGAGGAGCTGCAGATCCGCGCCAAGTCGGGCGAGCTGCGGTGGGCCTACCTGAAGACCACGCCGTTTCGCAACGCGCAGGGCGAGATTCTCGGTCGCGTCGCCGCGCTCGGCTGCATCGAAAAGCAAAAAGCACTCGAGCGCGAAAACGAGATCCTGCTCGCCGAGGCGCGGGAAAATTTCGACCACATCGTCGGCGAAAGCCTGCCGTTGAAAAAAGTGCTCTCGCAGATCGCCACCGTCGCGCCGACCGAGGCCACGGTGCTCGTGCTCGGCGAGTCCGGCACCGGCAAGGAGCTCGTGGCGCGCGCCGTGCACGAGCTGAGCCCGCGCAAGGCGCGTCCGCTCGTGCGCGTGAATTGCGCGTCGATCCCGAGGGAGTTGTTCGAGAGCGAGTTTTTCGGCCACGTGCGCGGCGCGTTCACCGGCGCGATCAAGGATCGCACCGGCCGTTTCGAGCTCGCCGATGGCGGCACGCTCTTCCTCGACGAGATCGGCGAGATTCCGCTCGAGCTGCAGGGCAAGCTCCTGCGCGTGCTGCAGGAGGGTCAGTTCGAGCGCGTGGGCGACGAGCGCACCCGGCGCGTGGACGTGCGCATCATCGCCGCGACGAACCGCGACCTCCAGGCCGAGGCCAGGGCGGGACGCTTTCGTCTCGATCTCTACTACCGGCTCAGCGTGTTTCCGATCGAGCTGGCGCCGCTGCGCGAGCGCGTCGACGACATCGAGCCGCTCGCGGTGCATTTCATCCGCCAGTCCGCGCGCCGGCTCGGCGTGCCACTGCCACGGCTCACGCGCGCGCACGTGCAGCACCTGCAATCCTACGACTGGCCGGGCAACATCCGGGAACTGCAGAACGTGATCGAACGCGCCATGATTCTCTCGCGCGGTCGCCGGTTGCAGTTCGACTTTCCGACGACGCCGGCCAGCCGCGCCGCGCCAGCACACGCCGCCCTGCCGGCAACCCTCGCGCCCGAAACGGAACTGACACTCGACGACCTCGAACGGAAGAAACGCGCGATCGTCGAAGCCGCGCTCACGCGCACCCAGTGGAAGATCTACGGCCCCGACGGCGCCGCCGCCCTGCTCAACCTGAAGCCCACGACCCTGGCGTCGATGATCCAGCGCCTGAACCTGACTCGCCCGGGCGCATAGCACGGCGAGGCAACCCACCGTATCGTATCCGTATCGTATCGGTATCGTATGCGTATCGTATCCGTATCGTATGCGTATCGTATCGGTATCGTAGTCCGCTCGCTCTGCCTTCGCTCTGCTCTCGTGGTAGCTTCGTTCGACGCCGGTTTGCCCGCGGCCAGTCTGGCGATCGTCTTTTCCAAGCGCGCCGCGGAGCGCACGAGCAGCCCAATTTGAGTCGTGATTCCCTTCGCTTCCGTCGCAGCGTTTGGCCCGATGCAAAATGTCCTGCTGCGGTGGCCGTGGCTCGCCCTCGCCTTGGCGGTGCCCTTTCTCGCGTGGTGGTGCGCACGCCCGCGACCACCGGCCTCGTTTCGCGCCCGCTTCACGGATCCGACGTGGCTGCTCTGGCTTCCGCTGCCGGTCTACATGCTGCATCAGTTCGAGGAACACGGCGTCGATCTGTTCGGACGGTATTACCACTTCCAGGCCGACCTCTGCCTCACGTTGGGCTACGCCGACACGGCGTCTTGCCCCGCGACCGAGCTCTTCATTTTTGCGGTCAACGTCGGCACCGTGTGGATTGCCGGCATGGTGGCGGGACTGGTGGGCACACGCCGCCCACTGGCCGGAGCCGGCATGCTCGGTCTTCTCGCGGTCAACGCGCTCGCGCACTTCGGTCTCAGCGTGCGGGACGGCGGCGTCTACAACTCCGGTCTGCTCTCCGCCGCGGTGCTCTTCGTGCCTCTCGTCGGATTGAGCTTCCGCGTGCTGCTGAAGCGGGGCCTCTTTCGTCCACGCGATGTCGTGATGGGCGTGGCGATCGGCGTGGCGATGCACGCCGTGCTACTCGGCTCAATCATCGCCGCGGGCAAGGGACTGTTCTCCCAGCCGGTGCTCGCCTCGATTCAGATCGTGAACGGCTTCGTGCCACTCGGTGTAAGCGTCCTCGTCAGGCGGCCCGCGAAGTAGCGGAACGGCATGATTAATCTCTCACCGTCCGCATGCCCTCAACCCGCCGGCGGCACTCCGAAATCCAACTTCATTTTTCCCGCCTTCTCATCGAGCGCGATTTTCGCCGCGTAGGTCTTGCCGGACTTCACCGACACCAACCCGCCGACCTCGATCGGCGCGCCGTCTTTCCAGCCTTGCAACACCGGCACGTAGTCCGCCGCCGCGAACGTTTTTCCAAACGCGTTCTTCCACAGCTTCACACCCGGCCAGCCCGGGGCCTCGAAGTAGCCGCCGCAGTCGAGCATCAGCTTGCCTGACTTCGGACACTTCACGCCCTTCACCTTCGTCGGCTCCGGCGTGAAGATCACGAGCTTCTTCTTCTCCTCATCGATCACGAGATCCGCCTCATACTCGCGCTGCCCGGTCGACGATTTCAGGCCCGTCGCGTGAAACGGTTTCTTCGCGAGCAGGCATTCGAGCAGCACGACAAATTCCGCCGCCGACCACGCGCGTCCAAATGCGTTTTTCCACAGCCGCACGCCCGGCCATCCGGCCGCCTCGAAAAACGGCCCGCGGTCCAGCAGCGCTTCCTGCGACTTCGGACAGATCGCATCCGTCACGGGCGTGCCGGCGGTCACCGGGATCACCGGCTCGTTCAAGCCGGGACGCGAGCTGCCCTTGATGAAGCCGTCCTTCATGCTCACGACACTCGCGAGCAGCGCATCCAGAAATTCATTACGCGTCATCGGCGTCGCGTTGCGCTCCATCTTTTTCAAGATCAGCTCCCACTCGCCCGTGAGTTTCGCGGAGAGCAAACTTGGCGCGCGCGGCGCCAGTTCGCGACACAACAGGCGGCCGTTTTCCGTCGAGAGGAGTCTCGACTTCTCCCGCACTACGAAGCCGCGCAGAAGAATCTTCTCGATGATATTGGCGCGCGTCGCCGCCGTGCCGATGCCCTTGTCTTTTAATACCTCGACCATCGCTTCGCGCTGCTCCTCCGGCATGTCTTCGTCGAACGTCTCGCCCGCATACTTCATCGCGTCGAGCAGCGTCGCATCCGTGAAATGCTCCGGCGGTTTCGTCGTCAGCGCCTTCAATGTCACCGCCTCCAGAATCTGATTTTCCTCGATCGGAGGCAGCGCCACCGCCGCCTTCGCCTCGCGTTTCACCCAGCGGTTGAAGCCCGGGAAATCGATCTGCTCGCGCGTCACCTTGAAGCTCGCCGGAGCATACGGCCCGGCGCCGCCCTCTTGTATATAGCGGCGCGTCACCCCGCGGTATTTCGCCGCCTCGTCGAGCGCCATCAACGTCGTCTGCACCACGGTGAGATACGCAAACAGCTCGTTGCCTGTGAGCGCCGGGATGCCGTTTACCTCGCCGGTGGGCACGAGGCCGTAGTGACCTTCGACGTGCTTGTCGTCGAACGCCCGTGACGCCACCGCGACGCTCTTCGGCATCATTGCCTGCTGCGAGAGATGCAGCGTCGGCCGCATCGCTTTTAGATGCTCATGCACGTCCACGAGTGACGCGTAGAGTTTGTCCTTCATGTCCTCGCGCAGATAGCGGCAGTCGGTGCGCGGATAACTGATCAGCTTCGCGTCGTAGAGTTTTTGCAGGATCGCCAGCGTGTCGGTCGCCGTGCAGCCGAACTTCTTCGACATCAGCTTCTGCATTTCCTGCAGGTCGAAGGGCAGCGGCGGCTTCTCCGTGCGCGTCGTCTTCTTCTCGGTGGCGCGATACGTTGGCGGCGTCTTCGCCGCGGCCCCGAACGCCTCGCCCTTGGCCTGATCCCAAAACACTTTCTTGTCGCGCTCGCTGCTCACGGAGGGCGCGCCGAGCAATTTCACCCGGTCGGGCGACGCCGCATACGCATCCAGCTCCGCCTTCGCCTCGGTGCCGCCAAACGTCCCATACGCTTCCCAGAACTTCTGCGGGACGAAATTCTCGATCAACAGATCGCGCGCGACGATCAACGCCAGCGTCGGCGTCTGCACGCGGCCGACCGACCAGACCTTCCAGTCGCCCCGCCCGCGCGGCAGCGTCTTGGTGGCGAGCACGGTCACGTTCATGCCGACGAGCCAGTCCGCCTGATCGCGCGTGAAGCCCGCCTGCGCGAGCCCGTTGTAATCCTGCAGCGGCTTGCGCGCCGCGAACGCCTCCTGCAACCCCGACACCGTCATCGTCTGCGCCCACATGCGCGAATAGATCGTGCCCGCCGGCGCGTGCACACCGCGCAGCGCTTTCCGAAAAATCACCTCACCCTCGCGCTCCGCATCGCAGCCGTTGACGATCTCGCACCCCGCGTGGGCCTTCGCTTCCGCACGCAACAACTCGATCAGCGCCCCGCCATCCGACCGCGGCTCCTCGACAAACTCCCACAGCTTCGTCGGCACGATCGGCAAATCCTGCACGTTCCAGTGGCCGAACTTCGGATCGTAAGTCTCGGGTTTCGCCAACTCGAACAAGTGCCCGCGCGCCGACACCACCGTGAGTTCCGTGCCGTCAGGCATCGTCCCGCGATGCGGCCCCTGCCCGCTGAAGTGCCCGCCCGTGAGCGCCGCCGCGAAGTCACGCCCTGCGGCGGGCTTTTCGGCAACGAGGAGAATCTTGGGCATCGCGTGGCACTAAGACATTCCGCGAATCCGCGACAAGCGCTGCGAAAACTTTATCCCCCGCTCGACTCCGCGTTCGCTCCGCGCTGGCGCCGCCCCCCTCTCGCACGATCAGTCTTCTTTGCTTTCCTGGTGGCAGACCATGTCGATCACCACGGCGCTGGCGAGAATGAGCACGTCGTCGCCGCCTTGGATTTCCACGCCGTAGGTGTCCGTCAGCCGGAACCATTGCTTGCTCACGTTGGCAACCGTTTGGCCGCCGCGCTCGAAGCTATATTCGTGATCGAGGAAATCGCCGCGCGCCTCCAGATCGTCGGGGCCGGGCACATCCACGGTAAACTTGCAGCGGAAGAACGTGAAGAGCTCCTTCTTCACGACCGCCAGCAGCCGGCCCTGGCTTTCGATCTCGTAGGTCGGGCCCCACGACAGGAGTTTCTGGCGGATGAAAGCGACTTCGTTGCCGCTCACATCCTGGAAGGAGAGCTTGTCTCCCCAACTGAAGGCGCGGCCGTCGACGAGAAACACGTCGTTGCCGCGCTCGTCGCGAATCGCAAAGTCGTCGCCCCACGACCAGAATTTCTGTTTCAAGACGTAGCGCATGATGGTTCGAAAGAAAGACCGGGAAACAGAACGGCTGCGGCAATTGCGATCAAATCCTCGCGCGTGCAGGATCCGCTGCAGCTCCGCCGCCGCAACACCCAATCGACGAGAAAAAATTCTTCCACCTTTGTCCGGATTGCGTGAGGTGGCTCGTTGAAGAGGTGTTCGCAACCTTTCACCCTCAACCTCACTCCCAACCACCATGGCTCGCGTCACCACCTACCTGAACTTCGCCGGCAACACCGAGGAAGCCTTCCTCTTCTATAAATCGGTTTTTAAATCCGAGTTCGTCGCTCCCATCATGCGTTTCGGTGATGGCCCGCCATGCCCGGGCCAGCCGCCGATGACTGCCGACCAGGCGAAGATGGTGATGCATGTCGCACTGCCGATCCTCGGCGGGCACGTCCTCATGGGCACCGATTCCCCGGAATCGATGGGCTTCAAGCTGAATCAGGGAAACAACGTCTATATCAATCTCGAGCCCGACACCCGGGCCGAGACCGACAGCCTGTTCGCCGCACTCAAGGAAGGCGGCACGGTGGAAATGGCGCTGCAGGAAATGTTCTGGGGAGCCTATTGGGGCACGCTGACCGATCGCTTCGGCATCCACTGGATGTTCAACTGCGCCGCAAAATAACCGGCGGCGCGGAAGGGCGCGCGGCAGGATCGTGTTCGACTCCCACAGGGCGTCTTCACTCTTCTCGTCCATGCCGCGCCTCTTCCAGATCATTCCCCTCGTCGAGCGGACGCCCGCGTGGTGGGAGTGGCGACGCGGCGGCATCGGGTCGTCGGACGCCGCCACGATCCTGGGCGAAAGCCGGGCCAAGTCCGTGGAACGGCTGCTCCTCGAGAAACAGCATCCACCCAAAGAATCCGCCCGCCACTTCGAGCAGGCGCGAAGTGCGACCCGCGAACGCCAGGCGCGCGCGCATTATTGCCGTACGGTCGGCTTCATCGTGGAACCCGCATGTGTACAAAGCATCGCCCGCCCCTGGCTGCGCGCCAGTCTCGACGGGCTCTCGGCGGACGGTGAACGCGCAGTGGAAATCAAATGCGGCCGGGCGACCTATGATACGGCCGCCGCACGCCAGCGCCCGGCACGGCATCATTTTCCTCAATTACAGCACCTCCTCGCCGTCACCGGTCTCCCCGCTATAGACTATTGGTGTTATTATCCGCCTCATCCTGCACTGCGCCTGGAGGTGCGGCGCGACGAAGCCTATATCGAGCGGCTGCTCGGCGCCGAAGAAGTCTTCTGGAAACGGCTCGCCGGCGCATCCAATCGCACGACCTTCGCCTAGGTCTTCACCGCAGGCCGCTCCAAGCCGGGCGCGGAAAAGAACAATTCGTGGTGATTTCACCTGCGCTTCACATTGGCTTCATCCCTCGCGGTCATGTTCGCGCGATGACCCGCTTGTCCTTCGTTTGTCTCGTCGTCCTCGGCCTGGTCGGAACCCCGTTCGCTCGCGCAGCCGACACCCCGCTCGCGCAACGTCTGGACCACCTCGCCGAAGCCGCCGCCGCCCGGCAGGGCTTCATGGGTGCAGTCCTGGTCGTGCGCGACGGCGCCACCCTGCTCGATCGCGCTTACGGCTCCGCCTCGCTCGAACTCGATGTCCCCAACACGCCCGCGATGCGTTTCCGCATCGGTTCAATCACCAAGCAATTCACCGCCGCCGCCATCCTGCTCCTCGAGGAACGCGGCAAACTTCGTCTCTCCGACCCGGTCGCGCGTCACGTGCCCGAAGCGCCCGAGACCTGGGCTAAGATCACGCTGTATCAGCTTCTCACGCACACGTCGGGCATTCACAACATCACGCGCCTCCCGGAATTCCGCACCTGGAAGATGCTGCCCCAGACGCCGCTCGAGGCGATCCAGCGGTTGCGCGACCTCCCTCTCGATTTCGCCCCGGGCGAGAAACATGCCTACAGCAATTCCAACTACCTTGTCCTCGGCCTCGTCATCGAGCGCGCGTCCGGTGAGCGGTATGCAGCGTTCCTGCACAACAACGTCCTCGGTCCGCTTGGCCTGCGCGACACGGACGTCGACCGCAACGTCGACATCGTGCCGCGGCGCGCCGCCGGTTATACACGCTTCCTTGGCACGTTCTTCAACGCGTCCTACACGGACATGTCGGTGCCGTATGCCGCCGGTGCGATGTATTCAACCACCCACGACCTCCGTCGCTGGATCGAGAGACTTCTCGCGGGCCAACTCCTTTCGCCCGCGTCGGTCGAGCGCATGATCACACCCGAGCAGGATGGTTACGCACTCGGCCTGCGAGTGGTCGTCGGCGAAGACGGACGCCAAGTCATCTCGCACGGCGGCAGCATCGCGGGGTTTTCCGCGTTCCTCGCGCACTATCCCGAAGAGAAAACCACCATCGTAGTCCTCGCCAATATCACGGGCGCAGTCAGCGGACGGCTCGCCCGCCAACTCGCCAACATCCTCTTCGACGACGCCGCTCCCTGATCGCCCAATCCGGGCCTGGAAAAGGCGAACGAGATCCGTGCGCGGGCGGACTCGCGCGCCAGCCCTGCACGACCGGGCGAAGCGCAAACGGGGCCGCACGGTCAGGAGGTTTTTATTTAACCGCCTCCGTCTTTACCGTGATCTTGTTGTCGACGGTCTTTACGCCCTCGATGGTTTTCGCGATCGTTTCGGCGCGGGATTTTTCCTCAGCCGTGCTGACAAAGCCGCTGAGCTGAACCGTGCCCTTGTAGGTATCGACCTTCACTTCGATCGCTTTCACGGCGGGATCCTGGGCCAAGGCCGTCTTTACCTTCGCGGTAATCGCGGTGTCATCGACGACCTGACCGGTGCTCCTATCGGCGTCTCCGCCCGAACAACCGGCGCTGAGGAGGAGTGTTGCCGCGGCGATGCAGACGGCGGCCATTCTCTGGAATGAGGTTTTCATGGGGGTAGCGTGGATTGCGATAGTTGCGGCAAAACGACGCAGGTTCCCGCTGGGGGTTACTTCGCGTTCGATAACCGGCTGTCGCCGGCTTCGCTTCCGACCGTCACAGCCGGGCCCAGTAGCCCTGGCGGGCTAGCGCCCGCGCAGCCGATTCGGGCTGGCAGCCCATGATCCAAATACGTAGTCGGTGTGCTTCGCCGTTTCGTGGCACGCGATGCACGAGGTCATGCGGCCAGACTCGATCCTGGCCGCATCGTCGAAGTAAAAGTATTCCCAGTCGCCGTGCGCCGGATCAAAGCCCGGAGATCGTTTCACCATGCCTCCTGCCCCATTCTCCGCTGCGCGACCGGGTTCGCTCGATCGGCCGCTCCGAGTGGAAAGAAGCCTCTTCTGCTTCACGATTACCGATCCCGGGGCATACGCGCCGCCGGTGGCAAAGGCTTTCGCAGCGCTGTCGTTCATGTAGACGCGAATGGCCGAATGCGCATGAGGTCCCTTGGTTTTCCGGGCCGCCTCCACGTGTTCCTGGCTGGCTCCGATGCACAACATCGCGAGCTCCGGATTCACGAACACATCAGCGTCCGTCATCTTGCGATAGGATGGGTATTCGGCCGCGATCGCTGCGACGGTGGGGCGCTGCGCGTCGGCCACGGCAGGTGCCGGAATTCTTGAGCACCCGATCAAGCCAGCGGCAACGACCATGACAGCGAGAAATGAAAGAGTCATCGGCGGTCGGGTCAGCATCGCTCCCTTTGGCTTCTTGTCACCGTTGTTCACGCGCGCCTCCCCCGCCGCCAGCCCGCTCACATTCGGAATGCAATAATCGTCCCCGCCACCCCCACGATCTCCGCAAAGGTCCCCGCTTTGATCGCCTCGAAAATTGCCCGCGTCACGCCGTCCGCCCGCGAGCCGAAGTCGTGAAACGCGATCACTCCGCCTCGCTTCACGAACGGTGCCCATGCCGCGATATCCGCCTTGCACGCGTCATACGAATGGTCGCCATCGATGAACACGAAATCGATCGCACCGCGTTTCGCCGCCAGTGTCTGCGCCGCCGCGAGTGAATCGCTCACGACCGGTTCGCTCTTCTCCGTGAAGCCGAGCGACGCGAAATTCTCCCGAAAAATCTCCAGCGTGCTGTTCGACCCGAGCCGCCGGAAATGCCGGCTATACCACGCGGCATCCTCGCCGCACGTCGACAGGCCCTGAAAATTATCGACCGCAAAAATCTTCGCACGCCCGCCTTTCAATCCACCCGCGATAAAACAGGTCGACGCTCCCATCCAGGAGCCGACTTCGATCACCTGCGCATCCGCGGGCGCATCGCTGGCGAGTTGAAACAAATACCCGCGCTCGGGAAACGAGCCCATGTCGTCCTGCTTGAAATGCCGCGCGATCCGCTCGAACTCGCCCCAGTTCAAATCCGGCCGCCTCTTCCGCGCCCCCCGGAGGTAACGCCCGATCTTCTGCGCGAACCGCACATCGCGCACGAGAGGCCAGTGTTTGAACGCCATAAATGTGAGGCGATTCTGTGGCCGGCCGGATTGGATGTGGCAAGCGCCGCGCGGCAACGCAGAGATCAAAAAATCCAAGATCCAAGCGCCAAGATCCAGAGAACGATCAAACTTCAACTCCAACCGGATTCAGCTCTGTAGCATCCCTGGATTTTGGGGCTTGGAGTTTCTCTGGAGCTTGGAGCTTGAATCTTGGATCTTCCGGGTCGGCCGGCTTGTGCTTTAATCCTTCCGCCAGATCCCCTTTCCTCCTGCGCCCATGCCCGAGCACGCCGTAAAGGTCACCGTCGCGATTCCCACTTACAATCGCGCCGACTTCCTGCGCCAGACGCTCGCCGGCATCGCGGAACAGCAGTTTCCGCGCGACCATTTCGAAGTCCTGGTCATCGACAACAACTCGACCGATCACACGCGTGACGTCGTCGCCGGATTCGCCCGCGCGTATCCAGCTCCCCGCTACATCCGCGAAACTCAGCAGGGCCTCGACTACGCGCGCAACCGTGCGATCGCCGAGGCCCGCGGCGAAATCATCGTCTTCGGCGACGACGATATTCTCGTCCAGCCCGACTGGCTCGCGCAGATGGCCGTGCCGCTCATCGCCGACGCCGGCACCCGCCGCATCGGCGCCGTCGGCGGCGAAGTCATTCCCGTCTTTCCCGACGGCCTGCCCGACTGGGTCCGCGAGTGGCACGCGCCGCTCGCCTTCCGCCCCGACACGGGCCCGGTGGAAGCGCGGCACTCGCCGATGGGCGCAAACCTGGCGTTTCCCGTCTGGGTATTCGAAAAACTGGGACGCTTCCATACCGCTCTCGATCGCGCCGCCGGCAACTACTTCTCGGGCGGCGACAGCGAGATGATCCGCCGCGTACGTGACGCCGGTTATGAAGTATGGTTCTCGCCCGGTGCTGCAGTGCAGCACCAGATGCCCGCGAGCCGCACCACCTTTCGTTACGCCCGCCGCCACGCCTTCGACTCCGCCCGCTCGCGCGTGATCGATCGCGCCGGCCAGCCGGGCGCGAAAACCTATCTCGCCGGCCGCTGGGTCGCGAACATCGCCAAGGCCCTCGGCTTCTCCCTCCTGGCTCTCTTCAACGCGATCGCCTTTCGTCCCGGCTCCGCGAAGAAAGCCCTCGTCCGCGCCTGGCGCTCCTGCGGTTACCTTTACCAGATCCCGCGCTCCCTCGTCGGAAAAATCTAACTCCCTTTTCCGACATTAGTGTCCATTAGTGTCCAGTAGTGGTCCCCTCTCCGGCATCCCAGAATCCGCTCCCGCTCTCCGTCGTGGTCGTCGCGAAGAACGAGGCGCACAACCTCCCGCGCTGTCTTGCGAGCGTGCAGGGCTGGGTGGCGGAGATCGTCGTCGCGCTCAACGACACCACCGACACCAGCGAGGCCCTTGCACGCGCGGCCGGCGCCCACGTTCACCACCTGCCGTGGCGCGGCTATCGCGACACCAAGAACGCCGCCCTCGACCTCGCCACGCACCCCTGGGTGCTCTCGCTCGATGCCGACGAGGAAGTCTCACCCGCGCTGCGCTCCGACATCACCGCGTTCCTCTCCGCGTCCGATTCCACCCGCGACGCCTTCGCCGGCGCCAGGTTCCCGCGCAAAGTCTGGTTCATCGACCGCTGGATCACCCACGGCGACTGGTATCCCGACCACAGCCTGCGACTCTTCCGCCGTGATCGCGCGCGCTGGGGTGGCGACGCATTCGTGCACGAGAAAATCGTCGCCGACGGCCCCATCGTCACGCTCCCCGGCGATCTTCACCACTACTCCTTTCCGACCCTCTCGTCGCACGTCGCGAAGATCACCCCGTTCGCCGATCTCTTCATCCGCCAGCAACAAGCCCGCGCCAGGCGCTTCTCGCTTCCCGTCGCGATCTTTCGGCCGTTCTGGCGCTTCTTCCGCGCCTATTTTCTCCGCCGCGGGTTTCTCGACGGCTTCCCTGGTTTCTACATCGCCGTCGCCACCGCGTTCGGCGCCTTTGTCCGCTACAGCCGACTCTACGAGGCGGAAAACCGGGCCGAAAACGGATAAACTCAGGCAAACGCTCATGACAGGGATTGTGTCTGCCACCGTCCGTGCACTCTGTGGCTGACTCCAGGATGCCCAACGAGCCGCATCAATTCAGCAAACTCGCCGAGGGGCTCGTGCGCGACCTGCGCCGACTGCCAGCCGACGAACCCGCGCGCGCCCGCAAACGCGCCACCCGCCCGCTCACCGAGCTGATCGAGGAGCTCCTGCAGAAAAACCAGATCGGCCGCAGCTCCCCCGAGCAAAACATCCGCGACCGCTGGGTCGAGATCGTCGGCGCCGCCAACGCCGCCTACTCGCATCCCGCGCGCATCGAGCGCAACCGACTCGTCGTCCTCGCGGCCCACGCCGTCGTCCGCAACGAGCTCTTTCACCACCGCGACGAAATTGTTTTGCGGATACGCAAGCTACCCGGCTGCGCCGACGTAAAATCGCTCAACCTTCGCGCCGGCTGAGACTTTGTCTGGCCGGCGCCGCGGCCCGCGATCCAGAGTTGAAATCTGCCCCGCAGCTCGCCTTCGTATCCACGCTTTCACGTCTGTCGATCCCCGGCCTCCAGCTCAAAAATTCGCTTGCGCGTCACCCCTGTTTCAGGACTCTTCGTCCCTTGCGTTAGTGGAATCCCGTCGGTTGCGGGATCCCGCCATGGCTGGTCCAGCATCCCGTTGGATTGGAACGGTGGCGCCGGCTCAATCCGATTTCCAGTCGGGCGGGGCGGGTGGCACGGTGCCTGCGAAGGTGCCCTACAGTCGTGAATCAAACCACCAAACCAATGTCTACTGCAGTCGTTAAACCTGAAATCATAGCAGAATACAAAATCCACGATAAGGATACCGGTTCGTCCGAAGTCCAGGTCGCGCTCTTGACCGCTCGCATCAATCATCTGACCGAGCACCTGCGCACGCACCGCAAAGACTTCCACTCGCGCCGCGGGCTTCTCCAGATGGCTTCTCGCCGTCGCAAGCTCCTCGACTATCTCAAGCGGCATAACCTGCCGAAATATAACGAGCTCTTGCAGAAGCTAAATCTCCGTAAGTAACGCTTTTGATCTAACGGGCGACCCGATCCGCGGGTCGCCCGTTGTCTTTACGACACTCGAAGTCAGGCCGGGACATTTCCGTTTGGTTCTCAGTCGCAGAACCGGGCGCCAAACGGAAATCTCTCGCGTCTGAGCGAGCTGATCCAAGCGGGTTAGAGTTGCTACAGTTCAACCCGCAGCGGCGCATCCCGCGCCGCCGCCGCTTCCGCCTAGCGGAAGCCAACCGAACCCTCACCAGTTGCGTGTCGCTGGCCGGTTCGTCTCATCCGCGGCACGCAGTCCGTCCGTATCGTCCGTAATTCGTCCGATCCGTCCGAAGAAAGAAGCTAAATGAAACAGAAACATTCCGTCACCGTTCCCGAGCTCGGGATCACGTTCTCCACCGGCACCTATGCCAACCTCGCCGGTGGCGCCGTCACCGTCAGCGTCGGCGAGACCAACATCATCGTCACCGCCTGTGCCGCCACAACCATGCGCCCCGGGCAGGATTTCTTCCCGCTCACCGTCGATTACCGCGATAAATACTCCGCCGCCGGCCGTTTTCCGGGCGGCTACTTCAAGCGCGAAGGCCGTCCGTCCGAACGCGAAATCCTGATCTGCCGTCTCTGCGATCGCCCCTGCCGCCCGCTCTTCCCCGAAGGCTTCCTCAACGAAGTACAGATCATCGGCCAGCTCCTGTCCGCCGACCAGATCAACGATTCCGACATCCCGATGGTCAACGGCGCCAGCGCCGCCCTCGCGATCTCCGACATTCCGTGGCATGGTCCGATCGCCGCCGTCCGCGTCGGCATGATCGACGGCAACTTCGTCGCCAATCCCACCATCGAGCAGATGTTCGCCTCCTCGCTCGACCTCATCTACGTCGGCAGCAAGCAGAACATGCTCATGATCGAAGGCAGCGCCGATCAGTTGCCCGAAGAAGACTTCATCCGCGCGCTCGAGTTCGGCCACAACGCCATCCAGCCGATCATCACCGCGATCGAAGAGCTCGTCCGCATCGCCGGCAAACCGAAGAAGACCTTCGCCCTCGTCGGCGCCTCGCCCGAAGCCCGCACCATCATCGAACGCGTCGTCCCGACCGAGCGGCTCATCGAAGCCATCTTCGGCAAGGAAAAGGCCGAGCGCTCCGCCGCCGTCAAACTCCTCAAGGATGAAGCGAAGGCCGCCCTCACCGCCGAGCTCGGGGAAGGCAAGTTCACCGATGTCGACCTGAACGTCGTCTTCGAAGACCTCCAATACAAAGCCTACCGCAAAAACGTCCTCGAAAAGGGCGTCCGCGCCGACGGCCGCGACGCGAAGTCCCTTCGCCCGCTCCACTCCGAAGTCGGCGTCCTCCCGCGCGTGCACGGCAGCGCGGCCTTCCAGCGCGGCGACACCCAGAACGTCGCCATCGTCACCCTCGGGCCGACGAAGGAAGCCCAGGACATGGACGGCCTCACCGGCGGCGCCACGTCGAAGAGCTTCATCCTCCATTACAACTTCCCGCCGTTCTCCGTCGGTGAAGCAGGCCGCTTCGGCTTCACCAGCCGCCGCGAAATTGGCCACGGCGCCCTCGCCGAGCGCTCGCTCGTTCCCGTGCTCCCGCCCGAGGACGCGTTTCCCTACTCGATCCGCGTCGTCTCCGAGATCATGGCCTCCAACGGCTCGACCTCGATGGCCTCGATCTGCGGCGGCTGTCTCGCGCTCATGGACGCCGGCGTGCCGATCATCGCACCCGTCGCCGGCATCAGCTGCGGCCTCATGACCGAAAACGCCGCCGACGGCTCGATCGCGAAGTGGGTCACCATCACCGACATCCTCGGTGAGGAAGACCACTTCGGCGACATGGACTTCAAGCTCGCCGGCACCACGAAGGGCATCACCGGCTTCCAGCTCGATCTCAAGATCAACGGTCTCCCCTTCGAGATCGCCAAGGTCGCGATCATGCAGGCCCGCGACGCCCGTATCGAGATTCTGAAGACGATGCTCGCCTCGCTGCCCGCCCCGCGCGCCGACCTCAGCAAGTTCGCGCCCCGCATCCAGACGATCCAGATCGATCCCGAAAAGATCGGCCTGCTCATCGGGCCCGGCGGCAAGACGATCCGCCGCATCACGGAAACGACCGGTGCGCAGATCGACATCGCCGAGGACGATTCCGGCAAGGTCTTCATCTACTCGAACAACGCCGACGCGATGAACCGCGCGATCGCCGAAGTCGACGGCCTCTGCGGCGGCGGCGCTGGCGGCGGCGGCACACCGATCGAGGTCGGCAAGCTCTATCACGGGCGCGTCACCGGCATCAAAGACTTCGGCTGCTTCGTCGAGTGCACGCCCGGCAAGGAAGGCCTCTGCCACATCAGCGAACTCGCCGACTTCCGCGTCCGTCGCACCGAAGACGTCGTGAAGATGGGCGAGATGATCTGGGTGAAATGCGTCGGCATCGACGAGAAGTCCGGGAAAGTCCGCCTCTCGCGCAAAGCCGCGATGAAGGAAATGGATGCGCAGAAGCACGCCGAAGGCGGCGTAGTCGCTTCTCCCGCGACCACCGGCACACCGTAACCGGTTTTCCACTACACCGCTCCGCCGTCCGTCGGCGAGCCCGCCAAGCCGCGACCTCACCGTCGCGGCTTTTTCTTAGGTGGGGCTCCGCTCTCCGAGCGGGCCTGAGTTCCAGCCTCCGACTCGCCCGGCACGCCGGTCCTCGCACAGATCGCGCTCGCCCGTCGCAACCCAGGCCAACTCGGAGAGCCGGCCCCACCCTCGATCCTCAGCCTCCATCGACCTGCCGCCCGAGCCACTTTTCCTTTGCGCCTCGCACCGCGCTTTGCGCCCATCGAGCATGCACTTTCTCGTCACCAATGACGACGGCATCGACAGCGTGTTCCTGCACGAGCTGGTGCACGCACTGCGCGACGCCGGCCACCAGCTCTACGTCGTGGCGCCTCGATCCGAGCAAAGCTGGATCGGGGCTGCGAAGTCCCGGGGGCGGCCCGTCCACGCCAGCATCGCCGATCGCGGTTTCCATTGTCCCACCTGGATCGTCGATGGCACGCCGAGCGACGCGGTAAACATCGGCGTCGCGCACCTTCTCCCTGCGGGCACCACGATCGACGCCGTGCTCTCCGGCATCAACGTCGGGTTCAACGCCTCGCTCGGCTTCATCATCGCGAGCGGCACGATCGGCGCCGCTTGGGAAGGCGCGCTTCATGGCTTCCCGGCGATTGCGTTCTCCCAAGACCTGCCGAGCGATCTCTATAACAAACTCAAGGCAGCCGGCGACGTGCCCGACGCCGAGCTTCACGCGAATCTCAGGATCTCCGCGCAACACGCGGCCCGCATCGCACCCGAGCTCACCGCAGCGACGCTCCCGCGCAGCTTCATCGTGCATAACGTGAACTTCCCCCTGCCCTGCACTCCCTCCACCGAGGTCCGCCGCACCGTACCGGCTCGCGTCGTCGTTCCGGGCCTGTTCAGCCCCGCGGCCGACGATGGCACGCACCGGCTCGTGTTTCGTTATGGCGACGACCTCTCCCCTCCGGAACTCATGACCGACCGCATCGCGCTCGCCGCCGGCCAGATCAGCCACACCGTGCTCGATTACAAAAAGCTCGGTCAGTAGCGCACAATGCGCGGCCCAGAAATGCGTTGTCTCTCCTCTCCGGCTTCTGGTCTTTAGCCTCCGGTCACCGGTCTTTACGGCCGGTCGGCCTTCATCACCACGCCGTTCCGAAAGACCACTTCGCGAATTTCCGGCGGCGTCGGCGGCGTAACGATGGGCGATCCCACGCCACCCATTCCACCCATTCCAATGCTCGGGCCGCCGACCCCGATTCCGCCACCGCCGATCCCGATTCCTCCCGTCGCACCAATGGCAGTGCCACCGCGCCCCGTGCTGATGCCGATGCCCGGACCACCGACGACGCTGCCCATCTGCGCCGGGTATTGCGAACCTCCCGGATAGTAGACGCTGCCATCGTGGCCGCCCTTCTTGTACACCCAGATCTCGTCCCCGTTCGCAGACTGCGCCACGATTTCACTCGGCTGCCCCCAAGCCACGGTCACCATGTCCGGTGTCATTCCTGGCTCCACTTTTCCATCGAGCACTGCCTGGCGGATTTCCAAAGGCCACGTCTCGTAAAGGTCGCGATGCCGATCGATTCGATTCATCTGCGACGAGGCGCACCCGGCTGAGATTCCCAGCGCCAACAGCAACAACACCACGGTGAACTCGTGTGCAGGCTTCATGTCGCTGATAATACACCGAACCGGCGCGTCGTAAAGTCACCTGTCATCCAAACCCGCCGGATTCTACGGTCGGAATTCGGGGGAGCCCCATAACCGCCACCCGCGCCAAAAGTTTCCCCAGCGACCCTGCCTCCGCCAGCGCCAGGAATCAGGCGGCAACGTTGCGCTCGGCAGCCCCTTTGCTTTTCTTCCCCACCTTTCCCCATGTTCTCCCGCACCTTCGTCGCCCTCCTGCTTCTCCCCTCCCTCGCGGTGGCCGCGCCCGCCGATCTCCAGCCGCTGCGCGCGGCGCTGACGTTTCATGCGCCCTTCGACGATTCGTTCGATGCCGCGTTCTCGCGCGGCGACACGAAGATGATTCCCACCGGTGCGCCCCGGAAAGGCGAACCCGCCATGCAGATGAAGGACGTGATCAAGCTCGCTCCCGGCGAAGGCCGTTTCGGTGGGGCGCTCCTGGTCACGAAGAAAAACCCGTTTCGCCCCGCCTTCAAAGGTCCGGGCGTCCTCGATTACAAGCCCGCGAACTGGAGCGGCACCGTATCCATTTGGCTGAGACTGACGCCCGACGAGGATCTCGAGCCGGGCTACTGCGACCCGGTGCAGATCGTCGCCGGCGACACGAAGAAGGGCTTCATTTTCCTCGAATGGTCGAAGGACGAAAAACCACGCGAGTTCCGCTACGCCATCCGCCCGCTGGTCGAGATCTGGAACCCGCAAAACAAGGACTGGGCGAAGATGACTGATGCGGAACGGCCGATGGTGAAGCTGAACCACACGCCCTTCTCGCGCACGAAGTGGACGCACGTGGTCTTCACCTTCGATCGGCTCAATGCGGGCAAAGCCGGCATCGGCAAACTCTACATCGACGGCCGCCCCCAAGCCACGCTGCAAGGCTGGGATCTGACGCTCGGCTGGGAAGCGGAGAAGGTTCAGCTCGTCCTCGCCGCCGCCTACGTGGGTCGCATGGACGACCTCGCGGTCTTCAATCGCGCTCTGAGTGACGCCGAAGTGCGGCAGGTGTTCGGACTCCGCAACGGCGTCGCGGACCTGCGCTGAGCCCCGAGTTTGGACTATTCAGGTAGGGCGAGGCGTCCCCGCCGAGCCGTCGCGCTTTGCGCCGTCGAGGGTATCATCACGCCCGCGCGCGAGCTGCGCGACGGCTCCGGCCTCCCACCCGGCAAGACGGTGAGAAACACCCGGCATCCGCGGCCCTGAAATAAAAAAGGCAGGCCTGCGGGCCTGCCTCCCATTTCTAGCGCACGCGGCTCCTGCCGCGAGCGTTCGGTCATTTGGATTTTAAAACTGTCCGCTCACGCCGAAGTTGATCGTGCGGCCAGAGAAGATAACCGTCCGCGTGCGCGACGGTATATAGCGGTAGACCGTGATGTCCTCCTCGAAGATATTACTCACATCGACATAGAACTGTGCCTCGGGGCGCCACTTGTAGGTAACGCCCATGTTCACGCGAACAAGCTTGTCGCGGAACAGCCGGTTCTGCACCGGTGAGACCGGGCTGGCACTGGACAAATGCTTGCCGGTATAATTGAGCACCGCGGACGCGCCGAATTTCTTGTAGTTATATACGAGGCGCACATTCCCCGCGCGAGGGATGAACCCGGCGACGTCGTTTGTCGCGATGGGAGTCACGCCCGTAAACCTGCCTGAGGCCTCGAGCCACGTATAATTTGCGGCCAGCGTGATACCCTTGAACGCACCGGGCAGAAACGTGAGGCGCTGACGATAATCCGCCTCCCAACCGCGGACCTCGGCGTCGCCCGCATTGCTCGGCGCCGTCATGGTGAAGCCGGCGAGATCCCCCTCGAACCCGTTGTCCGGACCGCTCGGCACCGTGCCGATGACCCGGTTGAGAATATAATCCGTGATCTTCTTCTCAAAGACGCCAAACGTGAACACGCCGCTGTTCTTGAAATAATACTCGAGTTTGATGTCGATGTTTTTGGCCAGCTGCGGACCCACCCCGGGGTTGCCGGTTGTCACGACCTCCGTGGTGCGATTGAAGCTCGTCCCAGCCACCATCTGCGCCAGCGTCGGCCGGCCGTAGCTCGTCGACCAGCTCGCGCGGGCTTTGAGGTTCGCGGCAATGTCATAGGAAAGGTGCACGCTCGGGAACGACTTCGAGTAAGCGCCTTCACGAGCGGACGCGCCGTAATCCAATGCCATCCGCCGCACCGGATCCGGCTCCACCAGCGGTGAAACGGTCTGGTATCTCACATAGGTGAACGTGTCGACCTTCACATCTTCGAAACGCACGCCGGCGAGGAAGTTGAACCGACCGATCCGCGTCTGCGCCTGTATATAGGCGGCATCCACCGCTTCCTCGAAAAGGCGGCGATTTACATACGGTTGCTGCGCAGCATAGACAAGATCCTCGGTCCAAAGCGCCGTGTCCGACAGGGTCTCGCTCACTGCCGCAGGATCGAAAATCGGGATCCGCTGGCCCGCCGGCACGTTGCGCTCCTCGAAACGCGTGACCGGCATGAGCGCAAGACCACTCAGCGGAATCAACGTTCCGGCCGGTCCTGCGGGATTCGCATTACGGTTCCACCGCTGCGTATAGTCCTGACGATTATTCACCCGCCGGTTCACTGTATCGACACCCGATTTCAGCGTGATCGGCAGCTCCGTCGGCAGGGTGTAGGTCGCGTTGAACGTCCCGCTCACTTCGTTGGTGTCGGTCACCGTGTCGCGTTTCGTAAACACGATATTCGTGCGGTAGCTCGCGGGATCGTAGACGCTCGGGCCGGCTGTCTGGGTGAAGACCTGTCCGTCCAGATTTGAACGGTCGAGGATAAAGCCGATGTTTTCCGCCCGCATCAGAAGCTGCCCACCCTGGCGATTGGCGCCGGCGCCGGAGTGCCAGTGCGTGTTGCTCCACCGCGCACCGTAATCGAGCTTCAAGGCACCGAAGTCGTGCTCACCCGTGATGGTTCCGGTCGGATTTTTGCTGATGAAGGAGAACCGCCACATTTCGATGTCCATGCGCGTGCCGGACGCGCCGGGCACCGGCCGCAACTCCGTGCGAGTATCCGTGAAACCCGGCACAATCGAACCGGTGTTGGTGCCATTGAAAATCGTGGCGTTGCCGAGCGGGTCGATGCGCGTCCGATCGTAATACGGTTCCTTGCCGCCGTTATAGAGGAACCGCGCGGAGAACTTGGTCCGCGGCGACAAGCGATAATCGACGCGTGCACTGAGGCCCATGATGAAGCGGTGATTGAGCCCCGTCGTGGTCGTATAGTCGTTGTTGAACGCCACCGGATCCGTCGTCGATTGATAGAAGAGATTATCCTGGGCGATCATGTTCACGCCTTCCGTATAGGAAAGGTTCACCGCGACGCCGAGATTCCGACTGCCGCCAAGCACGTCGAAACGCTCCTGATACGCAAAACTGAACACCGGATGGATCGGATGATCCGCCCGCTGCTGCGTGCGCTTGGCAAACGACGGCGCCCAGCGCGCGCTCATGTTATAGTTGAAGCGGCGTTTCTCCGACAAGCTGAGCGGCGAGCGTGTCTTCAGGTTCAGCTGGCCGCCGAGGCCGTCGGCGCGCTTGTCGGGTGTCTGGCCCGCGATGACCTCGATCTGTTCGTACATCGCACCGGAAAACGAATGCAGCGTCGCCGAGCGGCCGTCGCCGCCGACGCCCGTCGAGGACATGCCGTCGATGTTCAGCCGCGTGAACCCCGGAGGCTGGCCGCGGATGCTCACGTTGTTGATCACGTCGTCCTCATCGGTCGTCCACGTGATGCCCGGCAGCCGCATCGCCAGCTCCGCGATGCTCAACGTCGGCAGGTTGCCCCACTCGTCGAGCGCGGTGACGTTTTTTATGTTCGCCGCGTTGCGCTGCTCCGTGATCGAGAGCGCCGCGCCTTCGCGCTCCGTCGCGACCGTGAACGCCTGCATCACGATCGCCTCGGACGGCCGCATCGAGGTGTCGAGCCGCGTCGACTCGCCCGCCCGCACGGTCGTCGAGCGCCGCTCGTCGTTGAAACCGCTGTAGGAGATCACCAGCTCGACCGGCCCCGGCGGCAGGCCTTGCAGGAGAAAAGCGCCCGAGCTGTCGGTCAGCTCCGAGCGGTTCAGCGCCGGCACGGAAACCACCGCGCCTTGCAGCGCATTGCGGGTTTCCGCACTGCTGACGGAACCGGCGACGCTGCCGGTGCCGGTCTGCGCGTGTACGCAGAATGTGGATACGAGGAGGGCAAACAGGCTGGTTGCAGGGCGCAACAGCCGGATAAACGGGCGCGAGCGCAGGCAGGCACTTTGGGTGTTCATCGGAGGGGGTGTTGGTTCGCGTCGAGACACGAGGTCCGACGCACGGTCCACTGGAAGTGGGCCGCCACTCAGGCAGTTGTAGCGCGCGCGGGCAAGCTCCAGTCCGTGACCGCGTTACGAATAACTATGCGCTTAAATTATCGTTGCGCGGTCGACGCAGATTCAGCTGCGCCAGCACTTCCGGCATCACGGTGCCCAGCGGCGAAGCAAGGAGATACTCCGCCGCCAGCTCGATCTGCCCGCGCGCGCGCAGACTCGCGTAAACGTGCAGCTCGAATTGTACCCGCAGAGCCTCGTGCGCCTCGCTCAAGCCGAAGCGCCGCAAAACGCACAGCAACGCTTCGAGCGTCGAGAAGCGCCCGCCGTCCTGCTGCGCCCGCAACCAGTAGCGACTCTCTCCCGCCATCGGCAGGCTCACCAGCCGGCCCCACGAGGCGACCTCCCGCGCCATCGCCGATGCCTCGCTCCACGCGCCGTCCAGGAGCAGCACCTGAACCGTCTCCGGCCGCACATCGTCGGGCGCCGGCTGCCCGTGCGGATGCAGGATCCAAAGCTCGCGCCCCGGCACGCGCACCTCCGCCGCCGTCATCCCACGCTCCCGTCGCCACACATGCAAACGCGAGTCCGGCATCACCCGGCTGATCAGGTTGCCCGTGCTGCTCGGGCGATACCGTTCGCGATAATGCATCAACACGTCGACCTGCAGCGGGCAACGGACCTCGCGCTGTCCCGCACAGACGCACCAACGCGGCGCGAGCTGGCAGCGCGGACAACGCCGCGTGCCGTTGAGCACGACGCTGCGCATCACTAGTCCCGGTTTGAAAAGCCTCGTCGCATGTCCGGCAAGATTCCCACCGCCAGCGCCACGGCAACCTTTCCCGAGCGGAAGACGTAGCGGTAACTTGCCACGCCGACGCTGACGCCACGCCAATCCGGTCGTCGTCCATCCTTCCCAGGCCCCGCGCACCCTCCCCCGCAAAATTGTTGTCCAAAACTCCGTCGCCGCGACCTATCTTTGCCACATGGACCCCACGCCCGACGCCGATACCCACGGCGAGATGTTTCTCCGCACGCTCGCGGAACACGAACGCTGGCTCGCCGCCTACGTCTACAGCCTGGTCGCGCGCGCGGCGGACGCCGACGATATCCTGCAGGAGTGCAAGGTCACGCTCTGGAAACGCTTCTCCACGTTTACGCCCGGCACGAATTTCCGCGCCTGGGCGCGCACCATCGCGCTGCATCAGGTTCTCAACTACCGCCGCTCCGAACAACGCCGCCCCTGGTCCGTGCTCGATCGCGAATTCATCGAGGCCGTCGCCGCCGAGATCGATCGCCGCTCGGACTTGCTCGAGCGCACGTCCGATAGCCTCCACCATTGCCTCCGCAAACTTCCCGAGGCCCACCGCGCGATCGTCGTCTGGCGTTATTACGATGAATGCGAAATCGACGAAATCGCCGCGAAAACCGGCCGTACAATCGAGGCCGTTTACCGGTTGCTCAGCCGGATCCGCGTCGCGCTGAACGAATGCATTCACCGCCAGCTCGCCGCCGGCAACACGTCATGAACGACCTCATTTCCGGCTCGCGCCACCCCGATCGCATCGAGCGCGCACTCGACGGACTCCTGACCGAGTCCGAGCTCGCCGCGCTCAAGGCGGATGTCGTGCGCGATCCCACGCTCCGCTCCGCCTATGTCGACCGCGCGTGGCTCGATGCCGCGCTGCGGGCCGAGCGCGACCATCTTCCGCGTCTCCTCGCCTCGCCCGCTACGCCCGCCGTTCCTGCTGCTCCCGCGTCCCACGCGGCGCGCCCCGTCCGCTGGCCGATCTTCGCCGCCATTGCCGGCACCCTCGCCGCGAGCTTCGTGATCGCGTTTGCCGTTTCACGCTGGCTGCCCGCCATCCGACCTGCCGACGCGCCCATCGCGACCCTCACGTCCGCCGCCAACACCACGTGGGCCGGCTCCACGCTGCCCACCGCCGAAGACTCCGCGCTCGGTCACGGCACGCTCGCGCTCGTCCAAGGCATCGCGACGCTGAGATTCGCGAGCGGCGCCATGCTCACGCTCGAGGCACCCACCAAACTCGAGCTCGTCAACGCGATGCACGCACGCCTCATCGAAGGCTCCCTCACCGCCGAGGTCCCCGCGGCCGCGCACGGCTTCACCGTCGAGACGGCGGACCTGAAGGTCGTCGACCTCGGCACCCGCTTTGGCGTCACCGCCAGCTCGACCGGCCACTCACATGTTTTCGTCTTCGAAGGCGAAGTGCAGCTCGAGCATCCCTCCGGCGACACGCTGCGCCGGCTCACGGCGGGCAAGGCGTTTCACGTCAGCTCCGGCGCGGTCGCCGCCGGCAACGTCGAACCCGCACGACCACCCACGCTCGAGCGCATCGACGGCTGGACCTCGATCCCGACCTCGTTCGGCCGCGGCAAGGATGCCTATGCCCGACGCAGCGCCGCCAACGAGCATCCGCAGCCGCTACTGCTGGTGAAGCACTCCGACCTGCCCTTGAGCTTTCGCAATGAGCGCCGCGCGTCCCTCGCCTTCGACCTCGCCAACGTGGACGCCCGCTCGATCGCCGAGGCCGAACTCGTCCTCGACCCGGAGCCAAGCGGCCTCGGGTTTTCCGCGCTCGCCCACGACGCGCGTTTCGCGGTCTACGGCGCCATCGACGAAGCGCTCGACGCGTGGAACGAGACCGCGCTCACCTGGGAAACCACGCCGGGTGCGGGCAGCGACGCCACGTTCGGCGGCCAGCTCCGCAAGCTGGCCGAGTTCTCCCTGCCGCGCGGTGCGTCCGGCGATCCGCTGACGGTGCGCAGCCCGGAGCTCGCGGCCTTCCTCCGCGCCGACACCAACGGCCTCGCCACCTTCCTCATTGTGCGCGAGACCGGAGAGACCGACCCGTCCGGTCTTGTTCACGCATTCGCTTCTAAAGAGCATCCCACCGCGCGTCCGCCGACCCTGCGGATCCGCTAGCGAGCGAGCAGCGCGAAACGCTCAACGCCCAAGTAGAAAACCGACATCCGCCCCGCTCCACTTGAGCGCTCAGCGTTAAACGTTAAAAGTTGAGCGTTTTGTATCGGCCGTTCCCCGCCCCACCCACCCCATGTCTTCCCTCTCCCCTCGGCGTCTCCTCGCCTCGTTCGCGCTCGCGGCTTCGCCGTTTCTGGCGGCCGCCGACACCGACGCCGAACGCGCCAAGCTCCACTTCTTCGAAACGGAAGTCCGCCCCATCCTCGCGCATCGCTGTTACGAGTGCCACGGTGAGAAGAAACAAAAAGCCGGCCTGCGCCTCGACCACATCTCCACGATCATCGCCGGCGGCGACAGCGGACCCGCCCTCGTCCGCGGCAAACCCGACGACTCGCTGCTCATCGAGGCGATCCGCTACAAGAACGAAGACCTCCAGATGCCGCCCGACGACGAACGGCTGCCTGCCGCGGAAGTCGCCGTATTGGAAAAATGGATTCAACTCGGCGCGCCCTGGCCGGCGACCGACGCCGTCGCCCACGACACCAAGGGGCCCCGCGACGAATTCGGTTTCACCGCGGACGACCGTGCGTTCTGGAGTTTCCAGCCCATCTCGGATCCCCAGCCGCCCGCGCTCGCTGAGCCCGCGGCCGCTTCCGCCGCCGCGTGGGCGACAAGCGCGATCGACCGCTTCATCGCCGCGAAGCATCTCGAGCACGGCCTCACGCCCGCACCGGCCGCCGACAAACGCGAGCTGGTGCGCCGCGTTTACTATGATGTGCACGGCCTCCCGCCGACGCGCGTGCAGATCGATGAGTTCGTCAACGACCCCGCGCCCGATGCTTACGCGCGGCTCGTCGACTCGCTGCTCGCCAGCCCGCGCTACGGCGAACGCTGGGCGCAGCACTGGCTCGACCTCGTGCGCTACGCCGAAAGCGATGGTTATCGCGCCGACGAATTTCGCCGCCACGCGTGGCCCTATCGCGACTACGTCATCGAGAGTTTCAACACCGACAAACCCTACGACCAGTTCGTGCGCGAGCAGCTCGCCGGCGACGAAATGGAGCCGCAGAATCCGCGGGTTCTCGTCGCCACGTCGTATCTGCGCAATGGCATCTACGAGTGGAACCAGCGCGACGTTCGCGGCCAGGCCGAGCTGATCGTGACCGACATGACCGACAACGCCGGCGAGGTTTTCCTCGGTCTCAGCATGGGCTGCGCGCGTTGCCACGATCACAAGTTCGACCCGATTCTGCAGAAGGATTATTACAGCCTGCGCGCCTTCTTCGAGCCGATCGTATGGCGCAGCGATCTCAAGCTCGCGACGCCCGCCGAGCAGGCGCGCCATGCGGAACAGCTCGCGCAATGGGAAGCCGCCACCGCCCCGCTCCGTGCCGCACGCGAGGCGCTCGTCGGCGCGGAATTGCAGCGGCTCGTGAAACGCGCCTACGACCGCTTCACCGAGGACATCCGCGCGATGATGGACAAACCGCCCGCGCAGCGCACCGCGCAGGAGCACATTCTCGCGACGATCGCGGAGCGCCAGATCACCTACGAGCACGAGCGTTTCGACCCGTTGAAGGCGTTGAAGAAACCGGAAGACAAAGCGCGCTTCCGCGAGATCGAGGCCGCGTTGAAACAATTCGATCACCTGAAACCCGCGCCCTTGCTCGACGCGTTTGTCGCGACCGATGCCGGCCCGGTCGCGCCCGTCACGAAGATGAAGGCGCGCAAAGGCGGAGAGCGCGAAGTCGCCCCCGCGTTTCTCACCTTGCTCGAGCCGAAGCCGCCACAGATCGCCGCGACGCCGCAGTCCACCGGCCGCCGCACCGCGCTCGCGCAATGGATCACGCGCCCCGACAATCCGCTCTCGACCCGCGTGATCGTGAATCGCGTGTGGCAGTATCATTTCGGCCGCGGCCTCGCCGGCACGCCGAACGATCTTGGCCGCCTCGGCGACCGCCCGACGCATCCCGAACTGCTCGACTATCTCACGCGTCGCTTCGTCGCCGGCGGCTGGCGGCTCAAGCCGCTGCACCGCGAAATCCTCCTCTCCGCGACCTACCGGCAAACCGCGCGCCACACCTCAGAGAAAGCCGCGCTCGTCGATCCCGCGAACAAGTTCCTCTGGCGCTACAGCCCGCGCCGGCTCGATGCCGAGCAAGCCCGCGACGGCATCCTCGCCGCGACCGGCGAGCTCGATCTCAACGCCGGCGGTCCTTCGCAGGATGCCAACCTCGCGCCGAGTCGCGCGATCTACACGGTCAAGAAACGCAACAACCAGAACGAGCTCCTGCGCGCGCTCGATGCCCCCGCCGGCTTCGCCAGTATCGCCGATCGTCAGCAGACCTCCACGCCGCTCCAGGCCCTCCTCTTCATGAACGGCGACTGGCTGATCGCACGCTCCCGCAAGCTCGGCGCCAGCGTGCGCTCGATCGACGAAGCGTGGCACGCGACGCTCGGCCGCAAGCCTACCGCGGAAGAGGCGACACTCGCCGAACAATTCATCGCACGACGGATCGTCAGCTCCGCTCCGCCGACCGACGCCAGACCGCACGAGCCGATCGCGCTGATCGATGCCGCGCTGTTTCACGAGAACACGCCGCACGAACGGCTGCTAACCCGCGATGCGCCGAAGGAAGGCGACGACTTTACGTTCGAGGCGATCGTCACGCCCGCCAGCATCGATTCGGGCGCGGCGGTGCGCACCATCGCCTCGCGATGGAACGGCGAAAAAAGCTCGCTCGAAGCGCACGGCTGGAGCCTCGGCGTCACCGGCGTGAAATCCGCCTTCAAGCCGCGGCATCTGTTGCTCCAGCTGGTCGGCGAGGATGACAACATGAACACGAGCTACGAAGCGGTGGCCTCCGGCATCCATCTCGAGCTCGAGAAGACGTATCACATCGCGGTGAAAGTCTCCTGCAGCGATCGCACTGTGAGCTTCCTCGTGCACGACCTCAGCACGCCCGAAGCCGCACCCCGCACGGCGACAATCAAGCACGGCATCGTCGGCAAGATCGGCACCGGCCAGGCACAGCCCGTGATCGGCGGCCTTTCGAAGCGCACACCGCATCAGTTTGATGGATACATCTCAGCCATGCGCCTCGTGCATGGTGCGTTGCCCGAAGCCGCGCTGTCGCCCGAGCCCGCGAACTGGAAGGCCGAACACGGCCTCCTCTGGCGCGCGAATGAAAAGGACTCCCCCGCCTTCGCCTGGTCCGGCGGCACGACCAACGCCGAAAGCCGCGACCCGCGCGAGCGCGCGATGGCCGATCTCTGCCACGTACTGCTCAACTCAAACGAATTCCTCTATCTGCACTAGCCGCCTTTGGCTGCAGTTGAAGTCGAGAGTTTAGGTTGAAGTCCCGCCGCTACCCGTTCGCACCGCCGTTTCTTAAACTTAAACTTCTTGCTTAAACTAACCGCGCAACGCCCTCGATGCCCTGTAATAACATCACTTACGCAGCCAGTCGCCGCGATTTCCTCCGCACCGCCGGCTGCGGTTTCGGCGCCGTCGCGCTCTCGGCGCTCCTCCGTCAGCCCGTCCTCGGCGCTTCGACCGCCCTCCCGGCCTCCGCGAACCAGCTTCCGCAACGCGTCGGCAGGGCGAAGAACGTCATCTTCCTTTTCATGGAGGGCGGTCCAAGCCATCTGGATACGTTCGATTACAAGCCGCTGCTGAACGAGCTTCACGGCCAGAAGCTGCCCCCGAGTTTCAAGGAACCGATCCTTGCCATGGGCGAATCGGGAAATCCCATCCTCGGCTCGAAGCGCACCTGGAAGCAACACGGCCAAAGCGGGCTCTGGGTCTCGGACTGGTTCCCGCACGTCGCGGCGCACGCCGATGATCTCGCCGTGATCAAGTCGTGCGTCTCCGACGGCATCAATCACGCCGGCGGCGTCTGCCAGATGAACACCGGCTCCGTCTTCGGCGGTCGCCCGTCGCTCGGCGCCTGGGTCTCGTACGGTATCGGCACCGAGAACAAAAACCTCCCCGGCTTCGTCGTCATCAAGGATAGCGAGAAGGAGGTGATCAACGGCTCGCGCAACTGGGGCACCGGCTTCATGCCCGCCGTGCATCAAGGCGTCGAGCTCAGCGCCAACGGCGTGCCGATCCGAAATCTGGATACGCCAAAGGGCATGGCCCCCGATCGCCAGCGCGACAAACTCGACCTGCTCGCCGAGCTCAACCGGATACACGCCGCACCGCGCGCCGACAACACCGAGCTCGAGGCCCGCATCCGCAGCTACGAGCTCGCCTATCGGATGCAAGCCGAGGCGCCCGGTGTGGTGGACCTGGGCAGGGAAACCGCCGCCACGAAAGCCCTTTACGGCCTCGACCAGAAAGAGACCGCCGTCTTCGGCCGCAACTGCCTGCTCGCGCGGCGGCTCGTCGAGCACGGCGTGCGTTTCGTCCAACTGTACAGCGGCGCAGGCAGCGGCTGGGACAGCCATTCGCAACTTGAAACCAACCATACGCGCCTCTGCCGC
This sequence comes from Opitutaceae bacterium, assembly GCA_036675625.1. GTDB lineage: Bacteria > Verrucomicrobiota > Verrucomicrobiia > Opitutales > Opitutaceae > ER46. The sequence goes on along the minus strand of JAKFEQ010000006.1, from coordinate 210,299 downwards.
TCGGTCGACCAACCGATCGCCGGCCTGCTCAGCGATTTGAAATCGCGCGGCCTGCTCGACGAAACGCTGGTGATCTGGGGCGGGGAGTTTGGCCGCACGCCGATGAGCGAGCAGAACGGCGGCCGCGACCACAACCCGACTGGCTTCACGATGTGGATGGCCGGCGGAGGGGTCCGTGGCGGCCAGAGCATCGGCGCGACCGATGACCTCGGCCTTTACGCGGTGAAGGACAAGCTCCACGTGCACGACCTCCACGCGACGATTCTCCACCTCCTCGGCATGGACCACACGAAAGTGATCTATTCACACCAAGGCCGCCCCGAGCGTATCGATCAGAACGAAGGCCGGGCCTATACAAAAATCGCCGTCTGATCCGGAGTGCGGCGGCGCGACGCCGCGCACTTAACTTCACTGATTGGCATCGGTGCTCATGAGTGCCCTTCAGTGGTTAATTAGATCCGTGCCTTGGGCTTGGTTTCCCTCGGCCAGAATCGCCCGCCCACTTCACTCCTTCACCGGCACCTGCGATTGCGTCCGCAAATACGCGATCAGATCCACGACCTCGTTCTCGCCCAACCCCTGGAGCAAGCCCGGCGGCATCATCGAGAAGTTCAGCCGCTCGATTTTCTTTATATTGTCGCGGGCAAAAGTCGCCGTCTCGGTCTGATTCACAAGCGTCACCGCGGCCGGCGTCTCGCGTTGTACGATTCCGCCCGCCGTCCGGCCGTCGTTCGTCTCGATCGTCGTCAGCTGATAATCGCGGCCGATCTCCGCGTTCGGTGTGATGATATTGCGCAATATATAATCGAGGTCGGCGCGGTTCGAGCCCGTGAGCTCCGGCCCGAGCTTCGTGCCTTCGTCATAGAGGACGTGACACGAGGCACACGTCCGCGCAAACACCGCGCGCCCGCTTCCGGCATTCGCGGTCGCCAAGCGCGCGGGCGTCAGGATCTGCTTCCAGCGCGCGATCTCCTGCTCCGCGTTCGGATCGACATCGGCGACCACGCCCCACACTTCGCCCAGCGCGCGATCGATCTCCGGATCGCCGAGCAGACGCATCTGCCGCGCCACCGCGGCATCGAGATCGGTCCGTGCCACGAGTCCCGACTTCACCGCGTCCAGCAGCGCTCGCGCATACGTCGCCCGCTGGGCCAGGACGCCGATCGCCTGCCGCTTCTCCTCCGGCGTGAAGCTTGCATATACTTTCAGGATCGCCGGTGGCGTGCTCGGCACATCGTACGGCGCGAGTCCGCGCAGCGCGCCCATCCGCAGTCCGGGCTCGCTGAGCAGCTTCTGATAGGAGGGCGAGAGCTGGAAATCGTATCGCTGCAACACCACCGCCAGGGCGGCCTGCCGCGCCGGCAGCGGGGCAAACGTATCCATCATGATGCGACGCTTCGCCTGAAACACCGTCGCGTCGCCGAAACGCGTCGCCAGTGCATCCGCCTTCGCGATCACCTTCGCATCCGGGCTCACGCTGAGTTTCGCATACGCCGCCCGCCAGCCCTCGGGCATCTTCGGCTTCGCCTGGCCTTCCGTCGCCGACGTCAGGCTGTCGAGAATCTCGAGCTGATACGTCGTGTCGTCAGTCCCGGCGAGCGTGCGCACCAGCGCATCGAACGGCGACTCTTGGCCGGCGCCGCGCGCAACGTTCGGATTCATCGCCCCTTGTCGCCGCGTGAAATAGGGGCGGATCTTCGTCAACGGCGTCTTTTCGCCGAGCGCCAGCGCGCGCGCCGGATCCGCGGGTACGAGCGGCTCGGCCGCGAACCAATAAAGCAACGGCAGATTATGATCCGCCGCATCCTCGCCGTGCGCGAGCAGCGCCTCGACGATCGGCCAGCGCTTGCCGACTTCGATACGCTGCGCCGCCGACGCGAGAAAGCGCCGAACGATCGGCGAAGGCTCGCTCTTTGCGAGACCGGCCAGCGCGGCAAGCACTGCCGGCGAGGGATTTTTGTCCTCACAAATCAACTGGGTCGTCCACCCGCGCAGATACGGCTCAGGCATCTTCAGGAACTCGAGCGCCAGCGTGCTGTTGAGCCCGCGCGTGGCATGCAAGGCCCACAGCGCCCGCAGCTGCCGCGTCACATCCTTGTTTTTCCGAACGATCGTCACCAGCGCCGCGTGCACCGCGGGATCCGGGCCGCGCTCCTGCAGGATCACGCGCGAGCGGCGTACAAACCACTCGTTCGCGTGGAGCTGGTTTTGCACGAGCTCCGCGCTTGTTGCCTTCGCCAGATCGACGAGCACCGGTTTCGGCGAGCCGTAGGAGAATTTATAGATGCGACCGTTCGTGCGATCGTGCGGCTGCTGCTGGTGGCACGCCCGCGCATCATACCAGTCGCTGTTGAATATGGAACCGTCGGGACCAAGCTCGAGCCGCAGCCCGCGAAACCAGCCGTCGTTCGCCTTCATGAAATCCGGCCCGTGACTGCCAATATAGCCCGACCCGCTCGGCTTCAATACGTCACGATTGATCCGGTTCCCCATGATATTGTGGGTGAAAAGCGTGCCGCGATATTCGGCCGGAAAACTATCGCCGAGATAGATCAGCGTCCCCGCGTGCGCATGCCCGCCGCCCGCCGCATCCGTGCTGCCGGCGCCGAAGCGCGCGTCGGACCACTTCACGCCTTTATCGTAGTGGAAGTGATCGCCGATCGTCTGGATATCTCCGTAAGTATAGGGATTAAAATGCTGACCGGCCTGCCGGTGATAGTGCCCGCCCTGCACCACATGATATAGGTGCGGAATCACGCAGGCGGTGACGAACGCGTCGCCCATGTCGTTGAAGTCGAGACCCCATTGGTTGCTCATGCCCTCGGCAAAGATCTCGAAGATTTTCTTCGTCGGATGATAGCGCCACACGCACGCGTTGAGCGGCGCACGATCCTTGTCCTTCGCCCCCGGTGCGCCGACATTCGAATGCGTGAAAACGCCCTGGTTGCCGTACAGCCAGCCGTCCGGGCCCCACGTGAAACTGTTAAGCGTCTCGTGCGTATCGTGCCAGCCCCAGCCGTCGAGGATCACCTGCGGCGCGGCATCCGGCACATCATCGTGATTCCGATCGGGGATGAAGAGAAGGTACGGTGCGCTGCCGATCCACGCCCCACCATGACCAACCGCGATCGCGCTGCCGAAGTTCAACCCTTCGAAGAAGACTTTCCGCGTGTTGAAGCGCCCGTCGCCGTCGGTGTCCTCGAGAATCACTACGCGGTCGCGACCATACGGTGACCAATCGGGATACGAATAGTTTTCCACCACCCATAACCGGCCGCGTTCGTCGATCGTGAACGCGATCGGTTGATGTATATCCGGCTCGCCCGCGAACGCCGTCGCTGTAAAGCCGGCCGGCAGCGTCATCGTCCGCGCGGCCTCCTCGGGTTTCAGCCCGGTGCCGGCTGCGACGGGGAACAGCGAGTCCTGGGCGAGGGCAACGCCATCCGCGATCGCGACGCAGACGGCAAAGGCCAGCAGCGACGCACGGAGATTATAAGAAGAGAGAAGGCTCATTTCACGCTGGAGGATTTTTCCGAGAGGAGGACGAAGGTGCCGCGTTTGTTACCGATCACGAAGTCCGGCGTGCCATCGCGATTTGCGTCGGCGCTCACAAGCTGCACGCCGATGCCGGATGCGTCGTCGAGCCGGTGTGGCTGAAAGCGCGCTTTGCCGCCCGCTTCGCGACGCAGGAGAAATGCATACACCACCGGTGTTCCGTTCGGATCGGCGTCGCCTTTTGGACCATGCGCCCACCAGCGTTTACCCGTCACTATATCGAGCAGCCCGTCGCCATCGACATCGGCCAGCGCGACCGCGTGCGGCTGGGAAAACTGCACGCCCGCGATCTGCTCGTCGGCCCTGGCCGACGTGATCGGATGCTCCTTAAACGCGATCGCGCCATCGGCCCCGCGGGTTTGCTCGAACCACGACACGCCGTAGCCGTGCGCATCGCGCGCCGTGACCACGTCGTTCAAGCCATCGGCGTTCACATCCAATGTGTACATCTGCGCGCCGCCGCGGGCCGCGCCAAAGGTGAACGCATGCTTCTTCCACACGGGATCGCCCTCCAACGACGCGGGCTGCTCCCACCAACCGCCTTTCTCCAGAATGTCCGCGCGCCCGTCGCCATTCACGTCGCCATAGCCGAGCCCGTGCGTGAAACGCACCCACGGCCCCGGCGCCGAAATCGGATGCCATGTCCACGGGCGCGTCGCGTCCTTCGGCTCGTAGGTCGCGTATCCAATTTTCCCATTCGCCGTGCAGAGCAGCACCGGCCGGCCCGTGCCAAACACATCCGCGAACGTCGGCGACTCGTTGTCGACCGGCAGGAACACCACGCGCCGCCGCCACGGCATTTTCTTCTCGCCGGGATTTTCATACCAGGACGCATCGACGCCCGGAAATCCCAGCACGAGCACATCGAGCCAGCCGTCATTGTTGAAGTCGTGCGCGTAGGCGAAAAAACTATCCGAGTAGCGCAACGGATCCCACGGCGCCGCCGAATAGATTTCGTTTCGCTGCTTGAAGTCGGGACCCGCATACCAATACGGACCCGAGATGGCGTCGAGGTGGCCGTCCTTGTTCAGATCGCCGAACGTTGCTCCTTCGCAAAAGAACTGATCGCTCAGTTGCAGTCGGCGATACGTCGGCAAGGCATGGGAAGGAGCCGCATTGGCGGTGGCCAGAAGCAGACCGGCGACGGCCATGGCGATCGGGGATCGTCGGAGACTTTGAGCAATCATCTTCGGGGAGGGGTTCGGAGGCCAACGTTGCGGAGCGAGGCCGCGGGGCACGAGCGGGAACAATTTCGCAAGCTACGCACGGTAGCAGACCGGCCCGTGCGTTCCCATGAGAGCGGACGAAAAAAGAATGAGTTTTTTCACCCCTCGTCCGTCGGTGGGCCCGGCTCTCCGAGCCGGCCTGGGGTCCAACGTCCGCTCGCACCCAGGAGGGCAGGGTCTCACCCACCAACCCAGGCCCGCTCGGAGAGCGAAACCCCACCACGATCAAGGGACCCGTGAGCGATCCGTTGGCCGATCGATCGCGTCACTCCAGCGCTTGAGTGAGGCGAGAGTTTGCCCCGCTTCGCCGATTCGCTTCGGTTCTCCTCACGTCATGCCCCGCCCGAGATTCAAGCGCCCTTTCGAGCTGTTGTCACCTGGCGCGTGGACGATCGTGACGCTGGCGCTCGTCTCCTCCGCGATCTACGCCGCGTGGCCGGTGCCGGAGCGGCCGGGGCGCGATTTCTGGATGTTCAGCCCGCCGAATGTACAGCATTACCGCGCCGTCCTCGACGCGTGGAACGCGCAACACCCCGACAACCGCGTCAACCTCATCCAGATTCACTATCAGGCGCTCGAGCGGCGTCTGCTCGCCGCCTTCACCTCGGATGCGCCCGTCGCCGATCTGGTGGAAACGGAGAGCCGCACGATGGCCCGAGCTTTCGCCGGCCCGCTCGAAGCCATCGGGTTCGTCGACCTCACGGAGCGTTTGCATCGCGAGGGACTGTTCGAGGCGATCAACCCGCCGTCGTTCAGTACCTGGACCACACGCGGCCGGACGTTTGCGCTGCCGCACGATGTACATCCCTGCCTCCTCGGCTACCGCGCGGATCTCGTCGAGGCCGCGGGCATCGATGTCGCGCAGATCGAGACGTGGGAGGATTTTCGCCGGCTGCTCGGGCCTCTGATCCGGGACCACGACGGCGACGGCCGGCCCGATCGTTATCTGCTGAATTTTTGGGATACAAACTTCGATCTGCTCACCGTGCTCTTGTGGCAGGCGGGCGGCGATTTGTTCGATGCGCAGGAACGCGCCGCCTTCGCCACCGAGCTGAATGCGCGCACGATTGCCGAGCTGGCCGGGTGGGTCGCCGGACCGCGGCGCTTCTGCGTCGACGCCCGCGATTTCACCGCGGGCGGCGATCAGATGCGGCTCGAAGGCACGGTCGTCGCAGCGATCCTGCCCGACTGGCTCGCCGCGGTCTGGCGGTCGAACATTCCCGGACTCGCCGGCAAGGTGAAGCTCATGCGGCTGCCCGCGTGGGAGCGCGGCGGCCGGCGCACGTCAGTCTGGGGCGGCACTGCCCTCGGCATCACGAAGTCGGCACCCGATTTCGAGAAAAGCTGGGCTGTCGCGAAACACCTCTACCTCTCGCCACAGGTGGCGGAGAGTCTGTTCCGGACAACTTATATTATCTCCCCGGTGAAGGCGCACTGGCAGCTGCCGTTTTATCACGAGCCGGATCCGTTTTTCTCCGGCCAAAAAGTGGGCGCGATGTATCTAGCAGAAGCGCCGCACGTTCCGCCGCGCATCGCATCGCCCTATATGACGCTCGCCATGGAGCGGATGATGGCCGTGCTCGTCTCACTGAAAGCCCACGCCATCGCGCGCAACACCTACGACGCCGAGGCCTTGCTGCCGGAGGCCCGCCGGCTGCTGGCGGACGCGCAACGCGACCTGTCGGCCCGGATGGGCCGGAACGTTTTGTATCGCTCAGCGCAATGAAGACCAACCACGACGCGCCAGGACCAGCGCCGGCATCCTGCCGGCAATCGCTCGATGCCAGTGGCACGACGGCACCACGATGAAATCCGCCCCGCCGCATCCCCGCTGGGCACCGTGGGCGTTCCTCACGCCGTTTCTCGCGCTCTTCGTGATCTTCACGCTCTGGCCGCTCGCGCAATCGCTCGTGCTCGCGTTTCAACAGACCTTCGGCCCGAAGAGCACTGCTTATATTGGCACGAAAAACTTCACGTTTCTTTTCGAGGATCCACTGTTCTGGCAGGCCGTGCGCAACACAGCGGTCTATACATTCGGCGCGGTGTTCATCCAGCTGCCGGTCGCGCTCGGGCTCGCCCTGCTGCTCAACCGCCCCGGCCTGCGCGGCCGCGCGATCTTCCGGCTGATCTTCTTCGCGCCATCGCTGGTCGGACTCGTGTTCGTCGGCGTGATGTTCGCGCAGCTTTTCCAAAAGCGCACCGGCTTGATCAACGCCGGGCTCCACGCGCTGTTTCCCGCTTGGGATCCCGAGTTCGCGTGGCTGGACAACCAGGTGATGCCGTCGCTGCTCCTCGCCTCAGTCTGGCTCTACGCCGGCTTCAACATGATCTATTTTCTCGCCGCACTGCAGAACGTGAACCGCGAGCTCATCGAGGCAGCCAGCATCGACGGCGCCGGCCCGTGGCATCGCTTTCGCCACATCGTCGTGCCCGAGATCCGGCCGGTCGCGACGTTCGTCGTGCTGCTTTCGGTCATCGGAAGTTTTCAGTTGTTCGAGCTCCCCTGGGTGCTCCTCGATAACACCGCGGGCCCCGACAATCGCGGGCTCACGGTCGTAATGTATCTATATCAAACCGGCTTCCTCGTCGGCGACCTCGGCTACGCGAGCGCGATCGGCTGGGTGCTCGGCCTGCTCCTCGCCGGCGCGGCGGCCGTGCAGATGCGCGCGACGCGCCTCGAGGGAAACCAATGAACGACGACACCCGCCGGCCGCAAAGCTTCACCCGCCTGACACCGCCATGCGCCGCCTGACGCTCTTTCCGATCTACGTCGCGCTCGTTTTCTTCGCGGTGCTCACGCTGCTGCCGTTCGTGTGGATGCTCACGTCGTCGCTGAAAAACCAGAACGACTTCTTCACCTCCTTCTTTCTGCCGCGCGGCGACGGTCTGCTCGGCATCGCTTGGGACCGGCTCACGCTGGCAAACTTTCGGCGGCTCTTCATCGAACAGCCCATCGCGCGCGCGATGCTCAATTCGTTTTTCCTCGCGAGCGTCACGAGTTCACTGGCCACGCTGACGTCCGCAATGGGTGGATACGCGCTCGCGAAATATTCCTTCCGCAGCCGCGCCGCCGTCACCTGGCTCGTCGTCACCGCGCTGATCATTCCCGCCTCGCTCCTGATCGCGCCGAGCTACCGTATCCTCTGGCAGCTCGGGCTACTCAACTCCTATGCCGGCCTGATCCTGCCCGCGCTCGCGCCGGCCTTCGGCGTTTTCCTGTTTCGCCAGACGATGCTGAACACCGTGCCAACGGAGCTGCTCGAATCCGCCCGCATCGATGGCGCAGGCGAATTCCGGATCTTCTTCACTATAGTCATCCCGCTGGTGCGGCCGATGATCGGCGCGTTCCTCATGATCACGTTTCTTGCCTCCTGGAACAACTTCATCGGCCCGCAGATCGTGCTGCAGGAACCCGAGATCTTTCCGCTCTCGGTCACGATCAATAATCTGCGCGGCGTCTACGCCACCGATTACGGCCTTATAATGTCCGGCACGCTCCTCTCGATCGCGCCGGTGATGTGTCTATTTCTGCTGCTCCAAAAGGAATTCATCTCGGGCCTCACTTCCGGTGCGGTGAAGGGATGATAATCATTTTTGCCCACGGAACACACGGAATACACGGAAGTACGGTCCAATTTCCGCGAATTCCGTGTGTTCCGTAGGCAAATCCGCTTAGCCTTTATTCTTTCTTCTACTCCGGCATCACCCACGAGTACGCATCATAACGGATCTCGCTCCACGCCAGTTCCGGCAAAGGCCGGCCGGGCAGCAGCGGGATTTCCACGGGCGTGAATTGCACGCGCACGCGCAGCTTGCTCGCACCTTTGGTCAAGGCCCGCGAAATCAGAAACTCGTCGTCCCGAAAACGCCGGTTCGTCGTCTGCACGGTGTGCGCCGAAGGAGAAAGCTCCTTCGTCACATTGGAAAACAAACACGTGTTGCTGCCCGCCAGAAACCAGACGCCCGCGCGTTGAAACTCTCCCACCACGCCGTCCTTATCCTGCGCCACGAACACCTCCGCGCGCTGATTGGGAAACTGGTAGTCGAGCTTCCGCCGCAACAGCACGCCGACGTTCGCCGGATCGACCGCGATCGAGAACTCGCTCGTACCTTTCGTCGTCCGCCCTTTGTCCTTGTGCGACGGATACACCATTCGCCCTTTGAAATGATCAACGCCCCATTCGAAGCGTGACTCGATCTCGTAGGGAGCCGATGCCATCGGCGACACGTATGCATGCGCCCTCTCCGCCGCGACGTCGCCGACCTGCAGGCTGTCCGTGCGCACCAGCGTCGCGCGGTTCCGCCCGTACCAATACGTCAGCGTCTTGTAGTGCTCGTGCGAGTCGTTGATGCCGCCATGCTCCAGCCGGATCACGGCGTTCCTCCCAAACGGCATCAGGTCCGCGAGGAGATATCGATAGGCCGAATGGATCAAATCCTCCGGCTCCTTCGCGTCGACGGCCTTGCGCACACCCACCGGATGGCCGACGAGCGGGAGCGTCATGTTGAGCCCGCCCCAATAATCTCCGCCGCCACCCCACTCTTCCGTCCCAGTGCCATAAGCCTGCGGCGTCTGCGCGTCGTCGAAGAAGAACCGCGGATCGCCTTCGAGCGTGCCGAGCTTTCCCCTGTGGGTGAATATAAAGGACGTGCCGATAAAGCTGCCTGACCAGTCGCCGCCGCCTTCCGTCACTCGCGTGTCGAGGAGCACCAGATCCTCGCCTTCCACTGGCCGCGGGTGATCGCGAAACGTCGCATGCAGATGCCCCATCTGCGCCATCGGCTCCCGCAGCGGCATCGTGCGCAGCGACCACCGCACATCCTCGATCCCGGGCGCGCCCGGAGGATTGATCAACTCGATCCGTGCGGTGCTCGCAAAGGGCATTGGGAAATAGCTCGCGAGATGCACGCGCTCCGCATCGTAGCGCAGGTTCACCGGAAACGCCTTCACGAGATACTCGCGATCGTCGCGATTATACAGCGTGCCCGCACCATGAAACAACGCCACGGGCGCATCGATCGACGCGTGCTCCGCGCCATCCCATGTGATCCGCAGCCAGGCGCGGCCAAACGCAATCGCACTCGCGCGCGGCACGGAAAACTGGAGCGCTCGCACCATCGTCGGCCCGCCGTCGAGCGTGACCACCGGCCTCGTTCCCCCGCCCGCCGGCAGCGCCAGCTCTCCCTCTCGCGCATGTAATCCGAGCTCGCGCCCCTCAGGTGAATCCGCCGCCGGCACGAGGTCCGATCCAGCCCGGCCCAACAACTCGAGCACATCGGCTCCTGGTGCCGTGCGATCCCACGTTTTCACCGGCTGCGACACCCGCGCCGCCGGGTCGATATGATGATAGATATAGTAACCGGTCCCGTAAAACGTCCGCCCATACATCATCCGGAACGATTTCTCGAACGCGATCGGCACCCACATCAGATCCGCACCTTTCGTGATCGACCACGTCCACGTCAGCGGATTGGGAAACAGCGCGCGCGGCTCGAACACGGAATTTGGCACCGGACTGTCGGGGGTCGCCGTCGATGTTTCCGTGACAATATGATCACGCCCGTCGACCTCATAGTTCCAGGGGCTGCCGTGCCAGTGATTATAGCGCGCGAAATAGAGCACGCCAGGCCCCTCCACGTGCAGCGTCACATTCCTGTCTTCGGCGATTTGATAGAGATAATGGCTCGCATCGGCCCGCTCGTTGCCACCTTTTCGATCGTAGGTGCTGCGCATATAGGCGCGGACTCCGATCCTCTGCTGCGGCCATTTGTCCCAGACCCGATACGCGTCCAGCCCCACCGGAATCACCGGCGGTTCGGCAGCGTTCGCCATCAGAACAGTAAAGGTGGCAAGCCAGCTGATCAGGAAACGTGCACGCATGGGGATAAGTAAAAGTTAGTCGCGTCGAGTCGATTCCCGGTCGTCGGCGGAAGCGGAGCGCACGACCACCAGCCAGTCCTCCGCCGGATCCGACGGCGGCGGCCCCAACCGTGAGCGCGCGCCGCCTCTGACCGTCTTGATCTCCCCGGTCATCAGCGGTCCGCCTTCCCGCGGATTGAACCACTGCACGTTGAACTCGCCGCGCGCATCCTCGAGATTCAGGGTCGCCGTCTCGCGGGTGCCCCACGGCAGATATACAAGGTAAAGCTTCCCCGGCTTCGCGAAACAGAAGAACGCATCAGCCGCGATGCCGTTGCCGAGCAGTTGGTCCGCGCTCGCCATTTCCCAGAACGGAACGTTGTGCTCGCGGAAGAACTCCAGCGCGATCCGACAGTAATTCCAACTGCGGTCGCGACTGCGAAAGTCCTCTCCGTCCATATCCTGCTGCGGCAGCGAATAGCCAAAATAATACTCCACTCCGCCGCCGCCCGCCATGAGGTTGCCCCACAGCGTGAGCTTCCGGATATCGTGGAGTGTATAAGGCCGACGCGGGTCACGCACCGTCCCATCGAATCCCGCGTAGCCCGGATCGGGCGGCACGCCGCGCGCCCAGTTTCCTTGCTCGTCGTTCGCAACCACCCAGGGCCGGCCCGCTCGGGCCGACTCGCGCAACCATTTCACGGTCCACCCATGCGTCTCCGACCAGTCGTTCTGCAGCGAAACCCCCGTCAGCACGGAGCTCGCTCCGAGCAGCGGCTCATAAACGCGCTCCTGCTCGTTCGGGTGCGTATGCACCACGATCGGACTCGGCCAATAATGCGTGTCGCGGATGAACCGCGCCATCGCGACCTCTTCCTTCGTCGACTGCGTATTCTCCTCGCCGAGGTTCCAGTTGAGTGCGAGCGCGTGCCCGAAGCGCGCGATCAACTCGCGCAGATAGAGCTTCCGTTCCACGCCGAGCGCTCCGCCATCGAGCGACTCGGGGACCTTTTGCGCGAGGCGTTCGCCCGTCGCGCGATCATCGTCGATCTCGTGCTCCTGCAGCTTGAAATGAAGGTGGATTCCCTTCGCCTGCGCGTGATCGAACACGATGCCCCACTGGTCGAGCTTCGAGCCGTCGTAGTGAAGCTTGTCGTTGCGCGAGACGAATGGCCACACGTTGTCGCCATCTCCGCCCGCATTGTACAGCAGAAACGACATCGTGTTTAGTCCCTTCGCCGCGAGATAGTTCACGGCGCCGATCAGGCCCTTGCCCTTTCCTCCCTGCCACGTGGGATCGCCGGCACGCCAGTCCCGCACATGCGGCGCCCACGTTTTCAACGGGGCGATCTTCTTCGATGCGACCGTGTCATCGAAATCCGAATACGCCAGCATCGTCTCCGGTGAATCGGGCCCGGCCTTCAGGAAATACTCCCCGCTGCCCGCGAAACGCAGGTGGTGCCGGCCAATGTATTCAAGCCGCCCTCGCGCGCGGAAATCCCGACCGCCCTTGTCGCTCGGCGCGACGGAGAAGCGGCCGTCTTTTCCGTCGAACGGCGCCAGCGGCGTGCCGCCCCCGTTTAGCGCCGCGAGCGGCCCGCGGGTGAACGTCACCCGATAATTCCATTCGCCCGGGCGGTCCGGCGCGAAATGCGCGCGCCACACGTTCCCCGCTTTGGCCGAGGTGTTCGCGGCATCGCCATCCGCCGCGAAATATCCAGGAACCCGATACACTGCGCCGCTCGACGCATGCGTGAATACGACTTCGAAGCGCAGGTCGGTGAACGGATTCGGCACCGTATCCGCTTCGTTCGCCGTCGGGCCCGCGAGCTGGATTGTGACCTTGTGCCACTGCTTGAGCTCGCCGGCCACGCGCACGGACTCCTGGGCGGACGAGGCGGCGGCGGCCAGCAAACTGGCGAATATGAGAAGAATGCGATTCATCAGGGGCGAAGAAAGGATCGATGGAGAGGGCAGCGGAAAACGGATGCGCCCGCCATCGCGAAAGCGACTGGCGGGCGCGGATAAGTGCGAGCGGCACACACGCCGCCGTGGTCATCAGAACGACATCGTCACGCGGCCCTCGAAGGTGCGCGGCGCCGCATAGTGCACCCGCTGCAATAAATACTTCTCGTCGGTCAGGTTCTTCACCGACACTGCGGCGTTATAGCGAACCTTTCCAACCTGGAAGCGGCCGCCGAAGCTGAGATCCCACACGCTGTAGGAATCAAGGCGCCATCCCTCGGCCAGCCGGCCGCCGGTGAAGTTCACGTTCGTGCCCTGCAGGTTGATCGCGGTCTGGCCCGGGTTCAGGGTGAAGCCAGTGTAATCAAGAACCCGATACTGGTCGTCGGTCGCGCGATTGCCCACGAAGCGCACCCCGCCGCCGACCCAGAAGCCCTTCACCGGCCCCACCTGACCAAAGTCCTGGCGGACCCAGAGCGAAGCGGTGCGCTTCGGCGCATTGGCGAGTTGGTGCCCTTTGCGCGTCAGCACGGTCTCGCCGTTGATCTGTACAGACTCCGTCGCGTCGAGCACATAGGCATCGATGTTGGCGAAACCGAGAATGACTTCGTTGCCCTTGAACGGCCGGAGCCGCACATCCACGTCGAAACCTTCGCTGCGCTGCACGCCGCCCTGGTCGGCCGGGCTAAAGAGGATGCCCGGGGCCTCCGGATCGGGGCGCGCCGCCAGGATCCGGATGATGTTCGCGTTATCGATCTGGAAGACGGACGCGGTGAACGAAACCTTTTTGCCCAGCATGTCCGTCTTGATGCCGATGTCGTAACCTTCGCCGCGGCCCGGTGTGGGCATGAAGCGCGTACCATCTTCGCGCCGCTGCTGTGTGAGGAACAGATTGATGACCGATTCCGAATACTGCGCGAAGACCGAGACGTTCGGCACCGGCTTGAAGAGGATGCCGTATTGCGGCGTCTCGTAGTGGGGCAGCGATTGCTGGTTCCAGGTCGGAGTGATCGGATTTCCCGCCGGATCGATCGACGCGTTGTGGCCATCGGATTTGAACTTGTCGAAACGGTAGCCGAGCATCGTGCGCAGCCTGCCTTCGAAGAACGAGAGCTGGTTTGTTATATAGACGGTATCGAAACGCGACCGCCCCATCGTGCCGAGACTACCGGGATTGAACCGCGGAATGTCCGCTTCGGTTTCCTCGGTCACGACCCACGTGGCCGGGTTGTTGAGCTGCCAGGCTACGGGCGCGCGGCCGCCAGCGGTCGCCCCGGGGCTCACCGCACCGAACTTCGACCGAAACGTTTCAACCGAACGCTGCGCGCCGAACATCGTCTGCGAGTCGATCCCGCGGAGGCTGAAATTATTTACGAGTTCGGCCTGGTAATATTGGTCCCACGAGCCGCGGTTACCGTAGGCGGTCAACTGCCGGTTGCCGGTGCGGATCGGCTGCAGCCACGGCGCGGCGATGTAGCCGTTGGCGTTCTGCAGTCCCGTCGCATCGCCGTTGCGGCGAGTAAGCTCCTCCCAAGTCGAACGCGTATAGTTCGCGCGGAGGGAGAAGTTGCGATTGATGCGATGCACGAGCTCGGCCGTGAACACGCCCATGTCGTGATCCATGTAGTCGCCTTCCGCGTGCGTGTTCCAGCGCTCGTCGATCGGCAGTCCCGCTCTCTGGATGTCGAAGAACGGATGAAACGGCAGCGCGCCGCGGAAGCCATTGATGTCCTTTTTAGTCCGCTCGTATTCGACCGTCACATAGCTGTCCGGCCGGAACCAATACGTCGCCACGGGATTGTACATCGTCAGATCCGTATGCATGCGGTCGACGAACGAATCCGAATTCTCGAGTGCGCCGACGAAACGTACCGCGAGCTTGCCGGGGCCGACCGGCAGCTTCACCGGCAGATTCACATCCAGCTCGGTGCGATACATGTCGAAGCTGCCCGCGCGGAGCGTGAGGTCGGTCACGCGTTTGTCCGGCAGCGGTCGCTTGGTTATATAATTCACCGAGCCACCGGGAAACGCCGTACCATAAAGCACCGAAGCGGGGCCTTTGATCACCTCGACGCGCGCGATGTTCGTCGGATCGACGATGCGGATGCGGCGGAAGCCGTTGCGATACGGCACGTGCGTGCCGAAGCCGCGGAGCGAGAAACCGGTCGTGTCGCCGCCGAACGTGTCGCCCGAGGTCGCGGTCGAGGCCGCGAGACCGGCGGTGTAGGTCACGATGTCCACGAGATCCGTGGCGCCGATATCCCGGATGAACTGCTCGGTGAGCACGTTCAGGTTCATCGGCAGGTTGATCAGCTCGGTCTTCGTGCGCGTGCCGCTGACCGCCGCTTGCGCGTAGTAGCCGTCATCCTCCTCGGCGGTGACGGTGAAGGTCGCGAGCTTGATCGCCTCCTCCTGCTGTTGGGCGTTTGTGGTGGAGCGCGTCGTGCTCGATGAAGTCGGAGCGACTTGCGCGAGGAGGGGCAAGGGGAGCAACGCAGCGCTGGCCAGGAATACGCGCCAGCGCGGGGGGATACAGTTAGGGTTCATGGGTTTGTTTGGGTGAAACTCGCAGCGGGGCGCGCGAAGCAGGCCGCCCGTGGGTAGTGCGCCCCAACGTGTCACGGCCTTGCGGGGAAAGAAAACCGGCGGTTTGCTCAATCGCATGAGCGCGCGACGCAACCGGCACGTCACGACCACAAACGACTTAACGGAGCAGAACGCCCCGCCCCGCCGCTCCCTCATGCGATTGAGCAACGCGAGCGTTTAGCGTCGGAGGCGACCGTCCACGTTTGCTCCATGCCGATTCTCCCGGGAGACGCTCCAACCGATCGCGCCGCGGCCCTTGCAGAGCCGCCGCGCGCGAGCATGCCACGCCGCCTGCACCTGCGGCCCGACTGGCAGGGCGGCCGCACGGCGTTTCGCCACACGTGGGAAGGCATGATCAACGTGGATCAGTTTCGCTGGCTGGTGCGACGCGACATGCAGGAACAGCTCGCGCTGGCGCAAAGCGAGCTCGGCGGAAAACATGTGCGCGCGGTCGGGATGTTCGACGACGAGATGCGCGTGTTCTGCCCGAGCCCGGGATCGTTCATGGGCTACGAATCGAAGGAGCCGCGCACCAACTGGCAGATAGTCGATTACGTGATGGACTCGCTGCTCGATCGCGGGCTGAACCCGATGTTCACGACTTCGTTCATCCCCAGCACGATGGCCTCGGGACCGGTCACGGTGTTCTCGACCAAGGCCCACACGAGCCCGCCGCGCGATTGGAAACAATGGGAGGCCTTCGTCCGTGAAGCGGTCGAGCACGCGGTCGAGCGCTACTCGCTCGAGGTCGTCAGGCAGTGGTATTTCGAAGTCTGGAACGAACCGAATCTCCCCGGCTGGTTCTGGGGCGGCAACCTGGCCGATTTCATGCGGCTGTGGCAGACCACGCATCGCGCCATCAAGTCCGTCGACGCGAGCCTGCGTGTCGGTGGCCCATCGACCGCACGCGCCGAATGGATCGACGAACTGCTCGAGTTTGGACGCGCACACGATTGCTCGCCGGACTATCTCATCACGCACGTATATAATAACGACAGTTCATTCGGCGAGGCCCTCGCGCCTTTCGCCGGCGCGCAAGCCGAACGCAACAGCCGCTCGCCCGATAACGCCATCGACGTCATGCGCGGCGTGCGCACCCGCCTCGACCGCGCAGGCTTTCGCGGCGAGCTGCACTGGAACGAGTGGGGCCGCTCCTTCCACGGCGTCGATCGGCGCCGCGAGCACCCCTCGGAAGCGGCGTTCATCGCGCGGCTGCTCGCGGAGGTCTCGCAGGAAGCGGACGCGTTTGCCTATTGGTGCCTCAGCGACATCTACGACCAGGTCGGCTACGGTCGCGAGGCGTTCTTCGGCGGGTACGGGCTGCTCAATCTGCAAGGCCTGCGCAAGCCCTCGTACCACGCATTTCAACTGCTGGGCCGGCTCGGTCAGGAGCGCGTCGCCACGAGTGGCGACGGCATCGATTCGTTTGCCAACGCGATCGTCACGACGACGCCGCTATCGAAACGCGCCCACGTGCTCGTCTACGCTTACGATCACGCCGACGCTCCCAAGGTTCGCTCGATCAAAACCGCGGTCGATCTGCCGCGCGGCGCAAAGCCAGTCGCGCTTTATCGCATCGATTCCACCGAGAACAACGTGGTCGCACGTTGGCGCGAACTCGGCGCGCCGGCTTATCTCTCGCGTGAACAGACGCGCGCGCTCGCGGCGGACAACCAGCTGAAAGTGGCCGGCCCCGTTGCGCAAACTGTCCGTCTCGAAACCCACGCCAGCCACGCCACCGCGCATTTCACGATGGAGAGCCCGGGCGTCGCGCTGCTCGAGATCGAGTTGTCGTGAATCTCCGCTTCCCGCGTAACTTTGCCTGGGGCGTCGCCGCCGCGGCGCCGCAAATCGAGGGCGCCGCATTCGAGGACGGCAAAGGCGAATCGAACTGGGATCGCTTTGCGCGCATCCCCGGCAGGATCGCGAACGGCGACACGCTCGACGTCGCATGCGATCACTATCACCGCTACAAATCCGACTTCGCGCTGATGCGGAAGCTCGGCGTGAAACACTACCGGCTCTCCCTCGCATGGCCGCGTATCGTGCCGGATGGATACGGCGCGGTGAACCCGAAAGGCATCGCCTTCTACGACCGCCTCATCGACGCGATGCTCGCCGAGGGCATTCAACCGTGGGTGACGATGTTTCACTGGGATCTCCCGCGGGCACTCGAAGACCGCGGCGGCTGGCGCGTGCGCGAGACGCCCGAAGCCTTTGGCCGCTACGCCGACACGATCGTCCGCGCCTATGGCGACCGTGTGAAACATTGGATCACGTTGAACGAGATGCGATGCTTCACGGTGCTCGCCTATGGCGACACGATCCGCCCACCAGGAATCGTCGAGTCCGCCCAGGTCGTGAATCAGACCTACCACCACGCAATCCTCGCCCACGGTCACGGCGTCCGTGCCGTCCGCGAGCACGGCGGCCGCGGCGCTCGCGTCGGACTCACCGACGACTCGACGATCACCGTCCCCGTCACCGAAACCGAAGCCGACATCGCCGCCGCGCGCACCGCCTTCACCGAGCTGAACATCCGCTCGATCGATCCGATCTTCCGCGGCGGCTACTCGCCGGCGTATTTTCGAATCACCGGCCGCGACCGCGCGATCGCGCAAGGCGGTGACTTCGACCTGATTTCGCTGCCGACGGATTTCTTCGGCTTCAACATCTACACCGGCGTATTCGTGCGGGCAGGACGCCGCGGCCGACCCGAGCAGCTCCCGTTTCCCAAAGGTTATCCCGCGCCCGAAAACTCCTGGTGGCTCAAGCTGCTCCCACGCGCCCTGTATTGGGGCCCCCGACACGTCGCGGACATTTATAAACCGAAGGCCATTTACATCACTGAAAACGGCGCCGGCTACGATGACGAGCCGCCGGTGAACGGTGAGGTGCTCGATCTCCACCGCCGCGAATACATCCGCCAATGCCTCGTCGAGCTCCACCGCGCGATCGCGGACGGCGCACCGGTGCGCGGATATTTTCTGTGGTCGTTCATGGACAACTTCGAGTGGCTCGACGGCTACGCGCGGCGTTTCGGCATTTGCTATACGGACTACCAGACACAAAAACGGACACCCAAGCTGAGCGCGCGCTGGTACTCCGAAGTCATGCGCCTCAATCGGCTCCTCTGATGAAAACACTGCCCCTTGCCGCCGCGCTCGCCCTCGCCCTCGAGCCCCTCTCGTTCTCGGCCCCAGCCGTATCCATTCCGCCGATTCAGACCGTCCTTACCGAGGAGAACCAGCGCGTCGCCTTCGACCAGCTGATCTGGCAGATGCGAGAGCTTACCAAGAAACTCCCGCTCAACGAGCCATGGCCGCGCACGCCGCCGGAAATGCAGGTCGCCTATGCCAAGTATCAACTTAACCATTACACGCCGCCGAAGGCGATTCCTGTGCCGGCGTCGATCGTGCGCGATGTCTACCTGATCGGTCAGACCAACATCGTCGGCAACCTCACGTTCCTCATCGACTGCGGCGAAGAAGGCGTCGCGATCATCGACCCGACCTACGAATCGGAGGTCGAGCGCACGATCGCGAATGTCGAGCAATGCGGCTTCCCGCGCGCGAAGATCCGCTGGGTGCTCAACACCCACTGCCACTACGATCACGCGATGGCCGACGCCGAATTCGTGAAGCGCGGCGCCGAGATCGCGATCGGCGAGGATGACGCCGATGCGATCGAAAAGGGCACGCGCGTCACCGCGTATTATCAGATGGAAATCATGAACAAGCCCGACCCGCAGACCGGCGTGAAGCGCGGTTTCCCGCGTGCGAAGGTCGGCCGCCGGCTCTCCGACGGCGAAGAGCTCCAGCTCGGCAACAAGACGTTTCACGTGATTCACACGCCCGGCCACACGCCCGGCTCCGTGTGTTTCCTGCTGCAGGTCGACGGAAAGAATCTGCTCTTCTCCGGCGACACCGTGCTCTACGACGCGCGACTCGCCTGGCAGGGCAACGCCTACGCCGACAACGTGCGCTACCTCCAGTCGCTCGAGAAACTCGCCGCCTTCAAGCTCGAGCCGCGGAGCACCACGCGTTTCCAGTTCGATCTGCTGCTTCCAGGGCACGGCGCGATCTCGATGGATCGCGCGTATCTCGACGTCGACAAGGCGCTCGACCACGCACGCTGGCTGATCGAGACGACCCGGCAGATCGACTCCGCGCCGTTCTCTAGCAGCCGCTATCGCGAGCTCATGTTTGGCCGCGCACCGACGCCCGCCGCGCCGGATTCAAACCGATAATCGACTCGTCGCCGGTCGCATTGCGGGCAATGCAGACGTCGCCCCGCGCACCTCGCTGATCGCGGCGGAGTCCGACGCCCCCCCCCGGCGAGCGCGATAAAACACAACGCGTCATCGGTCATCTTGCCGCCCCTGCAACGCCAACTCTTCGAGCAACGCCAGACCGAAGAACGCCGTACTATAGAGTATCGTCATCGGCCGGCGCCGCACGTAAGCCATGCCATTCGTATTGAGAATGCCGCCGTCGAGATGCGGGTCGTCGCCACGATATTGATGCTTCAAACACCACGCGACAGCCCGCCGTCCCGCAGCGAGGAAAGCGGGATCCTTGGTCGCACGATGCAGCTCGTATAAGAAGTACGCCCAGATCGCCGTCCCCTTGTCATCGCGTGGATCGCCGGGTCCAGCCTTCTTGAAGAGATACGTCCACGACCCGTCCTCATGCTGGCATTCGAGGACACGCCGCGCAAGCGCGTGGGCCAGATCGAGGAATTTCGTGTCACCGGAAAGCTGATACGCATCGAGATAGCCTTCGACCACCCAGGCGTGCCCCTTGATATCGGGGTCCCAGATCGCGCGATCCTCTTCCCGCAACCAGGCGCGTTCGAGCATTCCCGACTCACGGCCCATGTGTTCCAAGTGACTGTCGAGGAATCGCCGGCCGATGTCGGCGACCGCGGGCCGACGGGTCGCGGCGTGCAGCTCGCGAAAGCCGATCATGCCAAAAACAGATTCGTCGAGCGTGTGCGGCGTCCAGCGTTCCCGTTGCACGACCCAGTCCTGCGGCACCACCGGATACGCGCGCATCAGTCGTTCGGCTGCGGCAACGAGAGATTGCGTGCGTTCGAGGAAGACCGGCCGGCCGGTGGCACGATAAGCCGACATCCAGCCCCAGCCCGCGAGGAAAAGCGAATCCGCCGTGGACATGTATTCGACCCAACCGCCCGGCACCGCGCGTGACGGCTCCCACCGCACCGTCGAAATTCCGCGTGCCGGATGTGATTCGTCAACGACCTCGAAGCCAAGACTCCGCTCCGCCGCCTCCACCCCGGCCCGCCCAAATCGTTCCGACAGGGCCGCAGCGTGCGCCGGCGAAAACTTCTCGAGTTTGAACATGAGCGCGATGGATGGCCCCCATGCCCAAATCCAATGCGGTATGCGGTGGGACTTTCGCTGCGGGTCGTAAACGAGATTGAATCCGCCATGAAAGAGACTCCCTGGATCGCTCACCTGCGCGTGCAAATGGTTGCGTCCCACGGCGAGCACCGCCTGTTCGACCTGCTCACGCTGCTCCCACCAGCGCTCGCCCCATGTTACGATTCCTCGCTGCGGAGGAGCGCTTCGCGGGACAGACACGCGGGCAACCAGGGTCGCCGATCCCGCAGCGCCGGCTTTGAGCAAAGCGATATCGCCGTGCCACTCCGAATGGCCGACCACGAGCAAGCTCGTGGGCGCCGGCTGTGGCGCCACGATTTCCCGGCGGAAAAAAATCTCTGGGGCGCGGAAATTCTCGGCCCGAAAGTAGAGCATATTTTCCCCGCGCTCTAGCTCGTGCACGGGGATGGAAATCTCCGACCGGTTCACACCGCCGAGCGGCGAAAAACGCCCGTTGAGTTTCCAACGCGCACCTTCGCTCGTTTGCCCCGGAAAGCGCAGAACCAGCTCCCACCCCTCGGCGGCAATGAAGTCGTTGAAGAAAAAAATTATCTCCGTGTGCGGGTCCGGGGGCGGCGGCGGCGCCGTGAGCGAGATCTGTCCTTCACGGGGCGGCAGATAAATGATGCCCGGCTCGTTCACCTCCTGTCCCGTCTCCACTTCCCTGATACCAGGCGTTACGATCCTCAGTTCGTAATCGCCGGCAGGAAGCCCGGGCGTCGAAATCCGCAGCGTCCGTTCGGTCGACTCGAAGCGGGCTTCGAGCATTTCGGGCTCCGCCGACAGTACCATATTCGCAGCCGCGAGCGCAAAAATCAGGACGCGGTGCTTAAATTCGCGAACACACATCGGCAGTTCGATCTTCCGCGGCACCCGCCCTACGCCACGACGATCTCCGGCTCACGTCGCGCAAGCCGGCGTCCTTGCCACGAGCCTCTGATCAGATGAAACTGCGTGAATTCGCGGATGCCCTTGTCGAAGCGCCGGATCTTTTCGACCAGGCAATCGATCGCTGCGTCCGCCACTTCGCCTGCGGCAGCATCCACGCCCGCGTCGAACTCCGGCCGTTCGCCATGCAATTGAATCCAGTCCGTCTGGAGGCCAAGCACGCGGGCCAACGCCACCGGTGCCGCATCACGGCCCAACACCGCGTCGGGCCGATGGTCACGCAGCCAATCCATCACCACGGCAGAGCCGAGATCGCCGTGATCGGCCGCGAAACAAACAGGCACCCGATCGTCGGGACGGATGTATGCTTGATGCCGCAGGTAGCAACTATGCACGAGCCCATTGGTGGCAGCATCGAATTGAGGCGACAGCACAAGACCAACCCGCTCGATGCCTTGGTCGCGCAGTCTGCGCAATGCGAGCTCTGTATTCTTGAAGTAATCCGCGCAGACGACGTCCACCCATTCGCCGAAACGGTGATCGTTAAGTCCGACAATGGCGACGTCGCTCCAACCGGCGTTGAGCAATGAGAAATCGAAACTGTGCTGGGCCGCAAAAATTACGCCCTCGATTCCGCGAGCTCGAACGATCTGCACGATCCGCGCGGCATTCATGCCGGGTTCTCGGGTCCAGATTTCCTCCAGGTGATAACCGGCCTCCTCGGCGCGCCGGCGCGCCGCATCGAAATACTCGCGACCATCGGGGTCGGCACGCCAATGATCTTGGTGCGCTTCCTGATTGATCCACGCGATCGGCAGCGTGCCGGCGGACTTTTTGTCGTTGCGCAGTAATGCAAGGTTTCGCGCCGCGACATTGGGATGGTAGCCGAGCTGTTCAGCCACGCCTTGGATGCGGCGCCGGGTCTCGATCGGGATCGAAGGCGAGTTTTTCAACGCGAGGCACACGGTGCTAGGATGTAGGCCGCACGCCTCGGCGACATCGCGCTGGGTAATGGGGTTGGTCGCAGACATGAACTCCTTGGTCAACAAACTCGCACTCTAATCTAAAGTTACTCCTTGCAGAATAGTACAACTGGGAAAAAACATGTGTTTTCTGGTCGCCCCAGAATTACCCCATGCATCACGCAGTGGATCATACTATCAAAACCCGATTGCTCCTGCGTCCGGTAAAGTCCGCTCTCGGCACGATCCGACTAGGCGGCGTAAACCAGGGCGGATTTGGAGTGGGACGCCCCCCCGGCCCGCGCCGCACGCTCACCTGCTATGGCTTCGTTTATATTCTGAACGGGTCCGGA
>JAKFEQ010000006.1:0-180000 GCA_036675625.1 Opitutaceae bacterium | reverse complement strand
CTTCCCTTCGGGAACTTTTTTCTCCGCCTCGTCGAACTGACAAACCTGGGTCAGCCCTGTGCCCCGCCTTCCCGATCCCTATTCACAAAGCCCGAGTTCAGGAGCAAATCGCTCAAATGGGAGTCAACCGCCAACCGGCACTTGTTCGACGATCTCCAGACCATAGCCGTCGAGCCCAACGACTTTTCGCGTGCTGTTGGCGAGTAGCCGGATCTTGCCCAGGCCCAAGGCCACTAGAATCTGAGCCCCTATACCGTAGTCGCGAAAACTCATCGGCAAAGGCGCCTCGCCTGGTTTCGCGGCAAGATAACGCACGAGCGCTTCACCCGGATTCTGCGGCTGCATATATAGGACGACGCCGCGCCCTTCCCTCGCCACCGCCGCCAATGAGCCCGTCAACATCTGATGACCGATCATCCCTTTGGCCCGGAAGAGATCGCTCAATAGGTTTTCACTGTGCACACGCACCAGTGTGGGCTCCGCACCCAGTTTGCCCATCGTCAGCGCCAAATGATGCCGCCCGTCGATCCGGCTGCGAAACACGTGCAGTATAAAATCACCAAACTCCGACGCGAACGGCTGCGCCGTCACCTTTTCGACCAGCTGATCTCGCCGCGCCCGATATTCGATCAAGGCGGCGATCGAAATCATCTTCAATCCGAACTTCTCCTTGAACTCGATGAGCTGTGGCAGCCGTTGCACCGTGCCATCGTCGTTCACCAGCTCGCACAACACGCCCATTGGCGGCTGCCCCGCGAGCGTGGCCAGATCGACCGCCGCTTCCGTATGACCCGCGCGCTCTAACACCCCGCCCGGCCGCGCCCGCAACGGAAACACATGCCCGGGCTGAACGAGTTCCTCCGGGCGCGTCGCTGAATTGGCGAGCAGCTGGATCGTACGCGTGCGGTCGTAAGCGCTGATGCCCGTCGTGATTCCTTCGGCCGCGTCGACGCTCACCGTGAAATCCGTGCGGTGC
Source organism: Opitutaceae bacterium (assembly GCA_036675625.1). Taxonomy (GTDB): domain Bacteria; phylum Verrucomicrobiota; class Verrucomicrobiia; order Opitutales; family Opitutaceae; genus ER46. The sequence goes on along the minus strand of JAKFEQ010000006.1, from coordinate 179,024 downwards.
GATTCGCGATTGCTCGCCACCATCGGCCCAAGACCGAGCCTGCGGAGCAGATGCTCGACCGTTGGGACGCACACGATGCCGCTACCATAGCGAATCATCATGTTGATGGTTTCCGGGGTCGCCATCGACGCGGCCATAATCAGATCCCCCTCATTCTCGCGATTCTCATCATCGGTCACGATGACGAGCTTGCCCACCGAAATATCGGCGATCGCTGCTTCGACGGTATCAAACGGCGGCTGGACGGGAGCGCTCATGGGATCGAGGGGCGAACGTCTCGCGCGCGTCCCGAGGTGTCAATCCGTCGCCCTGGCATCGCAATCCTCGCCCAAACGCCTCCCCCGCCCAGCGTCAGAGGCTCGGCCTCATGGCCGCGGCCTGTCTACTGCCGGAAGTCGATCACATGGGTCTCGTTTAGCGGCGACTGCCCTTCCGTCGCATCTTTAACGAGTGTGATGAACAGCTTGAAATTATAGGGTGGCCGGATGTTTTTCGGAGAACCCAGCGATTTCCCATCACCGCCCAGCGTGAGCACCAGGCGCTCCTCGCCGACTTTGTACTTCGGATCCCAGCGCAACGCCGCGCGATCCACATCCGGCGCTATCGGCTTCTTTTTCTCGTCGTAAAACGAGAGCTTGAATGCCGAATCCACGATTTGGATACCCAGGAAGCCTTTCTCGCCGCGCGGAATTTCGACCCCCTCGATCTTCGCCACCTTCTCCTCCTTCTTTACGCCAACTTTTGCTGTGGCGCTCGTTGTTCCCGGCACCGGCTTGGGTGCCCGCCCCAGCTCCGAAGTCCCCGCCTTCTGCGCAGCCGGCTTGTCCGGCGGCAGCACGATCCGCGGGAGTTTCGACTTCGCCGTGCCATCCGCAGCAGTCTGCGCCGCCAACTCCATGGCAAGAGCCAGCGGAATCGCCAGCATGAGGGAAATTTTCATAACGCACACGGTATCGTCCACCCGGCGCGCGGCAAGTGCCCGGGGCTGGCGCGTGGGGTTTCGTGCCGTTTTGACGGATAATGCCGTCCCTCCTGGTCGGACAAGTATCGCCGTTACCCGCCCGATTTCGCGCGACGCGATCAGCGAGCGCACTTCTTCCCGCAGCTCGTCCAACGTACCTGGTCTGCCGAAAGTTCGCGGTCCCAACCGGAGCGCGCGTTCCGTTTGACGCCGGCGCATCGGACCGAATGCTTGGCCCTCGCGTTTCTATTATGTCGAACCTCGAGCACCTCTTCGCCAGCAACAAGTCCTGGGCCGACAAAATCCGCCGCCGGGATCCCGAATTTTTCGAAAAACTCGCGCGCCAGCAGGCGCCTAGTTATCTCTGGATTGGTTGTGCCGACAGCCGCGTGCCGGCAAACGAGATTGTCGACCTGCTGCCGGGCGAACTTTTCGTACATCGCAACATCGCGAACGTCGTCGTGCACACGGACCTGAACTGCCTCTCGGTGCTTCAATTTGCGGTCGATGTGCTAAAGGTCAGCCACATCATCGTGTGCGGCCATTATGGATGCAGTGGCGTGCATGCTGCCTTGCATCGCGACCGCATCGGGCTCGCCGACAACTGGCTCCAGCACGTGCAGGACGTGCGACACAAGCACGAGCGCAAGCTCGAGTGCGTGTCCGGCGACGGCGCCGCGCGCTGCGACCGGCTGTGCGAGCTCAACGTCATCGAGCAGGTGGCCAACGTATGCCGCACGACAATCGTGCGCGACGCTTGGGCGCGAGACCAGTCGCTGACCGTGCACGGCTGGATCTACGGTATCAAGGACGGGTTGATCCGCGACCTCTCATGCTCCGCGACAGGCGTGGACACCGCAAAGAAGAGCTACGAGGCGGCACTCGCCGCGCTGTAGCCAGTAACGAGTTTGTCCGCGCCGTGGGCGGGCACGTCTTCTATTTCGCGCGCTCCGCCCGGAGCCCCGCCTTCAATTCCTTCCAGCGCGCGAGCCGGTCGGCGATCTTCGCCTCCCAGCCGGCGGTCTTCGGTGTGTAAAGCGTGAGGGGCTTTTCAAGGTAGTCGTCGCCCGTGATGTTCTCCGGAAAGTCGTGCGAGTACTTATAGCCCACGCCTTGACCAATCCGCTTGTTGGCCTGGCCGCTTTTGCTGCGCAGCGCCGCGGGAATCGTTTGGACGGGAAACTTCTTGATGGCCCCATGCGCTTCGCCGAGTGCCAGCGTGGCGGAGTTACTCTTCGGCGCGGTCGCGATGTACAACGTCGCGTGCGCGAGTGTGAGCTCCGCTTCGGGCAAGCCGATGAAGTCCACCGCATGATGCGCCGCGACGGTCAGCGGCAACGCCTGCGGATCCGCAAGGCCCACGTCTTCGCTCGCGAGGATCACGAGCCGCCGCGCTATGAACCTCGGGTCTTCCCCGCCCTCCAGCATCTTCGCGAGCCAATACATCGCCGCGTCGGGATCGCTGCCGCGGCAGCTTTTGATGAACGCGGAGATCGTGTCGTAATGCTCGTCCTCGTCAGCGTCGTAACGAATCCGCCGCTCGCGCGCGAACACTTCGAGCTCGGCCGCGGTGATCTCGCCGCCTTCGGGCAAACCGAGCGCGAGCACTTCGAGCGAGTTGAGCGCGCGCCGCAGATCGCCATCGCTCAACACTGCGAGGTCCGCGAGAATTTTTCGTTCGGCGGTGATTCTGCGTGCACCGAGCCCGCGCTCGTCGTCCGCCAGCGCACGTTCGAGCACGCCGACGATCGCCTCGCTCGAGTGCGGCTCGAGCCGGAAAAGATGGCTGCGCGATAGCAACGGCGGATTCACATAGAAACCGGGATTGTGCGTCGTCGCTCCAATCAACCGCACGTTGCCTTCCTCGACGTCGGGGAGCAGGAGGTCCTGTTGCGATTTGTTGAACCGGTGCAGCTCGTCGATGAAGAGAATCGTCGCAGCTTCGGGCCGGCGGCGCGCGAGCGCGAGGATTTCGCGGAGCTCGGCCACGTTCGACATCACCGCGTTGATCCGGACGAACCGGCTCTTCGTCTCGTGCGCGATCGCTTCGGCGATGCTGGTCTTGCCGGAGCCCGGCGGCCCGTAGAACAGCAGTGAGCCGAAACGATTCTGCGCGACAAGCCGGGGCAGCAGACTGCCCGGTTTCAGAATATGGTCTTGTCCCACCACCTCACTGAGCGCCCGCGGCCGCATCCGCGCGGCGAGCGGCTGATGCGCGGATTTGACCGCGTCCGCGCGCATCACTGGCGAGCTCGCCGTGGGCAGATCGGCGTCGTCGCCGAAGAGATCGGGCTGGTCGGCAGCAGGCATAAAGAAGAAACCACTAATCCACACTAATGGCCACTAATCAAAGCCGCAGAACGCGATTGCTCTGGTAGCCCTGCTCGTGAGAGCCAGGGCGGACGGGGACTCGAGCACGAACCGTCCCGCCGTTCACACGGCGGGATACAGGAGTCGTTGCCGGAAAATTTGTGTTCATTCGGACGGGTTAGTGGTTCCAAATCCGGCACATGACCAGCCGCAGCCTCGGACACCGCGCGCCGTTACTGTGGCTGGTGTTGCCGTTCATTGCCGGGCTCGCAGCTGGAAAGGCCGGCGAACTCGCACCGGTTGCGTGGGCACTCGGACTCGCGACGCCGGCCGCGATCGCGGCAATCGCCGCCGCGTGGCGCGGGTCGCGGCTCTGGGCGCCGGCGATCGCCGTTGCGATGTTCCTCGCGGGAGCGGCGAGCTACGCCTTGCACCGGGTGCGGCTGCCAGAATGGGATGCGCTGCCACCGCGCGAGGCACGGCTCGGGTTACGCGTCGACCGCATATTCTCCTCGAGTGATGGACGGCGCGCTGCCGGACTGGCAACGGTCACACGCGCCGACCAGCACGTGAGCGAGCTCACCGGGCAGCGTCTTTATTTTTCGCTCACCTTGGGCAAAGGCGATCGCCCGCCGGTGCGCAGCGCCGTCGTCGCTGCGGTGGGTGTGCTCGTGGCATTGCCGCGCGATCCGCCGGCCGACACGTTCGACGGCTATCTCGCTGGTGCGGGAATAAATTTTCGGCTCACCCGCGGCCGTATCGTCGGCGAAGAGCGACCGGCGAATGCCTATTACCGATTCTGTGCCCGCGCGGCGGAGCGCTGTCACGCGATCCTCGGGCTCGGCATCGCGGAAAAACGTCCGACTCTCGCCGGGTTGCTCCGCGCCATGATGCTCGGGCAGACGCACGAGCTCAGCGATGAGCAGCACACGCTTTTCATGCAGAGCGGCACGATGCATTTGTTCGCGATCAGCGGCCTGAACATCGGCGTAATTGCCACGGCACTACAGGCATTGCTGCTCCTTTTGCGGCTTTCCGCGTGGCCGAGGTTCGTGATCGGCACGGCGCTCCTCTGGTTGTTCGTCGATATCACAGGCGCAGCGCCATCCGCGGTGCGCGCGTTTGCGATGGCGGTGTTTCTGCAGGCCGCGTTCGTGTTGCAGCGCCCGGGCAATCTCCTGGCTGCGCTCGTGGCGTCCGCGCTGGGCGTGTTGCTCGTGTCTCCGCTGCAGGTTTTCAGCGCCAGTTTCCTGATGAGCTATGGCATCGTGACGGCGCTGCTCGTGCTCGGCCTGCCGTTGGGCGAAGCCTGGATCGAGCGCTGGACGCCGTGGCGGCACCTGCCGAAGCCGACTTGGCGCTGGTGGCAGCACGCCGCCGATTGGGCGTGGCGCTCGCTCGCGATGGCGATCGCGATCGGTGTTGCGACGACGCTCGTGAGCCTGCTGACCGGGGTGCAATTCTTCCGGCTGCTCACGCCCGGGGCGCTGGTGGCCAATCTCGTGCTCATCCCGGCGGCGATGGCGGTGACGCTCGGCGGCTTCGCGGCATTGATGTGCGGACTGGTTGGATTCAGCGCGGGCGCGGTGCTCTGCAACCATGCGGCGGCGCTGGTGTTGTGGGGCATCGAAGCGCTCGTGCGCTCGAGCGTGCAGGTGCCCGGAGTGTTTATGCCTGCGAAATTCTCCGGGACGTGGATCGGAAGCGTCGCTTTGGCGCTGTTGTTGACCGCGCTGCTCGTCGGCTATGCGGTGCGTTGGCGCAGTCCGCGCTGGTGGTGGCCGCCTTTCGCGATCGTAGCGGTGGTGCTGATCTTCGGCGTGAATTACGGATGAACGCTCGAGGCGGAATCGGCGGTGAAGAAATTTTCACTTTTGAGTTTTTCCGTGTCTTCCGCGTATTCCGTGGGCAAACCTCCCTCTCATGAAAAGCGCCTACGAACTCGCCATGGAACGCCTTGCCAAGTCGGATCCATCTGCGTCCGCACCCCTCACGGCCAAGCAGAAGGACCAACTCGCGGAGATCGACCGGGTTTATAAAGGCAAGTTTGCCGAACGCGAAATCTTCCTGAAGAAGCAGCTCGATGATGCGCTCGTCGCGCAGAAATTCGATGACGTGGAAAAGATCAAGCAGCAGCTCGCCAGTGAGCGCGCGCGGCTCGACGAAGAACGCGAGGCGGAAAAGGAACAGATCCGGCGCCGGAAATCATAAGACCACGCCACTCGCAGTCTAAACCAGGATGTTCAGAGTGGCCGGCGGATTCTCCGAAAAGCGCACTCCGCTCGAAGAGACGCTCCTGAACCTGAAAGCCCAAGCCTGGTAAAGCGCGAGGCCCACCCGCCGCAGTCAGCCGATTCGCCTACGGGTTCGTGAATTCGAAATCGGCGACCACGGCATGATGATCCGATGCGGGCGTCGGCACGACGCGACGCGTGACGCAGCGTAGCGCGTCGTTGTAGAAGATATGATCGAGCACGTAAGGCCGGCGACGCCAGGTGACCTCCGTTCTCTGCACGGTCTGATAACCGCGCTCGGCGAACTGGTTCACGAGCGACTCGTGTTTGCTCACGTTGAAATCGCCCGCCAGCAGCGTCGGTCCGCGTGACGCGGAGAGCTGATCGGCGACAAGCGTGCGTTGAAACGGATTCGTCGTGCTGCTCGAGCCCAGCATGAAAAACGCGAGCAGGTGCGTGTTGAACAACTGGACCTCGCGGCCGTCGATGGCGGTCTTCGCGCCAATGAGCAGACGGTCGGTGGGCGTTTTTTTCTGGCCGAAGAAATCGAATTCGATCGGTGGCGATGGCAGGTCGAGGCGCGTCGGATCGCGCAGCGGGGTGCGCGAGAAAATGGCGAGCCCGATGCCGAACGGCAGCTCACGCGGATCGGCTTTCGGGTAGCTGAACCAGCTGTCGTAACCGGTGAGCGCGGCGCGCAGCTTCAAGTAATTCGGCGGCGGCTGGAATTGCACGCCACCGGGCAACGCCTGCTCGACTTCCTGCAGCAGGATGACGTCCGCATCGTGCTGGCGTATCTCGTGCAGGGTCGCATCCAACCGGACCGGCGCGCGATCCGGATAGGTGTCATCCCAAATCTGCCCGAACTGCATGTTGAATTGAAGGACACGGAAACTCATGCGGACACAGGCACGCGGGTTTGGTTATTTGACCGGACGAGATCCGCCCGCCGCGGGCGTCGACGTGGCGCGTTGCGGAGCATCCGCGAGTTCGCCGCCATTCTTGCGAAAAATGAACCGATTGATCTTCGCGCTGGTCGCGCCACTCATCGCGGGAAACCGCGCCATGTTGGTCGCACTGGCCGCGGTGAGGCTGTCCTGATATTTCGCGACCATCGGCGGCTTCGTCGTGTCGCCCGAGGTCGACACCTGCGCCTGCTGCTGGTCGAAGCGGCTCTTGGGCTGCTCGAGTTTCTCCGGCGTCTTGACCGCTTTTTCGCGCACAACCTTCTCGTGGGTCTCGGTGATGTCGATCGCCGCGCGGCGTTCACCGACCAAGGCGGGCTTCTTGTCGACCGTCGCGGGGCGCACGCGTTTATGTTGTAACGATTCGACGACGGCAGGCGTGCGTTTCTCAGGCTGGGCGGACGTGCCGGGCGCGAACGGTGCGTTGCGCTGCGCGGGATCGATCGGAGTTGTCGCGTCAGCCGCGCGCGCAGCGACAAGACACACGCATACACTTGCGAAAATAACCAAGCCGGACCGCTTCATGGCAAAACGCACGCGCGAGCAAGGCGACGCCAGAAGTTTGCGGCAAATCTAAAAGGGACCAAGGGACCAAAGGACAAAGGGACTAAAAGACCAAGGGACCGAAATGCATCCGAGAATCCCTTGGTCCCTTTGTCCCTTGGTCTCTTGGTCCTTTGGTCCCTTCCTCACTCCGGCTCGGCGGTGCCCTCCGCGACCCAGTCTCGCGCTTCCGGCACATGCGTGAAGAAACCGCGCAGCGCAGCGCTCAGGTGTTCGGCGTAGCGAAAATGCGCGCCCATGCCCGTGCGCAGCTCGGCTTCGTAGATGAATTTGTCGGCGTGCGTGCTGTGCTCGAATGGCGTCTGCGCGCCGAGCAGCAGTGAATAAACGTAGGCCGGCGAGCCGCGCGCAAGGAGCTCGCGCGTGAGCTCGAGCTGATCGGCGAGGAGCTGCGCGTGAGGCGCACGATCGATTTCCGGCGGCAAATAAAAACCGGCCTGAATCAGTGGCGTGTAGCGATTGCCCGTGCGATGGCGGTTCAGGTCGCGCAGTTCGGCGAGCGCCATGTTGTTCCAAGCGAAGCTCACGCGCATCCGGCGGGTCGCAGTGCCTTGCTGGCCGTAGCGATTCGCGCGATGGCGAAGCGCCTCGGCGACCGGCTGCGCTTCCGGCAACCACGGCGGCGTCGCGCGATCGACGTGCACCCAGACCTCGTCGGCGAGTTGCTCGGACGAGAGGCGTTCGCGCGCGAGGGCGAGCGTTGCAGTGAGCTCCTGGCGCGCCTGCTCTTCGTAGGATTTTTCAGCGCCGCTGTGGCGCATCAACCGCGGCGACTGCTTGAGCAGCTCGTCGCGGATGAGTTTCGCGGCAGCTTTCGCTTCCGGCTGCGGCAGCGAGTCGAGTTGCTTCACCGTCGTCGCCCACATGCGCGAGGATTGGACGAGTCCGAGATTCGTGCGGGTGGCGAATGGGATAAAATAACGCGCGCGATCGAGCGCGTAGTTCTTCCGGAGCCGCGTGACGACGGCGGGCTTCGCGTCGGCGGGCAGCCGGACGCGTTGCGGCTCGGTAGTGGCGAGCGCGTCGAGCCGCGCGTATTCGGCATGATACGCCGCGAAAGAGCGCGCGAGGATGTCGCGCCAGCGGCCGGCCAGATCGGCGGGCAGGCCGAGCTCTTCGGCCGAGGGGACGTTCGCTGCGTCCATCGTGATGTAACGAGTGCTCGATTCCTGGCCGTCCGCCATCTGAGCGATCTCGAAAATTTTGTACGCGAGCCACATCGACACATCGTCGAGTGCGACGGCGAGCCCGCCGGTCAGACCACCAATGGAGGCGTGGCCGTAATCGACGAACTTGAGAATCCGGTCGATCGAGGCATCGGGGTTCGCGAGGTCGACCCGCGCGAGAATCGCGGCCAAGCCTTCATTGCTCCGCGAGTAACGCGCAAGAACGGAGGCGAGGAGCTCGGGCGTGACCCTGGGGCAATCGGCGGCAGTCGGAGGCGGGACAAGAGCGAGGCCGGTGATTCTCATGCAGTAACCGCAATGGCCGCAAAGAGCGGCACAAGGCGCAAGACGGGAAACGCCCCCGTCCATGAACCACAGACAGCGCCCTCGGTCTGTCGGATGAGAAAACGCGCCAGGAATCCGGCGACGGAGCCGCCCGCGCGAGAAAGCCCCCCGACAACTCTTTCGTTTCGAGCCATGAAAACAAAAATTTTTATTCTGGCTGCCAGTCTCTGCGGCAGCTTCGGCCTCACAGGAACGTGGGCGCAAACCGGCGGCGGCGCAGCCGGCGCAGGAAGCTCAGCGAACTCGAGCGGTACCGCGGGAGCGAGCGGCACGGTGGGCGGCGCCAGCGCTTCGGCGACCTCCGCGAACGATTCTTCGGCAAGCGCGGCTCCGACCTCGTCGGCGACGAGGGCTCCTTCAAGCACGACGAACACAGCGCCCACCTCGGCGGTGGCGTCCGACCCGGCGGCGGGAGCAACGCCCACCGGCCGGAGCACAACGCGCGCGGATGCGGTGCCCGGCACACCCGACATGAGCCCCACGCATCCCAGTCGCAGCATTCTGGATACAGGCAAGGCTCCCGGCGAAAAAGCCGCGCCGCCGGCCGGAACAACGTTGCCAGCGGGCGTCACCGCGGCACCGACCGCAGACGGAGTTTCGCCTCTCTCCGGTTTTCCGCTCTCACAAATCCCCACAACCTCGCGCGCCACGCCGCCGGTCGGTGCCGACGGCGCAATCGTGCCGCGAGATCCCGCCACGTCGTCAACAAGCGCACGGGGCCCGATCGTTCCTGCAGGCGCCGAATCGCTGCCGGCAAATCAGCGCGACGCCGCTCGACGTGACGCCGCGATCCCAGTCGCAACGACCGACGTTCGAGTCTCACCGGGCGCGGCTGTCATTGTTCCTACGCCGCTACCCGCACCGATCGCGGAACCCGCACCCGCGTCGGCGCCACCGGCTTCCGCCAATGCTGATCGGGCGTGGATTCCCGGACACTACACATGGTCCGGCAGCCAATGGACGTGGGTCAGCGGCTCGTGGCAACGCCCGCCCACGCCGGGCGCAACGTGGGTGCCGGGCAATTACGATCCCGCCACCCGTCGCTGGACGGCGGGTCACTGGGATTCGAGCGGCGGTGCGCGGCGGTAGCCCGAGCATCGCGTAAGAGAGGACCGCGGCGTCAGTCGTTCGAGGAGCTCGAAGGCGGGCGCACGGTCGGGCGCGACTCATAGATTTCCAAAAGCGCTACTCCGCTGCCGCCATCCGCGCCTGCGACCTGCACGGTGTAGGCACCGGGCGCGAGCCGAAGCAGCAACGCGGCGTCGTCGCTTCCATCGGAAAATGCGAAGGCGTTGAGCGCGGCGGTGGTCCCGCGAATTTCGGCCGCGTTGGCGGCAGCGCTCCATGCCGCACCCGTTGCGATCGCCGTGCCGCTTCTGAAGACGGTGAGGAGCGGACGACGGAGAAAATCGTCGACTCCAAACGCGGCGAGCGCCGGGCCGGCCGCGCGAAACAGCACGGTTTTCTCCACGCCGCCATCGATCACGAGGCCGCCGACGAGCGTGTGCTCGCCGGGCGCGACGCGCGCGCGAACCGAAAGGTTTTTCAACCGTGTTCGATCCGGCGCTTCGAGGTCGTAGATTTCCACCAGTGCGGTGCCCATCGAGTCGCCGGCGCCCGTGATTTGCGCGGTGTAGTCTCCGGGCGCGAGCGACAGCAACACCGCCGTGTCGGCCGAGCCGTCGGCCAACGGAAACGCACCCGCGCGCTGCGCCGCGTCGCGGATCTCGGCCGCGTTTTCACTGCGAGACCAACCGGCATTCGTCGCGATCAGCTGCGAACCTTTGAAGACGGAAAGCCGCGGCACCTCGAGTTCATCGAGCACGCCGAATGCCGCGAGCGCGGGGCCGACACCGCGGATGAGAACGCGCCGTTCGATCGGCAGCGTGGTCCCGATGACAAATCCGCTGATGAGCGCGCGCTCACCGACACCCACTGTCGCGCGGCCAGCGAGATTGACGAAGCGGTTCAAGGTGAACGGCACCGAGCGAACCACGCCGAAAGCGTTGCCGACCACCAGTTGGAACGTTGGATCGACCGGGGTAAACGGAATCGCCATGAGCGACTGGCGCGGGTAGCCGCCCCCGATCGGAAACGGAAGTCCGTGCGACAACTGTACCCACAGGTACGTCAAGGCACCGGCGCCGACGGCTTCGCCCTCCGCGTACGTCGTGCCATCGGAATCGACGGCGGCGAACGGCTGGCGCACGATGCGGGGCTCCGCGCCCGCACCCCCGATGCGGAGAATCGTGCCGCGATCGCCGATGGCGATCACGGCATTCGTGGAATCGGCGACACCGTTGAGATGGAGCTGAGTGGGTGACGTTTCACTGCGCCAGGTGATGTTGTCGGCGGAACGGAGAATTGTCCCGCGCGTGCCGACGGCGAAATATTCGCCGACGCCGATGCTTTGGGTCAGCGTGACGAGTCGCACGAATCCGCCCGATTTGTAGCATACGCCACGCAAGCGCTCGGTCGTGCCGGATTCGCGTGCGATCGCCCCTTGACGCGAGAGTTGCACGATCGTCCCGTCGGCTCCGACGGCGATCGGCCGGCCGCCAAAAAAATCTCCATCCGTCGCGGCTTCGAGATCGGCCGTCACCGGCGAGGACACGCTCGGCCACAGGGTCGTGAGCGGACTCACATCGCTGTTCACGGGCACCGCGAAAATCGCGCCGCCTTCACCGACGGCAAACCCGTTCAGAAAACCGCGCATCCACCGGTTGCCGAAGCCAGCATCGGTCTGCGTCCAGACCCCTGTGGCATCGCGGGCGAGCAAACCGGCGCCCCGCTCGCCGATGGCGCACATTGCGGGAAGCGTGAGGCTGCGAGCGATGCCATTGAGGCGCGTGGTGGTTGGCGACGTTTCGCGGCTCCAGGCGATGCCATCGGTGGAAGAGAGAATCACGCCCGCATCGCCGACGGCAAAAAAGCGGGCGAGCGTCGAATCATGAGTGACCGCGGTGAGCCACGTGCTCACGCCGGATTGGCGGCGGATCCACGTAACGCCTTCGTCATTCGAAGTGAGGATCGTTCCCTCTTCCCCGACCGTCACCACGAGGCCACCCGGAGGCTCGCCCGGTTGCTGCGGCCGATACGCGATGCCCCAAAGATTCGCCGTCGTGCCCGAATCGATCGCGGTCCATGACTGCGCACGCACGCCCGCCGCCGCCAGCAGACCGACCGTGAATGCGAGGACGACGGAGCGCGCTCGCGTCGCGACGCGTTGAGGTAAATGCATGATGCGAGGTCCTTCGTCGTGGTTTCGTGATGCATTGCCAGCCGGTTGGCGGGCACGGCCCGACGCGCGAACGAGTCGACCGCGATAAACCACGACACTCGCGCGCGCCAAATCCGCTACTCAACGCGGGAACAATCGCGCGGAAGAACACAGCGAAACTCTTTCGCCGCCGTTCTTCGAGCTGAGGGAGCAAACCCAGCGCTCACCGCGCGGTCAGCCACTGGCCGAACGGGCCTTGGTAGAAACCGAGGACGATCGAGGCGAGGGCGAGGCTGCCGAGCGCGAGGCCGGCGATCACGCCGACGGGCGTGCGAGCGGGGCGCGCCGGCGCGGAATCCGCGGGAGGCGTCCACGTCTCGAAGAAGGCGGCTTTGATCCACCCGAAATAATAATAGATCGAAATCACCACGCCGGCGGCGGCGATCGCCAGGAGCCAGCGCGCGCCGGATTGATACGCGGCGATGAAGACGAAGAGTTTTCCCATGAACCCGGCGAGCGGGGGAATGCCCGCGAGCGAGCCGAGTCCGATCGCAAGAACCGCGGCGAGAAAGGGGCTCTCCTTCGCTAGGCCGGCATAATGATCGAGGTTCTGGTCGGAGTCATCGGCGCCGGCCACGTGAGTCATGACGCCGAACACCGCGAACGAAGCGATCAAGTAAGCGAAGAGGTAAAAGTATATAGCGCCGGTCGCAATCGGCGACGTCGGCGCGGCGACCACCCCGAGCAGGAGGAAACCGGCGTGCGCGACGCCGGAGAGGCCGATGAGGCGTTTCACGTTGTGCTGCGTGAGCGCGGCGATGTTGCCGAAGATGAGCGTGGCGGCGGCCACCGCGGTGAGCACGGGAGTCGTGAGCCAGCCATAGGCGGCAAACGCACCGTCGCGGCCACACAGCCCGAGGAGCACGGCGAAGCCGGCGGCTTTCGACGCCACCGCGAGGAAGGCGGTCACGGGAGTCGGGGCGCCTTGATATACGTCGGGCACCCAGATCTGAAAGGGAAACGCGCCGATCTTGAACGCGACACCGGAGAGCACGAGCACGATGCCGAGGCTGGCGAGAAAGTTGTCGGGATTGGCCTCGAGGAAACGCGCGATCTCACGGTAGTGCATCGACGTGTCGCTATGGCCGAGGAGCGTCGGGTTGCCCGCGACGCCGTAGAGCAGGACGATGCCGAAGAGCAGCAGGCCCGAGCTGAGCGCGCCCATCACGAGGTATTTCAAACCGGCCTCGAGCGAGGCGGTGCTCGTGCGATGATAGCTGACGAGTATATAGAGGCCGATCGTGAGCGTCTCGAGCGCGACGAAGAGCATCAGGAAGTGATTGCTCTGCGCGAGGAGCATCATCGCCGCCGTCACGATCAGCACGATGTGGTAGAACTCGACCTTTGGCATCGGCTGCCGGGCGAGCGTCACGCGGGCGAGCAGGCACACGAGCAGCGCCGCGAGGAGGAAAAACGCGCGCATGATCTGCCCCGCAGGCGTGTGATGGATCAGGCCGCTGAACGTCTCCGCGCCGAGGATGGCGGAGTTCCAGTTGAGGAAGAGGCCAATCAACGTGCCGAGCAGGCCGGCGGCGGCGACATCGGGGATGACGACGTGATGCTTCTTCGGCAGCACCATTTCGAGCACGAGGAGCAGCAGCGCGAGGCAGCCGAGCATCAGCTCGGGGAAGATGGCGCTCCAGAGATTATCCGCGGCGGCGAGTTTGACGGCTTCGAGATTCATCCGGGCAGGCAGAAGGGATTAACCACTAATACACACTGATGGACGCTAATGAATACCGAGTGAGCAGCACGGGGCGGAAAACCCACTATATGCTCTGAATTAGTGTTCATTAGTGTGAATTAGTGGTGCCTCTCACTTGGTCGCGACTTGGACCTTGGTGGTGAGCGAGTCGTTGATGGGGGTCGTCATCGATTTCGGCCAGAGGCCGACGAGGATGAGCGCGGCGAGGAGGATCAAGGCGGGGATTTTTTCCGACCAGCGCAGGTCAAACGTAGGGTGATGGGCGGCGACCTCGGTCATCCGTGCCGTGGCCGGGCCAAAGAACACCGCCGCGGCGGCGCGGAGGCCATAGATCGCCGAGATGATCACACCGGCGATGGCGAGCACGGTGATCGGCGCGGAAAATTTCCAGAGCGCGACGAAGATCGTGAGCTCGCCCCAGAAATTCGCGAAGCCCGGCAGGCCGATGCTCGCAAACGTGCCGGCGACGAAGAGCGCGGCGAGGACGGGCGCTTTTTGCGCGAGCCCGCCCATCTCATCCATCGCGAAGGTATGCGTGCGATGATGCACGCTGGTCGCGAGCAGGAACATCAGCGCGACGGAGAGTCCGTGCGCCACCATCATCAACACCACACCACCGATGCCGAGCACCGAGCCGGCCGCGATGCCGAGAAATGCGTAGCCCATGTGCATGACCGAGCTGTAACCGATCATCTGCTTGAGGTCGCGTTGCGCGATCGTGATGAGGCCGACGACGATGACGTTGCCGATCACGGCAAGCCAGGCGAGCGGATGTGCCCAATGCGTGGCGCCGGCGGGCAGCAGCGGCAGGCCAACTTGAATGAGACCGTAGAGGCCAAACTTTTTCAGCACGCCGGCATGAAGCATGGCGTTCGAACTCGGCGCCGCGCCGTAGCCGAGAGGAGCCCACGTGTGCAGCGGCCAGAGCGAGACAAGCACGCCGAAGCCGAGAAGGAGGAGGCCAAAGATGTTTTGCTGGAGCGTATCCGCCAAAGGCTGACGCGCGAGATGGGCCTTCAGCTCGATCAGGTCGAAGCTGTTGGCGCCGCTCTTCACGTAGAGCGCGATCAGGCCGAGCAGCGAGATCATCGCGCCGGCGGTGAGATAGATTGTCATCTTCATCGCCGCATAACTGCGGTCGCGGCCACCCCACACGCCGACCATGATGAACGTCGGGATCAGCGCGAGCTCGTGGAAGAAATAGAAGAAGAACACATCCACGCTCGCGAAGACGCCCATCAAGCCGCCCTGCATGATCAGGAGCAGCATGAGATAGATCTTGAGCCGCTCGGCCTGGGATTGGATCGCGTAGAGCCCGGCGGCGAAACCGACGATGCCGGCCATCGCGAAGAGCGGCATCGAGATGCCGTTGAGCCCGAGCTTGAGGCTGATGCCGATACCGTCGATCCCATCGAGGCCGGTGGAATAGGTCTTCAGGAACGCGTATCCGCTTTCCAATGACGCGGCGCTGAAGTGATACCAGGTGTGCAACGAGAGCAGCAGCGGGATCGCGAACGCGACGTAGGCGAGCCGGATCGACCAGCGTTTTGGCAGGCCCAGCGCGATGAGTAGCGCCAGCGCGAGCGGAGCCGCGATGGAGACCAGCAGAGGATCGAAAGGCAGGTTGCTCATTCGGAAAGTGCTCGCGCCGGTGCGGTAGCCCGGCTCGGGGTAGCCGAGATCGAACGAGTCCCGCTTCGCCCGAAGCGGGCTACGAGGGAATGCATGGGTGAGTTCGTGGTCATGCGGCGCGCATCAGAATTTCAGGACGCCGGTCACGTATGCCCACAGTCCCACGATCCCGAGCAGGAACCAGTAGGCGTAGGCGTTGAGATTACCGACGTGCAGCGCGCGGGCTCCGAGGCCGAAGAGCCCAACGATGCCGGCGAGGCCGCGAACGATTACGCCCGCGAGGAAGATCTGCTCGAGGAAGTTCAGCAGCATCGCGAAGCGCTGCTGGACCTTCGCGACGTAGTAATCGTAGGCGCGGTCGAACGATGCCCACAGTGCGCGCAGGCCGCCGAAGACACCGGGAGCTTTGGTGGCCAGCACATCGGTCGGGGCCGGCGCGTAAACGAGGAAGGCCGCCACGGCGCCGATAACGAGGATCGCGATCGAGACGCCGAGAATGACGGTGTGATCGGCGCCATGGGCGACGGGAACGAGCGAGATGACCGCGTCGAAGGCGCCGCCAAAGATATTCGTGTAGAACCAGCCGTATCCACCAATCACAGACAGGATCGCCAGCACGACGAGGGGGGCGGTGAGCGAGAGGCCGCCTTCGTGCGCGTGTTTGGCCGACTCGCTGCGGGGCGCGCCGCGGAAGACGAGGATCCAGAGCCGCAGCATATAGAACGCGGTGAGGATCGCGGTGAACGCGAGCAGCGCGAAGACCGCTTTGTTGTTCGCGAAGGCGAGATAGAGGATCGCATCCTTCGAGAAGAAGCCGGAAAGCAACGGGGTGCCGATGATTGCGAGCACGCCGATGGTGAAGGTCGCGAAAGTGACGGGGAGTTTCCGGGCGAGGCCGCCCATCTTGAAGATGTCCTGTTCGTGGTGGCACGCGTGGATCACGGAGCCGGAGCCGAGGAACATGAGCGCCTTGAAGAAGGCGTGCGTGGTCAGGTGGAACATCGCGGCGCCGATGCCGGCCGCGATCAGGACGGTGTGCGTTTCGCCATCGTGCTGATGCGTGTCGCTGAGCGAGCCCAAGCCAAAGGCGGCGACCATGTAGCCGAGCTGCGAGAGCGTGGAATAGGCCAGGACTTTCTTGATGTCGCTTTGGATGATCGCGCAGAAAGCAGCGTAGAGCGCGGTGGCGGTGCCGACCCACATGATCACGGTAAGCGCATCCGGGACCATGAGGACGTTGATCCGGCAGAGCATGTAGATACCGGCGGCGACCATGGTCGCGGCGTGGATCAGGGCGGACACGGGCGTCGGGCCTTCCATGGCGTCGGGCAGCCAGACGTGGAGCGGGAGCTGGGCGGATTTGCCGACGGCGCCGCAGAACAACAGGAGCGGGAGCGCGCTCGCGACGACCGCGCCGCCTTCAACGAGTTTCGCGAGCTCGTTGAGATTCGTCGTGCCGAACTGCGCGTAACACCAGACGATGCCGATGAGGAAACCGAAGTCGCCCACGCGGTTCACGATGAAGGCCTTCTTGGCGGCCTCGGCAGTGGACTGCTTGTTGAGGTAGTGATTGATCAGCAGCCAGGAGCTAAAACCGACGAGCTCCCAAAAGATGAACATCATGAAAAGATTGTCGGCGAAAACGATGCCTAGCATCGAAAACATGAAGATCGAAAGGCCTCCGAAGTAACGGGCACGCGCGCCGTCGTCGTGCATATAGCCGAGTGAGAATACGTGCACGCAAAGCCCCACGATGCCGACAATCGCGAGCATGAGCGCGGCGAGGTCGTCGAATTTGATGCCGATCGAAATCGCGAAGTCCCCGAAGCGGAGCCATTCCATCGACGCGTCGAAACGCTCGCGGTGCAGCGCGAGGATGATCGCGATCACGGCGATCGCGGCGGCGGTAAGGGTGGAGATGATCGAGGCAAGTCCGCCGGCGCGGCGGAGGAAAAGCGCGATGAGGGCCGCGGACGCGAGCGGCAGAAGGAGAACGAGGATGGCGTGCTGGAGCATCGTCATGGGTGGAAGTAGCGAGTAGCGAACAGCGGGTGGCGAGTAGCACGGTCGCTCAGCCGGAAAGTTATTTGGGTGGTTGTCATGCTCGCTACTCGCTACTCGATGCTCGCTCCTGTTCTCAGTTCTTCAGGGTGTTCAGTTCGTCGACCTGGATGGTCATGCGCTTGCGGAAGAGCGCGACGATGATGGCGAGGCCGACGGCGACTTCGGCGGCGGCGACCGTGAGAATGAAGAACACGAAGACGTTGCCATCCATCGTGCCGTTGTACCGCGAGAACGCGACGAGCGCGAGGGTCGAGGCGACGAGCATCAGCTCGAGGCACATGAAGACGATGAGCGTGTTGCGGCGGATGAGCACGCCGAGCAGCCCGATCGCGAAGAGCAGCACGCTGATGATGATATAGGCGTTGAGCGTCGCGGGAATCATGCGCGGAAGAAGTAGCGAGTAGTGAGTAGCGAGTAGCGAGTAGAAGCTGCCGAACAGCCCGAGAGGCATGCGCCCGCGTCATCCTCGCTACTCACCACTCGATGCTCGCTACTTCCGGTTCTCACTTGATGTCCTCCAGGCCTTCGAAGCGTTTGCTGAGCACGATCACGCCGAGCATGGCGATCAGGAGAAGGAAACCGAGGATCTGCACGGGCAGCAGATATGTCGTGAAAAGCTGGTACGCATAGAGCTTCAATGAAGCGCCGACGGCGGGAATGTTCGTGATGTCGGGCGACTGCAGCTGGCCGCGCGTGATGAAGGATACCACCCCGACGCCCACGAGACCGACCGCGATCACTCGCGCGACGAGGGGCAGACCGGTGACGCGCTGGCGATCGACGCCGCGCACATCGAGGAGCATGACGATGAAGAGAAACAGCGCGACGATGGCGCCCGCGTACACCAGCAGGAGAAGGAAAGCCAGGAGGTAGGCATCGAGCGTGACGAACAGCGCGGCGACGCCGACGAGCGAGAGCAGGAGGCACATCGCAGCGTTGACGGCGTTCTTGTTCACGACGACGCCGACCGCGGTGACGAGCGTGAAGACGGCGAAGAGGTTGAAGAGAAAGGAGCCCATCGGGAGTTAGTAGCGAGTAGCGGGTAGCGAGTAGCGAGCAGGCGAGCCAGCGTGACCGCGCGCCATAGCGCGAACGGGAGAGAGGGTTACTCGAAATGTTATGGGTGATCTCATGCGCGCTACTCGCTACTCACAGCTCGCTCCTGCTTCTCAGTGCCGATCGTTGCCGTGTTCCTCGGCCTCCCGCTTCTTGTCCCACTTGAAATGTTCGTCGGGCAGCGTACCGCCGAGTTCGTAGAGTTTCGCCTTGTTGTTCACCATCTCCTCGCGCGTGTAACCAGTCATTGAATACTGCTGCTGCAGGAAGATCGCCTCCTCCGGACAGACTTCCTGGCACATGCCGCAGTAGATGCAGCGAAGCATGTCGATGTCGAAGGCCTGCGGCGCGCGCTCGACGTGCGCGTTGGTCGAATCCAGCGGAATCTCGCCGGGCGTGATCCGAATCGCCTTGGGCGGGCAGACGAATTCGCAGAGCTGGCAGGAGACGCATTTCTCGCGGCCGTTCGGATCCATCACCAGCGTGGGCACGCCGCGATAACCGGGAGGAATCGCCGGGCGCTGCTCGGGATACTCCATCGTTTCTTTCGGCTTCACGAGGTGCTGCCACGTCGTCTTCAGCCCCGCGACAATCTGCGGGACATAGGTGCGCTCGGCGAAGGTGAGCGGTTTGCGTTCGACTTGGATGACGGCCATGGCGCGAAGGAGTTAGTTGACCGTGGATTGCACGGAGGCCACGGAGGACGATCCGCGAGGCGCTGAGCTGAATTTATCCGTGTTCATCCGTGTGATTCGTGGTCCGGTTTCACTTCTGAATGATCGCGATGCCGATCGCGTAGGCGATGAGGTTGGCGATCGAAAGCGGGAGGAGTTTTTTCCAGCCGATCTCCATCACCTGGTCGTAGCGGAAGCGCGGCACGGTCCAGCGCACCCACATGAAGAAGAAAATCAACGCGAGCACCTTCACGAGGAAGATGCTGATCGACAGGATGCCGACGAGGATCGGGTTGCTGACGCCGAGCCAGTCCACGACGGTCGCGAGCGGGATCCACGGCAGCGGATTCCAGCCACCCAGGAAGAGCAGCGTGAAGACGCCGGAGCCGATCACCATGTGCGCGTATTCGGCGACGAAGAAGAGGCCCCATTTGAACGCGCCGTATTCGGTGTGAAAGCCGCCCACGAGGTCGGCCTCGGATTCGGGCATGTCGAATGGCTGGCGGTTCGTCTCGGCGAAGAGCGACGTGATGAAAATAAAGGCCGAGACAGGCATGATGAAGACGAACCAGGTGCCGCCCCAGAAGCCGGGCAGGCTTTGGAACTCGACGACGCGGCCGAGCCCCATGGTCGCTTCGCGGCCGGGATCGTTGACCCAAAGAAAGAGCGGGACGACGGAGAGCGTCATCGAAAGCTCATAGGAGATGAGCTGCGCGGAGGCGCGGACTCCGCCGAGGAAGGGATACTTCGAGTTGGAGGCCCAACCGGCGAGGATCAGCGAGTAAACTCCGAGCGAGGACACGGCGAAGACAGCGAGGAGGCCGATGTCGACATTCGCCAGCGCGATCGGAATGACGGCGCCGGTGTCGTCGAGATACGCACCGAACGGTACCGCGGTCACGGTCGTGAGCGCGGGAATCATCGCGATGATCGGCGCGAGGACGAAGTAGAACTTGTTCACATGCCCCGGCAGGGCGTCCTCCTTGAAGAGCATTTTGCCGCCGTCGGCCATCACGTGAAAAATGCCGAGCCGCTGCAGGAACGGGCCGAGGATGGGAATCCATTTTGCCCACGGCACGATCGCGCGATTCGGCCCGGGGCGGCCCTGAATCCACGCGGAGACTTTGCGCTCCGCCATCGAGCACACCCCGCCGATCGGGAAGATGACCATGATCACCGCAAGGCCCTTCAAGATGCCCTGCACGACCGGATGAAGACCTGTGTAGAATTCGACCATCGCAGAGGGATCAGAGTTGCGAGAAGAGCACCATGAGCACGCCCACTCCGGCAATGCTGCCGGCGGCGACGCGCATCTTCTTGGTCTCCTCGGCGAGCGCGGCCTGCTCGCGGAGCTGTGACTTGTTCGGGTTGGCGGGCGCGGGCTTCGAAGGTTTGCGCAACGTCAGCGCATAGAGCCCGGCCCCCATGAGGATGAAGCCAATGCCGAGTCCGGTGAAAACGAGGGTGCGCATGGGGTCGGGCGTTTAAGCGGTGGCAGTCGCCGTCGCGGCGGCGGGTTTATAGTGGAGCGTTTCGCCCTCGATGAACGACAGCGCGGCAAATGGCGTCGCGTCGAGCAGCAGGCCCGTTTCAGGCAGGTTCCCGAAGGTGATCGCACGCAACGCTGCGACCTCGGTCGCGAGCGTCGACCACAGCGCGTGCAGCTCGCCGGAGACCGTCGCGCCGCCGACGGCGGCGATCAGTTTCGCAAGCACAACGAGATCGTTGGCCGCGCCTGACGGACCGGGAACGCACGTCAGGAATTTCTGGATACGGAACTGCTGGTTCACGAACGTGCCGCTCTTCTCGAAAACGGTGAGGGTCGGAATCACGACCTGCGCCGCCGCCGAGGTGGCGTTGGCATGCGTGCCGAGATAAACAACCGCGACTTTGGCGAGCTGCGCGGCGGTGAGGCCGGCGGCGACAAGGTCTTCGCCGACGGAGACGATCGCGCGGACTTTGCCGGCGTCGATCGCGGCGCCGATTGACGCGAGTTTCGCGGAGGGCAGTTCTTTGACGAGGCCGGTGACGAGTGCGCCGCGGACGTTCGGATTGCGGTCGGCGGAGATGAGAATCGTATCGCCCTCCCCCACCCGGCTGACGAGGTGCGTCGAGGCGCCGAGCGCATCGGCGAGCTTCTTCGTGAGGAATTGTTCTTCGACGCTGCTGCGGCCGGAGCCGACGATGGCGACGCCGCTGGCGGATTGCGGGTAGGGCGAACCGTCCCCGGTGAGCCGCGGATTCGGGGCCGCGTCGCGCGACGGCTCGGCGGGGCCTCCTCGCCCCCCCTTCAGCAGATCGGCGGCGGCGCTGATCGCGACGTCGAGCGTGCTGTCGGCGCCGTTGACGCGGATCGCGCCGAGGCGATCGGCGGCGCGCACGGGCTTATACAAGTCGCGTGCGCTATCGGAGAGCCAGGTGTCGTTCACCTCGTCGTTCCGGCGCGGCGTAATGCGATAGATGATACCTTCGCGCGACCAGACGACGGTGTTGGCGCCGACCGAGGATTCGGTGTCGATGCTGTTCGTCTGCTTCAGGAACCAGACGCGCATCTTGAACCGGAAATCCGTGCTCGTGAGCGCGCCCACCGGGCAGATGTCGACGGTATTGAGCGAGTAATTGTTCGAGAGCGCCTTGCCCGGATAGCAGGTGAGCGTCGAGTAGCTGCCGCGGTCGATGAAGCCGAGGACGTCGTCCTTGACGATCTCCTTGCAGAAACGAATGCAGCGCGAGCAGAGGATGCAGCGCTCGTCGTCGAGCGTGACGCGCGGGCCGAGCTGCGTGCGCTTCGGCTTCACGTTTTTCTGCTCGATGAAACGCGAGTAGCCGCGGCCGTAGCCGGTCGATTGCTCCTGCAGCTTGCACTCGCCGGCCTGGTCGCAGATCGGGCAATCGAGCGGGTGATTGATCAGGAGAAACTCCATCACGCCCTCGCGGCAGTCCTTGATCTGCGGGGTGTTGGTGCGGATGTGCAGACCGGGCGAAGCGTTCGTGGCGCAGCCGATCTGCGGACGAGGGATCCAGTTGATCTTCTGCTTGCCCGTCGCCGGATCCATGATCGGCGCTTTCGTCGCGGGATCGACGGCGGGCATGCCCATTTCGATGAGACACATCCGGCAGTTGCCGACGATTGTGAGCTTCGGGTGATAGCAATAATACGGCACGTCCACGCCGACCAGCCGTGCGGCTTCGATCGCGTTCGTGCCTCTTGGCACAGCGACATCCTTGCCGTCGACGTTGACGGTGATGAGGTCGGGTTTGGGTGGAGCGATCATTGCAGGGAATAATTAACCACGAATGGACACGAAGAGACACGAATGATCAGAAGCGATCATCTGGACGTGTGATTCGTGTGCATTCGTGTCCATTCGTGGTTCAAAAAATCAGACGAGTTCGAGGGAGTCCGCGGGCTTGGCGGCTTTTTTCGTTTCGGAATACGCTTTGAACTCGTCGCCGAATTTCGCGACGAAGCTTTGCGTCGGCCACGAGCATGCTTCGCCAAAGGCGCAGATCGTGCGGCCGGCAATCTGATCGGCGACGCTCCTGAGCAGCGTGCCGTCCTCGCTGCGCGCGGTGTCGTGCACCATGCGCGCAGTGATCTTCTTCATCCAGAGCGAACCTTCGCGACAGGGCGTGCACTGGCCGCAGCTCTCGTGCGCGTAGAAGGCATTTATATTGGCGAGCGCCTCGACCATATTGACGGAGTCGTCCATCACGATCACGCCGCCGGAGCCGCCCATCGTGCCACACGCGGCGAGCGTATCGAAGTCCATCGGGATGTCCTCGACCGCGAGCGTGCGCGTGGTGCCATCCTTGTTTTTCAACGTAAACGTCTCGCCAAATCTCAACACCTTCGCGGATGAGCCGCCGGGGATAACCGCCTTGAATTTCCGCCCGGGCAGCGGACCGCCGCAAACTTCGTAAAGCAATTCACCCATCGTGATCTTGCCGACTTCGTATTCGAAGTAGCCGGGATTCTTCACGTGGCCACTGACGCAGAGGAGGCGTGTGCCGGTGTTGTTCGGCGTGCCGATCTTCGTATAGGCGTCGCCGCCCATGTCGACGATGTGCTTCACGTGACACAGGGTCTCCACGTTGTTCACGATCGTCGGGCATTGATACAGCCCGAGGACGGCCGGGAAATACGGTGGCTTGATGCGCGGATAAGCGCGCTTGCCCTCGAGCGACTCGATGAGGCCGGTCTCCTCGCCGCAAATATAGGCGCCGGCGCCACGGTGCACGTAGATTTCGCAGCCGTAATTCGTGCCGAGAATATTCGGACCGACGAAATTCGCCGCGCGCGCCTCGGCGATCGCCTTCTCGAGGATTCGTGCGCCATGCGGCATCTCGCCGCGAATATAGATATAGGCCTGTTTAACATTATTGGCCCACGCGGAAATCATGGTCCCCTCGATCAGCTGGTGGGGATCCTGATGAATGATATAGCGATCCTTGAAGGTGCCCGGCTCGGATTCGTCGGCGTTGACGACGAGATAGATCGGCTTGCCGCTCTTGCGATCGACGAGGCCCCACTTCACGCCACAGGGAAAACCCGCGCCGCCACGCCCGCGCAGGCCGGACTTCTTCACTTCGTCGATGATCGCCTGCGGCGCCATGCCGACGGCTTTCTTCAACATCTCGTAGCCGCCGTGGCGCAGGTAACACGCGAGGTCGTTCGTGTAACCGGGTGCGCCGATGTGCTTGAAGATGATCCGACGTTGTTCGGGTGCAGGCATGGACAGAAAAAGTAGCGAGTAGTGAGTAGCGGGTAGCGAGTAGATTTAAGGCGTGGACGTAATCGCGGGTTCGAAGTTCGTGTCTGAAATGCTCGCTCCTCGCTACCCGCTACTCACACCTTTGGCTTTCGCCGCCTCGGCTTTGATCTGATCGCTGAGCTGTTTCGCTTTCGCAGTATCGACGTTCTCGTGCAGGTCGTCGTCGATCAGCACGACCGGCGCGGTACCGCAGCTCGCGAGGCACTCGACGAACTCGATCGTGACTTCGCCGTCGGGCGAGATCTCGCCGCGGTGGGTGTTGAATTCCTTCTCGAACGCCTCGCACGTCTTGTAGCCGCCCATCAGCGCGCACGAGAGCGTGCGGCAGACCTTGACGTGACGGCGACCGATCGGCTTCTGCCGGAACATCGGATAAAACGTCACGACTTCATAGACGTTGATCGGCTGTAGCTCGAGTTTCGTCGCGACCCACTCGATGGCCTCCGGCGCAATATAGCCGACGTCCTCTTGAATGAGGTGCAGCAACGGCAGCGTGGCGCTCCGCTTCACGGGATAATGCGTTATCACCTCGTCTATCTGGCGCAACGTTTCGGGTTTGAGATTCATTGCTGGCGAAAGAAGTAGCGAGTGGCGGGGAGCGAGTAGCGAGTAGCACGCTGCCGGCGCTGAAGAATTGTTTGGATGTTTGTCATGCTCGCTACTCGCTCCTCACTACTCGCTACTAGCGATCACACTCGCCCATCACGAAATCGAGCGAGCCAAGGATCGAGACCACGTCGGAGATCAGGCAACCGACGCATATTTTCGGGAGGATGGATAAATTGCAGAACGACGGGGCGCGGATCTTCAAACGATACGGGACGCCGCCGCCTTTGCTCACGATGAAGAAGCCGAGGATGCCCTTCGGATTTTCCGCCTCGAAATACACTTCGCCGGCGGGCATCTGCGGGCCTTCCGTCACGATCATGAAGTTCTGGATCAGCTCCTCCATCGAGGTGAGAATCTTGTCCTTCGGCGGCGCGAAAATCCGTTTCGCGTCGACCGCATACCACGGTCCATCCGGGAACTTCGCGAGGACCTGCCGGATGATGCGCACCGACTGGCGCATCTCTTCGCCGCGCACGAGGTAGCGATCGTAGCAATCGCCCGTCGAGCCGACCGGCACATCAAACTCGTAGTTCTCGTAGCCCGAGTACGGTTTGTCCTTGCGCAGGTCGAGCGCGATGCCGCTGCCGCGGAGATTCGGGCCCGTGATGCCGTAGGCGAGCGCGTCCTCTTTCGAGATCACGCCGACTCCGACCGTGCGGTCCATGAAGATCTTGTTTCGCGTGAGGAGCTTCAGCGTCTCCTCGAGCATCGGCAAAAATCCATCGCAAAACTCGTTCACCCGGCCGAGCCAGCCTTCCGGCACATCGCGCATCACTCCGCCGATGCGCGTATAGCTCGTCGTGAAACGCGCGCCGGTGAGCTCTTCGAAAAGCTTGTACAGTTTTTCGCGCTCGTTGAGGCAATAGAGCAGCACGCTCCACGCGCCGACATCGAGGCCGAAGGCGCCGAGGCCCATGAGGTGCGACGAGATACGCGCCATTTCCGCCGTGATCACGCGAATCGCTTCGCAACGCGGCGGCACCTTCAAGCCCGCGAGCCGCTCGACCGCGATCGCATAGGCCATGTTGTTCGCCAGCGGCGCGAGGTAATCCAACCGGTCCGTGTAAGGCACGAACTGGTTGTACGTCATGTTCTCCGCGATCTTTTCATCACCGCGATGGAGATACCCGACGACCGGATCCGCCTTGGTCAGGATCTCGCCATCGAGCTCCATCTGCAGCCGCAACACACCGTGCGTGGACGGGTGCGACGGGCCCATCGAGAGCGACATCTTCTCGGTCTGAAACTCGGCCGACGCGGCCTGTGCAGCCGATTCGGGATTGCGGCGCGCCGTTTCCGCCTGCTCACGGGCCGTGGCGGATTTCGCAGCACTATCGGGAAATGAAAATTCGGTGGCCATTGGGCGTTAGCAGCTAGGAGCTGAGAGTCCGAAGTCTGGAGCAAGACCACTCAGCCAATCATCGCGGCCGTTTCGGAGCTCCAGACTCTCAGCACTCAGCTCTAGACTCATAGTCTTCATTCTTTCACCTGTCGCAGTTCACTCTGATCCGGGCGCGCGCGGCGATCGCTCCAGCTCTCGTCTTTCGCGCGGGGCTCGGCTTCCGTGAGGTTGATCTCACCCGTCGAGGCCACGAACGGCCCGCCGGCCATCGGCGCAGCGATCACCTTCGTGCCCGTTTCTGCCGCAATGTCCGCGATCGGCAGGTCGGTCTCGATACCCGCCAGCGGGAATTCCTTGCGGAGCGGATGATACGGGTAGCCATCCCACATCAGGATGCGGCGCAGGTCGGGATGGCCTTCGAACTTGATGCCAAACATGTCGAAGCACTCACGCTCATGCCAATTGGCGCCGGGCCAGAGCGAGACCACGCTCGGCGCAGTCGGCTCAGTGTCAGTGCCGCCGCAGTTGGCCGCGATGCGGAGATACGTGCCTGCGCGCGTCGTCGACAACAGATGATAGACGACCGTGAACCGCGGCGCTGCGCCCTCGGCCCAATCGATCGCAGTCAGGTCCATCAACAGATCGAACGCCTGCTCATCGCGAAGGTAGCGCAGCACCGCGACCAAGTCGCCGAGCGGCACGTTTACGGCCGGGAGATCGGCGGACGGGCGATCGGTGACTTGCGGAAACCTCTCCTTGAGAGAGCTCGTGGCGTCGTCGGGCATGAAGCTTCGCGTTGGCTTGAGAATGTTTGGTGTGGAAATGCGGAATTGGCGGCCGACTCAGGCCGACATCAGACGCTTGGCGGAGGGCTCGCGGCGGACCTTGTCCTGCAGCTTCATCAACGCGTCGAGCAAGGCCTCGGGACGTGGCGGGCAACCGCTGACATAAACGTCCACCGGAATGATGCGGTCGACGCCCTGCATGTGTGCGTAACTACGATACATGCCGCCCGAGCTGGCGCAGGCGCCCATCGCGATCACCCATTTCGGCGCCGCCATCTGATCGTAGATCCGGCGAACCTGCGGCGCCATCTTGTAGGTCACGCTGCCGGCGACGATCATGCAGTCGGATTGCCGCGGGGAGAAACGCATGACTTCCGCGCCGAAGCGCGCGATGTCGAAGCGTGCGCCACCGACGGCCATTAACTCGATCGCGCAACACGCCAGACCCATCGGCATCGGCCACATCGAGTTCGTGCGGATCCAGTTGATCATGGCATCCGCCCGCGAAACGACCACGCCGCCCTCGACTTTGCTGTTGTAGCCTAGATCAGTGTTGGAAGTGACCATGGGAGAGGTGTGGTTGCAGAGAAAATCCTTCGCAGGGTTGGAGGCGCCCCGGTGTCGCGCAAGTAGGTTTTACGAAAACTCCAGAGCCTCTCCACTTAGTAGCACGCGCGCAAGGCGCGGACAGCACGGCTGAAACCGGCGGTGGCGTCGGGAAAAGTCCGAAGGCGGCCGGGGCGGCTCAACCGTGAGCTCAACCTGATTAGGCCAGTCTGCCGGCCGCGAACCGAGCAAGGCCGAGCACGCTGGTCACGGCCGGAGGCGCCGAGGTGCAGCGCGGCTTGCGCGCGCAGGCCATCCGGCCTACGTCTCCCCGCGATGAGCACCCGCCGCATCGCCCAGCTCGCTGGAGTCTCCGCCACCACCGTGTCGCTCGCGCTGCGGAACAGCGCGAAGATCCCGGCCGAGACGAAGCAACGCATCCTGAAATGCGCCGAGCAGGTGGGGTATCGCCCGAACGCCAAGGTCGCCGAGCTCATGACTAGGATGCGTTTGAAACGCGATCCGGCGCATGAAGCGTGTTTTGGTGTCATCTCGTTCTACGATAACGCCCGCCCGTGGAAGCAATCCCCGCATTTCGCGCGTATCTATCAGGGAATGACGGAGCGCGCGAACGCCCTCGGCTACCGGCTCGAGCCGTTCTGGGTCCGCGAACCCGGCATGACGCCACGCCGGCTGCGCGAGATCCTCGAAACCCGCGGCATCCAGGGGCTGCTGTGCTTTGGCAGCCCCGACATCGATGAGGAGCTGCCACCCGAGCTCGAATCCTACGCCATCGTCACGCAGGGGCTGAGCATGAAGACCCCCATGCATCGCGTGATCCACAATGTAACGAACGACATGTGGCGCCTCCTTAAGAAGCTGCACGCACTCGGCTATCGGCGCCCAGGACTCATAATAGGCGACAACGAGGGCGTCCGCAGCGCACACGCGTATCTCTCGGTCTATCTCGGCTGGTCACAGCTGGTGCTCGGCACCCCGTCCGCCATTCCCGTCCTGCGCGTGAAACGGCTCGAGGAGAAACCGACCACGGAATGGTTCACCCGGCACCGGCCAGACGTGCTGATCTTCATTCACCATCACGAACTGCTGCCGGAGTTCGAGCGCTTGCTGCAACGTCACAATATACTCGTCCCAGAGTCGGTCGGCGTGGCGGTGATCAGCCAGATTCTCGAGGGCACGCGATTCTCCGGCCTGCAGTCCAACCCAGGCCTCATGGGCGCCTGGGCGGTCGAACTGCTCGTCGCGCGCATCATGAACGGCGACCTGGGCATCCCGACTCACCCGCGAGTGGAGATGGTCGATTGCCAGTGGATCGATGGCAAGTCGCTGCGGCCGCAGGCCACCGAAGCCGCCGCGGCACACACGCTATAACATCGGCCGACCGCGACAGCGGACC
Source organism: Opitutaceae bacterium (assembly GCA_036675625.1). GTDB lineage: Bacteria > Verrucomicrobiota > Verrucomicrobiia > Opitutales > Opitutaceae > ER46. Next base: position 150,594 of record JAKFEQ010000006.1, on the reverse strand, counting down.
ACTGCCGCGGACGACCAGGCTCTCAACCGGCCGGCGCGTATAGTAAGGGCTCAACCCGTTACCATGCGTCGCCCTGCTGCTTGATGACTACATTGTCGAAATACGCCGTTCCCGCCGCATCGCGGTCGTGATTCTCCAGATAAATCCGCAAAGGTGCGCTCGTGCTGCCGGGCGTCGTGAAGGTGAACGTGTGCGTCTCCCAGCCGGTGTTGTCGAAGTCGTACACACTGCCGACCACGGTGCTCGTAGCCGTATTGTACATGAAGATCCGTCCACCGGCGGCGCCGTTCACCTTGCGGTCGTACGTGACGACATACGTCGTGTTCGCCTTCCACTCCTTCCAATCCTGATACAACGCCTGCCAGAGCCCATCGCCGGAGAGCGACTGGACCTTCATGCCGTATTTTCCCGCGGTCTTGTTGGCTGTATCAAGGCAGACATTAGCCGCCGCGCCGACACGGGTCCACCGCGCCGGCCGGGTGGCATCCGAATGGAAGACATACTCGAACCCCTGGTTCTGTACTTTGACCGGATCCCACGCCATGATCTGGGCAACCGTGAACGCGTGATTGAAGTTCGCCGGCGTCAGCGTGCGAAACTGGTTGGCGGCTATATACCAGTTCGTCGCATTGAACTGTGTCAGACGCACCCAGCCCGTCAGCCACAGCGTATGCGAATAATCGGTGCCGCTCCCATCAACGTATTTCTTCACCAGCGGCGTGGCTAGATTCTGATTCCACATGTAATCGGTCAACGCATTGGAGATCTTCCCGATCTCCGTACCGCTGATGATGCTGCTCCCGCCGCGATTGAACGACTCCAGTGCCATCTCGACGTCCAGATTGCCATGCGAGGTGTCCTCGAGGTGCGGATTGGCGATATTGCAATACCACCACTTGTAAGCAGTGCCGTTGGTCATGAAACCGAGGTTGAAATACCGCACCATCTGGTTGGCCTTGCCCAGATAGCTCGCGTTCCCGTTCACATCGTACATCGCATACAGCATCTGTGCATAGGGCGCCATCATGTTATACGGAAGCGGATTGAAGACCGCTCCAGGAAGCGACTCGAACGTGGTCGGCTCCTTGTAGTAACCGGTCGAGGCGTCCACCTGCACCCAGCAGTTGCCCGGATAACTCGAAGCCGTGACCCATTTCGGCACGATTTCGTTTTCGATGAACGTGCGATAGCTCGCGGCCTTGGTCGCATACGCCGAGAGCGTCGTGGGATTCTGCTGCACCAGCCGCACGAACTGCGCGATCGGCAGGCACACGAGTCCGTCGAACACCAGATAGGGATAATTCCCGCCGTCGCCGTAACTGGTCGTCTTCCAGTCCTGAAACCCGTCGCCGTCGGTGTCCGTGGTGTTCGCGATCATCACATCGACATGAGTCGTGAACTTGTTCAGCCATGCCGTGCTCTTCGTGAGATCATAGAGCGTGAGATAGCTCCGGAGCATATAGCTCTCGCTCCAGCCGAGCGTGCCGGCGTTGGTACTGTTGTAGTAATTGCCGCCGCTGGCGGATTCATACGCGACAAATTTATCATACCAGAGATTGCCGGTGGCGAGAACCGGGCGGGCAATGAACGCGAGGAGAAGGACCATGCCGGCGGCACGTCCGAAGGTTCGAAGCGATGGGGATTTCATTTCAGGGCGAATACGCCAGCGGTGGATGCTGGCGGGGGGGGTTGGGACTCGCTGGAAAAAGGGCGAACGAACTGCTCCTGCTCAAAACCGACCGGTGATGCCGCCGATGAATTTCGCCTCCACGATGCGCGTCTCACGCGCCGTCGTCAGGCCTGTGCCGTCGGGCCCTTGGTAGCGCTCGGCGATCGGGGCGCGGTTGAAGTTCTGCACATCGAAGAAGAACCCGAGCCGCGGCGACATGCTATATTTCACCTTGATATCGAGCTGCGTCTTCGGCAACTGCCAGGTCAGGAGCGCGACCGACGCATTCGATGCCACCAGGAACTCGTCCCGCCACGTTCCCACCAGCCGCACATCGAGTTTGTTATAGGCATACCCGAGGTTGAAATTGACCATGTTCGGCACGACATTCGCCACGAGAGAAGAAGCCAGTGCCGCGCCGAAGTCTCCATAGCTCTCGGTTTTAGTATAGTTCACGCCCGCGGAGAGCCCGCGCCAGAATCCCGGCAGGAAGGTGAATTGTTGCCGATAGTTGAGCTCGAAACCGCGGTAGCGACCGGACCCGGCGTTGGCCGGCGTCGTCAGCTGGTAGCCAACAAAGTTGCCATCGAACCCGTTATCCGCCCCGCTCCCCACAATCGAGCTCCGACTGAAGATGAAATCGCTGATCTCCTTCAGGAATACACCGGCGGAAATAAAACCCGCCGGCCGGAAATAGTATTCCACCGTGGCGTCGAAGTTGTCCGAGAACTGCGGGCGCAGGTCGGGATTGGCGGTGCTGATCCGGGAATTGAGATCGTCGACCGTCGTGGCGGGAATGATCTGGTTGAAATTCGGCCGGCCGATGCTCGTGGAATAACTCAGGCGGGCGACGACGCCGCTGAACGGCTCATACTTGAAATGCACACCGGGGAAAACCTTCCTGTACTCACCCCGGCGATGATCGGTCGTCGCATATTGCGCCGCGTAGCGACGCTCGGCTTCTGTCTTCGTGACCGCCTGCCCGGGATTCGCGGCGGCCCACGCGTTGCGCAGCGCGGTTTCCTCCGCGGTGATGTGGCTCCGCGGCCCCTGCGTCTTCACGACCGTGTCCTCCACGCGCGCTCCGGCGAGAATCGAAAGCGCGCCTAGCTTCACATTGCCCATGAAGTAGGCCGACGTCAGATCCTCCACGCCCTTCCGATTCCGATTGCCGAAGTAGCGCACCATCGTGTTCGCATAATTTTCCGCCCACTGCTCCGGCTGGCCGAGCAGATGCTCGGAGATCCGATAGCTGTCCAGCCACGGCGGCATGCGATAACCCGCATTCGAGTCGGTCCACTGCGGCGTCACGTCGTGAAACTGCGCGATGTTTTCATCGCCGCTGTTCGCCACCCCGTCCGGGCCGACAAAAACCCAGTCGCGCGCGAGCGTCCAGTTCTTGCGCCGCTGCTCCCGGAACTGGACACCCGTCTTGATAAATGCCGGCACCGCGAAGTCCTCGAACCGCTTCTTGAAATCGAAGTGCGCCTGCCCGACGGCATCCCGCGCGCCGCGATCGTTGTGCAGGATCGCGAGGTTCCTATAGTTAGCCAGATCATACCAGTTCGGACCGGCGGTCTGGGTGACCACCGGCCACTGCAAACTCTGCGTCCGGTCGATTGTATAGCCGACATTCGCCAGCGAGGCAGTGACCTGGCCCTTCGAATGGCCAAGCGGTGAACCGAATACGCTCTTGCGGTTGTTCGGCCCGATCTCCCATTGCGTGATCGAGTTCGAAATCGTGAACCCATAGTCGATCTCGATCCCAGGAAAGCGATGGCGCACGGACGGCGAGAACGAGACCGTGCGGCCGAACTTGTCGTCCGTCGTGGTCAGCGTCGTCGCCTGGGATGCAGCGCTCGGCAGGACCTCCTGAAACGTGGATGTGTAACCCGGACGGAAGTTCGCCGCCGACTGCGACGTGAGATTCGAGAAGATGCGGGTGTCGTTGTTCTCGTGAAACCAGTTCGCGAGGGTGTTGAACGAGATAACCGTGTTTGCGCTCCACTTGTAATCGACCTTGGCCCCGAGCGCGAGGCGTGTGCGCGGCGCGCCCGCGGGGCGCGGCACCTGTACGTTATAGATGAAGCGATCCGGCTTCACCGCATTCTCGTGGAGCATCAGCGATGCAGTGTCGCCGCCGGGCTGCGAATGATACGTGAACGTCAGCAGGACACCGATGTTTCGGTTCTTACCATAGACGTTCGAATAAACAAAATTCAGCGACGGCCCGATGTTGTCGATCGGCTCACGGACAAACTCCTGCGCGCGCGTATAATATTTCGGCCGGTAAACGCCGCCGATCGAATAGCTGAAGAACTGCGGCTGAGCCCGATCGAAAGCACTCTTCGTCACAAGGTTCACCGCCCCGCCGATCGAATCGGCCGTCATGTCGGGCGTGGGAGCCTTGGTGAGCTCGATCGTCTCGATCAACCCGAGGGAAACCTGTTCGAACTCGAACGTCCGCGAAGTCCCGTCGGAGGGGGCGCTGGCCATCCGCGCTCCGTCCATCGTCACCGAGTTCAACTGCTCGCTGATGCCGCGAATCTGGATCGCGCGCACATCCGCGCCGACGTAGACCGCGTTCACGCCCGGAAGCTGCTGCAGAAACTCGCCAATATTCCCATCGGCCACATTACCGAAGCTGTCGGACGACACGACGTTTTTAACATTGGGCGCCAGTTGCTGCATGGCGATCGCCTTGGCGGTTCCCTCTCGTTCGCCCGCCACCGTATAGGTTTCCAGCTTATAGATATTCGCGGTCAGCGGGATGTCGCGGACCACCGTCTGCCCCGGCAGGATGTTCACTTCAATCGTCCGGGCATCCAGCCCTGGATAATATACGCTCAACGAAGCCAGACCGGGCGGCAGCGCCAGCTCGAAGTTGCCCTGCTGGTCCGTCGTGGTGGAACGATTCGCCTCGGTGGCCGTCACGACGGCATTCTGCAGATAGGCCTTGGTGGCATCGTTGCTCACCTGCCCCCGGACGTGACCGGCCGACTGGGCCGACGCGGCGAGCGGGAGCAGGACGGCGAGGCTCAGGCGCCTCACGTATATAAGATACCGGTGGATGGTTTTCATTGCTGGGATGAGGAAATGCGGAACTAAGACCGCTATATCGAGTGGGGGCGGGCGGGGTTTCGCGCTTTATCGGCATCTCGGAGCTTGCCTACGAATCCTTATCCAGTGAACGTTCACCACCGATGAGCGTCCGTCGTATAGCCGAATTGGCGGGAGTTTCGCCGTGTACGGTTTCCCTCTCGCTGCACAACAGCCCAAAGATTCCCGCAGCCACCAAGCGGCGCGTGCTGCGGATCGCCCAACGGCTCGGCTATCGACCGAACGCCCGCGTGGCCGAGCTCATGGCCCAGATGCGGCTCAAGCGCGATCCGAAGCTCGATGCCTGTTTCGGAGTTATATCGTTTTATGACAGCGCGCGTCCCTGGGAAAAGGCGCGGCATCTCGAGCGTATCTATGAAGGGATGACCGAGCGCGCCGCGGCGCTTGGTTATCGACTCGAGCCATTCTGGCTCCGTGCACCGGGGATGACGCCCGCGCGCCTGCGCGCGATTCTCGAGGCCCGCGGCATTCAGGGTCTGCTCTGCTTCGGGAGCCCCGATCTCGACGAGGAGATTCCGCCAGAGCTCGGGCATTTCGCGATCGTGACCCAGGGCGTAAGTATAAAGACACCGCTGCACCGGATCGCGAGCCACGCCCACAACGACATGTGGCGTGTATTGAAGACCGTGAGCCAGCTCGGCTATCGTCGGCCGGGGCTGGTGATCGGCGCCTATGAAGGTCAACGCAGCGCGCACGCGTACCTCTGCGTTTATCTGGGCTGGTGCCATCTCGTCCTTGGCACGCCGCCGCCCATCCCTGTATTGAATCTCGTCCACGTCGAGGAGGCGCCGTTCATGAGCTGGATCGGCGAGCACCGGCCGGATGTAGTGATCTTCGCGCATCACTATAACGCGCTCGCCGATTTCGAATCCATTCTACGCCGGCACGATATTCGCGTGCCGGAGGATCTCGGCGTCGCAGTGGTCACGCAGATTATAGAAGGCACTAACTTTTCCGGATTGCAGGCCAACCAGCGGCTCGTCGGCGCCTGGGCGGTGGAGCTGCTGGTCGCACGAATCATCAACTCCGACTTCGGCCTGCCCACGCATCCACGGATCGAGATGGTCGAGATGGATTGGGTGGAGGGGAAGACACTGCGCCCGCAGCGTCTTTGAGACCACGGAGCCGCCGGTCCGCGGACGGTGGCGCGTGACACCCGATTCACGGCGGCTCACCCGGGGGCTCTCCGAGCTGCTCTCCAATCATCGCGCAATCCGGTTAACGTCTCCCAAAATACCATTCGTGTGAGCGGGCGCACGTTTTCAAAAGTAACCGCCTCGCCACTCTATTGTGATCAAGCCCGCCTCCACGTTTTCCGTCGCCCCCTTTCGCTTCGATATCACTCCGCCACTGAACCACGCCCTGCTCGGCGGGCTGGTGATGCCGGCCGTCGCGCTGGACGATGCGCTCGAAGGCATCGGTTACGTGTTGCTTGGCGCGGAGGCTCCGATCGTGGTCTGCGTGCTCGATTGGGCGGGACTGCTCAATACCGCGCACCTTTCCTGGCGCATCGCGCTCGCCGAGGCAGCGCACACCACACCCGATCGCGTGGCGCTGCAATGCGTCCACCAGCATAACACGCCCTTCGTCTGCCCGGATGCCTCCGCTGCGGCCGCGGGCCATCGCGACCTGCCGCCGATGTTCGACGTGGCGTTCGTCGAGTCCTGCCGCCAGCGCGCCTGCGCTGCGGTGCGGACCGCGCTGCGGACTCCGCAACGCGTCACGCACATCGCTCATGGCCGGACCACGGTGCGCCAGGTCGCCTCGAACCGCCGCGTGGCCCGCGATGAAGCGGGCCGCGTGCTCGCGATGCGCAAGAGCTCGTGCAACGAACCGGACCTGATTGCGCTGCCCGAAGGCGTGATCGACCCGTGGCTGCAGACGGCGGCCCTCTATAATGCGCAAGGCCGGAAGATCGTCGCGTGCCATTATTACGCGACGCACCCGATGAGTTATTATCGCGACGGGCACGTGACCAGCGACTTCTGCGGCCTCGCCCGCAAACGCCGCCAGGCCGAGGAGCCCGGCTGTACACATCTGTATTTCACGGGCTGTTCCGGTGATGTCGCCGCCGGTAAATATAACGACGGCACCCCGGCCCGACGCATCGAGCTCACGGAGCGAATCCATTCCGCGATCGTAGCCTCCGAGGCCACGCTCGTGCCCGAGCCGCTCACCCAGGTCGACTGGCGTTTTGTGCCTGTATTGCCGGCACCGCGCGCCACACCCACGATCGGCGAGCTCGAAGCGGCCATCGGCGATCGGCGCAGCGACCCGATCGATCGCCTGTTGCACGCGTTTCAACTCGGTTGGGTGCGGCGCATCGCCCGCGGCGTGCCCCTCGAACTCAGCTGCCTCCGCCTCAACCACGTCTCGATTCTGCATCTGCCCGGCGAGATGTTCGTCGCGTATCAACTGCGCGCCCGCGCCATGCGGCCGGACGAACCTGTGCTCGTCGCGGCCTATGGCGACGACGGCCCGTGGTATATACCGACCCGCGAAGAGTATCCAGCGGGTGGTTATGAAGTCAGCGCGGCTTTCTGCGGCGACGAGGTCGATGCGATGATCACCGACGCGATCCGGTCGCTGCTCGCGTAACGGATCGAACGCGCTCGCCGCAAAATCGTTCCGGCCCCGCGCACGAGGCTGATTCTGCCGGCCGCACTGCGTTGTAGCCCGGCTCGGGAGAGCAGGGACTTCCGAATCCCGCTTCCTCCGAGCCGGGCAACAAAACCGCTGGTTCCCGCAGCCATAATCCGAAAAGCATCTCGGCGCCGATCGCAGGAACCGTCGCGGCCAGGAGCGCCCCACCCTGCTCCTTGTGTTTTTCGAATCCCATCGTGAGGTTGGTTCCCCATGGCCCGCCGCTCTTCGTCACAGGAAGACCTTGCTCTCGACCGCCTCCCCAAGGCGCCGCTCAATCGCGAGACCCTGCGCGAGACGCTCGCGCTCGCCCGCTATATACAACCCTACCGGGCGCGGTTTTTCTCCGGGCTGGCCACACTGTTCCTCAGCGCCAGCCTCGGCCTCGCGTTCCCCTTGCTGGCGGGCTCGCTCATCGATTCGGCACTGCATCCTGATACCGCACGGATTCCATTGCTCGGAGCCCTCGGCCTCGATCACGTTGCACTCCTGATGGCTGCCTCGGTCACGTGCCAGGCGCTCGCATCGTTCAACAGCGCCCTCGCGTTCAACCGGGTCGGGCAGAGCGCCCTCGCGGATCTGCGACGGGATTGTTATCAGCGGCTCATTTCGCTGCCGATGGCGTTTTTCGGCCAGCGCCGTGTCGGCGAGCTCACGAGCCGCGTCTCGACCGATGTCGCGCAGATCGAAGGCGCGCTGATCGACGCCCTTCCGACGATATGTCGCCAGGCCGTTTTCCTGCTCGGCGGGGTGACGATGATCGCGCTCACGTCGGGCCGGTTGACGGTGGTCATGCTGGGCACGCTGCCGCTCTTGATCGCGGCGGCGGTGTTTTTTGGCCGGCGATTGCGCCGCTTCTCGCGCGAGACCCAGGATCAGCTCGCCACCACCAACACGATCGTCGAGGAAACCCTTCAGGCCATCGCCAGCGTGAAGGCCTTTGCGAACGAAGCCTTCGAACTCGGCCGCTACCAGCGCGCCAACGCCCGCGTGCTCGCCGCCGCGCTCGCCGCGGCTCGCTGGCGCGCCGTGTTTGTGGCGTTCTTCATCATCGCGCTGTTCGGCGGCATCGTGATCGTGCTGTGGTTCGGCGCCGGGTTGCTGCGCAGCGGCGGCATCAGTCCGGGAGAGCTGACCCGCTTCGTCCTCTATACAACGTTCGTCGCCGGGGCGATGGGCCAGTCGGCGGAGTTGTTCAGCCAGATTCAGAAAACCGTCGGCGCAACGCAACGCGTGCGCGAGCTCCTCCGGGAGCCGACCGAGATTGGCCACGACGCACCCACGGCGACCGTCTCCGCCCTGCCGGCCCGCCTGCGTGGCGAGGTCGCGTTTCTCGGCGTGAATTTTCGCTACCCTGCCCGGACCGAGGTGCCCGTTCTGCACGACATCACGCTCGCGGCTCAGCCCGGCCAGCGCATCGCCCTCGTCGGACCCAGTGGGGCCGGTAAATCCACGCTCACCGCCCTGCTCTTGCGGTTCTACGATCCGGAGAGCGGCCGGCTGCTCCTCGATGGCCGCGATGCACGCGATTACCCGCTCGCGTGGTTGCGCGGCCAGATGGCCATCGTGCCGCAAGATATCCTGCTCTTCGGCGGCACCATCGCGGAAAACATCGTCTACGGCCGCCCCGGCGCCAGCGCCGAGGAGGTGCGCGAAGCGGCACGGCTCGCGAACGCCGATGACTTCATCGCCACCTTTCCCGAGGGCTATGCGACGCTCGTCGGCGATCGCGGCGTCAAGCTTTCCGGCGGGCAGCGGCAACGCGTGGCGATCGCCCGCGCTATATTGAAAAACCCGGCGATCCTCATTCTCGATGAAGCGACGAGTTCGCTGGACAGCGAAAGCGAGCGGCTCGTCCAGGGCGCACTCGACCGGCTCATGCAAGGTCGCACGACCTTTATTGTCGCCCACCGGCTCGCGACGATTCGGACCGCCGACAAGATCGCCGTCATCGAGGCGGGCCGCGTCGTGGAGTTTGGCACCCACGACGAATTGTCCGCCAACGCCGAGGGCCTTTATCGCCGGCTCAGTGCGCTCCAATTCGGGCAACACGACGACGCGGCGCAGAGCGTCGTTTCCTGACCCCTTCCTTCGTTTGCGCGCAGAAAATGCGTGGTGGTGCTGCAATAACTGCACCTCAGCACGCGAGAAATGGTAAGGGCTGCGCCGCCAGGAACCGGATAAAACTCTTACCCGTTGGGTAGAGGTTTATTAAGCGCCGGGGCAGCGGAGTGGCAGGGGGCTTGCGTAAGCAGAGCCCGATGTATTCCGCAGAGGTACTGAGCCAATTGCGCTCGCTGAACTGGTTGACGCAGGAGATTCGCCGGGTTCCGCCGGGAAGTCGTGAGTGCGCGCTTCTGCAAAATCAGATGGATGCAGTCCGCTCACGCCTGCCGGACTCGATTCTCAATTATCATGACGGATTGGCAGCCGGCGGAAAAGCGACCGCCGCGGAGGTTGCCGGTGTCACGTGCGGCGGCTGCAAGACGAAGCTGCCGGACGATCTGCTCGCCACCCTCGCCCACCCGGGACGCTTCGGCGTGTGCCCCAAATGCGGCGTCTTCCTGTGGGCCGCAACGACTCAAAATGATCCCGCCAAAATGACGTCGAAGGGGCCAACCACGCACCCGCACCACCGTTGAATCCGGCCCCACAACGCCTCCTCGTTCTCTCTCTATAGTATATCAATCGCGACCAACCGCTCCCTCTCTTGGACCATGCTCTCTTCACCCATACACAAAGACCACGCCTCGAAAGCCCTGCGCCGGCTGAGCGCACTCGCACAAGAGGCGAAAATCGTGATCGAGCTGGCGCTCTCGCACGGCGCCGTCGTCGTTGTCGCCTACCACGCGGCCGCCGGGGGCCGAGGCGCTGTACTACCCAACGACATCGCGCTCCATCTCGCCGAGTCCGTCAGTGACGAGATGCGACTGCGGCGCGACTGGCTGGAAACCGACATTGCCATCTATATGGCCGAGGCATCTGCCGATCACGAGCTGCACGAGAACGAGTTCGCTCCAGGGATCGTGCTGACCGTCAACGGCGGCGCACGCGCCCTCGCCCATAAACTATATTTACTACGGGAACCGCTGCCACCTGACGCCACCGATATACGGGACGCGGAATTCCTTCTCACCAAAATCAGCGTATCCACACCCGGTCAGATCGGCTATATCTACGCCCGCGCCTACCCCGAGACGCCGATGAGCGACGCCGCCAAGGATTTGATCCAACGCGCCTTTCACGCGCGGTCACTCGCGAAAGCATAACCGCCGCCCTTCCGCCCTTCTGCGTTTCCGCTCAATCGCCGGGCCGCCGGCGGCACGCGGCCCAAATGATCAGCGTGGCACCAGATGAAAACCAAATCATTCCCGTTTGCGCCGACCGCCAAAGCTGCGTCCGAGATTGTCCGCCAGGCGGGCAGCCTGAAATCGGCTGCCCCCGAATTGATCCCCTTCCTGTGTGGCCGGTTTGATTGCCAATGGGGAACCTACTGGCACGTGGATGCAAAGAAAGTCCTGCTCACGGCGGCTTTCTGCTGGAACAACGAATCCCTCCGCGCGGAGAAGCTGCGGCGCGACACCGATTCACGATCGCTCGCGTTGAGCGAAGGCACCGCCGGTCACGTATGGCGGACGGGCACGCCCGTCTGTACAAACAATATAGTGCGGGATATGTGCCTGCCCCGCTCGCTCGATGCCGCCGACCTCGGCCTGCGGGGCGGGATCTGGTTTCCCATCCGCACGACGCAAACGACCTTCGGCGTTGTCGAGTTGCTGGGGCGCGACTCGTGGTCGTGCGACGAACGGTTCATGCATGAATTGCAACAGCTCGGGTTCGCCCTCGGCGAGGTGGGTGCCGGCCAGTGAAGCGCGTTTCACCCGCACCGCACCAAATCATGGCCATCTCGCTTCCATTCCGCCCCAAGCTGCTCGATGCCCTGCGCAATTATACCGGCGCGCAGTTTCGACGCGATTTCATGGCGGGACTGAACGTCATGACCGTGGCATTCCCGCTCTCGATGGCGTTCGCCATCGCCTCGGGCGTGCGGCCGGAGCAGGGACTTTATACTGCGATTATCGCCGGAGGCCTGATCGCAGCGCTGGGCGGCTCGCGTGTACAAGTGGGCGGCCCGACCGGCGCCTTCGTCATCATAACCTACAGCGTGCTTTCCATGCACGGCCTCCAGGGCTTGCTCCTCTGCACGATGATGGCCGGCGCGATGCTGTGCGTCATGGGCTTCGCGCGCCTGGGTTCCATCATCCGTTTTATTCCCTATCCCGTGTCGCGCGCCTTCACGAAAGGGATCGCGATTCTCATTCTCAGCTCGCAGATAAAATATTTTCTAGGACTCGGCGTTGAAGAGCTGCCGGTCGATTTTGTCGGCAAGATTCAAATCCTCGCCGCCAACTGGTATACGATCCATTGGCCGACGGTCGGGCTGTCGATTGCCTCCGTGGCCCTCATCGGATTATGGCCGGCGAGACTGTCCCGCTACGTGCCGGGCACGATGGTCGCTCTACTCGTCGCCACGGTGGTCGCGAGCGTTTTTGGACTGCACGAAAGATGGCAAATTGCGACAATTGGTTCGCAGTTTGGTGTGTTCTCGAGCCAGCTTCCGTCGCTGCAGATCCCGTTGACGGGCTGGTCTTCCGTCAAGGACTTGATCGAGCCCGCTTTCACCATCGCGCTGCTGATTGCGATGCAGGCGCTGCTCTGCGCAGTGGTTACCGATGGCATGCTGGACGACCGCCATGACTCCAATCAGGAACTGGTCGGGCAAGGTGTGGCCAATATAGTGGGGCCTTTATTCGGTTGTATACCGGCTACGGGTGCCGTCGCCCGCTCCGTCGTCAATGTACGATCCGGAGCGCGAACGCCCATCGCGGGCATATCCCATTCGATTCTGCTCCTAATCCTGTTGCTCGCGGCGGCGCCCTGGATCAGCCACATCCCGCTCGGGACGTTGAGCGCGATCCTGGTCGTCGCCGCGTATCGGATGGTTTCGTGGAAACAGTTCGCCCGTCTCGCAAAGTGGCCGCTCAGCGACTCCTCCGTGTTCGTCGCGACGTTTGCGCTCACGGTGCTGACGAATCTGACCCTGGCCGTCGAAGTCGGCGTGGTTCTCGCTTCGCTGCTGATGGTGAAACGAATCTCGGAGACATCGCGCATCACCGCGGTCGATGAAGCCACCGAAACCGAAGGCTCGCATCACTCTCTCGTCGGCAAAAACGTACCACCGGGCGTGCTTGTTTTCCGGGTGTTCGGCGCCTTCTTCTTCGGCGTCGTCGACAAGCTCGATGACGAGCTGAAGCGCGCGAAACAGGAACCCGAGATCTTGATTTTGCGAGTGCGAAAGGTGCTCGCGATCGACGCCACCGGGCTGCAGGCGCTCGAGGACTTGCACGCCAAACTGCGGGCCAAGGGGAAGCACCTGATCTTGAGTGCTCCGCATACGCAGCCGCTCGCCGCGATGGAAAACGCCGGCTTCATCGACCGCATCGGACAGGAAAACGTGTGCCCGCATATCACCGCGGCGCTGGCCCGCGCGCGGGAAATTCTCGGACTGCCGCCGGTGGTCGAGTCGCTGGAGCCGCACGAGGCGCTGCACGCCGAAAAACGCGAGCTGGAGCATGCCCGCCGCGAATTGTCGGCGGCACTGGAACGGACAAATCGCGCGTTGAACCGCCCCGCGACGGCAGCCGTTGAACCCAGTAGGGAAAACGATGAAGCGGCATAATCCGATTCCACCGAGCGGCGGTCACGCCTTCATCGCCGTGAAGAAGATCGAATACCGGCGGCATCCGCGTTACGGGTTTCTGCGATGAACGTCGGCCCGCTACTCATTCTCGCTGGAGCGGCGCTGCTCATCGGAATCATCAGCGGGCGCGTGGTGGTGCGGCTTTGGCTGATCTCGACTGTGGTGGGCACCGCCGCCGCGCTGGGGGCGGCGATCTCTATATTATGCACCGATGGTCCGTGGGAGTGGCGCAGCGGATTTCATATAGGCGGCGAATCGCTTTACCTGCGCCTCGATTCGCTCAGCGCCGTGTTCCTGGCATTGCTGGGCATCGTCGGAGGGTTGGGCACAATCTATGCCCATGAATATTGGGCAGAGTCTGCGCACCCGCGCTCCGCTCGAGCGGGACGCGTATGGTGGACCTTACTATTAGCCTCCATCGGGTGCGTCCTATTGTCGTCCAATGGACTTCATTTTATTTTCGCCTGGGAAGTATTTACTATCAGCAGCTATTTCCTGATTACACTCGATCGGCAGCGCTCCGAAGTCCGGGCGGCGGGCTGGCTATATCTTGGCGCGTCGCATGTGGCGACCCTCTGTCTTTTCGCCTTCTTCGCGATTCTCGCGGCGCGCACGGGCAGTTGGGAACTCGGCCCGATGCACGCCCACGGGGAGTTGGCACCCTTGTTCTGGCTCGCGCTGATCGCCTTCGGCGTGAAGGCGGGATTGTTCCCCCTGCACGTATGGCTGCCGTCGGCCCACGCGAATGCCCCGAGCCACGTCTCGGCGATCATGTCGGGCGTCACGATCAAGCTCGGCATCTATGGACTGGTACGCTTCAGCGGCTGGCTGCCAGTCCCGCCCGCGGCGGGATGGGTGGTCGCGCTGCTGGGCGTCGTCAGCGCGGTGGTCGGCGTGGCGTTCGCCCTTGGCCAGCACGACCTCAAACGGTTGCTGGCCTATCATAGTGTGGAAAATATAGGGATTATACTCATCGGGTTTGGTTTCGCTCTGATCGCGCTGCAGCACGACAACGCGGCGTGGGGGCAGCTGGCGCTGGCGGGAGGGCTCCTGCACGTCTGGAATCACGGGCTGTTCAAATCCCTTCTGTTTCTCGGCGCGGGCGCCGTGCTTCACGCGACCGGCACGCGCGAGATGAGCCGGCTGGGCGGGCTGTGGCGGCCGATGCCGTGGACCGCGGGGTTGTTTGCATTGGGCGCGGCGGCGATCTCCGGGCTCCCTCCGCTCAATGGTTTCGTCAGCGAATGGCTCGTCTATCTCGGATTGTTCGACGCGCTGAATTCGCACGGCTACCCGGCGCTCGGGGCCGTGTTCGCAGCGGTGTTGCTGGGCATCACCGGTGCGCTGGCGCTCGCCTGCTTTATCAAAGTCTGCGGCGTCGTTTTCCTCGGAACGTCGCGCACGGCCGATGCAGCCCGCGCGCACGAATGCGGCCCCGCGATGCGCGCACCGATGATCGCGCTCGCCGCGGCCTGCGTCGCGATCGGCCTCGCTCCGGCGTTCTTCTGGCCGGCCTTGGCGCGCGCGTCGGCAACCTGGAATCCCGCGTGGAGCGCGCTTGCGGCGCCCGCGTCATTGCCCGCACTCGGCGGTTTCCATCTCGCATTCGCGCTGGCGGCGATTGCCGTCGCTTCGCTGCTGTGGAATTTCTCCCATCAGAACGGCCTCCGCCGCGCCCTCACCTGGGATTGCGGCTATGTGTCGCCGAGCCCGCGCATGCAATATACAGCGGGATCGTTCGCCCGGATCATCACCGAATGGTTCGCGTGGATTCTTCGACCGCAGCGGCACGTGCAACCAGCCACAGAAACGTTCGCATTACCGGCCCGCTTCGAAGAGCACACCCCTGAAACTGTCCTCGAGCGCATCGTCGAGCCCTCGGCGGGCGCAGTCATGCGGATCGCGACCGCTGCGCGCCGGCTGCAACATGGCCGCGTGCAGGCCTATATCTTGTATATAGCCGCAGGCATCGCCGCCCTGGCGGGCGTGGCGTTGACAGGAGGGGGACGATGAACGCACCGCGACTCCGCCACCACCGGAAGGATGTCGTCATGCACGTACGATCCGCTCACGCGCCATGTATTTAAACCTCGTCCAGATTGCCGAATCATTCGGGGTTTCGGAGAAGGTCGTGGAAGGCTGGATCCGCAACGAGGGTCTGCCGCACACGCCAGACCGCGGGAGATTGCTCTTCGATCGCGCGCAGGTGGCGACATGGGCAGCGGCACGCGGCCTCGCGGCTCACGCGGGATTTCTCGCCCCGGAAACACCTCACGTGACCACGAGCTGGCGACTTGAGCCGCTGTTGCGCGTTGGCGGCATCTGGCGCGACGTCGCTCCTGCCTCGGTTCCCGGCACCCTCCGCCAGATCGCCACGTCACTGCCGGGCGCCACGTCCGCAATCAGGACTTTGCTGGCGCAGCGGCTCGAAACTCCGGGCGGAATCGCCTTTGCCCCGGTGGGCGGGGGCTTCGCCCTGCCGCACCCGAGCATGCGCGTCACGCTGGGCCGCGATTCCGGCGTCGTCGCCCTCCTGCTCCTGCGGGACGCTCTCACGCTCAAGGAACCGGTGCCCGACGCGGTGCCGGTCACGCGCTTGATTTTCTTCATCGCGCCTTCCCCGCGCGCGCACCTCGACCTGCTGGGAAAGTTGAGCCGCATTCTCGGGCGCGGGCCGCTCCGTGAATTGCTCACGCGATCGGCAACGGACGAGGAAATATTCCGCGCGGTTGCCGCCGCAGATGTACAGACAGGTAACGCTACATCACGGGAGGCAAAGCCATGACGCCGGGACCGCTGGTACTGCTTGCCGCGCTCGGCCTCGTGGCGGGGATCCTGTTCGGACCGCGAATGCCCCGCTTCTGGCTGGCGCTCACGCTGGTCGCGACGCTCTCGGGCCTGGCTGCGGCGTTGCTGGTGCTCGGTGGCGGTCCGGAGTGGGAATGGCGGAGCGCGTTTGCGGTCGGCGGTGAACCGCTTCATCTGCGGCTAGATGGGCTGAGTGGGTTGTTTATAGTACTGTTGTCCGTAGTAGGCAGCGCGGGGGCGATCTATGCGCGCGAATATTGGTCGGATCAGGACCACCCCCATTCCGCGCCCCGCGGCCGCCTGTGGTGGAGCGCCATGATTCTGAGCATGATCTTCGTGCTGCTTTCGTCGAACGGCCTGCATTTTCTCATCGGCTGGGAGTTGTTCGCGGTGAGCAGTTATTTCCTGATCACACTCGATCGCGCGCAACGCGAAGTGCGCATGGCCGGCTGGCTGTACCTCGCCGCATCGCACGCGGGCACGCTTTGCCTGTTCGGCTTTTTCGTGACGCTCGCGGCACGCACCGGCAGTTGGGAGCTCGGCCCGATGCGCAGTCAGGCAAACCTCGCTCCGCTCATCTGGCTGGCGCTCGCTGGTTTCGCAGTGAAAGCGGGTCTGTTTCCTGTACACATCTGGCTGCCGTCGGCTCACGCGAACGCGCCAAGCCACGTCTCGGCCCTCATGTCGGGCGTGGCGATCAAGATGGGCATCTACGGGTTGGTCCGATTTACGGGTTGGCTGCCGGTTCCAGCCGCGACGGGTGGAGTGATTATAGCGTTGGGTGCGGTGTCGGCGCTGCTCGGCATCGCGTTTGCCCTCGCTCAAAACGATCTCAAGCGGCTGCTCGCCTATTGCTCGGTCGAGAACGTCGGCATTATCGCGATCGGCATCGGCGGAGCCTTACTGGGCGCGGCCCAAGGCGATGCTCCGTGGGGGCGCCTACTGCTCGCGGGGTCGCTGCTGCACGTTTGGAATCACGGCCTGTTCAAGGCGCTGCTGTTTTTTGGCGCCGGCTCCGTGTTGCACGCGACCGGGACGCGGGAGATGAGCCGGCTCGGCGGACTGTGGCGCTCGATGCCCTGGACGGCGGCAATGTTCGCATTGGGCTCCGCGGCGATTTCGGGGCTCCCGCCGCTCAATGGTTTCGTGAGCGAATGGCTCGTGTATCTGGGGCTTCTCGATGCGGCGCTCGGCCGCAGCACCGCAGCGTGGGCGGCGATTCCCGCGGTCATTATAGTGGCGGTGGCCGGAGCCCTTGCGCTCGCGACCTTCATCAAGGCGGGAGCGGTCATCTTTCTCGGCGCTCCCCGAACCAAGGCCGCGACGCAGGCGCACGAAAGCGGCCCCCTGATGCGCGGAGCGATGCTGGCCATCGGCGCTGGCTGCGTGGCGATCGGGCTGGCGCCAATTATAGTCTGGCCGGCAATCGCGCGCGCGGTCGGCACCTGGGATCCGGACTGGCTCGCGCTCGAACCGCCCGTGCCACTCACGACCCTAGGTGCGGCGCAGGTTTGCCTCGCGGTGCTATTTATAGGCGGAGTCGTCTGGCTATGGCGGCGCGCGCACGCGAACGGCCTGCGCCGCGGGCTCACGTGGGACTGCGGGTATTCGACTCCGACCGCACGCATGCAATATACCGGAGGTTCCTTCGCCGGTCTCGCGGGCGGTTGGTTCGCGTGGATTCTTCAGCCGCAACGCACCCTGCGGCGGCCGCGCGGCTTGTTTCCAATCCGCGCCGCCTTGGTTGAACGCGTTCCCGAGACGGTGCTCGAGCACGTCATCGAGCCGGCGGCCGCGGTGGTCATGCGTCTGTCGCGCGCGGCACGGCAATTACAGCATGGCCGGCTCCACTTCTATATCGTCTATCTGGCCGGCGGACTGACGGTGCTGGCGATCATCGTCTGGCTCGGAGGTATATCATGATCGAGGTCCTCGAAATTATTCTTCGGCTCGCGCTGTGGCTGCTCGTTGCCCCGCTGCTGCCCGGCCTCATCAACAAGGTGAAGGCGTGGGTCGCCGGACGCCGGGGACCGCCGGTGCTCCAATTGTATTACGACCTCGCCCGGCTTTGGAAAAAGAGCGTCGTCATGAGCACGCTCGCCTCGCCCGCATTTATAGCCGGGCCGGCCGTAGCCTGGGTCGCGTTGCTCGGCGCCGCGCTTTTATTGCCGCTCGGCCCGCTCGGCGGCGCAGTGAGTTTCAAAGGCGACGTGCTCCTCGTCGTCTACCTCCTCGCGGTGGCGCGGTTCTGCACCACGTGGGCGGCCATGGAAACCGGCTCCGCCTTCGAAGGCATGGGCGCGGCGCGCGAAGTCAGTTACGCGGTCTTGAGTGAAGCCGCGCTCATCACGGCGATTCTTTCGCTTAGTGTACAGAGCGGCAGCGTGACATTGAACGACATGCTCGCACCGTCCTCGGGCGCGGGAGCTGTACTATTGGCCGGCGGACTCTTCGCCGTGTTGCTCGCCGAGAATTGCCGCGTGCCATTCGACGATCCCAATACTCATCTCGAGCTCACGATGATTCACGAAGTCATGGTGCTCGATCACAGCGGACCGCCGCTGGCCGTGGTGCTGCACGGCGCGGCGATGAAACTGCTCCTGTTTTCCGTGCTGCTCAGCGAGGCGGTGCTGCCCCTCGCGCAATGGAGTACGTGGCAGGCCTCGACCGCGCTCGCTGGCGCCGTGACCGCGGTGACAATTGGCGTCGGATTGGTCGAATCGCTGCTCGCGCGTTTTGCCTTTAGCCGCGTGCCGCTGCTGCTCACGACCGCTTTCCTGCTTTGTCTCTTTGCCTTGCTGCTCGCGTGGAAAGGCGGTGCGGCATGAGCGAGCTGGCGAATCTCCTGATCGGGCTCGCGATGGGCCTGAATCTGCTGGCCCTCGGCAGCAGCCGGCTGCCCTCCGTCATTCGCACCGTGGCCGTGCAGGGCATGGCGCTCGGACTTCTGCCGCTCGTCCTCGAAACCAGATTCGACTGGCTGGTGGCTCTGGTCGCCGTGATCACGCTGCTCGTGAAGGGCGTCATGATCCCAACCCTCCTGCGACGCGCGATGCGCACGGCGAATATAGATCGCGAGATGCAGCCCGTCATCGGGTTCGTGCCCTCGCTCCTGCTCGGCGCCGCGGGGACCATCGCGGCGGTGGCGGCGGCGCGTGCGTTGCCGCTGCTCCCGGAACATGCCGACACCCTCCTGGTGCCCGGCGCGCTGGCATTGGTGTTCACCGGGTTCGTCCTGCTCGTGGGGCGGGTGAAAGCGATTTCCCAAGTGTGCGGCTATCTCATTTTGGAAAACGGCATCTATCTCTTCGGCATGTTGCTCATTGGTTCGACTCCGCTGCTGGTGGAGTCGGGCATCCTGCTGGACCTCACGGTCGGCATCTTCGTGATCGGAATCATCGTGGATCGCATCCAGCGCGCGTTCGATTCCCTCGATACCCGCAAACTCACGGTCCTGCGCGAATGAACGCCTACCTGCTCATCCTTATTCCGCTGGTGGGTGCGGCGCTCGCCGCCGTGTGGCGGGGCGAGCGGAGCCGACCGTTGCTCCTGCCTATATTCGCCGCCGCACATGCTGTATTGGTTTTCTGGATGCTTTGGCATCCACCGGAAGTCGCGGCCAACGCGTGGCTGGGTTTCGACCCGATGGCCCGCGCTGTCCTGCCGGCGGTATCGCTGCTGTTCCTGGCCTGCGCGGCGTACGCGGTCTCCTACCTGCGGCTGCGCGCGGAACGGCCGAACCGCACCTTCGTCGCGTTACTCCTCGCGATTCTCGGGCTCTTGAGCGCGGGCCATCAGGCGCGCCATCTCGGCGTGCTGTGGATCACAACGGAAGCGGTGACGCTCGCCGCGGTGCCACTGCTGCATTTCAACGCCACGCCGCGCGCCTTCGAAGCGACGTGGAAATATCTCCTCGTCGGCGGCACGGGCATCGCGCTGTCGCTCTTCGGTTCGTTCTGCCTCGGCTACGCTTCGCTGCACGGCGGCGGCTCGGGCGACCTGACGTTTGCCGCGCTCATGGCGCAAGGCGCGGGCTTGTCGCGCGCGTGGGTGCTGATCGCGTGGGTGCTGCTCCTGGTCGGCTACGGCACGAAAATGGGACTCGCGCCCATGCACACGTGGAAGCCCGACGCCTATGGCGAGGCGCCGGGAATCGTCGGCGCCATCCTGGCCGGCGGCGTGACGACCGTGGCGTTCACCGCGATCCTGCGCGTACGCGGAGTCGTCGAGGCCGCGGGACAAGGCGCGGTCGCGGACCGCACGCTGCTCGCGATCGGGCTGTTCTCGCTGGTCCTCGCGGCGCTGCTCGTGCTCGGCTCGCGCGACTTCAAACGGATGCTCGCGTATTCAAGCGTCGAGCACATGGGAATCCTCGTGATCGCGGCCGCCTTCGGTCGCGCCGGCGTGTGGGCGGCGTTGTTTCACGTGTGGAGCAACAGCCTGATCAAGGGCGCTCTCTTCCTGAGCGCGGGCAACATCCGGCGCGCCGCGGGTGCGCGCACGCGTGACGAAGTGCGCGGGATGGCCGCGGTCACGCCGCATTCGGCCGCGATCTTCGTGACGGGAATGTTTGCGATCACGGCGTGCCCGCCGTTCGGGCCGTTCTTCAGCGAACTGCGCGTGCTGCGCGCGGGAATCGAGACGGGGCATTACGCTGCAACGGGCCTCCTGCTCACGGGCTTGCTGTTCGTGTTTTTCGGCCTGACCCGGCTCGTGTTTGCGATCGTCGACGGTCGACCGCGCACCGCGACAAAAACAGGGGAACCACGCGTGCGCGAAACGGCCGGCGTCATTGTGCCGCCGTTGGCACTGCTGGTTTTTTCACTGTGGCTCGGCCTCGCCACCCCGTCGGTGCTGCACGAAGCGTGGACCGCGGCCGTCGAACAAATCCTCTCCACGCGATGAACACCGAGCACACGTTCGTTTTCTGTTTCGCATCCAGCCGCGAAGGCAGGGACGCCGTTCCGAGACATCCGCCAGCGGACGTTTCGAGGCCGCGCCCCCTCAGAATTAAGTTCAGCGGCAAATGGGCACTCGACCCATGTAGTCCTGCTCGGGAGAGCAGGGACCGGCGCCGGCTCGGACGTCGGTTCTTCCCGCCTCTCCCGAGACGGGCTACAAGGTTTCCGCGAGCTGAGTTGACGTGTTCGGGGCAGCGTCGCGGCCTGCCGGAAAGCGAGGCGAGCCCATGACCAACTCGTCACCCTTCGCGCTGCTGGCCAATGCCACGAGCCTGCCTTGGGCGCAGGTTCCGGAATGGCCGATTGCGGACCTCGTCCGTCAAACCGCCGCCGAGCTGGATCGCGGCGCGCGACTCTGCGCGTGGTTTGGCGTGCCGGATGAGGAGAGCACGCGCGTCGTGGCGGTGCTCGCGTTCGACGCCGACAACACGCTCGCGCTCGGTCGCAGCACACCCACGAAAGGGAACTACCGCTCGCTGACCGCGACGCATCCGCAAGCGCATCTGTTCGAACGCGAGCTCTGGGAAGATCACGCGCTGGCGCCCGACGGACATCCGTGGCTGAAGCCCGTGCGCCAGACGTCGGGCGGTGCTCCGGTCGTCGCCGATTTCTTTCGCGTGGAAGGTCGCGAAGTTCACGAAGTCGCGGTCGGGCCGGTCCACGCGGGCATCATCGAGCCGGGGCATTTTCGTTTCCAATGCGCGGGCGAGGAAGTGCTGCACCTCGAGATCTCCCTCGGTTACCAGCATCGCGGCATCGAACGCGCCGCCCTCGGAGGACCGCACAGCGGGACGATGAGCGAGATGGAGTCGATTGCCGGCGACACCACGATCGGCCACGCCACGGCTTACGCTTCGGTGATGGAGGCACTGGCGGAAACCGAAGCGCCCTTACGCGCGCAATGGTTGCGCGCGATCGCGCTCGAGCTCGAGCGGTTGGCAAATCACACCGGCGACCTGGGCGCGCTCGCAAACGATGTGGCGTTCCTGCCGACCGCGTCGGCGTGCGGGAAGATTCGCGGCGATTTCCTGAACCTCACCGCGTTGCTCTGCGGCAATCGTTTCGGCCGTGGCGTCGTACGACCGGGCGGCGGACGACACGATCTGGAGCCCGCCCGATTATCCCGGATGTCGGAGCGGTTGAATACGGCGCTGGCCGAAGTGGAGCGAGCGGCCACGTGGTTGTGGGATGCCGCGTCGGTTCGCGCGCGGTTCGAGAACACGGGAACGGTCTTTGCGCAACAAGCGCTGGAGCTCGGCCTGGTCGGACCCGCCGCGCGCGCGTGCGGCCTCGTGCGCGATGTCCGCTACGATCACCCCGCGGGCTGGCATCGCATGGCGCAGGCCCCGGTGGCGGTCTGGCCGGGAGGCGATGTTTTCGCTCGTGCGCGAGTGCGCTGGCTCGAGGTGCAACGCTCCGGGCAATTCCTCCGCGAACAACTCGCCGCGCCAGCCGAGGGCGACCTTCGCCAGGAGATCGGCGCCGCGCGTCCCGAGAGCATCGCGGTCGCATTGGTCGAGGGATGGCGCGGCGAGATCTGCCACGTCGCGTTGACCGACCGCGCCGGTCGTTTCCGTCGCTATAAAATCGTCGACCCCTCATTCCACAACTGGATCGGGGTCGCTCTCGCCCTGCGCGGACAAGCCATCTCCGATTTCCCGCTCTGCAATAAAAGCTTCAACCTGTCGTACTGCGGCTTCGATCTCTGAACCGCATCCATGCAGTCGAGAGCCAAGAGTCCAAAACCAAACTGTATAATGAACCCAACCCTTTCTCATCCTCTGGTACAAACGCAGGCGCCCATGCTCTCAGCTCTAGAATCCTTGAACAAAGGGAACGAAGAACTGAAAGACTCACGACGATCTGGCGCTCTTCGTTCTCTTTGTTCTCTTCTGTTCAAGGTCTGAGGTTCGGCCTCTCGAGACTTTCAGCTCTCAACTGAACCTCCACAGCTGCACCTCGTGCTCTCCCGCCATGTTCGTCCTCGATACTCTCGTTCATCGTCTCAAGCGCGGTTGCGAGACGATGGATTATCCCAAAGGTCCCGCGCCCGCGCTGCCCGACCGACACGGCGGGTCGCTGCGCGTCGATGCTTCGAAATGTGGCGACGGATGCAGTGAATGCGTCTCCGTCTGCCCGACGCAGGCGATCGCCCCGCTGCGGCCGAAAGGCATCACGCTCGACCTCGGCAAATGTTTATTTTGCGCGGAATGCGTCGCGGCGTGTCCGGACGGAGTAATCTCACAAACCGGCGATCACCGCATGGCCGTGCGTCGCCGCGAAGACCTCGTGATCGGCGAACCCGGCAAGGAAGAGGTGCGACTCGCCGCCGCGCTGGATGAAAAACTGCGCACGCTCTTCGGCCGTTCGCTTCGTCTGCGCCAGGTGAGCGCCGGCGGCGACGGCTCGGCTGAGGCGGACTTGAACGTGCTCGGCACCATCGGATGGGACATCGGTCGTTTCGGCATCCAATTCGTCGCTTCGCCGCGGCACGCGGACGGGCTGGTCATCACCGGACCAATCTCAGCGAACATGGAGCTCGCGTTGAAGAAAACCTACGACGCGATGCCCGAGCCGAAGATCGTGATCGCGGTCGGCGCCTGCTCCATTTCGGGCGGCCCCTTCGCCGGCAACCCGGAGGTGAAGAACGGTGCCGCCTCGCTTTTGCCGGTGGATTTATTCATCCCCGGCTGGCCGCCCGACCCGCTGACAATCCTCGATGGCCTGCTGCGCCTCCTCGGCCGTTTGGAAAACGACGGGAAGAAGCCGTCTTCATAACGTTATATAGCTCGCACAAAACAAAGGCCGTGCGATCGCCGCACGACCACAGTGTCCGCTATATGGAACTGGCTATATCCGGCGCGATGCGAAGCAGTTTGAGCTTATAGGCTAGCGTGCGCGGGCTGATGCCGAGAATCTCCGCGGCTTTGCGCCGATTGCTGGTCACGCGCGCGAGCGTCTCCCGGATGAGCCGGGTCTCCATTTCCGCAATGCTGCTGCCCGGAGGAACGCTAAAGAGCGACGCCGCCTCCTGGCTTGCGGGCCCCGCCGACACCGCGGGCACCGGCGGCGCGTGCTCCGCGCCAATATCCGTCGCGCGCACCGTCACGACGAGTCGTTCGATCAGATTCCGGAGCTGGCGGACGTTGCCGGGCCAGGGATGCCGCGCGAGCTGAGCAAGGAATTCGCCCGTGAAGTTTTTCTTTCGCCGGCCATGACGCGCACAGAAGTGAGCATTAAACGAATCGACCAGCGCCGCGATATCCTCGGGGCGTTCCCGCAACGGCGGGAGCTCCAGTTCCACTATATTAATCCTATACAGCAGGTCCTCGCGAAAGCGCCCTTCGTTGGCCATCGCGATCGGGTTCCGATTCGTCGCCGCGATGATGCGTACATCGGCGCGCAACGGTCGCGGGCTACCCACCGGCCGGAACATCCCGTCTTCCAGCACGCGCAGGAGATCGCCCTGCCCTTTCGCACACAGATCGCCGATCTCGTCCAGAAACAGCGTGCCACCGCTCGCGAGTTGAAAGGCGCCCGGCCGATCGGAGATCGCGCCCGTGAACGCACCCTTCACATGGCCGAAGAACTCCGACTCGATCAGCGTCTCCGCCAAACCCGCGCAGTTGATCGCGATGAACGGCTGCTCCCGCCGCCGGCTTTTATCATGGATCGTGCGCGCCGCGATCTCCTTGCCGGTGCCACTCTCGCCGGTGATCAACACCGCGACATTCGTCGGCGCGATCTCCGTCAGGGTCTCGACGACACTGCGCATCTTGCGACTGGTGCCGACGAAGAGATCCGGCTCCGCGCGCCGCTTCAGGCTCTGACGAAGCTTGGGGTCCTCCGCCACGAGCGCCTGGCGTTCCAGCGCTTTGCGGACGGCCTTCTGCAGCGTCGCCGGCGCCACCGGCTTCGCGAGGTAATCGCAGGCGCCCTGGTGAATCGCCTCGACCGCCGCGGCGATGCTGCCCCCGCGTCCACAAAGGATGAACTCGATGTCGGGAGAAATTCGGCGCACCCGATTCAAAAACGAAATGACGTCCACGTTGCCGGCATCGAACCCCTTGACCACGAGGTTTATCGGGCCTTCCGCCGCCAGGCGCTCCACCTCGGCTTCCGTTGCGGCGGGGAGCACCCGATAGCCGTCCTGCTCCAGGGCCGCAGTTAAGGCACGCAGATCCGCGGCATTTCGGTCGAGCGGCACGATGGTTATATGCGCCGGGTTCATGGCGATAGAGTGGAAGTTTTTGCACCGTCTCCAACGCAATATTTGCGCCTCTCGATCGGTAGACCCACCGCTAATTCTATAAATAAAATCCCGCGAAATTCTAAACCACTGGTCCGATGGCGGAACGGGATCGCAGAGATGGGTTGGCCGGATATATGCAAAGTTTCCGCCGCCATGTATACGACGGAAACCTTGAACGTGTTGCGCACTCTGAACTGGCTCGACAAGGAGCATCGCTGTCTGGCGGAGGGAAGCGCCGCGGGGGCGCTCGTGGAACAGCAGCAAAGGGCAATCCGTGTCCAGCTGCCGCCTTCGGTGCTCGCACTGCACGACCGGCTTGCCGCGCGCGGCAAGCCCAGCGTTGTTGCGCTGGCCGGCACGAGCTGCAGCGGCTGCCACCTCAAACTACCCAGTGGAACGGTGGGGGAGCTGAGGGGGCCGGATCGCTATGTCGTTTGCCCCAACTGCAACGCGTTTGTCTGGTCGGGCGAGCAGGTCGCCCTCCCGGTGGTCGCGCCCGCGAAAAAGAAGGCCGCGAGAAAGAGTGTGCCGGTCTGAGATCAGCAGACGAGAAACCACGAAGGCACGCGACTGAACACGCCCAAGCGATGGGGCTGGCTCTCCGAGCCGGCCTGAGTTTACGGCCACGATTGCCCGCGTCGCAGGCCCGTGTCACATGTGTGCATTGCATGCACACGTTGCACACGCGCATCCGAACCGGGCGCGTTCCGGCGCCCCGCAAATCAAGCCTCGTAATACACGACCCGGCCGCATTGATCGCAGGTCGGCAGTGCCGCCGCTGCATCGACTCCCTTGCCGCGAGCGGCCGACTCCACCTCGCTCGATACTTTCAAGTGACACCCGCCGCATTTGCCCGCGTGCACGGCCACGACCACGGGCATGTTGCGCGTCGCGATCCGGTCATACACACGCAGGCGCAACGGCTCGATCGTCTCGCGCGCCTTCGCCACCTCGCCCTGCGCGGCCTGCAACTCCGCGGCTACGCTCGCTTCGCGTTCCCGCAGCGTCTTGATCCGCGCTTCGTGCCCGGAAATGTTCGCCTTCAATTCCGCTTCGGCCGCGGCGAATTTTTTCTTCGCCTCGTCGATCGCGTACATGACCTCCAATTCCTGGCCTTCGAGCTCGGCGATCTGGGCTTGCACCGTTTCGATCTGGTGCCCCATCGCCTGATATTCGTCGTTCTTCCGGATCGAAAGCTGCTGGGTCCGGTAATTGCCGACTTTCGTCTCCGCCGACCCGATTTCGGTCTCGAGCAGCTTCTTCTTCGACTCGAGCTCCCGTAACTCCGTTCGCGCGGTTTCGATCGCCGCCTTCTCGGTCGCAATCTTTTGCTCCACGCGGGCGATATCGCCCGGAATCTGCTTCAACAGCGCCTCTAGCCCAAGCCGCTTCAGGTCGCGATCTTGCAGGATGAGCAGGGCTTGAATCACGGCGTTCGGCATGCCGCGCGACTCTGCCGCAGTCCGGCGGCGCCGGTCAACTGCGGAGCGGATGCGCCTGCGCGCCACGCAGTTTGCCGCGCTTCAAGGCGCAGAATCGCGTTTCGATTCGCCGCTCCCCTGCCATCCCCCTCACGCCTGCCATCGCAAGCCTTTAATCGCGAAAAGAACCGGTTTCCAGCCTCAGTCTTTTCCCGAAAAAACCCTCGCCACCGAGGGAGTTTTCCGAGAGTTTTTGCCTTTCATTTTCGGCCCACAAATCCCGCTCGAAACCATCTTCATGTCCGACGTTCCCGACCCGCAAGAAGCACCAATAAACCAGCCCATCGGCGAGGCTTACAACGCCTCCCAGCTCGGCAAACTCGAGGGCCTCGAAGCCGTCCGCAAGAAGCCCGGCATGTACATCGGAGGCACCGACGAACGCGCGCTCCACCATTGCGTTTCCGAAGTCCTCGACAACTCCGTCGACGAACACCTCGCCGGCCACTGCAAGCGCATCGAGGTGAGCATCCACGTCGATGGCTCGATCAGCATCCGCGACGATGGCCGCGGCATCCCGGTCGACATCCACCCGCAGTACAAGATTCCGGGCGTCGAGATGGTGCTCACCACCCTCCACTCCGGCGGCAAATACGGGCAGGGCGGCTACAAGTTCTCCGGCGGCACGCACGGTGTCGGCGCCAAGTGCGTCAACGCCGTCTCCGAATGGTTCGAGGTCGAGGTCTCCCGCAACCAACAGGTGCATCACATGAAATTCGAGCGCGGCAAGACCGTGAAGAAGCTCGAAGTCATCGGCAAAGCCAGCGGCACCGGCACGCTCATCACGTTCAAGCCCGACGCCGAGATCTTCAAGGAAACCACCGTCTTCCAGGCCGGCCGCATCAGCCAGCGCCTGCGCGAGCTCGCGTTCCTGAATTCGGGCCTGGAAATCATCTTCACCGACGAGCGCCCCGCCGAGCCCAAGCCGGAACGCTATTACTACAAGGATGGTGTCGAGGAATTCGTGAAGCAGCTCAATCAGGGCAAGACCCCGCTGCACCCCAAACCCGTCCGGATCACGAAGGAGACCAAGTTCCAGCTCGACGACAAAGCCGCCGAAATCCACGCCGAGATCGTCCTTCAATATAACGACACCTATAACGACCAGGTGCTTTGTTATACCAACACGATTCACAATCCCGACGGCGGCACGCATCTCTCCGGGTTCCGCAGCGCCCTCACCCGCGCGATCAATCAACACGCCAAGGCCAACAATCTCCTCAAGGACAAGGATCCGCAGATCACCGGCGACGACGTCCGCGAAGGCCTCGCCGCCGTCATTTCCATCAAGCACAGCGATCCGAAGTTCGAGTCGCAGACCAAGGTGAAGCTCCTCTCGCCCGAGGTGGAGAGCATCGTGGGTTCTGTCTGCTATGAAGGACTGATGTTCTACTTCAGCGCCAACCCGCCCGTCGCGAAGCGCATTGTCGACAAGGGCCTCAATGCCGCTCGCGCTCGCGAAGCCGCCCGCAAGGCGCGCGAGACCGTCCGCAAGGGCGCGCTCTCCGGCGGCGGCCTCCCTGGCAAGCTCGCCGACTGCTCCGAACGCGACCCCGCGCTCACCGAACTCTATATCGTCGAGGGCGACTCCGCCGGCGGCTCCGCGAAACAGGGCCGCGACCGCCGCTTCCAGGCGATCCTCCCCCTCCGCGGCAAGCTCATCAACACCGAGAAGGCCCGCCTCGACAAGGTTCTCTCCAACGAGGAAATCCGCACCCTGATCACCGCGTGCGGCACCGGCATCGGCGAGGGCGACGACAACGTCGGCGGCTTCAACGTCAATAAAGCCCGCTATCACAAGATCATCATCATGACGGATGCCGACGTCGACGGCTCGCACATCCGCACGCTGCTCCTGACGTTTGTCTACCGCCAGATGAAGGGGCTGATCGAGCGTGGCTATATTTATATCGCCCAGCCGCCGCTGTATAAAATCAAGCGCAAGAAGCGCGAGCAATACGTCGATAACGACGAGCAGCTCAACCGCATCCTCCTCGAGCTTGGCTCCGAGGACGTCGTCCTCACGCGCCTCGGCGACAGCCACGTCTTCGCGCCCGCGCAAGTGGACAAGATCGTCGAAAACCTCGCCGCGCTCGAGAAGCTCGGCGCCGGCGTCACGCGCTACGGCGCGTCGCTGCCCGAATACCTCGACGCCCACGATCCCGTGACCCATGCGTTGCCGCGCTACGTGGCGCGCATCCGCGAGGGCAACAAGGAGAACCACGAGTTCCTCCTCGACGAACACGCCCGCGCCCGCTTCCTCGAAGAGCACGGCCTCAACGCCGACCTCACGGAACAGACCGAAAACGCCGCTCTTCCGAACGGTGAAAACAGCGGCACCGCGTCGCCCGCGCCCGCACCCAGGAAAAATCTCGCGACCGCCAAGCGCGTGACGATCCACGAGATCTTCGAAAGCACCGAGATGGCAAAGCTGCTCAAGGCGATCGCCGCCACCGGCCTCGACACGACCAAGTTCACGGCCACGGAGGAAGTGCAGTTCACCATCACGGAGAACCCGGGCCAGAAGAGCGAATCGAAGACCGAGTTGCGCGGTCCGCTCGACATCATCGCGCAGATCCGCGCCAACGGCCGCAAGGGCCTCAGCATCCAGCGCTATAAAGGTCTCGGTGAAATGAACCCGAAGCAGCTCTTCGAGACCACGATGGATCCGGAAAAGCGCCGCCTCCTCAAGGTGAATATAGAAGACGCCGCCAAGGCCGATGCGTTGTTCACCCTGTTGATGGGCGACGAAGTCCCACCGCGCCGCCAGTTCATCGAGGACAACGCGTTGAACGTACAGTTTCTGGATGTTTAACTCCTGATTTGAACAGAAGGCAACGAAGGGAGCGAAGATCCCAGCTCTTCGTTCCCTTCGTTTGCTTCTGTAAAACCGCTTTTTCTTTCCGTGTACACCGCCTCCGAGAAACTCACATCGGCCAATATCACCGACATCATGCAGACGGCCTACATCGAATATTCGATGTCGGTCATCATTTCGCGCGCCCTGCCCGATGCGCGCGACGGCCTGAAGCCCGTACAACGCCGCGTCCTCTACGCGATGCTGCGCGAAGGCCTCCTGCATAACCGCGCGTTCGACAAGTGCGCCGGTGTCGTCGGTGAAGTGTTGAAAAACTACCATCCGCACGGCGATTCGTCGGTCTACGACACGCTCGTGCGCATGGCCCAGCCGTGGGTGATGCGCTATCCCCTCATCGATCCGCAGGGCAACTTCGGCTCCGTCGACGGCGATCCGCCCGCCGCCTATCGTTATACCGAGGCCCGCCTCAACGCGATCGCCGAGGATCTCCTCCGCGACATCGAGGAGGATACCGTCGACTTCGTCCCCAACTATAAAGAGTCGACCACCGAGCCCACCGTCCTCCCGTCCGCGCTGCCGAATCTGTTGATGAACGGTTCGACCGGCATCGCCGTCGGCATGACGACGAACATCCCCCCGCATAATCTCGACGAGATCATCGACGCCACGGTCGCCATCATCGACAACCCGCGCATCTCCATCGACGAGATCTGCAATATCGTCAAAGGCCCCGATTATCCGACCGGCGGCATCATTTCCGGCCGCGACGGCATCCTGTCCTACCTGAAGACCGGCAAGGGCATCGTCCGCACCCGCGGCAAGGCCCATACCGAAGAGCTCAAGGGCGGCATGGAGCAGATCGTCATCACGGAGATTCCATATAATGTTAACCGCAACACCCTCGTCACCAGAATCGCCGAGCTCGTCGGCGAGAAGGAGATCGATGGCATCCGCGACCTCCGCGACGAATCCGATGAAAACACGCGCATCGTCATCGAGCTGAAACGCGGGGAGCAGGCCAAGGTCGTCATCAACCAGCTCTTTCAGAAGACCGCGCTCGAATCTTCCTTTGGCGTCACCCTGCTGGCCCTCGACAAGAAGCGGCCGAAGCAGATGAACATCAAGGAGCTCATCGAATGCTATATCGAGCACCGCCGCGATGTCGTCACCCGCCGCACGAAGTATCGCCTGAAGGAAGCCGAGGACCGCGCCCACATTCTCGAGGGCTATATCATCGCCCTCGATAACCTCGACGACTTCGTCAAAATCATCCGCGCCTCGCAGAATCGCGAGGAGGCCAAGCAGCGCTTGATGGCGAAATATCCGCTCTCCGAGCGCCAGACCGACGCCATCCTCGAGCTCCGCCTGTATCAACTCACCGGCCTCGAACGAGGCAAGATCGAGGCGGAATACGTCGAGCTCATGAAGCTCATCGCCGAGCTCCGCGCCATTCTCGAATCCGAGGCCGTGCTGCTCGCCCTCATCAAGAAGGAACTCGGCGACATGAAGGCGAAATACACCTCGCCACGCCGCACCGAAATCATCGGCGCCGCCGGCGAATTCCGGATGGAGGATGTCATCCCGAACGAGGGCTGTGTCATCACCGTCTCACACCTCGGCTTCATCAAGCGCACCCCCGTCGCCGACTACCGCTCGCAAAAACGCGGCGGCAAGGGCGTGATCGGCGCCGAAACCTACGAGGAGGACTTCGTCGAGCATCTCTTCACCGCGAGCACGCACGACTTCATCCTGTTCTTCACGAACACCGGCCAGTGCCACGCGAAAAAGGTCTACGACGTTCCCGAGGGCACACGCGCATCGAAGGGCAAGTCCGTCTCGTCGTTCCTCCGCCTGACCGAGGGCGAGAAGATCGCGTCGATGCTCTGCGTGAAAGACTTCATCGCGGACCGCTATCTCGTCATGGCCACGAAGGCTGGCGTCATCAAGAAGAGCTCCCTCGCCGACTACGCCAACGCCACGCGCGAAGGCGGCCTCATCGGGATAAACCTCTCCGACGATGACAAGGTGATCGGCACCGTGCTCACCACGGGCAACGACGAGCTCATCCTTGTCTCGAACCAGGGCCTCGCCGTCCGTTTCCGCGAGCGCAATCCCGACACCGGCGACGACCTCTTCCGCCCCACCGGCCGCGCCACCGGTGGCGTCACCGGCATGCGCTTCAAGCTCGCGAGCGATTACCTGCAGGCCATCGAGGTCGTCGATCACACCGCGAAATTCCTCGTCGCGAGCGAAGCCGGCCTCGGCGTCCGCACGCGCTTCGAGGATTACCGCCTCATCAACCGCGGCGGCAGCGGTGTCTGGGCGATCGACCTGCCCGAGGACGGCTCGATCCGGCTCGCCGGAGCATTGAGCGTGTGCGACACCGACGAGGTCATGCTCCTCACCGCCAAGGGCCAGAGCATCCGCTGCCCGGTGAAGGACATTCGCGAAACCGGCCGCGGCGCAAAGGGCGTCCGGCTCGTCACGCTCGAGCCCGGCGACAAGCTCCTGAGCATCGCGCGCATCATCGAGACCGACGAGCAGCAAGCCGCCAACGCAGAGCCGGCCGCTGATCCGACCCCGACGCCGACCGCCTGATCACCAGCGGCAGCGCGCCCGCGCACTGCCGCTTCGCTCGAAAAAGGCGCGCCTTCACCGGCGCGCCTTTTTTGTCGCCGAACCGGACGCGTCTATTTTCCCGCGCTGAGGATCGCGACCTTCGCCCGTTGCCGATGCCCGTCCACATGCATCCAAAACGTGCCCAGCACACCAGGCACGATCTTCACTTTTGGCCCCGGTTCCCCAGACACCACATAGCTGTCGCCGCCGATCACCTGCCAGCGCTGTCCGTTGTCCAAAGTAAACACCGTCCGCGGCTGCCAGCCGTGAAACTCCCCCACGATTCGCGCATCGAGCGTCGAATACTCCACCTGCGTACCCGGTGTGAGCAAGACCTTGGCCCGCGCCAGCAGACTACGCTCGCCCTTCGGCTCCGCCGCCTCTTCGGCGCGAGACGTCGCTGCCGCCCGAACCGTCCGAGCCTCCTCTTCGGCGCGCGCCGCCGCCGCCTCCGCCTTCGCGCGCGCCTCACTCGCCGCCGCCACCTCGCGCCGGGCCGCCTCGAGCGCACCACTCTTGAAATCACGCACCAAGGCATCGAGCCGGGCCAGCTCCTGCGCGGACAATTTCCCCAACCCAGCCGCCGCGAAATCCGACGCCGGCACGGTCCTCGAAAACGCTTCTTCCGCGCCCATCACCGCCAGCCCGCTGCCACACCAAAACATCGCGCACACGAACGCTCGTTTCATGTCCGACACCTCAGCGCGCCACACCTCCCGCAGCAATGTCTTTTCCGCTCCTGCGCGTGGCGTCCATTCCGCCCCGCTGCGTCGCCGCGCGATTTCAACTCCGCCCTTGCCAACGTCGCACCCCGTTCGCTTCTTCCCTCATCATGGCCGGCCGCATCACTTCGCTTCTCGATCCCTCGCGCATTGCCCTGACGGTGCAGAGCACCAAGCGCACCGCCGCGTTGAACGAGATCGCGCGCCAGCTCGAGAATCATCCCGACGTCTCGAACTTCTCCGCTTTCTACGACGAATTGCTCGCGCGCGACCGGCTCGACACCACCTGCCTCGGGAACGCCGTCGCGCTGCCCCACGCCCGCACCGAACACGTGAAGAAAATCGTGATGGCCGTCGGTCGTGCCGAGGTCGGAATTCCCTTCGACGCAAACGGCGAGATCGTGCGGCTCTTCTTCGTCCTCGGCACGCCCAAGACGAAGCCCGGCGACTATCTCGCCGTCGTCAGTGCGCTCTGCAAGATCCTCAAAGATCCCGCCGACCGTGCGACCTTCCTCAACGCCCAGACCCCCGAAGCGTTCATCGCCGCCATCGCCGCCGCCGAAGCGAAGCTCGGCTTGTGATCGCGCGTGTGGCTTCGTCGCGCAGTGGTCGTTTATTTTTGAGGGTATTATTGATTGGTTTTCGCCCGCGCTGAATCCGCGAACGGCGTGCGGGAGAACTCGGCAAAAAGGTAGATCGCCAAGGTCCCGACCTGTTCAGCATTGAGCGGTCCACCGTGTCGCTCCGCAAAAGCAGGCATCATCGTGGAGCCGCCCTCGGTCACCCATTTCGTCCAATAGGCAAGGTCGCGGCCCTCCCGCGCAACCTGTAGATCAGGAATCATCGACGCGCGCGGATGCGCCTCGTGGCAGATCGTGCAGACGGCGCGGTAGAGATCCTGACCGGTTTTGCCGCCGGCAGGCTCGGCGTGACATTTGGCGCAGTCGCCTTTGAAGATCGCCTGCCGATCACGCGCCGCGATCGCGATATTACGTTCGCGATCAGCACCGATGCTCGCCAACGCGGCGCCGGGAGCGACCGCCTCGACGGTCAGCGTATAGGGGCCGGCAGCAGTGGTCACCGTGATTGTTTTCGCGATCACACCGGCCTTGCCCTGCAAATTCAGCGTCACACGCACCGGCGCGCTTGCCCTCGCCGCGAGCAAATAGGGGGCGGCTGGAAGCGGCGGCAGTTGCGCCACCGTGCAGCCGCAGGAGGTATGGATGGATTGGATGGCGATCGTGGCGGTCGTCGGATTTGTCGCATTGAACTCGAACACCACCTCCTTCTCGCCTGGCTTTGCCTCGTAGGTTTTCTTGAGCGCATCCCACACGAGGCCCTTCGCGGCGGCGCTCGCTTCGACTGCCGAGGGCGCGGGCGGAAGAACGATCGCCCGAGTCCCTGCGGATTGTTCGTGGGCTCGGACGCTCGATGCGGCCAGCGCGACGACGACGCCAAGCACAAGCCGCAACGCGGCGGCGCCCGCACGGAAACGCTTCCTCATCGCACGAGATTCATGGTTTTCAGGAAGCATGGCCAACTGCCTTGCGCAACTCACCGATCAGCGGGTGGCGAGCGATTCGCGCTGGCGCGCTTTCAGCGTCTCGTCGCCGATGGTTTCGATCCACTGCCACGCCAGTTGCGGATAGCTCGCGTCGATCCGGGTGACGTAGGCAGCCACGGCGACATCCCGGTTCGATCCGGCCGGGAGCGTATTGAGCCAGCGTCCGGCCGCGTCCAGATCGCGATCGGCCCAGAGTTTCATCACACTCTCGAGGCTCGTGTCGCGCATGAGGCCGGCAGGAAATTTAAGGGCCCACGCAGCGGCATCTTCGGGCGCCTGTTGCGCCCATCGCTGCACGATGCTGACGACCGCATCGTCTTGCGCGCGTCCTGCGGGGAGTTGCAAGGCGAGGGTAGCCGCGGAAACAGGATCCGTGTCGGCCCAGAGTGCGGCGACATTGGCCAGCGTGCGCTCGCGCAGTGGCCCCGGATCGAGCTGACCAGCCCACCACGCGGCGAGATCGGGATCGGTTGCGGCGAGTTGGTTGGCGGCGTGTCGCACGAGTTCCTCGCGGCGTTCGGATTGAGGCAGCTCGAGGGCGAGCTCGAGGGCTTTCACCGGCTCGCCGCGCGACGCTTCAAACGCCACCGCCAGCAGCCCGCGCTGGCGTGCTTCACCGGCTGCCAGCGCGCGAGCCCACGTCAAGGCATCGACGATGCCCTGCTCGGCCCAGACATTGGCCACGGCGGCGACGGCATCCGCTCGCATGGATTCCGACTCCGACGAGAGCGATGCTGCCCAGTTTGCGGCGGCTCGCGGTTCGAGGCCGGTCCAACGGCGGAGCAGGCGCACCGTGAGAATTTGCGCGAGCTTCGAATCTGCGCGCGTTCGCACATAATCGAGCGCGCTCCGCAGCGCCATCGCCGGCAAATTGTCGACCATCCTGGTCACACCCTCGGTCCAGAGGTCGGGATTCGGTTCCGCATCGAGCTCCTCCCAGGCCGCCGTGAATTCCCGAAGCCTGGGATCGGCGGATGCCGGCCGAGGCTTCGGCATGCTCGAACGGGCAGACGAACCGCCGCGGGCGATCGTCCGTAGATCGACCATCGAGGCAGTCGAGGATGAACCTCGCTCAGAAAACAACGCCAGCGCTCCCGCTTGCCAGCCGATCACGCCAAGCGCGCCGACGGCGGCAAACGCGAGGAGAATCGAGACGAAGCGGGAGCGCGGCTGCACTGTTTTTGAGAAGCGACAGCCCACGCCAAGGGCGCAGGCCGTCGGTGATGATTTGTCCCGGAGGTGGGCGTTACGGCGACGCCGTGACGTTGCTGAACGTCGCAGTGCAGATAACTCCATCCTTTCGGCTGTTGGTGACGAGGCCGATGTAGACGCTCGACCCCATGTAGATCGTGACGGGCTGGTCGATCTGGGTCCACGAGGAGCCGTTCGAAGAACGATACATCGTGAACGTATGACCATCGCGGACGATCTTCACCCAGTAGGGAGCGGTCGGGCCCGAATCGGTCTTCGTGCTCGTATTGCCGCCCGTTGAGGAACGGGTCTGCTGCAGGATTCCGTTTTCCGGAGTCACCAAGGCGGCGGCAAACTTCGCATCACTGCCCAGCGAGTCGCGGATCATCACGCCGGCGGTGGCGCCATCCTGCGTGTCCTGGATCGACTGCACCTTCGCGATTACGGTGCAGTTGCTGCTGCCCGTCTGATAGAGGAAGCGGAACTCATCCTTGCCGTCCCAACCACCGAGGTCGTTGCCGGAACCCGCGACGGTGAACGTGCCGCCCGAGTAGCTCGCGAAACCCTTCTTCTCGACGCTGCCAATGTCCTTCGTCTGCCACGGACTCGGGATGTCGTTGTCCGACTGGCCCTGGCCGACACAGATATCGAGCGCGCCGATCTTGAACTCGTCCTCGGCCGAGGTGTCGTCCAGCCATCCCGCGATGACGAGCACGTTGCCGGCGGTCTGGCTGGAGTTGAAGTCAGCCCAGCGGGTGTTGCCGCTCTCGGTCGTATTGTCCTCGCGCTTGAAGCCGGTGAGCAGCGAGTCGGAGAGCGTGAGATGGTTGTTGAACGGATTCGAGGCGTTGCCGATCCAGATGCTGAGATCGCTGTCGGCGACGACGTAACCAAGGAACGCGCGGTTGACCACGACAGGCTGCGAGAACTCGAACAGCACGAAGTTGTGGCGGCCGACGTTGTCGACGGTGTGGCTGTTGCCACCACCGCTACCTTCGCTCTCGTCCGTCACGCCGAGGCCGCCACTGTAGGCGCCGAGATAAGCGGGATCCCACGGATTCGAGCCGGACTTGGCCCGGCTGAACGCGCTCACCTTAACGGAGATGCCGTTGACCGTGTAGGTGCGGGTGTTGCCCTTTGAGCCCGAGGTGCTCGTGCTGCCGCTGAAAGCGAACGTGCTCTGTACGCAGAGCGGAGCGGTGATCTTGATGCAGCATTCCACGGTGTCCTTCTCCCCCTTGGAATCGATGACCTTCACCGTGAAGCAATAGGTGCCAGGGTGCGTCGGCGTGCCCGTGATGAGGCCGGTCGATTGCTTCAGGGTGAGACCCTTCGGCAACTGACCCGAAAGTATATAGAACGTATAGCCCGGCGTGCCGCCACTGGCGGTGAGGCTCGACGAGTACGCCGTGCCCACGACGCCGCTGCCCTGCGAGGCGCACACCAGCTTCACGTCCGGCGGTCCGCTGATCGTGACGCAGCATTCCACCGTTGCGGCATTGCTGCCGGTGTTGCCCTTCGAGTCCACCACCTTGACGCTGAAGTTGAACACGCCGGCCTTGGTCGGTGTGCCGGTAAGCGCTCCCGTCGAGGTGTTCAACGTGAGGCCATTCGGCAGCGTGCCAGACACGAGCGAGAAGGTGTAAGGTGGCGTGCCGCCGCCGGCATCAAAGGACGCCGAATACACCTCGCCTACCTTGCCCGTGGACTTGGAGACGCACTGCAATGTCACCTTCGGCGGCGTCTTCTGATCGATCTTGATCGAGCATTGCTTGCTGGTGGTGTGTTCACCGGTCGCGCCGGTCGAGTCCACGACCTTGGCCGTGAAGGCGAACGTACCGACCGTCGTGGGGGTACCCGTGATTGCGCCCGTGGATGTGTTGAGGGTCAGTCCCGGAGGCAGGCTACCCGACGTGATCGAGAACGTGTAGCCGGGGACACCACCCGTCGCGACGAGCGACGACGAATACGCGAAACCCGCTATGCCCGTGCCGTCTGCCACGCAGGCGAGCGCAACCGGGCTCGGCGGCTGGCAGATATCCAATGCGCCGATCTTGAACTCGTCCTCGGCAGAGGTGTCGTCGAGCCAGGCTGAGATCACCAGTACATTGCCCGACATCTCGCTGCTGAGGTTGGCCCAGCGCGGGCTCCCGCTCTCCGTGGTATTGTCCTGCCGCGTGAGACCGCTGAGCAGCGAGTCCGACAAGGTGAGGTGGTTGTTATAGGGGTCCGTCGCATTGCCGGCCCACACGCTGAGATCACTGTCGGCGACGACGTAGCCCAGGAACGCACGGTTGACCACCACCGGTTGGGAGAACTCGAAGAGCACAAAGTTGTGGCGGCCGATATTGTCGACCGTGTGGCTGTTGCCGCTGACCCAACCTTCGCTTTCGTCGGTGACTCCGAGGCCGCCGCTGTAGGCTCCCAAGTACGCGGGATCCCACGGATTCGAGCCTGACTTGGCGCGGCTGAACGCGCTCACCTTAACGGAGATGCCGTTGACCGTATAGGTACGAATATTTCCCTTCGAGCCCCAGGTGCTTGTATTGCCGCTGAAGGCGAAGGTGCTCGGGATGCAAGGCGCTTCACCGACCGTGATGCTGCAGTTCGACGTGGTGGAAAACGCTGTGCCTGCCATCGAATCGACGACCTTCGCAGTGAAGTTGAACGCGCCTGCGGCTGTCGGCGTGCCGGTGATCGCACCGGTCGTCCCATTGAGAGACAGGCCCGGCGGCAACGAGCCCGCTGCGATCGAGAAGGTATAGGGTGGCGTGCCACCCGCAACCACCAGAGACGAATTATAGGCCATGCCCACCTGCCCCGTTCCGCCCGCACACTGCAACGTGAGCGGCGGTATCGCGACGAGACCCGCGTCCCACGAGTCGTCGTTCTCACCGGGCGCAATCGTGGTGCAATCCGTTTTCCCGGACACCGCGTTTGCATCACTATCGGTTGGGTCGGATGCGGAGCCGGCTACGTTGGTCGTGAATTTATAGCCGACCGGCAGGCTCGAGAACTTCACATAGTAATCGCCGGGGAAAACCTTGAAGCCATAGAGACCGCCCCCCGTGGTGGTCGTCGAGGCGAGCAACACGTCACCGGCGCAGGCATACAGTTCGACCGTGACATTGTCGACGCCAAGCTCGCCGGGGTCCTGGACGCCATTGGCGTTGGTATCGAACCATACCCGATTGCCGAGCGACGCGGGTATATAGATACCGGCGTCCCATGTGGTATCATTCTCTCCGCTGACAATCGTGGTGCAATCGGTCTTGCCCGTGAGGGTATTGGCGTCGCTGTCGCTGGGGTCGGACAACCCGCCTGCAACCGATGCGGTGAAAACATATCCGGCAGGCAGATTCGTGAACTTCACATAATAATCGCCCGGCGGTATCGTAAAGCTATAGAGGCCGTCGCCGGCGGTCACGGACGTCGCGACGAGAACGTCACCGACGCAGTTATAGAGTTCGACGGTCACGCCATTCACACCGGTCTCGCCGACGTCCTGCACGCCATTGACGTTCACGTCGTGCCACACCCGATCGCCAATCGCCGCAAGTTGATACAGGCCGGTATCCCAAGACAGATCGTTTTCGCCGTCGCTGAGCGTCGTGCAAGTCATGAGGCCGGTGTCATCGGCATCGCTGTCGTTCTCGCCGGTTGTCCCGGCGGCGTTCTTAGACGTAAATATATATCCCGCGGGAGCGACGACCTTCACATAATAATCGTTCGGCAGCAGGCCGTTGAAAAGATAGAGACCGTTGGCGTCGGTCATCGTGGTCGCTACGAGTGCGTTATCGACGCAACGATACAGCTGCACCTGGACATTTGGCACACCGAGTTCTCCGCCGTCCTGCTTGCCGTTCGCATTCACATCATACCAGACATAATTGCCGAGCGAGGCGCAGGAAACGGGCACTTCGAGGAACACGAGCTGCACGTCCGGCAGGCTCGCGTCCCAGTTCACATCGATGTTATATATAACGGCCACCTTGTCGCCGCAGGAGAGCTGCCAGGTGGCGGCATTCGCGTTGGCTTCGTCGACGAGGCACTGCACCACGTTGGCCCGCACACTCGGATAGGGTGGTGAGGGCAATCCCGGTTGCCCGAACAGGGCGAATATCGCGTGTTGAACTTCCCACATGGTGGGGACAGTTCCGTCGCAGGCCAGCAGGCGGTGATTGATCAGGTAATTGATTTTCTTCCACGTCTCCGGGCCTTGGATGACGTTGGGGTGATTGGGGAGAAAGGCATTGAACGACGCCGTCGGATCGGTCGATGAATAAAGATACCCTCCATAGAGCGTCCCCATGCCAGGATCGATTTCAGTATTAACGTCGAAACACCATAGCGGATAGCGTCCCGGCGCGATTGGCGGCGTGGGCGCGAAGTTCGGCCCGCCCGCGGGCTGTATATCCACGGTCATATAACTCCACTCCGGCGCCTCGCCGACCCCCGGCGGGTTGCCCCACGCGACCCTGATGATGCCGTCCGCCTCATTGTGCGGCGCAGGTGGCAGCACCAGCCCGGGCTCCGCCGCGTACAACGCAGCGATGAAAGGCAGTGACAGGAAAAGAACAAGAATCCGGGCATGGCCCGACCGCAGGAGCGCAAAAAGGCTATTCATAAGTTGAAGGGGCGACGAACTGGCGGGACGAAAATCGGAAACCCGCCGCCAGTAACACGGCGCCAGCAAAGGCCAGCCCCAGCTAGGCCAGCCATTTTTGGGGTTAGGGAGCTGCCGCTCCCCAGTTGGAGCAGGAATAAAACGAGCCTCCCATTCACGGAAGGCTCGGAAGAAGGTTAGCCACGCTTGCTCAGGAATCGTCGTGCCGTGCAAAGGCCAGCCAAGGCGATACCAGCCAGCACAACCGTCGAACCCGTATCAGGAACGGAAACCGGCGGAGGAGTGACTGCGAGCAGGCTGCCGGGCGCGGCAGCCAACGTGAGGAGGTAACATCCATTTTTTAACAGCTTGGTTATCATTTTTTTTATCGATAATGCGGGATCACTTCTGAGGAGTCAGAAATGTGGATCAGCTTTAGCACGTGACATACCATCACTTATATTTATTTTTAACTCTGTTTTTAATAGCATGTTATGATTTTTTAATCCGTTTCCTGGCCGTCCAAGAATGTCCTTTTTTTCGTCGGAGCTTTTGCCATGTCATTGCTAATCATAGGCAATAGGTTCATTCAGGCCTATTAAGATACAGCCCAAAAGCACCTTACGATTGCACGTCGTTTGACGAGAAGATGTAAGACAAGCCGACACTCACCTAGTCGCTCCCCCGTTTTGCTGCCCCCCAGCGCTGGATCGCAGCGGCCTCCGGAGTTCGCTCGCTTCCGATTTCCACCAAGCCTCCCGGATTCCCGGATGCCCATTCGCCGCTACGGCGTCTCGTGCTGTCAGCCGAATCATCGTGGCCGCGGTGTCGCCCGGGGCATTGCGCGAATCCGGATCGCGCTGCTCTGTTTCACATCCCGCCCGCGAACCGAGGTAAGGCAATGTCAGCTGCACGGCCCCAGCTCCTAGCGCGCGAAGACCCGCCGATTTGCCTGGCGCTGCATTCTCCGCCCCCCGAGCCAACCGTGCGCTCTTCCCGGCCCTCACCGTGAGGCATTCATCGTAGCCAACGGCCGCGCCCAACCAAATTCCGGATCCGATCGATTCCGGATCGCGGATTTCTGATTGCGGATTGCGCAGGACGAAGTTCGCGTTCCGCCGGCATCGATCACAGCCCGGCCAGAACGCACGCGCCGCTGAAGATTTGCCAACGGCCGGCTCTCCCGTCCGAATCCCACGCCATTGGTCTGGCCAATACGCAATTCGCACTCCGCAATTCCCAATTTCCGATGATCCGCTCGTTCATCTTCAGCGACGGCAAGCTCGTCGGCCAGGACCTCGAAGTCGAAGCGCTCCGCCTCGTCCGCGCCGACAAGGGCCTGCTGCTTTGGGTCGACCTCGACTCCGCCACGCCCGAGGAGATCAAGAGCATCCTCGAGGGCGTCTTTCAGTTTCACCCCCTCGCGATCGAAGACTGCGTCCAACCCAACTCGCTCCCCAAGGTCGAGGATTACGAGGACTACCTCTTTATCGTCACCCACGCGGTCGACTTCACCCGCACGGAAAAGTTCAACACCACCGAGCTCGATTTCTTTCTCGGCCGCGACTACCTCGTCACGTTTCACACCGCCCCGCTGCGCTCAGTCACCTCCCTGATGGAGCGCTTCATAAAGAGCGCCGGCGTCGGCCCCCGCGGCCCCGACCGCATCGCTCACACGCTGATCGATCTGCTCGTCGACAACTACGCGCCCGTGATCGATGAGCTGCGCGCCGAGCTCGAGGAGCTCGAGGAGCACGTCCTCGCGAAGTCCGCCTCAGCGCATCAGAAGCTCGTCAACGAGCTCCTTCACGTGCGCACCGACTTCACCCGCCTGCGCACGATTGTCCGCCCTCAACGCGATGTTATCGACCGGCTCGCCCGCGGCGACAGCAAGCTTATCCGCCACAAGCTGCTCCCCTATTTTCGCGACCTTCGCGACAACCTCGTCCGCCTGGAAGATACCGCCGCGAGCTACCACGAGCGCTTGCTCATGGCCTTCGATATCTACCTCAACAAAGCCGCATTCGAAGCCAACGAGGGGATCAAGTTCCTCACCGCCCTGACCGCTATCACCATCCCGGTGATGGTCATCGGCACTTGGTACGGCATGAATTTCGAGCGGATGCCCGAGCTCGTGAAAGGTTATCCGTTCGCCGTCGGCATCACGCTCGTCTCGACGACGCTGATGTTTTTCTACCTCAGAAAAAAGAAATGGTTCTGAGGCGCGCTGGCCCGCCGACCAGGTCGGCCGGAGGCCGGCACTACTCCACCTTCTCCGGCGCGAACACCTCCACGTCCTGCTCCTCCACGTAGCAGAT
The DNA here is from genome assembly GCA_036675625.1 of Opitutaceae bacterium. Lineage (GTDB taxonomy): Bacteria > Verrucomicrobiota > Verrucomicrobiia > Opitutales > Opitutaceae > ER46. The sequence continues at coordinate 108,064 of JAKFEQ010000006.1, read as the reverse complement.
GTGATCCGGCGCGCGACCGCCCGCATCGAAGTGCGCCAGACGCAACACCGCGTCGCTCCAGTCCGTGACCTCTGCCTGTCGGATCAAATACGGCGGGTGACACACCCGGATCGAATTCAGCCGCTCGCCCTGCGCCGACGACGCGAATAACCGATACCGCTCCAACAGGAAAAATTCGAGCGACTCCGGGAACGCTTCTCCCGCCGGCCCGAATCCCTTGTAGCGAAAATGATCGGTCAGCACCGCGCCGCGTCGCCGCGCCTCGAAATCCACCCAGCCTTCCGCGTCGACCTCCGCCTTCATCTCCGAGTGCTCGTAACGCAGGTTCAACAACGTCCGCGCCGCCTCCACGGCCAGCGGCTGATCGCAATCCAGAGAATAAAAATAAATCCCCGGCCGCCCCGCGCCATCATGCACGTACGTGCGCACGTTCACCTCGAGAAAGTCGGAGATCATCGGCACCGCCGGCAGCAATCGCGGCCGCACCTTACGCATGAAGAGCGGCACGAGCCCAAGGTACGCCTCGCCGTTAAACGTATCCACGCGCAATCCCGGCGGCAGCGTCGCTTGCACCGCATCCGCGCCCCACTTCCAATGGAGAAACAGGAGCCGTTCCCACCGCTGATACATCACGACAGGGCCGTCCGGCCGCTGCCGTTCAACGAGTCGCTGCTGCATGGTCGGCGGTACGATCGTGGCGTTCATGGCGAATGAAATCCCATCGACCCGTCCGGACCGGGTTCGTGCGCCGGAAAATGGTGAGGCTGCCTCTCCGAGGCGGCCTGAGTTCCAGGAGCTGCATCGCCCTGCCATCTCCGAATCCAGGCCGGCTCGGAGAGCGGGCCCCACCACAGCCCCCTCATCCCACCGCTCACCGAATCTTCGCCGCCTCGGCCTCCATCTGCGTTACGAGTTCGTCCATCTGGTCGATCACCGCCTGCACCGCCTCGCGCCTGGTCAGATCCACGCCGGCTTTTTTTAGCTGCTCCATCGGGTGGTCGTTTCCACCGCTCTTCAAGAGCGTGAGATACCGCTCCGTCGCTGCCCTCCTCGCCGCCTCCGGGCCCGTCGTCATGTCCTTGAACAATTTCGCCGACGACGCGAAGCACGTCGCGTATTGAAACACATAATACGGCGTGTTGAAGAAATGCGGGATGCGCGTCCACGTGTATTTATAGAGTTCGTCGATCGTCACCGCGTCGCCGTAGTAGTCCTTCAACAGCTGGAGGTAGATCCCGCTCAGCACGTCCGCCGTGATCGGCTGCCCCTGCTCCGCGCGCTGGTGCGTCTGCAGTTCGTAGTTCGCGAACAACACCTGCGTGTAGAACGTCCCGACGATCGCGTCGACCGCATGCTGCAGCAGCAGAAACCGCTCCTTCGGGTCGTCCGTCTGCCTGAGCATCTTCTCGAGGAGAAACCGCTCGTTCGTCGTCGAGGCCACTTCCGCCACGAAGATCGTGTAGTCCGCCGTCGCGAACGGCTGGTTCTCATACGAGAGCACCGTGTGCATCGCATGGCCCGCCTCGTGGGCAAACGTGTACAACGCATCCATCGTGTCGTTGTAATTTAAAAGCAGATACGGCCCCACGCCGTAGACCCCCGCGTTGTAGGCGCCACTGCGCTTGCCTTCGTTTTCGTAGACATCGATCCGGCCGCCCGAAACGAACTTGCGGTATTTCGCGACATAGTCGGCGCCGAGCGGCTCGACCGACGCGATCGCGAGCTCTTTCGACTCGTCATAGGGATAGGTCTTGTCCGTCCGATAGATCGGGATCGAGCCGTCGTAGAGATGATACGTCTCCACCCCGAGCAGCTTCTTCCGCAGCCGCATATAGCGCTGCAACGGCGCCGTCCCCGCGCGCACCGCCTCGACCAGCGTCGTCACCACGGCGGGCGGAATATTGTTTCCATCGAGCGACGCCTCGAGCACCGACGGATAGTTGCGCGCTTGCGCCGTGAACCAGCCGCGCTGCATCACGCCATTGTAGATCGCCGCATAGGTGTTCTCCGTCGCCGCATACGTCTTCAGATACGCCTCGAACGCCTTCGCCCGATCCGCCTGATTATAGTTCGTCATCAACACCGACTGATATGCGCCGGGCGTGAGCGTCACCTCCTTGCCATCCGAAAGCGTGATCTTCGGAAACTTGATATCCGACGTGCTCAGCTCCTGAAATGTGAGCGTCGGCGTCTGGTTGAAACGCGCCGCGAACGACAGCAGCTTCTCGCCCTTTTCGTCCAGCACATGCGCCTGCTGCCGGTAGTTCTCGAGGATGCCGAAGCGATACGGCTCCAGCCCCGGCGTCTCCGCGATCCACGTTTCCATCGTCGGCTGCGGGATCGTCAGCAACTCGGGCGTGAACCACGCCGTCGCCGTCCCGAACTTCGCGAAGATCGCGCCCACGCGTTGGAATTTCCCCGCGATCTCCTGATTGCGCGTATCGACGTCGCGCTGCAACTGCGGGTATCGATAAACCAGATACTGCATCATTCCGATGTCGTCGTAAGCTTGGTAGGCCTTCAGCACCGCCTGCGGTCCCTGGCCCAGCGTTCCTTTCAATCCGGCAAACGCATCCATCTTCGCCTCCATCTCCTTGATGGCCGCCTCCCAGGCCTCCCAGCTCGGATAGATGGCGGAAAAATCCCACCGGTATTGGGCCGGAATTTCGGCGCGGACGCGGGTTTCGGGTTTGGCAGCAAACATGGTGGAGGTGGCGAGACAGGCGACGAGAGCCCTGGCCGCCGCGCGGGAAACGATTCTGGTGTGGCTCATGCGCGGCGACGATGCGTACAAACCCCGCTTGCGTCCAGTCGCCTGCGACAAATCCTCCCGCGCATGCGTCGAGCTTTCCTGCCCTGGGTACTGGTAAATGCATTACTTGTTTTCGTCGGCGCGCTTTCGGCCCAGACACCGGCCGAGTCGGCCGACGCGGCCATGGTCCGCCGCATCTTCACCGAATCACTCAGCCGCGGACAGGCTTTCGAAAATCTCCGCACCCTCGTCACGCGCCACCCCGGCCGGCTCTCCGGCTCGAGGAATCTTGCGGACGCGATCGCGTGGGCCGAGGCAACGCTCAACACGCTCGGCCTCGATCGCGTTTACAAACAAGACGTCAAGGTGCCGCACTGGGAGCGCGGCCCGGGCGAGACCGTCGTCATGCTTCACCCCGGCGGCGCCGAGCCGCTCTCCGCCCTCGCGCTCGGTGGTTCCGTGCCCACCACCGAAAAATCTGGCATCGTCGCCGAGGTCATCGAAGTCCGCTCGCTCGATGAGGTCGTGACGCTCGGCACCACGAAAATTTCCGGCAAGATCGTCTTCTTCAACCGCCCGATGGATCCGGCCGCGATCATGCCACGCCTCGCTTATAGCGGCGCCGGCGACCAACGCAGTCGCGGACCGGCGACCGCGGGAAAGTACGGCGCAGTCGGCGCCCTCACGCGCTCGCTCACGCACGCGAACGACGATTTTCCGCACACCGGCGGCACCACGTACCCGCCCGGCGGGCCGAAGATTCCCGCCGCCGCTCTCTCGACCGTCGCCGCCGACAAACTGAGCGCCACCCTGGCCGCCGCCGCAGAATCCGGCAGCACCGTCCGCGTCGCGATGAAGATCAACTCCCGCTGGCTGCCCGATGCCGACTCGCACAACGTCATCGGCGAGATCCGCGGCACCGAATTTCCCGACGAAGTGATCCTGATCGGCGGCCACCTCGATTCGTGGGACATCGCTCCCGGCGCCCACGACAACGGCTCCGGCGTCGTGCAATCGATCGAGGTCCTCCGTCTTTTCCGCACACTCGGTTTAAAGCCGCGCCATACGCTGCGGTGCGTGCTGTTCACGAATGAGGAAAACGGCCTCCGCGGCTCGTCCGCCTACGTCTCGGCCATGAAAGCGAAAAACGAGAAACACGTGCTCGCCCTCGAGTCCGACAGCGGCGGCTTCCAACCGCGCGGCTTCAATCTCGGCAGCACGCAGCGCGATGCCCACGACCGCGTCGCCGCGAAATGGCGCGCGCTCTTCGAGCCGTACGGCATCACCTCGTTCGTGAAGGGCACCGGCGGCGTCGACGTCGGTCCGCTCCTCGTGCAAGGCGTCACGGTCGCCGGCCTCCGGCCGGATTCGCAGCGCTATTTCGACCTTCACCACACGACCGCCGATTCGCTCGACAAAGTGAACCCGCGCGAGCTGCAGTTCGGCGCCGCCGCCCTCACCGCACTTATTTGGTTAGTGGATACACAGGGACTGTAACGCTTCGCGTTACGGTTTTGAGTTTTGTGTTTTGGGTTTTGAGTTGAATTGTCGGCGGCCTTGCGGGTTGGTCCACAGCTCAACCCCAACGCAAAACCCAAACCCTAAACCGCGCGCGGCTGCGCGCGTACCCCATGTTCTTCGCCTGGTCCCAAAACTACGCCCCCACCGGCGGCATCGGCACGTCCGCGCTGATCGCCGCGATTCCCGTCCTCATTCTCCTCGGCCTGCTCGCATTCTGGCACGTGCGCGCGCACATCGCCGCGATGATCGCGCTCTCCGTCGCGCTCGCGATCGCGATCACCGTCTACGGCATGCCCGCGCCTCTGGCGTTCGCCGCCGCCGGCTACGGCGCCGCCTTCGGCCTGCTGCCGATCGGCTGGCTCATTCTCAACGCGATCTTCATCTACCAGCTCTCGGTTGAAACCGGACAATTCGCCGTGTTGCAGAAACAGATCGCCGGCATCTCCGGCGACCGCCGGATCCAGGCGCTGATGCTCGCGTTTTGCTTCGGCGCCTTCATCGAGGGCGCAGCCGGTTTCGGTGCCCCCGTGGCGATCAGCGGCGCGTTGATGATCGGGCTCGGTTTCAAGCCGCTCGAGGCCGCGAAGCTCGCGCTCATCGGCAACACCGCGCCCGTGGCCTTCGGCTCCCTCGGCATTCCGCTCACCACGATGGCCCCGCTGACCGGCCTCGATGTCCTGGACCTCAGTGCGATGGTCGGCCGCCAGCTCCCGTTTTTCTCGCTGATCGTCCCGTTCTGGCTGGTGGCCGCGCAAGCCGGTTGGCGCGGCATGATCCAAGTGTGGCCTGCGTGCCTCGTCGCCGGCGCGACGTTCGGCTCGATGCAATTTCTCGTCAGCAATTTCCACGGCCCGTGGCTCGTCGATATCATCGCCGCCGCGGCCGCGATGGCCGCCGTCGTCGTGCTGATGCGGTTCTGGAAACCCGCCGAAATTCAAGCCAACACCACCGCAGCGCAGGACTCAAAACTCCAAACCCAAAACCACGCCGCCGAAACCGGCGCGCCCTGGCGCGCCTGGCTGCCCTGGCTCTTTCTCACCGGTTTCGTTTTCATGTGGGGCCTGCCGTTCGTGAAGAACCAGCTCAACGCCTGGTATGCGCCGAAAATTCCCGTGCCTTACCTGCACAAGGCCGTCGAGAAAGTCCCGCCCGTCGCCCCGCACCCGGAGCTCGAGAGCGCGCTCTTCACCTTCAACGCGCTCTCCGCCACCGGCACCGCGCTGCTCCTTGCCGGCATCGCCTCAGCGCTCTTCCTCGGCGTCGGCCCGCGCCGCGCCTTCAGAATCTACGGGCAAACGCTGATGCGTGTCCGCATCTCGCTGCTGACGATTTCCGTGATGATGGCGCTCGGCTTCACGACGCGCTACAGCGGCACGGATACGACGATGGGGCTCGCCATGGCCAGCACCGGCTGGCTGTTCCCGTTTTTTTCGCCACTGATCGGCTGGCTCGGCGTGGCGCTCACGGGCAGCGACACCTCCTCGAACGTCCTCTTCGGTAATCTGCAAAAAGTCTCCGCCGAGCAGCTCGGGTTTTCACCCGTCTTGATGTGTGCCTCGAACAGCTCCGGCGGCGTGATGGGGAAAATGATCGACGCACAAAGCATCGTGGTCGCGAGCGTGGCGACCGGCGGCCATCCCGACAGCCCAAGCGCCGGCACGATTCTCCGCGCCGTCTTCTGGCACAGCATCGCCCTCGCGCTGCTCGTCGGCTGCCTCGTGATGTTCCAGGCCTACGTCTGGACGAGCGTCGTGCCGGACGGGAAATAAAACTCCAAGATCCAAGTACCAGGATCCAGAGAACTTCCAATCTTCAGCGCTCAAGAACCGGAGCGCGATTGGTTTTGGGGCCTGGTGTTTCTCTGGATCTTGGAGCCTAGGATCTTCACTTCGGCACCACGCTATTCCCACTCGGTCGCGCCGATTGCCACGCGACCATTCGCCACGTGCCCAGTTCGTTCCGGTACACGGCCAGGTAGCGCAGGTTCACGTTCGACCACTCCTTGCCGAGCCGCTTGCGCATCTGCTGCGCCCCCAGGATCACCACGACATCCGGCGCAATCTGCGTCGTCTCGACCGATGAGGTCTTCACGTCCGCGTAAGCCGTGTCGCCCGCCATTACGTTCTCCACGTAGGACGCCTTCGATTCCACGCGGCCATCCGAATGGACGAAGCGCAACTGATCCGACATCACCCGCGCGAGCGCCGCGGCGTCACCGGCCATCATCGCCGCCAGCCGCGCGTTGTCCGCGCGCAACGCCGCGATCACCGCCGGCTCACCAGCGTGCGCCGACGGCACAAGCACCGCCATCGCGCATCCGCCCAACATCCAAAGCACGGCCTGTATTGTCGTTTTCATTACAAAATCCTTTGGACCCTTAGAGTCCCTTAGTCCCCTTGGTCCCTTCCGCCCCCGTATACGCATCGCGCAACACCTGCATCGTATGCCGCACGCGCATCGGGGACCCAAGCTGCTCGAGATGCACGCGCACTTGCGTGAGGCAGCCGATGTTGCCCGTCGCCACGATCTCGGCGCCCGTCAAGATCGCCGCCTGCGCCTTCTGCTTCCCCAGCGAAGCCGCGATCTCCGGCTGATCCAGATTGTAGGTTCCCGCGCTCCCACAGCACAGATGGGCGTCGGCCAGCTCGCGGACCTCCACTCCGGGAATCGCGCGCAACAAGTCCCGCGGCGGCACGCGCACGCCTTGCGCGTTTGCGAGGTGACACGCGTCATGATACGCGATCGTGCGCGGTTTCGCCCACCCTCGAGGCGTTTCGCGCAACCCGATTCGCGTCAGGAACACGCTCACGTCCACGACCCGTTGGCGGAAACTCTCCGCGCGCGCCTCGTCCGACGTGCCGCGCAAAATCAAATGATACTCGTGCATCGTCGACCCGCAGCCCGCCGCGTTCGTGATGATCGCATCCACATCGGCCGGAAACGCGTCGAGATTGCGTCGCGCGAAAGCCTGCGCCGCCGCGAGATCGCCCGTGTGCCACGACAAGCCGCCGCAGCAACCCTGCGCCGCGGGAATCACGACCTCGATGCCGTTGCGCGTCAGCACGTCGATCGTCGCGACGTTGATGTCCGGCTCGAGCACTTGCTGCGCGCAACCCGCCAGCAACGCCACGCGTGCGCGCCGCTCGCCTTTTGCCGGAGCGACAACCGGCAGCGTCACGCCCGCCGGCACCGTCTTCGGCGCGAGCGTCAACATCGGCCGCAACGCCTCCGGCACGAGCGCGCCGAACGCCCGGCCGAGCTTCGCTCCCGCCAGCGCGACACGAAAACGCGCCGGATACGGAATCGTTTTCCCCGCCAGCCAGCGTCGCAGTTTCTCCGCGCCCGTCCGCGGCAGCTTCGACTGCACCTGCGCACGATACGGGCTGATCAGGTCGCGATACGGCACGCCGCTCGGACACGCCGGCTCGCACGCGAGACACCCGAGGCAGCGATCGATGTGCACCTGCGCCGCTTCAGCCGGCAACGTCCCTTCGAGCACTTGCTTCATCAACACGATCCGCCCGCGCGGCGTATCCATCTCCTGCCCGAGCTCGTGGTATGTCGGGCACGCCGCGAGGCAGAATCCGCAGTGCACACAGGTCTGCACCGCGTGCGCCATCGGCTCGCCCAACGGTCCGTGTTCCTGAGGTTTGATCGCGTGAAGCATCAGAGAAGTTTTTGCATCAAGATGGGGCGTAAAACACACGGATGAAGTCACCGAGAACCGGCGATTCGTGTCTATTCGTGTCCATTCGCGGTTAACTTTCCAGGTTCGGAAACCGCCCCTGCGGATCGAGCGCCACCTTCACCGCCCGCATCACCTCATAGCTTCGCTGCGGCCCGAGCCACAACGGCCCCTCGCCGCGCAGCGTCACGCCGGGCCACGCCAGTTTCGGCAACGCCGCGCCGGCCGCCAGCGAGACATAGCCGACATTTCCACCGGCGCTCATCCAGCCACGCGCGCCCGCGAGCCCGCTCATGATCGACGCAAACTCCGGCACCTCTCCCGGCGTGAGCGCCACCTTGGCCAGCGTGCCGCCCGCGTGCGCCCAGCGAAATCCCACCACGCTTTGCCAGATGTAGTTTCCCTCACCCGCCGTCATCATCTCACCCGGAAACCGCGCGAGGATTTCCGCGCTCAACGGCTCGATCGCCTCCGCCGGCCCGCCGATGCGCGCATACACCGCCGGCTCCTCCAACGCCGCGTCGAGCGCATCCAGCTCCCAGCGTGTGCGCGCCGCCTCGGAAAAAATCTGCGCCTTCGCCGCCGCATTCTTCGCCTCGAGCCGCAACGTCCGCAGCGCGAGCGGCCGCGGGAAAACCTTGAACGTGATCTCCGCCAGCACGCCAAACCGACCCGCGCTGCCGATGAAGAATTTCGGCACATCGAACCCCGCCGCGTTTTTCACCACGCGCCCACCGAGCCGCAGCAAACGCCCGCTTCCATCCACGAATCGCACGCCCAGGATGAAATCGCGCAATCCACCAAAGCGAAACCGCCCCGGCCCGCTCAACCCCGCCGCCACCGTGCCGCCCAGCGTCGCGCCCGCATCCGCCAGCATCGCATCGAACGGCAGATACTGCCCGCGCTCCGCCAACGCCGCGACGATCTCTTTCAGCGGCGTCCCGGCCAGCGCCGTGAACGTGAACTCACTCGGCTCGTAGTCGACGATCCCGCGTAACCGCAAAGTCGATACGCGCGTAAAGTCGTCCCCGACGCGCGCCAGTCGCGCCTTCGTCTGCGCGCCGACCGCCATCACCCGCGGCGCCGAGCGCACCGCGTCGACGAGTTCGGAGACGTTGGCCGGTTCCAAAGCTGAAAGTGCGGCGCTCATGCGGCGAAGGACCAGGCCTCGAGATAAAAGCTCCAGGGAGAACCCAAGCCCACCATGTCCAGAACCACGATCGACGGATTGAAGCCCGGTGTTTGGGTCTTCCCTGGAGCTTGGATCTTGGAGCTTGGCGTTTCCATTTTCATTCCCGCGAAATCACCCCCGCCTTCTCCAGCGGATGCAACCCATGCTGCACGAGCGCCGGCGCATCCGCGCTCGGAAACATTTTCCCCGGATTTGAAATTTCCAACGGGTCGAACGCCGCCCGGATCCGCTTCAAGCAGTCGATCTCGTCCGCCGTGAACATGTCCGGCAGGTAATCGCGTTTCTCCATGCCGACACCGTGTTCGCCCGTGATCGAGCCGCCCATCTCCACGCACATCCGCAGGATTCTTCCCGCGAGCGCCTCCGCCCGTTGCAGCGCCCCCGCCTCCCGCCCGTCGTATAAGATAAGTGGATGCAGGTTGCCGTCGCCCGCATGAAACACATTCGCGCAGCGCACGTTCATCTCGCGCGACCATTCACCGATCTTGCGCAGCGCCTCGCCGAGTTTTCGCCGCGGCACCACACCGTCCTGCACGAGAAAATCCGGCGACAGCCGCCCCACCGCACTGAACGCGCTCTTGCGCCCTTTCCAGATCGCCAGCCGCTCCGTCGCATCGCGCGCCGGCCTCATCTCCACCGGCTTGCTCGCCACCAGAATCTCTTCCAGCCGCACCCGATCCGCCGCCACCACCTCGCGCGGTCCCTCCAGTTCGACGATCAACACCGCCGCGCACCCCGGAGGATAATCCGCATGCACCGCCGCCACGGCCGCCTCGAGCGCAAGGGCATCCATGATCTCGATCGCCCCCGGCAGCAATCCACTCGCCACCACCGCCGTCACCGCATCCCCCGCCTCCTCCAGCGTGCGATAACCCGCAAGCACGGTATGAAATACTTCCGCGCGCGGCAGCAGTTGCAGCGTGACCTCGAGCGCGATTCCAAAAAGTCCTTCGTTGCCCACGAACAATCCCGTCCAGTCCGGCCCGACCTGTTCGCGGCTCGTTCCGCCGAACTCCACGACCTCGCCCGTCGCGAGCACCGCCTTCACGCCGAGCACGTGATTCGATGTCATCCCGTATTTCAGGCAGTGCGCGCCACCAGCGTTGAACGCCACGTTGCCGCCGATCGTGCAGATCGACTGGCTCGAGGGATCGGGCGCGAAATGCAGCCCATACGGCTGCGCCGCCGCGGTCACCGCCAGATTGATCACGCCTGGCTCCACCACCGCGATGCGCTGCACCGGATCGACCCGGAGAATCTTGTTCAAACGATTCAACGTAATCACGATTCCGCCCGCAAACGGCAGCGAGCCGCCCGACAAACTCGTGCCGCTGCCCCGCGCCACGAACGGCAACTTCTCCGCGTGGCAGAAGCGCACGGCCGCGATGACTTCGTCCTGCGTCTCCGGCACCACGACGGCGAGCGGCGTCGCCTGAAACGCCGTCAACCCATCGCTCTCATAAGCCGCCAGCTGCGCCGGCCCTGCCAGCACCCGACCGGCCGGCAGCAACGCCGTGAGTCGGCGAAGGACGGCAGGGATCGACGGGGCGAAAGCCGGAGAAGCCATTCGGCCCGCATGATGAAAGGCGCGAGCCGGCATTGACCAGCGCGGAGTTTGAATTCAGGCGCCCGAGTCGGCGCGCGTGAGCAGTCCTTACCGGTTGATCTCGTAGACTTCGATGATCCCGACGCCCGGCACGGCGGGCTGGTCGAGCAACACGTTCGCGCTGCGCAGCTCGAACGGGCGGGCGATCGCCGTGTAATTTCCGGGTGGCAGATCCACCAGCACACAGGGCTCGCGCCGATTGCCGGGAGCATGGCCCGTCGCGAAAATTCTCCGCTGTCCGTAGGTCGCCACAGCCGGCTTGAAATCGTTCTCGGTGCTCACGCCGCCCTCGGCATCGGAACTCCAATCGTCGTTCTCCACCAGCAGCTCGCCCGCGCCGTTCCGCAGCTGCAGGAACGGATCGTCGAGCACGGCACCCAGCAGGAATGGCGCGCGCGCCAGCGAGGGGCCGAGTACGCGCACGAGAATTCGTTTCGTCGCGCCCGGCTCTCCCTGCACAACGAAGCCGCCATGCATTTCACGACCGTTGCTGTCGGCAAAACCGCGCGTCGCCAGATTCACCACACGGCTGCCGTCTCCCTGCTCCGCGTCGTAGACTTCGATCATGCCCGAGCCCGTTTGCCCCCCCTTGCCTTCGAGCACCGCAGTGTAGGCCCCGGGACCGAGCGTCACCACGACCGCGGCATCCGCGCTGCCCGCCGGAAAGGGAAACGCCACCACTGCCTTCACCGCCGCATCGATATCGGAGCCGTTCCAGTCATCGCTTTCCGCGACGAGCTCGCCACCGGAAAACACCCGCAGCAACGGATCGCGCAACGCATCCGCGACGCCGAAGCCCGCCAGCGCCGGGCCGGCGCCACGCACCAGCAGTCGCTTCGACCGGACGCCCTCCACGATGAAGCCGCCGATCAACACGTCTTCGCCGCGGCCGACAAACGCGCGCGTCGCGACGTTGATCAGCGCGCCAGGATTCGGCGCCGCCTGCGTTTGCAGCCGATAGTTCGCCGTGAGAAAGGCCGTCTGTTCGATCGTACCCGCCGTATCCGATTCTCCAGGACTGCCCGCAGCGATGCCGAGCGCGGCGTTGATCGGCGCCGGCAGGATCACTCGCGGATTCGAAAAATAAGCCAGCTCCTGGCCCGGCGGATACGCCATGATATCATGGTACTGCTGACCATCCCCGCCGATAAAGCGGTACCCGTAGCTGTAAGGATATGCGCCCTCACCGCTCGCCGCATTAGGCCGGTCGTGCGCGCAGCCGAGCACATGGCCAAACTCGTGCGCGACGACATTCGTGCCTCCGATCCGGTCGTATTGCACCACCGAGAACGCATAGTTCGCATTGTCGAACCGGCCGGGGTCATCGAGGAGAAAACTCAACCCGCTGCTCGAGACATCGCCGCGCTGCAACGCCAGGCACACGATGTCCGCGCCGACCGCATCGCGCACCGCATGAATGTCGTCCATCACGCCGTCGCCATCAGAATAAAGCGCCGTCAGCGCATCGTCCTGCCAGCGCGCTTTTGCGCCGGCGACCTCGTCGTCCGCGAGCCTGGTTTCATGCACGCGCACCAGTTTCACCCGCGCCGTGATCAGGCTCGCCTCGAAGGCCAGATTCACCTTCGCGATCGCCGTGAGAAACGCGCTCTGCAGCGCCTCCGTCCGCTTCTGGCCAGCCAGCGTCGGCAACACGGCGGGCGTGTGCACCATCATCACGTGGATCACGGCCCGCTGTGGATTTTCCGCGGCCGCAGCGCCAGGGATGTCTCGCTCGCGCTCCGGATTGATCGCGACGGAATCATCGGAGCCCGTGCCGGTCGCGGCGCGCGCTGGCCCCAAGCCCATCGGCACCGCGGGCACGCGACGCTCGCCGCCGCACGGCGCCACCAGCGACGGAGCGACGCGGTAAAACTGCGACCACTCCTCCGTCGCCGTCCGCAACGCAAACGAGCCCAGCACCGGATCCTCGACGGAAGCGTGGAGAAAACCACCGCTGTATCCGAAGACCGCCCTGCTCGCCGGCCGCCCTTCGATTTTTCCCGTGCTCGTAAATTGATCCGGTCCCGTCACCTCGCTGCCGTCGATCACCACGCGCAGGAAGCCACCGCGCGGCAGGGGAATCTCGACACGCCCCGCGCCGGGTTTCTGCCAGAAAGGCGAAGCTTTGCCACGAAGCGCCGCGAGATTGAGCCGGACGTAGTGGATTTCTGGAGACGGTGCCGGCAGCGCCGCGGTCAGAGCGGCGGCATTGGCTGGCTGCGCAAATGAAAACAACACCCTCCGCGAAGGTGGCGCTGGCTCTCCTAGCCGGCCTGAGTTCACGCCCTCGCCCTCGCTGGCCACCACGTCACCGCTGGGCGCCGGGTTGCGTCCGCCCGCCGCATTTCCGTCCGCGGACTGCGCCATCCCATCGGAGTGCTCATTCGCCACGCGCCACCATCCGCCCATGCCGATTCCCACCGCCAACCCTCCCACGATCACGTACCCCAACCAGCGTCGGCCCAAGGGAGATTTCGACATGGCCGCCACAGAAAACGAACCCTCCGTCGCCGCAACTTCCCAGGTGAGCCGAGCTTGTCAGTTTCGGGCGCGGAACAGTTTACAACGACTTAATCAACGCGTGCAGCTGCGCCGCATGGTCCGCAGTGTCCACCTTCTCCGCGACGGCGAGCACCGTGCCATCGCGCTCGAGCAAAAACGCCGCCCGTGCCGGCCCGACAAACTGCCGGCCATACATTGACTTCTGCACCAGCGAGTCGGCCGCCCGCGCAAACCGGTCCTCCGGATCACTCACAAGCGTGAAGGGAATTTTCTTCGCCGCCGCGTAGCGTTTGTGCGAGCCGCAGGTATCACGGCTCACCGCGATCACGTCGAATCCGAGGCGGTCAAACTCCCCGGCGTGGGCCGCCAGACTGGCCGCCTGCCGATCGCAGCTGGGCGTATTGTTCTTCATATAAACCGAGACAAGCGTCCGCCGGACCAGCAAGTCGCGAAACGCCACCTCGCTCGTCACGCCGTCCCGCACTGTTCGCACGGGAAAGTTCAGATCGAGCTTCGCGCCGGGGGAAATCATGCGGACCAGTCAGCCGGTCGGACGGACCGCGTCAAACTTGAGCCCGCGCGGAGAAAAGTGTCGCGCGTGCGCAGAGTCTTTGACGCGTGCTGGAAAACCCTCCACGTTGCGCCGGAATGAAAGCGGTGAAGATCCCGGCGCTGGAGTTGTTTCTCCATGAGATGATCCCCCTCGCGAAAGCGATGGGCGTCGGCGTGGAGTTGAGCGACGATCGTTCGCTGGTGCTTCGCGCGCCGAAAGAACAGAACAAGAATTCACTCAACACCGCGTTCGGCGGCAGCCTCGTATCGCTCGCCACGCTCGCCGGTTATGGCGTCGTGTGGGAGTTGATGAAAAACGAGAAAGGCGCCGAGAAAACCGAGTGGAGCATCGTGGTGAAAGAGAGCCGCGCGGCTTACCGGCGCCCCGTACTCGGCGACCTGCGCGCCATCTGCGAACGCCCGGCGCACGCGGCCATCACCGAGTTCAAGGAAGCGCTCAGGCGCTATGGGAAGGCCAAGCTGAAGCTCAAGGCCTCGATCGTGGAAAACGGCCACACCGCCGTCGATGTTACGGCGGCGTTTGTGGTCTCGCGCTGAAGCGATCCGTTCGGAAACGCTCACCGTTCAACGTTGAGCGTTAAGCATTCCCCGCCCCGCTCGATCGCTCAGATGTGCTTCGAGTCCGTCTCGTCCTTCTTCACGTATCCGGTTTCCTGACGCGCGTGATTGACGGCGTTCTTCTTGAGATACGCCTGGTAAACATCGTCCGCCGTCATGCCCAGGGTCTGCGCCAGCGAGACGAGAAAATGGAACAGGTCGACGACCTCGACCTTCGCATTCTGCTCGTCGAACTTCTGGTATTTCGCCCACCACTTCCACGGCACGCTGTCGATGAGCTCGGCCGTTTCCTGCTGCATCGCGCGGGTGTAATTGAGGATCCACTTCGCCTTTTCCTCGTCGCTCGGCGGCGGCAGGTTGACGCCAATCCGGCGGTTGAGCGCGTCCTGCATCTGGAAGATTTCCTCGAGTTTATCCATGGCGGCGGACGGTGGCGCGCCCCGGCGTCCGGTGGCAAGTGACAAGTGGCCGGCCGCCTCCGGAATTGCCTCTTGCCAGTTTGCCGGGCCGGGACGATGGTGCGGCCTTCATGCACGCGTCGAGCGCTCAAGGCGCTCCGGGTGCCCAACCACCACGGCCGCTCCCGTGCCCTCCGTCGCCCCGGCGAGGGAGGCGCCCCGGTGAGCCGCCTTCTACAAAACAAACATAAACATGTCAGATCCAGAGAAGTCAGGTGCGCCGACCCCGGCCTCCACCGACTTACCCGCTGCAGCGCAAGCGCCAGCGGAAGGAGCCGCCGCTCCTCAAGCCCCGGCGGCCAATGCCAGTAACGCACCCGCTCCCGGGGCGTTCGGCTCGTTCGGCGCCGCACGCGGCTCCGGCCTCGCACGCGGCAAGCGTCCGAGCGTTCACGCGCCCAGCGCCAGTGCCGCTGCTCCCACCGCCGGGTACAAGCCAAGCGCGGTGGAGGTGATTACGTCCCAGAGCGAATACAAGAATCCGTTCACCGGTGAAACCACCGTGAACGCGCCCGCCCGGCCAGAGCCGGTCGCTCCGACCGTCAACGAGCCTGTTCCCCAGGCCGCTCCCGTCACATCCGAAGCCGCTCAGCAGGAAGTCCAGGCTTCCGCACCCGCTGGCTCGCCGATCCCGGACTCTTCGGCGTCTCTCGACGCCGCGGCGAAATCCGAGCCCTCCGTGCCCGCCGGTCGTTCTCCGCAGCCCAATGCGCTGCCGATTCCGGAGAGCGACGAGAAGCCCGAGCTGAAGATTCTTCCGCCCGAGCCGGCCAATCGTCCCGCCGTGCGTTGGGAAGCATCCGCGCCCTCGGCACCCGCCGCCGGCGAGTCCGCCGCACCGCGTCGCGAAGACCGTGCCACGTTCCAGCCGCGCGACCGCAGAGAACAACGCGAACCGCGTTCCTTTGAGCAACGCGAGCCGCGTCCGTTCGAGCCCCGGGAGGGCCGCGAACGCCGCGACTTCCGCGATGGCGGCCGCGGCCGCGAAACACGTGAAGGCGGCGGCACTTTCGAGCCCCGCGAAGCACGTGGCCCGCGCCGCGACGACCGTCGCGGCGAGCCACGCCCGCCCCAAACTCAGCCGGAGCGCACACCGCAGGCCGAGCCCGAGAAAAAAGCCGGCGGCTTCATCGGTTGGCTGAAAGGTCTCTTCGGCGGTGCAGCTGCCGAGCCCGCCAGCCCGACCAGCGCCCAGCCCGGCTTCCGGCGCGAGGGCGGCGACCGTGGCGATCGTGGTCGCGGTGATCGCGGCCGGGGCCGTGGCGGTCAGGGCGGTCAGGGCGGCGGCGGTTATCGTGGTGAAAACCGCGGTCCGCGTGATCCGCAAGGCGAGTTCCGCGGCGAAGGCGGCGGATTCGGCCAGGGCGGCGAGGGCGGTCAACGTCGCCGGCGTCGTCGCGGCGGCCGCGGTCGCAATCGCGGTCCCGGCGGCGATGATCGTGGCCCCCGCCCCGAAGGTCAGCAGGGCGGCGGCGCGATTTGAAGCGCACGTGAATTGAAGCGTCCCGCGCATTAAACCTTGCCGAGCGCGCCGCAGCGCGCATTTCGAAGGCGCCTGAATTTCAGGCGCCTTTTTTTGTTCACGGCGCCGTTCTTCAATCGTCCGCTCTCAGCTCTGGGCCTTCAACCCTGAGCTTTCGCTTCCATTCTCCACTTCCCGCTCTCGGTTCACCCGAGCTCCCAGCTCTCAAATTCGATCCCGGCATGGCCGATCTCATCGTCACCGGAGGCAAGCCGCTCTCCGGCACCATCACGCCATCGGGCAACAAGAATTCCGTCCTCCCGATCCTGTGCGCCACGCTGCTCACCGACGAACCGGTGACCTTGCGCAATGTGCCGGAGATCACGGACGTCGATAAACTCGTGATGTTCTTTCAGGAGCAGGGCTCGCGCATCGCGTGGGACAAGCCCGCCGGCACGATGACGATCGACCACGGCTCGTTCGATGCGCGCAACCTCGAAGGCGAGCTTCCCGCCGGGATGCGTTCTGCGGTGCTCCTGTTCGCGCCGCTCTTGCAGCGGATGAAGAAGATCACCCTGCCGACGAACGCCAAGGGCTGCTCGCTCGGAATTCGCGAACTCGATCCGCACCTCGAAATTCTCGAGAAGCTGGGGGCGAAGATCTCGCACAACGGCGAGCTCACGATGAGGCTCCCGAAGCGTTTCCGCGGTGCGCGCCACTGGCCCGACTACATGTCGGTCACCGCAACCGAGAATTTCGTCATGGCCGCCGCGCTCGCCGACGGCGAATCCACGCTCATCAACGCCGCCAGCGAGCCGCACGTGCAGGATCTCTGCGCCGTACTCGTGCAGATGGGCGCGAAGATCCAAGGCATCGGCACGAGCAAGCTCTGCGTCGAGGGCGTCGCGCAACTCCGCGGCGGCACATTCACGATCAACACCGATTATCACGAGGTCGTCACGTTTCTCGCGCTCGGCGCGATCACCGGCGGCGAGGTGAAGGTGAAGCACTCACTGCCGCACCACTTCGACTTGATGACGCGCGCGTTTCAAAAACTCGGCGTCACCATCGAGCACAAAGCCGACACCGCGATCGTACGACGCGGCCAGTCGCTGGAGATCGAGGCGCCGTTCACGACGAACCTCCTGCCTAAAATCGAAGCCGCACCGTGGCCGTATTTTCCGGTGGATCTCCTCCCTTGCATGATCGCGCTGGCGGTCCGCGCGCAAGGCGCCGTGCAGTTCTGGAACAAGGTCTACGAAGGCGGCTTCACGTGGATGTCCGAACTCTCCAAATTCGGCGCGCACATCGTCGTCAACGACCCGCACCGCATCATCGTCTTCGGCGACCGCCCCTTGCGCCCAACCACCGTCGATGCGCCCTATATAATTCGCGCTGCCGTGGGACTATATATGGTCGCCGCCAGCATTCCGGGTCGTTCGGTCGTGAAGAATGCCGATACTATAAAGCGCGCCCATCCGCGCTTCGTGGAAAACCTCCGCACGCTCGGCGCGGAGGTGGAATGGAAGTGACGGCTTGCGTGCCAAGTGCGGTTGAATTGAGTGCAGCCATGTCGGTAAAGGAACAGATCATCGTTTCCGTGCAGCAGATGCCCGACGATCTTACATGGCTGGACCTTGCCGAGCACGCCAGAATGATGGCAGCAATCGACGTCGCAGAAGCTCAGATCGCCCGGGGTGAAGGCATTCCGCACGAGGAGGCCAAACGCCGAATTACGGAATGGCTGCAAAAGTTATCTGGGCGCCAGACAGCCTGACCGACATCCGGGAGATCGCGACCTTCCTCGCGTCCGACAACGTGTCCGCTGCAATGCACCTGGGTGCGACGCTGATCGACGCCGCTGAGCGGCTTCGCGAATTTCCCCAGCTCGGTCCCGTGTTGTGCAGTGTCAGACGATCAGATCTCCGCGAGCTAATCGTGACCGACTACCGAATCACCTATCGCTTCGATGCCTCGTCACAAATAGTCACCATCTTGCGTGTGTGGCGCGGTGCTCGCGGCAACCCGCCACTCTAAATGCCCGCTCCCGATTCCTCTTCCGCCAAAGGCCTCGGCTTCATCACGTCCGCCCTCGCCGCACCCGTCTCGCCCGTCGAGGCTGCGCTGCGGCCGCTGTCGTTTGCCGATTTCACCGGTCAGCCGAAAACCATCGAGCGACTGCAAGTGATGGTCGGCGCCGCCAAGCGTCGCGGCGATCCGCTCAATCACATTCTGCTCTCCGGTCCGCCCGGTCTCGGCAAGACCACGCTCGCCTTCATCCTCGGCAACGAGCTCGGCAAAAGCGTCCGCGTCACGTCCGGCCCCGTCATCGAGAAAGCTGGCGATCTCGCCGGCTTGCTCACGAATCTCGAGGAGGGCGACATCCTCTTCATCGACGAAATCCACCGCATTCCGAAGACGGTCGAAGAGTATCTCTACTCGGCGATGGAGGACTTCCGGCTCGATATCATGATCGACCAGGGCCCCAACGCCCGCAGCGTGCGGCTCACCATCCCGCGTTTCACGCTCGTCGGCGCCACCACGCGCAGCGGGCTGCTCACGGCGCCGCTGCGCTCGCGTTTCACGTTGCAGACACGGCTCGATTACTACGATCGCGCGACCCTCGATACGATCATCCAGCGCAGCTGCGGCTTGTTGAAAATTGCGATCGATGCGGCCGGCTCCCAAGAGATCGCCACCCGCTCACGCGGCACGCCGCGCGTCGCTAACAACCTGATTAACTTCGTCCGCGACTTCGCGCAGGAACGCGCCCGAGGCGAGATTACGCAGCCCGTAGCCGCCGCTGCGCTTGAGCTGCTCGAGATCGACGCGGCCGGTCTTGACGAAATGGACAAGCGCATGCTCCGCGTCATGGCCGAGAACTACCGCGGCGGCCCGGTCGGAATGAGCACCATCGCGGTGGCGGTGGGCGAGGAAGCGGAGACGCTCGAGGAAGTGCATGAACCGTTTCTCATCCAGGAGGGCTACCTGCAGCGCACGCCACAAGGGCGCATGCTGACCGCGAAAGGTTACCACGCCATCGGATTGAAGCCCGCCGCGGGCGAGCAGGGCTCCCTGCTGTAATACCGCCTCAGCCGAGACCCGCGCCGCATCCGCGGGAACCGGCGACCGCTCCCAGCGCGGCTGCGGCATCGCGGCCAGCCAGCGGGCGAACGCCGCGGTCGATTCGCGCGCGATAACTGCTAATCCAAGCGTGCCTTGGACGACACCCATCACCTGGAGCCACAGCGCTCGAGTGCTGCCACCATCGATCGCATTGGGCGGAAACCAATCCGGCACGACCAACGGCGCGCCCCACATGACGACCCCAAACAGAAAGAAAGCGATCGCGTTAGCTGTGTTCATATGGCCGCGCCATTGAGCCATGCGCGTGCCATGACACCTCCAACTCCCCCAACTCACGCCAGCTGAGCGGCATGTAGTTTCGACTGCCTCATTCCCCACTCGCTGCGTCCGACATTTTGCATGAGGACCCCAAGTACCGTCGTGCAACTTCTAGGGCGATCCACCATCTTTCGAGCGGTCAGAACGCCGCTTTTTCATTGTTCCAAGAAAATCTGGCCTGCCTCGGCGGCGAACGATTGGGTAACGCGCATGCGTTCCCCTGCCTTGGGTCTCGGCTGCGTCCTCGGACTGGTGGCCTTGACTGTTTGCCGTCTCGCCGCCGCCCAGGCGGCGCCCTCGCCGATCGAGAAATTCCAGCAGCTCGAACAGGTGCTCCCGTCGCCCAATGCCCAACGCAACGCCGCCGGCGCACCCGGCCCCGCGTATTGGCAGAACCGCGCGGACTACTCGATCGATGCGACGCTCGATGAGAAAAACCACCGCCTCTCCGGCCGCGGCACGATCACCTACCGTAACGCTTCTCCGGATACGCTCACGTATCTCTGGCTCCAGCTGGACCCCAATTTCTTCTCGTCCAACGCCGACTCGCGCACGCTCAGCCGCGCGCCGCAGGATCCGGCCAAGGTCCCCTATCGCACGCTCGAGGAGATGCTCACCGCCGAGACGTATTCGAGCGATCTCGTGGTGCGGGACCTCGAGGACGCCTCCGGCCGTGCCCTCGCGCACGCGATTGTGAAAACCATGATGCGCGTGGATCTCCCCGCGCCACTCGCGCCCGGCGGCACGTTCACATTCTCCCTCGCCTGGAACTACAAGCTCAACCCTTGGAAAGGCTCGGCCTTTCGCACGAGCTACGAGACCTTCACACCCGACGGCAACACGGTCTACGCCATCGCGCAGTGGTTCCCGCGGCTCGCCGCCTACACCGATTACACCGGCTGGCAGCACAAGCAGTATCTCGGCACCGGCGAGTTCACGCTCGAGTTTGGCGACTACGACGTCCGGCTCACCGTCCCCGACGACCACATCGTCGCCGCCACCGGCACGCTCCAAAACATGGATACGGTCCTCACCGCCGTCCAGCGCGCGCGACTCACGCAGGCCGGGACCGCCAAAGCCCCGGTGTTCGTCGTCACGCCCGATGAAGCGAAAGCAAACGAATCCCACCGCCCCACCGGCACGAAGACCTGGCACTTCCACGCGGAAAATGTCCGCGATTTCGCCTTCGCTTCCTCACGCAAATTCATCTGGGACGCCATGGGCGCCGCCGGCCACACACATCGCGGCAAACCCGTCCTCGCGATGTCGTTCTACCCCAAGGAGGGCATGCCGCTCTGGGACAAATACTCCACGCACGCCATCGCCCACACGCTCGATGTCTATTCGCGGTTTTCGTTTCCCTATCCGTATCCGGTCGCGATCTCCGTCAATGGACCCGTCGGCGGCGGCATGGAGTATCCGATGATTTGTTTCAACCGGCCGCGACCCGAGGACGACGGCACCTACACCAAGAACACGAAATACCGGCTCATCGGCGTCGTGATCCACGAGGTCGGCCACAACTACTTCCCGATGATCGTCAACTCCGACGAGCGCCAATGGACATGGATGGACGAGGGCATCAACTCGTTCGTCCAATCCCTCGCCCACGAGGAATGGGAGCAGGCCTGGCCGCAGAAACGCGACGCACGCGAGGTCACCGCTTATATGCGCCGCACCGAGCGCGTTCCCGTGATGTCGAACTCCGAGTCGATTCACGAGCTCGGCAACAACAGCTACGCGCAACCCTCCGTCGCGTTGAACATCCTCCGTGATGTCGTCATGGGCCGCGCACTCTTCGACCACGCGTTCAAGACGTACGCGCAACGCTGGATGTTCAAGCGGCCGACCCCTGCGGATTTCTTCCGCACGATGGAGGACGCGAGCGGCATCGATCTCGACTGGTTCTGGCGCGGCTGGTTTTACAGCACCGACCACGTCGACCTCGCCATCAATCAAGTGCGCTGGCTCCAGCTCGACTCGAAAGATCCCGCCATCGAAAAACCCAAAACCGAAAACGAAAAGAAAGCACGCCCGCAGACGACGACGCGCCAGCTCAACGCCAGCCTCCCGAAACGCGTCGAGCGCTTTCCCGAACTGAAGGATTTCTACGACGGCTTCGACGAAGCGACCGTGCTTCCGAGCGAGCGAAAAAAACACGAGAGCCTGCTCAATGATCTGGCCGAGGCGAAGATCGACGCGAAGCTCCTGAACACCGCGCGCAATTTCTACCTGATCGATTTTTCCAACGTCGGCGGGATTGTGATGCCGCTGCCCCTCCGGCTCGAATTCACCGACGGCACGACCGAGGAGATGATGCTCGGCGCCGAGATCTGGCGCTATAACACGGAGAACTGCTCCAAGCTCCTCATGACGAAAAAGGAGCTGAAAGCCGTCACGCTCGATCCTCGCGACGAGATGGCCGATTGCGACCTCGAGAACAACTTCTGGCCGCGCCGGCTCGTGAAGACGCAGTTCCAGCTGCACAAGGAGGACGCGGAGAAAAACCCGCTGCGCGAGCTGACGAAGCCCGACGCTCCGGAGAAGCCAACGCCCTCCCCAGCCACCCAGTAAGCCAGCAGGCGTCCGCCGCGTGAGCGGCGGGCCCGCCGCCGCTGCCCAACGTGCGCACGCCCTGGTTTCTACTCCTCTCGCTGGCGCTCCCCGCCCTCGCCCGCGCGCACCCGATCCACACCTCGTTCGCCGAAGCGGATTACAATCGCACCACGCACACGCTCGAAGTCGCCCTCCGCGTTTTCGCCGACGATTTCGAAACCACGCTCGCTGCGCGCGCGAAAAAGAAAATTTCCCTCGGGAAAACGCCCGCCGCCGAGCTCAACGCGCTCGCCCGCGCTTATCTCCTCGAATGCTTCACGGTCCGGCTCCGCGACGGCAAGCCAGCCGAGTTCCAATGGATCGGCCGCGAGCACAAGGAGACCACCAACGAGCTCTGGCTCTTCTTCGAATTCGCGCTGCCAGATGGCGTAGAAGGAATCCGGATACGCCACGCCGTGCTCGGCGAGCAGTTCTCCGATCAGCTCAACTCGGTGCACCTGCGCGACGGCCCGCGCCAGGCAACCCTCCTTTTCTTCCCCGACCGCGGCGAGAGGCTCGTGCGGCTGAAGTAATCAGCCCCCCGAAGGTGGGGCCGGCTCTCCGAGCCGGCCTGAGTTCCAGCGTGTTCACACCCCGGGAGAGCCGAGCTCCAGCTCGGCTCTGGATCATTACTCGGCCTCGTCGATCGGGGCCGAATTCAGACGGCATTTATTTCGTGTGCTTCGTGTGTTTCGTGGGCACCTCAGGTTGACGGGTTACGGCCCAGGCCGGCTCGGAGAGCCAGGGCCGCCCTCAAACGTCCGAATTCCTGGGGCCGATCGGCTCACACATCCCCGCCCTGCGGCCGCAGCACGATCTCCTCGACCACGGTCCGCCGCGAGAGCCGGTAAACATCCACAAACGCCCGCGCCACATCCTCGGCCGGCATCATCCGCGCCTCGTCGACGCCACTGCCTTCCCACGATGGCGAAACGGTCGCACCCGGGAAAACGCAACACACGCGCACGCCCTTGTCGCGCAGCTCCGCGCGCATGACCTTGCTCAACCCCGTCACGCCAAACTTCGCCGCCGAGTAACCGGCGCCACCCGGATACGCGACGAGCCCCGCGATCGAGCTCATGTTGAAAACATCGCCCCGGCCGCGCGTGATCATCCCCGGCACAAACGCCCGCGAAACCAGAAACACGCTGCGCAGATTCGCCGCGATCATGTGATCGAACATCGTCACGCTCATCTCGACCAGCGGCGCCCCGAGGAATTTCCCCGCGTTATTCACGAGCACATCCACGCCGCCGAAGCGTTTTGTCACCGCTGCCGCCATGGCTCCGACCGACGCCTCGTCGCTCACGTCGCACGCGAACACATCCGCGACCACACCGGACGCCGCGCCCGCCTTCACGCACGAACGTGCGACCGCGGTGAGCTTCGTTTCATTCCGAGCGACCAATGCCAGCCGCACGCCCCGGACCTCGCGCGCAAACGCTTTCGCAATCGCCGTACCGATCCCCTGCGACGCACCCGTGATCAAGACAACTGGCTTTTTCATTTAGGAAGATCGGCCCACGAAACACACGAATCACACGCAGATAAAAACGCTTTCGTGTGATTCGTGTGTTTCGTGGGCCACCGCTCCGTGGTTCTCAGCACACCAGCGAGCCAAACTCCATGAAGTCCGCCTTGAACCCGCCGCTCACGCCTTTGCAGATCACGCTCACGGCGTCGTGCGAGTGCAGTGACTCGAGATGCGAGCACGCGATGCGGAAATCGCTCACGCGCTTGTCCGCGTCGAACGCCCGATAAAGCAGTCGCGCCGCATCCTCCACGAATTTCAGATGCGCGCCGTTCAACTCCGCAAACGCCTGCTCGTCCTCGCGCTTCACCATCACTTGCGTCTCCGTCAGCAGCGCGCCCAGGCACAACGCATGCACGTCCTCGATCCAGATCCGCTTACCGGGCGCTTCCTCGAGCACGATCCGCGCCTTGCTCCGTTGCGAATGCGGCACGGTGTAGACGCTGCGCGTGTCGCGCGCGTGCTCCGATAGCTCCGCGGAGCACGGGCACGCCGACGAATAGACAAAATCGAAATGGATGAACCGGCGCCACTCACCCGCGCTCGTCATCACGCCTTCGAACGCCACGTCGTAGAATTGATACCCCTCGAGTCCGCTGCGCAGGCTGCGGTGCAGCATCGGATACGAGAAACTCACCTTGAGCCGCGCGTCCTTGCTCTTCACGTCCTTCAGATAAGCGCAGAGAATCTTGCCCATCCATTCGCCCGTGAACACGTCGTCCTTGTGCTCGTAGAACGAGCGCACGATGCGGCTCATGTTGATGCCCTTGAGATCGGCCTCGAGCGAAACCGTGCCCGTGACGCTCGCCTCGAGCGTGAGCACTTCCTTCTGCTTCGTGCGGAATTTCAGCGGCAGCTTGAAGTTGTGCACGCCGACCTGCTGGATCGGCACATGCGCTCCCTGGATCGCATCGTGCGCCGCCTCCATCATGTCGGGCAGCGACGCGCGGTAGGCCGGCGTCACCTTGAACTTGGTGTCGTAGCCGCGCTGTACGCGCGGCTCCGCGCCGCTCGCGGAGCGGTGCAGGTACATCGATTTCTTGGTGCTCATGTCGTTTTTGATGCGCCGGCGAAACGGTTGGTGACGATAACAACCTGGCCGGACTGGCCGCGGAGTCGCCGGCGGTAAAGGGTTAAGGATCGGTCGCGTCCGGACCAAAATATTCCGCGAAGTTGCGCGGCGTTTCGAAGAGCCGCACCCGAAACAGCTTTCCGGCAGTGATGTGCGGCTCGATTTCGTTCCAGAACGCGATGACGAGATTCTCGGTCGACGGGTTGATCCCCCGCAGGAAATCGACCTGGTCGTTCAGGTTGCGGTGATCGCACTTCTCCACGACCGCGCGGTTCAGGATCCGCTTCAACTCGCCCAGGTCCATTACGTATCCAGTTTCCGGATCCGGCTGGCCGCGGAGCGTCACCTCGAGGACGTAGTTATGCCCGTGCCAGTGCGGGTTGGTGCACATCCCGTATTTCTCCTCGTTCCACTTCTGGCTCTTGGCCGGGTTGTGCAGCCGGTGGGCCGAATTGAAATGCACCTGCCGCGTAATGAACACCGTGCCGCGCAACACGCGTGGCGCGGAGATATTTTTCGCAGCAGATCGTTTCGGCATGGAGGGTCAGACGTAGCGAAAAACCGTCCCCGGTCAACTGTAGCGCCGGAGATATGAGTTGGAAGGAGCGTGCGCCGGACCGTCGCGGATGGCGCGCGGAGCTCACCGGGACGGTCGGCCTCCCTTTCGGATTCGACGCCGCACGCGCGGCCTTTCACCGTCCGCGCTTCGCCTCTCCGCCGCCCATGAGAATTCGCAAAGTTCTGATCACCGCCGCCAACCCGCGGCAGCGCACGCTCCCGCTCCAGACGCTCATCGATCAATCCGGCGAGCCGAAATCCGCGCTTCAGATCGTGCTCGACGAGGCGGCCGGCGCCGGCATCGAGGAATTCGGCGTCGTGGTCTGCCCCGGCGACGAAAAAGCCTATGCGGATGCGTGCGGCGACCTGCGCTCACGCGTGCGTTTCATCGTGCAGGATTCGCCGCTCGGCTACGGTCACGCCGTCCTGTGCGGAAAACAGTTCGTTGGCGACGAGCCGTTCCTGCACCTCGTCGGCGATCACCTGCACGTTTCCCAGACGGATACGAGCTGCGCGCGGCAACTCATCGATGTCGCCACGAGCGAAAACGTTTCCGTCTCCGCCGTCCAACCCACGCGCGAGAGCCAGCTCACCGCCTTTGGTGCCGTCGGTGGCCGGCTCGTCGGCGGCGCCCGCCCGCTTTACCACGTCGAAGCGGTGCTCGAGAAACCCACGCCCACGATCGCCGAGCAGCAGTTGATCGTGCCAGGACTACGGGCCGGCTTCTATCTCTGCTTTTTCGGCATGCATGTCCTCGAGCCCGAGATCTTCGCGCTCCTCGAGGAGCACCAACACACCGCGCCCGATCGCCCGCTCGGTCTCTCGCCTGCCTTGCACTCCCTCGCCGCGCGCCGCCGATATCTCGCCTTCACCGTCGCCGGCCGCCGCTTCGATATCGGCGCTCCCTACGGCCTCCTGTTCGCCCAGCTCGCGCTCTCCCTCGCCGGCCGCGATCGCGATCGCGTGCTCACGCAACTGGTCGAGCTTCTCGCCGTGCGGCACGAATAACCCCCGGATCGGCTCTTCCGTGTATTCCGTGTGTTCCGTGGGCCCACCTTCCGTTGTCATGACGCCGCACCTCCTCGACATCATCCGCTCCGTCGAACCCGCGACGCGCAACGCCGCCATCGACCAGTGGTGCGCTGGCCGCTCGATCGCCGAACTGCTCGCTGCCGCGGATGAGCTCGACGCCTTTCGCGCGCGCGAAGCCAACCTCTACCAACGCGTCCGGGCGCTCTTCTTCATCGCCGCGATCCACCGCTACCACCTGCCGGCGCACCCCGAGCTCGAGCGCAAAGGCCGCGTGCCCTACGATGGATTCCGTCACCTGCTCGAACGTCGTTTCGAGGAGGCGATCACGATCTTTCAACGCGTCCAGCGCGAACACGGCGCGAGCGAAACGCTCTCCAGCGCCCTCGCCGCCGCACATCACGCGCTCGCCTTTCAAACCCTCGCCGACCAGGTTCGCCGCACCGTCCGCTCCACCCACGGCAACGCCTGGATGTTTCGCCTCGGCCACCCACTCGACCAGGCCTTGCGCGTCCGCCGCGAACTGCTCGCGCGCGAGTCCGCCAATCCCCACGCGCCCTACCCGCTGCTGCGCGAAACCACACCGGTCCGCATGGACCTCACGCACTGCGGCTGGAGCGACATCTTTTTCCTCGGGATGGATTTTCCCGAGGGGGCCCGCGTGCTGAATGTCTCGATCGATCTCGGCGTGCATGGCCGCGACGCCGTCACACGTCCACCCGTCGAGGCGTTCTTCCGCGTCATCGACGAGCCCGTGATCCGGCTCGCCAGCATCGATCTCGAAGCGTCGGCCTGCCTCGCTTCGCTCGATGATATATTCGACTTTGGCCGCGACTATCTCGGCCTCCTCAAGGCCGCAGTGATCGCCGCCGGCCTCGTGCCGCCCGGCATCGAGCGCTCCGGCGCCAGCCTCGCGGAGCTCCTCGCCACGATTTTCGGCGCGGGCCGGGGCTTCGAACTCGTGAGCAACGTCAACCGCATCCCCAAGGGCTCGCGGCTCGCCGTCTCCACCAATCTTCTCGGCGCCCTGATTGGCGTCTGCATGCGCGCGACCGGCCAGATCGCCTCGCTCACCGGCCCGATGCAGGAGCCCGAGCGCCGCATCGTCGCCGCGCGCGCCATCCTCGGCGAATGGGTCGGCGGCTCCGGCGGCGGCTGGCAGGATTCCGGCGGCCTCTGGCCCGGCATCAAGCTGATCGAGGGCGCACCCGCGCAACCAGGCGATCCCGAACACGGCGTGAGCCGCGGCCGCCTGCTGCCGACACACACGCTGCTCGGCCGTGACCAGATTCCGGATACGGCACGCCGGAAGCTCCAGGACTCGCTCGTCCTCGTCCACGGCGGCATGGCCCAGAACGTCGGCCCGATTCTCGAGATGGCCACGGAGAAATATCTCCTCCGTAGCGAGCCCGAGTGGATCGCGCGCAACCAGGCGGTCGCCACGCTCGACGCCATCCTCGCCAAACTCGCCGCCGGCGACATTCGCGGGCTGGGCGCGGCGCTCACGGATAACTTCTTCGGCCCGCTGCAAACGATCATCCCGTGGGTCAGCAACCGCTACACCGAGACGCTGATCGACCGCACCCGCGCCGCCTTCGGCGACGACTTCTGGGGTTTCTGGATGCTCGGCGGCATGTCCGGCGGCGGCATGGGCTTCATCTTCGCGCCCGCGCGCCGCGTCGAGGCGCAGACGAAGCTGCTCGAGATCATGCTCACGGCCAAACGCGAGTTGGAGCACGCGCTCCCGTTCGCGATGGATCCCGTGGTCTACGATTTCACGATCAACGAGCATGGCTCCGTCGCGAGCCTGCTGCACGGCTCCGGGGCGTTGTTGCCCGTGGCGTTCTATCAGCACGCCGTGCCCGGCTGGCTGCGGCGCGAGGCCCGGGATCTCACGCCGCGCGAACGCGCCGATCTCCAGCAGTTCACCCGCGCCGCCCGCACGATTCCGGAGTTCCGCGACGCGTTGCCGACACTGCTCGATCGCATGCTGCCATCCGGCGACTCCGCCGGCCGCGCCACGCAAACGCTCGAAGAGCTCCTCGCACAAAACGGCTTCGATCGCGCGCAACACGAGCAGATCCGCGCCGATCTCCGCGCCGGCCGCATCGGCCTCGCGATGAATCGGCTGCCGCCCAACACCAAGATCGAGGATGTGCCCGCGAGCGCGTTGTTCGCCTGCAGCACGGGCGTCCCACCCGGCCCCACTCTCCACGCCAATCTCCGCGCCGCCGGCGAGGCCGCGCTTCGCCGCGGCGAAGTCGGCGTCGTCACCTACGCGGCCGGCGTCGGCAGCCGCTGGACCCAGGGCGCCGGGGTCGTGAAAGGCCTCCACCCGTTCGCGAAGTTCGCCGGCCGGCACCGCAGTTTCATCGACGTGCACCTCGCGAAATCACGCCGCACCGCGCAGCAGTTTGCCACCGTCGTGCCGCACGTCTTCACGACCAGCTATCTCACGCACGCCCCGATCGAGACGTATCTGAGCCAGCATTACGCAGCCGAATTCGACCGCACCATCCAGCTCTCGCCGGGCCGCTCGATCGGCCTGCGGATGATTCCGACCGTACGCGACCTGCACTTCGCCTGGGAAGAGACGGCGCAACAGAAGCTCGACGAGCAGAAGGAAAAAATGCGCGAGAGCATCCGCGCTGCGCTGGCGAACTGGGCGCGCGCCGCCGGAGAAGGCAGCGACTACACCGACAACGTCCCCGGCCAGTGCCTGCATCCCGTCGGCCACTGGTTCGAGATTCCCAATCTCCTCAAGAATGGCACGCTCGCCCGCCTGCTCGCCGCGCAGCCCCAGCTTCAGACACTCCTCGTCCACAATGTCGACACGCTCGGAGCCGATCTCGATCCGGAGCTGGTCGGCTGGTTTCAAGCTTCGGGCTCGACGCTCGGCTGGGAGGTGATCCCCCGCCGCATCGAAGACCACGGCGGCGGACTCGCCCGCGTCGACGGACGACTCCGGCTGATCGAAGGACTCGCGCTCCCGCGCGAGGAGGATGAGTTCACTCTCACCTATTATAGTACCAACTCCTGCTGGGTGAACATCGACCGCCTGCTCGCGCTCTTCCGCCTCACCCGGAATCAGCTGGCGGATCCCGAACTCACTGCCGCCGCCGTCCGCACGATGGCCGCTCGCGTGCCGACCTACGTCACGCTCAAGGACGTCAAGAAGCGCTGGGGCCACGGCCAGGAAGACGTGTATCCGGTCGCTCAATTCGAGAAACTCTGGGGCGACATGACCGCGCTGCCCGAATGCAGCAACGTCTTCGCCGCAGTGCCGCGCGCCCGCGGCCAGCAGTTGAAAGACCAGGCGCAGCTCGACGGCTGGGCCCGCGACGGCTCCGCCGCGCACATCGAGCAGCTCTGCGCCTGGTGACCGGGTGCAGGCCTTCTGATTCGCATCGCGCTCGCGGAGAACCACCCGCGCGGCGGTGCGGGTTGTCCCTTGCCGCGAAGCCTTCATGTGCCAGCGTCGGCCACGATGCGTCTCCGCGATCTGTTCCTTCCTGCCCTCGCGATCGCGGCCGCCGGTCTCGCGCCCTGTTACGCGGCCGAAGTCCCTGCGCCGCCGTGGTCAGCCCAGGCGATCACGGTGGAAACCGGGCTGCTCTGGCAGGTGGGAAACAACACGCCGCTGCCCTATCGTCTCGTACCCACGCAACTCTCGTGGCGTTCAGCGCGGGTGTTCGGTTGGACGTTCGAAGACGGCTCGAATCTCCTCGTGCGACACCGCTTCACACTGCTCGGAACCTGGTTTCAACAAGGACCGGAATCGCACTACCTCGCCGTCGCCGGCTCCCCGTCGATCGAATGGTGGAACAAGCGCGGCACGTGGTGCCTCTTCGGCGGCGCCGGCGGCGGGTTTGGCTGGCTCGACTCGCAGGCGGTTCCCGGCGCGCAGGGTCAGGACTTCACGCTGCACTGGTTCACCCGCGCCGGCATCGAATGGGTCGCGACGCCGCGAAGTTCGCTCAACGCCGGAATCATGTTTCAGCACCTGTCGAACGGCGGACAAACGAAACCGAATCCCGGCATCGACGCCGTCGGCTTCACGCTGGGTTACGCCTGGTCGTTTTAGCTCTGGGTCAGGTCCCGATGCTGCGCGCCCTCCTGCTGTTCAATCTGCTCGGCAAACTCGCCGCGCTCGGCGTGTGGTTCGGAACCGATCGTTACGGGCTCGGCGTGCTGCTTTTCTTCGGCCTCGATGCGCCGATCCTGTATCATTTGCTGGTGCCTTCCGCGCAGGGCCTCGGCCGCGTCTTCACGCGCTTTGAGACCGATCGCCGCGAAGTGTGGCTGACGATCGACGACGGCCCCGACGCCGAAGACACGCCCCGCATCCTCGATCTGCTCGACCGGCACGAGGCGCGCGCGACCTTTTTCGTGATCGGCGAACGCGCCGCCCGCCACCCGGAACTCGTCGCCGAAATCCTGCGCCGCGGCCACGAGATCGGCCACCACACCCACACGCATCCCGTCGGAACGTTCTGGTGCGCCACGCGCGCCCGCCTCCACGCCGAGCTCGATCGCGCCACGGCCGCGCTCGCCCCAGCCGGCGCCCGACCGCGCTGGTTTCGCGCACCGGCCGGGATCAAACACCTGCAGCTCGACCAAGCGCTGAAGGCTCGCGGCCTCCAGTGCGTCGGGTGGACCGTGCGCAGCGGCGATTGTCTCGGCCGGCGACCGGAAAAGGTCGCCGCGCACGTGATGCGGCGCCTGGGACCAGGTATGATCGTGCTGGTTCACGAAGGCGATAGTGTGCGTCCGGTCATGCGCGTGCGTGCGATCGCCCTCCTGCTGGAAGCGTGCAGCGCACGGGACTTTCGCTGCGTTCTGCCCACGCCGGCCCAACTGCGTTGACCGGGTGCTTGCGATATTTCCGGTCGAAAATACCGAACGCTCTCGCCTAATCTCGGACAAAAGGAAACCTCCCCGCTCCCGTTTTTTTCGCATGCTCCGCCCGGAATCGTCCTCTCTTGCTGCATCCTCTGCTGTCCGCTCGACCGGCCGGATCATTTTTGGCGGCGGACCGGCGGGCATTGTGCGGCGCGATTCCAGCCCATCGCTCGGCATCGCGTTGCCCGTCTTGGCCGGTGCCGCGCACGAAGAACTGCTCCTGACCGAGGGCGACGTCGACACCCGCCAGGGTTGCGTCGTGTTCGATTCCGCACGCGAGACCGCCGGCTTCGTGGTCGCCTCGCCCAACGCCGGATTGGAAACCGCCGCGCGCAAACTCTACCGGCAGATTTTCGCCGCCACCGCGGGCCGGCGCCTGTATCGGATCTGGAACTACGTGCCGCAGATCAATGCAGTGCAACAGGGGCTCGAGAACTATCGCCAGTTCTGCCGCGGCCGCAGCCTCGCCTTCGAAGATCAATTCGGCCTCGGATACCAAAGCCGGCTGCCCGCCGCCTCTGCCGTCGGCACCCGGCACGGGCCGCTCGCGATCGCGTTTCTCGCCGGGGAGGCCGAGCCCCGCCATTTCGAGAATCCGCGTCAGGTGCCCGCCTTCGAATATCCGGCCATCTACGGTCCGCGCGCACCCAGCTTCTCCCGCGCGACGCTCGTCGACGGAGGCGCAGGCCGTCAGCTGTTCGTGTCGGGCACGGCCGCGATCCGCGGCCATGCCACGATCGCGGCCGACGATCTCGCCGGGCAACTCGCGTGCACCCGCGAGAATCTCGAAGTGATCGCGCAGACCTCGGGCGCAGGCGGGAACTTCGGCGCCGACGACGGGTGGCGGCGCACCTTCAAGATCTACCTGCGCCACGCCGCCGATCTCGACCACGTCCGCGCCGACCTCGAGCGCCATCTTCTCGAGGCCGGCGATGTCACCACGTACCTGGAGGCCGATCTCTGCCGCTCCGATCTGCGGGTGGAAATCGAAGCGGTGCTAAGTCAGAGTCAGTGAGCTGAGGTCGGAACCCGGGGCACGCCGAACACCGCCGCCTGCGCCGCGCGCGTATCCACTTTTCCACGCGCCGTCAGCGGAAGCTCCGCCAGGATCGCCCATTGCTTCGGGATCTTCCATGGAGCCGTGTCCTCCAGCAGTTCACGGCGCAGGTCGGTGACCGTCCGGTTCGTCGCCACCGCCGCGCCCAGCATCGGCTCCACCCCGCCGCTCACCCCAACCCAGACTTCGCGCACGCCCCGCAGGCGTCGCAACCGCGCCACGACTTCGCCGAGATTCACCCGGCGCCCGCCGATCTTCACGGTCGTGCCGCGGCGGCCGAACAGCGTGAGACCGCCCTTGCGGTCGAGCATCGCGCGATCGGGCGGAATCCACGCGCCTTCGTTCCCCGCCGCGCGGACATTGCCCGGCGTGAAAACGGCCGGACTGCTGACCTGTATCCGCTGACCTTGGACAGCCTTGATGCTCACGCCGCGCAACGCCCGGCCCACTCCGCCCGCCAGCGTTGCCGCGCCCGTGCGGTCGTAGGCGATTCCGCCTGTCTCGCTCGAGCCATAGAAACTGTGCACGCGACGCCCGAAGCGCGTCGCGAATTCCCGCGCCACTTCCGGCGCCAGCGGCGCGCCCGCCGAGATCACCGTGCGCACACTCGCGAGCGCGTCGCGCGGCACATCGGCCGCCAGCAACCCACGCAGGACCGCGGGCACGGTCGGAAAAACCGTCGGTCGCCAGCGGACAAAGTCATCGGCCATCGCATGCGGCAGCGGCGCCGAGCCGGCCACGAGCGGCACACCGTGCGCGATCAGCGGAAGCGTGAGATTGCCGAGACCATACGAGTGCCCCAGCGGAATCAGCGCGTAGTTCAGATCGGTCGCCCGAATCCCCATGGTCGAGGTGACCTGCCGCGCATCGGCCAGCATTTGGCGCGCGGTGAAGGCGAGCGCACGCGGCGTGCCGGTCGAACCCGACGTGAGCTTGATCACGCACGTTTCCGGATCACGAAAACGCCGCGGCCTGGCCAGCGGCTGCAACCGCCCGGCGTCCCACCAAAACGCCGCGCGCAACGCGCCCGCCATCCGCCGCTGCGCCGCGACCGGCTCCGCACCATCGAGCGGCACCGGCACCGCGCCGGCGTGCTGCAGACCGAGGAACACCTCGAACCACGCGATCCCGTTCGGCAGCGCAAAAACCACCGCGCGTCCGCGCGCGTCCGCGAGCTGGTTTGCGTGCGCGGCCGCCCACCCTCGCGCGCGTGCTTCGAGCGCACGGAACGAGCACGCGTTTCCCGTCGCAGCCTCGACGATCGCCCGCGCTTCGCCACGCCGCCGCACGGTTCGCGCCCAAGCCTGCCGGAGCGCGTTCATCGTTTCCTCCCCAGCGGGGCCAACTGCTCCAGCTCGATCACGATGAGCGCTGCCAGCACCATCGCCGCGACCGTCACGCCCAGCGCACGCACGACCGGAATTCCACTCATCGCGAGCACGCTGAACGACGCTCCGGTGGTCAGCGCCGACAGCCGCACCGACACGGGTGGCGGCTCACGCCGATAGGCCGACGTGGCGGAAAAGATCGAATAGTTGTGCGTGAGGCACACGCCGAGGAAAGCGCCGATGAGATGAAACAAGTTGAGCGGTTGTCCGAGCCAGCCGAAGACGCCGAAGATGCCGAGACATGTGCCGCACGGAATCGCAAAAATCCGCAGCCCGTCGCGCCAGCCATAGGTGAGAAACACTCCCAGCCCGACCAGCGCCAGACCCGCGAGACTCAGCTTCAGCGCGGACGCCCGATAGTTCGCAAACAGCCGGTTCAGCGACTGCAGCTGGCTGGCCGCCACGGTTTGCGTTTCCGGCGGCGGTGAGTCCGCGGGCGCTCCGCTGGCGAGGCTCACGAACCAGGCGTTGCCCGCCCCGAGGTGCAACAGCAGTCCGAGCGGCCCACGCAGCGCTCCCCGCAGGCGCTCGACGGCCGGGCCGGTATCCCACGCGTCGACGTTCCCCGCGAACGCATCATACGCTGCGAAAAACGGCGCGAATTCCTCCGCCGAAAACTCCTCCGCTTCGAGCGCCGCGCGCAGCTCCCCGGGAAACCCGCGTTGTTGCTTCACGAACCGGAGAGCGTGTTCTCGTTCGCTCGCGGTCGGCACAACTCCACCGAGATTTCCGACCGTCGCGCGATCGCCGACCCAGCGCTCGAACGCCTCCAGCGCGAGCCTCGCCTCGTCGACCGTTTTCCCGTGCGACAAATACACCGCCCGGTCCGGCTCCTGTCCGAAAGCCGCACGAATTCGCGTGTCCTCCGCGCGCACGTCCGCGGCCGGAATCTCCAGTTCCCGAATGTCGTCGCGCCACGTGATGCGCACGAGCCCGCCCAAGGCAAACAGCCAGCCGGCCACCAGCGCGAGACGCAGTCGCCGCCGCGCCGCGCCGCCAAGCGTGCCCGGCCCGCGCAACGCCCGCGCCGCCAGAAACGGCTCGCGCACCGTCGCGAAGTAAATCACGGCCGCAAACAGCGCGCAGATCAGCCCCGCGCCCACGAACACGCCGAGCTGCCGGATCATCGGCAGTTCCGAAAACAGCAGCAGCGCAAAACCGACCACCGTCGTCCCGCAGCTCGCGAGCAATGGCTTGGCCAGCCGTCGCACCTTGTGCACGTAATCCTCGTCGGGCCCCGCCGGCGGCTGCATGAAAAGATAAAACCCGTAATCGATCGCCACGCCGGCGAGCAACGCGCCCAGCACGAATACGATCACGTGCACGCGCTCGAACGCCATCGTCGTGACCACCCACGCGCCGAGCACTGCACTCGCGATCACGGGCACGAGATGCAACGCGCGGTGCACGCTGCGAATGAACAGCCACGCCACGCCGAGCACCGCGACCAGTGACGCCGTGTTCAGCCACGAAACTTCCCGCTCGATCCGCGCCCGACTCGCGGCCGCAAACCGGTTCACGCCGGTATACGCGACGCGCACTCCGGCATGCTCCACGCGCACCGTTTCCGCCGCGCGCTCGATCGCGGCAAACGCCGGGCCTTGCCCCGCTTCGCTCAGCGGCGAAACGCCGAGTTGCGCCCACACGAGGCCCGTCGCCCCGGCACCGCCTTCCGGCTGCACGAGCGCGAGACCGTTTTTCAAACGCCCGAGCGCGTCGGGCAGCAACAGCAACGGATCCGCAGGAATGAGGTCCTGATAGGCCAGCGCGTCCGGCCGCTCGAGAAACGCCCTGAGCTCTCGCGCCGCCCGGCGCGCGACCTCGCGACCGTCGCCCTTGCGCTCCTGCAACCACGCGGGAAACAACAGCGTGAAGCGCAGCTCGAACAGCTCGCGCCCCACGGCATCGCGCCACGCCGGATCGGCCAGCGCGATCGCCTGCGTGAATTTTCCCGAGCGCGTGAGCTCGGCCGCGAAGCGTTCCGCGGCCGCCAGCGGCGCGCTCTCGCCGTTCGCCGCGGACAACACGAACAACATCGTTCGCGCCTCCGCCTCGCTCGCGAGTTGCCGCACGATCGCCAGTTCGGGAACGCGTTCGTCCGCCGGAATCAGGTCGAGGACGTCCGTCGACACTTTGCGCGCGTAATCCAGCTGAAGCAGCCACGCGCCGCCGAGAACCGCAAAAGCGGCGAGGATAATCCAACCGAAAAGCCGGCGCTGGTGAAACGTCATGCAGGACGCCTCATCGCTACACGCCTCCCGTGGCGGACGTCACCGAAAATACCGTTTCATCTCCTCCGCCGTGAACGCGATCGGAGCCTGGTGCGCCGCCATCGTGATGTCGATGTGCTGCTTCGCACTGCGACGCAGCTCAATCGTTTTCACGGCGACACCGCCGCCCGACACGTGGATGTTTCCGATTGCGCGGCGCATGTCTTCGGTGCGCGGCACGAGCGTCAGCGACCACGCGTCTCCCGTGCGGCGGCCGTACACCTCGAACTCCTTCTCGAGCGCGGCGAAATCCAGCCGCAGCACGTTGAGCAACGCGCGATTTCCGGCCGCAGCGCGGGGATCCGGCGGCAGCTGCTGGCCCGTGGCATCGCGCACCAGCACGCCGGCCTCATCCAAAATGACGATGCGCGCGTCGGGCTTCGTGTATTCGAGGCTCAACCCGCGCGTCCGCGAAACGCGCACGTTCCCCTCCAGCGTGACCGGCTTTTTGCGAAACGGAAACCACCGCGCCTCGTCGAACTTGGCCATCGCGTCCGGCTGTTGCGCGAAGCGCCGCGCGAGCTCCCGCCATTCGGGCGCATCCGGCGCGATGCGGTTCGCCGCCGCGATCTCCACCTGCTCGCCCGCCTGCACGCGCAGAGCCGCCAAGGCCAGCAGCAACAGCAGCCTCAGCTTACCGCGACGCATGCGTGGCGAGCGCCGGCGTGCCGGTTACGCCCAGCGCCGCTTCCCGGCGCCAGCGGCGACGATGCCGCAGGATTTCCGGCGCGCGGAAGAGCAGCATCTCACCGATGAGGCAGGTGTGCATCCGCGCCAGCGTGAGGTTGTCGCGGACGTAATGAAAATGCGATACGCCGCCCTCCGCCCGCGAGAAATAGCGGACCGGGGCGGGCACGTTCAACGGGCGCACGCCCGACCAGCAGAGCCGCACCGCGGCCTCCGCATCGAAGTCGTAGCGGCGCGCCGTGCGCCGGTTCGCGAGCACCGCCAGCAAGGGCGCAAGTGGGTAGACGCGAAACCCGAACAAGGGATCGTCGATGCCGCCGCCGAGCAGCGAGCAACGCACGAGCGCCACGCTGATCTTCCGGCCATGCAGCCGTTCGCTCGGGATGTTGGCCGGGAAAATCGGACGGCCCAGGACGAGCGCATCCGGGTGTCGGCGCGACACGTCCATGAATTCGGCGATGTGCGCCGCGACATGCTGCCCGTCGGCGTCCATGCTCAGCGCGTGCGTGAACCCGCGGGCGCGCGCCCACGCGGCGCCGGCGAGCACCGCCGCGCCTTTGCCGGAATTGCGCGGCAGCACGAGCACGTTCAACCCCGGTTCCGTGGTCGCGAGTTCGAGCAATACCTCCGCGCTGCCATCGGTGCTGCCATCGATCACGACCAGCACCGGCCGCCAATGCGCGAGCGCCTCCACCACGACGTCGCGCAGCCGCGGACCGGTGTTGTAGCTCGGCAGCAGCACGAGGTGGGTGGACGACACGTTCATGGGACAATAAGCGAGGCCGTGAGGAGCGGCGTCAATTGCCCGCGTGGCTCCCGCGCGCCGTGGAACCAGGTTTCGACTTCGGCGACCAGCGCCGCCGTGGACGAAAACGTTCGCGGATCGAGACAGGGTCCCGCTTGGACCACCACCTGCACGGGGAGTTGCGGGAGTTTCCACCAGGCGCGTTGCTTCGAGAGCAGCGCGCCATCGGACCAGATCCGCACGAGTTGCACCGGCACGCCGGCCCGCCGGGCGATCAAGGCGAAACCTGGGCGCAGCGTGCCGACGATTCCGTCCGCCGCGGTGCGCGTCCCTTCCGGAAAGACGATCAGCGTCGCGCCGCGGGCGATCTTTTCCGTCGCGCCGCGCACCAGCTCGATCGCGCGGTCGTTCGACAGATAGCCGGCCCGCTTCGCCACTGCGCCTAGGATGGGGTTGCGTCGAATGGCATTTTTAAAAATGCAGATGCCCCGCGGCACCCGGGCCAGCAGATAGAACGCATCCAGCATGCCGGGATGATTCGCGACCACGACCGCCTGCTCGCAGCGCGCGTAGTTCCAATTCCGATACTCCACGTGCACCACACGGAAGAACTCCAGCCAGCGGAAATAAAACTTCACGTTCCGATGGATCAGCCGCTGGAAAAACCGTTCCGCGGCGTCGCCCGCCGGCACCCACCCGCACGCCGCACTCAGGAGATTCAGTGCGCCGGCCACCACGCCGAAGCAGATCATCGACGCGTAATACGCGGCGGCTCGGAGGAGCAGGGAAAACGACATTGCCTCTGCGCGGCGTTAAGAAGGTTGAGCGGTCAAGACCTCGGGGTTCAGTGGGATGAAGTTGAACCACAGCGTCGGATGCTGTCGAACCAAGCTTTCGAGGCGCGTCAGGACTTCTTGGAAATGAACCCGCGCACGCACGAAGTTTTCCTCCCGGCTCAGCGCCGGGTCGCCGCGAAACAGGGGCGCTGGATACACCCGCGTGCCGCCCCCGCCGTCCGGCACACCGAAACAAAACATCACCGGCCGCTGAAACAGGATCGCCAGGTGATAAATCGTGAACGGGAAAAGCCGCGTGGCGCCGAGAAACCGAAACGGTTCCGTCTTCGCCGAATACAGCCGGTCGCACTGCATCGCCAGCGACTCCCCGCGCTCGATGGCGCCTTTCATCGCGAAGAGCAGCTTCTCCGGCTCGTTCACCCAGATGAAGGTCACGAAGCTGCCGAACGTCCGCTCCAGCATCTCCGTGTCTTCCGCGTTCGACATGCGCAGCCGGATCATCGCGACGCGCCGTCCGCGGGTCGCGAGCGCAAACCCGAGCAGGTCCGAATGCCCGAAATGAAACGTGCCGAACAGCGCCGGCTCGTGTGATTCGATCAGCGCCTCGAAGCCGGCCGCGTTTTCCCGATCAAGGACGCAACGCGCCGGCACCACCCCGGTTGCAACCTGCAACCGGAGGATGAGGAACTCGAGATAACAGAAAAAGTGCCGCCACACCTCGAGCAGCGTCGCCGGCCGGCCGCGCACGCACGCGAAAAAGGCCCGCGAATGCGCGCGCTGCACCGGCATGAGCGCCACCGCCACCCAGGTTCCCGCCTTCAGCAGCGGACGCACAAACCAGCGGGGCCGCCGCTGAATCCAGAGCAGAAATCGAAATCCCCAGAGCGGACCGGGATTCCGCGGCAGCTTCGGCAGAAGCGTCATCGCCACGTGAGCGACCATTGGCCATCGACTCCGACCCACTCGAGCGCCCGCCGCTCCGCCAACGCATCCGCAAAGCCCGGCAGCGTCGGCGGCGCATCCGCTTTCTCAGCGATGGGCGAAACGTTTCCGCAAGGCTTGAATACCACGCGTCCCACCGCGCCTTCCGCCTCGCGCCGCACCTCCACCGCAAACGCAAACGCCCGGTCGCTCGCCATCTGGTGCTCGAGCAGCCACGTCCCCCGCTCCTCCACCCCGAGCAGCAGCGTGCGCGACGCCGGCTCGAGCAGCGCCGTGAGCAATGCCTGCTCCACCAGCCGCATTCGTCCCGCGAGCGGCCACAGTCGCGCGATCGGCTGCTGCCGCCCGATTAGCACCTGTTGCACACCGCCGGGATGAATCGAGGTCTGAAACAACAACGGGCTCGCCGCCGGAAAGCTCGCGAGAAATTCCTCGAGCGCACGCGTCTCCGCATAACTCGTAGCATACACCACCGCATCCTCCGGCGTCAGCGCGAGGCCTTCGAGCGCCGCACCGAGCAGCAGGCCCGTGTGCGTCATCCGCCGCAACGCCGTGCGCGGAAACAGATCGCGCAAACGCTCCCGCGCCTCGATCGCGGTCTCCGTCGGCGCCGGTCGCTCGACGCGCACGTGATGGATGAAACGCTCGATCATCGCCGGCTCACCACCATCGCCGCATGCGCTCCGCCAAACGCATTGCTGGTCAACACCGCCGCCTCGTAGTCACCGCTCGCAAACGGCGCGAGCGCCACGGTCTCCGCAAACGCCGGGCCCGCAGTGCCGACCGTGCCGGGAATGCGCGCCGCCGCTCCACGCATCGCCGCGACCGCGATCGCGAGCTCGACCAGCCCGCAACTGCCCAGCGTGTGTCCCAAGCTGCCTTTCCACGATACCAGCGGCGCCCCGGGAAACACCCGCGCCATCGTCTCCGCCTCAAGCCGGCCCGCGTCGAGCGTGCCCGTGCCGTGGCCTTTGATCCACACGCGACGCCCGTCCACCACCCGCGCGATCGCGCCCGCACTCGCCGCAAACCCTGCACCTTCCGGCTGGTTGCTCGTGAAATGATGCATCTCGTTGTGAAACGCGTGCCCTTCCACGCGAAACGCCGTCGCCTCCGTCTCGCGCGTAAGCACGGCAAACGCCGCCCCGTCCCCGAGCCCGATCGCCCCGACGTCGCGCACCGCGAAGGGCGCCGGCATCGTGCCGTTGAGAATCTTCAAGCTGTGAAATCCGCCCGCCACAAACGGGCTCACAAAATCGAACGAAACGACCAGCGCCTCCGCCGC
The DNA here is from genome assembly GCA_036675625.1 of Opitutaceae bacterium. Taxonomy (GTDB): domain Bacteria; phylum Verrucomicrobiota; class Verrucomicrobiia; order Opitutales; family Opitutaceae; genus ER46. Next base: position 67,492 of record JAKFEQ010000006.1, on the reverse strand, counting down.
GATGCCCGCGTGCAGCAGCCGAGCCGCATGCGCCAGACCGAGCTGCGCCGTCACGCACGCGTGCGAGAAAACGGTCACGTTTTCGCCCCAGCCAAACTCGCGCTGCAACAACTCCACCGTCGAAAACGGCGGCCCGTGCCGCAAATGCCGCGGATCGCGATCGCGCGTGAACGCATACAGGCTGCCCACGCCGAAATTACTGCTCGTCACGATCACCGGCGTCCGCGCCCCGCCCCACGCCGCCGCCCGGTGGCCCGCCATCGCTGGCGCCGGAATCGTTTGCACGAGCCGCCGCAGATCGCCGAGCCAGCGCGGCGGAAGCGTCTCGTCCATCGCCGCGCCGATGAAGGCCAGCGGCACGAGATCGCCGCCATCCCGGCCGAGCACGGGCCGGAGTTGCAACGCCACCCGGCTTTCCAGCAGCGCCGCGACCGTTTCGTCCGCGCCGCCGAACGGCGTCACACAGCCGCAGGCCGCAATCTCCGTCGAAAGTTGATCTGCGCTGGACGCCATCCGGCCGCGAGGCTCACGCCGCCGGGGCCGCCTGGCGAGCGCGGATGAAAGCAGCCAGGGCGTCCACGCTCGCAAGCGCCTGACGCGACTCCTCGCTGCTGCCGATCTTCACGCCAAATTCCTTTTCGAGTCTCAACACGAGCTCGAGCGCATCGATCGAATCGAGGCCAAACCGCGGCGAACCGAACAACGGCTCGTCCGTCGGGATGTCTTCCGGGCGCACGTCATTGAGCTTCAGCGTTTCGACGATCAACGTCTGGAGGCGGGCGGGAAGGGGATCGGACATCGTGGGAATTTGAAGGCGAAGCTGCCCTGTATCGTCAAGCGCGAGACCTCATGGTTCCCCCGATGGGCCCGACGCTCCGTGCCCCGGGCTGACCCGGCTCCGCGAGGCCGGCTCCACCGTCAACGTTTCACCGCCGAATACTCGCTGAACAAGCCGCCCATCTTGATCCGGTTTACCTGCTCGAAACCCACCACGCGCAACGCCTCCAGCACCGTCTCCGGCGGCACGCAGGCATCCATCGTTTCCCAGTAATAACGCATCATGTCGCGCGCATCCTTGCTGCGCGTGAAGAGCTGCGTCAGCGCGGGATAGATCCTTCCGAAGTAGATCCGGAAGAAAAAATTCCCGACCGCGCCCGATGGTTTCGTGACTTCGAGGATCAGCACTTTCCCGCCTGGTCGCAGCACGCGATGGTATTCGCGGAACGTCTCCTCGAGGCTCGTCACGTGCCGCAACGCGTATCCCATCGTGAGAAAATCGAATGAATTATCCGCGAACGGCATCGCCTCCGCGCGCCCCTGCACAAACGTCGCGGGCAGCTTCGTCTTCGCGACTTCAAGCATGCCTGCGCTGGGGTCGAGACACGTGATGCCCTCCGCGCCGCCGAGGATTTTCGCCGCCGCGACCGCCACGAGTCCGGTGCCGCACGCCACATCGAGCACGCGCATCCCCGGCTTCAAGCCGTGGCGCTCCTGCACCCAGCGCCGATAGTACGCGCCGCTGCGCAAAAAGCCCCAGTCGACGACGCCGTCGTAGTGCTTCGCGCCCTTGTCGAAGAGCCGGTTCACAAACGCCGGCTTCGCTTCCGTGCTCGCGTAATGTTCGGTCAGCGGAGGATGGGGCAGCATGCGCGGCAGAGTGCGTCAAAAATCCCGCACGCCAATGACCAATCCGCAAAAAAACTTCTGGTCGTCGCCTCGGGAAAACCGCGAACCCGCCCCGGCACTGCACGGCCCGATCGCTTTCCGGCTCGTTCGCATTTCCCCGCGGCCCTTCGCCGTTTTTTAGCAATTTTGTCCTTGGACCTTCCCCGGCGTTCGGAATTTTGAGCGTCGGGATTTTTCGAAATGATGCGCTTCAGCATTCTTGGCACGGGCAGCTCGGGCAACGCCGCCGTGCTCGTCACGGAAAACGCGCGCGTCCTCGTCGACGCGGGGTTCTCCGCGCGCAAGCTCTCGCAGCTGCTCGCGCCGCTTGGCGAATCGCTCGATCGCATCGACGCCGTCTTCCTCACGCACGAGCACAGCGATCACTGCGGCGCGCTCGAGGGCCTGAAAAAATACCCGCAGCTCCGCGTCTTCGCCAACGCCGCGACGTCTCGAGCCATTCAGGCCGGCCTCTCGCATCGGCCCGACTGGCAGATCTTCCAGACCGGCGCGCGTTTCATGTTTCGCGACCTGCTCGTCGAAACCTACGCGGTGCCGCACGACGCCCAGGATCCCGTCGGCTATCGCTTCACCAACGGCCACGACGGCGACCTCTTCACGCCGCGCCGCTCGCTCGCCTGGATCACCGATCTCGGTCACGCGCCGCAAAACATCCACGAGTGCATCCGCGAATGCGATGTGGTCGTCGTGGAGTCGAATCACTGCCCGGAGCTCTTGAAGAACGACCCGCGCCGGCCGTGGTCGCTCAAGCAACGGATCTCCGGCCGCCACGGCCACCTCTCGAACCACGCGACTCGCGAGCTCCTCGCCGCCGTGGCAAGCCCGCGCTGGCGGCACATCTACCTCACGCATCTCTCGCGCGAATGTAACTCGCGCGCCGCCGTGGAAACCGCCTTCGCCGACATGCGCCTGACGCTCAGCGGATGCCAGTTTTCCATCGTCGAGCAGGGCCAGAGCACGCCGTTCTACGAGTTCGTCTGACTCGTTGGTCCGGCCGGGGCGCGTCGCATACGGCAGCCACAAGCGACACGCAGATTATGCCAAGGATTACACGTCCCGAACTCTTGCAGGCGCCGCTCTTTGCTGCCGAGTTACTCGTTCGATGATCGCCAACGCCTCATTCCGCCGCACCCGCATCATCTTCACCCTCGGCCCTGCCACCGAGAGCGAAGAGATGCTCGAGAAACTCTTCCGCGCCGGCGCGGATGTCGTCCGGCTCAACATGGCCCACGCCAAGCACGACTGGACGCGCCAGGTCATCCGCCGCATCCGCGCCGTCAGCAAACGCGTGCACCGCGAGGTCGCGATCATGATGGACATCAAGGGCCCGGAAATCCGCACCGGCGACCTCAGCGTCCCCATCGAGTTGAAGGTGGGCGAGATTTTCGACTTCACCGTCAAGCCCGAGGACACAGCCGGCCGCGGCGGCGGCGAGGAAGTCCGCTCCGTCGACGTGAACTACAAGGACCTCGTCAACGACATCAAGGTGGGCGACGAGGTGCTGGTCGATAACGGCCTCCTCCGCCTCGAGGTGCTCGAGAAGGACGACGCCCGCATTCGCTGCCGCGTCGTCATTCCCGGCGAACTCAAATCACGCCGTCACATCAACCTCCCCGGCGTGAAGGTGAACCTCCCATCCTTCACCGAGAAGGACCGCGGCGACGCCACGGTGGGGCTCGAGGAAGGCATCGATTTTCTCGCGTTGTCCTTCGTCCGCGCCGCCGCCGACATCGAGCTGCTCCGCGATTTCCTGACCGAAAAAAAATCGAAGGTCCGCATCGTCGCCAAGATCGAGGACCAGTCCGCCATCGCGAACCTCGACGAGATCGTGACCGCTTGCGACGCGTTGATGATCGCGCGCGGCGACCTCGGCATCGAGTGCCCGTTCGAGGAGCTCCCGATCATTCAGCGCCGCGCGGTTCGCACCTGTCTCGCGCGCGGCCGGCCCGTGATCGTCGCCACGCACATGCTCGAGTCGATGATCTCGCAGCCCGTGCCCACCCGCGCCGAGATCACCGACGTCGCCAACGCCGTCTTCGAGCTCGCCGATTGCGTCATGCTCTCCGGCGAAACCACCATCGGCAAATACCCGCTCGAATGCGTGCAGATGCTCGACGTCATCGCCCGCCGCATCGAGAGCGAGGCCGACGACGACTGGAAGCCGCGCGCTGTCTTCACCGGCGAGCGCATGAAGGTGCTCAACTCCGCCGTCATCCTCGCCAACGAAATCCCCGAGTCGAAGCTCGTCACCTTCACCCGCCACGGCTTCATGGTGCAAGGACTTGCGCTCCTGCGCCCCTCCCACTCGCCGATCCTGGCGTTCACGCCTTCGCTCGAGGTCATGCGCCAGCTCCGTCTCCTGCGCGCCGTCGAGCCTTACTTGATGCCGCTCGCGTCCGATCCCAACGAGACCATCGAAAACGCGATTGCGCTGCTGACCCGCATCGGACGCGTCGTGCCCGGCGACAAGCTGATCGTCGCCACCGACATTCTTGCGCAGGACCGGCTCATCGACAGCGTGCAGCTCCGCTCGGTGCATTGAGCGCGCCGGTTCGCCGCTCGTCGCCAGCCGTTCACCGTCCCCTCACATGAAGACTCCACGCCTGCTCACCCTCGCCGCGTTGCTTGCGCTCGTCCCCCTCGCGTCCGCCGCCGCCGAATCCAAAACTCAAAAATCGAACGGCAAATCGGCCGAGGCCTCCCCCGCCGACGATTACCCGCTCAAGACCTGCCTCGTTTCCGATGAGGCCCTCGACGGCGATTTCATCACCTACACCCATCGCGAGCCCGGCAAACCTGACCGCGATATCCGCTTCTGTTGCGAGGGGTGCATCGACGATTTCAAAGGCGATCCCGCGAAGTTCCTCAAGAAACTCGACGCGGCCAAGGCCGCCGCCCGGAAACGCGCCGAGACGAAAAAGAAGCCGTAGCGCAGCCCGCCCGGCGCAGCACCGCGTAGCGAGCGCACCCTTCGCCCGTGCGCCGAGCCGCTCGCACTTTACGCCGCCGCGAAACCCGCCACCTTGCGCGCATGCCCGATTCCGTCTCCCACCCGACGACCGCTGCGCTGCTCGCTCACCGCAGCGCGTTTAAATCCTTTCTCGTCGCCCGGGTCGGCAACGAAGCCGACGCCGAGGACCTGCTCCAGAACGGGCTCGTGAAAGCGTTGCAGCACGCGCACGAGCTGAAGGACGGCGCGAAGCTCACCGGCTGGTTCTATCAAGTGCTGCGCAACGCCGTCGTCGATCACCACCGCAGTCGTACCTCGGCCCGTCGCCGCGACGACGCGTGGGCCGCCCAGGCCGACACGCTCGATCTCGCCCGCGACCCCGATGCCCACCGCGAGATCTGCCGCTGCTTCGAGCCTCTGCTGCGCACGTTAAAACCGACGCACGCCGACCTCCTCCGCCGCGTCGAGCTCCACGACGAATCCGTGTCCGTCGCCGCGCATGCGCTCGGCATCACCGCGAACAACGCCAGCGTCACGCTCCACCGCGCCCGGGCCGAGCTCCGCAAAAGACTCGAGGCGTTCTGCGGCGCGTGTGCCGCCGACGCCTGCCTCGATTGCCACTGCACCGACACGAATCCCGCTTCGCCGGTCTAGCGCCGGCCAGCGCTGCATCGCGTTAATCGAAACGCGGCTCGAAGCCCTCTTCGCGCAACGCTGCCGACACCTCGTTCACGTCCGCTCCATCGTGCTCGATGACAACGCACGACGCCCCCAAATCCACATGCGCCGACTGCACATGCGGTACGGACTCCACGGACTTCTCGAGATGGTCGACGACGGCGGGCTGAAGCCGGCCGAGATGGATGCGTAGTTCGGACATGGTTTTACGATTTTGGCAGACATTGTGACGCTTCGGTTGAACGAGCCTCACCCTACCTCCAAGCGAAACGGTTCGCCATGGGAGGATGCTCGGCGGCGTTGATGGGAGTCCCCCGGCGGACCCTGATGTGTGACACCGAAGCTTCTATGAAGGGAGCCCGAACGATCTCACAGAGAGCCCCACCGCCAACTGCGCAGAAATGGCGCAGATACGTGTAGCCGCCAACCCGGGCCAATCGGCCCATGCTACGATTGCGAACGGTCCGCTATGTTCTCCGCCTTGCATCGTCCGTTTCGCCTTCCTCAGTCCATGAACAACGTCCGTTCCATCCGCGCCACCTACGTGGCCGCCTTCCTGCTCGGAGCGCTCATCGCGCTGTTGATTGCCGCACCCGTCCGTGGCGCTGAGTCCATGCAGCTCGACCGGCTCGCCGTCGTCCGCTTCACCGCTGAGCCCGATGCTCAGCTTCGCCAGCAAAACGCCGTCCTCCATGACGACGGGCGCTTCCTGCCGCGCGCCAGCTTCGTCATCTCGCGCCCCGCCAACACCCCGGAATGGGTGCTCGGCCGCAACCTCGTCCCGGTCGAAGCCTGGGCGGCGTATTACAATCTTGGTTACAACGCGCTCGGCCGTTTCGAGCTGCACGACGGCGGAGCCCGCGTTTATATCGGCGAGCAGGCCTACCTCCTCGTCGCGCCGTCGTTCGAGGTTCCGCTCACCGATGGCCGCCTCGCCAACATCTCCGCGCGCGTCCGGCTCGCCGATGGCGGCGATGTCGCGACCGCCGGCTTCTTCGTCGATGACCGATCCCGCGTCGTGCTCATCCGCGCCATCGGCCCCGGCCTGCAACGCTTTGGTGTCACGGCCCCGGTCGCCGATCCGTTCCTCAGCGTGAAAAAAGGGGGCACCACCGTTTATTTTAACGACAACTGGTCCACTGCCGGCGAAGCGTCCGCGATCCGCACCGCAGCCACGCGGGTCGGCGCCTTCCCGCTCGACGAAGAATCGCGTGATGCCGCGCGTCTCATCGAGCTGCCGCCCGGCGCCTACACCGTGCAGGTCGAGAATGCGTCTCCCGCCGGCGGCGGCGGCGAAGTCCTCATCGAGATCTACAGCGTTCCCGCCGACGTCCTCGAGTAGCCTGCGGATCTCCAGCCTCGACGGGGTTGAAATGCGCCCCGCCCCGCTCACCAACGCCGCGTCGCGCTCACTCGCACCGTCCGCGGTTCCGCCGGATGGAAATGCACATCGTCGACGCCTTCCGCGGATTCGCCCAGGAGCCGTGACGCATACGCGTACGCAATGTCGTAGTTGTCGCGATCGAGTGCGTTCAACACGTCCACGGCGATCTCCCACGACATCGCGCGCCACCCGATCCGCAGGTTGACCGCGGTGCTCGAGGGAGCCCGCACGGTGTTGTCTTCCCGCAACGGTTGCGGCCCGAGATAACGCATCCGCGCCGCGCCGAAGAAACCGGTCCGCCCGCCCAGCGTCGCGCCGCCCGTTATCACCGTTGCGATCGAGTTCGCGATCCGCCTGCCGCCCCCGGCATCGTCCCGATACCGCGCCCGCGTAGCCGCGAAGTCCGCCTCGAACGCGAGCCATCGCGCCGGCCGCCAGAAATTCGCGAGCTCCACGCCATGGCGACGCGTACGCCCCGTCGGCTCGGTCCCGCCGGCATCGCCGACGAACACCAGCTCGGAGTCCAGGTCCAGCGCCCACACGGCCAGCGTGCTCACCAATCCCGGCACCACCGTCGTCCGCACCCCGATCTCCACGCCACGCGAACGCGCCAGCGGCGTCACCCGATCCGCCGGCGTCACGCCATCCGTCGGGTCGATGCGAATCGTCGTGCCGCGCGCATCGTTGCTGTGAAATCCGAATCCAATGTTCGAATACACCTCGGTTTTAGCCCACGGCCCGAAGGCGGCCGCGAGCTTCGGGCTCACGATCGCGGCGGATGTTTTGCCCGAGTTGCGCGCGTCGTCGCTTCGCACGTCGAAACCATACCCGTCCACCCGCAGACCCGCCTCCGTCCGCAGCCATTCGCGCCACCGCGTCTCGTTTCGCGCCCATGCGCCCGCACTCAGTTCGTCGAGCGTGTCGTCCCGCACGGTCAACCTGCGATGCCGTCGCGTCGTGCGATGCAGCCCCAGCTCATCCACAAAATCCCCGCGCACCTGCACGCCCACGCTCGTTCCGCTCTCCGCCGCACCGCTGTGCCCCGTCCAGACTCGCGTCCACGCCCCGCCCGCCACGAGACGGCCATCGCGCTGGTTGAACTGATCGCCGCGCACGGGATCATCCAGGAAGTAGGTGAAATTCGAATACAGGTTGAGCCGGTAGTGAATCGCGTAGGCGTTCAGCCGCGTGGTCGCGTTTGTCCCGCGCCAGGTCGTATCGAACGACACGCTGGCGCGCTCGCTCTCGCCGCCATCGGAGTCGTCGATCGTGCCGAAGCGCCCCACCGCGCCCGCCTCGACCGCTCGTCGCGGCACCTGATCCGTCGCCCGCCAGGTCGATCGATACGCCATCGCCGTCAGCCGGTAGGTCGCCGCCCCGCTCACCCAGCGGTGGCGGAAGAACGCGTTGAACCGCTCGAGGTTTTCCGCGAGCTCCCACGGCCCGTCATCGCACGCCACCTCGATCGCACCGGTCGTCATCGCGTTGCCGCCATCGCCCGTCCGCGTCCCGCCCGCGACCATCCGCGCGAAACGATTCTCTCCGGCCGAGACACTCACGAACGCTTCCGGCAACGCATCGAACTGCCGGAACTCGGCTGCACCCGCCGCCGAGAAATCCCCCACCTCGGCAAAGAACGGCCCTTTGTTGTAGTCGACCTGTCGCACCAGCTCCGGAATCAGGAAATTCAGATCGGAGTAGCCCTGCCCGTGCGCGTGCGAGCGCAGGTTCACCGGCATGCCATCGACGCTCACGGAAAAATCCGTGCCGTGATCGAGGTTGAAACCGCGCAGGAAATACTGGTTGGCCTTCCCACCGCCCGAGTGCTGCGTGATCACCACGCCCGGTATCGCCTCCAGCAATTCGCCGCGCCGCAGAAAGGGCCGCGCCGCCAGCTCGGGCGCACCGACAATCCCCTGCGAGGCCGACGTCGCCGTGCCGACGAGATCCGTGTCGCGGCCTTGCACGACAAACGGATCGAGCTGCGTCGGCCCCGGCGGAGCCGCGCCCGCCGTCGTCTGGGCGTGCAACGCCGAAGCGCAGCTCGCAATGAAGAGCGAAGTGACCGCGCGCGAGAGCGCGCCGGGATACGAGAAAAAGTGCATGCTGAGAAATCCAAGCGATCCGTCCACGGCATCGCGTCGGAACCCGTCCTGCGCGCACGCGCAGTGATCGTCGCACGATGCCATTTTCCCACCCGGATTCCGGGCGGGCCAATCACCTCAGACTCCCGCCCGCGGCGGCCCATGCGGCGGCGCCACCCGCCGGGTCAGCGCCGCCCAGCTCTCAACCGCGTATCCAAAGTTCCCCTGCACCACCGGCGTCGCGACGGCGACCTGAGCCTCGTCCGCCAGGTCGATTCGCTTCAATACCACCGGCGGTGCGAGCGGCGGGTGTTGCGGCGCTTCCTCCTCCGCCGCGCTCCGTGTCTGCATCCGCGCGAGCGTCTCAGCCACCCGGCTTTTCGCCTCCTCGCCCGACAGCAGGTGAGCCACCTCGCGCGTGAGTTCCCGTTGATGCGAGAACGTCCGCGCCTCCGTCAGCCATGCGAGCACGGCCACGATCGCCACCTGCGGGCTGTTCGCGCACACCCACGCCACGATCAGCAGCCAGAACGGCCACCGGCTCCTTCCCGACCTTGTCGTGAGCGATCGCATCACGTGTTGATTCGTCTGAAATCCCCCTTCGGTTGCCAGATGTTTTTCCGTGCCGAGAGCTGCCGCGGCGCTCCGACGTCCCCACGCGTTCTCAACCTTCGTGCGTTCGATGTTACCTCGCTCGCTCGCCCCGCGTCACAGGGCCCCAGATGAAGCCGATCCGATTCCTGTGCACCGTTCTCAAGCACCTGTGCCATCTGGTCGCCGTCATCGGCCTGCTCATCGTCGCCGCGTTCCTGCCTGGCGACGGACGTTGAGCGACCGGGCTGCGTGACAGCAGGAGTCGGCGCGCCACTGCGGGCTCGCCAGCCGTTCGCGCACGGCTACAACACGCGCCCATGAAGCTGCTGCCTCTGTTCGCCCTCGTCGCCGCATTGCTCGTCGCCGGCTGCTCCAAATCCCAGGATCATGCCGCCTCTGGCGGTCACGCGCACACCGCCCCTCACGGCGGCTTTCTTTTCGAGATCGGCGAACACGCCTACAACCTCGAGCTCGTCCGCGACAAATCCGCCGGCAAGCTCACCGCTTATCTCCTGGACGGGCACGCGGAAAACTTTGTGCGCATCGCCGCACCTGCCATCGAACTCACCGCCATCGCCGGAGGCGAACGCCGCCCGCTCTCGCTCAAAGCTGTCGCCAATCCCGCGACCGGCGAGACCGTCGGCAACACGTCGCAATTCGAGGCGCAGGCCGACTGGCTGAAGAGCGTCGGCGAGTTTGCCGGCACCATCGAGTCGCTCGAAATCAAGGGCACCCGCTTCAGCAACATCGCGATCCACGTGCGAAAATAAAAACCGGCGGCGGCACTTTGCGCCCCCGCCCTCTCTGCGCACGCTTCGTCGCCATGCGGCGTCTCTTTGCTCTCAGCCTGCTCCTCGCCTCCGGCACATCCGCGCTGGCGCAGCTCACCGGCCTGCGCGGCCTGAAGGATCACTCCCAGTGCTGCGCGATCGGCATGCCCTCGATTCACGGCGTCGATGGCTCGTTCGATCCCGCGCCTGATCCGGTCCTGAGCCGCCGTCGCGCGCCCGCTCCGCCCGCACCCGTGAGCGACACCGACCTCAAAACAAGCGAGGCCACGACCGCCGATGCCGCGTCGCCCGAGCGTCCGCCGCTGGAACTCCCCACCACGAAAGTCGACGGTTACCTCGACGTCGGCTTCACGTTTCTCGGCGGCTATGATTTCACGCTGACCAAGGCTCAGGCCGCCGCGTTCGCCGCCGCTGACCAGTCCGCACTCGCCGCCGTCAACACGCAGATCCCCGACCTCATCCGGCAGCTCGACGGCCAGAAGGTGCTCGTGACGGGCTTCATGCTGCCGATGAAAATGGACGGCCCGCTCACGACTGAGTTTCTCCTCGTCGCGAATTCCATGCTCTGCTGCTACGGCGTCGTCCCGCCGATGAACCAATGGATCGTCGTCAAAATGGTGAAGAAAGGCGTGAAGCCGCAACAGGACGTGCCGGTGCAGATCTTCGGCACGCTCCGCGTCGAGCCTCGCATCGAAAACGGCGCGCTCTCCGCGATCTACCATCTCGATGGCGACCGGCCACGGCCGGCGAAATAACGCGGCTCACCAGAGCCCGCGCGAGCCAGCGATTTCGAAAGATCCAAGCTCCAAGCTCCAGAGAATAACCAGTTCCCAACGGCCCCGAATCATTCGGCTTTGATGTTTTGGCATTGAAGCTTCTCTGGATCTTGGCGCTTGGATCTTGGATCTTCGCGCCTCCGCGCGTCGCGCGAACCCGCGGTTTGCAAACACCGCCCCGCGCCGCACGCTTGCTCCCTTCATTTCAATTCGCACACCGCAATCGCTCCCTCCGCAATTCGATGATTCCTGTCACCGTCCTCACCGGCTTCCTCGGCGCCGGCAAAACCACGCTTCTCAATCGCATCCTCACCGAACACCACGGCAAGAAACTCGCCGTGATCGAGAATGAATTCGGGGAGGTCGGCGTCGATCACCAGCTCGTGATCCAGAGCGAGGAAGAGCTCTTCGAGATGAACAACGGCTGCATCTGCTGCAGTGTGCGCGGCGACCTCATCCGCATCCTCGGCCGGCTCCTCAAGCGCAAGGACAAGCTCGACGGCATCCTCATCGAGACCACCGGCCTCGCAAACCCGGCCCCCGTCGCGCAGACGTTTTTCACCGACGACGAGATCAAGCAGAACTTCCGCCTCGATGCCATCGTCACCGTCGTCGACGCAAAGCACGTCGCGCAACATCTCGACCAGGACGACGAATCGATGAAACAGGTCGCCTTTGCCGATGTGATCCTGCTCAACAAGACCGACCTCGTCACGCCCGCCGAGCTCGACGCGCTCGAGTCCCGCATCAAACACATCAACGCCGTCGCGAAGGTCCACCGCACGAAAAATTGCGACGTCAACCTCGACCGCGTCCTCGACGTCGGAGGCTTCAATCTCAACCGCGCCACCGAGCTCGACGCGAAGTTCCTCGAGCCCGAATACCCGTTCGAATGGGCCGGCGCCTACGCGCTCCCCGCCGGCACGCACACCCTGGAGATCGGCCATTGCGATCACGAACACGGGCATGAGCACGGCCACGATCATCACGATCACGAACACGAAGCGCACGACCATCACCATCATCACCACGGCAATCCCAACGAGCTCGACGTCGTGATCATGCCCGTGAAATCGCTCGCCGACGCCGACCTCGTCGCCGCCCGCGATGCTGCAGTCCACGTTTTCGCCGATTGGGAATCACGCACGAATGAAGGCGACACGATCGCGCCCGGCGCCACGCTGCACCGCCTCCTCCTCAAGGACGGCAATGGCCGCTACCAGCTCAAGCTCACCGAACCCGGGTTCTATCTTGTATTCGAATCCTGCGGACACGACCCGCTGCACATCTACGTGATGGGCGAAGTCGCGAAACCCGGCTGGCAGCAGGACTACCACGCCGCGCACGAGCACAACGAAGCCGTGGGCTCCGTCGGCATCAGCGAGCCCGGCGAGCTCGATGGCAAACGCCTCAACGACTGGATCAGCACGCTGCTCCGAGAGAAAGGCGGCGACATCTACCGGATGAAAGGCGTGCTCGCCGTGAAGGGCGCGCCGAAGCGCCTCGTGTTCCAAGGCGTGCACATGCTCTTCGATGCGAAGTTCGATCAGGAATGGAACGGCCAGCCCCGCACGAACACGCTCGTCTTCATCGGCAAGAACCTGGACCGCGCCGGTCTCACGCAAGAGTTCAAGGCGTGCTTGGTGTAGGCCGGACGAAGTAGGCCGCGAATCGCGAGCGCCGAGACGTCAGACCTCTGCCCGTTCTTCGTTCCCTTCGTTACCTTCTGTAAAATGCATTGAATAGGCCGCCATCGCGCGCTGCCTCACTTCACCTCGAACGCCACGCTCACGCTCGACGCCGTGAGCGGGCGTTTGGCTCCCGCTGCGAGCTCCACATCGAAAGTCTTTCCGATGTTGTTGCCCGCGAGATCCTCGATCGTCGTCGCGACCACGAGCCGATACGCGCCGGGCGTCCACGGACCCAGCGGCATCAACATCCAGCGGCGCTCCTGCTCGTCCAGCACGATCTCCCCATCCACGCGGCTGGATTTCGCGCCCGCTTTTCCCACCCGGTGCACCGCGATCAACCGCAACGCCAGCGCCCGGTCCATCGGCTCGTCGAAATGCACCATCAACGGGCCCTGCGTGCCCGCCGGCGGCACATAGCTCAACTTCCAGCGCTTTGGATCCGGCGGCGTGCGATCGGCCGGGCCCACACGAAACGTCTTCTCAAATCCGCCGCGCAACGGCCGGCCGCTCGCATCGCGCCAGGTCGGCTTGATGGCGAGGGTATACGATTGGCCTTCCGCAAACACCGGCCCGATGTCCTCCAGCGGTTTGACGCCGCGTTTGATCCGGCCCGGATCGATGAGCAGCGTGACACGCGTCATCGTCGGATCCCACAATTCCTCATCGAGCTCGAGAAACGGCAGCTCGATCTCCTTCCCCGATCCGTCGCGCAACTGCACGTGCTCGTAGATTCCACCCCGGCTCATCGGGCCGGAGAAATGCACATAGAACTTGAGCTGATTCTCCGGCAGCAGCTCCGCGCTCGGATAGATCTGCATCACGCCCGTCATCGGCGTCTCTTTGTCACGCGGCAGTTCGAAGAAAGAGATCACCGGCCCCGGCTGCCGCCCGCTCACCATCGGACCGAGCAGTTGCGCGGGACTGCCGAGCGGCCCCGGCAACCGCCCCGGCCAGAATTCCGCGCGATAGGCGACCCCGCGCGTGAATGGAAACCGCGGCTCGAAGCGCAGCTTCCCCCGCGCGATCTTCCAGGTGCCCGCGATCGGCGGCATCGGCGGCATCGGTGCGCCGGGATCGATCGCCTGCTCGGCATACACCGCGAACAACTGCGGCCACACGATCGTGGCCGGCGGGGCGCTTTCCAACGCGGCCATCGCGTCCCGCGGGATGCCCTGCACCTCCACCGCCGTCGATGCCGGATCGCTGACCCAGCGGATCGTGTACTGCGCGCGGGCGATCGAACCCGCGCACAGGAACAAGACGGCCAGCGCCATTCCGAGGGCGCGCCTCAATTGAAGACCGAGCGTGGAGGCATCCCGATTCCCCATCACGGCAGCGCCAGCGTCTCGATATTCTGCGCGCCACCCTGGCCGGCGCGCACCACGACCGCATAACGGTTATCAAGCCGGTCGAGCTGGTTGACGCCCGCCCAGTCGATCTTCTCGAACGCCAGCCCTTTCGTGTCCGCGACCTTCGCCGTGATCGGCGTCGCGCCCGTGATCTGCTCCGCGGCGACTTTCATGACGCCCCGCGCACTGTTCGCGAGCAGCAGGAAATCCTGGCCGTCTTTCTGATAAACAATGATGTCCAGCGGCCGGTTCCGGTTGCCGAACTCCGCAATCGTCTTGCCCTGGATCTTCGCGCCCGGCTTGAGCTCGCTCAACGCGAACTGCACGAGCGGCGTGCACGTGTAGGCGGCGAGCAGATGCGACTCCTGCCCGACCTTGTAGGGCACAAACGTGCGCACCGGGGCGCGCGTCTCGTAGGCGCCATGCGCGCCGTGATAAATCTCCACCGCCGTGCCGCGCTCCACCTTTTCAAATGGAAACGCGATCGCCCGCAACGTGGACGCGAACTCCTCGTTCGACAGTCCCGCGACCACCACGCGCCCCTCCGCGTAAGCGATGTCGGTGATCGCTTCGAGCCGGGGGTTGCGGGCGCGTTTCCCCGCGCCCATCACCGCATCGTCAGGCGCATCGGGCAGCGCGGCGCGCGAGAAGTTCACGTGCTCCAGTGCGACGATCTCCGGCTGGCCATCGGCCTTCACCCGCACGAGCACCGGCGAGGCATCCGGACCGCGGCCGCGCGAGACGGCGAGATACGCGGCTCGCGAGAGCGGGTTCACCGCGAGATCCTCGATCACGATCTGGTCCGCCGCCGTGCCGAGCAACGCGGCGATCTTCCGATTGATCGCCTCCGCCTTGATCATCGCCGCGCCGGACGCCGGACGGGTGTCGCCCGTCGCGATTGCGACGATGGCGGCCGCTTTCGTGTCGGCAATGAACAGCACGCCCTCGGGGCCGAACGCGAGCTGGTTGATCGATTTGAGCGCGGGGTTGCCTTCCTTCATTCCGGCGGTGAGGCCGGCGCGCGCACCCGCCGCGCCCAGGGCGCAGGCGAGCACGGACAGGGCAAGTAGCTTCGGGGTGTTTTTCATGGGATGACGTGGGGTTGAACCGCGCGACGCAGGACGCGGATCGGGAAACAAAGATGCAGCGCGATCCTCAGTCTCCGCGATTCACGAGGTCAAGGGCGCCGCTGGCGGGCGCATCTCAGTTTCCAAACAGCTTGAAAGTAGCACGGGCGTCCCGCCCGTGTCAGAAACGTGGATACACCACACGCCGCGCGCCGCCGATCCCCCAAGCCGCATGGGCGATCTCCCCAGTTCAATTCTCCGGCCTCGTCCGATGGTGGTGCCACAACACTGTGCTACGTTTGCAGCATGACCCGAAAAAACCGAAGGCAGCAGGCCGAGCGCCATCGCGCCCGCGCTGCCGCGTTCCGGCCTCACCAACGCAGACGGCCGCCTCATCATCATTCATGAGTCTGCCCGCGCCCCTCGCGGCGCGCCTCGGCAGCGCAGGCATTCCACCGGGCCTTCAGAACGCAGCGTGGGATGCCTGCGCTGCCTTTTTTTTCAGCGCTCGCAAGGGCGTCCGCGGAATTTCCAAGACCCGCCCGGGGCGCGCGGCGGTTAACCTTTTTTTCATCGGCGACGCGTTGCATTTCCCGCGGGCCGCGCGGTGGCCTAACTCGGGTCAGGGAATTCCCGATGCGGTGTCGGAATAATTTTTCCGAATCCCGCCATGCACAACGCATTCCTGTTTTGGTTCCCCGGATTACAAAAAAATTCTCGCGCGACGCTGTGGATGAACCGAAAAAAAGAGCGTGGAAATCACGCAGCGGCGAAATGAAACGCAGGCGAGAATCCGTCGGCGTCATTCGCTGGCAGGGGTTGCGCTGGCATGTCTGTTGAGCTTCAGCGCGATAGCTCCGAGTGATGCGGTGGCAGGGGTTTTGGGCGGCGTGCGCCACACGAGAGACCATTTTCGCAACACGATGCCAGCGCTGGTTCGCCCTGATCATCCGGCGATCATGCCTGTCGCGGCCGCGATTCGTTCGGTCACGAAAAATCCGCTCGAGCAACTCGCGATGGTGAATGACGTAACCCACCTGCTCGTCGACTACGACGACGATGAGCGCGTGTACGGTTCCGGCGAGTTTCACGCCACATTCGAGGAAATGCTTTCCCGCCGTCGTGAGTCGGGCTGGCTTTATCTGCGCGACGATTGCGATGGGCGGGCGATCTTCGCTGCGCACCTCCTCGCGGCCCTCGGTATTCCGTGGCGCCTGGAAGCATCTTACTGGAAAGAGCACGCTTGGATCGTGGCCCGTGTCGGCCGCGCGGAATACGACTTGCTCGATCTCCGCAGCGGCGCTCCCGAGACGAACCGGCTTTCGTACAAACTCTTCGGCCATCTGTTTGTGCGGCCTTCGGTGCGCCCGCCGTCTTTTTCCTGGCGGCGTGCCTGGGCGGAACGCACCGGTCGTGATCTCCGGATTGGCAAGACGCTCGGGCTCCTCACGATCGACTCCGGTCCCGGAAGCCAGCGCGAACGTTACGCGACGGACTGGACGGCGCGCGTGCCTCACGGAAATATCTCGCCGGTCGATGACCGCGTGCTCACGGCCACGGTGGCGGGCTTCCCGTTTGGCGAGCCGCTGCAAATCGGAGCCATGGCAGGTGGCGGAGCCTCCCCCGTCGAGAAACCCAATGCCGCACCCGGCGTGGCGCTCGGCGTGACGACCGGTTCGCCCGCCTCCAGCAACAACTGATCGCGCGCGCCCGTCGGCGATCGCCTGCGGCGCATCGCAGCCGTCGGCCATCAAGGAGCACGCCCGCTCATCACAGCCGCAGCGCGCGTGGAACAATCCCGCGCGCACTGCCATTGCGGCGTTGAGCCGCGGGGATTTCCCTGACCGTTTGACGGCATGATCGGTTTCGCCCGCACCGCCGCGATCCTCCTGGCCATCACGCTGGGCGCACTGATTCCACAGGCCCGCGCACTGTCCGGAGCGATCCGCTGGCTCGTGATGGCGATGCTGTTTCTCGTTTTCCTCCAGACTCGCCTGTCGCGCTCGGCGATGCACCGCAGTCACGCCGTGCTCTTCGCCGCCAACATCCTGCTCGGGTTCGCGGCCTGGGCGGTCGGCTGGGCCGTGAGCGGGCGCGATCTCGCACTCGCCGCCTTCTTCTGCGGCATCACGCCCACCGCGATCGCGGCGCCCGTCATCATCAGTTTTCTACGCGGTCGCGTGGACTATGTGGTCGCGGCGTTCCTCCTCACCAATATCGGGATCGCGGCCCTTCTTCCGCTCTTGCTGCCGATCGTCTTGGGCCGGGCCACACCCGAAGCGTTCGCGCAAGTGGCCGGCAGCGTCGGCTTCGTGGTGTTCATGCCGATGGGGGTGGCCTGGCTCGTCCGCGCGCTCCATCCGGCGGCGGCCGCGTGGCCGGCGCGCCTGCGCAATGCGTCGTTCGGCATGTGGGTCACGACGATGTTTCTCATCACGGCCAACGCCTCCGCCTCACTGCGGGAGAATTCCGACACGCCGCGCGTGGTGCTGGCGCAGATCGCCGTCGGCACGCTCGCGATCTGCATCGTCAACTTCTCCGTCGGCTGGCGCATCGGCGGCCGTGAATTTGCCCGCGAAGCGAGCCAGTCGCTCGGCCAGAAAAACACCGCCTTCACGATCTACCTCGCACTCACGTATGGCGGCCCCGTCGTGGCCCTCGGGCCCACGTGTTACGTCATCTGGCATAATCTCTGGAATTCCTGGCAGCTTCATCGCGCCGGCCGGCGTGAGCCGCCGGGCCCGCGCGCGCGGGTTGAATCCTGACCGGTCGTCCCGCCGCGTGGCCCGTGCCGGCAATTCCCGGCGGCGAAATCCCGAGTATCCCCTCCGGCATTACGCCACCGGGCGCTACATCTTTTCTTCGTTTCCGATCGACGCGCGTCAGGCCGCATATTTCACGCCGGCCGCGCACGATTTTTTGCCACGCGGAATCTCCGTTGCTGTCCGCATGCATTCCGGCGTCAGCGATCTCTCGTTAGCAAACTTCATTCCTTAGGAAGGAGATCATGAATCCACAAAATCCAACTAATCCGTCGGCGCCGGGAGGGACCGGCACGTTCGGAAGCTCGACTGAATCGTCGGGCAAGCTCACTCAGGCGAAACAGGCCTTCACGCAAACCGCGCGAGACACCGCCGCCAAGGTCAAGACTGCGGCCGCCGACACCGCGTCGAAGGCTCGCACCGAGGCCGAACGCCTCGCGACCGAAAAGAAAGAGACGGCTGCGGACCGCATCGGCGGCTACAGCTCGGCGATCCACGAATCCGCGCGTTCGCTCGAGGAACAAGATCCCAACATCGCGTGGTTTACCCACCAGGCGGCGGACCGCATCCAGCGCGTGGCCGACTATATCCGCTCGCGCGATTTCTCGGGGCTGCGCGAAGACTGCAGTGGCGTCGCCCGCCAGCATCCCGCGGCGTTCTTCGGCGGCATGTTTGTCGCCGGCCTCCTCATCGGCAATATGATGAAGGCCACCGCACGACCGCGACGCGAGGACGACAGTTCTCACGACTACGACGCCGACTGGCGCTCCCAGTCGGGCAGCTATGCCACCGAGCCGACCACGCAGGAGGAACTACCCATGACCTCTTCACCGATGTCGCCTCCTGCCCCCGGAATGTAAACGGACGTTCACGCACCATGAATTCCGACTCCACCTCACCCTCCAATTCGATCCCGGCTTTGTTGCGCGAACTCCGCGACGAGACGACCACGTTGTTTCGCCAAGAGGTCGCGCTCGCCAAAACCGAGCTGAAGGAAAACGCCGCCCGGATGGGCAGCCACGCGGCTCATCTCGCCGTCGGCGGCTTCGTCGCCTACGCGGGCATCATCGTCCTCCTGATCGGCATCGGCCATCTTCTGGGCGCCTTGCTCGTCAAGTTTGGCCTCACCGAAAACGTCGCCACCTGGCTCGCGCCCACCGTCGTCGGCCTCATCGTCGCCATCATCGGCTGGGTGATGCTGTCGAAGGCCAAGAGCGCGATGGCTCATGAAGGCCTCGCGCCCCGGCAAACCATCGACTCGCTGCGCGAGAACAAGCAGTGGGCCCAGAACAAACTCCACCCCTCGTCATGACCCCCTCCCAAGAAAACGAGACCGAGGCTCTCCGTTCCGACATCGACGTCACCCGACGCCGGATGGACGACACGATCGATGCTCTCGGCAATCGGATGCAACCACGGCACCTCATCGATGAAATGCTCGGCTACTTCCGCCGCAGCGACAACCACGGCAATTCCCGTCTTTCCACCATGCGCGACAAAGTATCTCAAGGCGCCGGCACCGCGGTTCACGCCGTCGTCGACACCGTCAAACAAAACCCCGTGCCCGCCCTCCTCATCGGTGCGGGCATCGCCTGGATGATTTACAGCAGCCGGAGCGGCCGGAGCGATGGCAGCAACTACGAGACGATCTATGACTCCGGCTACGATCCGAGCGCCGATACCGGCGAAGGCATGCGCTACGATCCCGACGCTCACTTCGATCGCCCGCTCGATTATCCGATCGGCACGGGTGGCGCTTCTGAAGCGGACTGGAGGGAGCAAGGCAGCTCCAAGCTGGCCGGCATGAAAGGCGCGATCGGCGACAAGGCCGCCGCCGCCAAGGAAAAGCTCGCGCAAGCCGGCGAGTCCGCGCGCGAGAAGCTCTCCGCCGCACGGCAACGCGCCGGCGAGATCGGCTCGCGCATGAAAACGCGCACCAGCGAGATGTATTCCTCCACCCGCCAGCGCGTCGCCACGACCGCCGACCAGCATCCGCTTGAGCTCGGCCTCATCTGCCTCGCCGCCGGAGCCCTCGTCGGCCTCGCCGCCCCCACGCCCAACGCCGTCAACCGCCGGCTCGGTCCCACCGCCGACCGCTTGCGCGACCGCGCGCGCGAATCGGGCCAGGAGATGCTCGAAAAAGGCAAACGCGTCGCGAGCGCGGCGGTCTCCGCCGTGAAGGACGAAGCGCAGGCCCAGGGCCTCACTCCGGAAGGTTTGCGCGAAAAAGTCTCCGCCGTCGCCGAACGCGCGAAAGAGGCAGGTCGCGAAACCGCGCGAAGTGAAGGGCTCCCGGGCTCCGGCGCTTCCGGTACGCCAACCGGCTCGTCGCTTCCTCCCGGCAATCAATCGAACTCGCCCTACAACGACCCTACCGTCGCGCGGCCGGCAGTATAGAGAGCCGAGCCGAAAAAATGGAAGGGCGCCACCGGCCGCCTCCCGGCGCTTCGGCGTCCGCTCGTGAGAGCGGCCGCCGCAGCGGCGCGGAGAGCCCGGCATCTTCCAGCCGCGCATACTCCTCCGGCATGAGAACCAGCGGCAGACCTGCCCCCCAAGGCCGGCCAACTGCGGGTTCGCAACCTCCCGCCGAAGCCATGAGTCACAGTCACGTCGACACCGAGAAGCCGACCGCCGCTCCCGACGACGCGCATGAACGGGGACGCGGGCGCAATGCCCAGACGCCTACCGATATTCCAAAGCAGGGCTGGCTCGACGTCCTCTCGCGCACGAAGCAACAGCTCACCGAGGACAACCTCTCGGTCGTCGCCGCCGGCGTTGCGTTCTATGGCTTCGTCGCCGTCGTGCCTGCGCTCGCCGCTACGATCGCGATCTACGGACTCGTCGCCGATCCGAGCCAGGTCACCGAGCAGATCACCGCCATGGGAAAGGTGTTGCCCGGTGAAGCGCTGCCGCTGTTGCGCGAACAAATGATCCGCATCACCAGCAACGATCAGGCCGCGGGCATCGGCGCGATCATCGGAGTGCTGATCGCGATCTACAGTAGCGCCAATGCCACCAAGGCTTTGATCAGCGGGCTCAACATCGCCTACGACGAGACGGAGACGCGCAACTTCTTCAAGTTGAGCGCGGTCGCGATCATGCTCACGTTCGGTGCGATCCTCGGCGCCGTGCTCGCGGTGGGCCTCGTCGCAGTGTTGCCCAGCGTCCTTCATCACCTGCACATCACCGGCGGGGTGGAAACACT
The DNA here is from genome assembly GCA_036675625.1 of Opitutaceae bacterium. GTDB lineage: Bacteria > Verrucomicrobiota > Verrucomicrobiia > Opitutales > Opitutaceae > ER46. The sequence continues at coordinate 46,475 of JAKFEQ010000006.1, read as the reverse complement.
CCTCAACCTGCTGCGCTGGCCGATCCTCGTCGGCGGCTTCATCACCGCCCTCGCGGTGATGTTTCGCTACGGCCCCTGTCGCCACGATGCCAAGTGGAGCTGGGTCAGCCCCGGCGCGATCGTGGCCACCGTTCTCTGGCTGATCGGCTCGGCGCTGTTCTCGCTCTATGTCTCGAAGGTCGGCAGCTACGACAAAACCTACGGCCCACTCGGGGCCGTCGTCGTGTTTCTCATGTGGCTCTACATCTCCGCCTTCGTCGTGCTGCTCGGAGCCGAGCTCAACTCCGAGCTCGAGCGCCAGACAAAACGCGACACGACGACGGGCGCCGAGAAACCGCTCGGCCAGCGCGAAGCGACGTCGGCTGACACCGTCGGCCCGGCGCGTCAAAGACTGCCGAAGACAAGAAAACAATAGCCCGCGCCACGATCTCCTGGCGCAGCAACCGTAGGGCGGGTCGCTCGCTTGACCCGCCCTATTTGTTGCCCGCGAAGGGCAGCCCTCCCTCCAGCTTGCAACCTCCGAGGAGCCATTCGGCAGCCCTGCACACGGCTTCGATAGTAGCATGGACTCCCATGGCGTATGGGGTCTTTTTCCGCCCGACATTCGGCCTTCGTCCCATGGCATCCACCACCTGTCGCGCCTACACTTCCGCGCGGGTAACGGGAGGCCCGCAGCCGGCTTCCCGCGTCCGCACACTATGCGTGACTCCGAAGCCCAATTGATCGCCGCGGAAATTCCGGCCGGTGACGTTATTCTGCACGGCGACCTCTTTGTGCCACCCGACGCTGCGGCGCTGGTGATCTTCGCCCACGGCATGGCGAGCAGCCGCCACAACCCGCGACACCAGTACGTCGCTTCCCTCTTGCACGAGGTCGGCCTCGCGACGCTGCTCGTCGATCTGCTCGCGCCCGAGGAAGAGCCGGACGACACCTCCAACCGTCAACTGCGCCACGATGTGCATCTGCTCGCACGACGCCTCCGCGCCGCCACGCGGTGGGCCCGACAACAACGCGAGACCAGCGAGCTGCTGTGCGGTTACTTCGGCGCGAGTACCGGCGCTGCCGCCGCGTTCATCGCCGCTGCCGCCGAAGGCGCCGGGATCGGCGCCATCGTCTCGCGTGGCGGACGGCCCGATCTCGCGGGTCTGGCGACGGATAAGGTGCGTTCCCCCACCCTCCTTATCGTCGGCGGCGACGACGAAACCACCGCCGCGCTCAACCTCGAGACGTGGGCGCAGCTTCGGGGGACCAAATCCATCGAGATAGTCCCCGGCGCCGGGCATCTTTTCGAAGAGCCCGGCGCACTCGATAACGTCGCGGCCCTCGCCGCCCGCTGGTTCAACCAACACCTGTGCAAGGCCGTTCGCTGGTAAGTCCCGCAGGCCCACCGCGTCCGCGCCGTCGCCTCACTTCACCAGCGCCTGATACATCAACACCTTGAACCGCTGATTCAGGTCCAGCCCACCCGATGGCATGTGCTGGGTCATGAAAAACGCGATGAGCCGCTCCTTGGGATCCACCACGTATTGCGGGAAATAAGCGCTGCCCCAGCCATACGAGCCCACCGTCCCGAGCTCGCCGTTGGCGCCAAGATCCTCCAGCACCCAGAACCCGAGGCCAAACGCCTTCGTGTCGCCCGTGAACTTGTCGCCCACGTGGTCCGCATGCATCAGCTCGACGGTCTTCGGCGCCAGGAGGCGCACGCCGTCGAGCTCGCCGCCGTTCAACAGCATCTGCAGGAGCCGCCCGTAATCGTTGACCGTCGAGAGCAACCCAGCACCGCCGGAGAAACACTTCCGCGGACCGTACACGTAGAAGCTCTTCTCCGCCGTCTCCTTCAGCACCAGCTTGCCACCTTCGAGCCCGTAGACGTTCGCCAGCCGCGCCGACTTTTCCGGCGGCAGATAGAAACACGTGTCCACCATCTTCAGCGGCCGAAGAATCCGCTCCTCGAAAAACCGGTCCAGCGGCAGCCCCGACACCACTTCGACCAGATAGCCGAGCACATCGGTCGAATAGCCATATTGGTAAACCTCACCCGGCTGCCCGTGCAGCGGCAGCGACGCCAGCCGGTTGATCGCCTCGCCGATCGTCTCGTCCTTCTGCGTGAAATTCCATCCCACCAGATTCGCCGCCTTGTAATCCTCCGCCGCCAGCCCCGTGCCATACGTCAGCCCCGCCATGTGCGTGAGCAGATCGCGAATCTGGATCGGCCGCTTCACCGGCTCGGTCGCATAACGCTTTCCCGGCAACGCCGATTTCTCCGTCGTCGGCTTCACGGCGACCACCGAATTCTTGAACGCCGGAATGAATTTCGAAACCGGATCGTGCAGCCGGAATTTCCCTTCCTCGTAGAGCATCATCACCGCGATCGACGTCACCGCCTTGCTCATCGACGCGATCCGGAAGATCGCATCCGGCGCCATCGGCCGCGCCGCCTCGATGTCCTGCATTCCATACGTGCGCAGATGCGCCGTCTGCCCATCGCGCGCAATAAACGCGATCCCGCCCGCAATCTGCCCGCGCTGGACATGGTCCTGAATCACCGCGTCGAGCCGCTGCAACCGCACCGGATCGAAACCCAGCGCCGCGGGATCGGCCGCGGCCGCGCGCAACAGCGCGGACGAAGCCGCCGCCAGGAGCAGCCAGGCAAATGTGAACCGGCAAACGCGAAGCAAAGGGGCAGTGATCATGCGCCCGCCATCGGATGAACTCACCGCCTTCGCGTCACGCGCGAAATGCACATGACGCTGGCGCCACGCGCGCTCTCGTGACACGTCTGTCGCCCCCCATGCGCTTCGTCGCCCACCTCGTCGTTCTCATGCTCATCTTGAGTTGCGCCGCGCGCTCGTTGCTTTGGGCCGGACCTTCGCCCGACGAACTCGCGCACGGAATCCGCGAGACGATCGGTGACGCCGTGGCCGCCGGTGCCACGCACACGTTCACGACCTCCAGTCTCGGCGCCAACCTCGCCGACTACGCCAACAACATCGGCCGCGATCCCGCGCGCTACGAACCGCTCGTCGAGGCCGCGCGGCGCATTCTCGCCGGCGATCGCACGCCCAAACAGCCGCCCGACGCCACCAGCCACACGCTCGCAAAATCCGCCACCGCCCTCCTCGCCGCGCTCGCTTCCACACCCGCGCCTCCGCCCGCCGACGCCGCCGAGCTCCGGTTGACCGCTCACCTCGCGCGTTTCCACGCGCAGCGCATCATCGCCGCCGTACACTACAATCTCTTCAAACGCGGTCTCCGCCTCGCGGAGTTGCTCGCCGCCACCGCCCGCGAAAAAGAAGCCGTCGCGAGCTGGCGTGAAGCCGTCGCCGTGGCGACCGCCGGAAATCTCGCGAGCGCGCCCGCCCTGCGCGCCGAGTTGAAACAGCTCGAGCTCAACCTCAAGGAGCTCGAGGAGCAGTGCTGCCCGCCCGACGAAGCAATCCTCAAGGAGAAGGTCTGGCAGCCCAGCGGTAACCCCTGATGCACAAATTCCCGCATCGGTGACGCTTGGTCCGGATCGCGACGCGCCGAAATTTTCCGATACAACTTCGCCGCCCCAAGGTCGTCCTAACCCGCATGAGCAAGCCCACGCCTTTCACCACCGCCGCCCTCGCGCTCGGTGTCGCCTGCGCCGGCCTGCTCATCTGGATCTGGCAAAACGCTTCGTCCCCCGCTCCGCTTTCCGATTCATCGTCGTCCACCAACGCCGCGCCTGGCTCGCGTCCGCCTGCCGTCGCAACCGCCGATTCCGGCCCCGCCGTTTTCGACCTTCATCCGTTCCTCGCCGCACTCCAGCGCGCGCTCGTCCGCGGCGAGGCCCGCGCCCGGGAAGCCGTCCTCACGTTCAAGGACGATGCCGCGCTCCAACGCTTCATCGCCCGCGCCCGGCAAGCCGGCCTCACCGTCCTCGGCCGCAACGACCGGCTCCGCACCGTGCGCATCGGCTTCGATGGCCTCGGCGCCCTCCAGGCCGATCTCCTCGGCAACGCCGGCGACTACGACGCCGTCTCCGCCAACTCGCTCATCGGCATTCCGCAACCGCCCGCAAAACAGGAACGCGCCGACATCGACCAGGTGCCGTTTCGCAACGACACGCTCGCCTATCTGGGCGCCACCGGTGACCGCAGCGCGTGGGGCCGCGGCGTCACCATCGCTGTCCTCGACACCGGCGTCACCACCGACCCGACGTTCGGCGACGGCCGTCTTCGCACCCTCGACATCGGGCTCGGCACCACGCCCGGCGAGGGTCGCAACGACGGCCACGGCACGAGCGTCGCCGCCCTCGCCGCCGGCCTGCTGCCCGACGCCGCCGGCGTCGCTCCCGCCGCCAGCGTGCTCAGTATCCGGGTTACGGATGCGTCCGGCATGAGCGATCTCTTCACTGTCTCGCAGGCGATCGTCGCCGCCGCCGATGCCGGCGCCAACATCATCAACGTCAGCCTCGGCGGCTACTCCACCGGCGCGGTGCTCGACGCCGCGATCGCCTACGCCCAGCAAAAAGGCGCCGTGATTGTCGCCGCCGCCGGCAACGATCAGGCCGCGCAACTCGCCTGGCCCGCCGCCGATTCCCGCGTCGTCTCCGTCGGCGCGATCGATCGCGTCGAGCAACAGGTCACGTTCTCCAACTCCGGCGCATCGCTCCAGCTCACCGCGCCGGGTTACGGCGTGCAAACCGCCTGGCTCGAGGGCCAGCGCGCCTACGTCGACGGCACCTCCGCCAGCGCGCCGCTCGTCTCCGGCGCGATCGCCGCCGTCATGTCGCAGAACCCTGGTCTCACTCCGCAACAAGCCGCCGCCGTCCTCGTCAGCACCGCCAGCGATGGCGGCGCACCCGGCGCCGACGACGCCTACGGCCGCGGCATCCTGAACGTCGGCTGGGCCATGAACCGCAGCGATGCGAGCTACGTCGACACCGCCGTCGCCAGCCACCACTACGACGCCGAGCACAACCAGATGCAGTTCGTCATTCAAAACCGCAGCGGCCGCACGGTCAGCGGCATGGCGCTCAACGTGAGCGTCGACACCACGACCAGCACGCAATCCATCCCGAGCCTCGCTCCCGGGGAATCCTACATCGTCAAAGCGCCCGTCAGCGATCTCACGCTGCGCAGCACCGGCAGCATCGCGTTCACGACCCAGCTCACGAATCCCCTCGGCGTCGTCGACCAGGTTCCGGCCAACAACCGGAAGTCCACCGTCCTCACCGCCCCGCCGAAGCCGTAGCGCCACCGCCGGCCGCAGGTATCCCGTAGGCCGCCCGCTCGCGGGCACTTCCGTAGGCCGCGCCCAAGGGGGCACCTAGCTCCGAGCGGGCCTGAGTTATAGTCGCCGAACGCCCTCCCGTTCTGCACCGTAGCTCCGCCTCGCACCGCAGCACCGCCTATCCCATGCGCCGCACCCTCCTCCTCGCCGCCGTCCACGCTGTTCTCCTTGGCTCCGCCGTCGCCGCCTGGACTCCTCCCGCCCCACCCGAGCTGGCCCGGCTCGAACGCGCCCTGTCGTCTCCACATTCTCAATACGACCCCGCGGAGCAGATGATCCGCCGGCCGTTTTCCTCCCCCGGCTATCACACCACGCTCACCGGCGGCTTCGTCCACCCGACCCGTGATTCGCTCAACTACGCGGTCGGCCTGCTCGACACCGGCAAACCCGAACACCTCGAACGCGCCCTCGCGATCGTCGCCCGCCTCGTCGCGCTCCAGGACACCGATCCGCAAAGCCGCACCTATGGCATCTGGTCGTGGTTCCTCGAGGAGCCGCTCGAAAAGATGAGCCCGCCCGACTGGAACTGGGCCGACTTCAACGGCGTCGCGCTCCTCCAGATCGCGCGCGATCACCGCTCCCGGCTGCCCGCCGACCTCGCCGCCAAGGTCGATGCCGCGATCGTCCACGCCGCCCGCGCCATCAAGAAACGCAACGTCGGCCCGGGCTACACCAACATCGCGATCATGGGCACCTACGTGACCCTCGTCGCCGGCGAGCTCCTCGATCTCGCCGAGTTTCGCGACTACGGCCGCGAGCGTTTCCGCCGTTTCCATGCCCACACCGTCGAGAACGGCACCTTCGAGGAATACAACAGCCCCACCTACACCGTCGTCGCGCTGCAGGAGCTCTCCCGACTCCAGGCGCATGTGCAGGATGCTGAGGCGCGCCCGCTGATCGACGCCCTCGTCCGCCGCGCCTGGGAGGAGATCGCCACGCATTTCCACGCGCCGACGCGCCAGTGGGCTGGCCCGCACAGCCGCGCCTACAGCTCTCTCCTCCCGACCAACACCCTCGCGCTCATCCAGCGCGCCACCGTCGGCCGCGTCGATTTCGGCGTCACGCACGCCGACCGGGAAGAGCTCCGCCTCCCCGTCGCCTGCCCGCCCGACCTCGAGCCCCTGTTCACGTCTCTCACCACGCCGCGCACGCACACGCAGATGTTCGTCAAACGCACGCAGACCATCGGCACAACGTATCTTAATCCCCGATACGCCCTGGGCACGATCAACCGCGGCGACCTGTGGAACCAGCGCCGCGCCCTCCTGCTGCACGTCGGCAACGCCGCCGAGCCGGGTTATCTCCAGCTCCGCTTTCTCAAAAACGGCTACGATTTCGCGTCGGCCATTTTTCACGGTACGCAACGCGAGGGTCTCGTCGTCGGCGCGGTGAATCTCATCACCAACGGCGGCGACACCCACATCTCCCTCCAGAAGGTCAAGGATGCCACCATCACCGCCCGCGACCTCCGGCTCCGCTTCGAGCTCGGCGGCGAGGCCGGCCGCGCCGCTCACATCGCGCTCCGCGAAAACGCCCCCGCCACGATCGACGTCGCCGGCCTCGCCGTCCACGTAAGCGTCGCCCGGGCGCGCCTCGGCGACGCTGAAGGTCGGCTCACCACCGGTTCCGACGCCCGCCTTCGCTGGCTCGATGTCGTCCTTCACGAGGGCGAGGAACGCACCTTCAATCTCGCCGCGCTCGAGGAAGCGATCGTGGCCTTCGTCCTCTCCGTCGGTCCGCACGGCCCCGTCTCCGCGACGCTCGAGCAAGGCAACCTCACCGTCGCCTGCGATTCCCTCCACACCACCGCCGCCGTGAAGCCTCGCGCCCGTTAGCCACCCACCGAAGAACGGTCCCGGTCCTCCTGTCGCCCGTCTGTCGACAATCCGTCCGCCTTCTGCCGCATTTCGGAGTGTCCGGCTTCCTCCGGCTTTCGTCGCACCAGCCCATTTCCGACCTTACGGACCTCGACGCGACTTTCAGGCTGGAACCTCACGCCGTCGCGTTCGTCCCTTCTCGCATGCCCCTGCGTCTGCCATTTATCTTCGTCCTCCTCGGCTTGACCGCCACCCGCCTCGCCGCCCAGGGCACGATCCTCGTCCAGCTGCAGGACTACGCCGCCGTCCCGCTCTCGGGCCAACTCGTCGGCAGCACCGACAACTCGATCTACGTCGCCCGCGTCAACTTCCTGCGCGAAGAACCGGGCGGGGCCGCCAACCGGTTTTTCGTCAACGACCTCAACGGCAAGCTCTACATCCTCGACCACGCGACGCGCCAGTTCACGACCTACCTCGATTTCCACCGCAACCTGACCGAGAACCCCGCCGCCACCGGCCTCTTCGGCGCGTTCACGCGCGCCAACGGTTACGCGAACGGCTTCGTCACGTTCCAATTCGATCCGGAATACCGCGTCGCCGGCAGCCCGCACTTCGGCAAGTTCTACACTGTCCACATCGAGCTCGACACCAACGACGGCGATCCGCGCCGCCTGCCGAACGCGTCCTTGTTTCCTGGATACACCAACGCCGCCGCCTACGTGCCGAGCACCGCGTTCGAAGCCCCGGGCAACGACAACGCCAACACGCGCCACGCCGTGCTCATCGAGTGGCAGGACACCAATCCCGCCGACGCCACTTTCCAGGGCACCGCCCGCGAACTCCTGCGCATCGAGTTCAACGGCCGCATCCATCCGATGGGCGACCTCGCCTTCAGCCCGCGCGCCATCAGCGCCTCCGATCCCGACTACCGGAAGATGTACATCGCCGTCGGCGACGGCGGCGCCGGCGAGCAGAACAACCCCACCCTCCATCCCACCCCGCAACGCCTCGACGTGCTCCAGGGCAAGATCCTCCGCCTGAGCCCCGACGATCCCGACGGCGACGGCCCGCTCCGCTACGGCATTCCCGTCGACAATCCTTTCAACGACCCCGCCGCCACCTTCCCCGTCAACACCCGCCCCGAGATCTGGGCCTACGGTTTCCGCAATCCCCACCGCCTCGCCTTCGATCCCCTCAGCAACGCCCTCCTCGCCTCCGACATCGGCTTCCACTCCTGGGAGGAAGTGAACCTCGTCCGCAAGGGCGCCAACTACGGCTGGGGCGAGCGCGAAGGCACCTTCGTCCTCGATCTCCGCTCCGGCAACGCCCACCTCCCGCTCCCGGCCGACGACGCACGCAACAACTACCTGTATCCGGTCGTCCAATACCCGCACAGCCCCGCCCTCGGCGTCGGCGACGCCATCGCCGGCGGCTTCGTCTACCGCGGCACCCGCATCCCCGAGCTCCGCGGCAAATTCGTCTTTGGCGACATCACGACCGGCGAGCTCTTCTACGCCGACCTCGTCGAGATGACTTCCGCCGACGACGGCAACCCCGCCACCCTCGCGCCGTTTCATTCGCTCGAAGTCATGTGGGACAACCCCCGCAATCCCGCCGGCCTCGAACGCTTCGATCGCATGTACGAGATCGTCCTCGACGAATACCGCGCGCGCGGCGGCCGCGACACCGACCTGCCGGGCTCCGCCACCGTCTCCAATCTGACCGGCGGCGGCCGCGCCGATATCCGCCTCGCGGTCGATCACGCCGGCGAGCTCTACGTCCTCAGCAAGAGCGACGGCATGATCCGCGCGCTCGGCGCCTACCAGTCGCCGCTCTCCGCCGCGCCCACGATCACGCGTCACCCGGAATCGCAGCGCGTGGCCACCGGCGGCACCGTCGTCTTCTCCGTCGAGGCGAGCGCCGACACCCTCGGTTACCAGTGGAAACGCAACGGCGTGAATCTCCCCCGCGCCAACGGCGCGATCCTCACCCTCTCGAATCTCACCGCCGCCGACGCCGCCGACTACTCGGTCGAGGTCTCACGCGGCCCCGCCACGCGTATCAGCAATGCTGCTACGCTCACCGTCGCCCCGAGCGCGACGCCCGGCCGCATCGTGAATTTCTCCATCCGTTCCAACGCCGGGATCGGGGCGCAAACTCTCATCGTCGGCTTCGCCCTCGCCGGCCCGGACAGCGCCCCGGATCAAACCCTGCTCGTTCGCGGCGTCGGCCCCGCGCTCGCGGCGTTCAACGTCGACGGCTGGATCACCGATCCGCGGCTCGAGCTCTTCCGCGGCTCCACCCGCATCGCGGATAACGACAACTGGGACACCGCCTCGGCCGCCGCCGCCATCACCGCCCGGCTCGGCGCCTTCCCTCTACCGCCGCGCTCCGGCGATGCCGCGCTCCTCGAGACCGGGCTCGCCGCCGGCAGCTACACCGCGCAGATCACCACCGGAGCCTCCGTGCCGCCGACAACGACCGGCATTGCGCTGGCCGAGATCTTCGACGCGACGCCCGCGGGCACCGGCGCGCGCCAGCTCGTCAACGTCTCCGCTCGCACGCAGGTGAGCAGCGGCGACAACACGCTCATCGCCGGTTTCGTCATCGGCGGCGACACGGCGCGCACTGTGCTCATCCGCGCCGCCGGTCCCGCGCTCACCACCTTCGGCGTCGGCGGCACGCTCGCCGATCCCAAGCTCACGCTCTTCGCCGACCGCACGCCGATCGCGGAGAGCGACAACTGGCAGAGCAGCCCGGAGCTCGTGAACGTGTTCGCCGTCGCCGGCGCCTTCGACTTCGTCGCCCGCTCCCGCGATGCCGTCCTCATTCTCACGCTGCCACCCGGAGCCTACACCGCACAAGTCACCGGCCTCGGCACCGGCAACGCCACCAGCGGCGTCGCGCTCGTCGAAGTCTACACGCTCCGCTGATCGAGGTGGGGGCGTCCCCTGCATTTCAGCTCCTCATTCGCGCAGCGCCACGCGCGGAGCGTCGTCCGGCACCAGCCGCACCACCCGCCCCGGTTTGCCGATGTTCTCCAGCGCCAGATAAATCAGCCCGTCCGGCCCTGTCTTAATATCCCGGATACGCCCGAGTTTGCCGAACACTTCCTCGTAATGCGTCACGCGACCACCGGCGATCGCCATCCGGATCAGCTTCTGCGTCGCCAGCGAGCCGACAAACAGCTGGTGCTTCCAGCGCGGAAACCGGTCCCCCGGGTAAAACTCGATCGAGCTCACCGCAATCGACGGCGTCCAATCCACCACCGGCGACTCGAGCCCCGGCGCCGATTTTTTGTCCGTGATCGGCGTGCCATCGTAGTTGATCCCCGAGGTGATCAGCGGCCAGCCGTAGTTTTTGCCCCGCTCGATCCGATTCAGCTCGTCGCCCCCGCGCGGCCCATGTTCCGTCTCCCAGAGCGCCCCGTCCCGGGGATCGCGCGCCAGCCCCTGCGGATTCCGCACGCCAAGCGCCCAGATCGATCCGACCGCGCCTTCCCGGCCGACGAAGGGATTGTCCGGCGGCACAGTCCCATCGTGAAAGACGCGGTGAATCTTGCCGTTCGCCACCTCCGGCTCTTGCGCGTTTTGCACCACCGCTCCCCTGAGTCCGCGCACGCCGACGCCAAAAAACAGATACGGTCCGTCGAACACCAGGCGCCCGCCGAACAACACGTGCCCGCTCTGATACGACTCCCGCGGCACCTCGAACACCGTCTCGTGGTCGACCAGTTGCCAGCCCTTCAACCGCGCCCGGATGATCTTCAACATCGCGCGCTCGTCCTCTCCAGGATCGCTGAACGAGAGATAAATCCATCCGGTTTCCGCAAAGTTCGGGTGGACCGCGACCGACATCAATCCCGCCTCGTGCTTCACCACGATCGCCGGCAGCCCGCCGATCATCTCCGGACGCAGCGTCCCATGCTCGACGATTCGCAATCGGCCCGCGCGCTCGGTGATCAGGAGCCGTCCATCGGGCAGAAATGCGAGCGACCACGGCACGTCCAGCCCCTCCGCCACCGACTCCATGCGGAAACCATGTTCCTGACTGCGCAACCTGTGCTGCGGCAGCGGCTCCTCGCTCGCCGGATAGGGATCAACGGCGCGCGTCGCCGCCTCGCGCAGAAACGCCACCAGCGCTTGCGTCTCCGCCTCGTTCACCGTCGCACCAAAGGCCGGCATGCCCGCGCCGGGAAATCCCTCGCGAATGCTCCGCGCCAAGGTCGCATCGTCGCCGCCATGTTTCCACGGGTTGCCCCGCAGGCTCCCGCCCTTGCCGCCCTCCAGCTGCGCACCATGGCAGTTCGCGCACAGTTCCGCATACAGCGCCCCCGCATCGCGCCCGGCCGCATTCGCGCGACCGACAAAGGACAATGCACCGCAGGCAACCGCGGCGAGAATGAGAGAAAAGATTCGATGCATGCAGGCGACAGCACGGTGAAAAATTCAGGTGGCCACGAAATCGACTGGAGTCCGCAACCCTGGTTCCAAACGTACGGCGTTTAGCTCCGAGCTCCGACACCTGAGCGTTAAAAACGTTAGGCGTTAAACGTTGAGCGTTTGTCTTGGCGGTCCAACTTGCCGGTCTCCATTCGCCGGGTCCCACCGCTCGCGTCCGTTTCCTCTCCGCCCCGCCGCTCACTCGCATGACCTTCGAACACTTCGCCCTCAACGTCCCTCAGGTCCGCGCGCACGCCGAATGGTATGTGCGGCACCTCGGCTTCACGATCGCACGCCAGCGCGACGATCCGTCCGCAGCGCACTTTCTCGCCGACGACACCGGCCGCGTCGTCGTCGAGCTCTACTCGAATCCGAAAGCGCCCTACCCCGATTACGCCACCGCGCACCCGTTGATCTTTCATTTCGCGCTCGTCGCCGCGGATGCCAAAGCCGAACGCGCGCGCCTCGAGCAAGCCGGCGCCACGCTCTTCATCGAAGAGCCTTTGCCCGACGGCTCCGTGCTCATCATGATGCGCGATCCGTGGGGCGTCCCACTGCAGCTTTGCCAGCGAGCAAAACCGTTCCCCCTGCCGGCGTAGCCCGCTTCGGGAGAAGCGGGACCGTCCCAACCCTCCAGCCGCGATCCGAACCCCACCACCTCCCTGCTCTCCCGGGCAGGGCTACACGCTACGCTCGGCACTCCATCACTCTGCGTCCCGGCGGCACCGCACTTCAGCTCAGAAACCGGATCGTCAGCGGATAGCGGTACAGCACGCCATCCGACGCTTTCACGGCGCCCACGATCGCGAGCACGAAGGCCGCAATGCCGACGGCAAACGCCAGCGGCACGCCAATGGCGATGAGCATCAGCGGCACGCACAGCAAAGCGTAGAGCAGATACGAGAGATGGAAATTCAGCGTCTCCTTCGCGTGTGCCGCGACGGGATCAGGATCGTTTTTCTTCACGAGCCAGACGATGAACGGCAACACGAGCCCGACACCGATGAGCGCCGAGACGTGGCAGAGAATCATCAGCGCTTTGTCGCTCGTCGCGACCGGCGCCTGAACAACAGGAGGATCGATGGTCATGATTTGGAGTGCCGGGTGAAGGCCGCGTTATCCTAATGTTCGCAGCGTTTTTAACCATTACAAATCCGTCCCACTTTCCAAACAAACCGCGGCCCGAAAATGCCGCCGCAGAAAGCTCGACGGTGGGCACGCTCGTTGCTGTCCTCCCGGCCGAGTTCCCGCCCCCTCCATGACGGATCGCGAATACCGCCACGCCTTGCACCTGCTCAATCTCGCGCTGGAGCTGTTCGAGCGCACCGACCGCCCGGCCGCCGTGCGCCGGCAACTGCGCGCTCTTTCGCTCGAGCTCGACCTGTTGCGCGCACAGTTCCGACAGGTCCCCGCAACGTCGCGACGGAACTAATATTTCTCTCAAAACAGCGGACCCAAAAGTGTAACGCATTACGTTACACTGCCCCTGGGAATCGACGAGAGGTCACGGCCAAATTTGACGAGGTAATGCCACCCCGAGCCCTTACCATTGGAGGTGGTGTCCCGACCCGTTGGGGTCGTCCCTGATGGGACGAGTTCGTCGGGGTTCGGGTGTTTCCGAACTGTAGCGTCCGGACGGGAGCCGCCGGTTCGCCCCGCGATACCGTCCGCATCCACCACGCTTCCCGCCTCCTCTCGTTCGCCGCCGCCACAAAATAGAACGAATCGCAATCCGCTGCGTCCTTCCTCGGCATGCCTCGCCCGCCGATCGCCGCCGCGCCCGGGACCAGCGACTGGTGGTGGGTCTTCGACCCGCGCCAAAGTCTGCGCGCCCGCGCCGCCTTGATCGTGGGGCTGGGCACAACCGCGTTCATCCTCGGGCTGAGTGCAATAACCGGCACACTCTATCGCCGCACGCTCGAGCAACAAACAGGCGCACTTTTCGAGACGCTCGCCTTCCAACTCGGCGACAAACTGGACCGCACGCTCTACGAACGTTACCGGTCACTGCTGCTCGGCGCCAGGCTCGCTCCCCTACGCGATCCCGCAGCACCCACGGCCGAACGCCGCCGCGTTCTCGACGCGCTTCAGGAAGCGTCGCCGGATTTCGGGTGGCTCGGCGTCACCGATGCCCGTGGCCGCATCACCGCTGCCACCGCCGGCTTGTTCGAAGGCAACCCCGCCGTCACCCGGCCATGGTTTCGCGGCGCGCAGGAAGCCCCTTACGCCGGCCAGCCGCGCGAGGATCCCGAGCTGAGCCGCCAAACCGCCGACATCATCGCCAACCGCGCCGACACCACATCACGTTTCCTCGACCTCGCCGTGCCGGTGCTCGACGCCAACGGGGACTTTTCCGGCGTGCTCGCGGCGCACGTGCGATGGACGTGGGCGCGTGACATCCAGTTGTCCGTCGTGCCCGACCTCATGGCCCGGGAGCAGATCGGCGCGACGCTTTATGCCGGTCGCGAGGCACTCCTCGACTCTGGCGCGTCCGGTTGGACGCAGCCGCCCGATCCTCCGTCCATCCCGGACAATCGCCGCGGCCGTGGCGTGTTGATCGAGAACACCGTGGACGGCGCGACCTACCTCAGCGGCTACGCCCGCAGTCGCGGGTTTCGTGAGTTTCGCGGGCTCGGCTGGCTGGTCGTCGTGCGCCAGCCGGTCAGCCGCGCCTTCCGCCCGGTCGTCGCGCTCCAGCGCGGAATCGTCGCCTGGGGATCAGCCCTCGCGGCGATTGCCACGATCGCCGCGTGGTGTCTTGCCGGCCGCCATGCGCGCCGCCTCCGCTCCGTCCGCGCGGCCGCCGAACGTATCCACGGAGGGGATATACTGGCCGTGTTGCCGCGCCGGCACAGCGATTCCGAACTCGACCGCATGTGCGGCGCGCTCGGCGAACTCGTTGAAGACCTCCGCGCAAAACAGGCCAACTCCGACAAGCAACCCAAGGGACGACCGTAACAATCCCCGCACGGTCCCAACGCTCACCTCTCAACGCTCAACTTTCAGGTAGGAGCTCCGACTCTTGTGCGTTGAACGTTGAGCGTTTGTCTTGGCCTCTTTTGGCCGCCTCACCGCTCGCTCCCGCCCGCGCTCGCCATCAAATCCCGCGCCTGCACCGCCACCGCCTCGTCGTGCTCCGCGAGCCTCGTCGCCAGTTTGTCCGCATTGCCCGCGGCGCCTTTTATCGCGCGCACCGCATATCCGCGCGCCGCCGTGAACTGCCCGTCGCCATCCGCATCGAGCCAGATCGGATTCGTCGAACCGATCACCCGCGACCTGAACACCTTCGAGGTCGGCTGATACGGCCGCGAGATCTCCCAATACGGCGCCGTCACGCCCGGCCCCGTCGCGATCGCCACCAGATGCACGTCGTGCCTCGGCTTCGGCAGCTTCCACTCGACCCGCGCTTTCCGCACGCGGTCCGTCGCCGCGATCGCCTGCTCACGCACCTTGATGCCGTTGGCAAACAACTCGACGCGATCCGCGCTCACCCACGACGGCCCGGACACCTCGACAATCACGCGCAATTCCGCGCCGAGCTTCGTCGCAAGATCGCCGACGCCGAACCGCTCATCCACGGTCATCTGCGTCAGGAGCCCCATGCTCACGAGGAGCCGGCCCGCGCGATAACTCGCACACACTTCATCGATGTCGATCGCCCCCGGATCCGTCGCGCGCGCCGCCGCGTAGGTCCGCGACTGCCCCAGGATGAATTCACTCACATGGTGCGTGTCACTCGCTCCGATCGCCGCCACGCGGTATCCATAATTCAATAACGCGAACCAGTCCCGATAGAGTTGCATGATGTCCGACTGCATCGCGGCCGACGTCACCACCTCGATCGCATCCACGCCGAACTCCGGCCCCACCCGCAATGCGCCCGTCGCCGCATCGAAATTGTCCGGCCCGAACGGCGTGAAACCATAGTGCACGTCCCGCGGGTGATTGAGCGTGATGACCTGCGCGCCCGTCACCGTCCGGATGTGGTGCAGCAGTTCCGCCCAATCGGTCAGCTTCGCGTCGGGCACCGGCGCGCCGGCCCGGATCGGAAACGCGTTGAAATGCCCCGCCTTCGTGCTGACCTCGTTGCCGATGACGGAGCGGAAATGCCCGCTCATCTTCGTCCGCGCCGCCGCCTCGGTGTAGTCCGCGTGGTGATTGTGATCGGTCGCGACCGCCAGCTCGATGCCCTCACCCGCGATCGTGAGCATCCGCTCGTCGATCGTCGCATCGCCGTGCTTGCTGTGCGTCAACGTGTGTATGTGCGTGTCGCACGCCACCAAGCCAGGCGTCGGCACCTCACGCCGGAGTCCCAGCGCCACCGTTTTCGTTTCGCCCGCCGCGATCGTGATCGCCTGCGTCGCCACACTGTATTCAAAACCTCGTGACGCGTGCACCGTGTAGCGACCGGGCGCGACGCCGATGCGGGCCCGGCCATCGCCCGAGTAAACCACCCCCGTCCGCACCGCGAGTTGCTGCCCGTCCGCCGCCCGCAAGGGCACCAGCGCGTCCTCGGCGTCGACCACCGTCAAACGACACGGCAACCCGCCGCTCCCGTCCGCCGCGGTCACGGCAAACACCAGCGTCGACCGCGCCAGCGCTTCCGCGCGCGGCCGTGGATCGAGCGAGATCTCGCCAACCACGATGTCATCGAGAATCCGCGCCGGCCCGCGCACGATCGAGAGCCGGTTCTCCCCGTCGCGCAGCAGCCCCGCCCGCAACGGCAGCGCGCGCACCAGCGGCTGCGTGAGCGTTTCAAGCGTGCCGACCCGCTCGCCGTTTACGCTCACGTGCCACGCCGTCTTCACGTTGCGCTGCCGGATGAGCAGCGTGCTCTCCCGCGCATTGGCCATCGCGGGAAACACCAGCTCGAGCTGCGTGCCGTGCGGCACCGACTGCGCGAAGTCCTGCCACTCCGGCTGCCCCGCCACGCCGAGATGATGGCGCGTCGCATCGAGTACGCGCACGTCCGGCTCAGCCGCCGCCAGGATCGAGCTCATCACAACGGCAAGAATGGAAAGGGGAAGTCTCATGGGGTGAAGTCCACATCCCAAGTCGCTCAAACGAAATGGCCACAAAGATGCACCAGAACACGCAAGAAACAGAGTCTCTTCTTTGCGACTTTTTGTGGCCAAAAAACGGATCATCTCAGCCTTGTGGATAAAGTGAGGTCCGAGCTTTCAACCGAATCTCGAATCTCGCGTGGCCACCTCCACGCACGAGTGATTTCCTCTTCTCATGCCGAAGCAATCCGCCGGCCTCCTCGTCTACCGCCCGCGCGAGAACGGACTCGAGGTCTTCCTTGTCCATCCTGGCGGCCCCTTCTTCGCCAAAAAAGACGCCGGCGCCTGGACCATTCCCAAAGGGGAGATCGAGGGCGGCGACGATCCGCTCGCGACGGCGCGACGCGAGTTCAATGAGGAGACCGGCTTCACCATCGAAGGCCCGTTTGCCTCGCTTGGCACCGTGCGCCAGGCCGGCGGAAAAGTGGTGCACGCCTTTGTCGCCGCCGCGGACTTCGACGCCGATCAGATCGTGAGCAACACGTTCAAAATGGAATGGCCGCCGAAGTCCGGCCGCTGGACCGATTTCCCCGAGATCGACCGCGCAGCGTGGTTCCCGCTCGGCGCCGCCGCGGAGAAAATAAATCCCGCCCAGGCCGAGTTGCTCACGCGTCTCTCCGCCGCCTTGAAAACCATCCCGTGAGATGCGCGCCCTCACGCCGCCCGCGATCTCCGTGGTGTTCGCGATCTCCGCGTCGACCGCGTTGAGAGCAGCGCGAGCGCGCGCGAGGCTTTCTGCCGCAATTGCTCCATCGTGCACTGGCGCGGCGCCTTGTCCGGCCGCCAGCGCAGCAACGTCGTCCCGTGTCTGAAGCGCCCGCCGCTCACCTGGTCGAACTGCACCTCGACCACGAGCTTGGGCCGCACCGACTCCCATCCGCTCGAGCGCTTCGTGCTCCAGCGACTCGGCCTGCCGGGGGCGCGTCCGGTGAAGCTCGGGCCACCCCGCAGCGCTTCGAGTTTCCTCGTCAGCGCCGGCCGCTCACTCGCCTTCAACCCGGAGCAAAATCCCACGTGATGCAGCAAACCCGCCTCGTCATGGAGCCCGAGCAACAGCGAGCCGACGACCTTCTTTTTTTCCGCGTAACGAAACCCGCCCACGACGCAGTCCGCCGTGCGGCGTCCCTTGATCTTCACCATGGCCGAGCGCTCGCCCGCCGCATACGGCGCGGCTGTCCGCTTCGCGATGATGCCATCGAGCGTTGCGCCGACATTGCCCAGCCACCTCTTCGCCACCGCGAGCTTCGTCGTCGCCGGCGAGAGTCGCACGCTGCCGTCGCCCGTGAAGGCCCTCGCCGCAAACGTCTCGAGCTTTTCTCTGCGTTCGCGCAACGGAAGCTCCACCAACGCCTTCGCGCCTTCCGCCAGCAGGTCGAACACCACGAGCCACGCGGGCGTCTCGACCGCGAGTTTTTTTACGCGACTCTCCGCCGGATGGATCCGCTGCAGCAACGCATCGAACGACAGCGCCCTCCCCGCCGCATCCGGAATCACGATCTCGCCATCGAGCACGAAGCGTTTCGCTTTCAACGCGCGCACGGCCGCCACCACGTCCGGGAAATAACGCGCGAGCGGCTGGCCCGACTTCGAGCGCAGCTCGACCACATCCCCGTCGCGAAATGCGAGGCAGCGAAACCCGTCCCACTTTGGCTCGTACTGCCAGCCCTCGCCCGCGGGGATCTCGTCCACCGACGTCGCTTCCATCGCCGCCAGATCGGTTGGGAGGGGCAGGGCCATGAGAAACGATTTCGACCGCCGCGCGCTTTCGCAGTTCGAAGGAACCTCTCGCTCGGGCGGAGGCCTTCGAACCCGAAGAAAACCGTTCCGCGCTACGTCGAACGCAACGGCGCGCCGCTCGCCACCGCCTGCCACCAGCGCGGCCTCGAACCCGCCGCCGCCACGAGCAGCAACCCCGTGCCGGGCACCGCGAACCAGGCAAACAATTCGGCGGTGATGACCGTGCGGTGCGTGCGAAACTCTATTTTCCGCGCCCGATCGATCGCGCGAAAAGCCTCCTCGATGGTGTGCTGGCGCACGGCGCGAAAAAATTCTCCGCGGGTGCGCGTCGCGATCCACAACAACATCAGATCATCGTTGTCGGAAAGCTCGCGACGGTAGGTCTTCGTCCCATCCGCGGCGTAGTATGGCATGTCGACATAACCCGTCGTCCCGATCGCCATCGTGTACACCGGCACGCCTTGCGCCTTCGCCATCTCCGTCGCTTCCATCGGCTCGAACAGCCCTCCGTTGTTCGCACCATCCGAGAGCAGCACCACAAACGCACCGTCACGTTTCCCGTGAGTCTGCCGCGCCGCCTGCCCGAGCCGCAGCAACGCCACCACCAGCCCGTCGCCGAGTGCGGTGCCCTCCTCGATCACGCCGATCTTCAACCGGTCGAGCTGCCGCGCGAGCCAGTCATGATCGAAAGTCAGCGGCGCCAGCGTGTAAGCGCGGCCGGAAAAAAGTACGATGCCGATGCGATCGTTCGGCCGTTGCTTGATGAAGGCATTCAACACCGGCCGCAGCGCCGCGAGCCGGTTGATCGGCTTGCCGTCACGCCGATAATCCTCGGCCAGCATCGAGGGCGACAGGTCGATCGCCAGCATGATGTCGTAGCCGGCCTGCCGCACGTCGCGCATTACGCGACGCTGCTGCGGTCGCGCCAGCGCGAGCGTCAACAGCACGAGGCCCGCGATCGCCGCCCACGCCGGCCATCCGGCCCGAGGACTCGCCGACTCGCGGTGCCACGCCGCTGCAAACGGCACGAGCCACACGGTGATCCGCTGAAAACGGCGCAACGCCAGAGCCGCCGGGATGGCGAGGAGCGCCAGCAGCCAAAGCGGATCGTGAAATATAATACCAGCCTTCACGGGGCAACAGCGAGGGGAGGAGCGAAGCCGCGCACACCGGAACGTTTCGCGCCGTCGTCTGGTCAAAAGACGCGCTTCCGAAAGGATTATTAGACGTATCCGAAAAACGGACTCCCCACGCGCCGCCACGCCTCGCCGCCGCATCGGCACACGACGGAATCCACCGCGTCCGGACGCCGCTTGGGAACCGGCGGCATCAGCGCCGGTCGCTCGCGTCGCCGGTCCGAATCCCCGGCGGCTCCGGCGCTTCCATAAATGCCGTGTTTATGAGCATTCCTCTCTTTCCCCACATTCGCGCCGCGCCCGTCGGCAATGTCGTGACCTGCCGCTTGTGCGGGCAGGACCACCGGCCCGCGCCATTGCGGCCCGGCGATCGGGCGTTGTGCACTCGCTGCGGGGCGTTGCTCGGACGCTGCAGTCGCATCGACGGCGACGCGGCCCTCGCGTTTACCCTCACGGGATTCCTCCTCGCGATTCCCGCCGTCCTGCTCCCGTTCGTCACGGTCGACAAGCTTCGCAGCGAACGCGTCGGTTATCTCGTCACCGGCGCAGAGGCTCTGTGGGACGACGGCATGCGCATCCTCGCGACCTGGGTTCTACTCTGCGGCACGCTCGCCCCGCTGCTCCTCCTCGCCACGCTCGCCGGACTCCTCGCTCCGCCGAAAGGCGGCTGGCCGGCCGGCATGCAACGCGTCCTGTGGCGCTCCGCCCACGCGCTCGAGCACTGGTCGATGCCGGAGGTCTACGTCCTCGCCGTGCTCGTGGCGTTCACGAAGCTCGGCACCTTGGTCAACGTCACCGTCGGCCTTGGTTTCTGGTGCTACGTCGCCATGACCGTGATGATCTACGCCGCATGGCGGAGTTTTGAGTTCGGCCTGCCGCACGCCTGGCGCACACGCCCTCCACCCGCAGGAGAACCAAAACCCTCATGACGCCCTCCGACACCCTCGCCCCGGGCGATCTCGCGCGCCCCGCCGCACTGGCGCTCGCCGCCGCCATCATGCTCGTGCCCGCCAACGTGCTCCCGGTCGTCAGCACCCACACCGCCGGCGCGGCTCGCACGGATACGATCATGTCGGGCATCGTCGGCCTGTGGGAAGACGGCCTGCTCGTGATCAGCGCCATCGTGTTTACCGCGAGCATCCTGATCCCGCTGCTGAAACTCGTCGGGCTCGCCTGGCTCCTGCTGGCCGTCCGCTTCGGCTCAGCCCGCCGCCGCGCGCACACCCGCTTGTATTCAGTTCTCGAATTCATTGGCGGCTGGTCGATGCTCGACGTGTTCCTCGTGGCGTTTCTCGCCGGCATCGTGCAGTTCGGCGCGCTCGCCACCATCGAACCGCGCGCGGGCATCATCGCCTTCGCCGCGGCCGTCGTGCTCACCGTGCTGGCAACCGATGCCTTCGACTCGCGACTCCTCTGGCTCCGCCCCCAGCACCCCGACAGCGGCCCAAACAATGGCTCCGTGCAAACGTCCCGCTCATGAGCGAGCCGCCGCCACCCCCGACGATCTCCCGTGCGCCGGCGCTCCCGCTGGTGTGGCTGGTGCCGCTGGTCGCGCTCGCCGTGGGCGGCTGGATGGTCTTTCGCGAATTCCAGCACCGCGGACCGGAGATCACGATCGAGTTTTCCCAGGGCAACGGCGTCGAGCCGCGCAAGACGACGCTGCTCTACCAGGGAGTGAACGTCGGCGTGGTCACCGCAGTGAACCTGAAGGAGGACCTCAGCGGCGTGCGCGTCACTCTCCGGCTCGACCGTCAGGCCGCGGGACTGGCGCGCACGGGCTCGCAATTCTGGGTCGTCCGGCCGGAGATTGGTTTGTCCGGTATCCGCGGACTGGAGACGCTCTTCACCGGCGCGCGCATCACGGTGCGACCAGGCAAGGGCGAGCCGGCAACATCGTTTGTCGGGCTCGATAAGCCGCCCCCGGTCGAAAACATCGGCGAGGGCCGCGCCTACACGTTGCAGGCCGAACGCCTTGGCTCGATGTCGCCCGGCGCGCCCGTGTTCTACCGCGAGGTGAAAGTCGGCATCGTGGAAACGAGCCGCCTCGCCGACGACGCCGCATCCGTGCTGATCCGGATTCGCGTACAGGAGCCCTACATCGACCTCGTGCGGAAGAACACGCGGTTCTGGAACGCCGGCGGCGTCTCGTTCCGCATGAGCCTCCTCGGCGCAGAGCTCAAAAGCACCTCCCTCGAATCGCTCTTCACCGGCGGCGTGGCCTTTGCGACCCCCGATGGCGACCGCGAGCTCGCACCCGTCGCCGACGAAGGTGCGCTCTTCCCCCTGGAACCCGAAATGAACAAGGACTGGCTGAAATGGCGTCCGCAGATCCCCATTCGTCCACCCGACGAGGCGCCCGACGCCCCGCGGCCCAGCGGCCCGCTCGCCCCACTGGCCCCCCTCGCCCAGCCGGAATGACGGCGCATCCTTCGGGCTACGTCGCACGGAAATAATCCCGCGCCGCAGGCGATCGGGGCCGCGCCAACCCAACATCCGTCACTGCACCGGTTGCAGCGCGCCGGGCGGAAACTTTTTTCGCTATCCGCGCCCAACGACTTGCGCACGTGCGTGCCCGCGCGCCACATGTCGGCCGCCACACAAATCCGTGGCCATACCCGAGCTGCGTTTGCCTCACGTGCGGAGCGGATTTCCCCTCGTAATTTAGCGATTTTTTTCGCCGTGGTGCCGTTGCAAATTGAGTGTTGTAGGGAAACGTCCGGTCTGCCGCTTAGGACATATGCCGACGCTCTCTCTCCGCTGGATATTTGCTCTACTAGGACTGTTTCTCGCCTCGGTTGCGGTGGACATCTACCTCGGTCGCGCCCTCGCGCGCGTCGATGCTTCGACGGAGCGGATCGGCGTCGCGGAATTTTTCACCGCCGCGAAATCCGGTGAGCTCACCGGCGGACACATCCTCTTCCGCGCCAACGCCACCGGTCTCGCCGACCTCAACGCCACCCGCGTCCGCGATGGCGTTTCGACCAAGGTGCGCACGACCGCGCGCCTCACCGATGCTGATCTCACGCTCCTGCGCGCGCAACGGTTTGCCGAAGACGACGCCGCGACGCTCGCGAAATCCCACACGCCGAGCACCCACGAGCGCGCGTCCACGGTCGCACATGGCGCGATGCAGCTGTTCGGAGTCTTCCTCATCATCGGCGGCGGGCTCTTTCTCGTGCAGCGTTACTCGGGGCGGTTCGCGACGTTCTCCGCCAAGTCGATGCGCCCGGCCACTTCGACCGTGAAATTCTCCTCCGTCGCCGGCTGCGACGAAGCGAAGGACGAGGTTCACGAGGTCGTCGAATTTCTCCGGGATCCGACGCATTTCCACGCCACCGGCGGCCGCATGCCGAAGGGCGTGCTCCTCGTCGGCCCTCCCGGCACCGGCAAGACCATGCTCGCCAAGGCCGTCGCCGGCGAAGCCAAGGCGCACTTCTACAGCCTCAGTGGTTCCGACTTCGTCGAGCTCTACGTGGGCGTCGGCGCGGCACGCGTGCGTTCGCTTTTCAAGAAGGCCCGAGAGACCGCCCCGAGCATCATCTTCATCGACGAGATCGACGCCATCGGCCGCGCCCGCTCCAACAGCGACAGCGGCGGCGCGCAACAGGAGCACGACCAGACGCTCAACGCATTGCTCGTCGCGATGGATGGCTTTCACTCGGACGACGCCGTCGTCGTCTTCGGCGCGACGAATCGCCCGGACACGCTCGACAAAGCGCTGCTGCGCCCCGGCCGTTTCGACCGTCAAGTCTCGGTCGGCCTGCCCGACCTCCGTGGCCGGACCGCGATTCTTCAGGTGCACGCCGGCGCGGTGAAACTCGATGCCGGGGTGAACCTCGAGACGATTGCAAAGACCACTCCCGGCTACTCCGGCGCCGACCTCGCCAATCTGCTCAACGAAGGCGCGATCCACGCCGCCCGGAGCCGCCGTGCGACGATCACCATGGCCGACCTCGACGAGGCGCGCGACAAGATCAACTGGGGCCGCGAGACGCGCCGCGTCATGACCGACCACGACAAGAAAGTGATCGCGTATCATGAAGCTGGACACGCCCTGATGCAGGTGCTCTCCGGCGAGGAGGCGATCAAGCTGCAGAAGGTCACGATTATTCCGCGCGGCCGCTCGCTCGGCAGCGCTCACTTCACGCCGGAGCGCGACCTCTTGAATTATTCGCGCGAGATGCTCATCGCCCGTCTCCGCTGCCTGATGGCCGGCCGCGTGGCCGAGGAGCTCGCCATCGGCACGATCACCAGCGGCGCCTCGAGCGACATCCAGGAAGCCACGCGCACCGCGCGACAGATGGTGTTCGAATTCGGCATGTCTCCGATGGGCTTCATGGCCCTCTCGCGCGGCGACGGCGAAGACTCGTTCGCGAGCCAGCAGACGTTTCACGAAGCCGAGCGCCACATGCGCGCCTTGCTCGACGACAACTACACCGCGACCACCGAAGCGCTCACGGCACGTCGCGCCGCGCTCGACGCGATCGCGAATGCCCTGATCACGCGCGAGACGATTTCGGGCGACGAAGTACGCCAGCTTGTGGCGGCGAATCAGGCCGCCGCCTGAGCGATCGCGACCCTCGCGAGTGCACGCCAGCCGCGCGCACCTTCGCAGACTACGATCGCGCTCCCGTCGCCGCCGTCGTCTCGCAACAGGTGCGGCGGAGCGAGAGCAGAAGTTGGGTCAATGCCTCGAGCCCATACGGCTTCGGCTCGAAGGCACACGCTCCCGCCGCCAGCGCATCGTCGCGATCGTAGGGCAGGTCGGACGACGTGATGATCGCAATCGGAATGAAACGCGTCACCGGATCGCTCTTGAGCGCGCGGATCAATTCGAGCCCGGTCATCCGCGGCATGCTGAGATCGCTTACGATCAGCCCGGGCGTCCGATTCGGCGCCTCCCTCCGCACCGCCAGCAATGCCGCCTCGCCGTCGGCCACAGTCACGATTGGATCGAAAACGCCCGCACGCTCCGCCGCCGTCTCCACGAGGAAACGGGTTTGCGGATCATCCTCCGCGATCAGCAGCGAAATTTTCCCTTCCATCGTCATCGCAAGGTAACAACCGACTGACCATTCGCCACTGGTTCGGTGCCGGAAGCAAAGATAGGAAAAATCCCCCGCGGCTCCGCCGCATGCGCCGGACGCCTCGCCGGTTCTTCCGCCCGGCATGGGTCGCAACAACATCCGAGCCTGCGCCCCTCGCGTTACCCGCCGCTAAGCACCCACACGCAGGCTGACCTGCAACGCCGGCCAAACCTACGCCAGCAAGTTTCCGACCACCTTCCCCGCCACATCCGTCAGCCGGAAATCGCGCCCCTGGAAACGATACGTCAGCCGCTCGTGATCGAGCCCGAAGAGATGCAGGATCGTCGCGTGCAGATCGTTCACGTGAATCGGATCCTTCACGATGTTCCAGCCGATGTCGTCCGTCTCCCCGATCACCTGCCCGCCTTTGATTCCGCCGCCCGCCATCCAGAGACTGAACGCGAACGGATGATGATCGCGGCCCGTGACGTTCGGCCGGTTGACCCGGTTCTCGCCGAGCGGCGTCCGCCCAAACTCCGACGCCCAGATCACCAGCGTGGTGTCGAGCAGTCCGCGTTGTTTCAGATCCTTGATCAGCGCCGCGATCGGCTGGTCCGCCATCAGGCAGTTGTGCTTCAGCTCCGTATCCAGATTGCTGTGATGGTCCCACGACGCGTGGAAAATATTCACGAACCGCACGCCGCGCTCCACCAGCCGTCGCGCCAGCAGGCAGTTCGTCGAAAACGCCTTGAACTGCCCCTTCCCACCGCCGCGGTCCGCCTTGATCTCCGGCTCCGCCCGCTCGAGGCCGTAGGCGTCGCGCGTGTGCTTCGGCTCCTGCGAGAGATCCATCAGTTCCGGCGCCGCGCCCTGCATCCGAAACGCCAGCTCATACTGGCTGATCCGGCTCGCGATCTCCGGGTCGCCGACCTGCTGGTGCCGCAACGCATTCAGATCGTTCAACGCCGTCAGCCCATAGTGCTGCATCTCCGCCGTGATGCCCGGTGGGTTGCTCAAGTTGAGCACCGGATCGCCTTGGTTGCGAAACAGCACGCCCGCATACGTCGATGGCAGGAAACCGCTCGACCAGTTGGAGGCCCCGCCGCTCGTGCCGCGTCCCGCTGTGAGCACGACATAGCCGGGCAGGTTCTGTGATTCGCTGCCGAGCCCGTAGTTCAGCCACGAGCCCATGCTCGGCCGCCCAAACATCGCCGAGCCGCAGTTCATCATGAGCTGCCCGGGATGATGGTTGAACTGATCCGTGTGCATCGAGCGGATCAGCGCGATATCGTCCGCGCACGAGCCGATGTGCGGCAGCAAGTCCGACAGCTCCATGCCGCATTTCCCATAACGCGAAAACGTCCGCGGGCTGCCCATGATGCGCGCGCTCTCTTTCTGGATGAACGCGAACCGCACTTTCTCCAGCATCGAGTCCGGCAGTTTCTGGCCGTGCAGCTCGTTCAGCTTCGGCTTCGGATCGAAAAGATCCATCTGGCTCGGCGCGCCCTCCATGAAGATGCAGATGCAGTTCTTCGCCTTCGGCGCGAAATGCGGCGCCCGCGGCAGCAGCGGATTCTGCGCCGCGCCGCCAGCCGGTGCCCCCGCCGCGAGCAATCCGTTCTGCTGCAGCAGCGACGCCAGCGCGAGCGTGCCGATCCCGCTCGCGCTCGTCGCCAGAAAGCTCCGCCGCGTCATCGCAATCAACTCCCGCGCATCAAAGTCTGGTTTCATTCGTTCAGTTTTTTAACCGCGGATTACGCGGGCATCGCGGATAAAGCCCGATCCGTCGCGAAGCGTATCCGCGCCATCCGCGTAATCCGCGGTCAAAAATTTCCTGCTGAGCGTTTTCATTCCCGCGTCAGAAACTCATCCAGGTTCATGATGATCCGGCAGACCGCCACGAGCGCCGCCAGCGTCTCGGGCTCCGCCGCATCGGTTTCGCCCACGATCTTCTCCGCGCTGCCGGGCGCTTTTCGCAACAACTCCAGCTGCCCTTCATAAAGCTGCCGCAGCCGCGCCAGCTCCGCGTCGCCCGGCGCGCGGGACAGACACACCTCGAACGCCCGCCGGATCCGCGCCTCCGCCGCCTCACTCGCTCCGCCCGCCACGTCGCGCGCCACGCGCTTGCCCAGCGCCTGCGCGCATTCGAAGAACACCGGATCGTTCAGCAGCGTGAGCGCCTGCAACGGCGTATTCGAACGCTCCCGGCGCGCACAACTCGTGTTCGAGTCCGGTGCGTCGAACGTCATCAACATCGGATACGGCACCGTGCGCTGGAAAAATATATATAACCCGCGTCGATATTGCTCCCCGCCCGTGCTCTCCTGCCACTTCACCGAGTTCGCATAGCCCAGCGCCGCGATGTCCGCCGGCAACTGCGGCCGGATGCTCGGCCCGCCGATCGCCGGGTTCAGCAGCCCCGAAGCGGCGAGGTAGAGATCGCGTACGTTTTCCGCCTCGACGCGATGACGATTCTGCCGCGCGAGGAGCACGTTGTTCGGATCGAGCTCGTTCAACTCGGGCCGGATCTTCGACGACTGCCGATACGTGGCGGAGGTCACGATCAACTTGATGAGCGCCTTCCGGCTCCACCCCAGATGCTGCGGGCTCGCCTGGCGCCGGCTGCGGCCGATCTCGCGCGGCGAGGAAAACGCCACCGCCAGCCAGTCCAGCAATTCCGGATGCGACGGCTTCTCCCCGCGCGTGCCAAAGTCATCGACCGTCGCCACGAGGCCGCGGCCGAAGAGGTTTTTCCACACGTGATTCACCGCCACGCGCGCCGTCAGCGGATTCGCCGGATCGACGATCCACCGCGCCAGATCGAGCCGGTCCGGCTTCTCTCGGCGCGGCTTCATTGGAGGCAACACGGCCAGCGTGCCGGGCTGCACTTCATCGCCCGGCCGCAGAAAATCCCCGCGGATGTGCACATGCGTTTTCCGCTCCTCCTTCACCAGGATCGCCGCCGTGGTCGCCGGAGCTTTCGGCCGCTTCGCCGTGTGCGCCGCCAGCTCCCGACGCAGCCCGCGTCCTTCGTCATCGACGTGTTCGATATAGTGGCGCGCCAGTTCCGCCGTCTGCGCCGCCGTCCGCTGCTCGCGTGGCACGCGCAACACCGCCAGGACCGCATCCGGCAGCGTGCTCGCCTGCAACGGTCCCGCCGAGCCGGTGATGCCCAGGCGAAACCGGTTCATCATCCCGATCGATGTTTGATCCAGCGCGAAGACGAATGTGGTTTCCCCGGGCGGCTCGAACGGCTCCTTCAACTCGAACACGATCACATGCGGCTGCTCCGTCTGCGGCGCGATGCTCCAGCCCGTTTCCGGATTGCCGTCGATCGCGTTGCCCGCATCGCCGCCCGCCGCCGAAAAATCCGCGCGGGCCGCCGCGATCGCCAGCGGCCGCGGCTCCGCGTCGCCCGCTCTCGCGCTCACGCTGAATTCCGCCAGCGCAAAATCGCCGCCCTCACCGCGCCCGATCGGCCGCCCCACGTCTTCCAGCGCCTCGACGCGAAATCCCGTCACGCGCCTCAGCTTCGTCGTCGCTTCGAGCACGAAACGCCCCCGCGTCGTCTCGCGCAGCCGCGCGGCGACCGCCCCGTCTTTCGCCGGCGTCAACGTCGTCTCGCCATCCCCCACCGCGATCGTCGCCTTCGTCGGCCGCAGCACCGCCCAGCGGGCCGCTGGGATGTTCTGCACGTCTTCCCACGCGCGCATCGCGTCCGCCGCCACCGCCGCCGTGCGCGCCGCCAGCGCCGACTCGAGCTCCTTCGCCCGCGGTTCCCACGTCGCCATCTCGCGCGCGTAGCGTTCGAGCTCCGCCGGCTGCGGCATCGGAATATCCTTCTCCGAGGCGTCGTTGAAAAATGAATACAGCTGGTAGAATTCACGCTGCGTGATCGGGTCGAACTTGTGCGTATGGCACTCCGCGCAACCCACGGTGAGCCCGAGCCACGCCGAGCCGGTCGTGCTCACGCGATCGACCGTCGCCTTCGCGCGAAACTCCTCCTTGTCGATGCCGCCTTCGCGGTTCGTCAGCGTCTGCCGGTGAAATCCCGTCGCGATCTTGTGCCGCTTCGTCGCCCCCGGCAGCAGGTCGCCCGCGAGCTGCTGGATCGTGAACTGATCGAACGGCAGATCGCGATTGATCGCGTCGATCACCCAGTCGCGAAACAGGTACGCATACGGCCGCGCGTTGTCCTTCTCATAGCCATCGCTGTCCGCATAGCGCGCCAGATCCAGCCAGTGCCGGCCCCAACGTTCGCCGAAATGCGGCGAGTCCAGCAGCCGGTTGACGAGGCGCTCATAGGCATCGCGCCGGCGGTCGTTCACGAACGTCGCGACTTCTTCCGGCGAGGGTGGCAGGCCCAGCAGATCGAGGCTGAGCCGCCGCAGCAGCGTCGCACGATCCGCCTCGGGCGCCGGCGCGATGTTCTCCTGCTCCAGCCGCGCGAGCACGAACCAGTCGATCGGATTCTTCCCCCAGCCTTCCGGCGATGTTTTCACGCGCGGCAGCTCGGCGCGCTGCGGCGGTTGAAACGCCCAATGCTTCGAGGTTTTCCGCGCTGCCGCCACCGCATCCGCCTCGTCCGGCCAGACCGCGCCGCCATCGATCCACGCGCGCAGTTTTCCGATCTCGACCGCCGTCAGCCGCTCCTCGCCTTCCGGCGGCATCACCAGATCCGGATCGAGCCCCGCGACATTTCGAATCAGCTCACTCTCCGCGCTTTTTCCCGGCAGGATCACCTTGCCCGAATCGCCGCCCCGCAACGCTTCCACCTTCAGATCGAGCCGCAGCCCGCTCTTCTGTTTGTCCGGCCCGTGACACGAATAGCAATGCTTCGCCAGCATCGGCTGGATATCCGCGGCATAATCGACCGCGCCCGCCACGGCCGGCGGCAGTTGCGCGGCGTCCGCGCCCGCAGGTTTCGCTTCCGCGCCCAACGCGCTCCCGCCGCCCGCCACGCACCCGAGCACGAGCGCGCGCCACACCAGGGAGACACGGAAAAGCCTCGGGGACACGATGACGTGGGGGACGTTCACGGGGGTTCTTATCCTTGGGTTCGGGATCCACCTTTCACGCGCGCGAAGGGCAGCCTCCCGTGATGCGACTCGGCCGCATTCAGGTCCAGTTCATATCCGTGTCACCGAAGCTTCACGGTCAGCCGCCGCCGGAGCGATCGCGCACCTATCGCTTCGCGTCGCTGCGCACCACCACGCCGTTCGAGAACACAACCTCCGATTCCTCAGGCGTCTGCCGGCCACCGCCACTGGACGACGCGCCGACGCCCACGCCTCCCACCCCGCCGCCGATCGAGACGCCGGTATTCTTCAGGATGCCCGATCCGAGCGCGCCGCCTTTGCGATAAACCCAGACCTCGTCGTCGCCCGCCTTGGCCGAGCGCGTCACGACTTCCGACGGCTTGCCGAGCGACATTTCCACCTGCTCCGGCGTCATCCCTTTGATCGCCTCGCCGTTGAGAATCGCCTGCTGCACGTCGAGCGGCCACGACTCGTATTTCGCGCGATCGGCATCGATGCGGGACATCGGCGAGGTCGAGCAACCCGCCAGGATGCCAAGCAACAGTGAAACCATAAAACACAACACGACAGAATTTTTCATAGGAGGATGCTCCAGCTCGCTTCGACGAGCGCGGGCTCCAAATGTTGCATGAAACGATTCCGTTCGCACGCGCGCCCGCTCGATCGCCTGCGGTCAACGCCAACCCGGCGCCTCACTTTCTTCCCCGTCCCGTGACGCCAGCCTCTTTCCCGGCGTCTAGCGCGTGCCGACCTGGTTTCAGCCCACCTTTCCATCATGCCCCTCCGCCTCCTCGCCATCCTGCTCGCAGCGCTGTCCACAATCGCATGGGCGTTCGCCGCCGACTCCGGCAACGCACGCCTGCAACAGCTTCTCAAACGCTACCCCGAAGCCGACGCCAATCGCGACGGCACCCTCTCGGTCGCAGAGGCTCGGGCGCACGCGCAACAGCTCCGCGCCACGAAGACCGCCGACGGCGCACCCACCCTTGCCGATGCCGACGATACCGGCGCCCCCCGTCCAAGCCCGAAGAAACCCGCGCCCACTCACGCCGATGTGAGTTACGGTCCCGACGCCCGTCACAAGCTCGACCTCTGGCTCGCGAAATCCGACGCTCCGACGCCCCTCGTCGTCTACATCCACGGCGGCGGCTTCATCAATGGCAGCAAGGCGGGAGCGAGCGCCGCCATGATCAACAGCTGCCTCGAAGCAGGCGTATCGTTCATGGCGATCAACTATCGCTACCGCACCAGCGCCCCGATCCAGGACGTCCTCCGCGATTGCGCCCGCTCGATTCAATACGTCCGCTCGAAAGCGAAGACCTACAACCTCGATCCGACTCGCATCGCGTCCTACGGCGGTTCGGCCGGCGCCGGCACATCGCTCTGGCTCGCGTTTCACGATGACCTTGCGGATCCGAAGCACAGCGATCCGGTCCTCCGCGAATCCTCCCGCCTCCTCGCCGCGGGCTCCATCAACGGCCAGGCTACGTACAACCTTCTCCGCTGGCAGGAAGTCCTCGGCCAACCGGCCAACGCCTACGAGCGACCAGGCGAAACCGCCAGTTTCTATGGCGCCAAGTCCGACACCGAACTCGAGACAGCCCCGATTAAAGCCGCCATGCGCGACGTCGACATGCTCGCGCACATCTCGGCCGACGATCCCCCGGTATTCCTCTACGCTGCGCAGCCGGACGGCGACGTCACGAGTCGCGGCCACCTCCTGCACCACCCCAGGCACGCGCTCTCGGTCAAGCAGCGCTGCGATGAAGTGGGCGTGCCCGCGACCGCGTACTTCGCCCACACCGAGCCCCGGCTCGAGGGCGACTATCAACCGAAGCTGCGCGAGTTCCTGCTCCGCCACCTGAAGCCCGCCCCCGCCGCAAACTGACCGCCGGGGTAGGGTGAGGCGTCCCCGCCGAGCCGGAGTGCCTGCGGGTAGGGCGAGGCATCCTCGCCGAGCCGTGACGCGACAAACCCATTCTCCCGCGTAGCCCGCTTCGGAAGAAGCGGGATCCTTTCCTGTTCCCTCGCTCGCCCGCTCCCCCGTCGGCGTCAGCTCGCTTCCACAACGCCCACGCGCCCTCCCCGCATTCAACGACTCTCGCGTTGCGACTCCACCGCCGCGCTTGCCTCCGCCCTCTCGCCTGCCTCCGTGTTAAGTTCACAGTATGCCCCGACTCCCCTTCTCTCCCGCCCTCCTTCTCTCCGTCTCGCTGTCTCTCCTCCCCTCCGTCCTCTGCGCCGCGCCCGCCGCTGCGCGACCCAATATCGTGATCATCATGGCCGACGACCTCGGCTACGGCGACGTCGGCTGCTACGGCGCCACCGGGGTCGACACACCCAACATCGACCGCCTCGCGAAGTCCGGCCTGCGATTCACCCACGGCTACGCGCCGTCCTCGACGTGCACGCCGTCTCGCTATGCGATGCTCACCGGCGAATACGGCTGGCGCCAGCCCCCGAAGCAGACCTCCATCCTCGACGGCGACGCTCCGCTCGCGATCAGCCCCGGCACGTTCACGCTGCCCGCGCTGTTACAGGAATCTGGATACACCACCGCGCTCGTCGGCAAATGGCACCTCGGCCTCGGCGACGGCCAGGTTCCCATCGACTTCAACGGCGCGATCAAGCCGGGCCCGCTCGAGATCGGTTTCCAGTCCGCCTTCTTCATCCCCGCCACCGTCGACCGCGTGCCGTGCGTCTTCATCGAGAATCACCGCGTCCACGGCCTCGATCGCGCCGATCCGATCGCCGTCAGCTACGTGAAACGCATCGGTCCCGACCCCGTCGGCCACGAGAACCCCCAACTCCTCAAAGTCGGCGCCGACCGCCAGCACGCCGACACCATCATAAACGGGATCAGCCGCATCGGCCACATGAGCGGCGGTCGCGCCGCGCGCTGGGTCGATGAAGACATCGCCGACGTCATCACGCGCCGCGCCACGACGTTCATCGAGCAGAACCGCGCCGCGCCCTTCTTCCTCGTCTTCGGCCTGCACGATCCGCACGTGCCGCGCATGCCCCACCCGCGTTTCCGCGGCAAGAGCCGCAGCGGCATCCGCGGCGATGCGATTCTCCAGATCGATTGGTCCGTCGGCGAGATCACCCGCACCCTCGAGCGCCTGAAGCTCACCGATAACACGCTCGTCATCTTTACCAGCGACAACGGCCCCGTCCTCTTCGACGGCTACTTCGACCGCGCCGCCGAAGACACCGGCAGCCATCAACCCGCCGGTGGGCTGCGCGGCTGGAAATACCTCCGCTTCGAGGGCGGCACGCGCGTCCCGTTCATCGCCTCCTGGCCGGGCCACGTGCCCGCTGGCCAGACCACCGACCAACTCTTCTGCCTCGTCGACCTGCCCGCGACCGCCGCCGCGCTCACCGGCAAGCCGGTCCCCGCCGGCGCCGCGATCGACAGCCTGAATCTCCTCCCCGTCCTTCTCGGGCAAACAAAGAAGCAGCTCCGCACCGACATTGTACAGCACGGCATCGGCAACACTCTCGCACTCCGCGCCGGCGACTGGAAATACATCCCCGCCAACCCCGATACCGCGACGGGCATCGGCCGCGGCGCAAACCCGCAGGACACCCGTTTCGCCGAAGCTCGCAACCCCGAGCCGCTCCTTTTCAACCTGGCCGACGACCCAGGTGAAACGCGCAACCTCGCCGCGACAAACCCGGCCAAACTCAAGGAGCTCGCCGGCCAACTCGCCGCCATCCGCGCGAAAAAATAGCCGCCTTATCCTCGACACCCTCCCTCGACCGAGGGACTCGATCCCGTAGCCCTGCTCGGGAGAGCAGGGACCGGCGGCCATTCGAGTGACGGGTCATCCCGCCTTTTCCCGAGGCGGGATACAAAGCCCCACCGCTTGGGTGACTTGAACAGAAGAGAATAAAGGGAACGAAGCACGCCGGCGGGTCTCTTTCAGCTCTTCATTCCCTTCATTGCCTCTGTAAAACGATCGAGCTCGAGCTCGGAAAACCCGACCTGTTCACACCCACGTTTCGGCGTTCAATGAACACCTATCCGAATCCGAGACAATAAGTGCTCATCAGTGGTTAACTCCTGATTATTTCCTTCGGTTGCGGCCGCAGGCCAGGGTGTGATTTGTCCGGGTCAGGCTGGGCGCGTGGAGCCCTGCGCGCCCTCTGCACATGCGAAGCGCAGAAAAGGCCGTTGAATCACTCATCGCCACTCATGAACACTCCTCCTCAGACATTATAGAGCCTGGAGAACATCGTCTCTCACCCTTCATCGACGAATCGAATATAGCGTGTATAGTGGTAAAACCTATGCCGGATTCAGGCTCCGTTAAATGCACCACGACCTATCGCCGCCGCTTCGGCTGGAGATCCACGATCTGTTTTTGCGCGGCGGCGAGTTTTGCCTGCAGGTCGGCCAGCTGGGCCTGGGCGGCCTCCGCCTGTTTCTGAAGCTGCGCTGAGCCAGCCTTGGCCTGCTCGAGTTCTCTTTGTAAACGCGTCACGGTGCTCTGGGCTTCCGTCGCGCGGGTTTGGAGCTGCGTCCGCAGCTCGGACGCCTTTGTAGTATCCTGTTCATAGCGCGTCTTCAATTGCGTGGCCTCAGTCCGGACCTTGGCCAGCTCGGCATCAAGCTGCTGCTGCAGCCGTTCCGCAGCGGCTTTCGCCTCTGTCACCTCCGTCTGAAACCGGGTCGATCCGGCCTTTGCCTCCTGGAGTTGCTTCTGCAATGCCGCCGCACCGCTTTCGGCCGCTTTGAGCTGCTTGCGCAACTCATCGCTTTCCGATTTCGCCTGGGAAAGCTGCGCCTCGGTCTGGGTGAGCGACGATCGCGTCGCGCGCTGCTGGTTCCAGAATACAACAGCGGCAATCATGGCGGCGACAGCGAGAACAACGATCACAATAGTGACCGCGGACGATCTCTGAGCAGTATACGCAGGGGTGGCGTTCATAACGCCGCGACTATATCATGGTTCCGCAGTGGGTCAAACGACACAGACGCTGCGGAGGCAGCGGGCGGAAAGAGGACAGAGCCGAGTTTGAGCATCGAGAGTTCAGAGAATACTCCGACACCAGGTCTGAAATAGAGGGCAACGGACGGGGCCAAGAGGTATATTGTTTGTCGGATACACTCTAATCTGGAGTGCCACAGCTCGACGCCGCTGGCCGGCTCGACGGCGTGTCCGTCAAATCGGAATAGCCTCAGCCTGAGTCCTCAGCGGCCGGCCAGCCTCTTCGCCCGTATCGGCTCCAGCCATTCCGGCGGCCAGCCCGTCGATCGCGGCCTCGGCCGCGGCGATCGAACGCCTCAGCCGATCATCGCCGAATTCGTCGTAGCCGACGCGAACGAACCTCACGTCGCGCAGGCCGATGAAATCGAGCACCGTGCGCAAATGTGGCTCGAGATGATTCAGGTGCGAGAGCGCCCCACCCGGCAGCAGGGCACCATCGCCCGCCGAGGTGATCACCACCACCGGCTTGGGCACGAGCAATGCGCGATACAGCTCGGGCGTACCGGGTTCGAAGGCGAAGGTCCGGCCGACTCGCACGACTTGATCGAAATACGCCTTCAACTGCGCCGGCATCCCGAAGTTGTAGACGGGCGCGCCAATCACGAGGGCGTCCGCCGCGACCAGCTCCTCGATCAACGTCTCGCTCAGCCGCAGCGGTTCGCGCATCGCTTCGGTGCGTTTCTCCGGCGCGCAAAACGCCGCCGCGATCCATGCTTCGTCCACGACCGAGGCCGGGCTCTGCGTGAGGTCGCGATAAATCACCGCGTGGTGCGGATCACGCGCTTGCCACGTCTGGGCGAAACGCTCGGCAAGACGCCGGGTGATCGAGCGCGTGACGCGCCCGCTGGAGTGGATGACGAGAAGCGTTTTCATCGCTCACACCGTAACAGCCCCGGTCATGGCCTGCCTCATCCCAAGTTTGTGAGCAGGTCACAGGAAAGTGAGCGCCTGCGTGCGACCGGGAGTCAGCATGACCTGTTCACCCTTCGGTCGACACGAACCGCCCCGACTCACTCGCGTCGCACGGTCCGAAGCCAACCAACCTCGCCGCTCCATCAGGCGCTGTTTGCCGGCGCCACCGCGACGCGCTCGCGGCGCGCCATGAATTCCGCGCCCCACACTTCCAGTTGGTTCATTATAGCGGACAACTTCCCGCCTAAATCGGTCAGCGCGTATTCCACGCGCACCGGCATTTCCGGGAACATCGTCCGCGAGATGACACCATCGGCTTCGAGTTGGCGCAGTTGCACCGTGAGGGCCTGCGCCGTGATGCCGGTCAGCGTCTCCTTGAGATCGCAGAATCGTTTCGGTCCGGACCACAGCTCATAGAGAATCGATGGCTTCCAGCGTCCGCGGATCACATCGAGCGCCGCCCGCACGGGGCAATCGTCATGCAGCCGGTCAATCTTCTGCGCGTAGTCCTCGAGGGGTTTCATCGGCGTGAATCCTACTCGTGTAGCTTGCGAGAGCAACTGGAGGTGTACCCGCGACCATGCCCCCTGTATATAGCCGCGCAAGTCAGCGCGCGACGCGCAAGACGGGAACGCTCAACTTTCAACGCTCAACGCTCAAGTGAGGGCGTCAGGTCCAGGGGGCGATTCGGTGCCCGTGTGTCGGCCGAGGTACGATGAAACCGGCGGCCCCACATTTTCCGCAGGTCCGACCACTTGAGCGTTCAGCGTTGAACGTTGAGCGTTCTCCCGGCTCACCCTCCATCGAGCATTCCAGTTTTCAGAACCAGCGATTTCACAGGAGCCAAACCGAGGCCGACCCAAGGGCTTTTCTTTCTCGGTATTACCTCGGCTCGACTCCTGGAAAACGACTGGAGCCCTTAAACCGTGAAACCATTTTGACCACGGACGTCCGTCATTGGCAGCCCGCCGCAGTTTCCGCCGCCGTCGAGGCTTTAGGCCATTCTTGCCATTTTAGCCAAAACGTGGAATTTTCAGGCCATGGCCAACACCGCTCCCGCTCCGCACGCCTTTGGCTTCTCGTCCGTCGCCGACTTGTCCGAAGTCACCGCAAGCGTCCTGAAGAACAAGTTCAGCGAGGTCGCCCGCCTCGCCTCCAGCGGTCCTCTTGCCGTCTCCCGCCACAACCGCCGCGAATTCGTCATTCTCACCGCCGAGCAATACGAAGAGCTCCAGCAGAGTCGCCGCGCCCCGCTCGAAAGCCTCACCGCCGAGTTCGATCGGATGGTCGCCAAAATGAACACGCCGCGGGGCAAACGCGCCGCCGCTTCCGTCTTTTCCGCCAGCCCCAAGGCGCTGGGCAAGGCCGCCGTGAATGCCCGCCGCGCGGCCGCCCGTGCCTAAGAAGCCGGCGTCCCCGCCCCGCGGGACGATCACCGTCCTCGCGGGAGTAAACGGTGCCGGCAAAAGCAGTGTCGCCGGTGCCTACATCCGCGCCGCGGGCGGCGACTATTACAATCCCGACGAGTTCACCCGCTCGCTCCTCCGCCAAAACCCCGGCCTCGATCCGGCGGTGGCCAACTCCCTCGCCTGGACGCGCGGCAAGGAATTGCTGGAGCACGCCATCACCGCGGGCGACGATTTCGTTTTCGAGACGACGCTCGGGGCGAACACCATTCCCCGGCTGCTGGCCGGCGCGGCGGCGGACGGCATGGCCGTCAAAATCTTCTTCGTCGGACTGGCATCGGTGGAACACCACCTCCGGCGCGTGGCGGCGCGGGTGGCGCTCGGCGGACATGACATCCCCGACGCCAAGATCCGCGAACGTTGGGAGAACACCCGCCTCAATCTCGTCCGCCTGCTGCCACACCTCGCCGAGTTGATGGTTTGGGACAACTCCGCCGAGGCGGACTTCGCCAAGGGCGCACCGGCGCCGGTTCTGCTCTTGCACCTGAGGAAGGGGGCGATCCTCGCGCCGAAAAACCTCTCCGCCACGCCCGAGTGGGCCAAACCCATTGTCGCTGCCGCACTCAAACTCCAGAGCCCCGGGTGAGTCCGCGCGTTGTTCGCCTCCCGTTTCCACTTTCTTCCACCAATGTCCGACCCCAGCGCTGAAGCCTTCGGACGCCGAAGGCACTATAATCCGCGGTTGAAAAATGTGTACAGAAGTTAAACCGGGGACGAACCGAGATTGATCGGCCGAATTGGCCAGCACGGCCCAGCAGTCGTCCACGTTGATGAATTCATTGCCGTGGTCGGCCATGCCGGAGGCGATCATCGCATCGGCTGCCTGACGCATGATGGCGTCGGTGACCGTGCGTTTGTGCATATACCAGGTGTTCCAGCCCATCGGCGGCGTGAGCGCGAGCTGGTCGCCGGCGACGATCGAGAAGCCGCGCGTCGCCTCGCCATGGCTGTTTCTGGCGTGTAAGGAAACTGGATACGTGCCGCGCGCCGGAGCGCGGCCGGCAATGATGCCCGTCGCCGGATCGAGCCGCAGTCCGTCCGGCAGGCCGGTCGCGGAAAATGCGATCGGGCGTTCGCCCGCGCACGGAATGCGGAAAAGAAACGGCGAGCCTGGGCGCACGCCGGTGAGCCTGGGTCCATTGATCCGCGGTGCGGCCGGCGCCGGTGGCGTGAGCAGATAGGGCTGCTCCTTGAGCCAGCGGGCCGCAACCGATGCGACGCCTGCGTAGGCAATCTCCACGTCGACCCAGTCGGCGAGATCCTGGCGGGTGCCGTCGCCGGCATCCGTCGTGAGCAGCGCCAGCACGCGAACGCCTTCCAGATTGATCGAAAAGGAACGCGCACGGCCCCCCGCACGCATCACGCCGCTATCCCACAGCACGCGGCGGTCGCCGAGTACGTGCATCCGCACCGTGGCGGACCTGGCGGCGTCATCCGCACCGGCGCGGCCGGTCAGCAGCGTCGCGCGGCCATCGAGTTCGAGGATGATCGTGCTGAACGCGCGCGTGCCGATGCCGCGGGAGAATGTCTCGCCCGCGATCCGCAGCCCGCCGTCCGCGGCGGAGCGATTCGCCTCCGCCACTCCGCGGCCGCTGCCCGGGGCCATGCCGGAAAGATCGAGCTGGTGAAGCCCGACCGTTGGCGCGGGCTGCCCGCGGGCGATCGCTCCGATTGCGAACAGGAAGAGGCACAGGTGTGTTCTCATCGTTTGAGAATACCCGCGACCGGGTTGCGTCGCAGAGCCCCACGGTAGTCCGACCGCATGCCCCCGCAATCCTCGCATCATCCATGTGCCACGATGGTCGCTCTGGCCGAAGCCGTGCGCCCCTGGACATTTTTCCCCGCCCACAACGCCGCCGGCCAGCCCGTGCTGACAGTGATGCAGGTGCCAATTGTTTTCACGCTGAACGACTGAGCGATCCGCTCCCAGCAGCGCGTCACCTGACCAATAACAAATAACCAATAGCGAATAACCAATAACCAACAACCGATCACCAATACCCGATCACCAATAACCCCGCCTACCTGCCCGAAGCTCCTCCAGCACCCGAACCCTCCAGCTTCACCTGCCCACATTCGAAACCGGCGCTCAGAACTGGATCGGCAACTTCACGGCGAACGTCCGGCCTTTCCCTTCGGCCACGCTCGGAAGAAACAGCCAGCCGCGTGCATCCTTTAAAAACTGCTCCTGCAACACCGCACCCGGAGCCGGTTCGAACGAGGCTTCGGTCACACGACCCTGCTCATCGAGCTGCAATATCGCCACCACGGTTTTCTCGGCCAACGATTGGTAGCGGCTGCGATCCAACGATAGCAGGTAGGGCTTCGGAGGGTGTTCACCCGTCGTTCGGGCGCGTACATGCTGCAACACCGCCAGCCGGTGCAGGCCGCGCTTCGCCGTCGCCGACTCTCCGGTCATCAAGCCCAGCAACGCGCTGAATTCCTTCAAAACATCATAGGGAGAAAGAAGACGTCCGTCCGGCAGCACGCTATCGAGGATCACGTCGCCCGACGCAGTGAGCACGACCAGGCTCGGGATTCCGTGCTCGGCCCAGCGCATCAGTGCCTTGATATCGTTCTGCGCGGAAAAGCGCACGAAAGGCCACGGCATCCCAGATTCGCGGATCAACTTCGCGTGTTCCCCGGTCTCTCCGTCGCGTCCCATATAGATCAGCTCAAAACGATCGCCGGCGAGCTTCCTCAGCTCCGTATACCCCGCTACAAGCTGTGGCATAAACCGCCAGGTCGCGGCATTTGCCCCGGCGCCGTAGAATACGGCATAGAGTTCCGGCTCGGATCGCTCGGGAAGGTCGAAGGAAACGAGCTTACCTTCGCGCAGGATACCGAGCTTTCCCCGCACCACCTTCGCGATGGGCGAAGGAGACACGCTCCACGCCGGCCGCGTGGCAGGCTGCGCCGCAAGGAAATCGGCGACGCGTGAGATGCCGACATCGTCGAGCGCCTCCACCACGATTTGCCGGCTGCCCCCGTTTTCGGCAAATACGGCCAGCGGGCCATAGACCCCGCTGAGTTGACCTTCGAACGTCTCGCCCGTCTGGGTCTGCCACGTTTCGGCGTGGAGCAAAACCGGTGATAACAAAGCCACGGCAAGGCGCAGAAGTGCGAGGTTTCGTCTCATCGGTCGAAGGTTGCCGAGCGGATACCGCGGATGAGGGAAGCTTCAAGGCCCAAACCGCTCCACGCCCAGAAGTTCGACTACACGCTTTCCAACCCG
This sequence comes from Opitutaceae bacterium, assembly GCA_036675625.1. Taxonomy (GTDB): domain Bacteria; phylum Verrucomicrobiota; class Verrucomicrobiia; order Opitutales; family Opitutaceae; genus ER46. The sequence goes on along the minus strand of JAKFEQ010000006.1, from coordinate 6,348 downwards.
CCCTTCGGCGTGGATTGGAAAAAGATCGAGGGCGACATCCCAAGAGCACACCCTCAAAGGCTTCGACGGGCACTTCGGCCCCCGGCCTGCCCCACGTCTCTGACGGCTCGCTGCTCTTCCTCCTCCACCTCCTCAGCAAGAGGCTGCATGGCAGGACGATCATTTGCGCCGGGTGTGCGCGTAAGTAACAAGCTTGGTCCAAGTAACATGCGAACCGTTACAGTGGACGTTTTTCCGGTTACTTGACCGCTCACCAGCGACGGCGTGTTTCGGGTTCTCGCGGCCAATATGAGTGAAATTATGGATATTATCTTGACGCGATAATATATGATAATTTCGCTATCAATCGTCGATGGACCCCATTTACAACCCTTACGCCCCCGGTGCGGGCTCACCACCGCCGGAACTGGCTGGTCGCGATGAGCTGATTGAAACCGCACGCATCGCCTTGGAGCGGACCCGCCTGCGTTTTCCGGCGAAAAGTCTGATGCTCGTCGGCCTGCGGGGAGTCGGCAAGACGGTGTTGTTGGATCACATCCGGGAGCAGGCGGAACGGAGCGGCATTCAGACCATCCGCATTGAAGCTCCCGAACAGCGCTCGCTTCCCGCGCTACTGGCACCGCAACTCCGGCAGGCCCTCCTCAAACTCTCGCGGCAGGAAAAGGCCCGGGAACTCGCGCAGCGAGGGCTGCGCGCGCTGGCCGGTTTCGCCAAGGCTCTGAAGGTAAAATACGAGGATATCGAAGTGGGCTTGGATTTCGATCCCGAGCCTGGCCTGGCCGATAACGGCGATCTTGAGCACGACCTGCAGGATCTCCTTGATGTCGCCGGTGCGGCTGCCGAGGCCGCGGGCACGGCCCTCGCGCTCTTCATCGACGAACTGCAATATGTCGCGGAAGACGAACTTGCTGCGCTCATCACCGCGCTGCACCGCTCCGCCCAGCGGCGCCACCCGGTCGTGTTGGTCGGCGCCGGCCTCCCGCAACTCCGCGGTCGGATGGGGCGCGCCAAATCTTACGCCGAGAGGCTGTTTGATTTCCCTGAGATCGGCCCACTCGCCCCGCCTGCGGCTCGCCAGGCGTTGGAAAAGCCCGCCGCCAGCCAGCAAGTGATTTTCCAAGAGCCTGCCTTGGCCCGCATCGTCAAGGAAACCCAAGGTTATCCCTACTTTCTCCAAGAGTGGGGCAAACACGCCTGGGATGCCGCGGATGCGTCGCCGATCACGGCGGACGATGTCGAGCAAGCCTCCATCACGGCGATCGCAGCGCTCGACGAGAGCTTCTTCCGCGTGCGTTTCGATCGACTCACGCCCTCGGAAAAACGCTACCTCCGGGCGATGGCCGAACTCGGACCCGGGCCGCATCGGTCCGGCGATATCGCCGAGGTGCTCGGCCGTCCGGTCAACTCCTTCGGCCCGACCCGAAATCAACTTATCTCGAAAGGCATGATCTGGAGTCCCAACCATGGTGACACGGCTTTTACGGTGCCGCTCTTCGACGAATTCATGAAGCGCATCATGCCGACTGACGACTGGAAGTCCCTCTAAACGCGAAACGCCACGGCAAACCCCCTCCTGCCGGGAGACACTCCAACCCCATGAGCGACCCGACCAAGGAACCGACCCCGTTGGCTGACTGTTTGCGTCATTCCTATGCCACGATGGTCGCTCTGGCCGAAGCCGCGCTCGCCGCCGTGCGCCCCTGGACGTTTTCTCCCGTCCGCAACACCGCCCGGGCCCGTGCTGACAGTGATCCAGGTTCCGATCGTTTTCACGCTGAACGACTGAGCGATCCGCTCCCAGCAGCGCGTCACCTGACCAATAACAAATAACCAATAGCGAATAACCAATAACCGATAACCAATACCCAATCACCAATAACTCCGCCAACCTGCCCGTGGCTCCCGCCGCGCTACGTAACTTTAACCATCGCCCTCCGCATCTCGCCCGTCTTTCTAGCCACTCTCCGCGGCCGCTTCAACCGCGAAGTAAGGTCCACTCCATCTGCAGTTCCAGCAGTTCAACGTTTCCGTCGCGCTTCCCCACGCGTCGGCCATTTCCATTTCCTCTCTAGCAGACGCCCGCTGAAGCGACGCCCCCACACGCAGCCTTAAGAAGCCTTAAGGATTTTCTGCTCTCCTCTCGCTGGTTTCGTCGCTCACCTGATCGGGTCTCTCAACTCTCAGCTCTCATCTCTCAACTAGTCTGATGGCCCGCTCCCGCTCCTCCAACGGCACCAACGGTTCCACCGCCCATCTCGGTTTCGAAGCCAAGCTCTGGCTCGCCGCCGACAAGCTGCGCTCGAACATGGACGCCGCGGAATACAAGCACGTCGTACTCGGCCTCATCTTCCTCAAATACATTTCCGATACCTTCGAAGAGCACCGCGCCAAGCAGCCGGCCATCGGCAAGATCGTCGACGACGCCATGGTCGCCTTGGAGCGCGACAACCCGCCCTTCAACGACTGCGACTGGTTCCGCAAGGACGACGACGTGCGCTGGCAATTCGGCGTCCCACCCAAGGGCAACGCCAACTTCGCCTGGGTGCAGCACTTCATCCACCTCGCGCCGCACGGTAGTCTCCGATATACTCGTGCGGCTTTCGACGAAGAGCTTCCGGAAAACGCAAAGATCGATCGGCTCGCAGATATTCATATCGACAAGGACACCCGCGAGATCGTCCTGAACGAAGCCTATCGCTATCGCCCGAGCCAGCTGCTCTACGAGCTGGACCGCGAGGGTTACATGAACGAGCGAGCAAAAGCCATCGCGCTCCCAGAGGAGGCGGACGAGGAATGAATACCAAACTTACACCTCACCAAAAGAGTCGGCTGTTGCCGCTAGAGGCGCAATTACAAGACCACGTAAAACGAGGGGAGTCTAAAGGTGCGATCGAAGTTGCTACCCAAATCCAAATACTTTTCACCAACGACCGATCTCATTACAGATTATTGCGGGCGAAAGTGTGGTGTTTCGAAGCAGCGGTAGACGCAAACGACATCACTTATGCCGAAGCTGGCCTGACTGGAATTCGTGCGAAAGCTCCCCGGTCCTCGCGGATTCATCTCGAAGCGTCCACCCTTTTGGCGGTTTGCTTCCTGAGACGTAAAAAAATTCCCGAGGCGAAAGCGATCATTCGCGATGCCGTCGGAAGTCTAAAAAACATCACATCCACCGCAAAGCGGCAGCAATTTCAAAAGCGCTTGATCGAACGGGTGGAGCAGGAATGCATCCTCTCCGAATTCATTGGCAGCGGGGATGAACTCGATGAGGAGACGGTTCAGACAAAAGCCATCGAGTTAGTGAAAACACCCGAGGACCAGTTGTTCGAGTTTCTCGGGCGGACACTGCCACCCGCTGGACTTTCTAGGCTCGCTGATGTCCGTAACTACTCGATTTTGCAATTGCCCGAACCCGATCGTAAGGCGCTGCCCCCAGCACGGGAGGCAGAGAAACCGTCTGAGCTTGGAAAGAAAGCTTTCGCGATAGTAGGTCGAATCGCTTGGAAAGCGCTCTGCAAGCCGGACACCCGAATCTATAAACTTTGGTCTCAAAAGCTGCCTGAAGTTTACGAGAAAAGCTATTTCGCAGCGGCGATTATCGCGGCGCTGAAAGAATGGCAGATCGGCGCATCCCTGTTTGCTAGCGGAATTGTCGCACTGGCGATGAAACATAGCGCGCGCGATTTTTGTGAATGGACGAAGCCGAAAGGCTTGATGATTGACCGAAAGGATTTGGAGTAAAATGGAAGCTCCGAAGATCCCAACGCTTTCGGCATATGATTTTCTCGGCTATATAGTGCCGGGCCTATCATTCTTGTTATTAGCGGATGCGTCCTACCGGTTTCACAGTTTGAACCTCCCCTTTACCTACGAAGCGTTCATCAGCCAATATGCCACGCTTACGTGGACGAATCTCGTCCCGCTTCTACTGGTCGCTTATTTTGCCGGGCACATGATCAGTTTTGCGTCATCGGTCAGTATCGAACGACACGCCACTTGGCTGCATGGGCTTCCGGCAAAAGTGTTACTCTACGACTACAAAGCCGAGTATCTTGACACTCGCGCAAGTCATTCGCCCCGCGGCTCTAAATTTCTCCGTCTGTCTGTCTTTTTGTTTTTGCTGCCAATCTCATTTATCGAGATAGTAGCAGGTCATTGGCTTAAACTCGCTCAGAATTACATTCGCCCCGCAGACCTGCTTATTCGGCAGGCGTTCAACCGCTCCATGAGCAGACTGTTGCTTTCGATCGGCGTCGAAGTTCAGCACATTGAGGGGAGTGAGCCGTGGGAGTATGAATTAGAACGGCTGGCGATTCATTGTGCTATCGAGCGGGCGCCGGCGCACGTGCATACGCTGAGGAATTACGTCGTGCTTTTCGGCTTTCTCAGATCGATGTGCCTGATCCTTGTGCTGGTATTCTGGATTACCCTCGCCCACCTCGTCCACCAAGGGCTGGTTTGGCAGGCGGCCACAACATTCTTGGTAGGTTCAGTCGTGGTCTTTATGTGCTACGCCGCTTTCCTCAAATTTTGGTTCCGCTACTACTACGAGGCCATCATGGCCATCATTGCTACCGCGCCTCAACGGGCTGAAACGAAGGCCGCGAAGGAGAAGTGACACTGTGGCTCAGACATCCTACCATTCGCGCTGGAAGAAATCGTTTCGCCGCCTGCCACCGGAGATCGAGACCGCATTGAGGAATTTGCCGGCGGGCACCGACCGCGTTGTCGGCTGCGCGAAGGTGGTGTCTGCCGCCGAAGTTGCTACGGGCCATTATGCTCATCTGTATATCGACCAATTAACCGACATTAGAAACGATTTCGAATCATTCATCAGCGACGAAGAGCGCGCCTTCTACGACGCCCTCGCGGACAACGAAAGCGCCGTGCGGGCGATGGGCAGTCAAGAGCTGCGCGTCATCGCCACCGAACTCGTCACGCAGGTGCGGAAAAGTGTCACCATCGACTGGACCGTGCGCGAAAGCGCGCGCGCCAGGATCAAGGTGATGGTCAAACGCGTCCTGAGGAAACACGGCTACCCGCCAGACCTGCAGGACCAAGCCGTCAAGACCGTCCTAGCCCAAGCCGAGCTCCTTTGCGCGGATTGGGCCGAGTCGCATACTGCCTAGAATAAGTAAGCATAAAATGACATCCGATCCAAACGCTCGTCAAAAGCTTCTATTCGGTATAATTAAGCAGCTCTCCAGGCTCGGGCGTGAACAAGGCTACCTTACTTTCGACAATATAAACGACGTTTTGCCTGAAGATGTTGAATCAGAGCAAGAGATCGACGATGTTCTATCGATTCTTCAAGCGCTAAATATTGAAATAATAGAGCATAAGGAAGTTGAGCACGTCGTCTTCGAGAAGCCCAACGACATCGTCCGAAACGCTACAAAACTCATCGTTCCAGATATAGCAGATGAAATCCTTCATCACATCATACGCAGCCCCGCGCGACTCTACGAATTACCCTCTCGCAAGTTCGAAGAACTGATTGCAGGTATATTCCATAAAAATGGCTATAAAGTAACACTTACCCCTGAAACACGCGACGGAGGTTTTGATATATTGGCAATTCGAAACGACGCACTGGGTGGAGACCACCTCCATCTTATCGAATGCAAACGTTACGCCGCTCATCGCAAGATCGATGTTGGTATTGTGCGTTCTCTTTTGGGAGTTGTTCACTCGAACGACGCACACAAAGGTCATCTAGTCACTACGTCGTTTTTCACTCCAGATGCGATGGCCTTCACCAACCACAATAGATCGCAATTATTGCTCTCCGACTATCACAAGGTGGTAAACTGGTTGAGATCATTGGACTTGAACGTGCGGTATAAACCCCCTGTACAGGACCCCAAGTCCACATCGTAATTTTCCGACATCGCCGCTGCCACCCTTGTGTATGAGCCTCACGCAGGGTCGGATTCGGCTTCAAACATCATCTGCACATGAAACATTTCTCGGCACCATTCCTACAAACCCTAAAGGACGCTATTGTCGCGTCTGTATGGTATCGGAATGAACTGAAGCGCTTCCTGTCAGCTTCTTTGTCGGACGCAGCGCTACTGGATAAGTATGACTGGAAAGCACAAAACAAGCGCGAGATCGTAAACGATCTAATCGACTGCCTTGCGGAAGATCAGACTACCAATTTTACGGATTTCCAGCGTCTTACACGCAGCATCCTGGAGATGTCACGCTACTCTGGTCTCGAAAGCCTAGCAGGCCGTTGAAGAACCCGCGATTTTCGATTCCGACAGCGTTCGCTGTATCAAAATGAGCATTGCGAGTGTATTTTCGGTCGTTTGCACGGTGGAAGGTACGCCCGCGCGGGCGCTG
>JAKFEQ010000058.1:0-62756 GCA_036675625.1 Opitutaceae bacterium | reverse complement strand
TCCCATGTCGAGGCGGCCGAGAAGAACTTCTGGTCCCATCCGATCGCCCGCAGATGGGACGCCACCATCGCAGGGCCGCTCGAGGTCCTCTGCTTTGCCAATGGCGATGCGCCGCGTCTCACCTGCGGCGGCGAGGAGATTGCGCTCACCCGCGACGAGGCGAATGGCTATTGGGTAGCCGTCACCGCGTACCGCGACGCACCACTGGTGCTGGAGGTACGCTGCGGCGGAGAGGTCATCGCCCGCGACGAACTCGGTCATCACGTTTTCCAACTCGTCGGCATCCATCTGGCCGTGGCCGACGCCGACGGACACTCCGGGCAGCATCTCGCGGAGCCGGGCCGCGACGAGTTCGATCGTCTGCACGCGGTTGTGCAGGTAAAACACCTGGCCTCCGCGCCGCAGCTCGTAGTGGATCGCATCGACCACGATCTTCTCATCGTACGTTTTGACGATGGTCTGGATCGGATGGCGGTTGCTCGGCGGGGTCTCGATCACGCTCAGATCGCGCGCGCCCGTCAGTGCCATGTAGAGCGTGCGTGGAATCGGCGTGGCGCTCATCGACAACACGTCGACGGTCGCGCGCATGGCCTTGAAGATCTCCTTGTGCTTCACGCCGAAGCGCTGCTCCTCGTCGATGATCACCAGGCCGAGGTTTTTGAAAACGACGTCCTTCTGGAGCAGCCGATGCGTGCCGATGAGAATGTCGACCTGACCGGCGGTCGTGGCGGCGAGGATTTTCCTGAGCTCGGTGCGCGTACGGAAGCGGCTGAGCATTTCGACCGCGATGGGGTAACCGGCCATCCGCTCGCGAAACGTGTTCAGGTGCTGCTGCGCCAGCACAGTCGTGGGCACGAGGAGCGCAACCTGGCGCCCGCCCTGCACCGCCTTGAACGCCGCGCGGATCGCGACCTCCGTCTTGCCGAAGCCGACGTCGCCGCAAATCAGCCGGTCCATCGGGCGCGTCTTCTCCATGTCGGCTTTCGTCTCCTCGATCGCCTTCAACTGATCGCGCGTCTCGGTGAACGGGAACGACGCCTCGAATTCCTTCTGCCACGCCGTGTCCGGATCGAACGCATGCCCGGGCTGCGCTTCCCGCGACGCATGGATCCGCAGGAGCTCCGCCGCGAGATCGATCGTGGAGCGCTCGGCGGCCTGTCGCGCTTTTTCCCAGCGGTTCGAGCCGATGCGGCCGAGCTGCGGCTTCGCTTTGCTGAGGCCGACGTAGCGGCTGATCAGGTGCGACTCCTGCAACGGCACGTGCAGCGTCACATGGTCGTCGAACTCCAGCGAGATCACCTCGCGGAGGCCCTGCGCCGTATCCAGTTTTGTGAGACCGCGGTAAAGCGCGATGCCATGCTGCAGGTGGACCACGAAGTCGCCCTCGACGAGCTCGGAAAAATCGAGGAGCTGGTCGATCTGCGCGCGTTGCGCCATCGCGCGCGGATTGAGCGCCGGGCGGCGCTGCCGCTGGCGGCCGAAGATTTCCGTTTCGGTGACGACCACGAGGCCGGACGCAGCCGGAGCCGGTTTTCGGCTTTTGGGTTTCGGGTCTTGGGTGTCGAGCCGGAGTTGAAGCGCGGAGCCCTCGCGAAACGTGATGCGAAACCCTTCGTTCAACGTACCGCGCAGCCAGCGCGGCTGGATGCCCTTCAGCGCAGGATCCTCGGCGAGGATTTCCTGGGCGCGCTGCTCCTCGCCTTCCTTCGCCGCGACGAAGACGACGTCGTATCCACTTTTCCGCCACGCGGCGACCTGCCGCAGGAACTCGCGGCGGGCATCCTCCTCGACGCTGAGACGCTCCTGCGCCACGAGCGCGTCGTCGGGATAACGGCGATAATGCGCGAGGCTTTCCGTGTTCCAGGTCGCTTCCTCCGTCGCACCGTCGAACAAACCGCTGGCCTCGTCGAGGTCGCTGATCGCGAACGCCGCGGCGCAGCGCTCCAGCAGCGGCGTTAGCCCGTCGGTGCCGTCGCGCGCGAAGGCGCTGAACTCCTCCTCGAGCGCCGCCGGCTCGATGAAAATCAGGTGCGCGCTGGGCGTGAGGTAATCGGCCAGCCCGGTCTTCGACGGGTCGAGCTTCACGCGCGGGGTCGCTGAAAGACCGATCGATTCCACGCTCGCGCCCGAGCGCTGTGTCACGGGATCGAATTCGCGGATCGATTCGATTTCGTCGCCGAAGAAATCGAGCCGGTACGGCTGGTTCGCGGTGACGGGGTAGACATCGATGATGCCGCCGCGAATCGCGTAATGGCCCGGCGCCTCGCAGACCGCCTCGGAGTCGTAGTCGAGTTTTTGCAGTTGATCGAGGAGCCCTTGAAACGGCTGCGTCTGGCCGCGGGTCAGCGTGAGCTCGCGGGTGGCGAATTCCTCGAGCGCAGGCACGGCCTGAAGCAGCGCGGCGGGCGTGGTGACGACGACCAGCGAATCGGGAGTCGCGTTCATGCCGCGAAGCGCACGCAGTCGCGAAAGCACCGTCAGCCGGTCGCTGGAGGCGGCGAACGCCTCGCGCATGTCGCGCGTGTCCGGCATCGACTCGGGAAAAACCAGCGTCTGCTGCGGGCGCTGGTCGGCCGACGTGGCATGGAAAAACGCGATGTCTTCGGCGAGGTGCTCCGCGACCTTCAGGTTTTCCGCAATCACGAGCCAGACGGGAGCGCGGTGCGCGCGACAAAGTTCGGCGATCACCGCGCCACGAGCGGGCGGGCAGACGCCGGTCAGTTTGCTGCGCTGCGCGACCGGAACGGGCATGAATGGCTCACTGTGAAGCCAGGAATCTTCGGACGGCAACCTGTGTTTGTGGCGCGGCGCGAGCGGGCGACAATGCTCGCGCTCTCATTGGCGGGCGCCGAAACGTTCGCGTTCGGCCGCGGTGGGTGTGCAGGCGCGCGAATCGGCTTTATTTCGGTCCGCCGCCGTTCCAGCCGAAATCGCTTGTCCGCATGTAAGTGTCGCGGGTTTCGCGGAGAATGTAGGCGCCGGCTGCCGGATCGGATTTGGCGGCATCGATGGCGGTTTCGCGGAGCTCGCCCATGTTTTTCAGGCGTTCCTCCTCCGCGTACATGAAGAGCGCCCGCTCCTCCAGCGAGGCGCCGACAAAGGGAATCGCAAAGCGGTTCAGCGCGCGATCCATCTCGGAAATATAGCGGCGCACGGCGATATCCGCGAGCCCCTTGTCGGTCGTGATCGCGCGCTCGCTGAACACGACGGGTTTCTGTTCCTGCACGATGTATTTCGGCAGCCGGATGATCTTGTTCTTCGGTTTGTCGACATCGCGCATGTCGACCTGTTCGCTTTCCGGCTTGGGCTCGGGCTTCGGCGGGGCCGGGGTGTATTTGGGCGACACCGCCGACAGGGCGGCGGAGACCTCGGGTGAGATCGCGCGGCGTCGCGGCGCGGTGGGCGGCGGCGGAGCTTTCTCGCCGGCGTTCGGTTTGAGAATGGGCGACGGCGCGGGCGCGCTCTGGGCATGGCCTGGCAGGGGGAGAGCAGCGACGCCGATCGCCGCGGCCAGGAGCTTCATCAGTTGGACAGTGCGAGCCATGACAAGGTGACAGAAACGTGCAGCAACGCGGTGTTCCGTGCAAGCGCGGTGAAGCTCAGGTGCGTGGCGGTGGCTTCGAGGCCGCGAGATGCGTTCTGGCCTGCGCTACTGCGGGCGCGACAGGCGATCGCGTTCCGCAAGGAGTTGGGCTGCGATGCTCAACGCGATCTCGTGCGGGTGGTTGGTGCCGAAGTCGAGCCCGACGGGGCAATGAAACTGCGCGGCGCGCTCGTGCGGCAGCCCGGCGGTCACGAGTTCGCGGCGGAGGATGGCTGCCTTGGCCTCGCTGCCGATCACGCCGATAAATGGGAAATTACGTTCCTTGAGCGCGCGTTCGAGGATCGGCCGGTCGCTGGTGTGGCCCTTGGTCATGCAGAGCAGGAAGGCGCGATCGGGGAGCGACGGGATGAGCTCGGCGGGGTTTTCGTGGCGCACGATCTGGAGGTTGCGCGCGCCCGGCAGTTGATCGAGCCACTCGGCGCGTGTGTCGCACACCGTGATCGCACACGGCAGTGGCAGCAGCACGCGCAGGAGGGCTTGCGAAATGTGGCCCGCGCCGAAAATGAAAATCGGCCAGGCCGCTCCGGCCGCGAGATGAGGCTCGAAATAGAATTTCACCGAGCCTCCGCACGTCATGCCGACATCGGTCTTCAACGTCCAGGTGACGAAGCGCGACTGGCCGGCATCGGGCGCCGCGGGAGCCAGCATCTCTTGCGCAAACGCGATCGCCTGCGCTTCGACTTTGCCGCCGCCCACCGTTCCGGTGTGCCGGCCGGCGTCGGTCACGAGCATCTTCGCGCCGGTGTCCTGCGGCGTGCTGCCGAGCGCCTCGACGAGCGTCACGAGGACGAACGATGTGCCGGCGCGTTCAAGCGCGACGAGTTGTTCATAGAACGAGAGCGCCGCCGTTGCGGCGGCGGCCGCGGAGTCGGGCGGATTCGGCGAGACGTCCTGGAGCGACGGCGGTGCGGATGTCATGGTGAAATCATCAAACACTTCCCGCGGGCGCGGCGTGGAGGCGGCGTTCCTGCCAGCGTTCGCGACCGGCAAAGAGCGGCAGCGATTCTTCGGCCGGGATCGCGTGGTCGGCGGCGAGCACGAAATGGGCATCGAACAACGGCGCCGCTTCATCGCTGCCGAGGCCGAAGGGCGGGCCGTCTTCCTTGTCGCCGAAGAAATAGATGCCGGCGAGCGTTCCTCCGGGTGTGAGCAAGGACGCGGTGCGGGCGACGATTTTCGGCCAGAGGTCGGTCGGGAGCGCGCAGAGGAAGGTGCGCTCGTAAACCAGATCGAACGGCGCGACGGCAAAATCGTAGGTGAAGAAATCGCCCTCGACGATCCGCTCGGCCAGCGGTGAGCCGAGATTCGCGCGCGCGACAGCCACGGCCGGCGGGCTGAAATCGATCGCGGTGACGGAATATCCCGCGGCGGCGAACGCGGCGATCTCGTAGCCGGTGCCGCAGCCGGGAATCAGGACGCTAGCGCCCTGGCCGGGATGTGCGGCCAGGTAGCGTTCGAGAGACTTGGGCACGCCTCCGAGGTCCCAGGGCGTGCGGCCCGCTGCATAGCGGGTGTTCCAAAAATCCGGGCGAGCGGGCGAATCGTTCACGCCGCCAACCATGAATGCGACGGCGGGCGGGTGCCAGTCGTTCCTCGTGAATCGCGGCCTAACCGTGGGTCAGCCCGTTCCGCCTAAAGCGCGATTCAATCGCGGGACACGACTAAACGCGCTCCAGCGCCGGGCGGCCGTTCTCGACGACGAAGCTGGCGCGGGTGGTGATCGGTGCGCCGGGCCGGGTGACAAAGGGGACCGTACGATAATCCGTGCGCCACTGCCGCGATGTGAGCTCGCAACGCACGTAGCCGCGCTCGCGATTATGGAACTTGAGACACGGGTTCTCGGGCAGCAGATGCTCGAGCGTGCGCGGCTTGTCCTCGCCATCGCCACCCGAGCTGATCGAGGTGCCGACGAACTCGACGCCGACGTTTTGTGAATCGGGCCGGTCAAAATCGACGACGAGCTCGTTGGCCCAATTGGAATGGATGTCGCCGGTGAGTACGACGGGGTTCTTGATTTTGCGCTCGTGAAAATGCTTCAGCACGCGGCGGCGCTCGAATTCATAGCCGGGCCATTGATCCATGCTGTGCATGACGGCGGGGCCGCGTTCGAGGTCGATGCGCGCCATCATGACTTGTTGCGCGAGGATATTCCACGTCGCGGGCGAGTGCTCGAGGCCGTTGAACAACCAGTCGCGTTGCCGCGCGCCGAGCAGCGTGCCTTTGGGATCCAGCAGTACGTCGGACCACGGTTTGCGTCCGTCGCCCTGCGGCTGGTCGGTGCGATACTGGCGCGTGTCGAGGACGTTGAAGGAGGCGAGCCGGCCGAATTCGAGTTTCCGATACAGCAACATATCCGGCCCGGAGGGCAGCTGCGCGCGGCGGAGCGGCATGTGCTCGAAGTAGGCCTGGTAGGCCGCGGCGCGACGGCGGAGAAACTGTTCCGGGGTGGTGCGATCCGGATGCTGCGGAAGGCTTCCGGCGTAGTTGTTCTGCACCTCGTGATCGTCCCAGGTCACGATCCATGGCGCCATCGCGTGCGCGGCCTGCAATGCGGGATCGCCTTTATAGAGAGCGTAGCGCGCGCGATAGTCGTCCAGCGAAATGATCTCCGCGCTATTGTGCCGGCGGGTGCGTTTTTCCTCCGCGCCACCTTCGTAGATATAGTCGCCGAGGTGCACGATGAGATCGAGGCTCTCGCGAGCCATGTGCTCATACGCCGTGTACAGGCCGGTCTCGAAATGCTGGCACGAGGCGAAGGCGAAGCGCATCCGCTCGGGGCTCGCGCCGGCGGCCGGCATCGTGCGCGTGCGGCCCTTGGGGCTGAGGTCGCCGCCGACCTTGAAGCGGTACCAATACCACCGGTCAGGGCGCAGACCTTCGACCTCGACATGCACCGCATGGGCCCACTGGGGATTTGCGACGGCGGTGCCGGAACGCACGACGCGAGACAGCGCTTCGTCCTCGGCGACCTGCCATTCGACCGTGACGGGCACGGCGGGCATGCCGCCGCCAACCTCGAGCGGCCGGGGCGCGAGGCGCGTCCAGAGCACGACGCTGTCCGGCGCGGGATCGCCCGACGCGATGCCCAGGGAAAATGGATAGGCCGAAAACTTCGGGTTGCCGGAGACGGCACCGCCAAGGCGTGACGTCGAGAGGAGTGCGGCGGCGGCAAATGAAGCGCTGGCGGCGACGAAGGAGCGGCGACTGAGGCATGCGCTGTCGCGGAGGGGAAACTGGGGCTGGGACATCCTAAAGAGAAAGCCGCGGCGCGGAGGCACCGTCAAGGCGGCGGCGGCGGCGACGCGGATTTGTGACGCGTGGCCTGCGATGCGCTGGTTTGTTTCGCCGGCCTGCGCGCGGCCGCGGCGGGTCCGGACGGGTTTGACACGGAGTTTACTCAACTCGTCTGAGCTTCGTGCCGATAGCTACGACGAGAGTTAACCCTTGAACCTCCCCAAGCAATGAATGCGACCCTTCGTTTTATGGTGCTCCTTGCGATGTGCACCGGTGTCGCGACCGCGGCGGAGCCGCAGGTGCGCGTGGCGTCCAGTCGTGGCCTGCGACTGGCAGTGATCGATACGACGAAGGTGACCCCGGCGCGCGATGCGATGCACCGGGCGTTCGCCACCAGCATCGGGGAATCGCTCTCGCGCGCCTGTGGCGGCGAGGTCGGCGTGACCGCAAAATGCGTGGGCGTGGATCACGCGGCGTTCAACCTGCGGGCCGGCGTTTACGACGCGGTGCTCGTGGTGGGCCGCAGTGTTCCTGAACCGTTGCGGCGGACTGAAGCGATCACGTTGTCGGCCGTGCCGGAGAACGGAAAACGCGATCGCATGCTGTATCTGCTGATCGCCCACGGCGACTCGGCGCTCGAGGGCCTGCTGGCCGCGGCGTTCATGGGCGCCGTGCGGGATGAGACATTTTTGGAGCGCTTCGCAGGGCGGGAAGGCAAAATCTCGCACCCGGCCGGCGACAAGCTCGCGGCTCAGGAATAGGACGTGGGCCGGGACTTCCGTTCCCCCGTTGCCCGAAGGTGTGCGAACCGAAATCCGGTCGTGCGCCGCCTGCCGCCCGGGGCCTGTGTCTGCGGCACTGCGCCTTTGACAGCGTGGCGGGAATGCGCGCAATTGGCCGGCTCATGTCTCACGTCCGCGTTCGCTTTGCACCGAGTCCGACTGGTTTTTTCCACATCGGCAGCGCCCGCACCGCGCTGTTCAACTGGCTGTATGCGCGTCACACGGGTGGCACCTTCATCCTGCGGATCGAGGACACGGACAAGGAGCGGAACAGTGAGGCGTTTCTCACTCTGATCTACGAGTCGCTCACCTGGCTCGGTTTGAACTGGGACGAGGGACCGAAGTTTGGCGACAACGGCGGCGGCGATTTCGGGCCGTATCGCCAGAGCGAGCGCGGTCAGATCTATCAGCAGCACGTCGAGAAGCTGAGGAATGCGGGGCGTGCTTATGAGAAGGACGGTGCGATCTGGTTCAAGCTGCTCGGTGAGCGCTACGAGATCTTCGACGAGCATCGCAAAAAGACCGTTGAAAAGGTGAAGCTGCCGCCGGTCGTGATCGACGACAAGATTCGCGGCCGGGTGGAGCGAATCGAGGACGAGGATTTCGTGATCGTGCGCTCGGATGGGAATCCGGTGTTTCACCTCGTGAACGTGGTGGACGACATCACGATGAACGTGACGCACATCATCCGCGGCGAGGACCATCTCTCGAACACGAGCAAGCACGTGCACCTCTACGATGGCTTCGGCGTGCAGCCGCCGGCATTCGCGCACATCCCGCTCATCTTGAAACAGAATGGCCCGGGCAAGATGTCGAAGCGGGATCAGGGCGCGCTGATCGAGGAGTATCAGCTCCGCGGATACCTGCCCGAGGCGCTGGTGAATTTCCTCTGCCTGCTCGGCTGGAATCCGGGCGACGACCGGGAGAAGATGCCGATCGCGGAGATCATCCGGCTGTTCGACCTGCCGGGCGTGAACCAGAGCAATGCGCGTTTCGACGACAAGAAACTCGCGCACATGAACATGACCTACCTGCTCGAGCTGCCCGGCGAGGCGTTCGTGGCGCGGGCGCGGGAGTATTTTCAACGGCAGGCCCGGTCGACCGGTTCAGGGCCGGCCGCAGCCGAGGCCGCGCTTGCGGCGGATGCGGGGTATTTCCGCGACGTGATGCTGCTCAGCCAGCCCAAGGTGAAAGGCATCGAGGAACTGCCGGCGTATACGGGCTATTTCTTCACGGAGGATTTTCCGATCGATGCGAAGGTGCGCGACAAGGTGATGGCCAAGGGCGATCCGAAGGCGCGGTTGCGCGAAGTCGCGGAGGCGTTGCGGAGCGCGGAGCCGGGCGTGGTGTTTGCGAGCGACACGGCGATCGAGGAGCTGATGAAGGGGCTCGCGACGCAGCACGGGCTCGGCTTCGGCGATTACCAGGCGGTGACGCGCCTCGCGCTTTCGGGCACGAACGTGGGCCCGAGCATCACCGGCATGATTCGCGTGCTGGGCCGCGAGCGGGTGCTCGCGCGCATCGAGCGGTTCCTGGCAGCAGCATGACGAGCGCCATGAACGTCTTCGTCGTCTCGCTCAAGGTCGCGCCGCAGAAAGAGCATCCGCGGTTCTTCGACATCGGTGGCGGAGTCGCCAACGTATGGGTGGCGGACACGACGGCGAAGGAGGCGGCGGTGCGCGCGGCGGCGTTCATTCAGCTCGCGCGTTGGGATGTGGTTGAAGTGCTGGAGTGCCAGGAGATGACCCCGAAGCCGGAGGTTGCGAAACTGATGCAGCACAGCGCGGTGGCCTCGCTGCCGATGGATGCGAAACAGTGCGACGTCGCGGCGCTGCGCTATATACTCGAGGCGTACCGGTTCGGCTTTGCGTACAGCGTCGATTTCTACGCGCCGGGCGGGGAAGAGGTTTTCTTCAAGTTGAGGAACGGGTAGCCGTTGCGCATGAAAATCCTGTTTCTCGGCGGCACCGGCATCATCAGCACGGCGTGCACGCGGCTCGCGATCGCGCGGGGCTTCGACGTCACGCTGCTCAATCGCTCGAAGCGTGACACCATTGCGGGAGCCCGGCAGATCGTCGCGGATATCGGCACCACCGACATCGCCGGGGCGCTCGGCGACCAACGCTGGGACGCGGTGGTCGATTTCATCGCGTTCGATGCGGCGGCGATCGAGCAACGGCTGCAACTCTTCCGCGGGCGAACCGGGCAGTACGTTTTCATCAGCACGGCGAGCGCATATCAGAAACCGGGCACGCATCACCTGATCACGGAATCGACCCCGCTGGTGAATCCGTTCTGGGATTACTCGCAGAAGAAGATCGCGGCGGAAGACCGGCTGCTGCGCGCGTATCGCGAGGAGGCGTTTCCGATCACGATCGTGCGACCGTCGCTCACGTACGGCGACACGGTCGTGCCGCTCGTCCTGAATAGCTGGGCGCAGAGCTACACGGCGATCGCGCGGCTGCGCGCAGGGAAGCCGCTCGTGGTGCCGGGCGACGGGTTGTCGCTGTGGACGATCACACACAACACGGATTTTGCGAAGGGGCTCGTCGGGCTGCTCGGGCATGCGGGCGCGATCGGACACGCGGTGCACATCACGTCCGACGAGGCGCTGACGTGGAACCAGATCTTTCAGTTTACGGCGGAGGCGGCGGGCGTGGCGGCGCCGCGGCTGGTGCACATCGCGTCGGATTTCATCGCGGCGTGTTTTCCGGATACGATGGGCACGCTGCTGGGCGACAAGGCGCACTCGGCGCTTTTCGACAACACGAAGCTCAAGCGGCTCGTGCCGGACTATGTCGCGACGACGCGCTTTCGTGATGGAATTAAGGATACGCTGCGCTGGTTCGATGCCGACCCGCGGCGGCGGTCGATCGATGCGACGGCCGACCTGCGTTGGGATCGGTTGATCGCGTGCTACGAGCGTGGACTGGAAGCGGCGCGGCGCGAATGTGGCGCAGGCATGGCGCAGGTGTAGCGGCCGGACGCAAAAGCCGGCAGGATGCCGGCGTCAGGGCGCGCTACATCGCGCCGAGGATGCGCTGGAGGAGGGTGTCGTAGTCGTTGACCGCGGGGAATTGCGGGAATTGCTGCACGACGTTCTCAGGCGCGTGGAAAAGAAAACCATGATCGGCTTCCTTTAGCATCGAGGTGTCGTTGAACGAATCGCCGGCGGCGATCACGTTGAAATTGAGCGATTGGAGCGCGGCGACGGCGTGGCGCTTCTGGTCGGGCATGCGCAGCTGGTAGCCGGTAATCCGGTCGTTTTCGACGACGAGCCGGTGACAGAAAAGCGTGGGCCAGCCCATCTGGCGCATGAAGGGCTGCGCGAATTGTTCGAAGGTGTCAGAGAGGATGATGACCTGGGTGCGGCGGCGGAGCTCGGTGAGAAATTCGAGCGCACCGGGGAGGAGCGGGAGGCCGGCGATCACGTCCTGGATCTTCGGCAGCGTGATGCCGTGGCGATCCATCAGATCGATGCGATAACGCATCAGCGTGTCGTAGTCCGGTTCGTCACGCGTCGTGCGACGGAGCTCCGGGATCTTCGTGCTTTCGGCGACGGCGATCCAAACTTCGGGCGTGAGAACGCCCTCCATGTCGAGGGTGACGATGCTTTGCTTCACAGTTAGCGCGCAGTGAAGTAGCGCCGGCTTCCCGCCGGCAATCAAAATGACGGCCGGCAGGGTGCCGGCGCTCCTCTACTCGAACTGTTTCCGGAAATCGGCGAACTGCTGCCTGAGCTCGGCGAGTTCGCGGCGGAGGTCGGCGGTTTCCTGCTCGAGTTGCGCGAAGCGTTCGTTCTCGGCGCGGACGACGGCGGTCGCGGGTTCGATGGGCGCGGGTTTTTCCGGCGCGTTGAATTCGACGGGGCCGGAGATCAGGTGGGCGTAGCGGGATTCCTTGGTGCCGGGGGCGCGCGGGAGCTTGGCGACCAGCGGTTGCGGCTGGCGCGCGGCGAGGGCATTCAAGGTCTCCTCGACCTCGCCGAGCGAATCGAAGGTGAACAGGCGTTCGCTGCGGGTGCGGAGTTCGCCGATGGTCTGCGGGCCGCGGAGCATGAGCACGCAGAGGAGCGCGATCTCGGCGGGCGTGAGCAGGAGGCGATCCGTGAGCGTGTGCTTGTATTTCGCGACGCGCGAATCGGCCCCGGTGAACAAGATCCCGAGCCGCTTCTCGCGGAGCCCATCGAGCGCGCGGACGACGGTCGTCTCGTCGAGCGAGACCACCGGATCCCGGTTCGTGAGCTGGTTGCAGGCGTTGACGAGCGCGTTGAGCGAGAGCGGATAATAATCCGGCGTCGTGATCTGCTTTTCGATCAGCGAGCCGAGCACGCGGACCTCGGTGGCGTTGAGCGGGGGAAGTTGCTCGTCCATGACGGGAGGGAGGTGGGAAATCGGAAAGGAGGGAATGCTTAACGTCTAACGCCCAAGTTCCGGACCAGCGTTCGGGCTGAGGATCGTCACTTCTTCGCCCAGGTGTCTTTGAGCGTGATCGTGCGATTGAAGACCGGGCGCGCGGGTGTGCTGTCTTTCGCGTCGAGGGTGAAGTAGCCCAGCCGCTCGAATTGGTAGCGTTCGTCGGGGAGCGCGCCGGCGAGGGCAAACTCGAGCTTGGCCGTCACGATCTCGAGCGAATGTGGGTTGATGTGCTTCTTGAAATCCTCCTCGGCGGCCGGCTCGGCGACGGTGAACAGCCGGTCGTAGAGCCGGACCTCGGCGTCGATGCACGTTTGCGCGCTGACCCAGTGGATGGTGCCTTTGACCTTGCGGTCGACGTTCGGGCCGCCGGCACGGGTCGAGAGATCGGCGGTGCAGCGGAGCTCCTTGATGGAGCCATCGGGCGCTTTCACGATCTCGTCGCACTTGATGATACAGGCGTATTTGAGGCGGACCTCGCCGCCGGGCTTGAGGCGGAAATATTTCGGCGGCGGCACCTCGGCGAAGTCCTCCGTCTCTATATAGACCTCGCGCGTGAGGGCGATCTTGCGGGTGGTGGGCGATTCATCCTGCGGGTTGTTGGTGGCGTCGCACTCGATGACCTCGCCCTCGGGGATGTTCGTGAGCACGAGCTTGAGCGGGCGGAGGACGGCGAGCCGGCGCTGGGCGGCGGCGTTCAGCTCTTCGCGGATGCAGTGCTCGAAAACAGCGATGTCGGTGAGGCCGTCGAACTTCGTGACGCCGACCGTGGCGGAGAGCTTGCGCAGCGCGCTCGCCGGGATGCCGCGACGGCGGGCGCCGGAGATCGTCGGCAGGCGCGGGTCATCCCAGCCGTGGACGAGTTTTTCCTGTACGAGCTGAATGAGCCGGCGCTTGCTGAACACCATGTAGCTGAGGTTCAGCTTCGCGAATTCATATTGCCGCGGAAGCGGGCGCGGCAGGTCGAGGTTTTCGAGAATCCAATCGTAGAGCGGGCGATGCACCTCGAATTCGAGCGTACAGATGCTGTGCGTGACGCCTTCTATATAGTCGCTCAGACAGTGGGCGAAATCGTACAGTGGATAAATGCACCATTTATCGCCGGCATGGTGATGGGCGACGTGGCGGATGCGGTAGAGCAGGGGATCGCGCAGCCAGACATTGGGCGCGGCCATGTCGATTTTCGCGCGGAGGCTTTTCGCGCCGTTGGGAAAATCCCCGGCGCGCATGCGCGTGAACAGCTCGAGGTTTTCCGCGATGCTGCGGTTGCGCCAGGGGCTTTCCCTGCCGGGCTTGTCGGGCGCGCCGCGATAGGCGTCGGTTTCCTCGGGCGTGAGGTCGTCGACGTAGGCCTTGCCGCGTTTGATCAGCTCGACGGCGTAGGCGTAGATTGCCTCGAAGTAATCGCTGGCGAAGAAGGGCTCGGAGGTAGTTGAGGGCTGAGAGCTGAGAGCGGGGGCGATGAAGAAGTCTTCGCGGCCGTTGACGGTTTGTTTTTCGGGGTGCGCGCCTTTCGCTTTGTAGGCGAGGCAGTGGTCGGCCCAGCCGTCGATGAGCCACTTCACATCGGCGATGATGGCGTCGACGTATTCGGTGTCTTCCTTGACGGGATTGGTGTCGTCGAAGCGCAGATTGCACTGGCCGTTGTTTTCGCGGGCGATGCCGAAATTCAGGCAGATCGATTTCGAGTGGCCGATGTGGAGGTAGCCATTGGGCTCCGGCGGGAAACGGGTAACGATCTTCTGGTAGCGTTTCTCCGCCACGTGTTGCGCGACGATGTCGCGGATGAAGTCGCTCGGTGCGGGTGCGGCGGCGGCGCTGCGATCGTTATTCTCGACGGACATAAAGCGCGAACGTTGCAAACTGCTCCGGCGTGAGGCAACCGCAGTTTTCGCTCCGTGGCGGCGACCTCCGAGGGGCGGGCAATCGAGCCGGCCCGCCCTGCGGAACCGGTTCGCGAACTCCCGCTCTATCTCGGCACGTGTCCCGCTGCTGGCGATCCCGAAGCTTCTCGATCTTTTCACGCGCGAGCGGATCGCGGCCGAAGAGGTGCTCGAGCGTTCGTTGTGGAGTGCGCAGCGTTCGTTGAAGGAGAGCGCGGCGCTGGATGCGCGGCTTGCGGAACGATCCGCGGAGCATGGATTACCCGCGGCTGCGACGGCACATCGGGCGAACGCGAACACGAAGCAGCGCCACGCCGAGGCGATTCAGGAGCTTCTGCAAACATTGCGTACGGAGGGCTGACGCGGCGGCGCGAGATCCGCGCGTCAGCCGTTTCGATTGGCGTGAAAATTCTTGGATTCCACAGCGACGCGGAAAGAGTCGCGGTGCCCCATGAAAGAGAACGAACCGCGACCGGCACCGTCCGAGCGCTCGAATGATCCGGACCGGGTTGAAAATAGCACGGAGGGCGTGACGCGAGGCGAGCCGGCGACGCAAGCGCAGCCGGTGGCGAGGGGGGGGCCTGCTTCGAAGGCGGAGGCGGCAACGAAGGCCGGGCCGACGGCGAGCGACGTGATGCCGAAGACGGAAATGTTTGTCGTGGGCATCGGAGCGTCGGCGGGCGGGCTCGATGCCATGCAGGAGATCATGCGCCAGTTCCGGCCGTCATCGGCCGCGGTGGCGGTCATCGTGGTCCAGCATCTCGAGGCGCACCGGAAGAGCGAACTGGTCACCGTGCTGGAGCGGGTGGCCGCCATGCCGGTGCAATGGGCGGAGAACGGAATGGCGATCGAGCCGGGGCACGTTTATGTGGCGCCGCCGAAGACGTGCGTCCGGGTGAGCGAGGGCGTGCTGTTGCTGCAGCCTGCGGACGAGCGGGCGGGGACGGAGATCTCCTTTTTGTTTCGTGCGCTGGCGGACGATGCGAGGGAGCGGGCCGTGGGGGTTATATTGTCCGGTAACAGCGCCGACGGGTCGGCGGGTTTGCAGGCGATCCATCGGGCGGGCGGACTCGTGTTGGCGCAGGATCCGGCCACGGCTGCGTTTCCGGTGATGCCGCAGAGCGCGATCGACGCCGGTTGCGTGGATCGCGTGTTGTCGCCAACAAGAATCGCGCGGGAGCTGGAGAAGCTCACGAGCGAATCCGCGGAGATCTGGCGACGCATCGCCACGCCCGTGCCGGGCGGTGCATCGGGCACGGAGCAGGAGCAGCTGGCGACGATCTTTCGTCTCCTCGCCACGCGGCGCGGAGTGGATTTCAGCGAGTATAAACAAAGCACGATCCGGCGCCGGCTGGTGCGGAGGATGGCGCTCGCGAAGATCCGCGAGCTGGCGGATTACGTCAGGCTCCTGCAGCGCAGCCGGGACGAAGTGGATCAGCTCTACGAAAGCATGCTGATCAACGTGACGGAGTTTTTTCGCGATCCGGAATCGTTCGAGTTTCTCCGCCGCGAGGTGCTGCCGGGGATCCTGCGCGCGCACGAGGACGGCAGCCCGATCCGCGTGTGGGTGCCGGGCTGTTCGACCGGGGAGGAAACGTATTCCCTGGGCATCATCATCAGGGAGCTGCTGGAGGAAACCGGCCGCATTGTGCCGGTGCAGATTTTCAGCACCGACATCGGCGATGCGGCGATCCGCACGGCGCGTGCGGGGTTGTACTCGGTGGCGGATGTCGCGAACGTGTCGCCGGAACGGCTCGGGCGGTTTTTCTTCAGGACCGAGCACGGATATTCTGTACAAAAGCCGATCCGCGACATGTGCGTTTTTGCGCGGCAGAACGTGTTGAAGGATTCGCCGTTCTCGCGGGTTGACCTGATCAGCTGCCGCAACCTGATGATCTATCTCAGCCCGCGGTTGCAGCGGAAGCTGATGCCGATGTTTCATTACGCGCTCGTGCCGGATGGTTATCTGTTTCTCGGGAACTCGGAAAGCGTGGGCGGGCACGTGGATCTTTTCCGGCTGATCGATCGGCGGTTTCGCGTGTATTCGCGCCGTTCGGTCTCGCGCCGCGCGAACCTCGAATTCATGCGTGCGCACCTGCCGGTTCCGGAAAGCCCGCCGCCGGCGAACGCGACCTCTCTCATGCCCGACGATCTCAAAGAACCGTCCGATATCATTCGCGAAGCCGATCGGGTCGTGCTCAGCCGCCACGGCCCGATCGGTGCGCTCGTCAACGACGACCTCGATATCCTGCAGTTTCGCGGCGACGTCTCGCCTTACCTGGCGCCGGTGCCCGGCCGCGCGAGTTTGAACCTCATGAAGATGGCGCGGGAAGGCCTGTTGCCGGAGCTCGAGGCCGCCGTGCGCGAGGCGCGGGAGCAGAACGTGCGGGTGCAACGCACGGGTGTGGCGGTGTCGCAGGGCGATGTGCTGCGCTCGGTCGACATCGACGTGACGCCGATCGCGTCGGTGCGCACGAAGGAGCGATTCTTTCTTATATTGTTTTCTCCCGCGGCGAAGCCGGCCGCACCGGCGGAGGAGGCGGGGACGACGCGGGTCGTCGCGACACCGCAGGTCGAGCAATTGCGGCGGGAGCTGCAGGCGACGCGCAGTTATCTCCAGTCGACGATCGAAAAGCACGAGACGACCAATCAGGAACTCCGGGCGGCCAACGAGGAGATCCAATCCAGCAACGAGGAGCTGCAAAGCACCAACGAAGAACTCGAGACCGCCAAGGAGGAGCTGCAGTCGACGAACGAGGAGCTCACGACCGTCAACGAAGAGCTGCACAGCCGGCAGCTCGAAATGATGCAGCTGAACAATGACCTGCAAAATCTGATCAACAGCGTGCACCTGCCGATCGTGATTCTTGGCCAGGACTTGCGGATCCGGCGCTTCACGCCGATGGCGCAGAAGATCTTGAACGTGATCCCGACGGACGTCGGCCGGCCGTTCAGCGACATCAATACCAGGCTCAACCTCCCGAATCTCCCGGAGCTGATCGCGGAAGTATTCGAGTCGCTCACGATCAACGAAGTCGAGGTGCAGGATGTGCGGGATCGCTGGTATTCGATGCGGCTGCGGCCCTACAAGACCGCCGAGAACAAGATCGAAGGCGTGGTTCTGACGCTGATCGACATCGACGAAATGAAGCGGGCCATGGCTGCGCTGGAAGCGGCGCGGAATCTGGCGCAGGCGGTGTTGGACACGACGCGTGAGGCGTTTGCGGTACTCACGCCGGACTTTCGCATCCAGAACGCGAACGAGGCGTTCTACCGGCTTTTCGAAATACCAAAGGAACGGGCACAGGAACAGGCGCTCTTCGATGTATTGAAGCTATCGGACAAGACGCAGGGCCTTCGCCAGGCATTGGAAGGGATTCTCCCTACACACATGAGCTTGACCGAACATAAAGTCCGTATCGATTTGCCGTCAGTTGGCGCCAGCACGCTGGTTATCAATGTGCGGCAAATTGCCAGCGGCGTCCGCACCTATCCCCTCGTTCTCCTGTCAGTTCGCCTCGTTTGAAAAATACGTCCGACCAAGACCCTTTCGACGCAATGGACCTCCGAACTCTGACGAAGGAGCAGCTTGCGGCCAGTTTACGGGAGTTGCAGGAGCATCCGTCAGAGGCCAATGCCGAAGCCATCGGACGGTTGCAGAATGTCGTCCAGGAGATCGAGGTGCATCGCGTCGAGCTGGAGATGCAGAATCGCGCCCTGCAGGAAACCCGGCACGAGCTGGAACAATCGCTAAGCCGCTACGCTGATCTCTATGAAAACCTGCCGATCGGTTATATAATCGTGAGGCCGGATGGGGAGATCGCCTGCGCGAATCCGGCAGCCGTCGAACTGCTGCAGGTGCCGCGGCAGCAATTGATCGGGAGATTTTTCGGAACGTTTCTCGATCCTTACGATGCGGGCCGGTTCGCGGCGCACTTGGAGTCGTGCGGGCAAACGGGACGGCCTGCGCAGCTCGAGCTGACGCTGCGGTTGCGGGACGGTGCGACGCCGACGGTGCAGCTCTCCAGCCGCCCTGCGACGATGAGCGCGACGGAGGGAAAACAGGTGCACGTGGCGATCACGGATATCTCGGAGCTGAAAGCCGCCCAGCGCGTGCTGGAGGAGATCAACCGCGAGCAGGAGGCTTTCAGTTACTCGATCTCGCACGACCTGCGTGCGCCGCTCGTGACGATCAGCAATTACGCGCGGATCGTGTTGAACGATCACAAGGACGACATCGATGAGGAGAGCCGCGGGATGTTGCAGCGGATCGAGAGTGCGGCCGTGCGGATGGAAGAGACGCTGAAGAATCTACTCGAATATAGTACGCTCGCGCGCGACGAGGTCGTGCTGCAGGCCGTGAATGTGAGCGAGATCATCCGCGATCTGCTAATCGAGCACCGCGGGATCATCCAGCAGAGCGGCGCGCAGATCAGCGTGGAGCCGTCGCTGCCGATGGTACGCGGGTCGCGCGTGATCCTGAACCAGGTGCTCGCGAATCTGCTGACGAACGCACTCAAATATACGCCGGCCGGCCAGGCTCCGCGCGTCCATATCAGCGGCGAAGTGGGCGAGCGGACGGTGGTGTTGCGCGTGGCGGACGAAGGGATCGGCATTGACCCGAAATTTCACGAGCGGATTTTCCGGATCTTCGAGCGGCTGCACGGCTACACGCGTTATCCCGGGAGCGGCATCGGCCTGGCGATTGCGCGGCGGGCGGTGGAGCGGATGCGAGGCAGGATCTGGGTCAGCTCGGAACCGGGGAAGGGAAGCTGCTTCTGTATCGAGCTGCCGCGCGCTTGAGCGGCCGGCTGGCTGGCTGCGATCGCGGCGCGAGCTGGCGGGATCCGCATTACGAGCCGGTCAACGTCGCCACGGCGTCGCCAGCCACTCCGGCTCGGGATGCGGCAAATAGTCCGGCAGCGAGCGCATCAAGGCGACGAGTTCGTCGAAGTGCATCGGTTTTTGGAAAAAACCGGCGGCGCCTTCCGCTTCAAGTTTCAGCCGGTCGCGCGGGTAGGTTGACGTGGTGAGGACAATAATCGGCACGCCGTGCATGCCATCGAGCGCCTGCAAATTGTGGAGAAGATCGATGCCGTTCATGTTGGGCATCTTCAAATCGGTGAGGACGATATCAGGCGGCCGGCGGCCCAACGCTTCACGCGCCCGCAAGTGAATCAACGCCTCGGCGCCGCTTTCCGCGGTTATCACGCGCATCACGCCGGCACGCAGAGCCGCGACGCGTGCGAGTGCAAGTTGGTCGGGATCATCGTCGATGATCAACAGCAGCGGGAGGTCTCCTGAGCTCATGCGTCAGCGGCGATGGTATCCATCGTCCCGCAGTATATCCGCTGCCCCGCAGTTTCACCATCGGACCCATCCCGATTCGCCGGGTGGCACATTCCAAACCTCGGAGCGTTTCCTGGCTCCTTCGCGCCTCGTGGTGGGAAGGGAGCCACGCGGGCCGGACCGTTGCTGTAGGAGGCTTTGGGGAAATTCCCGAAATGCGGCCCATATAGGCCTGGACCGGGAAGTTCGATCTGGTGCGAGTGCCGGGAGTCGAACCCGGATCGACGGCTTCGGAGACCGCTACACTATCCATTGTGCTACACCCGCAGACAGAACCGGACGGATTACGTCGCCACCCTTCCGTACTTCGCAAGTAGAAACTGAGCCGGCGGACGGCCGAAAAACGCGACCTCGCGTGGTCAAAGCAGATACTTGAGCAACACGAAACTGCCGATCAGGAGCACGGTGAAGAGGATCGTGAACCACTCGAGGTACTTGTCGAGGAGCCGCTTCACCGGAGGGCCGAAGAAATAGATGGCGCCGGCGACGAGAAAGAACCGACCCGAACGACCGAGCGCCGACGCGCCGACCAGGGTGCCAAGGCTCACCTGCTCATGGAAAACGCCTGCCGCGATGGTGAAGACTTTGTAGGGCACGGGCGTGAAGGCAGCCGTGAGGATCGAGAGAAACGCATTGTCGCCGTACAGCGCCCCGACCTTCGCGAAATGCGCCTGATAGTGAAGCGTCTCGATGATCTTGCGGCCGATCTCTTCATAGAGGGCATAACCGATATAATAGCCAAACACGCCGCCGGCCACGGAGGCGGCGGAGCACCAGGCCGCGAACTTCAGCGAGCGCTTGGGTGCGCCCATGCACAGCGCGATGAGGAGCACGTCGGGCGGAATGATGAAGAAAGACGATTCGATGAACGCGATCACCACCAGCGCCGGGAGCCCGTACTTCGTGTCGGCCCAGTGCAAGACCCAGTGGTAAAGTCGTTTTAACCAGTTCGGCTTTTCCGGCGGAGTCGTGAGAAGCGGTTTTGTGTCGTCGACCAAGTGGGACATGTGGGGGAAATCGGGCGAAGGAAGGAAAGTGGGCGAAAAAAAGGCAGGCAGCGGAAAACTGCCTGCCAAAAGGAGCGGAGCGAGCGATCAGATGTCGGGCTTGGTCTTGCGCAGACCTTGCACGCGATCGCCGGCCTTCCACTGGCCGCGTTTCTTGAGCAGATCGACGCGCTCGAAACGCTTCAGGACATTACGTTTAACGACGAGGCCGGAGGCGCCTTGGAGACTTTTGTGCTGTGACATGGCGATGAAATGGGTGATTGCGACTTGCTAAAGGGGCGGAGTGCTAGAGTTCGCCTCCGCCCATGACAAGTATTTTTCTGCCACGTGTTCGGCGCGCACGACGAGCCATTCCGGAGTCTCGTACGGATGCGTGGCGAGCACGTGTTGCTCAAGGGCGGCGGCCTGGGCCGGCAGGAGCTTGAAGCAGAGGCGAAACTCTTCCGCGCGCTCGATTTGCCCCTGCCACCTGTAATGCGAGGTGATCGGTCCATCGATCTGCACGCATGCGGCGAGCTGGCGGGCGACCACATCAGCCGCGAGGCGGTCCGCATCCGCGCGGGTGGCGACGGTGGTCCAGGCGAGAAGCATGCGCATGACGTTTCGGTGGTGAGGCGGCCGCGCAAGGCAGGAATTCCAGTGGAGAATTCAAGGGCGCGGTGGAATTCCGCCGAACTCGTCCGAATTCACGCTTGCAAGGTCCGTGGCGGCCCGGTGTGTTGCCCGACTCTATCAGTGCAGCGGATGGACTCCATGCCGCGGCTGATGGACTCAACCAAAACAAAAACCAACCAACATCGATCGATCGCAAGGCGGCCCTTTGGCCGACCTGTGTGTCGCCAGATACATCAGATCACATGAGCATCAGCGTAACTCCCAAGGACCTGCTCGACGCAGGCGTTCACTTCGGCCACCAGACCAAGCGCTGGAACCCGCGTTCCAAGCCTTTCATTTTCGATCACCGCCAGGGCGTGACGATCATCGACCTCGGCAAGACGCACGACGCCCTCACGAAGGCGTGCGAGTTTCTCGAGGACACCGTGGCCAACGGCGGCAACGTCCTCTTCGTCGGCACGAAGCGCCAGGCCAAGGAAATCGTCCGTGAGGCCGCGACCTCCGTGAACATGCCGATGTGCGTCGATCGCTGGCTCGGCGGCACGCTCACCAATTACGAGACGGTGAAGAAATCGATCGCCAAGTTTAAGAAATACCAGGCGATGGAAACATCCGGCGAAATGGCCAAGCTTCCCCGCAAGGAAGAGTCCGCCATCAAGCGCGAGATGACCCGCATGCAGAAGAATTTCGCGGGTATTTCCGACATGGGCGGCCTGCCGTCCGCGATGTTCGTCGTCGACGTCAACCACCACAAGATCGCCGTCGCCGAAGCCGAGCGCGCGGGCATCAAGTGTGTTGGACTCGTGGATACGAATTCCGATCCGACCACGGTCTCGCACCCCATTCCGGGTAACGACGACGCCGTGAAATCGATCCGCATCATCGTCGAGGCCATCACGGCCGCGATTCAGAGCGGCCTCTCGCAGCGCGACACCCGTCGTGCGCAACGTGGCGCCGCCGACCTGAAGGGCACGACGGCCGGCATCGAGACCGCCGCCGCTGCCACTCCGGCAGTCGCCGTCGGCGACGAAGACGTGCTCGCGAAAGTCGAGCTCCCGGCCGATGTCGCCGCGGTGGTCGAAGGCGAGGTCGAGGGTGTCGCTCCTGGCGCCAAGAAGAAGGTGGTTCGCGCCAAGCGTCCCGCGGTCAAGGCCGAATAATTCCGTTCAACTCCGAACTCTATTTAATGAGTACACTTGTTTCCGCTCAAATGGTGAGCGACCTGCGCGCTAAAACCGGCGCCGGTCTGCTCGAATGCAAGAAGGCCCTCGACGAGTCCAAGGGGAATATCGAAGAGGCCGTCACGATCCTCCGCAAGAAGCTCGGTTCGAAGCTGGACAAGCTCTCGGCCCGCGCGACCAAGGAGGGTGTGATCGAAAGTTATATCCACGTCGGCGGCAAAGTCGGCGTCCTGATCGAGGTGAACTGCGAGACGGATTTCGTCGCGCGCAACGACGGCTTCCGGGCCTTCGTGAAAGATCTCTGCCTTCAGATTGCCGCCGCTGCGCCCCTCTACGTCTCGCGCGAAGAGGTGCCCGAAGCCGAGCTCCAGAAAGAGCGCGACATCGCCGCGGCTCAAGTCGAGGGCAAGCCGCCGGCAGCGGTGCAGAAGATCATCGAGGGCAAGCTCGAGAAGCATTACTCGACCGTTTGCCTGGTCGACCAGCCGTTCGTGAAGGCGCCGGAAAAGACGGTGAAGGATCTCCTCTCCGACCAGATCGCGAAGATCGGCGAGAATATCCAGGTTCGTCGCTTCGTGCGTTATCAGCTCGGTTCCTGAGCGAAAAAAGATCATCCGCTTTCGGAGGCGCGCCGCTCATGCGGCGCGCCTTTTTTGTTTTTGCCACCGCGGGATTCGGTTTAGCTGTCGGCGTGTCCTCCCGTTTCACTGTCACGCGGGCCCAGATCGTGGCGCGCGGCCTCACCAATCGCTGCCCGAACTGCGGCGCGCGCACGCTCTTCAAGACGGGCACGCTGTTCCAGATCAACAAGGAGTGCCCGACGTGCGGCCTGAAGATCGAGCGCGCGAACGACGAGGGGTTTTTCCTCGGATCGATGTCGCTCAACTACGGTGTGACGATCGTCTGCTTTCTCGTGCCCGTGATGCTGCTGGCGTGGCGGGGAGTCATCGGCACGACGACCGCGATCGTGCTGGCGGGCATCGGCGCGGTCATCGTGCCGGCGTTGCTCTACCGGTCTTCGCGCAGTTGGTGGCTGATGAACTATTATTTGTTTCTCCCGCAACATCTGCCGGCCAACGGCGGCAGCGGGCGCGCCGGCCAGGATGATAACATCTGAGGCGGGCCGGGCGCTTTCCCGGTGCGGCTGCGGATTGTGCATCCGGAAAACGGTTACAGAAACGCACTCACATGCTTCGCGCCACGCGCGCGAACGCGGTCTTGCGCGCCCGCAGATGTTTCATACGAGTATCCGCCGATGCCGCGCGCCCGCGCAATTCTCGCCGTCCTGCTCACCGTGATCTGGTGTTCGGCGGTGACGCATGTCGAATTCGAAGCCCTTGGGTGGGTCCTCGATCACGCGCACCAT
The DNA here is from genome assembly GCA_036675625.1 of Opitutaceae bacterium. GTDB lineage: Bacteria > Verrucomicrobiota > Verrucomicrobiia > Opitutales > Opitutaceae > ER46. The sequence continues at coordinate 39,320 of JAKFEQ010000058.1, read as the reverse complement.
CATCCGCACACGGGTGAGCACGCGCACGATGCGCCCGGCAGCATCGGCGATCATCACGAGCAGGTTTTCGCGCGTGATGCCGCGAAGGATACACAGGTGCGCGTCGCGGTTTCGGGCGTGCTCTGGTTTTCCCTCCTCGGAATACTCGCGGTGCTCGGGGTGGTGGCCTGCCGTCGGGCCGCCGCCGACGAGGCGATTCCGATCTGCCGGCGGGGCGATCCGCCTTTGGCGCAGGCCTGGCAGTTCATGTGGCGGTGCGCGTCGGAATCGGCGGCGCCCCCGGCGTTGGGTTGATTCGCGGCCGCCTTTTGTGGCGGCGCGTTTTGTTCGCGATCGCGGGCTGTCGGGCCCGCGCGCGTCTGCGTCCTGCGGGACGCGCCCACCTCAACGTCTCCTCACATGCCTTTTCGATTTCTCTGTTTTCTTTTTGGTGCCGGCTCTGCCGTTGCCCAATCCGCACCTCTGGCCCTCGACGATGCGATTCGCCTCGCGTGGGCGCGCGATCCCGCCGTCGCCGCGCTCGCGCTTGCGCCTGAGCTGGCGAAGGCCCGCGAAACCCAGGCGGGAATCCGCCCGAATCCGGAGTTGGAATTCACCGCCGCCACGCCGTCGCCGTTTCAAAACGAAAGCGAATGGGCCGTCGGCCTCGGTGTGAATCAACACCTCCCGCGCCGCGAGCGCATCGTGCAGGCCCGCGCGCTCGCGCGGCTCGGCGGCGAGAGCGCCGCGCTTCATCTGCGCGAGCAGCGGCGGCGCGTGGCCGGCGAAGTGCGCCGATTTTACTTTGAAGCGGCAGTGCAGCAGGAGCGGCGCGACATCGCCCGCCGCACGCTCGAAACGCAACGCGAGCTGGCCGCCTCGCTCGAGCGACGCCGCGCGGCCGGAGAAATCGCGGCGGCGGATATCGATGTGCTGGCCGTCGAGGTCGCGCGGGCGGAGCAGACGCTCGCGTTTGCCGAGGCCGAGCTTGCGGCGTCGCTGCAGCGTTTGCGGGGCAGGCTCCGGTTGCCGGCCGCGACACCGCTCGTGCTCGGTGTCGATCTCGGGATGCTGTTGTCGCGCCCGCTGCCGGCCGAGCCAGCGGCGCTTGAAACGGCTCGACCTACGCTCGCACTCGCGGCCCTGTCGGTCCGCCAGGCCGAAGCGGCGGTCGCGCTCGCACGAGCCGAAAGCCGGCCCGAGTGGACGGTCGGGGGCGGCCTCGAGTTCGAGCGCCGCACGAACGATTTCAGCGGCCGGCTCGAGAACGATCCGCGGCTGAGCGTGCGCGCCTCTGTGCCGTGGCCGCGTCGCGTCGCGAATCGGGGCGACATTCTCGAGAAACAAGCCGCGCTGCGCATCGCGGAAGCGGAGCTCGCGGCGTCACACGATGAGCTCGCGGCGGAGATCGCCTCGAGCATCGCCGCGGCGCGGGCGCTCCAGCCTGTGCTCGCCGCGCAACGCGTTTCGCTCGCGCCCGGCAGCGCCGTGCCGGAAGCGCTGCGCGTCGCGTATGAGCGTGGCGAGGTGAGCGCCCTGCAACTCGCGCAGGCGCGGCAGCAGCGTTTCGCGATGGAGACGGATTTTCTCGCCGCCGCCGCGCGCTATGCCGAAGCGCTCGCCGAAGCGGAAACCGCCGCCGGCCTCGTTCCCCCACAGTCCTGATCCCGATTCGACCATGAAACTCATTTTTCCGATCCTTGTTCTCTCCGTCACCGTCGCCGCTCGCTCCGCCGACAATCGCGGGCGGCCCCATCCTGACGATCCCGAGACGCATGCCGCCTCAGCGCAGACCGGACCCATACGCCTCACAAAAATGATGGCGCAGAATCTCGATCTCGAAACCGCCGAGGTCGAGTTGCGCCCGATGCAGAAAACGTTTCCTGCGCTCGGTGTCGTCGAGCCGGAACCGGGCAAGCTCGTCGCGATCAGCTCACGCGTCGCCGGGCGCGTGACGAAGCTCGCGGTGCACGACGGCCAGCACGTGAAGGCGGGCGAATTCCTCGCGGAGGTCGAATCGCGTGTCGTTGCCGATCCGCCGCCGCGCCTCACGTTCAAGGCTCCGCGCGACGGCGTCGTGCTCGATGTCGATGCGATCGTCGGCGGCGCGGTCGAGCCCGACAAACATCTGCTCACGATCATCGATCTCTCCGAGGTCGACGTGGTCGCGCAGATCTACGAAGGCCAGATCTCCGCGGTGAAGCCGGGCCAGGCCGTGCGGATTCGCGCCGCTGCTCATCCCGAGCTGACGATCGACGGCATCGTGAAGACCACCGCGGCGAGTCTTGACCGGGAGACGAGCACGTTGCGCGTCTTCGTGCACGCGCAGAATCCGGAGGGGACACTGCTGCCCGGCATGCGCGCGCAACTCGCATTTGTCACCGCGGAATCCGACGACGCCGTCGTGGTGCCACGTTCCGCGGTGCTCGGCGAGGCCGGCGATCTTTTCGTGTTTCGCCAGCTCATGACGGCGCCGTTTGCCTATGAGCGCACGCCGGTCGTCATCGGACTGCGCGACGATCGTTTCGTGGAGATCATCGAGGGCGTGGTCCCGGGCGATCGCGTCGTCACGCGCGGGAATTACCAGCTGCAGTACGTCGGTGGCGGGGGCGCGCCGACGATCGAGGACGATCACGGCCACTCGCACGGTCCTGGCGGACACAAACACTGAGGACGCGTTATGTTGACCCGACTCATCGCGTTTTCCCTGCGCAACCGGCCGCTCGTGATCGCGGCGGGAGTGCTGCTGCTGGCCTACGGCATCTATATAGCGATGCGGCTGCCCGTGGATGTATTTCCCGATCTCAACCGGCCGACGGTCACGTTGATGACGGAAGCGCCGGGCCTCGCGCCCGAGGAGGTCGAGACGCTCATCTCGCTGCCGCTCGAGACCGCGCTGAACGGCGCGCCCGGCGTGAAACGCGTGCGGGCGACGTGCAGCGTGGGCCTCTCGATCGTCTACGTCGAATTCGACTGGGGGCAGGATATCTATCGCGCGCGGCAGCTCGTGCAGGAGCGAATCGCGCTCGCCGAAGCCAAGCTTCCCACCGGCACCGAAGTGCACATGGGGCCGATCTCTTCGATCATGGGCGAGATCCTGCTGATCGGCCTATCATCGGAAAACGGAGCGACCGCACCAATGGAGCTGCGCACGCTCGCCGACTGGCAGCTGAGCCCGCGCCTGCTCACGATCCCCGGAATCTCGCAGGTCATCGTGATCGGGGGCGGCCGGAAACAACTGCAGGTCCGCGCCGACCCCGCGCGGATGGCGGCCTACGGGGTGACGTTCGACGAAGTGAACGCAGCGACTGAGCGCGCGCAGGGGAGCAGCGGCGGCGGCTTCATCGCGAGCGGCGCGCGCGAAGTGCTCGTGCGCAATCTCGGGCGCACGGCCGATCCGGAGGAGATCGGAGCGACGGTCGTGAAGGATCGCGGCAGCATGCCGGTCTTCCTGCGCGACGTCGCAGACGTGGGCTTCGGCGTGCAGCCGATGCGCGGCAACGCTGGCGTGGCGGGTCGGGCGGCCGTCATCCTCGGAGTGCAAAAACAACCAGGCGCCGACACCACGGTGTTGACGGGCCGCGTCGAGGAAGCGCTGGCGGAGATTCGTCCGTCGTTGCCGGGCGACGTGCGGATCAACGTCTTGTTTCGCCAGGCGACGTTCATTCAACACGCGATCGACAACGTGCAGGAGGCGATCCGCGACGGTGCGATCATGGTCGTGATCGTGCTCTTTCTTTTCCTCCTGAATTTCCGCACGACGCTCATCACGCTCACGGCGATTCCGTTGAGCTTCGCCGTCGCCGCGCTGGTGTTTCACGCGTTCGGGATTTCCATCAACACGATGACGCTCGGGGGCCTCGCCGTGGCGGTCGGCATGGTCGTGGATGATGCAATCGTCGACGTGGAAAACGTGTTCCGGCGGCTGCGGGAGAATTTCCATTTGCCCGCGCCGCGTCCGGTCTTGCGCGTGATCGCCGATGCCTCCGGCGAAGTGCGAAACTCGATCCTGTTTGCCACGCTCGTGATCGTGCTCGTGTTCCTGCCGTTGTTTGCGCTGAGCGGGATCGAGGGCCGGCTCTTCGCGCCGATCGGCATCGCGACGATCGTTGCGATGATCGCCTCGTTCGTCGTATCGCTGACACTGATACCGGTGCTGTGTTCGTATTTGCTGCCCGGCCTGAAACGCATGCAGGCCGACCGCGACGGCTGGCTCGTGCGCGTGATCAAACGCGCCGACGAGAAGTTCATCCTCGGGCCGTCGCTGCGGCATCCGATGGCGGTGATCTTCCTGGCGCTGCTGCTCGTCCTCGGCGGGGGGGCGCTCTATCCGATGATGGGCCGCGTGTTTCTGCCCGAGTTCAACGAAGGCACCGCCACGATTACGCTCGGCATGGCGCCGGGTACCTCGCTCGAGGAAAGCGACCGGATGGGCCGCGTGGCGGAGAAGCTGCTGCTCACCGTGCCGGAAATAAAACTCACCGGACGGCGCACGGGGCGCGCCGAGCTCGACGAACACGCCGAGGGCGTGCACCGCTCCGAGATCGATGTCGACTTCGCTGCGAGCGAACGCAGCCGCGCCGAGATCCTCCACGATATCCGCGACCAGCTCGGGCAGATTCCCGGCGTGGTCGTGAGCGTGGGTCAGCCGATCTCGCACCGGCTCGATCACATGCTCTCTGGGGTCCAGGCCGCGATCGCGGTGAAAATTTACGGACCGGACCTCGCGACGCTCCGCCGTTACGCCGCGCAGACCGAAGCCGCGATGCGCGCCGTGCCCGGGATCGTCGACTTGCAGATCGAGAAACAGGTGCTCATCCCGCAGGTGAAGATCCAAGTACACCGCGAGCGCGCGGCGCTGCACGGCTTGCAGCCCGGCGAACTCGCGACGCGGCTGGAGGCCGGCTTGAACGGCCACGTCGTCGGCCAGGTGCTCGAAGGCACACGGACGCTCGATCTCGTCGTGCGCTTCGCCGATGCGGCGCGCGCGGATCCGGATGCGTTGCGCGAATTGTTGATCGATACGCCGAAGGGTGGGCGCGTGCCGCTCGCGATGATTGCCGACGTGCTTGAAAGCCAGGGACCGAATGCGATCAGCCGCGAAGACGCGATGCGTCGCATCGTCATTTCCGCCAACACCGCGGAGCGCGACCTCGGCTCGATCGTGGCGCAACTGCAACGCGAGCTGCCGGAAAAAGTGCCGATGGAGCGCGGTTATTTCGTGAGCTACGAAGGGCAGTTCCAGAGCCAGCAACAGGCCGCGCGTCTCATCGGCATCCTCGCCGGGCTCACGCTCGTCGTGATCTTCCTGTTGCTCTACGCGCATTTCCACTCGGCCGCGATCGTGCTCCAGGTGTTGCTCAATGTCCCGCTGGCCTTCGTCGGTGCGCTCGCGCTCACGTATGTGCTCGTCGGCACGATCTCGGTCGCGACGCTCGTCGGGCTCATCACGCTCGCCGGCATCGCGACGCGGAACACGATCATGATGATCTCGCACTACCTCCATCTGATGGAGCACGAGGGCGAGACCTTCAGTGCGAAAATGATCGTCCGCGGCTCGCTGGAGCGGCTGGTGCCTGTGACGATGACCGCGTTGACGGCGGGGCTCGCGCTCGTGCCGCTCGTCCTTTCCGCGCACGAACCGGGCAAGGAGATTCTCTATCCCGTCGCGGTCGTGATCCTCGGCGGGCTCGTCAGCTCGACGCTCCTCGACATGGCCGTGACTCCGGCGGTGTTTTTCCGCTTCGGCGGGAAAGCCGCCGGGCGCGCATTGGCCCGCGCGCGCCAGGATCCACTCAACGCCCCTTCTCCGCCGATCGCGCACCCTGCAACCGAACCAATCCAATGAGAAAACTGCTGCCCATCCTCCACGTGTTTACCGCGGTGCCTGTCGCGGTCGTCTCCCACTCGGCGATCGCCGCCGCGGCGCTCACGTTTACCCTCACACCGATCGCCGCCGCGGCCGAAGACGCGCCCGAGTGGGCGGCTCAATTCGGCGGTGCCTCGCTTGCGGTCGTGTGGCAGACCGCGGCGACGGCAAACGAGAAGATCGCCACCGCGCTGGCGGCCAGGAAACTCGACGGCGTGGCCGAATGGGCCGAGACGATCCATCTCGCCGCGCATGCCCTCGAGGATCAGGTGAAACTCGATGACCGCGAGCGCCGGAAGCGGCTGACGGGCGCACTCAACCAAGCGGCGAAAATCGCCGACGACGTGATCGAAGGCGCGCGTCACAACGAAATGGATACGACCGACGCGCACTATCGGCGGCTGAAATCCGCACTCGCGGTCGCGAAGCTCCGGCTGCCGAAGGAGATCACGGGCGCCCCGGAAGCGGAAAAGCGCCGCTGACGCGAGCGCGCGGGGCGTCACTTTCCGCTGCTGGCAGGGAGTGCATCGAGCATCGCGCGGACGGGAATCGACGTTTTTCCCCGCTGCCACACGAACGCCAGATCCCACTTCACATTCGCATCGCGCAGCGGGCGAAAGACCACGCCGGGCACGCGCATCTGCGCGGCATATTCGGGGAGGAGCGCGACGGCGCCCTCGCTGACGATGGTCGCTAAACCGTGCGACAGGCTGTCGGAATCGAGCACTCCGCGCAGCCGAAAACCGGCGCGACGACACAACTGCACCAGCCACTTGTTGTGTCCCGGCATGTCCTGCTCGAGAGCGCCGACGAAGATCTCGCGGCGAAGATCGGCGAGCCGTACCGTCGCGGCCGTGGCGAGCGGATGATTGTCTGCCAGCGCGACGAGGACGGGTAGGGAAGCGAGACGGCGAACGAAGAATTCACGCGCGAGGTAAGTCCCGGGGTTGCCGATCAACGCGAGGTCGAGCTCGCCGCGGCGCAGGGCCGCGATCTGCTCGCCGGGCGAGAGATCGCGGAGAATCACCTTCACCTCCGGATGTGCGCGCCGCAGTGCGGTCAGCGCCGGGTGCAAGTAGTCGGCGGCCGCCGACATCATATAACCCAGCCGGAGTTGAGAGCTCTTGCCACGTGCGACTTTGCGGGTCTCGACCAACGCGGCGTCGAACGCGTTCAACAGGGGCCGTGCGCGATCATGCAACGTGTAGCCCGCCGCCGTGAGCGCCACGCCGGTCTTGCTGCGCTCGAGCAACCGGCCGCCGACTTCATCTTCGAGTGTTTGCATCTGGCGCGTGAGCGTCGATTGCGACACGCGCAATCGTTCAGCGGCTTTGTTCAGGCTGCCGTCCTCGACGATGGCGAGAAACGAGCGCAACAGGTCGAGGTTCACGGCGGCGGACGTTATGCGCGGCTCGCATGACAGCAAGCCGGGCGGCGCAGTATCGACAAGGCGGGCGGTGGGTTAAGGTGGCGTCATGAAATCGGTTTTCCCTCTCACCCGGACATTGCGACTCGGCGCCGTGGCGTTCTTCGTCGCGGGTCTGGCTCTCTGGATTTTCAGCGGCGCCCGCATTGGCTGGACGCAAACCAGCACTGTGCGCACCGAGCGCGACGAGATTACCGGGATTGAGTATCCGGTCCGAAGCTCGGGTTTTGTCGCGGGCATCGAAGTGCCGCTCGCCGGAACCGCAGGCGCGCTGGCTCTCGGCGGCCTGAGCCTGCTGACGCAACGACGGACCGCACGCGGGTCCGTTTGAACATAAGCCCAACCTTAAACTCCGTTTTCCCAACCATGAAATCCACCCTCCTATCCCCCGTCCGAATCGCGGCCGCGCTCAGCGCTTTCGCTCTTGTCGTCCAGGCCGCGCCGCAATCCTTCGACTTCAAGGATCCGAAAGGCGTCAACAACGCGCAGTTCAAACTCGATGCGCCTTTGGAATCGATCACCGGCACCGCCACGGGAATCTCAGGGACCGTTCACTTCGATCCCGCCGACCCGGCAGCCACCTCCGGACGGATCACGCTCGAGGCCGCCTCGCTGACGGTCGGCAATCCCATGATGTCGGATCACCTCCGCAGCGACCAGTGGCTCGATGTCGCGACGCATCCGACGATAACGTTCGAGGCCGTCTCGCTCGACAACCTGCGCCGGCAGGGCGCTCAGCTGGTGGCCGATGTTACCGGAAAGCTCACGGTGAAAGGCGTCACGAAAGAGATCACGGTGCCGGTAAGCTTTACCTATCTGGCCGACAAACTCGGCGCCCGTGTGAATAATCCGAAGGTGAAAGGCGATCTCCTCGTGTTGCGCACGGACTTCGAAATCAACCGCAGCGATTTTGGCATCAAGGCGGGCCAGATGACCGATAAAGTCGCGGAGACGATCCGGCTCTCGCTGAGTATTGCGGGCGCTGCGCCTCGCACCTGAGCGGGCGTCGGCAGGATCGGCTGGGATTCCTCCCATCCCAGAATCCAATCCTGCCCGGGTAGCGCGTGCTATCGTCATGCGCTATGGTCTGCGACATGGCGGGCGGGTTCTCTATAGTGGCAGCGACAGGCATTGTTATACTGTGTCTGGGCGGAACACTGCGCGCTCAACCTGGCGCTCATCAACATGGGGCGCCGGCGGCCCAGACATCGGCGCAGCCGAAGCGTATGATGACTGGCGAGCCCAGTTCGCCGATGGCCTTTGGCGGAATTCCGGATTCGCGTGACGCATCCGGGACCGCGTGGCAGCCCGACGCGACGCCGATGCACGCGCATCATGGGCGGATTGGGGGATGGCGGACGATGCTGCATTACAACGCGTTTCTCGCCTACGACGATCAGTCGGGCGCGCGTGGCGATGAGCAGTTCAACTCGATCAACTGGCTCATGCTGATGGCGACGAAGCGCAGCCCGGAGAATGAATTGACGCTGCGGACGATGCTCAGCCTCGAGCCGTGGACGACGACGGCGAAAGGTTACCCGCTGTTGTTCCAATCCGGCGAAGCGTATCACGGCGAGCCGCTCGTCGACCGGCAGCACCCGCATGATTTCTTCATGGAGCTGGCGGCGCGCTATCGGCGCGCGTTGCCAGACCGGACGGTGTTTTCGCTCTACGTCGCACCGGCGGGCGAGCCTGCGCTCGGGCCACCGGCATTTCCGCATCGTCTGTCTGCCATGGACAATCCGGCGGCGCCGATCAGCCACCATTGGCTGGATTCGACGCACATTTCGTTCGGCGTCCTGACCGCGGGGATCGCGCGTGATAAATGGCAGATCGAAGGCTCGTGGTTCAATGGGCGCGAGCCGGACGAAGATCGCTGGGGCATCGACCTGACCCGGCTGGATTCGTATGCGGGCCGCCTTTCATGGAATCCGACTCCCGAGTGGAGTGCGCAGGTTTCCCTCGGCTATCTGGAAAGCCCGGAGGAGCTGCATCCGCGGGACGATTTGTGGCGCACGACCGCGTCAATGATGCATCTTCAGAAACTCGGTGCCGGGGCACACCTCGCGACCACGCTTGGCTGGGGGCGCAACGACACTCATGGCAGTAAGACGGATGCGGTGACCCTGGAGTCGAGTTGGACGAGCGGTCGCAACTCGGTGTTCGGCCGGGCGGAGTATGTCGAGAAAACCGGCGAGGAGCTGGATGCTCCTCCACACGAGCAAACGCTCGGAATCAAGCAGCTCAGCCTCGGCGCCGCCCGCGAGCTTGTACACAACCGACCATGGCAACTCGCGCTCGGTGGCGCCGCCACGTATACATTCAAGCCATCGCGTCTCGATTCGCTCTATGGCGATCATCCGATCGGCTTCTGGATTTTCCTCCGCCTTCGTCCAGCGGCGATGGAGCATTGAAAACCCCGGGCTCATCGCCCGCCAACCAAAGAAATAAAACACCACCATGTCGCACGAAAAATACGAAGATTGTATCGAAGCCTGTCACCAGTGCATGGAAGCATGTGAACACTGCGCGACGGAGTGCTTGCACGAGGAAGACGTCAAGATGATGGTCCGCTGCATCGAGCTCGATCGCAGTTGTGCGGACATCTGTTCGTTCGCGATGCGCGAGATGGCGCGCGGATCGCAGTTCGCGGAACGCGTTTGCGCGCTGTGTGCGGAGGTCTGCGATACCTGCGGCGAGGAATGCGCGAAGCACAAGGCGGAGCATTGCCAGGATTGTGCGGAGGCGTGCCGCAAGTGTGCGGAATCGTGCCGCGAGATGGTCGGGACCGGTTCCAAACGAGCCGGCGCCACGGACCAGCCACTACGGCGTTAGCCGTCGAGCGTAGAATGTATATAGTGAGCAGAATCGTCGGATATTATCAGCCATTGATTTCACAGACAGGCCCGGATCGGAATGAAGGCGCCTCAATCCGGTCATCTGTGGAATCGGTGGCCTGTTGACGTCACGCTCCCATTCGCCTCCACAGGAACCCGCCAAGAAGTGTCACGTATTACGTGACACTTTCTGTTCAGGCGACAACTCGTGGACGGTTATTGCCCGACGACGCCTGACTCGGAGGGCGTGGCTATCTCCGCAACGCCGTGGTGAGTGGTGTCACCGGACTTTCGATCCGGCGCTGCTGCACTTCGTTGAGCCGGCAGGTGGGCAGCCGGGGCAGCACGTATTTGGCGAAGAGATCGCACTCTGCGTCGTGCGGGTAGCCGCTGAAAATAAAGGCGCGCATTCCCATATCGATATAGCGATTCAACTTGGCGAGCACCTGGTCGGGATCGCCGACGAGGGCGCTGCCGCAGCCGCTGCGCGCAAGACCCACGCCCGACCACACGTGCGGCTCGATGAACAGATCCGAGCCGGCCTTGGCGCGCAATTCGTCCTGCCGGAGCACGCCTGCGCTTTTGCTGTCGAGCGACCGTTCCTTGATTGCCTGCCCCTTGTTCAGGTCGAGCTTGGAGATGAGTCGCTGCGCGGCGGCGCGGGCCTCTGTTTCCGTTTCGCGGACGATCATGTGGATGCGCAGCCCGTAATCGATCACGCGCCCGTGGTTCGCGGCGAGTGTACTCATGCCGTGCATCGTGGCGGCAAGCCGCTCCTCGGTTTCGGGCCACATCAGAAACACGTCGCAATGTTTCGCACACAGCTCCTGGGCGGCAGGAGAGATGCCGCCGAAATAAAGCAGCGGTCCGCCGTTCTGTTGATATGGTTTCGCGGGTTCGCAGTTCGGCAGCGTGAAATTATAGAACCGGCCTTTCCATTCGAGCGGACCCTCGGTGGTCCATAATTTCTGCAGGATCTGGATGATCTCGCTGCTGCGTGCGTAACGATCCTCGTTCGACTCCTTCAGGCCTGGGAGATCCGAAGAGATTATATTGAGGGTCAGCCGGCCCTGCGCGATGTGATCCACGGTCGCGATCGCGCGCGCGAGCATCGGCGGCCACACTTCGCCCATGCGGAGGGCGACGAGTTGTGTGATCTGTCTCGTCTGCGCCGCCATGGCGGCGGCAAACGCCATCGGATCCTGCCCCGCAATCCAGCCGGAGGGCAGCAGGATGTTCTGGTAGCCGAGTGCGTCGGCCTTGCGCACGAGATCGCCGCAGTGTTCGTAGCTGCTGCGGAGCCGGCCGTCGGGCACGCCGAGAAACTCGTAGTCATCCCCGCACAACGCGGCGAACCACGCCACTTCGACTGCGCGAGCGGTGGTGCGAATCGCGGGGGCAACGAGGGCCGGCGCGGATGGCGCGGGGACGCTGGAGTCGCGCGAGATCATGGGACGGATCTCCCTTGGGCGGCCTGCCACAACTCGTACCAGTGCTGTCGCTCGAGCACGATGCGCGGGCTTGTAGCAGCGAGGCGGATACGGTCGGGCTGGTTCGTGCCGATGACGATCTGGGGTCGCGACGGCAAAGCCGCCACCCACGCCAGCGCCATCTGCTCGGTCGTCGCGCCGTAGTGCGCACCGACGCGCTCGAGCGCGGTGCGGGTGCGGACGGTCGCCTCGTCGCTGCCCGACAACAGTCGCCCGCCGCCGAGCGGCGACCAGGCCATCGGATGTACTCCGGCGGCCTGGCATTGGTCGAAGGTGCCGTCGTAGATCGCATCCATCCGCAGCAGGCTGATCTCGAGCTGATTCGTCACGGGCGCGCGCCCAAGGAAATGCGTCAGGAGCGCGAATTGGTGCGTGCTGTAATTCGACACGCCGACGCTGCGCACTTTGCCGGACTCGATCACCCGCGACAGTCCGCGGGCGGTTTCCTCCGCACTGGTGAGCCAATCCGGCCGATGCACCAGGAGCACGTCGATGCGGTCGGTGTTCAGCTCACGGAGCGAGCGTTCCACGCAACGTTCGATCGCCGGTGCCGTCGCGTCGTAATGGTTCACGCGCACGCCGGGACGGTTGTCGCACACGACGTTGATGCCGCATTTCGTGACGATCTCCATGCGATCGCGTAGCGCGGGCGCTTCCTTCAACACGCGGCCGAACAGGCCCTCGCAGGTGTAGCGGCCGTAGATGTCGGCGTGATCGAAGGTGGTGATGCCGCCCTCGAGGCAGGCATCGATCTTCTGGCGGATTCGAGCGATCGACGTGCCGGCGGGATCATCGGCGAGCCGCCAGACGCCATAGGCGATGGCGGATACTTCGGGGCTGTCGGCCGAGAGCTTGAAACGTGGAATCATACGGATATTTGGATGGATGTTCGTGCGGGACGCGGTCGAGAATCGGAGGCGGCGAGAGCGACGAAGCCGGGGTGGTGGGATTCGAGCAAGGCGGGCAATATTATTGCGCTTTCGAATTAAAGCACTTTACGCGTGCTTATAAGTCCAGCAATTTTTGCGCATGCGAACGAAGCCCGCGATTCAGCGCGACCTGCTCGGAGCCGCGGTGCTTCAGGTGCGGAGCGGACGCGCGGTTTCGCGCAGCTCGCTGGCCGCGGCGCTGGGCCTCGCGCCGTCGACCGTCGGTCTCTATGTGGATCAGCTCATTGCCGGCGGCTATATTGACGAGTCGGGGCTCGATCGGGGGCCGATTGGCCGGCCGAAGCGACGCCTGACGCCGCAGCCAGGGGCGGGGTGGTTTGCGGGCGTGGAGTTCAACGCGGAGCGGGTGCAGGCGGTGCGCGTGGACTTTGCCGGCCAGCGGGTGGCGTCGCAGGTGAAACGTCTGCCTGGCACGGCGGACACGCGCACCGTCCTGCAGGCGATCAAGACCTGTGTGGCGGCATTGGGAAAAAATGCGCAGGGTCCGTTGCTCGCGATCGGGGCGGGCGCGCCGGGTGTCGTCGACCCGCGGACGGGCGTGAGTGCGGAGTATGCGTTTTTTCCCGGCTGGCACGATGTGTCACTGGCGGACGTGTTGCGCGAACGGTTCGAGGTGGCGGTGGCGGTGGAAAACAACCTGCGCGCGATCGCGTTGGCGGAGCGCTGGTTTGGTGGTGGCCGGGATTACGACGACTATGTGGTGCTGGGGCCGCGCAGTGGATTTGGCGTGGCGATCGTACATCAGGGGCGGCTGATGCGCGGGGCGCATCATGCGGCAGGCGAGATTGGACGCTGGCCCTGGCCGGGAGACGGGTCGGCGCCGAGTCGGGAAATGCAGGACGCACTTTCAGCTCCCGCGATCTGGCGGCGACTCGCGGACGCCACGACGCGTGTCCCGCTGCCGGAGGACCTGCGCGCGGCGCTGGCTGGATTAGCGTCTGTCAGCGGCGCGGCCTGGGATGCGATTGTTGCGGACTACGCTCGAGTGATCGCGTGCCTGCAGCTCGTGCTGGATACGGAACGTTTTTTCCTGCACGGCCCGCTGACCGGCCTGGGGGAGCGGTTTTGTACGGAGGTGGAGCGGGCGGTTCGCGCGAAATCGCCGGCGCTCGCCGCGATGCCTTTGAAAATTGTGCCGTCCGCCCTCGGTGACGACGCCGGTGCGCTCGGTGCCGCAAGCCTGGCGATGGAGGCGTGGGTTCCCGCCGCCGGCGAATGATCGCGCTGGGGGGGGCGCGTGAGCCGCTTCACTCGCCCCAGTGCTCGCGGAGAAACTCCAGGTCGCGGCGGGCTGCGTCGAAGAGTTCGGGCGGTCGATCGGTTGCGGTGCCGGTCGGCGCGGTGAACTCGATCGAGAACGAACCGGTGTAACCACTCTCGCGCAACGCGGCGAGGCACTCGCGGACGCGGGGCGCGTCGTCGGCGAGCGCGAGGAAGCGCTTGGAGTCGTTCTTCGCGCGCATCTGCACGTGGGCGTGCCGTAGTCGTGAACCGAGGTGCCAGTGCCAGCGGGCGATCGCCTCCGGACTGAGGAGGAACGGATGCACGATGGCGTCGCACGGCACGTCGGACTCGGGCCAGGTGTTGAAAAACTGCGCGGCGCGCTCCGGGTCTTCAAGTTGTGTGCCGGGATGGCATTCGCACCAGAGCCGCGCTGGGGTGGCGGCCGCAGTCGCGGCGACGACGGTGCGGTAGTCGGCCATGCGGGCCGGATCGTTGCCGACGTTGAATTTGATGCTGCGCGCGGCGAGCGTCGCCGTGGCTTCGAGTGCTGACCGGCGGGCGTCGGCGCCTTCGCTCGCGAAGCTGGCATACGTGTTGAAAACCGTCACGGGCAACGGCCCGTCCTGCAGCGCGCGTTGCTCGTTCTTTTCCGCGAGCAGATAGTGATTTTCCCAGAGTTCCCAGCCATCGAAGCCGGCGGCGGCCGCACGCGCGGACCATTCGCTCACGGCAAACGAGGGGAGCTTCTTCGGTTTCCAGCGATTGGGCTCGAGGAGAACGGACGCGAGGTAAATGGGGGTTTGGCGCTTGGTCATGGTGGAAGAAATGAGGGCCCTGGCGCGCGGCCGGGTGGAGCGCGACGGAGCTCGCGCGAGGACCTCAATGAATCACGGGGCGGCCCGGTGGCGAGCATCGGATCGACTGCTTGGACGCTGAGAGCGGAGATGCCGAATCACCGCAAAGGCTGGCCGAAGATCGAGGTGAGGTGCTCGATGGAAAGCGGCTTCACCACATAACCGGAGGCTACGCCCGAATCCTTCACCATCTCACGGTCTCTGGGCTCGTTCGATCCGGTAAGAACGAAGATCCTGGGCATGGCCCCCGGCGGATTTACCCGCACGGCAGCCAATACATCGTGGCCGCTCACCTGATCCATTTTCAGGTCGAGAAATACAATGTCCGGTAAAGGATAGACGTTTCGATCGGCGAAATTTCCGTTGCCGGCCAGATAATCGATCGCGGCACGCCCGCTCTCGACATGAAGAATCCGGCCACGGGTGAATCGGCGAAGGGCGCGCTCGGTGAGGAAAAAATCGTCTTCGTCGTCCTCGACCACGAGGACCGTTCGTTCCGTACTCATGATATCGCGGGCAGCTGCATCATGCCCATGGACGGCGCCGGCCAGAACGACGCCGGGTTCTTGATCTCCGCCACGTTGGCGCACGGCGGATCGGCCGATTCGAGTTCGATCCAGAATTCCGCTCCATGGCCGATGGAAGAAGTGACACCCACGGCGCCGCCCATGCGTTCGACGGCCTTCTTCACGATCGCCAAGCCGATGCCCGTTCCAGGTACCTTTTTTCCGGCTGCGCGCTCGAACATTCTGAAAATGCGCGCTTGGTCGGCCTGGTCGATCCCCACGCCGTTGTCCTTCACCCAGATTCGTCGCCGGCTGCCTTCGCTCGTCATGCGTACATCGACATGCGGCGTCTTCCCCTCCGGTACGAACTTCACCGCGTTGCCGAGGAGATTCGAGAAACACTGGATCAGCGATGCCACGTGTCCCTTTACACAACCGAGCGGGCGATGGATGCGGATGCTCCCTGCGGAGGAAACCAATATAGGATATTGTTCGATGACCTCGTTCAGCAGCGAATCGAGGTCGATCGGGGTGATCTCCATTTCGCAGCGGGTGACGCGTGTATAGGCGAGGACATCCTGCGTGAGATTGTCCATTCGCCGGGCCGCGCGGACAATCTTCTCACAATATTGCCGCGCCCCGGGAGGCAGCTCGTCGGCATAGTCCTCCTGCAAAGCCTCCGCGTAACCCGCCAGGCTGCGCAGCGGCGAGCGCAGATCGTGCGACACGCTATAAGAGAACGCCTCCATTTCCTCCACCATCCGCTGCAACTCCTCCGTACGCTCGGCGACCCGGGACTCGAGTGAGCTCAGCAGAGCGTCGCGTTCATGCAACAGGTCGCGGATTTCATATTGCCGGTGCCGCGCTGCCAGCAGCGTGTCGAGGGTGGCGAGCAGGGTCACCGAGCGAAGCGGACGCTCGAGGAGGGTGATCGTGCGCCTGGGACCGCGCAGCCTGGCGGCGAAGACCGGTCCCATGTTGGGCGCACCCACGCTGGAAATCAGCACGACGGGAATATCCGACCAAGCGGGCTGTGCCTCGAAATGGCGGTTTAGGACGGGCTTCAATTGGACCGTCAATGTCTCCTCCGTCAGTACAATCGCGCCGCATTCGCCCCTCATCCCGGTGTCCAGATCTGAAATGGTGCGGCAGATCTTCGGCGCATGGCCGCCGCGGCGCAGCACGGTGGAAATGTTCGTGGCGTCGGCCCCGATGGGGGCCATGATCAGTACCACATCCGGATGAGGTTGGCCGGTCATGTTAGCGGTTCTTCAGCATCTGCTCCGACTCCCCGTGAAAGGTTGGGGTGCCGCTGAGTACACCGCGGAATTGCTCCAGCGGTTCGCCGACCCGTACGCCCTGGTCGTCGATTTTGAATTCGCGCAAGGTGTCCTCGTGTTTTCCGATTCTCTTTTTGATCACCGAGATCGCTTTCTTGATCCGGCCGTTTTGCTCGAAGAAGCGGAGCAGAACCACGGTATCGGCGAGATAGGTGAGGTCGACCGGGGTTTGCATCTGGCCGATGAGCCCATGCTGCGCCACGGTCATCAGGGAGAGAATGCCATGCCGGTTGAGAAACGAGAGCAGCTCATGCAACTGGATGTTGAGGAAGTTTACATCCGGCATCGCCTGCATATAGCCGTTCAGACTGTCGATGATCACGAGCCGCACTTCGTTGGTCGTGACGTTCTCGATCACACAATGCGCGAATTCCCCGGGCGCGAGCTCGGCCGGGTCGATCTCCATCACGCGGATCGTGCCGGACTCGATCAGGCCGTCGATCGGTATGCCTACCGACGCGGCCCGCGCCATCATGGTGTCGAGGTTCTCCTCGAAGATGCACATTAGAACTTTCTCGCCGCGTTTCGCCGCGGCCACGGCGAACTGCAGGGCGATCGTGGACTTGCCCGTGCCGGCGGGACCGAGCAGCAGGCAGCTGGTGCCCTGATCGAGTCCGCCGCCGAGCAGCGCGTCGAGTTGCACGACTCCGGACGGCATCACCCCCCTCGAGTTCTTCCGCTTGTGGGCGGAGCCGACGAGACGGGGGAAAACGCGCATGCCGCCCGGCGCGATCAGGGCGTCGTGATAGCCGCCGATGAAGTTCAGGCCGCGCATCTTGTTGACCATGATCCGGCGTTTTTGGGAGCCGTAGTCCGAGAGGATCTGTTCGATCGTGATCACGCCGTGGGCGATGCTTTGCACGTGCAGATCCCCGCCATCCGCCGAGTGATCGTCGAGGAGCAGGACGGTCATTTGCTGCCCCGCGAAGAATTGCTTGAAAGAGAGCATTTGCCGGCGATACCGCAGCGGCGATTCGGAGAGCAGGCGCAACTCGGAAAGCGAATCGAGCACGAGGCGCTTCGGTTTCACCTCCTGGATGCGCTGCAACAACATCTGGGTCGTCTTGTTGAGCTCGATTTCCGCCGGATGAAACACCGTATTGCGTTCCTCCTGGGCGAGTTGTTGCTCGAGCGCCGACAATTCGAAGATCGATATCCGGTCGATCGGCCACTGGTGCGAGCGCGCAACCGAGAGGATTTCATCCTGGGTTTCGGAGAGCGCTATATAGAGGCCGGTCTCGCCGGTGCGGGCGCCTTCGAGCAGATACTGTAGAGCAATGGTCGTCTTTCCGACGCCGGGATTGCCCAGCAACAGGTAGAGACGGTTCTCCGGCAGTCCTCCTCGAAGAATTTCGTCCAAGCCTGTTATTCCGGTGGGAGAAGGGCGGTCAAGAGAGGGAGGTTCTCGCATTTTGGAAATCGTTCGTCGAAAAATTAATCTGTCGCCAGTCGATTTCGGTAAGAGAAATCCCGAGAGTTTTCCCCCGAAGTATTTCTGATGGAACGCGCGGTTCGCACGGCTGGGGGAGCAGTTTATGCGCGGCAGGAACGTCTTCATGCGTCGCCGATTTCGACGTCAAGAACTGAGCGCCAAAAGGCAAAGAATGCCCAGCAGACGCGGCCGGTGGCGTGCTATCTTTCGCCATCAGACGGAAACGCCTGCCGATCTCACGTTTCGAGCCCGATCAACCCGGAGGAGTCACCATGCTAAAAAAATACTGCATCGAATATAGTCTTCAGTTCCGGAAGCATTCTCCACCCGAGCATCATCAGTACTTCACGGATGATCCCGTGGCGTGCGAGGCCTTCGTCGAAGGCCTGCTGGAGCACGGGATGGGGCTGCATTCCATCAAGCACGAAGGCGTGGAGCTGCCGAAAGTGGACTTCGACCGCATCGTGAAAATCGCGGCCGGCGAAACCGCTGCCAAACTCATCTGCACCTCCCTTGGCATCAAGCCCGAGGAGGAGCGCTACCGTTTCGGGTTCGCGGCTTAACTTGTATTGTGCCCGAACGTGTCGGGAAGCGGCTTTTCAGGAAGCGCCAAGCGGACTCCATGACAGTCGTCTGCCGGGCGACCGGGTTGGTTGCCGGTCGCATCGGACCGCGCAGGTGGGAGCTGAGCAATAAGAGCATAGGTTTCGCCACATAGTGCGCAGACCGCGGACCAGTCGCGCCTTATATTAACGTGTTCGGTATCGGCTGAAAAAGCCCGAAGGCATTCCATGAATGAACGCATCAAGCCAAGAGGGGTGGAGACGTCGTCTCGCAAAACACGCGTCTATCTCGTCGATGGTAATCCGCTCGTGCGGCTGGGCTTGGGAGTCATCCTCCGCGAGGAGCCGGATATGGAAGTGTGTGGCGAGGCAGACACGGTCGAGACTGGACTTAGTGGTGTCATCGAGCTCGGACCCGATCTGGTGATTGTAGATATTACAATTCAGGGATGCTCCGGGCTCGAGCTGATCAAGCAGATCCGGAGTCAGAACCGAAGAACGAGAATCCTTGTGCTCTCGTTGCTGCAGGAATCCGTTTACGCGGTCCGGGCGCTGAAGGCCGGTGCGCATGGCTACCTGCCGAAGGACGGACCGATCGACCAGATAATCCAAGCGATACGACAGGTGCGGGACGGGCGGCTATTTATCAGCGAGAGTGTGGCCGATCAGATGGTTTCGCGCCTGGTCAAGCGCGGCGGGATGCCAGCCGTCCTGTCGCCGATGGAAACGTTGAGCGATCGGGAAATCGAAGTCATAACCTTGATCGGCCAGGGTGTGCCGACTCGGGAAATCGCTTCCGCGCTTCATGTGAGCGTGAAGACAATCGAGACGCATCGGGCCCATATCAAAAACAAGCTGAAGCTACAGACCGCGATGGAGCTCGTCCGCATGTGTGTGCAGTGGGTCGAGGAAACAGGCCCTCCGCATGAGCCGATGTTCGCGCGGCGGGAGCCGAGTTCGATCGGCGAGCCTTCGTGAGGCCCTTCGCCGCCGCGCAATATATGCGTAGAGTTTTTCGTAAACTGCGGAGCACACGCGTCCGGGAGGTGCGAGATTCCCCGGCAGAAGGAGGAGGAGATGAAATCCTATATTCGTTGGTTCTCGGAGGTCGGGATTGGCGACATCGCGCTCGTCGGGGGGAAGAATGCTTCGCTGGGCGAGCTGTTTCGCGAACTCATGTCAGAGGGGATTCGTGTGCCGGCGGGTTTTGCGGTCACGGCCGAGGCTTACCGGCTGTTCCTGCGCGAAACGAAGCTTGATGAGACGATTCGCGTGGTGTTGGCCGGAATCGACACTCGGGACATCGAAGACTTGCGCCGCCGTGGCGCGCGTATTCGCCAGGCCATCCTGGCCGCCGAACTCCCGGTCGCCGTGGCCGAAGCGATCACCGAGGCCTATATAGAGCTGGGCGGCCAGGCGGCGCATCCGGCTTCGGTTGCGGTGCGCAGCAGCGCGACCGCCGAGGATCTGCCCGACGCGAGCTTCGCGGGGCAGCAGGAAACCTATCTGAATGTACAAGGCACGTATGCGTTGCTCGATGCGTGCAAGCGATGCTTCGCCTCGCTGTTCAAGGATCGGGCGATCTCGTATCGTGTCGACCAGGGTTTCGACCACTTCAAGGTCGCGCTTTCGATCGGGGTGCAGCACATGGTGCGTTCCGATCTGGCGACTTCCGGTGTGATTTTCACCATCGATACGGAAACCGGTTTTCGCGACGCTGTACTCATCAATGCCGCATATGGTCTCGGCGAGAATGTAGTCCAGGGCACCGTCAATCCCGATGAATATTGCGTCTTCAAGCCGACGTTGAAGACCGGGTTCAGGCCGATCCTGCAGAAGCGCGTCGGCACGAAAGAGTTCAAGCTCGTTTACGACCTCGGTGGCGGAAAGATGGTGAAGAATGTGCCCGTGCCGGCGGGAGACCGCGCCCGATTCGCGTTGAACGACGAGGAGATTCTCCAGCTGGCGCGCTGGGCATGCCGCATCGAAGACCATTATTCGCGGCAGCGTAATCATGCGACGCCCATGGATATCGAATGGGCCAAGGATGGGATCTCGGGGGATCTCTTCATCGTGCAGGCGCGTCCCGAGACGGTGCAATCGCGCAAGGACGTCGACTTTATAGAGTCGTTCACGTTGCGGAATCGCGGCCCGGTTCTGATCTCCGGCCGCAGCATCGGAGAAAAGATCGCGAGCGGCGCGGCGCGAATCATAGAGCGTGCCGAGTTTCTCGGCCGGTTCAAGGACGGCGAGGTTCTGATTACGGACAAGACGGATCCGGATTGGGAACCGATCATGAAGAAAGCCGCCGCGATCGTGACGAATCGCGGCGGACGCACCTGCCACGCGGCGATCGTCAGTCGCGAACTCGGCGTGCCGGCGATCGTCGGCACGGAGCATGGCACGGACAAGATCGCCGACGGCCAGGCGGTCACGGTCTCATGCGCGGAGGGCGACACCGGATTTGTTTATGACGGCCAGCTGGCCTTCGACGTGCGACGCACGAATCTCAAGGCGCTCGGCCGGCCAAAAACCAAGGTGATGATGAATGTTGGCAACCCCGAGGAGGCGTTCGCGCTCTCGTTCATCCCGAACGACGGCGTCGGCCTCGCCCGCGAGGAGTTTATTATCACCACGTTTATCAAGGTGCATCCGCTCGCGCTCCTGGACTACGACAAACTCACGCCCAAGGTGAAGCAGCAGGTCGACGAGCTCACGGCTGGTTACGAGAGCAAGCCTGAGTACTTCGTCGACAAGCTGGCCCAAGGCGCCGCGATGATCGCGGCCGCGTTTCATCCCAAGGATGTGATCCTGCGGCTGAGCGATTTCAAAACGAACGAATACGCGAATCTCATCGGCGGTGAAGCCTACGAGCCGGCCGAGGAGAATCCGATGATCGGGTTCCGCGGCGCATCGCGCTACTATCACGACCGGTATCGGGCAGGCTTTGCGCTGGAGTGCCGTGCGATCAGGAAAGTCCGGGAAGACATGGGGCTCACCAACCTCAAGGTGATGATTCCGTTTTGTCGCACGATCGAAGAGGGGCGGCAGGTGCAGGCGGAAATGGCGAAGCATGGCCTAGCACGCCAGAAGGACGGGCTGGAGATCTATATGATGTGCGAGATCCCCAGCAATGTGATCCTTGCCGAGGAGTTTGCCGAGATCTTCGATGGGTTCAGCATCGGTTCGAACGATCTCACGCAGCTCATCCTGGGCGTGGATCGCGACTCGGAGATTGTCGCGCCGATCTTCGACGAACGAAATCCGGCCGTGAAGAAGATGATCGCGCAGGCGATCGCGGCCTGCCGCGCCCGCGGACGAAAGATCGGTATCTGCGGTCAGGCGCCCAGCGATTACCCGGAGTTCGCGCAGTTCCTCGTCGAGCAGGGAATCGACAGTATCTCGCTCAATCCCGACACCGTGCTTAAAACCACCGCAGCGATCCTGGAAAAGGAACAGGCGCTCGCAGCGAAAGGAGCCCGCCATGAACCAGAACCGGCCCTTCATTCTGTGCGCGACTGATTTTTCGCCGCATGCAAACGACGCGGTGAGCGTCGCGGCAAAGATCGCCCATTGCCGGTCCGAGACTCTCCGGCTGGTGCATGCGAGCGACGCGCGGAGTGCCACCGCGCTGGCCGGATCGAGAAAGCGCCTCGAGGATGACGCGAGCCGGCTGCGCCAGACTGGGGCCGTCGTCGAGACCCAGTTGCTCAAGGGCGCCCCACCGGCGGAGGTTCTGGTCGACTATATTCGCGCGGAGCAGCCGCATCTGGTCGTGGTGGCATCGGGCATGAAAGGACCGCTCGATCGGTGGGCGCTCGGAAGCTTCTCGGAGAAAATCGCCGAGTCTTCGCCCGTCCCGACACTGGTGGTGCGTAATCCGACGGCGTTCACCGCGTGGGATTGGACGAAAGGCCGGCTGACGATCCTGGTGGCGGTCGACTTCTATGCGTCGTCCGATGTCGTGCTGCGGTGGGCCAAACAGTTTCGCGGAGCCGGGCCCTGCGACGTCGTCGCGTGTCACGTGAACTGGCGCATACCGACCGCGGAGGAAGCCGCGGTGGCGCCCGGGCGACCGGTGAATCCGCCCGCGCTGCAGGAGCGGCTCGAACGCGAGCTGCACAAGAAAGTGCGGGATCAGTTTGGCGATGGCGTCTCGCCCGTGGTGGTGCGGCCGTTCTTCGGTGATCCTGCCCCGGGCATCGTCGAGATTGCGGAGGAGACGAAGGCGCAGCTGATCGCCGTCGGCACGCACCAACGTCACGGCTTGGCGCGCCTCGCGCGCTTTTCCGTCTCGCGCGAGCTCCTGCATCACGCGGGCATGAATGTGGTGTGCATTCCGGTGACGGCGGCTTTCGATCCCCGCGAGGCTCACATCCCGGATTATCATCGCGTGCTGGTGGCGACGGATTTTTCGGAGCTCGGCAATGCGGCCGTGCCGTTCGCGTGTGCGGCGTGCTTCATCGGCGGCTTGGTGAAGATCATCCACGTGGCTGTGCCGCGGAAACCGACCACGCGCCGGGCGGGAACGGGTTGGACGACCGATTATCGCGAGCAGCTGCGGTCGTTGATCCCGAATGAGATTGGCGCGCGGGCCCAGCCACCGGAGGTCGAGGTGCTGGAGGACGACGATGTCGCGCGAGCGATCTGCAGGGAGGCCGATAGGTTTGGCGCCGATCTGGTGTGCCTGGCCTCGCACGGTCTAGGCGCTTCGCGGGCGTTACACGGCTCGGTGACGAAGGCCGTGCTCAAAAAAATTCGCCGGCCGCTCCTGGTGATCCGACGACCCGAGGAATGAATCTCCAATGAGGAACCCGCGATGAAACCAACGACACGACGCATCGTCTGTGCGACGGATTTCTCCGATAACGCGCGCGCTGCCGCCGATGTGGCGGCCGCGATCGCGCTGCGACTTCGTGCGCTGCTGGTGTTGGTGCACGTCGCCGACGAGACGGGCACCTACCATGAGGGCACGAGGGAGTTTCGCGCGATGATGCGACGCGGAAACTCGATGCTGCGAAAAGAAAACCTGCGGCTGCGTCGCGAGGGTGCCGTGGTGGAAGACGTGCTGCTGCACGGGCGTTGGGCGGAGGACGCGATCCTCGAGTTTCTGGAGAAGAATCCGCCGGCGTTCGTCATCGTGTCGTCGGTGAGCAAGACCGAGTTCGACCGGTGGACGATCGGAAGCGTGTCCGAGCGCATTGCGCAGCAGTCTCCCGTACCGATCCTGGTCGTGCGTGAACCGGCGCGGTTGCTGGCCTGGGCCCGGGAAGGCCGTGACCTCAACGTGATGGTCGCCGTCGATTTTACGGCGGTCTCCGACGCGGCCCTTTCGTGGGTGAAGGAACTGCGGAAGATCGGCCCGTGTGCCATCACTGCCACGCATATCAGCTGGCCGCCCGACGATCTGCGCGCGGCCGGTGCGACGAAGCCAACGACGAAAATAACGCCGTCGGTCCGCCGGCGGCTGATACGCGACGTGGAGCAGCGCGCAGGCGAGCTGTTGGACGGCGCGGTTGCCGTACGCGTTGAAACGAACTGGGGCCGCCCGGATTACGCGTTGGTGCGGCTGGCTGCCGACATGGACGCAGACCTGCTGGTGCTGGGCTCGCATCAACGGCACGGCCTGCAGCGCCTCGCTCACCCGTCGATTTCGCGTGGAGTCATGCGGCATGCGACCATGAGCGTGGCGTGCGTCCCTCTCTCGGTCGCAACCAGACATGGGCTGGGGCATCACCCGCGCCTGCGGCGCGTATTGGTCGCCACGGATTTTTCGGCCGCGGGAGATTCCGCGGTGCCGTGGGCCTACGCGCTGGTTCCGTCGGGCGGAATCGTGAAGCTTGTACACATCATTGCCGCGTCGAACGGAGCGGGGCCGGTGGTGCCGCGTCAAAACCCGAAGCATGACGGGCCCGGGGAGGCGCACGTTCGGATCAAGGTGGCAGGCGACCATCTGGCCGCTCTCGTGCCACCGGAGACCGACACGGTGTCGACCGAGCTCGAGGTGATCGTCGAGCGCGATGTCGCCCGCGGGATCAACCATGCCGCGCGCGCGTTCGGACCGGATGTGATTTGCCTGGGCGCACGACGCCGTTCCGCGCTGGCGGAAAAATTCGCGGGTTCGACGGTGCGGGCGGTGATTGCGGGAAATACACATCCGGTGCTCCTCGTCCGGCCGCCCCCGCCCTGAGCTCGGGCTCTGCGCCCCGGTGCCCAATTGCCACTTTATATAACGATGAACACGACGACCGCCGCCCCGGGTCCAGCCGCCGCGCGCAGGGACTTGCGCCGCGGATTGCTCGGAAACTTCTTTTCCCCTGGGAGCATTGCGGTGATCGGGGCAAGTGAGAAGGAAGGAAGCGTCGGCCGCTCGCTGCTCGAGAACCTATATGAATTCGGCGGCACGGTGTTCCCCGTGAATCCGAATCACGCCACCGTGCTGGGCCTGCCGGCCTTCGCGAGCATCATGGATGTGCCGGAGAAAGTGGATCTGGCGATCATCGCCACGCCGGCGGACGCAGTGCCCGTGGTGGTGCGTGAATGCGCCGGGGCTGGGGTGAAGGCGGCGATCATATATTCGGCCGGATTCAAGGAAATCGGCGCAGCCGGGGCGGCGCTGGAGCGGGAGATTTCCGTGGCGGCCCGCAAGGCGGGGATGCGGATTCTCGGTCCGAATTGCCTCGGGTTGATGGCGCCGCATCAGCGACTCAACGCCACCTTCGCGTTGACGATGGCGCGGCCGGGCAGCGTGGCGTTCATCAGCCAGAGCGGCGCATTGTGTACAGCGGTGATCGACTGGAGCCTGCGGGACAATGTGGGCCTCAGTGCGTTGGTATCGGTGGGATCGATGCTGGATGTGGGATGGGGCGAGCTCATCACCAGCCTCGGCGACGACCCGCACACGCGCAGCATCCTCATCTATATGGAGTCGATCGGGAATGCGCGGTCATTCCTTTCGGCGGCACGCGAGGTTTCATTCCGCAAGCCGATCATCGTCGTGAAGGCCGGTCGCACGGAGGCGGCGGCGAAAGCGGCCGCTTCACATACGGGCGCTTTGACGGGCAGCGATCTCGTCGTCGACGCGGCGTTCCGTCGTGCGGGCGTGCTGCGCGTCGATTCGATCGAGGATCTTTTCGACATGGCTGAAGTGCTGGCGAAGCAGCCGCGTCCCCTGGGGCCACGGCTGGCCATCGTGACGAATGCGGGAGGCCCGGCCGCCCTGGCGGTCGACCGGCTCGTGACCGGCGGTGGCGAGATCGCTCCGCTCTCGGAGCAGACGATCGCGGCGCTGGATCGCGGTTTGCCGCGGACCTGGAGTCACGGAGATCCGGTGGATCTCCTGGGCGATGCGGACGCCCAGCGCTATGGGAGCGCGGTCGAGATTGTCGTGAAGGATCCGGGCACGCACGGTTTGCTCGTGATTCTGACACCGCAGGCGATGAGCGACGCGCTCGGGACGGCGGAGAAGATCAAGGCGATCGCGGGCGCCGCGCCGGGGAAGCCGATACTCGCGAGCTGGATGGGCGGAGCGGCGGTGGAGGCGGGCGAAGCGCTGCTCAACGCGGCGATGGTGCCGACCTTCGAGTTTCCCGATCGGGCCGCGCAGGCCTTCAACTATATGTGGCGACACAGCGCGAACCTGACCGCGCTCTATGAAACGCCGACCCTGCTCGAAACGGCGAAAGTCGGAGCGGGGTTGCAGCGTCGCGCTGAGGCGATCATCGGTGCGGCGCAGCGCTCCAGTCGCGTGATTTTAACCCAACATGAGTCGAAGAAAATTCTCGCCGCTTATGGCATTCCCGTCGTCGAGGCGTTCCCGGCATTGACGGAGGGCGAGGCGGTTTCGCTCGCGACGAAAACCGGCTTTCCGGTCGCGATGAAACTGCATTCCGAGACGATCACGCATAAAAGCGATATCGGTGGCGTGCGGCTCGATCTCCGCGACGCCCGTGAGGTGCGCGATGCGTGGCGCGCGATCAAGCGCTCGGTCGCCGAGAAGGTGGGGGAACATCATTTCCTGGGAGTCACCATCGAGCGCATGGTTCCGGCCGGCGGAATCGAGTTGATCCTGGGCAGCAGCGTCGACCCGCAGTTCGGACCGGTGCTTTTGTTTGGCGCCGGGGGACGCTGGGTGGAAATCATGCAGGATCGCGCGATCGGGCTTCCGCCCCTCACGTCGACGCTCGCGCGACAGCTCATGGCGCAGACCCGCGTGTATGCGGCGCTCAAAGGCGGGCGGGGCCAGCCGCCGGTCGATATGCAGGCGTTGGAGAAAGTGCTGATCCGTTTCAGCCAGCTCGTGGCGGAGCAGCGGCGGATCAAGGAGAGCGACATCAATCCGCTGCTCGTTTCGGGCGATCAGATCGTGGCGCTCGATGCCCGAATGATCTTACACGATGCACAGGTCACCGACGAAAAACTGCCCGCCCTCGCGATCCGACCTTACCCGCAACATTATGCCATCTCGGGCACCCTCGCGGAAGGCACGTCGGTACTGATCCGCTCGATTCGGCCGGAAGACGAACCGATGCTGGCGGCGTTTCACCAGACCTTGTCCGATCAAAGCGTATATTACCGGTATTTTGCGCCATTGACGCTTCAGCAAAGGACAAATCATGCGCGGCTCGCGCGTCTTTGCTTTATAGACTACGACCGCGAGGTGGCGTTGGTGGCGGTGCACGACGATCGGTTTACTGGCCGCACGGAAATCATCGGCGTGGGGCGCCTCTGTAAAGCGCATGGGAAAAACGAAGCCGAGTTCGCGGTGGTTGTTTCCGATCGCTGGCAACGGCAGGGCCTGGGTACGCTGCTGTTGCGCAAGCTCGTGGAGATCGGGCGGGAGGAAAAGCTGGCGTGCATCAATGGGATGGTGCTGGCGGAGAATCAGGCCATGCGCCGGCTTTGTGAACGGTTGGGATTCCGCCTCCGTGCCCACGCCGGCCAGCCGGAACTCGAAGCGAGTCTGCGGCTATGAAACCTCCCTGGTCCAGATCGGGGCGCGGGTTTCGCGCGACGCTGTGGACCCTCGGCTACGTGGCGCTGGCGGCATTTCCGGTGCTCGTGCTGCTAGTGGGCGAGCTGCCGAAGGGCGGCGGCTATTGGTGGGACTTCGCCATGGCACTCGGCTTTGGCGGGCTGGCGATCATGGCGCTGCAGTCGGTGCTGACGGCACGCTTTCGACGGGCGACGGCGCCTTTCGGTGTCGACATTATATACTACTTCCATCGCCTGGTGGCGGTGGGGGCATTTGGCCTGATCGTCGCGCACTATATCATCCTCCGGATGCGGTATGGTGCGGTGTTGGGACCGGTGGATCCACTTTCCGCCCCGTGGCACATGACCGCGGGCCGAATCGCATTGCTGCTCTTCGGTGTCCTGATCGTGAGCTCGTGGTGGCGGAAGCCACTGCGGATCAAGTACGATCGCTGGAGAATCGGCCATGCGATCATGGCAATTGCCGCGGTAATCCTGGCGGTGATACACATACACGGCGTTGGTCACTATACACGCGCGGCCTGGCGGGAAATCGTCTGGAGCGGATACACCGTGGTTTGGGTGCTGGTAATCGGTTATGTGCGCATCGTGCGTCCGTGGTCGCTGACGCGGACGCCTTACCGGGTCGTCGCAGTTGATAAGGAAAGAGGGCGCTCGTGGTCTCTCACACTCGCGCCGGAAGGGCATTCCGGGTTGAGCTTCAGGCCGGGGCAGTTCGCCTGGCTGTCGCTGGGGACGAGTCCGTTTCGCGCCAGGGAGCATCCGTTCTCCTTCTCCGGCAGCGCGGCGGAAGCAGCCACGCTTCGTTTCACGATCAAAGAGCTCGGCGACTTTACGCGGACGATCAAAGACGTGCGGCCGGGGCAAATTGCGTATGTCGACGGTCCGCACGGGGTGTTTACCACGGATTATCACGCGCGGGCGCCGGGGTTCGTTTTCATCGCTGGAGGCATCGGCATTGCGCCCTGTATGAGCATGCTGCGAACGCTCGCCGACCGGGCGGATTCGCGGCCCGTTCGATTGATATATGGAAACCGACGCTGGGAAGATGTCGTTTTTCGCGAGGAGATAGAGCAGTTCCGGCCGAAGCTACAGCTCGACGTCGTGCACGTGTTGCAGGAGCCGCCTGCGGACTGGACGGGCTTACACGGGATCTTGAGCGAGCCGATTCTCCGCGCGGCGATTCCCGAGTCGGCGTGGCGTGCGACCTTTTTCCTGTGTGGGCCGAAACCGATGATCGATTCAGCGGAACGTACGCTTCACCAGTTGGGCATCCCGCTGCATCGGGTTCACTGCGAACTTTTTGACATGGCGTAGAACACGGCGAACTATCGCGGGCCAACCGAGGGAACGAGCATGAGAGAAATCATCGCGAGAGCAGTGTGTGTGCTCACGGTGGGCGTGATCGTGGCCCTGTCTTTTCTCTTCGCAGCCGCGCACAATCCGCAGAGCGCGGCGCAGCCTTTGCCCGAGGCCGCGGGGCCAGCCGTCGCGATGGCGGAAGGCGAGAAACCGGACCGTCCTACGGTCATCGGATCTGGGCCTCGGGACGAAAAACGGGATACGCTCTTACGCGATAACGCCCGTGGGCGCGCTGTCTACGAGGCGCAAAACTGTGCGACGTGTCACTCCCTCGCCGGCGAGGGAAACCCCCGGCGGCCGCTCGACGATGTCGGGGCGCGGCTCACTCCCGACCAGTTGCGCGCTTGGACCACCGGCACGGGCGAAGCCGCCGCTATATTGTCCGAGGCGGTCGTGAAACGGAAGCAGCGGTACTCGAGCCTGCCGGCCGAGGACCTCGAAGCGTTGATGGCATATCTCTCGACGCGCACGACGGCGAAATAACGAAGCCGAAGAAACGCTGGGGTAATATTCAAAAGGACTGCGATGCGCGCACCGCGCATATTGTATAAACGGAGGTTAACCATGATCACGACAACGACCGCATCCAACACCGAGGCGACCGTGCGTTTACTGGGGGAGCTGTTCGCCCACGCTGCGCCTCGCAGCGTTTCATTCCGGCTCTGGGATGGCACGACCTGGCCGGACGAGGAGCCGCGCGCCGCGACCATCGTGCTCAAGCATCCGGGCGCGGTTCGCGAGATGTTTGCGAGCGGCACCGAGAAAGGTCTCGCGGAGGCGTATCTCCACGACGACTTCGATGTCGAGGGTGAGATCGAGACGGCGTGCGAGCTGGCGGAAGCGCTGGCCGAGGGCGGCAGCGGGGGCTGGCTCACGATGGCGAAGCGGATATTTCATCTCCGTCGCCGGAGCGCGCCCGTGGTGCCCGGGCGGGCTTGGACCGCCATCGGCAAATCGAGTGATCGTCCGCATACGAAGGCGCGCGACCGGGAGGCCGTGACGTTTCACTATGATGTATCGAACGAGTTTTTCCGTCTCTGGCTCGATTCCAGGATGCTCTATTCATGTGGTTACTTCGAACGAGCAACCGATGATCTTGAAACGGCGCAGGCGGCGAAGCTTCGCCATATCTGCCGGAAGCTGCGACTGAAACCGCATGACCGGTTGCTCGACATCGGTTGCGGGTGGGGAGGCCTGGCGATCCACGCGGCGCAGTCGGCCTGCGCAGAGGTCACGGGTATAACCCTGAGCCAGCAGCAGGCGTCGCTCGCATCGACCCTGGTGGCCAACGCGGGGCTGACGGCGGACATTGCGATCGAGCTTAAAGATTACCGAGACCTGGAGGGGGCCGCGCGCTATGATGCGATCGTGAGTGTGGGAATGGCGGAGCACGTCGGAGCGGAAAACCTTCCGGCCTACTTCAAGCAGGCTTTCGCGTTGTTGAAGCCGGGTGGAGTCTTCCTGAATCACGCGATTGGCGATGGGATCCGCGCCCGTTCGTCCCGCGCGCCCTCGTTTATACAGGAGTATGTTTTCCCGGATTCAGACCTTCCACCGATTCCTCGTGTGCTGGCCGCGGCGGAATCCGCCGGCTTCGAAGTGCGCGATGTCGAGAACCTCCGCGAACACTACACCCTGACTTTGCGGCACTGGGTGCGACGGCTCGAGGGAGCACACGAGGCCGCGCTGCAGTTCGTCAACGAACCGACCTATCGAATCTGGCGGCTCTACATGGCAGGCTCGGCGCGCAGCTTCGATTGCGGGCGGCTTGCGGTTTACCAGACCCTGCTGGTCAAACCGGATGAAAAGGGCCGCGCCCAGCTGCCGCTCACCCGGCGCGACTGGTATCACGGGGAATAAGTCGATTTGGGGGCGGCGGGGCACAGTCCGCCGATCGGTGCATCGGAATGCGACGACGGGACGGTGACCCGCGGTCAAATTATGCGTTTGAAACAGCAAGGGCTGCGGAGCGAGCGGCCATCGCCGGGCCTATGTTGTTTTATGAAAAAGATCCTCACTCCGATCGATTTCTCCAGCGCCACGGCGCGCGTGATCGAGAAGACCGCGGAGCTGGCGCAAGCCTATGGTGGAAGCGTCGTGTTGTTGCATGTGGTTCGGCTGCCTCATACCGCCACCGGTTTCGATCTGGAGACGCGGACAATGGTGGAGCTGGGAGAGGCATTGGAGCGATCGGCGGACGAGCAACTCGCGGAATTTCGGCGCGGGCTGCAAGCGAAGGGGATCGTGGCTGAATCGCTGCGACTGGACGGTCAGCCGGCGCAGCTGATCCTGGAGCAGGCCGAAAAGCTTCCGGCTGATTTCATCGTGATCGGATCACACGGGCACACGGCGTTCTATGATCTTATTGTGGGGAGCACCGCGAGCGCCGTGCTGAAACGGGCGACCTGCCCCGTGATGATTGTGCCGCCGGGAAAAGGTGAAGCGCGGGGACGCGGTGCGAGTTCGCGCAAGGTGCAGGACAGCGAGCTCGTGCAACGGTAACGGTGCAGCGAAACCCGACCTCACGATGAAAACGATCCTAGTGCCGATCGATTTCTCGCCAATGACGGGACGAGTCCTGGTGACAGCGGGGGAGTTGGCGCGGGGGATTCATGGCCGGCTTGTGTTGCTGAACGTCACGCACCCCCGATCCATGCTCGCCGATCACGAGCGGCTCGAGAAAACGATGGCTCAGCTTGAGAGACATACGAGCCGGGCGGTGCCGGCAAGGAGGCGTAATGCAGCCGGTGTCGAAGGAACGCCCGACGCGGTGAGAGGGGATTCGCTCCAACTCGTTGGTGATCCTGTCAGCGTGATTCTCGAGCAGGTGAAAAGAATTTCTCCTGACTATATCGTGATGGGTTCACATGGGCATTCGGCGCTCCACGACCTTGTTTTTGGAAGCACCGCGGCGGGCATCCTCAAAGCTGTGACCTGTCCGGTGGTAATAGTTTTGCCCTACAGGCGAGAGCTGCGCGCGCCGCGACGACGGAGTGTTGCACCGCACCTACGCAGGACACGAGCGGGGCGGCTGGCGCGAGCCCAATATATATAAAGAGGCAGGACTGTTATTAAACGCACAACTCGTTGATCTTCGCTGGTGAAATCACCAGAATGAGGCTCAGCAAACGGCCGCATCTGGCTCTATTCACCATGGCTGCAAAACAGATCATCTTCGCGCAGGAAGTGCGCACAAAGTTGCTGGCCGGCATCAACACGCTGGCCCAGGCCGTTCGCGTGACGCTCGGACCGAAAGCCCGGACAGTCGTGCTCGAGCGGGCCTATGGCTCTCCGACCATCATCAACTCGGGGGTGATCGTCGCGAAGGAGGTCGAGCTGCGCGACCATTTCGAAAACATGGGCGCGCAGATCGTGCGCGAGGTCGCCACCAAGACTTCGGACATCGCCGGTGACGGCACTTCCACCGCGACTGTACTCGCGCAGGGGATCGCAGTGGAGGGGATGAAATATGTCGTGGCGGGCATGAACCCGATGGACCTGAAGCGGGGGATCGAAAAGGCGGTCGAGGCGGTGGTGGCCGGGTTGCGCTCGCTGGCCAAGCCCTGCAGCGGCCGCACCGAGATCGCGCAGGTGGCGACAATTTCCGCCAACTCCGACCGTGCGATCGGCGAGGTCATCGCCACGGCCATGGAGAAGGTTGGAAAGGACGGCACGATCACCGTGGAGGAAGCGAAGTCGATCGAGACGACCCTCGACGTGGTCGAGGGCATGCAGTTCGACAAGGGATACCTCTCGCCCTATTTCGTGACCGATGCGGAGGCCATGGAAGTGGTGCTCGAAGACGCCTATGTACTCATTCACGAGAAGAAGATCGGAAATCTGCAAGACCTGCTGCCGTTGCTTCAGATTATTGCGAAGAGCAGCAAACCGCTTCTGATCATCGCCGAGGACGTCGAAGGCGAAGCGCTCGCCGCGCTCGTCGTAAACAAGATTCGTGGCACGCTGAATGTATGTGCCGTCAAGGCTCCGGGCTTTGGCGATCGGCGCAAAGCGATGCTCGAAGACATCGCGGTTCTGACCGGGGGCCGGTCGTTGACCGAAGATCTCGGCGTGAAGCTGGAGAACGTAACCGTCACCGACCTCGGGCAGGCGAAACGGATCAAAGTCGATCGTGACACGACCACGCTGGTAGAAGGCGCCGGCAAAGCATCCGAGATTCAGGGTCGCGTGCGCCAGCTCCGCCATCAGATCGACGAAACGACTTCCGATTATGATCGGGAAAAATTGCAGGAACGGCTCGCGAAGCTGGCGGGAGGCGTCGCCGTCGTGAAAGTCGGCGCCGCGACCGAAACGGAAATGAAGGAGAAGAAGGCGCGAGTGGAAGACGCGATGCACGCGACGCACGCGGCGGTCGAGGAAGGCGTGCTGCCCGGGGGCGGGGTGGCGTTGTTGCGGGCTCGAAGCGGCCTGGGCGACTTGCACGGGGACAACCCGGATCAGGACGCGGGCATCAAGATTGTATTGCGCGCCCTGGAGGAGCCGTTGCGGCAGATTGTGTACAACGCCGGCGCGGATCCATCCGTCGTGCTCAATCGCGTGGTGGAGGGCACGGGCAACTTCGGCTTCAATGCGTTGACGAATCAATATGGCGACATGGTCGAGATGGGCGTGCTCGACCCCTGCAAGGTCACGCGTATAGCGCTTCAAAACGCGGCGTCGATCGCCGGTCTCGCGCTCACGACCGAATGCATGATTGCCCAATGGCCCGAAGAGAAACGGCCGAAAGAAACGAGGGAGCCCGCCGATTTCATGTAATGAAGACCGAAGTGAGCATCGTATGAACAACGCGCTCCAGACGCAGGTGGGACTCAGCGACGCGATCTTCCATCGCCGCGCCGTGCGGCGTTTTAGCTCGCGTGATGTGACCGCCGAAACGGTGCAGCAGCTGCTCGTCGCGGCGGTACAGGCTCCAAGCGCGATGAACCAGCAGCCGTGGGCCTTCGGTGTTTTTCACGGACGCAGACGGCTCCATGACTATTCGGAGCGGGCGAAATTGCATCTCGTGGCGACGTATCCCACCACGTTCGATCTGCATTCACGGAGCGAACTCTATGAGAATCCCGCCTATGATCTTTTTCATGGGGCGAATGTCCTGATCGTGATCTACGCGACGGCGGGACGATTGCATCCCAACGAAGATTGCTGCCTGGCCGCCGAGAACCTGATGTTGGCGGCTTATGGGCTGGGACTCGGCACGTGCCCGATTGGATATGCCCGGCCTTGGTTCGACCTGCGGGAAACGAAACAAGACCTTGGCGTTCCCGAACACTATACGGCGATTTTTCCCGTTGTTGTCGGATATCCGGCCGGTGAGACGGAACCGACGGGACGGGACGAACCCAATATAGTCAGCTGGAAGTGGGATGAGCCGTGAGCGGAAGACCAGCTGCGCCCAATCCACTCTCGTGAAAGCGTGCGCCCGGGATGGCTATCCTAGGGCGTCGGTTGGCGACACGATTCGCCAGCCCGCGTTCGACCACTCGGCAAGACTACCAGCGTTGGCCGCGCGAAATCCTTCGCTTGCGAGCACGCGGGCGGCGATCGCCGAACGGCCGCCCGCCTGACAATAGACGAGAAGCTCGCGGTCGGCATTTGCAGCGAGAAACGCCCTCCACTGGACGCGCGACCGGGTGAGATCGGTCAACGGCAGGAGCACTGCCTGCTCGGCGACACCCGTCGTCCATTCGCCTGGTTCACGAACATCGATCAACAGCGCGGCGCCGGAACGCACGCGGGGAAAACAATCCGCGGCGGCGACTCGCGGTGCGGTCTTGAACATCGCTCTTATCAGCTTGAAGGGGTTCATGTAGTGCAGGTGTAGAAGCGGGTTTGTTTTATCTGCGTACAAATTTTTCGGGCTAACGGTATGCCCAACCCCCGACGATCGCGAGAAAGCCAAGTGCGACTATTGCGAGCGGCAACGTCGCGCTGGCGCGGGGCGTCCGGGTGGGTTGGGCGAGCCGGTGTTCGCGCACCGCGAAGCAGAAGGCCGTCGCGATCAATACCTCGGAGACGATCGCAACGGTAACGATCGAGAGCAAGGGCGCGGGCGCTGTTGCTGGAGCGGCCGCGATCGACTGTGCGGTGACCGAGCCGGAGGAGTCGCGCAACGCGCCCGGAAGAAAAGGAGCCCACGCCACGAATTTCGCGAGGCCCTTGCTCATGTGCCCGGCCGAAACGAGTATGGCCATCGGCAGTGCCAGCTCCCGCCAAAGCGCGCCCAGCCGGCGCCGAGATCCGCTCAGCCACTGAAGTCCGCCGAGGACCGACCAAAGCACAAGTGGAACGATTCCCAGGATCCATGCGGCTTTGAACCACCCGACTGACGCCGACGCGTCGAGCTTTGCGGCTGTCCAAATCGGCGCCGCCAGAAAAAACCTCTCGGCTGCCGGCCACTCCGTGAACAGCTCGGCAATCACGAAGCCCGATACCAGCATCACAAAGATGGTGATCGGCCACGGTGCGGCCGCGTCACGGGTGTCGGTGGTGGGAAAGGGCCGGCGGAGGAGAAACCGCATCTTCCCGGGCGCAGCCGCCTTCAGGCACGCGCCGCAGACGAGGCAGTGCGCGTTGCTCGCGAGCCTGGACGGGTTCAACAGACTCGGGCACGTTCGCGCATCGATTGCCGGCCCGCGAGCCGCAGGGCCTTCGCCGGGCCGCACGGCGAGCATCGCCCCTCGACCATAGACATTGAGCAGCACACCGACCGGGCAGAAACCGCGGCAGAACGCGCGGTCGCGGAAGGCGACTCCCGCGACGGTGGCAACGCCGAACAAGCCGATCAGGAAAAACGCTGTATAGGCAGGCACGCGATTGATATGCGCACCGGCGACCAGAATTTGAATCGACGCGTACAGCGTCACGATGATCGCGCCCGAAGAGAGCCATCGCGCCAGCGGACGTGGCTGGAATCCAACCCAGCCGGCGACTTTCCCGCTCACGCTTGCGACCATTTTGAGCGGGCATACGGTGCACCATACACGACCAAAGAGTACAGCGAACCACACCATCGCGGGCCACCACACACCCCATATAACGAGCGTGGCGAGGTTTGATTTGGAAGTGGATTCGGATCGTGACCAGGCTGGAATTGCGAAGAGCTGAGCCGGCGCGAGCAATGCCAGCAGAGCGATGAGTTGATTACGGATCGGTTTCATCATGATTTCGGTTCGGCGGTTTCAGGGCTTTTGTTGTTGGCCGCCGTGGCGCACCGGAACCCGACGACGCTGGCGTCGGACACTTTGCGGCTTCGGCGGACGTGCGCATCATGCGGCACGGCGCCGGACAAAACCGGGACCGGAGAATTACGTTTTTGTAATCTATACCGAGCGCGCGGCTCTGCCGCAGCCGCGATTGCTTCGTCGCTGCCGGCGCTGATGAGCTATCGGCCGGGACAGGGGAACAGGTGCGTTACGGGCGCGTCCCGCGTGGCACGCAAGTGTGCGTTTAGGCTGAATCCCGCAGAAGATTTAACCACCGATGTTGGAGATCAGTGGTTCAACTGCGTTTTCTGGGTTTAGCGATCGCGCGGCAGAATAGTACACTCGCCGCGCGTTTCAACCGACTAACCTGTGCCGACGCGCAATATCGCTGCTCAACTGCCCGGGATCGGGTCGGTGCGGCGCACGGTCTTGCCTTCCCAAACGGCTTCGTCCGTGGCCGGATCGTAGGAGAGCACGCGACTGGCGCTGCGCGGCGCCATCGGCTCGTCGATGCGCGGGAGCCAGCGGCGGTGCTCGGCCAATATAGCGGCGTGCTGCGGGAGGCCGGCGAGATTGTGCCATTCGTTGGGATCGTTCACGATATCGTACAGCTCCTCGGTGCCGTCGGCATAATGAATATAGCGCCAGCGTTCGCTGCGTATCCCGTGGTTGCCCTGATTGTGCGACGTGATCGCCGGGCGGGCGCGCGCGGTGTCGGGGTTTTTCAGCTGCGGCACGAGGCTCAGGCCTTCGAGGTCCGATCGCGCAGGGAGGCCGGACAACTCGACGAGCGTCGGATAAATATCGAGCAGCTCGGCGGGTTGATTCGAGCGCGCGCCGGCGCTCACGCCCGGACCGGCGAAGATCAACGGCACGCGGGTCGAGCGTTCCCAAAGTGTATTTTTTCCGCTGATACCTTTCTCGCCGAGATGCCAGCCGTGGTCGCCCCAGACGACGACGATGGTGTTGTCGGCGAGGCCGGACGATTCGAGTGTATCGAGCAGGCGTCCGATCTGGGCATCGACGAACGAGGTCGAGGCCAGATACGAGCGGACGAGGTTGTGCCACTGTTGGTTTTCCTCGATCCATTTCAGCCGGGGCTCCGGCAAATCCCAATGGAGATACCAGGAGAAGCGGGGCGTGTCGGCGCGGTCGTCGCGCTTCACCGGCGGCAGGATGGTGTCGTCGCCGGGATAAAGATCGTACCATTTCTGCGTGATATAGCATGGCACGTGCGGGAGGAAGAATCCCACGGCGAGAAAGAACGGCCGGTCCTTCGGCGCGGTTTGCAGCTGCTCGATCGCCCAACTGGCGATCTGGTGGTCGCCCTTGTCTTCGTCGCGATGCGGGAACACGCCCCAATCCATCAGCGGGTGGTTTCCGCCGGGCGTGGGCGGGACGAGTTTTTTGGCCGGCTTGGCGCCGACGCCGCCGGCCGGTCCCCAAACGTCGAATTCGTTGGTGCGTGCCTTCGGGCCGCCGGCGGCGCCGTGATAAATCTTGCCGGTGGTGAGTGTGCGGTAGCCCTGCGACTTGAAATACTGCGGCAGCGAGACGCGGTCCTTCCAGCGGTCGAGCGTGCGGAACCAGGGGGCGAGTCCGTAGACGCCGGTGGTGGTGGGTCGCAGGCCGAGCATAAGGCTCGTGCGCGATGGATTGCAGAGGGGCGCCTGGCAATGGGCGTTGAGCAGGGTGGTGCCTCGCGCGGCGAGGCGATCGAGATGCGGTGTCTTCACCAGCGGGTGACCGCGCAGCGGACCGATCCAGTCGTTCTGATCGTCGATCGCGATGAAGAGGATGTTGGGTTTGGGGCGAGGCTCGGCGGCGAGAGCGACGACGGAGAGCAGGGTAAAAAACGCGAGCAGACGGGCGGGGTTGAAGAGCATCGAGTGGAGAGAGCGAACCAGGCGGAAGCGTGAATGTTCAGGCGAAATCCAGACCGCGCATGGTGCCGGTGGAGGACGCGAATTTATCGGACTCGATGCCCATGCGCTGGAGCATCGACACGAAGAGATTCGGCAGCGGGTAGTTCCGGTCGCGATCGAACGCGAGGTGCTGGCCGTGCTTGAAGCCACCGCCGGCGAAGATCGTGGGGAGATTCGTCGTGGTGTGCGCGTGCGCGTTTCCGAGGTTGGAGCCGTAGAGAATCATCGTGCGATCGAGCAGCGTGTCGCCGTCTTCGCGGCGGCCTTTCAAATCGGAGAACAGACCGTGGAGCAGCTTCATGTGCCACTCGTCGATCGTCTTGAGCTGCGAGAGTTTCGCCTCGGATTTTCCGTGGTGGGAGAGGTTGTGATAGCCATCGCTCACCGCCACGCCGTCGAGCTCGATCGCGGGCGAGTTCACGCTGTCCAGCAGGAGCGTGACGACCCGCGTGGAGTCGGTCTCGAACGCGAGCCGGGCGAGATCGTACATCAGGCGGACCTTGTCCATATAGGCGCGCGGACTGGCGGGATCGAGCGGGACGGGCGCGGTGACTTTGGGCTTCGGCCGGCGCTCCCATTCCTGCGAGGCGACCATGCGTTTCTCGAGCTCGCGTACGCTGGTGAAATATTGGTCGAGTCGGTCGCGGTCGCCGGTGCCGAGGCCGCGCTGGAGCGAGCGAGCCTGGTCGGCGACGGTGTCGAGAATACTCTGGCCGAGCTCGAGCTTGCGGATCTGTCGGTCGGTCTCCTCGGCGGTGCCCTGGA
Organism: Opitutaceae bacterium; assembly: GCA_036675625.1. Taxonomy (GTDB): domain Bacteria; phylum Verrucomicrobiota; class Verrucomicrobiia; order Opitutales; family Opitutaceae; genus ER46. The sequence goes on along the minus strand of JAKFEQ010000058.1, from coordinate 581 downwards.
AAAACATCCGGCGGAAAACGTCGGAGGCCTTTTCTTCGCAGGGAATGAGCACGCCGGATTCCGTCCACGAAAGGCTGCGCATGCCCTGCTGCACGTTTACGCCGAGGGTGAGCGACGGGAAACGCGTGCGCGGGCCAATGCGTTCGGCCATGAACTGATCGAGCGAGATCGTGTTGCGGAAACCGCCGCTGCCCGGGTGCGGTGCGGCGGTGAGGAAGCAGTTATCGGCGGGGTGGCCGCCGTCGACTTCGGGGTGCGAGACACCGCTGAAAACGGTGAAGTCGTTACGGTGTTCGGCGAGAAGATCGAGATAGGGCGAGGACTGGTAGCCGCGGCCGGCGGTCGTTGGGAAAAAGTAATCGGGGAGCAGGCCGAGGTTGTTGCAGATGGCGAGCATGCGGCGCGGCTTGCCATCGATCGCGGAGGCGGCTCGCGTCGCGGTGCCGGCGAATACGGGGCGCATCGAGTCGAGCAGCGGCAGCGAAAGCGCGATGCCGGCGTGGCGCAGGAAACGCCGGCGCGAAAGTGCGCGACCGGTGGACACAAAAGGTGCGGCGGCGATGGGGTTGGGGTGGGAGGAC
>JAKFEQ010000045.1:0-2066 GCA_036675625.1 Opitutaceae bacterium | reverse complement strand
CGAAGGAAGGGCGAGCGGACTACGGCGCTTGAGCGAAGCCAGAGCGATACGGATACGATACCGAAGCGATACCGATACGATACGGGAGCGATACGGATACGATACGCCTACGATACGGCGCGGTGACGGCCGGCGGTCGGTGGGCCGCTACATCGTTTATAGCGATGTTATCATCGATAACGTCGATTCACTCTCGGCGCGGAATTTCGCTAGGATCACGGCGCACCTGCGATGGGGCGCTCGCGATGAGGGCTCCGGGTTCAGGTGAATCGAAAATGAAAGGAGTCAGAGATGATAAAGAAAACAGACCTGAAAACGCGATCGACGTTGTCGATCGATGCCGTGGCGAAGGCCGCGGCCAATGCCGGGGCGAATACGCTGCGGCTGCCTCGCTCGAGGATCGGCGCCATCGCCGGGCTTGCCGGCTTCGTGCTGCACCTGTTCCGGCAGAAAACCAGCCAAACCGCGACGCGCCCGCCGGCGCAACCGCGGCGCAACCGGCCCGGCGACTCGCGCACCCGGCCGCAGGCTCGGCGCGCAGTGCAGGGGCCGGCTGGCGCGTCAGCGCGGAAAGGAGGAACCCGTCATGGGTAAGTCACCTGTCAATACCGCGTTGGGTGTCGTCCACGGCAAGATCGACGACTGGGTGTATCGCCGGGTGGAGGGCGAGGTCGTTATCGCCCGCCGCCCGCGACGGACGGACACCGATCCCACGCTTCCGCAGCAGGAAGTGCGGCGGATATTCCGCGAAGCGGCGGATTATGCCCGAGCGGTGTATCAAGATCCGGTGCGGAAGCAGTCGTATCTCGATGTGGCGCTGCGCCGCGGGTTCCCGACGTCGCGGTTATTCGCGTTCATCGTGCAGGACTATGCGAAAGGTCCGGAAGTGACGAGGATCAACGTGGAGTATTACCACCGGCAGATCGGCGATGCGGTGCGCGTGTACGCGGAGGACAATGGCGAGGTGACCGGTGTCACGGTGGCGTTGAAAGCCGCCGATGGCACGGTGATCGAGTCGGGCCCGGCGGTGAAGGTGGACGCCTATTGGCGCTACACCGCGACGACGCTCGTGCCCGCCGGCGACGTCGTGACGATCGAAGCAACGGCGATGGACCGGGTCGAGAACAAGGGCGTGAAGACGCTCGTCGTAACGTAACGCGCCGCGCTGCGTGAACGGCCGGGGGTGTGCATGCCACCCACGGCCAACGGCGCGATGGCGCTCGAGGTTAACCGCGAAGGACACGAATGAGCGCGAAGGTGGAAGCGCGGGTTGAGTTGAGAGCTCAGAGCTGAGAGTTGATAGACGAGAGTCAGGGATCAAGGGATGCGGGTCTGTACAACTCCAAACGCTAAACTCAAAACCCAAAACTGCCGCGGTTGCCGCGGAGAACTGCCCACCAAATACACGAAGCACACGAAAAATCGGACAATCGAGCCGGTTGCCCACGGACGGAGCGCAAAGCGCGGAGATGGATCGCAGCCATGCGAGTCCGTAGTGAAGCGAAGGATGTCTGAGTCGGGTGCCCCCGGGGCGCCGGTGGCACAATACACGGAAGGTTGAACCACTAATGAGAAGCCAGGGACCAAGCGACCAAGGGACCCGGGACCAGAGACCCGGGACTAGGGACCAATGCCTCTAAGACATTTTTGAACCGCGGATAACGCAGATGGCGCGGATGACAGAATATAACATCGATCTCCTGCCGCTTCCGGAGCAGTCGATGGGCTTTTCAATTATAATAATTCCAACTCGAATCCTAAATTCTGTACAGATTGACCGCGGATTACGCGGATAACACGGATAATAAATTCAAATTGCCTCGGACCGGAGTTCGATCGCTTGCATCCGTGGTAAAAGGTCTGGACTAAAGAACTCGGACGGCTGTTTGTATAACTCTAAACCCAGAACTGTAGCGGTTGCCGCGAAGACCCGAGACCAGGGACTAGCAGGCCGTTGAAGAACCCGCGATTTTCGATTCCGACAGCGTTCGCTGTATCAAAATGAGCATTGCGAGTGTATTTTCGGTCGTTTGCACGGTGGAAGGTACGCCCGCGCGGGCGCTGGC
>JAKFEQ010000087.1:0-63505 GCA_036675625.1 Opitutaceae bacterium | reverse complement strand
GGGTGCTTCGAGCGGCGCCGCGACGACCGGCACCGCCTTTAGCTACCAGATCACCGCCACGGGCAGCCCCACGGGCTATGCGCTCGCGAGCGGCTCCCTGCCGGCTTTGATCACGTTGAACACGAGCACCGGCCTCGTCAGCGGCACCGCCAATGCAGGCACCGCGGGCACTTATCCCGTGACCTTCACGGCCACCAATGGCACCGGGACCAGCACGGCGTTCTCTTATACGCTCACCGTCTCGGCTCCCACCCCCGCTCCGACCATCGCCAACGTCACCGCGCCCGCCAACGGCATCTATCGCGCCGCGCAGACGCTCTCGTTCACGACCACGTTTAGCGAAGCCGTGACTGTCACGGGCACTCCGCGTATCGCGTTGGTCATCGGCTCGACCACGCGTCAGGCCGCTTATATTTCCGGCAGTGGCACGACGGCGCTTGTGTTCTCCTATACAATTATCGCCACGGATATCGACGCCAACGGCATCGCAATCACGCCCGCCTCGATCGACCTGAACGGCGGCACCATCCGCAATTCGTCGACGACAAACGCCACCCTCACGTTCACCACCGGAGTTCTCGTCGATACGACCACGCCCCTCGCGCCGGTGATCTCTGCGATCACCGACGATACCGGCACAACCACGGACTTCATCACCAGTGATACGACGCTCCTCTTCAGCGGCACCGCCGAAGTGGGCAGCACCGTCACGCTGACCCGCACGGGCACAGGCGTCATCGGCACGGCGACCGCCGCGGCGGTGACCGGCGCATGGTCGGTCGATTATACAGCCACCGCCCTGACGGCCGGGACGTATACATTCACCGCGACCGCGACCGATGCAGCCGGCAATGTGAGTTCCGCCAGCGCTACGCGCACGGTGACAATCCAAACGGCCATCCCGGTCGTCACGGCGTCCACCTTCTCCGGCACCGCGGGCACGGCTGCCAGTTTCGCGCTCGTGGCGACCAACGGCCCCACAGGCTACGCCCTCGTAAGCGGCACGGTTCCCACCGGAATGTCGTTCAACACGACCGCTGGCACAATCGCCGGCACACCGTCCGCCGCCGGCGCGAGTTCCATCACAGTCACGGCCACGAACACGGTCGGCACGAGTCCCGTGGTGGCCATATCCTTCAACATCGCAGCCGCCCCTATAGTAAATCCTCCCGGCGGCGGCGGTGGCTTGCCTCCGGTCAATCCCCCGATCGCGAAGACCAACCAGACGATCACGCTCACTGCGCCCGCGGGCACGGTCTTCGTGGATCAGGCGGTGGTTCTCTCGACCACGTCGACCTCGAATCTGGCCGTCACCCTCATGGTGATCTCCGGCGATGCGACGCTCTCGGGCTCCTCGATCACGATCGCGAGCACGGATCCCGTCGTCATCCGCGCAAGCCAGTCTGGAGACAATTCCTATAACGCCGCGACCTCCGTCGATCTCTCGCTCACCGCGAGCAAGCGCTCGCAGTCGATCACGTTCGCCGTATTGTCCGGCGTGCCGGCAACCACCGCAAACGTCGCGCTCAACGCCACCTCGAGCGCCGGTCTGCCGATTGTATATAGCGTGTCCGGTCCCGCCACGCTCAGTGGCTCGACGCTGACCCTTAACGGCACCGCCGGCATCGTTTCTGTCACGGCTGCGCAAGCGGGCAATCACGCCTACACCGCCGCCGCCTCGATCGTTCGCACGTTCGCCGTGCAATCGGTCGGCACGCAGGTCTTCTTCGGCACCATGGGCGACGATCCCTTCGCCGCCACCGTTTCGGCCGATGGCACGACGGGCATGTTTATCACGCAGATCGCGAGCACCGGCCAGGGCATCATCGCCCACTTCACGGTCAACTCCGCTGGGGCGTTCAGCGCGCAGACCATCGCCCCCGCGGCGGTGGCCAACATCGCCAACGGCTTCTTCCTCCCGCCGACCGCGGCGGCCGGCGAGACCTATACCGTCAGCGGCACGCTCACAAACGGTGTCCTCTCCGGCACGATCGCCGAGCTCGGCACCAGCTTCACCGCGAATGTACAGCCGTCCGTCGGCTCGACCGCCGCGCTCGCGGGTGTCTATACAGCGAGCGTCCCCGGATCCGCTTCCGGTGAGACCTATATCATCGTCGGCCCGACCGGTGAAGCGTTCGCCGTCGCGATCACCTCGACCGGTGCAACCTCCGGCACCGGCACGATCTCGGCCGATGGCACGGTTAATATAGCCACGGCCAACGGCGGTTCCATCAACGGCCATATCGATCCCGCTTCCGGCGCGATCAGCGGCACCGTCACGAATGCCGGCACCACCTCGGCCTTCACCGGCCTCGGCGCCGGCACCGAAACCACCGCGCGACTCGTCAACCTCTCGTCGCGCCTGAGCGTGGTCGCGGGCGACAACAGCCGCTCGGTCATCGCGGGCTTCTATGTCTCAGGCACCGAAGCGAAACGCGTGCTCATCCGCGCCATCGGCCCCGGCCTCACCGCCTTCGGCGTCGGTGGCGCGCTCTCCAATCCGAAGCTGCAGCTCTTCCGCGGCGACACGATGGTCGCGGAGAACGATGACTGGAACAACAGCGCCGAGATCGGCACCACCGGCGACAGCGTCGGCGCGTTCCAACTCGGAGCCAGCAGCCGCGATTCCGCGTTGGTCGCCACGCTCGAAGCGGGCGGCTATACCGCCATCGTCACGGGTGTGAGCAGCAACGGTGTCGTCCTCATCGAGGTATACGACGCGAACAGCAACACGTCGCTCGCGGCGCAACAGCTCGTCAACATCTCGACTCGCGGCTTCGTCGACACCGGCGAGGGCAGCCTCATCGCCGGCTTCGTGATCACGGGTAACGCGCCGAAGAAGGTGCTCATCCGCGGTATTGGCCCCAGCCTTACGCAGTTCGGCGTGACCGGCGCCGTCGCCGATCCCGCGCTCAAACTCTACGCCGCCGGCAGCGTTGCCGTCATCGCGCAGAACGACGACTGGAGCGTGGCTCAGCCGATCAACGCCGCGCAGACCGCCGCCACCGGAGCCGAGGTAAGTGTAGCGTCATTGGCGAGCGGCGCCTTCCCGCTCGCGGCAGGCAGCAAGGACGCCGCCATCGTCACCACGCTCATGCCGGGTAATTATAGCGCCGTGGTCAGCGGCGCCGGCACCACGACCGGGGCAGGCCTCGTTGAAGTCTACGAGATCTCGGATCGCTAAAGATCGCCGGTTCGTCCGCGCCCTTGGCGCCTGGCGCGCTCGATGGCTCAACTCCGGTTGAGCTGTCGGGCGCGCTTTTTTATATTCGCTCACCCAACTCGATCGCGTCCTACACCGGAGGTCGCTCGTCTCTTCGTTTCCTTCCCTTCTGTTCAAAGCCTGATGGCTGCTCCGTGAGGTTTGAAAGTAGGACGCTCGCACCAGTACCAACGCATTACACCTCATCTATATTTCGCATCCACTCCGGTTCGGTGTAGTGTGTTTAATGCTCGATCAACAACGCCCGTGGAGTGACCAACAACTGGACGAAGCGATCTGGGAATTGAGCGAGGAGTTCACTGAAGCCTCCATGGTCGTGTACTCCCGTGCGCTGGAGTATGGCCGCAACCGTGTCCCGGCTGGCCCTGCGGGCACATTGCTCGCCGCGATGCGGGAAAGCCTGCGGCGGGACCCCGCGCTCAAGGCGGCTCTGCCGCACTTTCGGCCGGAGCGACCCTTCGTGCACCCCAGGCCGGACCACCCCGCGCGCAGCTTAGTGTCGAGCACCCCGCGGAAATTTCCGGAGCAGTTATAATAACCAGAAAAGTCACGAACCGCGCAGAACGAGCCTGTATTTTTTTTTGCGCGTTTTTGGGCCTTTTTATGGCCGTCACTTCGGCGTTTTGGATTTGGGGCGGCGCCGACTATGCCGCATCCACGCAGTCGAGAGCCAAGGGCCAAGGGCCCTCAGCTCTAGACTCTAAACTCTTAACTGAATTTCTACGGCTAGGTACGCTTCGCGACCGTTACACCTGATCGCGCTCAGCGATCCGGCCCGTTCAAAATGCGACCGACAACGTCACCGACCCAAACTCGTTCCGCGGCTCGATCTGCTGCTTGAACTCCCGCGTGCGCGCGACCTGCGTAAAGGTCATCTGCCAGCGTCCCGCGATCGCGCCCACTCCGTAGCTCAGATCCGCGACGAAGTGTTCCTTCGGCACGCTCCGGCTGTCGCGAAAGGTGTTTCCATCGAGAAAAATATCCCGCGCCACCGCACGGCCATCAACCGCACCAAAGAGAAATACACTGAAATTTTTCCGCGGCGAGACGCGCGGATCGAGATCGTTCGTCGGAGTGCTGCCCCCGCCGCCCGGACGAATCAGTTGCACGCCAAAATCGCTCGGCAGGTTGAAGCCCACGCGCCCCGAAGCACCGAGATTCGCATAGGTCTGTACATTCCCGATGCTTGCGCCGACGTGCGGCACAAAGTCGACTCCAAGGCCCGCCACGGATCCCGCATACATCCGCCATTTCCGCTCGAACACTGCGTTCATGCCAAACTCGTCGTGGAGCTGATAATCCCAGCCTTGCGCCTGGTCGACGTCCGCGAGCCGATGTACTTCGCGCTGCACTTGCCGCGCATAAGAATGCGGCCCGATCACGCCGAGCTGAAACGACAACGTGTCGAGCCGCGTATCGGATTTGCTGAGAAAGGAGAACTCGAGATAGCTCCAACCCGCATACGGACGATCCTTCGGATCCGGCACCGCGACATCCTTGCGCATCGGCGTGTAGATATTCTGTCCGACCGCGATGCCGAAGTTCTTCTGCGTGTCCGGAGCATTGACCAACGGCAGGCGGTCGCCCACTCGGCTCGACAGCCCCTCTCGTTGCTTCCACTCGGAGTAATCGCTCGAAACCCACGAAAGTTTGGTGCCCGCAGTATAGTGCCGGTCGGTGTTACCCAGCGTATCGTTTTCGAAATATGCGGTGAAGATCGACGCCTGACGCGCTCGCGTCATTTCAGGCAACGTCGGCACGTTCGAATCCGCCGCACGCCCCGGGGCAGCGCAGGCAAGAAAAGGCATTAGCAACAGGCGGCCCAATGGGGCCAGATTTGATTTCATAAAATATAACGCGAGCCCGTCGCTCGCTATAGCGTCAAAATCGAACTCCGATCGTGTTTACAGAAGGCAACGAAGGGCACGAAGAACTGAAGATTTCACGCCAACCCGGCGTCCTTCGTTCCCCTCGTTCTCTCCGGTTCAATCTCTGAAGCTCGCCTCACACCACCGTCGGTGGCCGCAGTGTGCTGCCGTTCAACACCACCGCGGGGCCGATTGCGCTGCCCAGCACGTCCGCGAAACCCTCGCCGGCGCCCACGCGGTGCAGCTCGATCCGTCCGTAATCCAGCTTGATGATCCGATCCGCGAGGTGGAAGTAGCGATCGTCGTGCGTGATCACGAGGACCGTTTTATTGCGCGCTCTAAGGTCGGGCAAAATTTGTGTATAGAAAATGTCCTTGAACAACGGATCCTGATCCGACGCCCATTCATCGAATAGATAGAAAGGCCGGTCCTCGAGATAGGCATTGAGCAGCGCGAGCCGCTTGCGCTGCCCGGACGACAGCGAGGTCGTGGAGAGCACACCGCCATTCACCTTCACCTTGTGCTCGAGGTGCAGGAGATTGAGATACTCCCGCGCCTGCGCATCGAGCTCGGGGCTCGGCGTGCCTGGCAAATTTTCGAACACGTAGAAATCGGCAAACACCGCGGAGAACAGCTGCCGGTAATCGTCGCGATTCGAATCGTCGATCGGCCGGCCATCGAGTCGGATAACGCCCGACTTCGGCGGATAAAGCCCGGTGATGACTTTCGCGAGCGACGACTTGCCGCTGCCATTGCCACCGACCAGATATACAATCTCGCCCGGCACGAACGACAAACGGATCGGTCCGAGCGTGAAACTCTCGTCCTCCTTCTCCCGCCAATACGTGTGCTCGATGTCGACGAGCTCGATCGTCCTGTATGCAACGACCGGCTTCGCATCCAGCACGACGCGCTCCGCGCCGGCCCTCGCCGCCAGCGACACACCGAGCTGTTCCACCTTCGTCAACGCCGCGCTCGCGCGGCCAAAAACCGAGAGACTGCCCAGCACCCCGGATAGCGGCCCCATCATATAGAGCATCGCTACAATATAGCCCGTCATCGCCTGGGGGCTCACATCGCTAACCCTCGGCAGATAGAAGAGAATCGCTCCGATGACCGTGAAGAAGAGAAAGTCCCGCCAGTTGTGCGCGATAATGAAGCGTATCTCGGCACTGATGGCGTGCTTCTTATAACGCTCGGTGCAGCCATGGATGCTCCCCGAAAAGAAGCTCTCGCGCCGTTCACGGTGGAGCTTGAGTTCCTTCATGCCTTCCGTGAGCTCGCGGAAATGTTGATAGAGCCGGTCTTGCTCGTCACGCGCCTTGAACAGCCGCTTGAAACCGGACCGAATCAGAACTCGATAACCGATCGCGCCGAGCAGAATGAAGACGCCGAGAAACAACAGCACCGACCAAGAGAGCCAGCCGAGATAGACGGCGCCGCACACCAGAATCGCGACATTCACCGCAAAGATCGGGACTATAAGCATCGCCTCGGTGAGCGTCAGCACATCCTCGGTGAGCGCCACCATCAGCCGAGGCGTGCCGATTTCCTCGAGCTGGCGCAGCGGCACCGCGAGGATCTTGCTCACCAGGTCGCGCCGCAGGTTCACACAGTTGCGCTGCGAATAGTGCGCCAGCATGAGCTGCGCGAAGAAGTTTGTGATCAAGCGGCCCACCGCGAGCCCGAGGAAGAGCCACAGCATCCACTCCAGCGGCGAGCCGGTCTCCGCGAGCACGCGCGTCACCATGGACATCAGGCCGACATTGCAGGCGCCGCTGAGGACGGCCGCGGCGAGCGTCCACACCATCATGGTGCGCGACCCGCGGAAGAAGAAACGGATCAGATTCATGAGTAGAAAGGGGTGAGCGATGCGGGCTTTTCTGGCTCGCGCATGCACTGGGTCAGGGCCGTGGCGACGACTTGCACGTGCGGCTCGGTGAGGATGCTGCCGTGGCCGCCTGTGATGATATGCACGTCGATTCCGCCGCGGACAAAGTCGCCCCAGCCATAGTGCTCGTCGAACGAACAGAGCAGCGGATGACCGTGCGTCCGAAACAGGGCGAGTCTGCCCGCGTAGATTCGCGGCTGGAAGTCCTTCAACGCGCGCACGTGCGTCTGCCAGAGCCGGCGCTGCTCGGCCGAGTACGCCGCGACGTTCGCCATCTCCTCCACATCCGCCGTGACAAGCGTGTCGGCGTTCTGCGCCACCGCCGGAACCGTTTTCTTCCAGAGGAGCCGGTATTTCCAGCGCACGAAGTCCACGCGTTCCTTCATGCTCCAACTGAAAAGGAAACTCTTCAGCCATTGTCCGAGATTATAGCTGAACCGCAGCTTCCAGCCCCAGGTGCCGCGCGCCGGCGCAGTGCCGTAACTGCTGTTCGGCGACGAGCAGTTGATCAACGCGAGCAGCGAGACGGACTCGCCCTGCGCCTGAAGCTGCCGCGCCATTTCAAACGCGACCACGCCACCAAAACAGTATCCGCCCAGCTGATATGGCCCGGCCGGCTGCTGCGCGCGCAGGTCCGCTATATAGTTCTCCGCCATCGCCTCGATCGTCGGCCACTCGGCCTGCCCCTCGAGCCCGCGCGACTTGAACGCATAAAGCGGCTGATCCGGGCCGAGATGGCGCGCCAGATTGGCGTAACCCCAGAACATCCCGCCGCCGACCCCGTGCACCAGGTAAAGCGGCAAGCGTGCGCCGCGGCCTTTGATTTCCACGATCGAAGTCACGGTCGCATGGCGCGGCGTCTCATCCCGCAGCAGCAGCGCAAGCTGCTCGATCGTCCGATGCTGGAAGATCGCCGCGACGCGCAGCTTTTTTCCGAAACCCTGCTCGATCTCCGCCGCCAGTCGCACCGCGAGCAACGAGTGTCCACCCAGGTCGAAGAAGCGGTGATGCACGCCGATCGGCCGCACTCCGAGCACCCGCTCCCAGATCTCGACGAGCCGCTTCTCGGTGTCATCGCGCGCTTCTATATAGCGATCCGTCAATGCCGCCGTGCCGGCATCGCCCGTCGGCAGCGCACTCACGTCGAGCTTGCCATTGGGCGCCAATGGCAGCGCGTCGAGCAGCGTGAACGACGATGGCACCAGATACTCCGGCAGTTTCGCGCCGAGGAAATCGCGCCACCCGGCAGCCGCGGGCGCGGCCTTCTGCGCAGAGACAATATAAGCCGCGAGACGCTTTCCGCCGAGCGCATCAGCGCGCACCACCACCGCGCACTCGCGCACGGCCGGATGTTGGGCGAGCACCGCTTCGATCTCGGCCGGCTCCACCCGATGCCCGCGGATCTTCACCTGGCGATCGAGGCGACCGAGATATTCGATCGTGCCGTCCGCGTGATAACGCGCGGCGTCGCCCGTGCGATACAGCCGGCGCCCCGGAAGCAGTGGCACGGTCAGGAACTTTTCCGCCGTGAGTTCGGGACGGTTCAAGTAACCGCGCGCGACCTTGTCGCCGCCAATGAAGAGCTCGCCGCGCACTCCGATCGGCACGGGTTGCAGGCGGCTGTCCAGAATGTGCGCCTGCTCGTTCGCCAACGGCCGGCCGATCGTCGCCGGCCCGCCGCGCGTGCGCAGGCTGCCGGTCGAATAGACCGTCGTCTCCGTGGGGCCGTAGACATCGTAAACCCGCTCGACCTGACCTTGCGCATAAAGCGACTCGACGAGCGCCTGCGAACACGGCTCTCCCGCGACGTTCACCGTGCGCACGGAAAGCGGCATGATTCCGGCGCGCACGACCTCCGCCATCGCCGACGGTACACCGCTCATCAACGTGACTTCCCCGGCGGCCGCGAGGGCGCCGACCTGGAGAATGTTGTCCGCCAGGATAATTTTACCGCCGAGCATCAACGGCACCAGGCTCTCGAAGACGGAAACGTCGAAACAGGCCGAAGTGGAGAACAACACCCCCGCCAGTTCCTCCGCACTATATAATTTCCGCGCCCACGCCGCCAGCGCGACAACCCCGCGCTGCGTGACCTGCACGCCCTTCGGTCGCCCCGTCGTGCCCGACGTGTAGATAACGTAGGCAAGAGCGGTCGGGAGTACCGCAGGTGTCCCACCTGCCTCCGACAGAGAAGCGGCCGGGGGCGCCTGCGCTCCGTCGTCAATCATCACCACGTTCATTGCCCCTGCCGGCCGCTGCGCGGCGAGCGCATGCTCCGTCACCAGTACGCTCATTCGCGTGTCTTCCACAATGAACGTCAGTCGCTCCGCCGGATACGCACGATCGAGCGGCACATACGCACCGCCCGCCTTTAATATCCCGAGCATTCCGACCAGCAGCAGCGGTGTGCGCTCGAGAAACAGACCGACGAGTGTTTCGCCACCGACCCCCAGCGCGCGTAAACGCGTCGCCAACACCTCCGCGCGCCGGTCCAGCTCCGCATAGGTGAGCCGCTCGTGCGCACCGACAATCGCGCAAGCCTCCGGAGTCTGGCGCGCTTGCGCCTCGAATAGTTGATGGATGCACGCGTCACGCTCGTAGCCGAGCGCAGTGTCGTTCCAGTCGAACAGAATCTTATGCTGCTCCGGCGCGGTCAGCAGGGGCAGCGTGGCGATCGATTCATCGGGATTTGCAACGATCCCGTGCAGGAGCGCTTCAAAGGAGCCCAGCAACCGCGCGATCGTTCCGGGCTCGAAGAGCGCGGCATTATACTCGAGCGCCGTGCGCAGTCCCTCCGGCGTTTCCATCATCGCGAGCGTGAGATCGAATTTCGCCGTGCCCGTGTCCAGCTCGAGCGGCTCGAGCTTCAGCCCCGGCCAGTCCGCGTCGGACACCGGTGCGTTCTGCAGGAGAAACATCACCTGAAACAGTGGATTCCGGCTCAACGTGCGGTCAGGGCGCAGCTCCTTCACGAGGTGCTCGAACGGCATCTCGTCATGCGCCAGTGCATCGAGCGCCATGCCGGTGACGCGCCCCAGCAGCGCGCGAAACGTCGGCGCCCCCGTGAGGTCGCCGCGAAACACCAGCGTGCTCACGAAGAAACCAATCAGCTTCTCGAGCTCGACTTTGCGCCGGCCCGCGACGACCGAGCCGACGGGGATGTCGTCCTGCCCCGTCCAGCGTTGCAGCAACACCTGAAACGCCGCGAGCAGCGTCATGAACAACGTCGTCCCCTGCTGCTGGCTCAACCCCTTCAACCCATCCGTCAGCGCCCGCGGGAAAGTGACCGCATGCACCGCTCCGCGCGACTCCAGCGTGGCAGTCGGAGTATGATCGAAGGGCAAATCGAGCACCGGCAGCGTGCCCCCGAGCTGCTTTTTCCAAAACGTCAGCGACTTCGCCAGCGCCGGGCCCTGCAGGTTCTTCCGCTCCCAGAGCACGAAATCCCCGAACTGCACCGGGAGCTCCGGCAGCGGCGACGGTCGCCCGTCACGGAAAGCTGAATACAACACCGACAGCTCCTGAAACAGAATCCCGATCGACCAGCCGTCGGAAATGATGTGGTGCATCGTCAGCGCCAGCGTGTGGTCCGTCGCGCTCCGGCAGATCAACACCGCGCGCAACAGCATGTCGCTCGCGAGATCGAAGGGCCGGCGCGATTCCTCGCCGAGCAGTCGTTGCAGTTCCGCTTCCGCCAGGAATTCCTCCGCCCGATCCGTCAGGTCCACCACGATGAGCGGCAAGTCCCGGACGGGCGCGATGACTTGCACGGGCCGCCCCTGGGCACCGACGAAATTCGTGCGCAGGCTTTCGTGGCGGCGCACGACCTCGTTCAAAGCCTTCTCGATGGTCGCAATGTCCAACGCACCGCGCATCCGCACGCCCTGGCATAGATTATAGACCGCCGTCCCGGGCTCGAGCTGATCGAGAAACCAGAGCCGCTCCTGCGCAAACGAGAGCGGAAGCTCGCCCTGTTCGGCACGGCGCGGAATGGACGGACGCACCGCGGTCGCGTGGGCGCCGCCTAGACGCACGCGTTGCAGCCGCTGTTCGATCAGCGCGCGCTGCGCCGCGCTCAGCTCCGGGCGCACCGGCGACATTTCGTCTTTAGCAATCAAGGTCATGCTTTGATTCCAGCCGGTTCCGGAGGGGAGGCGGGATCGTCGCTGCCGGTCGTTTCGATCTCCTCGAGGAGCGAGGCTTCGATGCCCGGCACCATCCCGGCGATCGTGGGCGCGGTGAAGAACTGCCGCAACGTGAGCACCACGCCCAATCCGTCGTGCAGCCGCGCGATCACCTGCGTGGCGAGCAGCGAATGGCCTCCGAGCTCGAAGAAATTATCGCGCAGTCCGACGCGCTCGAGCCCGAGCACTTCGCACCACACTTCGGCGATCATGGTTTCCATCATGCTGCGCGGCGCATCGCCGCCCGCCTCACCCGCCGCAAACGCCGGCTCGGGCAGCGCCGCGCGGTCAAGCTTGCCGTTCGTCGTGAGCGGAAACGCCGGCAGCACCGTGATCGCCGTCGGCACCATGTATTCAGGAAGTTGATTCGCCAGATGCTCGCGCAGGTTCCGGGTCACGATCGGCGAATCTCCGGCCACGACAACGTAGGCCAGCAGCCGGTTGCCACCCGCCGTGTCGGGTCGCGCGATGATGACCGCTTCCGCGACCGATGGATGCGTCATGAGGACACTCTCGATCTCGCCCAGCTCCACGCGAAACCCGCGGATCTTCAACTGATGATCGAGTCGGCCGATAAATTCCAGCGAGCCATCGGCGAGGAAACGCGCGCCGTCGCCGGTGCGGTAGATGCGCTCGCCCGCGAGAAACGGCGCGTCGACAAACGTCTCCGCGGTCAGCTCCGGCCGGTTCAGATAGCCACGCGCAAGCTTGTCACCGCCTATATAGAGCTCACCACGAACGCCGATCGGCACGGGCGCGAGGCGTGCATCGAGCACGTAAACCCGCTCGTTCGGAAAAGCCCGCCCGAGTGACGGTCGTCCGCCGGCCCGGCGCAGACTGCCGGTTGAATAGACCGTCGTTTCCGTCGGACCGTACAGCTCGAATACGCGCTCGATCTGCGGCAGTTGATAAAGCGCATCGACGAGCGGCTGGGGAAACGATTCGCCCGCGAGCGCCACGGTTTTGACGGAGGCCGGAATGAGGCGCAGCCGCACGACCTCGGCCATCGCCGACGGCACGCCGCTGAGAAACGTCACCTCATCGCGCGCCGGATGTGCCCCGAGCTCGAGGATGTTCTCCGCGACGATGAGCTTTCCGCCGAGGCAAAGCGGGCAGAATATCTCGAAGATCGAAATGTCGAACGAGGCCGACGTGGAAAAGAAAACTCCGGCAAGCTCGTCTGGCCGATAGAGCTGCTGCGCCCACGCCACCAGCGCGACGACGCAACGTTGGGTGATCTGCACGCCCTTCGGTTTCCCGGTCGAGCCCGAGGTGTAGATAACGTATGCGAGGCTGTCCGGGTTCGAACCTACCGTGGACGTCCTGCCTGCCTTAGACGGAACAGCAGGCGGAGACACCTGCGCACCATCATCGATCACGATCAGGTTCATCTCGCCCGCCGGTCGCTGCGCCACCAGCGCGCGCTCGGTCACGAGCACAGTCATCCGCGTATCCTCGACGATAAACGCGAGCCGCTCCGCCGGATATGCCGGATCGAGCGGCACGTAACCCGCGCCGGCTTTCAAAATTCCGAGGATGCCAACGATGAGCTGCGGGGTCCGCTGGAGGAACAATCCGACCATCGCGTCGCACCCCACCCCGACCGCGCGCAAACGCTCCGCCAGGGACTCGGCCCGCCGATCCAGCTCGGCATAGCTCACGCGTTCGCTGCCACCGACGATCGCGATCGCATCCGGCGTGCGCTGCACCTGCGCCGCGAAAAGCTGCGCAATCGTGGCATCGCGCGCGTAGGGCTGGTTGGTGTCGTTCCACGTCGTGAGCATTTGCGTGAGTTGCGCGGCGCTCATCAAGGGCAGCTCACCCACGCGCGTATCCGGATTCGCCGCGATGGCCCCGAGGAGCGTTTCGAAATGGCCGAACCACCGCGCGATCGTCGTCTCGTCGAAGAGCTCCGTGCTGTAGTAGCAGCCGAGCGAGATCGTGTCGCCGTCGAGCATGAAATTGAAATTCAGGTCGAAGTTGACGAACCGTTTCGGGACACCGGCGACTTCCGCCGCGATTCCGGCGAAATCGAGCGACCCGCGGCGACGCGTCGTGTTGAACACCACCGGCGCGAGCGGCACGCGGCTCACGTCGCGCGGCAGATTGAGCTGCTGCAGCAACGTGCCGAAAGGATACCGTCCGTGCTCGAGCGCATCCGTCATGCTGATACGCGTCGCGGCGAGGTATTCGCCGAAGCGGTCCGTCTCCACCAGCCGGCTGCGCAACGGGAGGAGGTTGGCGCAGTGCCCGATGAGGTTCTCCAGGCCGTCCATCACCTGCGCCGCGGCCGGCACGCCGACCACGAGATCATCCTGCCCGCTGAGCCGGTGCAGCAGCACATTGAACGCGGCGAACAATGCGGTAAACGCGGTGCAGTTGCGCTGCACGCAGAGTTTCTTCACGCCGGCCGTGACCTCCGCCGGGAGCGCCGTGAGCAGAAAGCCGCCCGCGTGCGTGCGCACCGCCGGGCGCGGACGATCGGTCGGCAATTCGAGCACCGGCACAGAGCCGGCAAATTTGCTTTTCCAAAATGCCTCGGCAGCGGCAAACGCCGGCGCCGTTCGCGCCGCGGCCCGCGCAAGCGCGTAATCGCTGAATAGTGGCGCCGCGAGCAACGCCGCCGGCCGGCGCGCGACCGTGGCGGAATAGAGCTCGGCCAGTTCGCGCATCATCACGCCGAGCGACCAACCGTCGCACACGATGTGATGTACCACGAGCGCCAGCACGTGCACCTGCGGCTCGACGCGGATGAGCGCAGAGCGAAAAAGCGGGCCGGCCACCAGGTCAAACGCACCCTGCTCTTCTTCCTCGATGCACGCAGTCGCACGCCTCGTCTGCTGCGCGGACTGATCCTCCGAGAAATCGTGCAACGGCAGCGCGACAACGCGCGTCGCGGCGACGACCTGCGTGTCACCCTCCGTCGTGAACGTCGTCCGCAAAGACTCGTGGCGGTCCACGAGCGCACGGAGGGCGAGGTGCAATGCCGCGACATCAAGCGCGCCCACGAACCGGAGCGTCGCCGACTCGTTATAGGCAGACGACATCTCCCAACCGAGCTCGCTCGCAAACCACAGCTCGCGCTGCGCATCGGTGAGCGGAAACCGTTTCTCCTTTTGGGAAGTCGCCTGCCGGCATGTTTCATCAGCCTTCGACGACGCGGCGGCAATCGCGGGTGCTGCAATGCGGGCATCCACGTGCGCCGCAAGCTTGGCGAACGTCTCGAGCTCTTCGCGTAGCTGGCGGAAGCTGATCTCGACGCCGAATTTCCGCGTCACCGCGACGCTCGATTGCATCAGGAAAAGCGAATCGAAACCCAATTCATAGAACGACGCGCCGGGTGCGGCGGCGGTAAGATCGAGACCGGAGAGCTCCTGAAAAAGAGCCTTGAGCGCGACAAGGGTCGACGTGTCCAGGTCCCTTGCAGCGGCGGCCTCCGGCCTGCTTTCCGGAACCAACGGACGAGCCGCCGGAGTCCCCGTCTCGCCGATCGCGAGTGTCGCGCCCGGCTCGATCCAATAACGCTTCCGCTCGAACGGATACGTCGGCAACGCCACGATCCGGCGTTGCTGCTGCTGCGCCTCACGAAGGATCCCGGCACGCCACTCCACGTTTACGCCCGCGCTCCACAATTCACCGAGCGCGTGCAGCATCGCGTCGACAGCCGATGCGTCGGCCTTCGTTCGCCCGAGCGTTGCGATCACTGCCGCGGCGCCATTCGCGGTGGCGGGATTTTGTTTCGCAAGTCCGGTGAGCGTCTGGCCGGGGCCCACTTCGAGCAGCACGCGATGTCCGGCCTCGACCAGCACCGCCACACCCGCGGAGAAACGCACCGGCTGCCGCACGTGCGACACCCAGTAGCCCACGCTCATCGCCTGCTCGCGCGTGATCCACGTGCCGGTGACGTTCGAGATCCACGGGATCTGCGGGACGTTTAACTTCAGCCGCCGGATGAAATCCCCGAGCGGTTTCAGCACAGGATCCATCATCACGGAGTGAAACGCGTGCGAGGTCGCGAGTCGTTTGAAAGGAATGGCGCCCGCGTCGAGTCGTTTCTCCTCGGCTTCAACGGCATCGATGGGTCCGGAAGCGACGCACAAGCCCGGAGCGTTGATCGCCGCGAGCGCCAAATGGGTTCCCAGGCCGAGCGCGACCTGCGTTTCGCTCTGGCGGATCGCGATCATCGCGCCCGCCGGTTGCGCCTGCATCAGCCGCGCGCGCTCCGCCACGACGGCGAGCGCATCGTCGAGCGAGAATACGCCCGCGAGCGTCGCCGCCACGTATTCGCCGAGACTGTGGCCGATCATCGCCGCGGGCTTGATGCCCCAACCGATCCAGCGCTGCGCGAGCGCGTATTCGATCACGAACAGCGCAGGCTGCGTGACATGCGTCTGGTTCAACAAACGTCCCGCCGCTTCAGCGCGTTCCGGCGTCGGAAATAAAATCTCCGCGAGGTCGAGCGAGAGCCACGGCTTCAATTTCTCGCAGCAGCGGTTCACGGTCGCGCGAAAGTCCGCCTCGGTTTCGTAAAGCTCGCGCGCCATGTTGATGGCTTGCGCGCCCTGGCCGGGAAAGAGGAAAGCCACCGAGCCGCCGGTGTCGCGCGAGAAGCTGCCGCCCACGCCGCCGGTCGACTTGCGCAGCGCCAGCACCGCATCCGTCATACTCGTCGCGACCATCGCTCGCCGGTGACCAAAAACCTTTCGGCCCGTCTGCAGCGTGAACGCGACATCGGCGAGCTTCGTATCCGACGCGGCATTACTTTCTCCTTCGAGATGCAGCGCGAGATTCTCCGCCATCGCGTCGAGCGCGGTCTCCGTTTTCGCCGACAGCACCAATAACTGGCTCCGCCGGGTGGGTTCCGCGGAGAGCAAAGCCGACGAGGTCGCGAAAGCCGGCGCTTCCTCGAGCGCGAGATGCGCATTCGTCCCGCCGATTCCAAATGAGCTCACACCGGCACGTCGCAACCCGCCGGCTTTCGGGGTGGGCCACGGGCGCAAGGCGGTGTTCACGAAGAACGGACTGTGACTGAAATCGATCTTCGCGTTCGGCGTTGCGAAATGGAGGCTGGGCGGAATCTCGCGGTGCTGCAGCGCGAGCACCGTCTTGATCAGCCCCGCGATGCCGGCGCCGACGTCGAGATGGCCGATGTTGCTCTTTACCGAACCCAACGCGCAGAACTGGCCGTGTTTGCCGTCGAGTCCGAAAGCCTTCGTCAGCCCGGCGATCTCGATCGGGTCGCCGAGGGGCGTGCCCGTGCCGTGGGCTTCGACGTAAGAAACGGTTTCCGGCGCGAAGCCCGCTTCCGCCTGCGCCATCGCGATGACCTCCGCCTGCCCGTCGATGCCCGGCGCGGTGTATCCAATTTTCAACGACCCGTCGTTGTTGATTGCGCTGCCCTTGATGACGGCGAGCACGTTGTCGCCCGCGGCGAGCGCGTCGCTGAGTCGCTTGAGCACGACGACGCCCGCGCCATCGCCGAGCACCGTCCCGCTCGCCTTGGCGTCGAACGTCCGGCAATGGCCGTCGTGCGAGAGAATTCCGCCCTCGAGATGGGACTGTCCGCGCGTCGCGGGAAACGTGATCGACACGCCGCCCGCGAGAGCGACGTCGCAGCGATAGCCGAGAAGATTTTGCGCGGCGAGCGCGACCGCGACGAGGGAGGTCGAGCACGCGGTCTGCACGTTGATGCTCGGCCCGCGGAGGTTGAACTTGTAGGACACGCGCGTCGGCACGAAGTCGCCCGCGTTCATGATCAGCGCGGAAAACATGCCGAAGTCCGCGATCAGGTCGCGGTTCGTCATGAGGTTCGCGAGCAGGTAGGTGTTCATGCTCGCACCCGCGAAGACGCCGATCAGTCCGTCGCACGTGTCCGGATTGCAGCCCGCGTTTTCGAGCGCCTCCCACGCGCACTCGAGAAAGACGCGATGCTGCGGATCCATCATCTCCGCCTCCTTGGGATTCATCCCGAAGAACGCGGCGTCGAACCACTCGGGGCGTTCCAGCACCGCGCGGGCGCGCACATAGCGCGGATCGTCCGCGCGCGGCGGATGCTCCAGCGGCAGCCATTGCAGCGGCTCGTCTTTGAAGAACGAGACGGACTCCCGGCCCTCGCGCAGATTGCGCCAGAATTCCTGGAGATTTTTCGCCTGCGGGAAGCGGCCGGCCATGCCGACGATGGCGATGCCTTCCTGATGTTCGGTAGAAATCATGATGTGCGGCACACTCCGATGTGGCCCGCCTCGGGAGAGGCGGGATTCGTCCGCGTCCCACCTCTCCCGAGGCGGGCTACAGTTTTTGCGAGTGGCGTCATTGCGCTTCCACGCTGGCTGGACCACGCCGGCGAATCGTCATCGCGCCCTGGCGCTTCCGATTGCGCTCCTCGATCTTCGCGCGGAACGCGTCGTCGCCCGCGGGCGCGGACTGTTCACCAATGAACTTCGCCAGCGTGCGAACCGTGGGGAACTGAAACAGTTTCAACACCGGCACATCGACGCCGATCGTTTCGCGCAGCCGGTTTTGCACCTGCACGACCTGCAGCGAGTGTCCGCCGAAATCGAAGAAGTTGTCGTCCACCCCGATCTGTTCCACGTGCAGGATGTCCTTCCAGATCGCGGCGACCTGCGGCTCGACGTTGCCCGTCGGCGCCACAAACACCCCCTCGCCTTTCACGCGATTGCCTTCCGGTGCCGGCAGCGCCTTGTGGTCGATCTTGCCGTTCGGCGTCATCGGCATCGCCTCGAGCGAGACGTAGACCGCCGGCACCATGTGATCGGGTAGCTTCTGCTTGAGGAAATCGCGCAGCGTGTTCGGCGCCGGGGCGACGGCGCCCGCGGCAATCACGTAAGCCGCGAGTTGCGGATCGTCCGGATTATCCGTGCGCAGCACCACCACCGCCTGGCGGACTTCCGAGTGCTGCATCAACGCCGCCTCGATCTCGCCCAACTCGATGCGATGTCCGCGCACCTTCACCTGGTGATCCACGCGTCCAAGAAATTCCACTACGCCGTCGGCTCGGAAGCGCACGAGATCGCCCGTGCGGTAGAGCGCGCCGGGCACGCCGGGCGCGCTGGTTGGAGTTTCGGGGTTGGAGTTTAGCGTTTCCGCGAATGGGTTCGCGATGAACTTTTCCCGCGTCAGCTCCGGCCGGTTCAGGTAGCCACGCGCAACGCCATCGCCGCCGATCCACAGCTCGCCGGGCACGCCGACTGGAACCGGCTGGAGTTGCGCGTCGAGGATATAGATCCGCTGGTTCGCCATCGGCCGCCCGATGTCGATCGCGCCGGTGGCACTTTCCGGATCCTTCACCACGCTCGTCGTCGACCAGATCGTCGTCTCGGTCGGACCATACATGTTGATGACCTCGCCTGGCAGATCGGCGACGAGCTGCTGCGCGAGACCGGTCGGAAGCGCTTCGCCGCCGACCAGGAGTTTTTGCAGTGACTTGAGCGCGACGGCCGTGGTTGGCGAACCGAGAAGCATCCGGGCGAAGGAAGGCGTGCACTGCAGATGCGTGATCGCGTGACGCTGCACCTGTTCGTCGATCGAGAGCGTGCGACCGGGTCCGACCGCGGTCTCGAGTGCGGCGCTCGCCTGCCAGTCGGCGCGCACGCGATCGAGATTTTCCAACGCGGCGAGCGTGGCGTCCACGTCCACGCCGAAATCGATCAGACACGCGACTTCGTCGATCCCGATGCGTTGCAGTTGCGCGAGCGTCTTCCGACACGTCTCCGGCGTGCCGAGCAAACCGCAGAGATCGAAGTAGCGGTTGAACGAAAACTCGACGAGCCCACGCGTCTCTTCCGCGGTGAGATTCTTCATCTCGCAGCCGGGATACATCGCTTGCGACAAGCCCTTCATCAGATCCGCCGAATCGGCGAGGTAACGGATGAGCGGCTCCTTCACGGTCGCCTTCACCGTCGCGAGGTCGTCGCCGACGAAGGTGTGCAACGCGATCGTCACGCACCCTTCGCCCGCATGGCCGGAATCGCGCCGCGCCTCACGATAGATTTCGACCTTCTTCGCAAGCTCGGCGAGGTCCTGGCCAAGCAAATGCGTGAGCACGCCCGCGCCGGTTTCACCGGCGATCTTGAACGTCTCGGGACTGCCCGCGGCGGTCACCCACATCGGAAGTTCCTTCTGAATCGGGCGCGGAAAGATTTTAACCGGGACCTGATTGCCGCGACCACCGGTGAACTCGACCGCGTCGCCACGCCAGAGCTGGCGGATCGTGTCCATGTTTTCGCGCATCAGCGCGCGGCGTTCGGCAAAGTTTTCCGGGCACAGCGTGAAATCGCGATCGTGCCAGCCGTTCGCGACCGAGATGCCGACGCGGCCCTGCGAGAGATTGTCGACGACGGACCATTCTTCGGCGACGCGCGCCGGATGATGCAGGGGCGTCACGCAACTGCCCGCGCGAATCTCGACCCGCTTCGTGAGCACCGCGATCGCCGCGCCGACGACCGCCGGGTTCGGATAAAGCCCGCCGAACGAGTGGAAGTGGCGCTCGGGCGTCCAGACGGCCTTGAAGCCGTGCGTGTCGGCGAACTTGGCGCCTTCGAGAAGGAGGCGGTAGCGCTCGCCCGTCGCCGCTTCGTCCTCGCTCGCGAAATAGAACAACGAGAAATCCATCGGCTTCCTCGCGGAGCCGCGAACCGGCGAAGCGATGGAGCCTGGCGTCGACGCGGATGCCGGCGCCGCACGTTTCACTTCGGCGAGGCCGGGCAGTTTTGCGGCGTCCGACAGCAGTACGACCTTGAACCCGCGCGCGAGCGTCCAGAAGAGCTCGAGCACCGAGATGTCGAACGAGATGCTCGTCACCGCGAGCCACGCGCCCGGTGTGGTGCCAAGGACGCGGTCCATGCCGGCGAAGAAGTTCACGACGTTGCGATGCGTGACCATCACGCCCTTCGGATTCCCGGTGGAGCCGGAGGTATAGAGAACATAGGCGAGATGGTCGGCGGTCGTCGTGGCACGGGCATTCTGCCCGTGGGATTGAGGGGATTCGGAACCCGGGCGAGATGCCCGTGCCACCTCATCCACGCAGATCACCACCGCCGCATGCGCCGGCATCCGCGATTGCAGCGCGAGATTCGTGAGCAACACCGGCGCCCTCGAATCCTGGAGCATGAACGCGATTCGCTCCTTCGGATAAGTCGGGTCGAGCGGCACGTAGGCGCCACCCGCTTTGTGAATCGCCAGCAGCCCGATCATCATCTCGAGCGAGCGATCGACGCACACGCCCACGAGCACATCGGGACCGACGCCATGGCCGCGGAGCCGCACCGCGAGTGTCTCCGCACGTGCATCCAACTCGGCGTACGTCATCTCCTGCTCGTCGAACACCAGCGCGACCGCGTCCGGCGTCTTGGCGACCTGCGCGGCGAAAAGTTCCGGGAGCGTCGCGTCACGCGGGTAATCGGCCTGCGTGGCGTTCCACTCGACAAGCATCTGCTGCTTCTCGAGCGGGGCGAGCAGCGGCAGTTGCGAGAGTCGCTGATCCTGATTCGCGACGATGCCGCCGAGGATCGTCTGGAAGTGACTGAGAAAACGCTGGATCGTTTCGCCCTTGAAGAGATCGAGCGCGTATTCCGCGGTGACTTCGAGAGTGCCGTCCGGCTGCTCGATCGCCCACACGGTGAGATCGGATTTCGCGGTGCCGGTATAGACAGGCGCGACGCTGAGCTCGAGACCACTGAGTGCGAGCGGCGCGGATGGCGTGTTTTGCAGTACGAAATAAACCTGACAGATCGGATCGTAGCTCAGATTGCGCGCGGGCTGCAGCGCCTCGACGAGTCGGTCGTAAGGCATGTCGCGATGCTCAAACGCGCCCAGCGACACATCGCGCACGCGCGTGATCAGCTCCTTCACGGTCGGATCGCCGGAAAGATCCGTGCGCATCAGGACCGTGTTGATGAAAAACCCAATGAGCCCCTCGGTCTCGGCCGAATCGCGACCGGCCAGCGGCGAACCAATCACGAGGTCGTGCTGGCCCGTGTAGCGGTTCAGCACGGCGTTGAAGCCCGCGAGCAACATCATGAAGAACGTCACGCGTTGCTGCGCGCCGACTCGCTTCAAGTCCGCGACGAGCGGCGCGGGCAGGTTGATGTGCACGCATTCGCCGCGATGGGATTGCAGCGGCGGCCGTGCGAAGTCGGTCGAGAGCTCGAGCAGCGCCGGCGAGCCCTTCATCTGCTTCGTCCAGTACACGGTGAGTTTGTCGAGCGTTTCGCCCGCGAGGTATTCCCACTGCCACGCGGCAAAATCGGAGTACTGCACGGGCAGCTCTGCGAGCGCGGGACGTTCGTTCTTCGCGAACGCCTCGTAACAAATGCCGAGTTCGCGATACAACACCGCCATCGACCAGCCGTCCGCGGCGATGTGGTGCATCACCAGCATCAGTGCGGATTCCTTCGCCGACAGCCGGTAGAGCCGCACACGCACCATCAGATCGAGCCGCAGATCGAAGGGCTGCTTCGCGTCTTCGAGCGTCAGCCGCCGCAGCTCCGCGTCACGCTCCGACTCCGGCACAGTCGTGAGATCCGTGACCGGAAAACCGAGCGACCACGAAGTCTTGATGACCTGCGTCGGCTCGGAACCGACCGCGATGAAATTCGTGCGCAACGCCTCCTGACGCCTGACCATCGCCTCGAGCGCCTGCGCGAGCGCGGCCTCGTTCAACGCGCCGCGCAGCCGGATGAGATAGGGAATATTATAAAGCGGCGACCCCGGCTCCATCTGCTCGAGAAACCAAAGTCGGCGCTGGCCGGACGACGCCGGAATCGGCCGTTCGAGCTCCACGGAATGCGGTGACAAAGGAGGGACGACCGGATCGGTCGCAAAGGGTGGAAGTGGAGACGTGGCCATGAAAATAGTTTCGAACGACAGCGAAGCTGAGCGCGTTCAGCGCGCGACCGCGCGGCGCGTGACGCGAGCAATCGGCTCGCGCGCTGGCGGGGTGTTTTTGAGTCCGCACTCAACCTCGCGCGCGAAGTCGGCGAGCGTCGGTTGATCGAACAACAGGCGGACGGAAATGGAACCGGGCAGCGCGACGTTGAGCCGCGCGACGACTTGCGCCGCGAGGAGCGAGTGTCCGCCGAGCTCGAAGAAATTGTCGTCGCGTGCGACGCTCTCGCGTTCGAGCACATCGGCCCACACGCGCGCGACGGTCCGCTCCAGCTCGCTCAGGGGCGTCGCGGGTTCACTCGAAGGGATGCCGCGCATGTCGGGCGCCGGCAGCGCCGCGCGATCGACTTTTCCATTCGGCGTCAGTGGCCAGGCCTCGAGCAACATGATCGTGGACGGCACCATGAACGCCGGCAGTTTCCCGCGCAGGAATGCTCCGAGCTCGACCTCGGCACCGGCCGGCGCATCGGGTCGCAGCAGGACATACGCGACAAGCTGCGGTTGCTCGCGCTCGTCGACCCGCGCGAGCACGAGACTCCCGCGAACGCTCGGATGCGAGAGCAGCGTGGCTTCGATTTCGCCGAGTTCGATCCGACAGCCGCGGATCTTTACCTGACCATCAATCCGTCCCAGAAACTCGATCTGACCTGACACCGTCCAGCGCACGAGATCGCCGGTCCGATAGAGCACGCTACGCGCAGGGTTTGGGGTTTGGGGCTTGGAGTCTGGAGTTTCGGCAAATGGATCCGCGATGAATTTTTCCGCCGTCAGCTCGGGGCGGCGAAGGTAGCCGCGAGCGAGGCTTTCGCCGCCGATGAACAGCTCGCCCGCGACACCCGCGGGCACGAAACGGAGATGACGGTCGAGCACGCGGACCATCGTATTCGAAATGGGCATACCGATCGCCGGCAGCGCGTCGGATTTACCCGTGCTCACGGGAATCGACGTGGTCACGACGGTGCTTTCCGTCGGGCCGTAGTGATTCACGAGCACGCACGGAAAGTCGTCCGCCGGGCGGCGTTTAAGTTGATCACCGCCGGTGAGCAGCGCGCGCAGGGCAAGGCCGGCCGGACACGGCTCATTCATCGCCGCCTCGGCGAGAGGCGTCGGCATGAATGAGAGCGTGATCTTCTGTTCGGCGATCCAGCGCCAGAGGAGCGCCGGGGAAAGACGCGTGTCGTCATCCGGAATATGCACGCTCGCACCCGCGGCGAGATACGGCCAGATCTCCCAGATCGCCGCGTCGAAGGCCGGGCTCGCGAGATGCGTCGCGCGATCCGCCGCCGTGACGGCGTAACGCTGCTGGTGCCACGTCACGAGATTCATCAACGCGCGATGCTCGATCTCGACACCCTTCGGCTGCCCCGTGGAGCCGCTCGTGTAGATCACGTAGGCGAGATGCCGCGATGTGACTTCGAGCGGAAGATTGAACGCCGGCTCCGTCTCGCAGTCGCCGCTGTCCGCGCCGAGCTCGAGCACGAGCATGCCCATCGCGAGTTCGGGCAGCGCAGACCGCAGGTGCGGCTGCGTCACGAGCACGCGCGCCCGGCAATCCGCGAGCTGAAACGCGAGCCGGTCCTTCGGATACGCCGGATCGAGTGGCACGAAGGCGCCGCCCGCTTTCAACGTGCCGAGCCAGGCAATGATCATTTCCGTGGAACGCTCCATGCATACGGCGACGAGCGCATCAGGGCCGACGCCGCGCGTCTTCAAGCGATGCGCGAGCTGGTTGGCGCGCGCGTTGAGCTGGCCGAACGTGAGCGAGCCCGCCGCATCCACAATTGCGATACGCTCCGGCTCCGACTCCGCGAGAGCCTCGACAAAGGTATGAACGCAACGATTCCGCGGGAACTCCGCCGCGGTGCGATTCCACTCCACCCGCAGTCGCCGCTCTTCCGGCGCCGTAAGGATCGGCAATTCGCCCACCGTCGCAGAGACATCGGCGGCGAGCGCTTCGAGCACGACGCGATAATGGCCCATCAACTGGGCGACCGCCTCGTCCGCGAACCGGGCGCGCTCGAAGATGAACTTCACCGTCAGCGTCGGGCCGGCGAGCACCTCGAGTGCGAGCGGATAGCCCGGCTGCGCGCGAATCTCGAAATCTCGCCTGGCCCACACATCATCGAGCGCCTGCAACGCGGAATCCCACGAGGGCTCCTGGAAACTGAAAAGCGTTTCGAACAACGGCTGCCCTGGCGCGACGCCGCTCCACTGCTGGACGTTCACCAGCGGCGTGTGCTCGTGGTCGCGCAGCGCGACCCATTGCGCGCGCAGCTCCTGCAACCATTTCCCGAGCGGAAGCTCCGCGCGCGCCGGCACGCGCAGCGGCACGGTGTTGATGAAGAGCCCGACGATCGCACTCGTGTCCAGTTGCGGAATCTTGCGGCAGGCGCGCAGCGCCCCGAACACAACCTCGTCTTCCCCGGTGTGCCGACTGAGCACGATTGCCCACGCGGCTTGCGCGATGGTGTTGGGCGTTACGTCGTATTTCTGCGCGGTCGCCCGTAACGCGAGCGTGATTGTTTCCGACAGCCGAAAAGCCAGCTCGCCGGCCGGGGCGGGAGGAAGGGCGGGCAGGACATTATGCGCGAGCGGCAATGCGGTCGGAGCGGAGAACCCGCGCAAGTGTTCGCGCCAGAAGACCTCCGCGAGTTTAAGATCCCGGGTTTGCAGCCAATCTATATAGCCGCGATAGGGCTGCGCAGGGGGAAGCGAGAGCGATCGACCGGTGACAAAGCCGTCGTAGAACTCGAGCGCCTCCCGAAACATCACCGTCATCGATCGCGCATCGAGCACGAGATGGTGGTAGGTCACGACGAGCCAGAAGTGCTCCGGCCCATCGCGCAGCAATGCGACCCGCAGCAGCGGCGGCGTCAACGCCGCGAAACCCGCCGCACGATCGGTCGTGAGATAGGCTTCGAGACCGGCCCGCGCCTCGGCCGCGCTGTCGAAGTTTGCGTGCAGAAAGTTCAATTGCACCTCGGCCGCGTCATGCACGACCTGCCGTGGTGTTTCGCCGTCGGTCCATTCGAAACGCGTCCGCAGGGCTGCATGCCGCGTGACGACTTCGCGCCACGCCTGCTCCAAACGCGATGGCTGCACCCGCTCACGCAGCTCACAGATGACTTGTTCGACGTCCACGCCGGGCGCCCCACCCTTTGTGCGGTGGAACAGCATGCCCTGCTGCATGGGAGAAAGAGGATAGGCTTCCACTCCCCCGTTCGGGGAAAGTATCGCTTCACGGACCATCGCATCTTGGTCACGCGAACGGCGCGGGAAGCCTGACTCACACCTTGGGGAAATGCCCGCGCGCAGATGGGGCATACACCTACCGTTTCGGCGCCGACTTTTCGGCGGCGGCTCGGTCTCCTTTTCATGCGCCTTCCTTCCAGCTCGAGCGCGAGCGCTCTTCCTGTCGGTCTTTCCATCGGCATCCTCGCGTGGAACGAGGAGGACTCGATCGGCCCGATGCTCGAGTCGCTCTTCGCGCAATCGATCTTTCGCGAGTTGGAGAAACGCGGCGAGCGCTGCGAAGTCGTCTGCCTCGCCAACGGCTGCACCGACAAGACCGTCGCGGTGACGCAGGCGATCTTCGATCGCATCTCAGCTACGCACGTCGCCCGCGCCGCCCTCAGCGCACGTGTCGCGGATCTTCCGGAGCCCGGCCGCAACAACGCCTGGAATCGCTTCGTCCACGAATTCTCCGCGCCCGAGGCGCGCTTCATCTGCCTGATGGACGCCGACATTATTTTCAACCGGCCCGACACGATCGAGCGCGTGGTGCACGAGCTGGAATGCCACCCGCATCTCGGCGGTGCTTCCGACTGGCCCGTGAAGGACATTCACCTGAAGAAGTATAAATCGATGCGCGAGCGGCTCTCGCTCGCGACGTCGGACATGACCGACAATATCGAAGGGCGGCTCAATGGCATGCTCTACTGCCTGCGTTCCAGCATCGCCCGTAATCTCTACCTGCCGCGCGATCTCGGCGCGAACGACGATGGATTCTTCAAGGCCGCGATCTGCACCGATTTTTTCCGCGCGCCCATCGATCCTTCGCGCGTGGTCTCTGTGCGCGGCGCCACCCATCTCTACGAGCCGTATCTCGCGGTGCGCGATGTGATCAACAATCAGAAGCGCCAGATGATCGGCCAGACGAGCGTCTATGTCATCGTCGAATATCTCAAAACGCTCTCGCTCGAGCAACGTACTCACCTCGGTGCCACGCTGCGCGGCTTCGAACTGCGCGATCCCGACTGGTTCAAGCGACTCATCGCCGCGCACCTCTCGGAGGTGCGCCATTTCTGGCAGTTGTTTCCCGGCCTGCTGACGTTCCGCTGGCGGCGACTCGCCGATCTGCGCGGCACGCAACGCATCACACACCTGCCTGCGGCGGCCGCGGGATTTGCGCTCACGCTCGTCGCCTCGTGGCACGCGTCGCGCATGCTCCGCCGCGGCGTCTCGACCTACTGGCCGAAGACGCAGCGCCAGACGATCCTCGCGACGCCGGAGCTCAGCACCAAGTAAATGCGATCGTCGACGAGCAGCGTGCCGCCGGTTACGCGCTATTATAGAACTCAGCGCGGCGCGGGAGTGCAGGCGTAGTCCGGCATTCGCCTGGCCCCTGTCCGCCGCAGGCGAAACGCCCTGCGCGACTCGAGTCATCCCCCTCTTCACCGCATGAAAACGGAGCAGGCGATCGCGCTGATACTCATTCCCGTCCTGAGCGTCGCATGCTCGGTCCTCGCGACCTGGTCACGACACGTTCGCGACGCACTCTTTTTTCTGATGGTGACGCTCGCCGTGTTCGCCGAGCGGCTCGACGTGAACTTCTTCAGTCACGCGTGGTATCGCGGCACGACCCGTGGGGTGGAGATCTCGCTCCTGCATATCTTCGCCCTCGCGCTGCTCGTCGGAGCGTTGCTGCACCGGCGCAACGACGAAGGCCATCGACGCCCGCGCTGGTTCTGGCCCGGCAGCCTCGGACTGATGCTGGTGTCGTTGCTCTACTCGATCCTCTCGGTGCTGACCTCGCAGCCGCAGCTCTTCGGTGCGTTCGAGCTGCTCAAGCTTGCTGGCGGCATCCTTGTGTTTCTCGCCTCGGCGGCCTACGTGCGCTCGAAACACGAGTGGACGATTCTGCTCGTAGCGCTCGGCTGCGTGGTGGGTTTCGAAGGTGTCTGGGCGGTGAAGCAAAAGCTCATCACTGGCCTTCATCGCGTCGCCGGAACGCTCGAGCACGCGAACAGCCTCTCGATGTACTTCTGCCTCACTGGACCGCCGCTCGTCGCCGCGGCGTACGCGGGCTGGACGTCCTGGCTCCGACGGTTCAGCGGCGTCTGCGCTGCCCTCGCGGCGGTCGGAGTGCTGCTCACCGTGTCGCGCGCGGGAATTCCCGTCTTCGCCGTGGTGGCACTCGGCACGTTTGTCGCGTGCGCATCCTGGAAGCTGAACGTCCGCATGATCGTCGTGCGCGCCGGGCTCGTGCTCGCCGGCATCGCGCTCGTGGCGTCGCTCTGGGCCACGCTCGCGAACCGCTTCGGCTACATCTCCCTGGAGGATGAATATCTCGATCAGGACGTCGACGGTCGCGGCGTTTATCTGCGACTCGCGAAGAATCTCGCGACCGATCACTTCTTCGGCGTCGGGCTCAACAACTGGTCGTATCACGTGAGCCGCAGCTACGGCGCCGACCTCGGTTTTCGCTTTCAGGATTACGATCAACTCGTCGCCGCCTATGGCACATCCGATGTCGGCGGCGTTTTCGGGAACTCCTATCTCGCCGCGCCCGCCCACAACCTCGCCGCGCTCACGCTCGGTGAGCTCGGCCTGCCGGGCCTGCTGCTGTTCCTGCTGTTGTGGGGCCGCTGGTTTTCGTTGGGCGTGCCGTTTCTTTTCGGCCGGCGCGACGATGCCGGGCGAACGCTCGCGGTCGGACTATTTTTCGGCATCTGCGGCATTTTCGGGCAGAGCATCACCGAGTGGGTTTTCCGCCAGACGGCGATCGTGATCACGTTCAATATCCTGCTCGGCGCGCTCGCGAGCCTGGCCTATGCGCGCCGACATCCGAGCACGCCGATGCGACCAACATCGACTCCGGAGCTCGCGCACGAAGCGGCGCATGCCGCTGGGTTTTCGCGGGCGCTCCCCGGCGCTCCGACAGAAACCAGCGTCGTCCAACACCGCTAGCCATGCGCGTCGCCCACGTTCTCCGCAAATACGACACCGCCGAATGGGGCGGCACGGAAACCGCGATCCATCGCCTGGTGGATGGGCTGCGTGCGAACCACATCGATTCGGTCGTGTATGCGCCGACCCTCACTCCGGCCGCCGCAAACGGAAGCGCCTCGCAAAGCGATCTGCAGCCCTTTGCGGCCGCCGGTGGCGCGCTGCGGCGTTTCCGCGCGATCGTGCCGCTCGGCGGAATTTCCGCCGAGAGCCGCCGCCAGATGATCGCGGTGGGAGGCAACATCATTTCGTTCGATCTGCCGCGCTTGCTTTGGCGCGAGCCCGAGGTGGACGTGATCCACTCCCATGCGTTGGGCCGGCTCGGCGCGATCGCGCAAACGGTCGCGCGGGCGCGGCGCCGGCCATTTGTCGTTACCGTGCATGGCGGCGTCTACGATTTGCCCGCGGCCGTGAAACAGGCGCTGCGCAAGCCAGCCGACGGCGGTTGGGATTGGGGCAAACCGTTGGGTCTGCTGTTGCGCGCGCGGAATGTCCTCGCACGGGCGGACGCGATCATCACGTGCAACCCGCGCGAGGCGGAACTGATTCGCGAACATCATCCCGACCGCCGCGTGATCGTGCAGCCGCACGGCGTGCCCGCGGCCGAGTTTGTCCGCGACCAGCGTCTGATCGCGCGGACCACGTTTCCGCTCATTCAAGACCGCGACGTGCTGCTCATGCCGGGAAGAATCGACCCGGTGAAGAATCAAAGCTGGCTCGTCGACCAGGCGGCCGGGCTCGCGCGGCGACATCCGCGTGCGTTGCTCGTGTTCGCTGGCGCGGTGACCGATCGCGTTTATGGCGACGCCTTGCAGGCGCGGATCAAACGCGACGGCCTCGAGCATCACGTGTTGCTCACCGGGCAGTTGCCGCCCGGCGATCCACGCTTCATCGGGTTGCTGCAGGAAGCGCGCGCGGTGCTGCTGCCGTCTGTATCCGAAACCTTTGGACTGGTGATTCTCGAAGCGTGGGCCGCGGGCACGCCGGCGATCTCGAATCGCACATCCGGCGCGACGGCGCTCATCGAACATGGCAGGAACGGTTTCCTCTTCGACCTCGATCGTCCGCCCGAATTTCACACGGCTGTCGACTGCGTGCTGTCGGATCCCCGCCGGCGCGACGAGCTCGGCGCGGCCGGGCGCGCGCGCGTGGGGGCGGATTTCGACAGCGCGACACTGGTCGCACACATGGGCCGGCTCTATGCCCAGCTGATGGAGGAGAATCATGCGCTACGTCATTCTGCGTGACGACGACACGAGCGCCCTCACTCCGCGCACGTGCCTCGAACGGCTGTATCGACCGTTCCTGGACCGCGGTTTGCCGGTGAATCTCGCGACGATTCCCGACGTGCGAACCGATGTGCGTACGCCGGATGGAGAGCGCGAAGGCTACATCACCGCAGGCACATCAAGCGCGCAGCTCTACGTGCCGCTCGCAGAGAGTCGCGAGCTCGTGGACTATCTTCATGCTGAGCCCGGCTACCGGATCGTGCATCACGGATGTCACCACGAGTATTTCGAGTTTGGTTCCACCGACCGCGCGGAACTCGCCGACCGGCTCGACCACGGAGCGCGACGGCTGACTGAGTGCGGTTTCGAAACTCCCGCGGCATTTGTCGCACCCTATGATCGGCTCTCGCGCGAGGCCTATAGTGAAGTTGCAACGCGCTTTCCGGTGATCTCAACCGGCTGGTTCGAGGCGAAGCGTTTGCCGCTTCAATGGTGGCCAGCCTATGCGGGAAAGAAGTTCGGTCGCACGGCACATTGGCGGGCGGGCGGTGCGACGCTGTTGAGCCATCCCGGTTGCCTGCTCTCGTATCAGCATCCCTATGACGCGATGTTCGCGAACGTGCGGCGTGCGGTGGAAAGCTCCTCGCTCACGGTGCTCGTGACGCACTGGTGGGAATATTTTCGCAACGGCACCGCCGACGAGCCGTTCATCAACGTGCTCCACGAAGTCGCCGCCTGGCTCGGTGAGCAACGCGACGTGCGCGTGGTGTCCTTCAGCGACATTGCCAATGGCGACATCCGGATCGGGTGAGGAACACGGCGCAGTCCCCGGTTAATCGATACGCACCGCCGTGACGCTCGTCGACGGCAGCATGCCGCCTAGCTAGCGCGATGCCGCATTTCCCGTCGCTCAACGATGAGGCATCAGATGTGCAGAAAATGCCGCCAGTCCGGGTGACGCGCTTCGCGCACCGTGGCGGACACGGGAAGCGGCTTCGGCGCGGCGGGCTTGCGCATGAGCCGCAGACCGGCCTCGTGCGGGAGTCGATTGGCCTTGAGGGAATTGATTTCCTTCTTCGACCAAACGAGGTTCTCGAACGAGTCACGGCCGCCGCGGTCGCGCGGCACAACGTGGTCCAGGTTGCCGCCATTCTTGCCGACGTGTTCGCCGGTGTATTGGCAGACACCACGGTCGCGCTCGAAAATTGCGGCACGCGTGACGCGCGGGATGCGCAGCGGCATGCGGTCGAACTGGGTCGAGACGATGACCGTCGGCACGCGGACGTGGAGCTTCGGGTAAGCGACGTCCACGCCGAGCGCCGGCGGCAGGCCGGCCGAACCGCCGTTGAGCGCAATGAGCGCCTGCTTGACGGTGCGATGGCCGATGACCTGCCACGCGCGGTTGAGCGAGAGGACGATGGGCTTGTCGAGAACATCGGTGTTCATGGGAAGAGATGGTTTGAAAATGGAAACAGCTCACGCCGGGCACAGCTCGCCTCACGTCGGTGTGTGATCTTCTTTGCGATGGAGTGCGTAGCACGGAAATGGCGAAGCCCTGAACTCGCGGAGCGAGTGAGGGGTGAGGAGCGCGGGTGCCCGCGAAGCGGGCGGCGCGACGAACAAAAGAAATGGATCTCCGCGCCGGGCGTGCGCCGGCCTCTGCGGTTTAGGAAACCGCTGCATCGCTCCCAATGCTTGCAGAGAATGAAAAATGGCTGCCGAGGCATGAGTCGCACATGCACCCACGTTTCAGAGACCGCTGTCCTGCTGTTAGACGACCCGGCAATGGCGGAGGGTTGAGGCCCTGCCCCTCAGCGAAGAATCTGCCAACTACATTACTTCACCATTCGCGCATGGTTACCGCCTTTATAGGGGCGTTCCATGCCTTCACTCGTGAGGTAGCGGACAGCAAAGTCGATGAAGGCGGCCACCCGCGCCGGCAGCAGGCGTTGCCCGGCGTAGACGACATGAACGGGCACCTCCTTGGGCTTCCAACGCGGCAGGACCGAAACGAGCGCTCCGGAGCGCAGATCATCCTCGATGAGCCAATTCGGCAGGACGGCGACTCCGAGTCCCGCGCGCACCGCCTCACGCACGCTCGTGACCCCTTCCGAAAGAAACACTGGCGAGAGGCGCAGCGTTTGTTCCGCGCCGTCACGCCGAAGCGTGAGTTCGCGCGCGCTCCAGTATTGCGCTCCGTCCAACGATACCCACGGCCACGATTGGAGGTCCGTAGGCTTCGTTGGCGTGGGCCGACTCTTGCACAGGAGCGGCGATGCCGCGAGTTGGAGCGCAATCGTGCCGGCAGGGCGTGCTATCACACTCTCGTCGGTGATTTTTCCGGGCAGGACTCCGATATCGGAGCCCTCCTCGATCATGCGCAGCGGACGATTCGTCAGCGCGAGAGTCGCCGTGACCTTTGGATGATCATGGAGAAACTGGCTGACGAGCCGCGTCACGATAAACTGTCCGAGGTCCACCGTCGCAAAGAGACGCAGTTGTCCGCTCAAGGTCATGTGACCTTCGCGTAGCCGGCGATCCGCTTCCTCCGCCTGCTCCAGGATGGACTTCGCGTCGCCGAGCAGGCGTCGTCCCGCCTCCGTGATGCTCATCGTGTGCGTATCGCGTCGCAGCAGCGCGGTGCCACAGCTCTCCTCCAGCGTGCGTAATTGCCGGCTCAAGCCTGGCTGAGAAACGCGAAGCCGGCGCGCGGCGGAGGAAATGCTGCCGCACTCCACGATAGCCACGAAGGCCCGAAGCAATGCGAGGTTTTCGAAGGCGCTCATGCGAAAACAGCATAACTATTATTGGCACGCGACGGCTACACCGAAAGACGAATCTGGGGCACCATCAGCCGCTATGAAAAACAACCCGTCCCAACCCAATAGGAATCTGAAGATCGTCATTATCGGCGGCTCCGGCCTGATCGGCACCAAGCTGGCGATCCGCCTCCGACAACTCGGCCACGAGGTCAACGCCGCCTCGCCGTCATCGGGCGTGAACACGATCACCGGCGAGGGCCTCGCTAAGGCGCTGACGGGCGCGCAGGTCGTCGTCGATGTGGCAAACTCGCCTTCGTTCGAAGACAAGGCGGTCTTGGAGTTCTTCGAGAAATCGGGTCGCAATCTTCTCGCGGCTGGAGCCACGGCCGGCGTGCAGCATCACATTGCTCTCTCGGTTGTCGGCACCGAGCGATTGCTCGCGAGCGGTTATTTTCGCGCAAAGATGGCACAGGAAAATCTGATCAAGGGGTCGCCGATTCCTTATACGATCGTCCGCGCGACGCAGTTTTTCGAATTCGTCAAAGTCATCGCTCACGGCGCCACCGACGGTCAGAGCGTGCGACTTCCTTCCGCATTGATGCAGCCGATCGTATCGGACGACGTTGCAGCGCTGCTGGCCGATGTCGCCGTAGGTTCACCGATCAACGGCACTGTCGAAATCGCCGGGCCCGAGCCGATTCGCCAGGACGAAATGATCCGCCAGTTTTTCGGCGCCTCTGGCGATGCGCGCGTGGTGGTTGTCGATCCCGCGGCACTGTATTTCGGCGTGCGACTCAACGACCAAAGCCTCACGCCCGGTCCGAATGTCCGACTCGGCAAAACGCGGTTCCAGGACTGGCTCAAGCAAGCAGTCAAAGCGGCTTGAACGCTGGATTCCAGCAACCCTCGGACACTGCCGGAACGATGCGACAACTGAAATACACTCCGGCTTCTCCGGTGCGTCCGGCTATTGGCCAATCCGCTTCCCGCGGAAACACTTTCAATCGACGTTATAACAACCTCACCCATGAGCCATCGAATCGATGCCTTTAAACAGTCACCCGAGCTGATCCAGAAGCTCGTTGATTTCAGCACGCGCGTTGACGATTGCGGGATCGACAAGACCATTCTCCTGTTAGTCTCGATCCGCGCCTCGCAACTGAACGGCTGCGCCTTCTGCCTCGATATGCACGTCAAGGAGGCGAAGCTCCACGGCGAGCGCGAACTCCGCCTCTACCATCTCCCGGCATGGCGCGAATCAACGTTGTTCGAGCCGCGCGAACGCGCCGCCCTTGCATGGACGGAGGCGCTCACCAAGCTCGGCGACCTTGGTGTTCCCGACGAACTATACCAACGCGTGCTCGGGCAGTATTCGGAGAAGGAACTTTCCGACCTCACGTTCGCCGTCATGGCGATCAACGCGTGGAATCGGTTGAACATCGCTTTTCGGAAAATCCCCGGCTCGGCGGACGCTGCCTTTGGCTTGGAAAAGGCAAACCTGCGCTGAGCCACGGACCACTTGAGACTCAATAGGACATTGCTCCAAAGCCTGGAGAAAACTCTGAAACCTCCGAGTATATGAACGACGAAATTTCCGATATCGATCCGTCGAATCTCGGCCCGTTTTCGCAGGCCCAAGGGGCACGTAGTGCCAGTCCCGTCGAAGTGCATCGCGCCATCGCCGATAATCGGGACATTGTCATGGTGGATGTCCGTGCGGCGGAAGATTTCGCCAAAGGTCACATCCCTGGCGCGGTAAGCTTGCCCCGCGACAAGTGGCACTCGGCATCCGGTTTGAGTAAGGAAAAGGTCAACGTGGTGTATTGCTACTCTCACACCTGCCAGCTCGGCGGAGAAGCCTGCGCCGAATTGGCCGGACGAGGTTACCCCGTCGTGGAGATGGATGGCGGGTTCGAGGTCTGGCAATCTTCCGAACTCGAGGTCCAGCAGTGAGCGGAGGCTTGCGCCTCACGGGGCCGGTCCCGTCCGCTCTCGAAACAGCGCCCGCACCTCGGCGGGCTCACTCGCCAAAGTGGCGGAGAGCAGTGGTCCTGCCCCACAAGCCTCGCGGCTCGAATCGGCTTCCAACCGATCGTATGAGTCCGGCCGGGGACCTTATTCCGCTGAGCCGGAGGGAGTGATAGTATGTCGGGATGAAACCCGGAGTAGCGGTGGCGACGTTGGAGTTGGCGAAGCAGGACGGCGGCGGTCGGAGGCTGGCGGACGAGCGTGAGCGCCGGCGATTGCTGGCCGCGTTTGACGCGAGCGGGCTGACGCAGCGTGCGTTCGCCGAGCAGGAAGGAATCAACTACTTCACGCTGGCGGGGTGGCTGCGGAGGCGGCGGATGGAAAAGGAGCGCGTGGTGGGGTCGCTGGCGGAGAAGACGCCGGCGTTCGTGGAGGTGAGTCTGCGGAAGGCAGGGTTTGCGGTGGAGCTCGTGATGCCGGACGGCTTGATCGTGCGCGCGGCGCGGATCGAAGATGTGGTGGCGTGTGTGAAGGGGCTGCGCTGATGCTCGCGTTCCCGAGTTCGTGGCGGATCTACCTGGCGGTGGAGCCAGTGGACATGCGGAAGCATTTTGACGGGTTGTGGGCCGAAGTTGAGCAACGCCTTGGCGAGGATCCGCGGCAGGGGGCGTTGTTCGTCTTCTCAAACAAGGGGCACAACCGGCTGAAGCTGCTGTATTGGGACGGCACCGGGGTGTGGGTGCTGGCGAAACGCTTGGAGAAGGGACGCCTCACCTGGCCGATCGGCAGCGACCGCAAGAAGCTCTCGCTGACGACCGAATCGCTGACGATGTTGATCAATGGAATCGACCTGAAGGACGGTTGCCGAAAGGCGTGGTATGAGCGGTGAGTGGCACGGAACCGGCTGTATCCGATATATCGATACAACATGCCACCGGCCGAGCAACTCTTCGCTGAAAACCAGGCCCTGCAGGGCAAGGTGGCGTCACTCGAGGAGAAGGTGGTCGGCTTGGAGACGCAGCTCGCGTGGCTGAAGAAGCAGCTGTTTGGGGGCGGCAAGGGCGAGACGTTTGATCGCTCGCAGTTGCTCCTGGCCTTGGGGCAGGTCGAGGCGCAGATCAAAGCGGCCGCGCCGCGGCAGACGGTGTCCTACGAGCGGACGCCACCGAAGCGGCGCCCGCCGGAGGAAGCGTTCCAGCAATCTGCCGGTGCACGAGACGGTGGAAATCGTACCGGCGGAGGTGAAGGCGGACCCGGAAGTATACGAGCGGATCGGCGAGGAGCGGACCTTCGAGGTCGATCTGATTCCGCCGAAACTGGTGAAGCGCGAGATCGTGCGGCCGAAGTATCGTCACCGGCTGGATCGCAGTCGGGCGCCGCTGGTGGCGCCGGCGCCGGAGCGGGCGGTGATGGGCGGCTATGCGTCGGCGGGGCTGCTCGCCGCGGTCGTCGTCTCGAAATATGTGCACCATGTGCCGCTCTTCCGGCAGGAGAAAATGTCGGAGCGCTGGGGCGCGCGCCTGTCCCGGCAGAGCATGGCGGA
Organism: Opitutaceae bacterium; assembly: GCA_036675625.1. Taxonomy (GTDB): domain Bacteria; phylum Verrucomicrobiota; class Verrucomicrobiia; order Opitutales; family Opitutaceae; genus ER46. The sequence goes on along the minus strand of JAKFEQ010000087.1, from coordinate 27,704 downwards.
CTGGGTGGCCGTCACCGCGCAGTGGCTGCGGCCGATCTATCTGAAGATGAAGGAGCGACTGCTGAGTGGTCGATATCTCCAGGCGGACGAAACACCGATCCGATGTCAGGATCCCGATGCGCGCACCGGCAAGACCTTCCAAGGTTACCTTTGGGCGATCAGTCCTCCGGGCGACGATGTCGTCTTCGATTGGCGCCTGACCCGCCAACACGGGGAGATCACGACGTTGCTGGACGGCTTTCAGGGCGTGCTTCAGTCCGACGGCTACGAGGGGTATGCTCGCTATGCCCAGAAGAATCCTGGCGTGATCCGAGTCGCCTGCTTCGCGCATGCCCGGCGTAAGTTTAACGATGCCCTCGAAACGGCGCCGGTGCCGGCCGCCTTCATGCTGCGCCTCATCGGACATCTGTATCGAATGGAGCGCGATTGGGACGAGCGGAAGATCCGTGGGACGGAGCGGGCACGGTGGCGGACACGGGATTTTGAGCTGACGCTGCGGCTGTTGAAAAAGGCCGCCCTCTTGTTGGCGCGCCGCTCGCTGCCGCAATCGCCCCTGGGCAAGGCATGCCGGTATCTGCTGGGCCAGTGGGACGCGTTGGCTGCGCACTGCGATCACGGCGACACGCAAATCGACACCAACCTGCTCGAAAACGCGATCCGACCTTCGGCGATCGGAAAAAAGAACTTCCTGTTTATCGGCCACCCGGACGCCGGCGACCGCTCCGCGATCATCTACTCGATTGTCGTTTCCTGCCAGCGCCGCGGTCTTGATCCGCTCGACTACATCCGGGATGTCCTCAAGCGGCTGCCGACCATGACCACGCGTGACGACCTCACGCCGCTGTTGCCCGCCGAGTGGCGGTCCGTTGTGGCCTGAATCGTCACTGCCCGTGACCATGTGCGTCACTGTCTGTGACGCAGCGCTTCGAGATCAATGACACGAAGGTAGGCACTCGGCCGGACACATACAACCGATCACCGCGCTTCGCGGTTTTACTCTCCGAAAAATTGGCGGAGGCGAGAGGTCATGCTCCCCAGCGGCGCGTGGCCGCCCAATCCGCTTCAAACGGGTGCCGGCGCCTCGTCCAGTTTGACTCGCTCCGCTCGCCCCTGCGGGGTCGACCTGCCGTCGATCCATCTCTCTTCGCTCCGTCGCCTCCGAAAGCCCCCGCGGCAGGATTTGCACCTGCGTCGATCCGCCGAAGGCGGAGGCCTGAGCTTCTCGGCCACGCGGAGATGGAGCGCGGGAGCGCGTAAATGGCGCAGCCCGAGCAGAGCGAGGGTGAGCCGAGCGGGTGAAGAAGTACACGGGTTGGAAAACGAGGCTGCCGTAGATGAGGTCGAAAAACTTCCTTGGATATCGCAGGACGAAACCGTGGCACAACACGGGGCACAAAATACCGGCGTTTCGCGTCCGGTGGTGTCACTCTCCGACATTTGCCGGCAGCTCATCGAAGCTGTGCAAGTATCAGGGACAGAGAGTTTAAGTCGCGCTTTGGCGCTCTCTGTCACTTCTGGCCATTCTGGCGAATTGGCTGCCCGGGCTGGGATCGAACCAGCGACCAAGTGATTAACAGTCACCTGCTCTGCCACTGAGCTACCGGGCAACGTTTTCGCTGGCTTTGAGCCAAACGAAAGAGTCGAAGGAAAACAGATTCAGCCCCGGGATTGTCAATGCCCCTTTTGTTTTTCCCCAGCTAGAAAATCATGCTTCAGCTCAAACAGCTCCAGGCCACCGGGATACTTTGGCAGGACAAAATAGAATGCCGCACCGAGATCAGGCAGGCGCCGGGCTTGGCGGCAAAACAAATCCCGGCGTGGAGCCCCCGCCGGCTTCAGATGATCGAAGGCTGCCAGTCCACACCGCTAGCGCCGGCCTATCCCACTTCAGGAGCATTCTGGGGCCACGGTTTTTCAAACCGACTGGGCAAGGGCAGGCGTTTTCGGCGGGCATGAGGCACCGCTGAACCACGTGCCTTCGACGAACGTCGTCGTCGGGATTTCCGGCGCGCCGTATTTGTTGTGCTGGAGCTGGCCGGCGAGAATTTCCACCGCGAGTTCGCCCACCGTTTCGTGATTCTGCCGCACTCCTGCGACGGTCGCGTCGAAGGTCTCCAAAAACACATCGGCAAACGCCACGTCCTGCGGAACCCGCAAGCCCAGCTCGGCGAAACGCGGCCGGACGAACGAGGCCTTGCTGATGATCACTTCCGGTCGATGGGCGCGAAACCAGCGACGAAACGCGCCGGCCGGCGCGACCACTTCGCTTTTGCTCTCGTTGAGCCACGCCTCGGCCGGTTCCGCCTCCGGAAACAAAAACATCGGGATGCGCTGGTCCGGGGGCAGGTTCTGCTGCTCACACAAATAGCCGGCCGTCCAGAGGTGATCGACGCTGTGATCCCAGCCGCGATGCATCGCAAAGCCGATCCGGCGATAACCGGCCGCCATCACATGCTGCATCGCGAGTCGGATGATGCTGCACTGGTCGTTCGTGACGTTGTGCAGCGCCGGCTGATGCGGCAGGTAGTCGATCTTCACGGCACTGAAACGCGACCAATCCAGGTTCAACGTCGCGTCGACCTCGCGCGTGTGCGACGCGATGATGAGGCCGCTGATCGCCCGCGCCTGAAGGATCGTGCTGAGCCGGCGATGCGAGAGGCCGGGCTCGCCGAGCCAGAAGTGCTCCAGCCGAAAGCCCAGCTCCGCCGCCTTGCGCTCGGCACCGGCATAGAACTGCGGATGCGCCGTGACCTTCTTCCAACCCCAACGCGTGTCCCAGTGCGTGACATACGCGAGCGTCGGCGGGTCGCGGTGAGGCATGATCCGGCCGCGATACGCCACGAGTGCACGCAGGAACGGATCGGGCGCGTAACCCATCTCCTTCGCCAAACTCTGAATGCGATCGCGCGTGCTCGCCGGCAGCCGCGGATGATTGCGAAGCGCCAGCGACACGGTCGTGACGTGGACCTTCGCGCGCACCGCGATGTCCGCGAGAGTGACTCGACGTTCATTCATGGGGTGGGGTCGATCGAAACGCTGCGAAACTGACGCGCACCATTTCCGCGACCGCGCCTGAGACAAGTCTATTGTTAGCGTCGAGGTGCCGTTGTGCGTTTCCCACTCGCCGCGATCTTCAGAATCAAGAGCTTCGGCCCACCCCACCCCATGAAACTTTCCTTCTCCGAGAAGGCGGGCTATGCCCTGAGCGACATCGCCACGAATTTCTTTTTTCAGGCGATGATTCTGTATCAGACGCGGTATTACACCGACACCGTGGGCCTCTCCGCCGTTGCCGTCGGCACGATGTTTCTTCTCCTGCGCCTCGCCGATGCGGTCGTCGATCCCGTGATCGGCGCGCTCGCCGACCGCACGCAGACGCGATGGGGAAAGTTCCGCCCTTGGATCCTCTGGACGGCCGTTCCTTTCGGCGTCGTGTTCTGGCTCTGCTATATAACCCCGAATGTCGGGCCCCAGGGGAAACTGATCTACGCCTACCTCACCTACTCGCTCGTGATGATCCTCTATTCGGCAAACAACACGCCGTATTCCGCGTTGATGGGCGTGATGACGCCCGACGTGAACGAGCGGACCAGCATCGCCAGCTATCGCTTCGTCGCCGCCCTGATCGGCCAGTTCATCATCCAGGCGCTCACGCTGCCGCTCGTGGACAAATTCGGCGGCAGCGACAGCGCGAAAGGCTGGGCGATCACGATGGGGATCTTCGGCGCGCTCATCGTCGGCCTCAACCTCGCGACGTTTGCGACCACACGTGAACGCGTGGTGCCGCCGCGCGGCCAGCGTTCGTCGCTACGCGAGGATCTGCGTGACGTGTTCACCTGCGGGCCGTGGCTCGTGATGTTCATCCTGACCCTGCTGATCTTCGCGACGCTTGTCCTGCGCGGAAGCTCGCTGAACTACTTTTTCAACTACTATCTCGATCCGGCGATGGTCCGCGGGTTTCTCGAAAGTGTAGGTCTCGCGGCGACCGGCGCCGACGATCCGCGCGGCTGGAAATCCGTCCTCGACGCCTTCGGCTTGCTGGTGAAACCCGACGGCTCGAACGCCGCCTCCGTCGGTCTGAGTTTCTTCTTCGTCACCGGTTCGCTGGTTCAGATCATCGGGATCGCATGCTCGAAGCCGCTGGCCGATCGCTTCGGAAAAAAATGCGTCTTCATCACCGGAATGACCCTCTCGACGATCGCCACTGCGCTGGTGTTTTTCGTCACGCCAACGTCGTTGACGCTTCTCGTCGTGCTCAGTCTCCTCTGGCCGCTCGGCTGGGGCCCCACCGTGCCGCTGCTCTGGGTGATGATCGCGGATGTGGCAGATTACTCGGAGTGGAAAAACGCCCGCCGCGCTACGGGTTTCATGTATGCCGGCATTCTCTTCGCACTCAAAGTCGGGCTCGGGCTCGGCGGCGCGCTCAGCGGCTGGCTGATCGCAGCCTATGGCTATATACCGAACGTCGCGCAATCGCCCCAGGCGCTGCTCGGCATCCGGCTCAGCGCCTCGTTGTACTCGGCGATTCCGTTCGCATGCGGCCTCCTGTGCCTCGCGCTCTACCCGATCGGACGCGATCTCAACCTGCGCATCGGCGCGGAACTCGAGGCCCGACGGAAGCGCGACACCATGCCGGCCGACGTCGCAGAAGCGCCGGAACCCTCGTGATGAAACGGCGACACCGCGTCCGGGCGCTCATGAGTTCAGCACCGCCTTCAACGCCAAAGTTGATCCGGAGCTCGGCGCTCCTCGCCGTCCTGATCCTCGCGGCAATCGCTGGAACAACAACGAGGCTCGCGGCCGTGGAGTCGCCGCGGTCGTTCGCGACCGGCCACTACCGAAACCTCTTCCGCGAACTGCTCGGGCGATCGGACGCCGCGGTCGATGCGAAGATCGAAGCGGCCTGGCGGCAGTTGTTTCACGGTCACGACCAGACGCAGCGTATCTACTTTCCGGTTACGGCGGATTCGGCTTACATCGCCGACATCGGCAACGGCGATGTACGCTCGGAGGGAATCTCCTACGGGCTCATGATCGCGGTGCAGCTGGATCGCCGCGCCGAGTTCGATCGCCTCTGGAAATGGGCGAAGACTCACATGTATCACGTCAGCGGCCCGCGCGCCGGCTACTTTGCGTGGCACTGCCGCTTCGACGGCACGAAGATCGACCCGGGCGCCGCCAGCGACGGCGAGGAATGGATCGCGACCGCGCTGCTGTTCGCATCACATCGCTGGGGCAACGGCGCCGGACTATTCGACTATCAGGCGGAGGCGCAGGCGCTGCTCCGCGCGATGCTGCACAAGCCGGCCACGCGCGAGGTGACGGCGATCTTCGATCGCGAGCGGAAACAGGTGGTGTTCGCGCCCACGCCGGCCGCAAGCCAGCTCACCAATCCTTCGTATCACGTGCCCGCGTTCTACGAGTTGTGGGCGCGCTGGAGCGTAGACGTGGAAGACCGCGCATTCTGGCGCGAAGCCGCCGGAACAAGCCGCGCGTTCTTCCGTCGCGCGGCCCACCCGCGGACCGGACTCATGCCGGATTATGCCCACTTCGACGGGCGGCCGCACTCCGGCTTCGGCGCTGACAAAGTCGATTTTCGCTTCGATGCGTGGCGCACGCTCTCGAACGTCGCGCTCGACTTCGCGTGGTTCGGCGCCGATCCGTGGCAAATCGAGCAGAGCAATCGCGTGCTCAGATTCCTCGAATCGCACGCGCCCAATATTCCCAATCAATACACGCTCGACGGCACGCCGCTCTCAACGAGTACATCGGCAGGACTCCTCGCGATGGCAGCGGTAGCGGGCCTTGCGGCCGACCCGGAGATTGCCCGACGATTTGTACAACGCCTCTGGGCAATGCCCGTGCCGAGCGGCAAGTGGCGTTACTACGACGGGTTGCTTTATATGCTCGCGTTGCTCGAGGCCGGCGGCCGCTTTCGGATCCACCTGCCCCCGGCTCCGTAACGTCTTCCGGGCGCCGTGGCCGGCCCGCGCGCCGGATCTGCGCCACGGTTGCTCTAGTGTTAGCACGACGATTTGCGCGCGCCGTCGGAGGATGCAGTCACTGTATAGCAACACCCCTGCAAGTAACTGCGGCCACGGTACGCCCGCATCCCCTGCGGTCGCCGATCCCCTGTGGCGCCTTCCCGTTTCGATGCCATCACGGCATCGCGGCGGGCAAAATCCCAACCCACCAACCCGTCGAACAGATGAACCTCCAGAATCTGTACAGAACCACCGTCGGTCTCGCCGGCGCCGTCCTTGGCGCAAGCGTTCTGTGGGCGCAACAAGCGCCCACTCCTCCTCCCACGCCACGCCCCGCGTCAACCTCCGCCGCCGCGACCGATCCCGCGAACCTCGTGGTCACCGATGAAGAAACCGGCGAGACGATCGTGCAGTTGACACCGTTCGAAGTGTCGACCGAACGCTCCACCGGCTACACCGCGGCGACGACCCTCGCCGGCAATCGCCTGAACACCGAGCTGCGCGATGTCGGCAACGCCGTCAGCGTGATCACCTCGCAATTCCTCCGGGACACCGGCGCCGTGAGCAACGAAACGCTGCTGCAATACACCGCCGGCACCGAGGTCGGCAACGTGATGGGCAACTTCGCGGGCGTCGGCGACGGCGCGTTGCTGAACGAGTCCGATCGCTTCCGGAATCCAAACCAGAACACGCGCGTGCGCGGTCTCGCGCAGGCAGATAACACCCGCGATTATTTTCTCAGCGATATTCCGTGGGACGGCTACAACGTCGACCGCGTCGACCTGAGCCGCGGCCCAAATTCCATTCTGTTCGGCCTCGGCAGCCCCGCCGGCATCATCAACACGAGCACGCGCCAGGCCGGTTTCAAGAACGCGAACGAAGTCGAGTTCCGCTACGGCAGCTTCGACGCGAATCGCGTTTCCCTCGATCTGAATCGCGTGCTCCTCAAGGACCAGCTCGCGTTCCGGCTCTCGGCCGTGCGCGACGACGAGAAGTACAAACAGGAGCCCGCGTACGATCTCGATCGCCGGCTGTATGGCGCGTTGCGCTTCGAGCCGGAACTGCTGAAACGCGGCCACGCCCGCACCATCCTCAAGGCGAACATCGAGACGGGAAAAATCACCAGCAATCGTCCGCGCTCCCTGCCACCAATCGACCTCATCACGCCGTGGTTCGAAACCGGCACGTATCAAGGCCGGAACATCGACGGCTCACCGCGCACGTTCAACAATCTCAATCGGGAGACGTTCAATCCGTTTCAACTCCAGGACGACAACACCGGCCGCCCCAATCACGGGCAGCAGCGCCCCAGTATCAACGGCGGCCCAAACGCCGGTCAGGTGAATCCCGCCTACCAGCCGCTGATCGGCAATTTCGCGCAGAGCTTCGGCGGTCCGCTCGCCTACTTCAATGGCGGGAACGGCACGCCCCCGTATTTCCTGTCCGAGATTCGCACGACGCGCGGCATCGGTCCGACCGGCGCAGTCGATGGCAACGTCGGTGGCTTCGCGTTTCACCGGCAGGGTGGCATCGCGCCGTACGCACAATTTGCCCGCAGCGCGCGGCTGCCTTTCAGCGAATTCGGAGTCTATAGACATCGCAGCCTCACGGACGATTCCGTGTATAATTTCTACGACAACCTCCTCGATGGCCCCAACAAGAACGAATGGCAGAACTTCACCGCTTATAATATAAGCCTCGCCCAGACGTTTCTCAACGACCGCCTCGGCTTCGAAGTCGTCTACAACAAGGAGCGTTATCGCAACGGCCAGCTCAGCTTCATGAGCGGCGAACGGCAGGCGATTCACGTCGACCTGAACAATGTCTATACGGACGGCACGCCGGATGGCGCCAACGGCGAACCCTTCCAGAACGGCACCGCGAATCCGAACGTCGGCCGGCCGTTCATCAGCGACAGCGGCCAGTTCGGCAACAACTCGACCGAGAACGAACGCGAGTCGCGCCGCGCGACCGTGTTCGCCACGCACGATTTCATGCGCGAAGGCCGTCGCACGTGGTTCCATCGCCTGCTCGGTCGCCACACGGTCACTGGCCTCTTTGCCCGCGACACGCTCGATCAGGATTATCGCGAGTGGCAGCGTTGGGCGATTCTGGATCCGGCGTATCGCGATTTCATTGGCGCGCCGAGCTCGATCCGTTTCACGGACAATCTGCTGGCGCCAAATCCGGTTATTTATCTCGGCCCTTCCTTGCTCAACCGGACCGCGTCATCAGGCAGCGGCATCCCGCGCGCGATGACGGCCGCGATTCCCGCGAGCGGCGTCGTGCGCGCGTTCGACTCCACGTGGAATGCACCGAACGTCGATCCCGCCGCGCCTTGGGACAACGCCTACTACCTGCCGGGCGATACGCGCCGCGCGTCGACCCAGGCAGAGAACCCCGCGAACTATGTCGGCTGGCGCAATGTCACGCTGAACGTCACCGACTCCGAGCGCTCGCCGGATGGCCGCGATCAATTGACCACGCTGGCGCGCCTCACGAAATCGCGCGTATCCTCGCGGGCGTTGGTCTGGCAGGGCCAGTTCTGGGACAAGGCCGTCATCGGCACGATCGGCTGGCGCCGTGATGTCGCGCAGGCGTGGGCGTTCGAGCGCCGCTCGTCAAACTCCCCCGGCTTTGGCCAGGTCGATCTCGGCTCGACCTATCGATTGCCGACGAATCCCAACAACCGGCTCGAAGGTTCCTCGCGCAGCTATAGTATCGTCGGCCACCTCAATCAGCTGCCCTTTATAAACGAATGGGGCCGCCGGCTGCCGGTGCTGGTAAGCGTGTTCTATAACAAATCCGACAACTTCCAGCCGCTCGCCCAACGCGTGGACGTTTATGGCGACCCGATCGCGGCGCCGTCCGGCCAGACGCACGATCGCGGCATCCTGCTCGAGACCAAAGACGGGAAATACTCCCTCAAGGTAAACAAGTACAAGACCACCGTCACGAACGCCTCCAGCAGCGCGCTCAGCGGCGCATGGTTTATCGGTTCCTCGCAAGCGTGGGCCGGGAACTGGGCCAATATCTTCGAGCATAATCTCGGCGGCGACACGATCAGCACCCAGGGCCAGGGCAACGCCGGCCGCTATACTTACAGCCCCGCACCCGGTGAGACGCAGGAGCAGGCGGATGCGCGCGAGGTCGCCGCGGTTTCCGCCTGGCGCGCGTGGCAACGCAGCGTCGATCCCCGTTTCTACCAAGTCTGGGGCCTCGATATAAACAATCTCGACCGCTCGCTCACCGCGAGCGCTCCGCCCGGGTTTGCCGTGACCGAGGACGCGATTTCCGAGGGCTACGAGATCGAGCTCAACGCGCAGGTGACGCGCAACTGGCGCCTCGCGTTTAATGCCACGCAGACCGAAGCCACGCGCATGAATGTCGGCGGCGCCGCGCTCTCCGGTTTCATCGAGGCCTATGAACGCGCGCTGAAGACCACGGCCGCCGGCGACCTGCGCATCTGGTGGGGCGGCGCGGGCAACGACACCACGCTGTTTCAATGGAACTCCAATATCGGCTCCGAATATGCCGGCCGCAAACTTCAGGAAGGCACCAATGTTCCCGAGCTGCGCGAGTGGCGCTTCAATGTCATCACCAACTACGATTTCACCGAAGGCCGGCTGCGCGGCTTCAGCGTCGGCGGCGGCTTGCGCTGGCAGGATGAGGTCGTGATCGGCTATCGCCCCGTGCCCGGTGCGATCGCCGGCGACCTGAGCTTCGATCTCGCGAATCCCTACTACGGTCCGACCGAAACCAACGTGGACCTCTGGGTCGGCTACGGTCGAAGGAAAGTCTGGCGCGACATCGATTGGCGGATCCAGCTCAACGTCCGGAACGCATTCGCCGGCGACGAGCTGATCCCGATCACCACGCAGCCCGACGGCACACCCGCCGGCTATCGCATCGCGCCGTATCAAACCTGGACCATTACCAATACATTCAGGTTCTGATTCCAGCGCGGATAGAGTTCACGACTCATTGTGAGGCCCGCTCCCTGAGCGGGCCTCTTTTCCTGAAACCCATATGACTATAGCTTTTTTATATACAATGGCCGGCTGCGTTTAGCGAAAATCACGTCCAAACCGGTCGCGATACGCGACCAGCAGTTGGTGCACTTGCGTTGGCGCGACGCGCGGCTGAGCACGGATCCGCTCGATCCACTGCCTCGCGGACACCTCGTCGCCGGCGGAAATCGCACTCAACGCCAGCACGGTGAGCGCCGTCGGGTGATCAGGCTCGACCTCGATGGCCCGACGAAGCTGAGCCACCGCTTCGTTCGCGCGCTCCACCTGGAACAGCAACGTCGCAAGCTCCACATGGGCGTCGGCTTCGTTTCCCCGTAGTTGCAGCGAACGCCGATACGCTTCGATTGCCGGCATGATGCTGCCGCTCTTGCGGAGCTGCCGCGCGCGCATGAGGTGCAGCCCCGGGGAATCCGGGCAGTGCCGAAGTCCGGCCGCAAGGACGCGTTCCGCACCGGCGCGATCGCCGCCCTGCTCGAGCAATGCGCTCAAGTGCGCCCACGCATCCGCAAACTCCGGCGCGACGCTCGTGCAGCGCTCGAGTTGCGCGCGTGCGGCCGGCAGATCGCGCCGCCTCGTGTGTACACCCGCGAGTTGAAACCGCGCGGCCGCGTCCTCCGGAGCGAGGCTCACCGCGCGTTCGAGCAGCCTCACCGCGGTCCCGGCATCGCCGCTGCGTTCCGCGGCACCAGCGGCGAGCGCGAGCTGATACGGATCGTAACAATCGCCGAGCAGCTCGGCCATCCACGCGTCATTGAAATCTCGATACGCGCCCGAGGCCTTCGTGCGACTGCGGATCGCCGCCGCCTCCCGCGCGAGCCCGAGTTGCTCGTAGACCGTCACGATCAGATCGTAACCGAGCGTGTAGTCGGTCTGCGCGACGATTTTCTCCAGGCGAGCACGCGCGGCAGCCCACTGCTTCGCCTCCACCTCGATGCGCGCGAGGCCGAGCGCCGCGTGCGGGTCGTCGGGCTTGCGCCGCAACACCTCGCTAAATGCCGCGGCGGCCTCGTCCGGGCGATTCGCCTTCATCAGCACCTCCGCCAGCCGCAGCCGCGCCGGCAGATAGTCGGGCGCGAGCACCGTCACGCGTTGCCAGCGCGCGAGCGCGGGCTCGAGATCGCCGAAACCCGCGGCGATCGTCGCGTGTCGGTGCGGCCAGCGTGGCTCATCCGGCTGCAATCGCTCGAGCACCGCGTAGCAACGCATCGCCTCGTTCAGAAAACCGTTCGCGTGCAGGATCCGGCTGGCTTCCGCCAACGCCGCCACATCACCGCCTCGCGCGCGGTTCAAGGCGCCAGTCAGCCGCGCACGCCCTTCACTCCGCAACGCGTCAAGCGAAGGCATCGCGGTGAGCGCCGGCGCGATCAGCGCCGCTCGCTCGCGCGCACGTGACCACCTGACTCCCACCAAGCCGCCCGCACCGAGCACCAGCATCGCCACTGCGAGAATGATCGGACCGCGGCGCATGAGTCTATTTCTTCCACCACGTGATACGCGCCGCGCGATCGTAAGGCGGGTATATATAGAAACCGCCCGTCACCAAACTCACGCCGCCGTCACCCGCGAAATCGCCCGCCGCAAGGGTGATCTGATCTTTCGGCTCGCGCGCCAGAACATGTGGCACAAACGCCGTCTTCCCGCCGTTGCGAAACCACATGAGGGACGTCGCGCTGCGCTGCGGGTTGTTCCAGTCGGCATACGCCGCGACCGCGACCACATCGATCGCGCCATCGCGATCGAGATCCACGGCGAGCGGCGCATACGCTCCAGGCAGCGCGCCGATGTGATGATAACGAAAACCGTCGAGCGTATTCTCCAGCCAGTGCACGCCATGCCACGGACGCGGTCCGGGCGTCGCCGCCGGACCAAAGCCGTCGCCGCTCGTGAACACGACATCGGGACGCGCATCGCCATTGAGATCGGCAACGCTGAGACCGCTGCTGCCGAAGTCTTCGTTGGTGGAGCCCCAAATCCTGCGCCGCACGAAACCACCACCCGTGTTTTCGAAAAGATAGATCTCCTCCCACTGCTGCGACACGAGCGCGACCAGATCGAGTTTCCCGTCGCCGCTGAAATCCACGACGCCGACGTTGATCGCGCCCGACAGCTCCAGCAGCACATGCCGGCGAAACTCCCACGGTCCTGTGCGCTCGAGCCACGACACCGCCCCCTGGTCGTAGCCGAATTGTGCAAGTGCAAGATCGACACGTCCGTCGCCATTGAAGTCCCCCGCGCGCACATCCGTGACGCGCTCGGTGTGCTCCAGGATGGTGCGCCGCGCGAACTGTTGCCGGCCGTCGTTCTCGAGCACGAACACGTTTCCGATCCGGTCGTTGTTCGGAAACACGAAACCCATGCTCGCGACCGCCAGATCGAGATCGCCATCGCCCTCCACGTCCACTGCCTCGACGTGCACCGGTGCCTTCAGGTCCGTGGCGAGCACGCGCTCCGTAAACACGCCGCGCGCCGTCTGACGCAACCAGAGCACCTGGTTTTCCTGCGCTTCACAAGCGACCACGTCCAGGAGTCCGTCGCGATCGAGATCGACCGCCGTCACGTGCGCGATCCAGGGCGGTCGCGTAGCGCTCGCACCGATCGCCGACGGTTCCAGCCGCAGCTCGCTGCGCGCGAGCGTCTCGACCGTCGCGACCGGCAACTCCGGCCGCGCGACATGGTTTTCACCGCGACGGCAGGCCGCCAACAGTCCACTCAGGACTGCAATCGAAAACACCATGACTCCGGCATGAAGCCAGCGGGGCACCATGATGTCCGCAGACGTTTCGGAGCGCGGCGTGGTTTGCAGCACCAAAAACGCGCGCCGCGCTACACGAGCTCCACTTCGGCGCACGCTGGCGCCGGAGCGCCCAAGGCGATCGCCCGCGGGCCGGGCGACGCACTACCGACTACGACGCCATAGTTTCCGGGAAACCACACGCGCTCGCCGCGCGCGTCCACTTGCTGAAACGCTACGTCCGGCAACCGGAACTCGATCGGCACTTGGTCATGCGCCGGAACGTTGACCCGCGCAAACTCGACGAGCGTCGCGCGCGGCGCCTCCGGCCAGCTGCGCGGCGGGACGATGTAGCATTGCACGACCTCGTTCACCGCACCGCCGCTCAGGTTCGCGAGCGTGGTCCGCACCACCAACTCGTCGGCTGCCTCGAGCCGGCGGTGATCGACCTCGAGTTCGCCGTATTCAAGCTTTGCATACGTCAGGCCGAAGCCAAACGGATAGAGCGGCTCGATCTCCGCGAAACGGTACGTGCGGCCCTGCATCCGGTAATCGGAGAAGGCCGGCAGGTCCGTCGTACGCCGCGGCACCGTGACCGGGAGCTTGGCCGATGGTGCCACATCGCCAAACAAGACATCGGCCACCGCGCGGCCGCCTTCGCAGCCCGGGTACCAGGCGTGCAGCACCGCATCGCAAAGCTCATGTTCGTCGGGCACCGCGAGCGCGCTGCCTCCGGTCAGCACAAGCACCAGTTTCTTCGCGTGGCGGCGAAGCTCGCGCAGGAATTCACGCTGCGCCGTCGGCAACTCGATCGCCTCGCGGTCGCCGCCCGACAGCGATCCGACCGCATCACCCTCCTCGCTCTCGACCGTCGGATCGAGCCCGAGCACTGCGATCACCACGTCCGCGGCGGCAGCAGCGCCGAATGTATAATTGAGCGCAGGCGGCGGCTCATGCACCAACGGGCACCCGGCGCGATACTCCAGCGTCGTGTTTTCATCCACGCGCTCGGCGATACCCTCCGCGATCGTCACGATCTGCGCACTGATGCCCGCGTAGTTGCCGAGCATCGCATTCACATTCGCCGCATTTGGACCAACGACGAGCAGGCCCGGGTAGTCCGTCCGCAACGGGAGAATCGCTCCCGAATTCTTGAGCAACACGATCGATGCCGCCGCCGCACGCCGCGCGAGCGAGCGATGCAGCGGCGAATCGACGATCGAGGTCGGAAGATCGCGAAACCGGCTCTCGCCCGGCGGATCGAACAGCCCGAGGCGGAACTTCGTCGCGAGCACGCGTCGCAACGCGCCGTCGATCTCGTGCTCCCCGATCAGCCCATCGCGCACGGCGACAGAGAGATCGTTGAACGTACAACCGCAGTTAAGATCGCACCCTCTGCGGACCGCCAGCGCAGCCGACTCCGCCGCGTCGCCCGTCACGTGGTGATGCGCGTGGAAATCGTCGATCGCGCCGCAATCGCTCACGACATGCCCCGCGAACTTCCAGCGCTGCCGCAGGATATCGCTGAGCAGAAATCGACTCGCGCACGCCGGCTCGCCTGACACGCGATTATACGCCCCCATCACCGACTCGACACCGGCGGCCACCAGTTTCTCGAACGCAGGAAGATACGTTTCCCAGAGATCCTTCGCCGTGGGCTGTGCGTCGAAGCTGTGCCGCTCCGCCTCCGGCCCGCTGTGCACCGCGAAATGCTTGGCGCACGCGGAGACCTTCAGCACGTCGGGATCCTCGCCCTGCAGGCCATGCACCATCGCCGCCCCGAGTTCGCCGGTAAGAAATGGATCTTCGCCAAACGTCTCCTGGCCACGACCCCAGCGCGGATCGCGAAATATATTAACGTTTGGTGTCCAGAACGTGAGCCCTTGATATTGGCCGTGGCGACCTGCTGCCGCGGCGGCGTGATGTTTCGCCCGCGCTTCATCGGCGATCACGCTCGCCACCCGCCGCACCAACGTGCGGTCCCACGTCGCCGCGAGCCCGATTACTTGCGGAAAGACCGTCGCGCGGCCATTGCGCGCCACACCATGACACGCCTCATTCCACCAATTATATGCCGGAATGCCGAGCCGCTCGATCGCGTTGTTCTCGTGCCCCAGCTGGTTGATTTTCTCCGGCAGCGACAACCGTGCGATCAGATCGTCGATCCGGGCATCACGCGGCAGCGACGAGTCGAGAAATGGAAACATCGCTCGGTTCGAAGGCGAAGGCCGCGTGGGTTTGGGCAATGGAACAGACGATGAACGCATTGATTGAGGGGCGGCGGTAAAACGAATCGGCAGCCAACCGGAATTCGTCACCCGGGGATGCCGCCGATATTTTCGGCGCGCTCTCCGCTCGCAAAATCATCGTCGGGCTAACTGTAGCGCAGAACCGCGACAACGGTGCGTGACAAGCGGATGCGCATGGCTTCCACCACCAACGGCGCCGCGATGTTCG
The DNA here is from genome assembly GCA_036675625.1 of Opitutaceae bacterium. Taxonomy (GTDB): domain Bacteria; phylum Verrucomicrobiota; class Verrucomicrobiia; order Opitutales; family Opitutaceae; genus ER46. The sequence goes on along the minus strand of JAKFEQ010000087.1, from coordinate 12,501 downwards.
CCGCGAAAAATCGCGCCGACGCTAATGCACCAAAAATTGCCGCAGACCTACTAGGCTGCATCGCCCCCGCCCTATACGATCACCGCTCTCCCACTCGATCCGGCGTTTCCCCAAAGCGCCCGGATCTTCCACCGGTCCCCCGGCCGCTGGCTCTCCGCTTCTGCCCGCGTGGGTAAAACTCGCCCCACTTTTCATGGAAACTTCGCCGTCGTTCCTCCTTCGCTCTTTCCGTTTTCTGCTGCTCGCGCTGCTCTGCGCGTCGGTCGCCGGTGCCGCTGATGCCCCAAAAAAGGCCGGCAAGGGCAAGGCTGGTAAAGCCGCCCGCCCCACCGTCGTCGGTCCCGCCATCGGCGAAAACAAGGCCACGCCCATCAGTCGCATCAAGGCCGCCAAGGACTTTCGCGTGGAGCTGATCTACTCCGTGCCGGGCGTCGAGCAGGGCTCGTGGGTGAATCTCTGCGTCGATCCCAAGGGACGCATCCTCGCGAGCGATCAATTCGGCGGCCTGTATCGCTTCACGCCTCCCGCGCCCGGCCAGACGCTCACTCGCGCCCAGATCGAAAAAGTCCCGGTCGATATCCGCGCCGTCAACGGCATGCTCTGGGCCTTCGACGCTCTTTACGTCGGCGTCAACGACTACGAAAACAAGATCCCTTCGGGTCTTTATCGACTGACCGACAGCGATGGCGACGACCAGCTCGACAAGGCCGAGCTGTTGCGCGCCATCGAGGCGCGCGGCGACCATGGTGTTCACGCCGTGCTCCTCACGCCCGATCAAAAGGGTATTTACCTGGTGACCGGCAATGGCGCGAAACCCACTGCGGCGTCGCCCTCCTCGCCGGTGCCCGCCATTTGGGGCGAAGATCATCTGCTGCCACGCATGCCCGACGGCCGCGGCTTCATGCGCGATGTGCTGGCGCCGGGCGGAATCATTTACCGCGTATCGCCCGATGGAAAAGACTTCGAGATCTTCGCGTCCGGTTTCCGCAACATCTTCGATGCCGCGCTCAATCGCGACGGTGAGTTGTTCACCTACGACGCGGACATGGAGTACGATTTCAACACGTCGTGGTATCGGCCGACGCGCATCAACCACGTCGTGAGCGGCGGCGAATTCGGCTGGCGCAACGGCGCGGGCAAGCGCCCCGCTTTCTATCCCGATAACCTTCCCGCCGTCATCGATATCGGCCCGGGTTCGCCCACCGGCACGACCTTCGGCTACGGCGCGAAGTTTCCCGCGCGTTACCAGAACGCGCTCTTCGTCCTCGACTGGAGCTGGGGCAAGCTTCACGCCGTGCACCTCGAGCCCGACGGCGCGAGCTACAAGGCGGTGCGCGAGGAGTTTCTTTCCGGCGCGCCGCTGCCGCTGACCGACGCCGTCATTCATCCGGGCGATGGCGCAATGTACTTCGCCATCGGCGGCCGCCGCGTGCAGTCGGGCGTCTATCGCGTCACCTACACCGGCGCAGACTCCACCGCGCCCGTCACCGCGAAACCCACGACCAGCCCCGCGCGCGACCTGCGCCATCAGCTCGAAGCACTCCACGGCAAATCCGATCCGCGCGCCCTCGCGATCGCTTGGCCACACCTGAAAAATCCCGACCGGTTCATCCGCTGGGCTGCCCGCACCGCGATCGAGCATGTGCCAGCCGCGCAGTGGACCGATCGTGCGTTAAGCGAACGCGACGCCTCCACGCGCGTGGAAGCGCTGCTCGCGCTCGCGCGCGCCACCGGCATCAGCCCGCCGCATCGCACACCGAGTAGTCCTTCCGTGGATACGGAGCTCGGGCGAAAGCTCGTCCGCTCGCTCGCAGCCATCGATTGGAACGCCCTCGATGCCGATCGCCGGCTCGCGTTTGTCCGCACCGCCCAGGTCATCCTGCATCGCTTCGGTCCCCTGCCCGCAGCGGACACCGCCGCGCTCGTCGCCAAGCTGGATCCGCTTTTCCCCGCTGCCACCTCGGAGCTCAACTGGCTGCTCTGCGAGACGCTCGTCCACCTCCGCTCGTCGACCGTCGCGGAGAAAGCACTGGCCCTCATCGCCGCCGCGCCCACGCAAGAAGAGCAGATCGAATATGCCCGCTCGCTCCGCATGCTCGACACCGGCTGGACGCCCGCCACCCGCACCGCGTACTTCGAGTGGTTCCACAAAGCCGCGAATTTCCGCGGCGGCATGAGCTTCGCCAAGTTCATCGAGTTCATCCGCACCGATGCGCTCGCCACCCTCACCCCCGAGGAACGCATCGCGCTCGCACCGGTGCTCGAAAAGAAGCCGGAGACGCGCAGCGCGATCGAGAATCTCGGCGACGTGTTTGCCGGCCGGCAGGCGAAGAACTGGACCCTCGACGAGCTCGCCTCCGCTGCCGATCGCGGACTGAAGGGACGCAACTTCGACAACGGGCGGAAAATGTTTGGCGCCGGCGCCTGCTTTGCCTGCCACCGCTTCGGCAATGAAGGCGGCATGACCGGCCCCGATCTCACCGGTGCCGGCGGCCGCTATAGTGCGCGCGACCTCCTCGACCAGATCCTGAATCCAAGCAAGGAAATCAACGAGCAGTTCGTGCCTTCCGTACTGACGAAGAACAACGGCGAAACCGTCGTCGGCTCCGTGGTGAATCTCCAGGGCGACACCGTCACGATCAACACCGACCTCTCGGATCCCAACCAGCGGGTCGCCGTGGACCGCAAGGAAGTGAAAAGTATCGAGCCGTCGAAGGTCTCGCCGATGCCGCCCATGCTCCTCTCGTCCATGACCGAGGCGGAAATTCTCGACCTCGTCGCCTACGTGCTCAGCGGCGGGAAGCGGGAGCACTCGATGTTTCGCGCCGGGACGGAGTGACCCCGTCCGCGGCCTGCCCCGCCGCATCCAGAAACCCACTACAACCCCTATGAACCCCAGGAACTGTCTCACCGTCCTCGGTGGCTGCCTCGCGCTTGCGCTGTTGCCCGCCGTCGCTACCGCCCAGGTTTCCGCGCGCCCCGCCACGCAGGCCACCGGCTCGATCACCGGCAACGTCAGCAACGCCGCCACCGGCAACCTGCTCGAAGGCGCCCGCGTGGAGATCCCGTCGCTCGGCCTCGCCGCGCTCACCGATAACACCGGCCGCTTCGTGCTCAATGGCGTGCCCGCTGGCACGCACGAGTTCGTCGTCTCGTATATCGGCCTCGACCCCGCGCGGCGCCAGTTGAGCGTGAGCGCCGGTCAACGCGCGAACCAGGACTTCGATCTCACCTCCGGCATTTATCAGCTCGAGCAGTTCAAGGTCACCGGCGAGCGCGAGGGCGACGCCGCGGCGATCACCGCTTATCGCAATTCGGAAAACCTCAAGAACATCGCCGCCACCGACTCGTTCGGAAACCTGCCCAACATGAACGCCGGCGAGGTCGCGATCCGCCTCCCCGGCATCTACGGCGAGCTCGACGCCGGCGGGAATCTCTCCGGCTTCACCGTCCGCGGCATGTCCTCCGGCCTCAACAGCGTGACGATGGACGGCGGCCTCATGACCGGGCAGGGCGGCATGGGCCGCTCGATCTTCGTGAACAACATCACCGCCGCGATGTTCGAGCACGTCGAACTGATCAAGGGCCACACCCCCGACAAGGGCGCCGACTCACTCGGCGGCACGATCAATTTCAAGAGCCGCTCGCCGCTCAGCATGCGCGAAAAACGCCGCATCACCTATACACTTTCCGCCCGCGTCGCTCCGGGGTTCACGCAGCAGACCCCGCAGCGCGAGCAGAACCGCCTCCATGGCCTCGCGAATCTCACGTATCAGGAGGTGTTCAGCGTCCTCGGCGGCAATCGCAACCTCGGCATCGTCGTCAATCTGTTCAACAGCGAGGTCGGTATCGGCTCGTTCTTCACCACGCGCGATTTCCAGAACACCACCAACCAGCCGGCGTATGTCTGGAACTACCGCAACAGCGACCTCTATAACCATCGGCGCCAAAAGACCATCAACACGAAGGTCGATTACCGCCTTTCGCCGAGCACGAAGCTCTCCTTGAACGCCGCCTATATCGACCACTCGGAGGTTTACCGGCGCCTATATGAAACCCGCGCCTATACCGGCAGCCAGAACCAGAACTTCGTTCCAAACGCCACCACCTCGAGCATCGTGCCCGGCTTCACCGATCGCGTGACGACCGTTCGTCCCGTGCCGACGTCCACCATCGACGTCATCATGACGGGCCCGAACAACTTCTTCAACCGCCTGCGCCGCGTCGACCTCGGCGCCGAGCACAAATGGGGCCCCTGGCAGGTCGAGTACAACGGCCGCTATACACAGACGCATATCAACATCGGCAACGGCGAAGGCGGCGTGCTCACGCACCGTCTCACCGGCGTCGGCTGGATTCTCGATCGCACCGAGTCGGACCTTTATCCGAAATTCATCCAGAACGGCGGACCCGATTTCACCAATCCAGCCAACTACCGCGTCGCCCCGAATGGCCTCTCCAACGGCAACAACAAGCAGATCCACGAGGTGAAGGAAGGCCGCGCCGACATCCGCTACGATTTGCCCACGCGCGCGCCGATCTTCGCCAAGACCGGTGTCCATTGGCGCGAACAGCACGTCGGACTGCGCAACGCGTCGCGCCGCTGGAGCTACATCGGCACGGAACCGCTGCCGCACGATCCCAGTATCGTCACGATGAACCAGCGCATGACGGGCGTGAATATCCCGCAGTGGGAGCCTTCGTGGTTCATTCGCGCGCGCGAAGTGATCGATCCGACCCTCTGGCGCGAGGACCTGTATTTCCGCGAGACCACGAAATATACAGGCTACCGCGACGTCGTGGAAACCGTCACCGCGCCCTATATCATGGCGCAGGGCAAGCTCGGCCGCGACGGCTGGCTCGGCCGCACGGGTTTTCTTGGCGGCGTGCGTTGGGAAAAAACCGAGAACGAAGCCCAAGGCTGGGTTCGAGCTCGCCGGCTGAGCAGCGCCGCGGACCAGGCCGCGGATCCGGTCGGCGCCGCGACGCGTGACTACGCCAACAATCGCCGCGTGCTCACGGGCGATTATACAAAATCGTTTCCCAGCCTTCACACGTGGCATGACTGGACCGAAAACCTGAAGACACGGTTGAGTTGGTCCACCAGCTTCGGCCGCCCGTCTTTCAACCAACTCGCTCCGGTCGAGACGCCGAACGAGAACAACCGCACGGTGACGATGAGCAATCCGGCGCTGCTGCCTCAGACCGCGAGCAACTGGGATGCGACGGTCGAGTATTACTTCGAGCCCGTCGGCAATTTCACGGTCGGCTGGTTCCACAAGGACATCCGCGATTTCATCGTGAGCGGCATCGACTCCGGCCTGATCGATGCCGGCAACGACAACGGCTTCAACGGCGAGTATGAAGGCTGGACGATGCTTACCACGGCCAACGCCGGCACCGCGACCGTGCAAGGCTGGGAGTTCAGTTACCAGCAGCAGTTCACGTTTCTCCCCGGTATCCTCAAGGGGCTGAGCGGCCTCGTGAACTATACAGTGCTCGACGCGAGCGGCGACTGGGGCGGCAACGGCACCCTCTCCTCGAACGAGGTCGCCGGCTTCGTCCCGCGCACCGCCAACGCCAGCCTCACCTGGCGCTATCGCGGCTTCAGCACGCGGTTCCTCGTGAACTACGCGGATTCGTTCCTGCAGACCTACGGCGGCGTGAACCCGGCGCGTAATCTCTACCGGCTGGATCGCACGCTGATTCACCTCGGTTTCTCCTACCAGGTCCGGCCCTCGCTTACGCTGACGGTCGACATTGATAATCTCACCAACGAGCCGCAGCGCCGCTACCGCGGCATCCCGGACCAGATAGAGTACTTCAACTATCCAGGCACCGCGATCACCGTCGGTGTGACGGGGCGTTTCTAATCACGAGGCATCGCCGTCCCGTCGTGAGCTTTCTCTTTCGTCACGCGACCCTCCGGTTTGCGGCCGGTGGGCTCGCTTGCCTGTTGGCGCTGCCCGTCGGGGCATCCGCGGCCGAGGCCCGTGCATCCACATCGCCCGCCAGGCCGAACATCCTGCTCCTCGTCGCCGACCAGATGCGCGGCTCGGCGATGGGCATCGCGGGCAACCGCGATGTACAGACACCGCATCTCGATGCGCTCGGTCGCGACGGCGTGATGTTTCGGCGCACGTACGCCAACGTGCCCGTCTGCTGCCCCGCCCGCGCGATCCTGCTCACCGGCACGTATCCGCATGTGAACGGGATGATCGCGAACGATCTCCGGCTGCGCGAATCCGAGATCACGATCGCGGAGATCTTTCGCGACGCCGGCTATCGCACCGGCTTCGTCGGGAAATGGCATCTCGACGGCGGCATTCGCGTGCCGGGTTTCGTGCCGCCCGGACCGCGCCGGCAGGGTTTTGAATTCTGGGCCGCGTATCAATGTCACCACCAGCACTTCCGCCCGTGGTATTTCCGGGATACACCGGAGATGATTCTCATACCGAAGTTCGAGCCCGAAGCCTCCTGCGATTTCGCGGAGGAGTTTCTCCGCGAGCCCGCCGCAGGCAGACCGTTTTTCCTCACTGTACAAATGGGGCCGCCGCACAATCCGTACGGCGCGCCCGAGGAATATATGAGCCGCTACGATCCGGAGAAGCTCACGCTGCCGCCGAACTGGCAGCCGAATAGCGGGACGCGCCCAGGCGGGAAGGTCGCCGGCGGTGCCACGAAGAAACGCGTACCAGGAGCGTCCGGCGCCATCTCCGTGCCGCCCGGCGGACGTGAGGAGATCGCCGCTTATTACGCCGCGATCACCGCCATCGATGATCAGGTCGGCCGGCTCATGCGCGTGCTCGAGGAAACGGGCCAGGCTGAGAACACCCTCATCGTCTTCACCTCGGATCACGGCGACATGCTCGGCTCTCACGGCATGCGACTGAAACGGAAACCTCACGAGGAGTCCGCCGGTGTTCCCGGACTCATGCGCTGGCTCGCGCGTATTCCTGGAGGCCGGAAGGTTGACACCCTTTTCAGCCACATCGATTTGCCGCCCACCTTGCTGGCGCTCGCCGGACTCGACGTGCCGTCGCGCATGCAGGGCGCGGATCTGTCACGCGTCGCGCTCGGTCAGACGGCCGATGGCCCCAGCGTCGTCCTCTTGCAGATGTTCGTGCCGTTTGCCGGCGATCAGGTCGAGAAGCCGTGGCGCGGGATGATCACGGAGCGGTATACCTATGCCCGTTTCGAATCGGAGCCGTGGGTGCTCTTCGACAACCACAGCGATCCGTCGCAAATGAATAATCTGGCCACCGATCCGCGACACGCCGCGCTGGCCCGACGCCTCGAAGGCCAACTCGCGGAGTTGATGCGCCGCCACGGCGATGCGTGGTCGTTCAACTATCAGGAACGCGTCGAGGAAGGCGGAAAGCTCTACCGGCACGCGACATTTTATACGGTCGACGAGTATCTACAGTGGGCGGCCGCCAATCCCGACAAGGTGAAGTGACGCCCATACCGGCCGTCGTGGCGCAACGGCGCGCGAGATTTCCCCAAACCATGAGAACCCCAACCACCACTATACTGCTCGGCGCGGCCCTGACCGTCGTGCCTATAGGAAGTACCAACGCCTCGGCGCAAGCCGTTGTTCCACCTCGCCCCGAACAGAGCGAAGTCGTCGAGCTCAGTCCCTTTATGGTGAACACGAGCAGCGACGTCGGCTACGTCGCCGAGAATACGCTCGCCGGCAGCCGGCTCAATACGCGGCTCCGCGATACCGCCAGTTCCGTGTCCGTTTTCACCAAGGAGTTTCTCGACGACGCCGGCATCACCGACATCCGGGAGCTCGTCGAATATTCCGTGAACTCCGAGATGGACACAAACTCGCAGGGCGCGAGTTCAGAGCAGAACCGCATTATTGGCGGTCACGCGCTGAATGCCGGCATCCAGATCCGCGGCCTCATCGCGAGTCAGGGAATGGATTATTTCACCAGCATCACTCCCAGCGACCCGTACCGCGTCGGCCGCTTCGAAGACAGCCGCGGTCCCAATAGCATCCTCTTCGGCATCGGCGCGCCGGGTGGTTTGCTCAACCAGTCATCTAAAATCGCCGTCACGCATCGCGACAGCGCGAACGTCCGCTACGGCTTTGGGTCCTACGATCGCAGCCGGCTCGAAGTCGACGCGAACAAAGTACTCGTCAAAGGCAAGCTCGCCGTCTCCGTTGCCGCGCTCGATCAGGAAAACGGCGGCTGGCGCAAATTCGATTTTCAAGACAAGGAACGCATCTTCGGCTCGCTCACCTGGCGCCCCGACAAGGCGCTCACGTTCACGGTCATGGGCGAGACTGGCCGCGACACCAACGCCGTCATCCGGTCGTTCTCCGAGGTCGAGCAAGTGCTCGCCTGGTATGACAATCGTGAGGCGCGCGGCGTAAGCGCCGTCACCGTCGTCCCCACCACAGCCGCACCGAATGCAGCCCTGCAGGCCCTCGGAATCGTCGGCCGCGATGGCACGCGCACGGGGCAGAACCATCGCGCCACCTATATTGAAAACGACGGCACCGTCTTCGACGCGATCGGCACCTATCTGACGGGCAGCTACAACACGCCCGCGGTGCGCGCACCGGACGGCACTCCGGGTTCTGCTGGAACGGCGCTGCGGATCTACGACCCGTCATTCTATCCGCTCAATGGCAATGCAGCCGGACCCGGCATGTTCCGCGACCAGAAGCTGACAAATTATACTATTTCCGCCGACTGGCAGCCAACGAGAAATCTCATCTTCAATCTGGCCCACAATTATCAGGAGACCAACGCCGTCGTGAACCTGATGAACGGAAACAGCCCGATTCTGCGCGGCGATCCCAACCGGACTCTCGGCTTGAGTGGCCCAAACAATCCGTATGCCGGACGATTGTATTTCGACGGCAACTGGACCCGCGACATTCATTACGGGGAGAGCAAGGAGACGCGCCTGTCGGCGTCCTATACACTCGACACGAAATCGAAATGGTTCGGCCGGCATCGCCTGGCCGGATTGATTTCACGCACGAACATCCTGGATCACCGCGCCAACTCCTGGCTCGTACTCGCGGGGCGGCCGTTCAACGCGATGGCGAGCAACGCCAACAACCGGATCAACGTCCGCAATTATCTCACCGAGGGCGATCATGGCACCTATCGCGTGGGCGACTGGCGATCCTTGCCATCGACCATCACGCTCGGCGGCCAGACCTACTCCACCGCCTATGCCAACGTGCCCGCCGGCGGGGCCGACAATGGCGGCATGATGCAGGAAATGGACTCGAAGCTCGCGGCTGTACAGAGCTACTTCCTGGACGGCCGGCTCGTCACGACCCTCGGCTATCGGAAGGACATCGTCGAAAACCTCCAGCTCGGTTACTATCAAGATCCGATTCGCGGCGACGTCGTCGATCTCGACCCGGCGAAAGGCCAGCTTAACCACATGGTCGGACAAACGCGGACGGCCGGGCTTGTCTTTCACCTCTTCGACTGGGTTTCCTTCATTGCCAATAAATCGTCGAACGTGGGCATCCCGCCGCTTGCGCGCACCGTCTTTCCCGAGGGCAAACTTGCGCCGCTTTCCAAAGGCGCGGGCGAAGACTATGGTCTCGGTTTCGATCTGCTCGAGGGCAGGCTGAACGCGCGCTTCGTTTATTTCAAGGGCAGCGAGATCGGCCGCGTCACGGCTCCTGTAGCAAGCGCGCTGGCGAACCGAAATATTCGCGTCATGGAAGCCTTCGGTGACGTTCTCGTGGGGCCAGGCCTGCCGTTCTCGGCGGGCGATTGGGAGTCGGTCCGCAGTGCCTATACGCCGCCCGTGTCGTCGATCTCCTCGGATTTCGAATCGGAAGGTTATGAAGCCCGTATCACCGCAAACCTCACACCGAGCTGGCGCTTCGTCGGCAATTATTCCTATACAGACTCCGGCCGCAGCAATCTGGCCACGGAGGCCAACAGTTGGTACGGCTTGAAACCGGACGGCGCGGTGCTCCTGCAAAACGGCATCACGCAGAACGCGGCGGGCGAGTATATTATCGACCCGAGTGCTTATGAAGCCGGTGGCGCGATTGCAAAATGGCTCGAACTGGGCGCCATGCACCCCGCAGCCAATCCAGCGATACTGACGACCTCCAGCGGCGACACGATCGCGCAGGAAATTTTCGACACGGTCGACACGCTCAACAACGAGCGCGAACAGCAGATCAAGCGCTGGGGTGTGCGACCGCATAAGATCAGCATTTTTTCCGCGTATGATTTCAAACGCGGCGTGCTCTCGGGCCTCACCGTCGGCGGCGGCTGGCGTTGGCGCAGCGCCAATGTCATCGGTTCGGATTCAGCCGGGCGGGAGATCACAGGCAAGGTGATCACGGCGGCAGACTTCATGACCGCCTATACGTGGAAGTTGAAAGGTCGTCTCGGCCGCATCCGAGTTCAGATGAACATATCCAATCTCTTCGATCGCACGGATATCATTCCCGCGAGGCTCTCCCGATCCGCGACCACGCCCGATGGCTTCGAGATCCCGGGCGGTCGCGGGATTGCCTACAGCCGGTATGATCTCGTCGCGCCCCGGGAGATTCGTTTCACGACCACGTATTCGTTTTGATCGAGTCGCGCTCCGCCCGCTCGCCAAGACCGCGGAGAACGATAACCGCTGCGGGATGCGTATCCGTGCCGGAGCGGCTTCCGCAAACGCGTGTGGCGGAGCGCTTGTTTTCCAACCCAAAATGCAGGTTGACAACCCTGGCTGGAGATTCACCTTCTGCCCTCTTTTCGAGTCATGAGCACCACTGAGCAAAAGCAGCAGACACCCACACCGGCGGAGATTCCGTTCACGAATCCTCAAGCGATGATCCGGTACGTGACTGACACCGGCAAAATCCTGCCGCGCAAATACACGGGGCTGTCGGCGAAGCATCAGCGGGCCATCACGCGCACGTTGAAGCAGTCGCGCAACATGCTTCTGGCGCAGTAAACGCCGGCAAAACAGCGATACGTTCGAGGCCGGAGATACTCTCCGGCCTTTTTCATGCCATGAAGAAACGCGCGCGGGCCCGTATTTATCGGCCTACCCCGCACAATCTTGCCTTTCTGGCGGCCCGGTTGCGCGCTGGCGAGCTGGTGGCCGTGCCAACCGAGACAGTTTATGGGCTCGCAGCAAATGCTCTCGATCAACGGGCATGTCGGCAGATCTTTCGGGCGAAAGGCCGCCCCTCGACCGATCCGCTGATTGTTCATATCCATTCACCCGACCAACTGCGGGAGGTGTGCGTCCCAAATGCCGCTGCACAGCGACTGGCACGCGCATTCTGGCCTGGACCGCTCACTTTGGTGCTCCCGAAAACTGCCGCCATTTCCGACCTGATCACGGCGGGGCGCGATACCGTCGCGGTACGGATGCCGCGCCACGCCGTTTTTCGCCGGCTGCTGAAACTCACCGGTGTCCCTCTCGCTGCCCCAAGTGCGAACCCATTCGGCTATATCAGCCCAACCACGGCGGCGCACGTTGCGGACAATCTCGGAAGCAAGATCGCCTACATTTTGGACGGAGGCGCAGCGCAGATCGGACTGGAGTCGACGATCGTCGATCTTCGTGATCCGGCGCTGCCGCGTGTACTGCGGCCGGGAGCGGTTTCTGCGGCGGAGATTTCCCGCGTCCTCCGCTGCCAGGTTCACACGATGAAACCGGCAGCGCGAACGCAGGCCAACCACGCCCAGCTCGCACCCGGCTTGTTGGCGCGCCATTACAGCCCGCGGACGACGGTTGTGCTGCATAAACGCATTACGGCGTTTCCCGGAGCCAACGAAGCCGGTGTTTTCCTACGCCGGCCTACGGGGCGGATTCCGCCAAATGTATATTGGCTCGATCCGCGCGGCGATCTTAGGGGCGTGGCGCGCCGGCTTTTCGCGACGCTTCGACGCCTCGACGGGAAAGGCTTTCAACGCATTCACGTCGAGCTCGCAAGCGGCGGCGGCCTCGCCGAGGCGATCAACGATCGTTTGCGGCGCGCGGCCGCCCGCTGAAAACCGTGGAAAAAGCGGGCGCCGCTTATTTCGCGTCGCCCTCGTCCTTCGACATCACGACGTAATAGTCTTTATAGGACTTGTCGTAATACTGGGCGTAATAATAGCCCGAGACGGCAAGATTGAGGCCATTCAATACAGCGCCGAAATTCGGCACGTTGGCCTCGAGCAGCTTCTTCGCGGCGAACTGCGCGGCCTTGCGCCGCACCTTGTTGAAGAAGATCGTGAAGATCGACCCGTCGACCAGGGGAAGAATGATCAAGCCGTCGCTGACCGCCGCCAAGGGAGGCGTATCGATGAAGACGCGATCATAGCTCTTGCGCAGGTCGGAGATCATGATCTCGAACGCCTTGCTGTTCAGGATCTGCGTCGGATTTTTTGCCCGGCCACCAGCTGGAATCACATCCAGATTTGGCTGTACGTTCCGGATCACCACCTCGTCGATCGTGTGCTTGCCGCCACAGACATCGATGACGCCCTTGAGATTCTCGAGGCGGAACGA
>JAKFEQ010000010.1:0-15568 GCA_036675625.1 Opitutaceae bacterium | reverse complement strand
CGTTGATCGGGCCGCGTTCACCAGCCAGCAAATGGGCGAGGCTGTCGGTGGCGCGAAGTCGGGGCTGCATTGTAATCAGCAACAGCGTCACGCACGAATTGAGAAGGGCGGAATTCATCTTCTATTCTTGCGGAATCATGGCTTGCGCGAGCGCTTGGCGGTTGCGTGCGGCCGGTTAAGTCGCGAGACTCGCGAGTCGCGAAGGCACCCTTTGGCCCGTCGGACAGGTCGCGAAAATTTCCTGGATCGCCGTGCCGATGGAGTTCGCCACGCGTGCAACACCCCAACCCCCAATAAAACAGGAGAAGCTCATGCATATCGCGAAAGCTGAACTGCCGGTGAAGATCAATGCTCCTGGTGCGGTCGCGCGCCAGTTAAACGACTTTGGAAACGCGGATGGATATGGCCGTATGGCCGGGGAATATTTTTCTCTCAGCGCCGGCACCGATATAGCCCCACTCTTGAAAGGGCTGGAGAATGATCTGTGTCAGTCGCCCCATTGGGGCTATATGATTTCCGGCGAAGTTACCGTTACCTATCAGGACATGAAGAGCGAGGTGGTGAGCGGCGGCGATCTCTTCTATTGGCCGCCTGGTCATACGGTGCGGGTCGGCCGGGACGCTGAGATCATCCTGTTCAGTCCGCAGCAAGAGCACGGCCGGGTGCTCGATCATCTCCTGGCGCAGCTCGCTCCCCAGCCGGCGTAAGCGCCCATCGTGATCCCTTGCCGACCTGAATCGGTGCCCGAACCGACAACGTTGTCCATGAATTCGTATCCAACAATCGGATATCCTTCAACACCATCAGTCACGGGCACCGTTTTCGAGGCGTGTCGTCCGCTTGGGGATATTGTACGCCACCATGCGCCGGCTTGGTGGCGGGCTTTTGCCAGAGGAGCCGTGGTGGCGGCGGGGCTGCTTTGTGTGCAGGGCTCCCCTGTATTTGCGCTCGACCTGAAGGCGACCCGGATCGGCGCGCGCATCGACGTCACGGTCGGGGGCGATTTTTTCACGAGCTATCGCTTCTCGTCCGACGAAAAATACCCGTTCTTTTTCCCGGTCAACGGACCTTCGGGCGCTTCCGTCACTTCGATCCGCAACGGGAAGTTCCCGCACCATTCGTCGCTCTTCTTCGGCTGTGACAAGGTGAACGGTGGCAATTACTGGCAGGATCGGCTGGAGGCTGGGCAAATTCTCTCCGAAGGCGCCGCCATCGTAAAAGCTTCGGGGGCCGAGGTTGTCATCACCGACGTCTGCCAGTGGAAGCGGCCGGGCGCAGAATCGCCGCTGCGCGACACGCGGCGAATCGCGATCTCGGCCCCGGAAAAAAACCTGCGGCAAATCGATATCGACATCCTGCTCGAGCCGCTGATGGACGTCGTGATCGAGAAGACCAACCACTCGCTCTTCAGCGTTCGCATGGACCCCGATCTAACGCCGGCCATGGGCGGCACGATGCTCAACGCCGAAGGGAAAAGATCCGAGAAGGGCACCTTTGGTCAGCCGTCGGCGTGGATGGCGTGCTACGGCGAACGCAGCGTCGGAGCAGTCGAAGGACTCGCTCTTTTTCAGCATGCGGCAAATCGCTGGGCGCCCGCGCGGTGGTTCACGCGCGATTATGGCTTCATGTCCCCGACGCCAATGTATTGGCCGGAGGGTGGGGCGGCGACCCGGCTGGCGAAAGGGGAGACGGTGCGTTTGCGTTATCGCGTGCTGGTGTTTGCCGGTGATCCGGCGACGCTCGATCTCGCGCAGAAATTTGTGGAGTATACTTCCGCGAAGGCCGATTAATTCCCTGGTCCGCCAATCGTGGAACGGTGCCGAGCGGCTGACATTCAGGTCAAATTACTCCGCACCGCTCCGCTGTGCCTTCTGCCATGAAAACCCTGACTCGTCGTGAATTCGCCCGTTCGTCGGCCATCGCTGCCGGACTGATCGTCGCCCCCACTATTATTTCCGCACGCCTGCTCGGCGCCACGGCTCCGAGCAACCGGATCCGCGTCGGCCAGATCGGGTGCGGTCGCATCGCCCTTGGCCATGACATGCCGAGCGTGCTGCATGCCGGACCCGCGGACTACGTCGCCATGTGCGACGTCGATTCCGCGCGCGCAGCGGCCGGCCGGGCGTTGGTCGAAAAGTTTCATCGCGAGAAGAACACCCCGCCGCCGCGCGTGGCCACGTTTGGCGATTATCGCGAAATGCTCGCGCGACCCGATATCGATGCCGTCGTGATCAGCACGCCCGACCACTGGCATGCGGAGCCGGCACTGGCGGCGATTCTCGCAGGGAAGGATGTCTATCTCCAGAAGCCGATGACGATGACGCATGCCGAGGGCGTACTGCTCCGCGCTGCGGTCGCGAAGTCGGGGCGCATCTTTCAACTCGGCAGCCAGCAGCGCTCGAACCACCAGCAATTTCGCCGCGCGTGCGAACTCGTGCGCAGCGGTCGTGTCGGCCGCCTGCAACGCGTCGAGATCGGTCTCCCGATCGACCCGACCGCGCCTGACGATCCGGACCAAACGGTGCCGGCGAATCTCGACTACGATCGCTGGCTCGGGCCAACGCCTGTCGCGCCCTACACCGAGCAGCGGGTGCATCCTAAGACTGGATACGGCCGTCCGGGCTGGCTGCGGCACGAGGCGTACTGTCTCGGCATGATCACCGGCTGGGGCGCACATCATTACGATATCCTGCATTGGGCCCTCGACGTGGAGTTGGGCGGGCCGAGCCGTATCGAAGGGCGGGCGGAGTTTCCGCAGAATAAAATCTGGAACGTCCACGGCGCCTACCGCGTGGAGCTCACGTATCCCGGCGGCGTGCGCGCTATCGTATCGGACAGATTTCCAAACGGCTTGAAGTTTATCGGCGACGACGGCTGGATCTTCGTCTCGCGCGGCAGCGTCGCGATCAAGGATCCCGCGATCCCGCGCGGACGGCTTCGCCCGCTCGACGCGAGCGACGACAAGCTGCTCGCGCCCGAGGGGGTGAAGGTAGCCCTGCCGCGCGCTGAAGAACATCATCTCAACTGGCTCGAGTGCGTGAAGTCGCGCCAGGCTCCGATGGTGCCGGCGCCGGTCGCGCATCGCGCGAACACGGCGTGTATTGCCAGTTGGATCGCGATGAAGCTCGGTCGCCCGCTCACGTGGGATGTGGAGACGGAGCGCTTCACCGATTCCGCCGACGCCAACGCCCTGCTCGCGCGGCCCGAACGCGCACCTTACGGTGCGACGCGACTCGCGGAAAAGGCCGCGCGGGCGTGACCCCGTGACGCATTGCCTGCTCGGGGATCCCGCGTCTGAAACCGGTCTTTGCTGCGGCACACCGGTCGAACCCTAACGCAGCGTCGAAATGAAATGAACTCTCCAGCCCAACCTTCAGGCAGCATGAGCCGGCGGCGATTCCTGGCCGCGCAGCTTGCGCTTCCGCTCGGGCTCCACGCCCTGCTGCACGGGAGCACGCCCGTCACTCGAAAACCCATGAAGATCGACCGCATCGACCTCTTCCCTGTCCGGTATCCGATGACCGGATACTTCAAGTTCTTTGCCGGTCCGGCTGGCGAGGCTGGCCGGGCGGCCGTGATCCTCAAGGTCACCGCCGATGACGGCACGGTGGGGTGGGGTGAAAGCGTGCCGTTGCCGACCTGGAGCAACGAAACCCTCGAGACCGCGGTCGTGGCGCTGCGACGTTATCTGATCCCCGCCTTGATCGGGCACGATCCAGCCGATTTCGCCGGAGCGCACCGGCGACTCGACACCGCCATTGCGCCAGGTTTCAGCACGGCGATGCCTATCACGCGTGCGGGGCTCGACCTTGCGCTCCATGATCTCGCCGGTCGGGCGACCGGCCAGCCGCTGCACCGCCTGTGGGGCCGCCCCAAAGGTGGGCCACTGACCTTGAGCTGGACGGTAAACGCGCGCACGCTCGAAGAGGTTGAATCGCTCATGAGTGAAGGCCGGCGGCGCGGTTACCAGAACTTCAACATCAAGGTCGCGCCCGATCTCGCGTTCGACGTCGCGCTCGCCCGAAAAGTCCGTGAGCTCGCGCCCGAAGGTTTTCTGTGGGCGGACGCGAATTGCGGCTACGATCCCGACACGGCATTGCGTGCCGCGCCGCGACTGGCCGACGCAGGAGTCGATGTGCTCGAGGCGCCCATCCGGCCGAATTTCCTCCGTGGTTATCAAGCCCTCAAGCGCCAGGGGGCGCTCCCCATCTATATGGATGAAGGAGTGGTTTCTCCCGTGGAGCTGGCCGAGTTTATCGAGTTGGGCATGCTCGACGGAGTCGCCCAGAAACCGTCGCGTTGCGGAGGTTTGTTCTCCTGCCGGCAGCAGATCGAGCTATTGCACGCGAAAGGGCTGCGATTTCTGGGCAGCGGCCTCACCGATCCCGACATCTCACTGGCTGCCACGATTGCCTTGTACGCGGCATATGGGCTCGGCACGCCGGCGGCGCTCAACGGCCCGCAGTTTCTGACGGCGAGCGTGTTAAAACATCCACTCTCGGTCGTGGACGGAAAACTTGCCGTTCCGGATGGGCCGGGACTCGGGATCGAGGTTGATGAGGCGAAGGTCCGCGATCTCTCCGCCCGCAGCGTCGATCCCGCACTTTTCCGGCTGTAATTCGACTGCGTGCGCATGCGGCGGTGGGCGGCCGAATCGCGGAAGCGCCCGCGTCCCAAATGTGAACGTGGTTCGGCCGCGGGCGGCGCCAATTGGAATCGGCAGGGGAGAATTGACCTCGTGCGCCCTTGGTCTCCGGCTGTTTCCCACGACGGGGCGACGGGGCTAAATGCCGCGATTGACAAGCACGATGGCCCTCTGCACTTGTGACCCTTTCGCATGAGCATCCTCCTCAATCTTCTCACGGTCATCCTGATCCTGGTATCGATCTTCCTTGTGTTGGTCGTGCTGGCCCAGAAATCGAAAGACGGCGGGATTGGTGCCGCTCTCGGCGGTGGGGCGGCAGAGGCGGCCTTCGGTGCCGACACCGCAAACGTGCTCACGAGGGCGACCAAGTATTCCGCGATCTTGTTCTTCGTGCTAGCCTTCGTGCTTTATTTGGGCCGGCTCCACGAGCGCACGAATGCTGGCGCCGCCGCTGGCAGTGCACTGCCGACGATTGCGGCTCCGGCTGCTGCGCCTGCCGCCACGACGCCGGCTGCGACCACGCCAGGCGCGGAGAGCGCCACGACCGCTCCGGCCGTTTCGGTGCCCGCCACCACTACTCCGGCCACACCGGCGCCCGATTCGACGCCGGCGGAGCCGAAGAAGTAAACGTCCAGTCATGCCGTTCCTGCATGGCACCTTTGCGCCCGCCTTTTTTCGGCGGGCGTTTTTCGTTTTGATCGGGCTCCTGGCGCTCGCGACCAGTCGGCCACGCACCTTTGGCGCATCGCCACCAGTCAAGCCGCCCGCGCTCTCCCAAGCCGGCAAGGCGAGTCCCGAGGAAGCCGCGAAAATTCTTCAGCAGTTCCGCCAGGCGGGAATCCCGGGCGAGTATTTCCTCGAGCTGGAGTTGCACGCCTTGCCGCGACGCGGCGAAGAGCGTGTTTTCCGCGGCCGTTTGTGGGGCAGTCGGAACGCGGAGGGCGCGATTACCCGCGTTGAACTTACTGATGCCGCGAATCAGACGCATCGCTTCCTCGTGCAAAACGGGGAACGCTCCGCGGTGTGGAAATTTGCCTCGGGCGAAGTAAAGAAGCTCGGAGTCGCCGAACTTTTCCAGCCCTTGATTCCAGGTGTCGAGGTGACGCCCTTCGATGTACAGATGCCATTTCTATATTGGCCGGATGCGGTGCTCGAAAAAATCGCCCGCACGCGCGGCGGCCGACCGTCGAACGCTTTTCTGTTTCGCGCTCCGGAAGGTTTTTCCCGCCAAGGCGGCGAAGTGATCGCAGCGCGGGCCTATCTCGATACGCAATTCAACGCGCTGATGCAGACGGAACTCATCGGAAAAAATAACCGCATCGTGAAGACATTTTCTCTGCTGAGCTTCAAGAATCTCGATCGGCAGCCGGTGCCAAAGACGGCGGATTATCGCAACGAGCTCACGCGCGACAAGACGCGTCTCGCCGTGAAGGCAGCCGCGCTCAATCTCAGATTTCCCTCCGCAACCTTCGAGCCCGCTTCGCTCGCGCGCGACGCGGACACTCCATTGCGGGCCCAAATCGTCTCGCTCGACTGATGAGCGGCGACGCTGTGCCGCGGGCCGTGGTCTTCGACCTCGACGGCACGCTGATCGACAGTCTCGCGCT
Organism: Opitutaceae bacterium; assembly: GCA_036675625.1. Lineage (GTDB taxonomy): Bacteria > Verrucomicrobiota > Verrucomicrobiia > Opitutales > Opitutaceae > ER46. The sequence continues at coordinate 9,316 of JAKFEQ010000010.1, read as the reverse complement.
GGTGCTTGCGGCGATCGCGCACGCGGTCGAGCCGTTTGGCGGTCGGCCCACGAAGGATATTTTCGCGTCACTGGGCGGGCCGCCGGAACGTTTCCTCCCGGCCTTGATCAGCGATCTCCGCCACTTGCCGGTCGCAATCGAGCGGATGGATTCATTTCACCGGCAGAATACGCACCTCATCCGACCGTTCGAGGGAGTGGCCATTTTGCTCGGGAAATTGCGCGCGCAAAACGTGCAGACCGCGATCTGGACCGGTCGTGATCGCACGTCGGCTGACTGGCTGCTGCGTGAGCATGATTTGGAGGATTATTTTTCGACGGTGGTCTGCGGAGACGATTTGCCAACGCACAAACCCGATCCGGAGGGCCTGCGTGAAATCATGCGGCGGCTCGGGGTGGGACCGAAAGAAACGCTCTTCGTCGGCGATGCCGATGTAGACGTGCTCGGAGGTGTCGCGTGTGGCGTGGATACAATTCTGATCCACAATGATCGCACCATCGAAGCACACATCAGTTCGCAGTCGTGGCAGATCGTGGCGTCGCCGGTCGAGGCGTTTGCCGCGGTATTGAAACGGCTTGGACGCCGCGAATAAGCGGCAATCGTGCATGATTCGAAGCGCATGCGTTGGAGCTAGGGCGCGTCGTATCCGGAGCGTTTCCAGGCCGGGAATTGCATTTCCACAAAAAATTAAAATTTTCGTTGCCGCCGGGGCGGTGCAAGTGCCTGCTACGACCTGTTGTCAGCCTTTCAGCCCGCCTCGTTATGGCCAAATCAACTCGCAAGCCCTCCGCCCCCCTCACGTTTGACCTGCCCGAATCGCTCATCGCGAGAATAGAGTCCGTCCGCCGAGGTCACGGGTTCAAATCCGCCAGCGAGGTGGTGCGCACCGCAATCGAAGGCTATAACTTCGACGGCGCCGAGCCATCGCGTGATAAGCACCGTCAGATTTCGGTGCGAATCACGACCGATCAGCGATCGATGCTTAAACGGTTCGCACGCACGAAAGACACGAGCGTCGGCGAACTGCTCCGCCTCGCGATCGAGGCGATGCCCTCCAAGGGCAAAAAGAAGAAGTAAGCGTCCGAGCGTCTTCGCCCGGTCCCATTTTACGGCGGTCTACATGACCGCCGTTTTTTTATGCTCAGAGATCTCCGGCCCGCTGCGCCGATTGGAAAACAGCTGCGGTGATGCGCGACGCGCGACCCGCGGGCTTGCGTTTCACGGTCGCGGACCCTTTGGTCGCTCCGTTTGTCCATGAGCATTCCTCCTGCGCCTCTGTCCACTTGGGCTCGCAATGTTTCGCCATCGCCGACGCTGGCCGTCGACGCGAAGGCCAAGGCCCTTCAAGCAGCGGGTGAAGACGTCTGTGGTTTCGCTGCCGGCGAGCCCGACTTCGACACTCCCGAACACATCAAGGAGGCATGCATCGCGGCGCTGAGAGCGGGAAAGACAAAATACGCGCCAACTCCCGGCATCGAGCCGTTGCGGCAGGCGATCGTTGATCGCTACGCCGCGGAGTACGGCCTCAAGGCCACGCCCGCTCAGGTGATCGTGTCGCCCGGCGGCAAGTTCAACTGCTACCTCGGCGTGCTCGCCACGTGCTCACCCGGTGACGAGGTGATCGTGCCAGCGCCGTATTGGGTCAGTTACCCGGAGATGGTGAAGCTCGCTGGCGCTGTGCCGAAGTTCGTGCTCGCCGATGACAAGACGGGATTTCGACTGACGCCGGAAATGGTCGAGTCCGCGATTACTCCGCGCACGCGACTCCTGATCTTGAACTCGCCGTCGAACCCGACTGGCGCCGTCTATACGCGCAAGGAGCTCGAGGAGATCGTGGCCGTCGCGCTGAAGCACAATCTCTATATTCTTTCGGACGAGATGTACGAACATCTTGTATACGATGACGCGAAGCCGACCTGCGTCGCGAGTCTCAGCAAGGAGGCCGAGGCGCGCACCATTACCGTGGCGGGTTTTTCGAAGACCTATGCCATGACGGGCTGGCGCATCGGTACGACGCTCGCGCCCGCCCCGATTGCGAAAGCCATCTCGGAGCTGCAGAGCCAGATGTCGTCCAACGTAACGACGTTCGCGCAATTCGGCGCGCTCGCGGCGCTGAAGGAAAAGGAAAAGACCGCGGCCGCATTGAAGACCATGCTGGTTGCCTTCGATCGCCGGCGAAAGTTCCTGCACGCCGAGCTGAGCAAGATTCCGGGTCTCACGTGTCTGCTCGCCGAGGGCGCATTTTACCTTTTCCCCAACATCACGAGTTTCGGGCTCAAAGATCTCGAGTTCTGCAACCGGCTGCTCGACGAGGAAAAGGTAGCCGCGGTGCCGGGTAGCGCATTCGGAGCCGAGGGCTATTTGCGGCTCAGCTACGCCACCAGCGATGAGATCTTGCAGAAAGGCGTGGCCCGATTGGCCAGGTTCTGCGCCGGTCTGAAGCGCTGAGCGGTCGCCCCGGTCGCGTTCCGGAATGTTTCCAACCGCAAATGCGTTCGTCGCGTTTGCGGTTTTTTCGTGCCGGTAGCCGGGGGTGGCTATTGGCGGTCAGTCTTTAGCAGGGGTCTGCCAGGCACCGGTCGTTTTCGGATTTGCCGCCTGGGCCTGTCGGATCGAAATCGAAGCCGTGCGACTGTCCGGATAGCATCCGCTCGATCGTTGAGAAACTGTAACGATCTTCCCCCACGGCAGCGCGTGGGTATCGTTACGCCCACACTACCATTCAGGAGAACGTTCCCATGCTCACCAAAATTCTTGTCGGTTTGGCTGCAATCATCGCCCTCATCCTCGTCGTCGCGGCTTTTCAGCGTGACGATTTCCGCGTCGAGCGTCGCGCCAATATTTCCGCGCCGCCGCCGGTCGTGTTTGGCCACGTGAACGATCTTCACCGCTGGCAGGCCTGGTCGCCTTGGGAAAAATTGGACCCCGAGCTCAGGCGCACCTATGCAGGACCTTCCGCTGGAACCGGGGCCTCCTATGCCTGGGCCGGCAACAGCAAAGTGGGCGAGGGGCGGATGACCATCACGGAAAGTCGGCCGAGCGAAGTGATCCGCATGAAGCTCGAGTTCCTGAAACCATTTGCTGCGACCAACGAGACGGAGTTCACCTTCAAGCCGGAAGGAAATCAGACGGCCGTCACCTGGACGATGTCGGGCAAAAAGAATTTCATGTCGAAGGTCTTCTGCCTGTTCATGAACATGGACAAGATGGTCGGCGGGGATTTTGAAAAAGGCCTGACGGCGTTGAAATCGCTGTCCGAAAGCGCATCGAAATCGTAGCCACTCTTGAACGACGTATCGAGGGAACCTTGTTTCCGCCCGGCAATCCTTGATCGTCGAGGCGCCCGGCGCGCACACGCCAATGCCGCTACTCAGTCCTCGCGGTCACGATCGCGCCCGTCGTAGGCGACGAGGCACGTGAGCGCGATGAGAACGGCAAGGACGACGAGCATGAAATGATCGTAGCGCCGACCGCTGACAGCGTCGTGTCAGTAGCCGGGCGCGTGACTCTTAACTGACGAATGACGCTCGTCGGATCGGACATATTTTCACGCGATACCGATTCGCACGCGGAGGAGCTTACTCTTCGTGGCAGGTCCCACCCTCGATGAGAGGACGTACTTCGACTGCGGCGCCCACGCGCAATGCGGGAAATTCTTTCGCGATCGCCAGCGCCTCATCGGCGTTCTGGCACTCGACAATCTCGAAGCCGCCGAGCACTTCCTTGGTTTCGGCGAACGGCCCGTCCGTGATCACCGCCTGGCCGTTGCGCTCGCGAACGGTCATGGCCGTCGAGGAATCTTGCAGGCCGGCAGCCGTGCGACTGCGGCCGCTTTTCACCAACGCTTCGTGCCACACGGAGCAATCGGTGTGCACGCGGTTCTTTTCTTCTTTCGAGAGCGTAGACCAGTTTTCTGAAAGATGGATGAGGAGGATATATTGCATGGAGAGGGTTAGTTCGCTGAAGAGTCGAACGAGCGGGGAATAAATCGACAACGGGCCGTTCTTTTTGCGCTCGTTCGCCTGCCGCATCCCTCGTCGGACGTGGCATCACTTGGCGTGGTCGAAAACCGGATACGTCTCGCGTGGGTGGCCCGAACCGGAACGGAGCCGGTCAGATTGGCGAGATGCCAACAACGACTCCGACGAGGGCGCCGAAAGCCACATGACCGAGGATGTGGCTGAGCCCGATCGCCAGGCCAGCTTCGTTGAATTCTTTCAGTGGGTGTTGTTCGGCGACCACCCACACGAGGCCCAGGCTTACGATCAGCCCGTGTACGAAGCCTACCCCGGCCCCCAGCATCATGGAGGTGGGCATTTCGGAGTATCCGAGCTTTAGCATCAGCAGCGTGTAGAGGATCGCGAATGTAATGGCCGCACACGCGTGCAACACGGCACCGACCCGCCAGGCGCTCTCGCGCGAGCGGGTGAACAGGCTGCCAAGCGCCACGATCATGTCCGCCTTGGCCCAACCTGCCGTGCCCACCAGCCAAAGTACCGCTTCCATCCCGATGCCGGCCAAAACTCCCGCTACGAGTGTGGTGAGCAGAAAACCTACGATGTCCATCACCATGGTGCGCCTCCTTTTTTCCGCCGGCCGTCGTGCTTGTCTCCGGTTCGGCGGAAACAGTTGCTAGAATCCGACATATATCAACTTTCAGAATTCATCCGGAATTTGGCGCGCCCATTTCTGCGACGCGTTCAACTCGCGGGTGGATTGCGAAGGTCTTGTCGCGAGCGGAGCGGGCCTCGCGATTCGGGCATGAAAAAGCGAGATGCGCTGAGCATCTCGCCAGAAATCTATCGGCTAAAAGAACCGGAGCCGATCAATAGCGCGATTGAAACGCGCCGGGGCGACGATTCGGGCTGCTGAAGTTACGGCCACCGCCGCCGGCGCCGCCCATTTCTTCCTTCGGCTTGGCTTCGTTGACGGTGAGCTGACGACCGTCGAGATCGATGCCGTTCATCTTTTCTGCGGCAACTTTGCTCTCTTCAGCGGTGGCGAAGGTCACAAAGGCGAAGCCGCGCGGGCGGCCGGTTTCGCGATCATTCGCGATGTAGACGTCGGTGACAGAACCGAACTGACCGAAAGCATCGCGGAGATCGGCTTCGGTGGTCTTGAACGACATGTTGCCGACGTAGAGTTTGGAATTCATAGGTTGATGGTTCGTATGCTTCGTCTGCTGTCAGCGTGTTCCCGGAAATCGGGTTTCGAATCATCACCTGAACCTGAAGCTCACCTGAAGACCCACCAGCTACTGTCATCTTACGCAATTACGAGCCGCCACCATCGCTGATGGCGCCCGGAAGGCAAGGAGCATTGCGCTTTCGCGCTTCTCAATGATTGGCGCGAGCGGCGTTGTGACTCGGCACCAACGCCGCCGCGCGCAATGCTCCGCGCGAATCAACGCGACTTCTTGGTACTTTTCACGGCCTTCTTGGCCTTGGTCGCTTTCGCGGGAGTTTTCTTGGTCTGTTTCTTTGCTGTGGTCTTCGCCATATTTATTCCTTGGTTGATGTTTACTGACAGAAATTCGAGTGGCCTGCAGTGGCCGGGAAAGTGGGGTTGAGCGTCTTCGATTGCGGAGAAATTTTCCGCAGGAAGGATTTGGACTGTCGATGATTATTCGGGTGCAAGTGCCGGCGTCGAACTTTTTTCTCACATCGGCGGTTGACGCGATTCAATTCCCGTGCAGCCGCGCGTTCAGATCAACGCGAAATTTTCTTCAGTGAAACTCCGCGCGGTGATGCGTGATCGCCGTATTCAAGGTTCAATCACGCTCGGGGCAGAAGAAATAGTACGGCGAGGAAATGACACGTGCTGCCGCCGAGCACGAAGGTGTGCCACACCGCGTGATGATACCGCAGTTGCTGCCAGCGATAAAACACCAGACCGATCGTGTAGCAGAGTCCGCCCGCCAGCAGGAGCCACAAACCGGCATGCGGGACGTGCGTGATCATCGGCCCGAACGCGACGACGATAAGCCAGCCGAGAAACAGATACGCGAGCGTCGTGATCAACCGGTAGCGCGGCCCGAAGCAGAGTTGAAAAACCGCACCTGCTCCGCAGAGACCCCACACGACGCCGAACAGCGACCAGCCCCAGGGCCCGCGGAGATTGGTCAGCAGGAAGGGCGTGTACGTCCCCGCGATGAGCAGGAAGATCGCCGCGTGATCGAGTTTCCGAAACAGCGATTTCGCCCGCTTGCTGCCTGGAGCATGATAGAGCGTGGAGGCGGTGTAGAGCGTCAGCAAGGTGAGGCCGAATACCGTGAAGCTGACGACATGCCACGCATCGCCACGCAGGCTCGAGAGGAGAATCAGGAGGGTGAGACCCAGAATGCTCAGTCCGAGGCCAACGCCGTGCGTGACCCAGTTTGCGATCTCTTCACCGCGACTGTAGACGCGCGACGGGGCCGCATCGCCGGTGGGTGTCGGCACGACTTTCGGTGCGCTCGCGACGCTGGTGGTGGACGCGGCGAGACGGCGCTTCTGCACCGCTCGATCGGCCCAGGCGTCGAGCATTCGGATGAAGGCGCGCGGGCGCGGGCTGCGGAATTTCTCCGGCGCGGCCTGCTCGCCGTCGGCGTAAATCGTATCGGGCATCACGCAGGTGCCGAACACCCAGTCGCCAAGCGGCAGCCCGAAAAATCCGGAGATCGATTCGTTGCAGTCGATCACGGCGTGATGACGGAGATGGAAGGCATACGCCGGCCGCCACAGTTTTCCCCAGCGCGGATGCTGGATCAGCGGCTCCCATTTTTCGAACGGCCAGTGATTGATGGCATGCAGCACTTCGTAGAGCGCCATCGCCATCGCGAGCGCGGCGAACCCGGCTACGAACCATGGGAATGAAGGAAAAATCCACTGCAGCAATGCGAAGAGGGGCGTCAGGAGGAGGGAGAACACGGCCAGCGAATACCACGGAAAGAACGACGCTTCGCCCTGCTCGGGTTCGACGATCGGAAACTTGTTTTCGATGAACAGAACCCCGCGGCCGTCGCGCGTCTGCTTCCGCCCGATTCGCGTCAACGCGTGATGGAGCGTGTGTTGCCGGTAGAGCCGGCTCACGAACGAGATCGCCGGCGTGTGCAGCAGGTAACGATGGAAAAAATATTCGAAGAAGCATGTCACCAAGTGAACGACGAGAAACGCGACGACGCCTTTCCACAGAGGGGCGACAAATTGTTGCGTCCAGACTCCCGGCGCCAGGAGCCACAAAGCGGCAAACAATCCCGCCAGCGTCAGAACGACGGTCAGCGTGAAGAGGGGGAGAGAAAATTCCTCGTGTTTCGATTCGGGGGAGGCGGATGGTTGAGCCATGTGCATCTCCGACTAACGCTCGCTTCGCGCAGATGGCGAACTTTGTTTCCATTTCGCGCGCCCGGGCGACAAGCGATGCAGAGTCCGGAATTAAAGCGAAGATGCGGTTTCTACGCTGCTCGCAAGCATCGGCGCTCGGGCGATTGTCCGAAATCGCGAGGACCGTTCGTTGAGAGAATGAACGACCATGCTGCTTGTCCTCACCATTCTGATCGCGCTCTCGTGGCTCGTCGCCAGCGACGCCTCGCTGCTCGGCAGCGGGGAGTGATCGTGCCACCGCGGCGCCGGCGGAGCACGACGAGCGTTCGCTGCGCAAACCCACCTGACGCGGTCATTCGCCGGCGGCTGGGTGAGCGCGGCATTCGGCCCGAATGCACGGCGCACCAGGCTGATATCCTGGTGCTCAACTGCGAGGCCGTGATCGCCGGTGAGTGACGGGCCGTATCCACCGGCTGCATACGTGCGCGTCGGTGTTCCGGATAATCAGAGCGGGTTTGCGCTACGGCTTTTTCGGCCGGGGTGGATTCCAGAATCGCACGAGGCCGGCCTCGAACATGATGTAGCCACCGCAATCGTAGGTCCACGTGACCTGCAATCCGCTTTTGCTTTTGGTCACGATCAACGGCGCGCCCACGGCTTGCAGTGCGACGTGTTGACTGAGTCCTGGCTTCAGGTCGCTCCAGCCTTCGGCGCGTGCGGTCCCGCCCAAGAAAAACAGGACGGCAATCAACAGCGCTTTATTCATCGCGCGGCGATCCTCTTCGTCCGCATGACAATCCTCAAGCGGGCCGAAGCAAAAAAACTGTGAGAAATCGTCCGCGCGTCGGGACTCAGAAGCTCCAATAGGAAAGCGACAGGCCCACGCTGTGGTCCTGGCGATAGTAGTCGATGAGATCGCTGTTGTAGCCGTAGCGCGCCCAGAGCGTGAATGGCAGCGTGTTGAACAGCGTCACGCTCGCTTCGCCTTGTAGCGTGTTTTTGCGGAATGGGGAACGGTAGCCGGTCGTCCAAGTAAGCGTGTAGCGGCGATCCAACCGCAGGAGCTTGTGCCAGCCGGCTGGGATTTTGCGCGGCGGTGCGACCGTGAGCGTGTAGCGAAAAGAGAGGCCGTCGTAGTTCTTGCGTGGACGATCGACGGCTTCGCCCTCCCAGTGTTTGTATTGTTCGGCGCGGCCCTGGGCAATGCCGTCGGGCAGATAATAATTGAAACGCAGGCGCAGCCCCATCGTGACCTCCTGCTGACGACCGAAGGGAAGGTTCGCGTCCCAATCGCGCGCAAACTGAAACCCGAGATAATCCCAGCCGCGGCTGAGGTGGTCGCGCGCGCTGCGGAACGCGTTGCTCCTTGCCCGCACGGCGTCCGCCGGCGTCGAAGATTCGTCGCCGATTTTTTCAAAGACTCCGAGCTGTTCCTTGAAGCGCTCTTCGTTGGCAATGAACTGGCCGTTGGATTCGTGGCCGTAGACGACTTCCAGGAAGTTGTCCTCCGACTCGGCCTGGCGATCCGCGTCCTCCGCCCAGAAACGCACCGCGAGCAGCGGGTTGAACCGTTTGCCGACGACGGGTGAGGAAGGGCGGGTTCCGATGTACTGGCCGGCGCGCACGGTGCCGGCGACGTAGAATTTGGGCGCGGACAGGTAGAGCGGCCTGCGGAGGGGTGCGCCTTTATACAGACGGATTGCCTCGGGATAGGCGCCCGAACCGGGCCAGACGGGAAACATGGTGGAGAAGGTGAAATCCATGAAGCCGTCGTCGCCGCGATCCCACGTGTAGCCGAGTTTGTTGGGCTCGTAGGCGCGGAAGAGGTCCGTGAAGATTTTTGGCAGGATGCCGCGGTGCACGCGAATCTCTGGATTGTCCGTGGTCGAAGGTGTGAGCGTGCTGCCTTCCGGATCGCGATTGGCCGGGGCGATGGTGGCGATCGACGGCGTACGCGGCGCGCGTGGTGCCGGGCCGTCCGTTTTCAAACGTGCGAGGGTCTTCGGCGGAAATTC
>JAKFEQ010000035.1:0-69238 GCA_036675625.1 Opitutaceae bacterium | reverse complement strand
AGGTAGGGGCGGGGGGCGGGGCCGGTGTAGTTGGCGCTGGGGCGGATGATTTTGCCGTCCTGACGTTGCTCGATCACGTGCGCGCACCAGCCGGCGGTGCGGGCGATGACGAAAATCGGGGTGAAGAAGCTGGTTGGAATTCCCATCGTGTCGTACGCGGGAGCGCTGAACCAATCGAGATTGGGAAACATCTTTTTCAGATCCCACATCACGCGCTCGATCCGTTCGGCGATGGCAAAGAGCTCGGGGCGGCCCGCTTCGGCGCAGAGCTCGCGGGCGATCTCCTTGATGATGGCGTTGCGGGGATCGCTGATCGTGTAAACGGGGTGGCCGAAACCGATCACGATCTCTTTTCGGCCGACGCGTGCGCGGATGTCGGCCTCGGCTTCGTCGGGCGAGCGGTAGCGGAGCTGGATCGCGTGCGCGACTTCGTTGGCCCCGCCGTGTTTCGGACCCCGCAGCGCACCGATGGCGCCGGTGATGCAGGAGTACATGCCGGAGCCCGTGCCGGCGATGACGCGCGCAGTGAACGTGGAGGCGTTGAACTCGTGCTCGGCGTAAAGGATGAGCGAGCGATCGAGCGCGCGGGTGTGCCGCGGATCGGGCGCGCGTTGATGGAGTAGGCGGAGAAAATGCGCGGCGATGGTCGGCTCGCCGGTTTCGAGGTCGATGCGTTTTCCGCTCGTCACGAAGTGATGCCAGTAAAGCAGGACCGCCGGGAGGCAGGCGATCAGACGGTCGGCGATGGCGCGGGCGACGACGACATCGGTCGGGCCGGCGCTGCCGAGGTGAGACGGCTCGGGGTCGAGGGCACCGAGCGCGGAGACGCCGGTGCGCATGACGTTCATCGGGTGCGTGGTGGCGGGGAGCTGCTCGAGGATGGCGCGAATCGGCGCGGGCAGATAACGCAGCGTGGCGAGCCGCGCGCGGTAGTCGTCGAGCTCGGTGCGCGTCGGGAGCTGCTCGTGGATGAGGAGATGTGCGACCTCCTCGTAGGTGGCCTCACGGGCGAGATCAGCGATGTCGTAGCCGCGGTAATGGAGGTCGTTGCCGGTCTGGCCGACGGTGCAGATCGCGGTATTGCCGGCGGGGACGCCGGAGAGCGCGACGGATTTCTTCGGGGCGCGGACGAGAGGAGTGGGAGCGCTCATGGGGAGATCGGATTTGCCCACGGAACACACGGAAAAGAACAGCGGCCGAATCGCGAAGTCTTCCGTGTGTTCCGTGGGCCTCAGGTTTGAGGTTTGTTTTTGAAGAGCTCGTCGAGCTTCTGTTCGTAGGCGTGATAGCCGAGGACCTCGTAGAGCTCGGCGCGCGTTTGCATGGCTGCGATCACGGATTGCTGCGTGCCGTCGCGGCGCAACGCGGTGTAGACATCGCGCGCGGCCGCGCTCATCGCGCGGAATCCGGAAAGTGGATACAACGCCATCGCGAGGCCCGCGGAGCGGAGCTCTTCGATGGTGAAGAGGGGCGTCTGACCGAACTCGGTGATGTTGGCGAGGACGGGGACGTCGAGCGCGGCGGTGAACCGGCGATAGTCGTCGAGCGTGGTGAGTGCTTCGGCGAAGATCGCATCGGCGCCGGCGGCGACGTAGGCCTGGGCACGGGCGATCGCGGCGGCGATGCCCTCGTTGGCGGCGGCATCGGTGCGGGCCATGACGACGAAATCTGGGTCGAGCTTCGCATCGGCCGCGGCGCGAAGGCGGTCGCACATCTCTTCGGTGGAAACGAGTTCCTTGCCCGGACGATGGCCGCAGCGTTTCGCGGCGACCTGGTCTTCGAGATGGACGGCGGCGGCTCCGGCGCGAGCAAGCTCGCGGATGGAGCGCGCGATGGTGAAGGCGTGGCCCCAGCCGGTGTCGATGTCGACGAGCAGCGGAAGATCGACGCGTGCGGTGATCCGGCGGACATCGACGAGCACGTCGTCCAGGGTGGTGATGCCGAGATCGGGCAGGCCGAGCGAGGCGTTGGCGACGCCGGCGCCGGAAAGGTAGAGCGCGCGAAAGCCGGCGCGTTGGGCGAGCAGCGCGGAATAGGCGTTGATCGTGCCGGCGACCTGAAGCGGACGTTCGGCCGCAAGCGCGGCGCGGAAACGGGCGCCGGGGGTCGGCCTGTCCGACGGGGTCGGGACGGATCCGCTCGACAGGCTCGGGACAGGGACAGTGCTCACGCACGCAGCAGAACGGAGAAACTCGAGTGTCGCAAGAAGGCACCGCCGGAGCTGGGGGCACTGCGCGGCAGCGCCGCAAGCGAAGGGCCGAAGGAGAAAATCTCCCCGCGAAAATCCACAGGGGCATCGCGCGTTTGTCATCCATTAGATGACAAACACCCAACGCAATCGCCGTGGGCTTTGCGGGGATTTGGACCGCGTGGTGATGCTGGTGGTGCTTCTGGCTGTCGGAGGGGTGCGCGAGCGGCGCAAAAAAAAAGGTTTTCGGTTTTGCGGCTTTTGCGCCTTCTTGCGCTGTTGTTCTGCCGATGCTTTCCGTTGCCGATCTCACGAAGTCGTTTGTTTCTCCGGAAGGGGAGCGCGTGGAGATCGTGAATGTGCCGGCGTTCGCGCTCGCGGCGGGTGAGCAACTGGCATTGCGGGGCGAGAGCGGTTCGGGGAAGACGACGTTTCTCAACCTGATCGCGGGTATCCTGGCGGCGGATACCGGCACGGTGACGCTCGACGGTGCGCAGATGACGGCGTTGAGCGAGGCGAGGCGGGATCGGCTGCGAGCGGAGAAGCTCGGGTATATTTTTCAGACGTTCAATCTGCTGCAGGGCTTCACGGTGTTGGAAAACGTGGTGCTCGGAATGAGCTTTGGACCGCGGGGCGCGGATCGCGCCCATGCGCGCGAGGTGCTGGAGCGCGTGGGGCTCGGTCACCGGTTGAATCATTTTCCGCGCCAGCTTTCCACCGGGCAGCAACAACGCGTGGCGGTCGCCCGCGCGCTGGCGAACCGGCCGAAGCTCGTGCTGGCCGACGAGCCGACGGGAAACCTCGACCGCAAACACGCGCGCGAAGCGCTGGCGCTCATCCGCGAGGTGTGTCGCGAGCAGGGCGCGGCGTTGTTGCTCGTGAGCCACGACGAGGAGGTCTTGGCGGCGTTCGAGACGCACCGGGACTTTGCGCAGATCAATCGCGCGCTGAGCGAGACGCGCTGATGAGTATGAAAGCTCCAAGGTCCAAGCTCCAAGATCCAGAGAATGGCCAACTTTCAATGGCCAGTGCCCCGGCGCGATTTGGCGGGGATCGAATTGGAGTTTGGGGTTTGGCGGCTCTCTGGAGCTTGGAGCTTGGAGCTTGGAGCTTCATCCCATGACGCTGCCGCTGATCATCTATCGCTCGCTGCGGCAGCACGCGCTCTCGACGCTCATCACGGCGGGCGGCATCGCGCTGGCGTCCGGACTCTTGATGTGCGTGTGGATGGTGAAGACGCAGTCGCAGTCGGCGTTCACGCAGACGACGACGGGTTTCGATGCGGTGCTGGGCGCGCGCGGGTCGAAGCTGCAGATCGTGCTCAATGCGATTTTCCACCTCGAGGCTTCGCCGGGGAATGTCGCGGCGGCGGACTTCGAGATGGTTCGCCGGCACCCGATGGTGAAAACGGCGATACCGATCGCGGTTGGCGACAACCTGCGCGGCTACCGGCTGGTGGGCACGGTGCCGGAGCTGTTTACCAACGTGGAGTATGCACCGGGCAAGAAGTTCGCGGTGCGCGAGGGCGGAAAGATTTTTTCCGCAAACGCGAAAGAGGCGGTGGCGGGAAGCTTCGCGGCGGAGCGGCTCAAGCTGAAAGTGGGCGACACGTTCCGGCCGTTTCACGGGCTCGCGTTCGATGCGAAGGCGGAGCATGCGGACGATTTTGTCGTGACGGGAATTCTCGAGCCGACGAACACGCCGGTCGATCGTGTGGTGTGGATTCCGTTGCGCGGTTTGCAGACGATGAGCGGGCATGATGCGAAAGCCGCGACGGATGTGAGTGCGGTGCTGCTCCAGTTGCGCTCGCCGATGGCGGGGCTGCAGATGGACATGATGTATAACAAGCAGGGGAACCGGCTCACGTTTGCGTATCCGGTGGGCGCGATCATTGCGGAGCTCTTCGGCAAGATCGGGTGGTTCGATCAGGTGCTCACGCTGGTGGCGTATATGGTGGCGCTCGTCGCGGCGGGCTCGGTTCTGGCGAGCATCTACAACTCGATGAATGCGCGGCGGCGCGATCTCGCGATTCTGCGGGCATTGGGCGCGAGGCGGCGGATGATTTTCGGTGCGGTGCTGGCCGAAGCGGCGTGCATCGGGGCGCTTGGGGCCGCGGTGGGATTCGCGATTTACTTCGGGCTGTTCATCGGCGTTGCGAAGGTCATCCGTGCGCAGACGGGCGTCGTGCTGGATATCGGCGCGATGCATCCGGTGCTGTGGATTTCGCCGCTGGCGATGATCGGGTTGTGCGCGCTGGGCGGCGTCGTGCCGGCATTGAAGGCGTATCGGACGCCGGTGGCGGAGACGTTGGCGCCGGTGTCGTAGGGCGGGCCCGGAGGTTTCAGGGAAGGCATCGTTTGCAGCCACTTCGGTAGGAAAATCCTTTTTGACGAGCGGGAGGGTCTGAGTAGGGTCCGCGCCAATGAAAACTTCGCGTCATCTCGGATTTCGTTCGTGGTCGATGTCGCTCGTGTTGCCCCTCGCAACGCTCAGTGCGGTGGCGGCTTCCACGCCTGCGCCAGAGTCTCCGAAGGAGGCTGGTGCGGCCGCCGAGACAGCGACGATTGCTCCGCCCCAGGTCGAGAACGGTTACTTGAAGTTGGGCTTCGAGCAGCTCGCGGCGTATTCGTTCACGCCGCCGCCGTTCGATCCGGCGGCTGATCCGAAGGCGACACCGCCGACGGGCGAAGAGCAGATCCCGACGGTCGTGAAGGGGTGGAACGGCAGGAAGGCAATCATCACCGGCTACATGGTGCCGGTGAAAATGGACAAGGGGCTCGTCACCGAATTTCTCCTCATGCGGAACACGATGGCGTGCTGCTTCGGAACGGTGCCGAACATGAACGAGTGGGTCGTCGTGAAGATGAAGAAAGGTGTACAGCCGATGATGGATGTGCCCGTGGAGTTTTACGGTCAGCTGAAGGTCGGCGCGATGTTCGAGAACGGCTACATGACCGGGCTGTATGAGCTCGAGGGCGAAAAGATGGGCGAGGTGCAGGGCTGACGCGCGGCGCGACGCCGCGCGAGGAAAGATCCAAGATCCAAGCTTCAAGATCCAGAGAACGGCCAATAGCCAAGGTCCAAAACCAAATCTGAAAGCTTAACGAATCCGAAGCCGCGGCCCTGTCCGCGGCTTTTGTTTTTTGGTCGCTGGAGATTCGCTGGAGCTCGGATCTTGGGGCTTCGATCTTCGCGCCGTGCGGCTCGGCGCACGCGACGCGTCAACGCGCGATGTCGCGCTGCGTGAGCACGCGGTAGCCGCGTTTGCTGAGCGATTGGGCGGCGACGTCGTCGTCTTCTGCGTTGATCGCAAGCGCGCAATTGCCTTCCGGGCGCTTTATAAAGCTATAGACATAGTGAATGTTGATTTCCGCCTCGAAGAGCGCCGCGAGCACGCCTTTGAGCTGTGATTCGTCGCTGATCTCGACGGCGAGTACATCGCACTCCACATAGGGAAAATCATTATTGATCATCAGCTCTCGCGCCTTGTCGGGGTCATCGACGATGAATCGCACTATAGCGCTATCGGTCGTGTCGAGGACGGTGATCCCCATGACGTGTACGTTGTGCTCTTTCAGCAACGCGGTGAGGTCATACAGCCGGCCGACGCGATTCTCCGCAAAAACGGAGAACTGTTTCACCGGATCGTTAGGCGTCGTGCTGATTTGCGCGGCCATGAGGGGCGGAACGGTTGAGGGGAATCATCAGCGGGTCAAACGCTTCGATGACGTGCCGCGGCGTTGGGCGCATCCCGTTTTGATGGCTGGACGTGCAGACTGCGGTTCGCGGACGGGCGCCGCCCGTCCCCACCGGGCTTCGCAAAAAAGAACTGGGGCGCGCAGCCCCGTTTCTTTTCCGCGCGATTCGGCGGTTGGAACCGGCGCGCGAGTTGGCAGGCTGCACGCATGTCCCGCGAGTCCTCGCACCCGCATACGATCGCCCAGCGTGCCGCCGAGCGCAGCGCGCGGCTGGTCCTCCGCGGGATCGCGCTGAATGCGTTGTTGGCGGCCGTTAAGTTTGCCGGCGGCATGCTCGGCAATACTTATGCGCTGATCGCGGATGGCGCAGAGTCGACGCTGGATATTTTCTCCTCGCTGCTGGTATGGACGGGTTTCCGGGTAGCCTCGCGGCCGCCGGATGCCGATCATCCTTATGGCCACGGCAAGGCGGAGCCCCTGGCGGCGCTGGCGGTGGCGGTGTTTATATTTGCGATGACGGTCTGGGTGGGAGTGCACGCGGTGCACGAGATCATCACGCCACATCTGGCGCCGAAATGGTGGACGCTTCCGTTGCTTGCCGGCGTCGTGGCGGTGAAGATGTGGTTTTCGCGGCGGCTGCGGGCCGCAGGAGTGGAGGCTGGCAGCACGGCGCTCGGCGTCGAGGCGATGCATCATTGGACCGACGCCGTCACCTCGGCGGCTGCGTTCGTGGGCATCGGGATCGCATTGATCGGCGGCGACGGCTGGGAGTCGGCGGACGATTGGGCTGCGCTGCTCGCGTGCGTGGTGATCGCATTCAACGGCGTCGTCATGCTGAGTCGCGCGCTGGGCGATGTGATGGATACGGCGGTGCCGAAGGATTTCGAAAACGAAGTGCGCGCGATCGCGCTCGCCGTGCCGGGCGTACGGGCGCTGGACAAGGTGCGGATGCGAAAGAGCGGCCTCAGCTACCTCGTCGACATTCAGGTGCGGGTGGACGGAGAGCTCACGGTGCGCGCCGGGCACGACATCGCACACGGAGTCAAAGACGCGCTGATCGGGTCCGTGGCGCACCGGATCACGGACGTCACGGTGCACGTCGAGCCAGAGACGTGAGGTGCGAGAGGTGGCGTGGCGGGCCATCAGGCGTTAGTATAGGGATGCTCTACTAAAACGGCGCGGCGCCGGACGCTATATGACGCCACCACGTCGACGCACTGCGGGTGCTAATCGATGGCTGCGCGTTCACTTCTTAGGGCGGAAGTGACGGGCTTTGCCGTTTACTCCGCGCCCTGGCAGCGCATCTTCGCCCCGATGAAAAATCGGAACGTGGCCACCCCGCTCGCCAAGAACAAGCACCTGTTGCGATGGGTCGAGAAGATGGTCGATCTCTGCAAGCCGGCGGCGATTCACTGGGTCGACGGATCGAAGCAGGAATACGACGCGCTCTGTGCGCAGATGGTCGCGAGCGGCACCTTCATCAAGCTGAACGCGAAGAAATGGCCCGGCTGTTATCTGGCCCGTTCCGATGCGAGCGATGTGGCGCGCGTCGAGGATCGCACGTTTATCTGTTCACTCTCGCAGGAGGCGGCGGGGCCGACGAACAACTGGGTGAATCCGTTCGAAATGCGGAAGACGCTCAAGGGCCTCTTCAACGGCTGCATGGTCGGGCGCACGATGTATGTGCTACCGTTCAGCATGGGGCCGATCGGCTCGCCGATGTCGCAGATCGGCGTGCAGCTCACCGACTCGCCCTATGTGGTCGCAAACATGCGCATCATGGCGCGGATCGGGAAAAAGGTCTTCGAGCTGATCGACCAGGATTTCAAGCGCGTCGTCCCGTGTGTACACTCGGTCGGCGCACCGTTGAAGAAGGGCCAGAAAGACGTCGCGTGGCCGTGCAATAATGAAAAGTATATTGTACACTTTCCCGAGACGCGGGAGATCTGGAGTTTCGGTTCGGGCTATGGCGGGAATGCATTGCTGGGCAAAAAGTGTTTCGCGCTGCGGATCGCGTCGGCGATGGCGCGCGATGAAGGCTGGATGGCCGAACACATGTTGATTCTCGGGATCGAGAATCCGGAGGGGAGCAAGGCCTATGTCGCGGCGGCGTTTCCGAGCGCGTGCGGCAAGACGAATTTCGCGATGCTGATTCCGCCGCCGCATTTCCAGAAGCAGGGCTGGAAAGTGTGGACCGTCGGCGACGACATCGCGTGGATCAAGGCGGACGAGCACGGTCGGTTGCATGCGATCAATCCCGAGGCGGGCTTCTTCGGCGTCGCGCCCGGGACCGGCAATCACACGAATCCAAACGCGATGGCCGCGCTCGCGAAGAACTCCATCTTCACCAATGTCGCGCTCACGCCCGACGGCGGCGTCTGGTGGGAAGGCATGACGGACGAGCCGCCGGCGACGGCGATCGACTGGCAAGGCAAACCTTGGACGCCGGAGCTCGCGCGAGAGACGGGGGTGAAGGCCGCGCATCCGAACGCGCGCTTCACTGCGCCGGCGGCGCAATGCCCGACGATGGATCCCGATTGGGAGAAACCGGAAGGCGTGCCGATCAGCGCATTCGTTTTCGGTGGCCGGCGCGCGACGACGATGCCGCTCGTCTATCAGGCGTTCAACTGGTCGAGCGGGGTGTACGTGGGTGCAACGATGGGCTCGGAGATGACGGCCGCCGCAGCCGGCACGATCGGCAAGGTGCGACGCGACCCGATGGCGATGCTGCCGTTCTGCGGCTATAACATGGGCGATTATTTCCGCCACTGGATCAGCATGCAGCGCAAGCTCAGCGAGACGCCGCGCGTTTTCCACGTGAACTGGTTTCGGAAGGACGCCGAGGGGAAATTCCTGTGGCCCGGCTATTCGGAGAACATGCGCGTGCTGCGCTGGATCTTCGATCGCGTGCGGGGCAGTGGTCGCGCGAAGGAGACGCCGATCGGCTGGATGCCGCACTACGCCGACATCGATTGGACCGGGCTAGATTTTTCCGAGGAGAGATTCGAGCGGCTCCAGGCCTTCGATCGCCAGGCGTGGCGCGCGGAGGTGCTTGGTCACGAAGAGCTGTTTCTCGATCTGCACGCCGCGTTGCCGAAGGAGATGGTCTACGAACGCGAACTGTTGATCTGTCGGATGTAGGGCGGCCCGCGCCAGGCGGGAAGATCCAAGGACCAAGATCCAAGATCCAGGGAGACGGCAGATTTCAAAACTCGCACAGGTTGAGAATTGAGGGACGCCGAGTCTTCGAGCGGGGAACAGGGCTCATTTTTCGCGCAATGATTGGGGATTGGCGTCTGGCCGTTCTCTGGACCTTGGGGCTTGGATCTTGGAGCTTCTGCTCCGCAGCGGAGCACGTGCTCAATCGCGGCCCTATTGTGTCGATAGCAACGGAAATGTCCGCCGCCTCCGCCGTCGCCACGCCTTTTGCCCGCGAAAAACTTCTGCAGGTGGCTCGCGCGTTGCCGGCCGATCTGCGCGTGCTGGCGGCGTTGGGCGAGATGCTGCAGGACATCAACAGCGAGCTCGACCAGATCGCCGGCTTGCTGCGGCGCGACGTGGCGCTTGCGGCGCGCATCGTGCGGATCAGCAACAGTGCCGTGTTTGGCGGCGGCGGTCAGGTGGCCTCCATCGACGAGGCGGTGAGCCGCGTGGGGTTCAGCGAGATTCTCAAGCTCGTCGGCACCGCCACGGCGGGACGGCTCACGGAGCGAGCGCTCGATCAATACGGGATCGGGGCGACGCGCCTGCGCGACCACATGCTCTACGGGGCGATCGCGGCCGAGACACTCGCGCGGCTGGCGGGCATGGATCCACGGACCGCGTACACCGCCGGCCTCATGCGACCGCTCGGCATCATGGTGCTCGATCGCGCGAGCCGCGGGCAGCTGCACTTCACGCAGCACTATTCCTCGACGCGGTGGGAAACGTATTCCGCGTGGGAAGGCAGCATCTTCGGCGTCGATAACTGTGAAGTCTCAGCGCTGATCCTGGAGGAGTGGCGTTTCCCGGCCGAGCTCACGGGTGCGATTCGCGCGCATTATCTCAAGCGGCCGAGCGATCGCGACCGGCCGCTCGCATGCCTGCTCAATCTCGCGAACACTTACGCTCAGCGCGTGGAGCGCAGCTTGCCGGGTGAGGAGACCTGGTGGCAGTCGATGCCGGAGAAATTCGCCGCGGCGGGCGTGGATCGGGAGTCGGCCGATGCCGCCATGCCCGAGATGGAGGCGGCTTTCGAGAGCGCGGTCGCGGCCTTGTCGGCGTGAGTTTGCAGGCCGCAAAGGCCGTGACCTACAGTTCGCCCGGTCCGTGCCGATGTGCCCAAGATGAACCCCGTTGCCGCAAGGCCCGTCAGGAGTGTCGTCACGCGAGAGACGATCCTGCGCCACGCGCACGACCTGCCCGCGGCGCCGCAAGTGCTCGGTGGGTTGTGCGAGTTGCTCGAGGATGTGAACACCGATCTGGATCAGATCGCGGAGCAGATCCGCGTGGATCCGGCGCTCGGCGCGCGCGTGCTCCGGTTGAGCAACAGCGTGGCATTTGGTGGCGGCACGAAAGTCGGCTCCATCGACGAGGCGGTGTTGCGCGTGGGTTTCGCGGAGATCACGCGGCTTGTCGGCCTGGCGACGGTGGCGGGATTGGTCGATCGCGCGCTCAGCGCTTACGGCGTCGCAGCGGAGAAACTGCGCGAGTCGTTGCTGTTGCATGCGCTCGCCAGCGAGGCGCTGGCCGGTTACACGACGGTTGATCCGCGCATGGCGTATACGGCGGGATTGCTCCGCGGCGTGGGTATGATGGTGCTCGACCGGGCGGCCCGGGGAGCATTGGCGGAGTCGGATGTTTTCAACGCGGATTCCTTCGGCAGCTATGACGAATGGGAGCGGGCGCGATTCGGTCGGACGAGCGTCGAAGTCACGACGATGGTGCTCGATGACTGGCGCTTCCCGGCCGAACTCGTGTTAGCGGTCCAGCAGCATTTGCAGCCGGAGACGTTCGACGATGGAGATCAAGCCGCGTGCGTGTTGAATCTCGCGGGCGCAATCGTGACCCAGGGCAATCTCGCGCTTCCGGGCGATGCGTTCGCCTGGACATTGACGGCGGAAAAACTCTCCGCGGCGGGATTGGACGAGGAGCAGTTCGCGGATGCCGCAGCCCAGGCGCGCAGGGTGTTCGAGCGGCAGCGCAGCGCGCTCTACTGATTCAATTCCACGTGGGCATGCCCGGACGATGGGGCGCAGCGCGAACGAGTGCCCCAGGGAGTTTGCGGTGCGCGCAACACTGCGGAGCCGTCACGCCAGGATGTCTCTCACCACGTGCGCTTCCTCGACGCCGGTGAGCCGGACGTTCAGGCCGCGGAACGGATGGCTGAACTTCGCGTGGTCGATACCCAGGCAGTGCAGGATCGTCGCGTGCAGGTCGCGCAGGTGAACGGGTTTCTCCGTGATGTTATAGCAGAAGTCGTCGGTCGCGCCGTATTCGATGCCGCCTTTGACGCCTCCACCTGCGAGCCAGATCGTGAAGCAGCGGCCGTGATGGTCGCGGCCCGCGCCGGGATCGCCGAGCTTGCCCTGGCTGAAAACCGTGCGGCCAAACTCCGTCGCGAACACCACCAGCGTGTCCTTCAACAGCCCGCGCTGTTTGAGATCTTTGACGAGCGCGGCGGTGGGCTGGTCGACGTCGTGGCACTGGTTTGGCAACTGTCGTGAGATCGCGATGTGTTGGTCCCAGCCGCGGTGGAAGAGCTGTACAAAACGCACGTCCCGCTCGAGGAGCCGGCGCGCAAGCAGGCAATTCGCGGCGTAGCTGCCGGGCTTGCGCACATCGGGGCCGTAGGCATCGAGCGTGGTGGCGGATTCGTCGCTGATGTCGGTGAGTTCGGGGACGGAGGTCTGCATGCGAAACGCCATCTCGTAGGCGTGGATGCGCGTGAGTGTCTCCGGATCGCCCAGCTCGGAGGCGCGGCGGGCGTTGAGCTGCGCGAGATCGTCGAGGAGCGCGCGACGTTGCGCGGCATCGACGCCGGGCGGGTTGCCGAGGTAGAGGACGGGGTTGGCGCCAGGGCGCAGGCCGACGCCTTGATGCGACGACGGCAGGAAACCGCTGCCCCAGAGGCGCGAGAAGATCGGCTGGCCGGGATTTTTCCCCGTGCCTTGGGACACCATCGCGATGAACGCGGGGAGGTTGGCGTTCTCCGTGCCGAGACCGTAGCTCGCCCAGGCGCCCATGCTGGCGTATCCAGGTTGCTGATTCCCGGTGTTCATGTAGGTGACCGCCGGGTCGTGGTTGATCGCCTCGGTGTGGAGGCTCTTCAAGATGCAGATGTCGTCGGCGATCGTCTGCGTGTAGGGGAGCAAATCGCTGATCCACGTGCCGTGTTGTCCGCAACGTTTACCGGTCTTGAGTGGCGGCACGACGGGATACGCGGACTGGCCGCTGGTCATGCCGGTGAGCCGTTGCGTACCCTTGATCGATGCGGGCAACTCGAGGCCGGCGTGCCGGTGCAGCATCGGCTTGTCGTCGAAGAGATCGACGTGCGAGAGGCCGCCGGATTGGAAAAGGCAGAGCACGCGTTTCGCGGTGGGCTTGAAATGCGGGAGGCCTGGGAGGCCCTTCGCGCCTTCGGGTCCGCCGCCGATGGCGCCGGCGGCTTGGGCGAGCGAAGACGAGAGCAATGAACCGAGCGCGATGCCGCCGATGCCGCGAGCCGTGCGGCCGATGAACGTGCGGCGGGTGAGGTGTTCCAGGTAATCGTGGGCGGGTTGCATGGCGGCGGAGAATAGGGAGAAATTTTTTAACCGCGGATTGGGATTGTTAAATTGAGTAGCCGCAAAAAGGCGCAGAAGGCGCAGAAAGAACCGGGCGGCGAGCGGGTCACAGGCGGGATATTTTTTTTGTGCCTTTTGTGCTTTTTTGCGGCCGGATTGTTTAGTTCCGTGTGACCGATTCGCTGAGGTTCAGGAGCAGCGTGGCGACTTGCGTCCAGGCGGCGTGCTCGGCGGGCGGGAGCTTCGGGTTGCGCGGCGCTTCGCCGATGGAGAGAAGCGCGTGGGCGGCGGGTTCGTTGGCGGTGTAGCGCTTGCGCTCGCGGTTGACGGCCGATGTCACGACCCGGAGTTCCTCTGCGGTGGGCGGTCGCGAGAGGGCTTCGGCAAACGCCCAGCGCACGCGCGCGGCGTCGTTTCCGCGACGACTCTGTATCCGTTCCGCAAACACGCGCGCGGCTTCCACGAACTGCGTGTCGTTCAGCAGCACGAGCGCTTGCAGCGGCGTGGTCGTGTTACTGCGGGCGACGGTGCACACCTCGCGGTTCGGCGCGTCGAAGGCCATCATGCTTGGCGGCGGCGCGGTGCGTTTCCAATAGGTGTAGAGCGAACGGCGGTAGAGCTTCTCGCCGTGATCCTGCACGAAGGTCTGCGCCGTCGCGGGCGTGCTGCCGTAGTGGCTGACTTCGCGCCAGAGATCGACCGGGAGGTACGGATTCACGCCCGGGCCGCCGATGCGCGGGACGAGGAGGCCGGCGATTTTCAACGCGCTGTCACGGACGAATTCCGCCGGCAAACGGAAGCGCGGGCCACGGGCGAGCAGGCGGTTTTGCGGATCGCGCGCCAGCAGCTCGGGGGTGACGGTGGAGCTTTGACGATACGTCTCGCTCGTGACGATCTGCGTGATGAGCCGCTTCACATCCCAGCCGCTCGCGACGAATTCGACCGCGAGCCAGTCGAGCAGCTCGGGATGGCTCGGCCATTCGCCCTGCGAACCGAAATCGGCGGGCGTGGCGACGAGACCGGTTTCGAAGAAGAGCTTCCAGATGCGATTCACGGCGACGCGCGACGTGAGCGGGTGATTCGGCAGTGTCAGCCACTGCGCGAGACCAAGTCGATCGGCGGGCGCTCCTTCCGGCATCGGCGGTAAAATGGCGGGCGTGCCGGGCGTGACTTTTTCACCGGTGGGCTGCGCGTAGTCGCCGCGATTGAGGATGAACGTGTCGCGCGGTTTCGCGGCGACGTTCATCACCATGGTGGAGAATTTTTTCGTGAGCGTCGCGAGGCGGTCCTCGAGATTGGCGAGCGCGATGCGTTGCGGCCGCAGTTCGTCGGCGTGTTGCGCGCAATACTCCCAGAGTCGCGCGGTGGCGTCGGCCGGCCGGTCGCGATCGGGCAATGCGAGCGCGGCGACGATGGCCGCGGGCAGATCGGTGCCGTCATCGGTGCCAGTCACGAGGAAGACCTGAAACAAGCCCGGCGTGAGCGACTGACCGGCGCCGAAATTGAGCTGCACCGTGAGATACGGCGTGGCCTTCACCTCGATCGGACGCGCCAGCGTCGCGGTGAGATGGACGGGCCCTTCGCTGGCGAGATCGGGCGACCAGCCGGAGTCGTTACGTGGATCGAGGCAGCCGGCGGGCGGATGCTGCGGATCCCATGAGCTCGCGGTGACCCGTGCGATGGGTTGCAAGTTGTGCAGGTTGACCTGATCGCTCGGGCCGATTTCGGGCGTGAGGCAAAGCGCGGTGAGCCGGAACGTGCCTTTGTCGGGATCGACGGGGCGAGCTTTGGCGGCTTTGCCGCCTTTCGTGGACTTTGCATCTGGCGGCATACGGGTGACGCGTGGGCCGCGACCCCACCCGCCACCTGGAAGTTTGTCCTGCGGAAACACGACGACGCGGAGGCCCGTGATGGGTTGGGCGATTTTGGGGAGTTCCAGCGAGACATCGAACGCGGAGAGCGCCCCGGCGTCGCCGAGGCGCACGCGCGTGCCGTCCTCGATGTCGAAGGTGGCGCGATTCGGCGTGGACACTTTGAGGACTTTCGCCTCGTGCAGTGCCAAGTCGCGGCCGCGGGCGGCGAGCGTGGCGCGTTCGCGGGCCGTCCAAGCATTCAGGATACGGTCGTCGCGCTGCGCGAGCGTGGTTTTCAGTGCCGCGATCTCGGCGCGAAGTTGCGCCGGCTCGTCGGTCTTCAACACGGTCTGCGCCTGGATGGACGGTCCGGGATTCACGCCCGCGTTGCCGTCGAGGCCCTTGTCGCCGAGCGAATTGAAGAACGCGTACGTGCGGAAATAATCCTTCTGCGTGATCGGGTCGAACTTGTGGTCGTGGCATTGCGCGCAGGCGAGGGTGAGACCGAGGATGGCTTCGCCGAGGGTCTTGACGCGGTCCACATTGTAGTTGGTGAGGTTCTCTTCGGGAATCGTGCCGCCCTCGTGCGTCACCATGTTGTTGCGCTGGAAACCGGTCGCGATGAGCTCCGCGTCAGTGCGGTTCGGCAGGAGGTCACCGGCGAGCTGTTCGACGAGGAAGCGATCGTAGGGTTTGTTATCGTTGAAGGCCTGGATGACCCAGTCGCGCCAGAGCCACATGTGACGGCCGCCATCGATCGAGAAGCCGTTCGTGTCGGCGTAGCGCGCGGTATCGAGCCAATCGAGCGCCATGCGCTCGCCGAAGTGCGGGCTGGCGAGCAAGCGAGCGACGAGTCTTTCGTAAGCATCGGGCGAGCGGTCGCTGGTGAAGGCTTCGACCTCGGCGGCCGAGGGAGGGAGGCCCGTGAGGTCGAGCGATAGGCGGCGTGCGAGGGTGCGGCGATCGGCACGCGCGGAGGGCGCGAGTTTTTCGGTGGCGAGCCGGGCGCGGACGAAGGCGTCGATGGCCGACGATGGGGTCTGGGGTCTCGGGTCTGGGGTCTGGGATTTTGGATCCAGGGTCGGGGGAAGGGGGGATTTTTTCGGGGGTATGAACGCCCAGTGTTCGGCGTAGGGTGCGCCCTGCTCGATCCACGCTTTGATTTTCTCTTTCTGCTCTGCGGTGAGGCTCCGGTGGGAGTCGGGCGGCGGCATCACTTCGTCCTCATGCGGGCTGATGATGCGCAGCCAGGCTTCGCTGGCGTCGAGATCACCGGGTTTGATTGGAACGATGCCTTCGCGTTCGGCGTAGGCCGATTCCTTCACATCGAGGCGGAGCTTGGCCTTGCGTGCGCTCTCATCGAAGCCGTGGCACGCGAAACAGTTTTCCGCGAGGATCGGCCGGATATCGCGGTTGAAGTCCACCGGCGCGGGTGCGGCGACACCGAGCGCGGCGCAGACGACCGGCACGAACAACGCGGTAGCACGCCGACCCAATGTGGGAGACGAGGAGAAACGGGGTGGGGATTTCACTCGGAGGAGAGAGTAAAAACGATCGTCCCCGTGGATCGACAACAATTGCTGGGTGATGCGCATGTCGTTCACCTCCGACGCGCTCCCGAGCCAGAGCTGGGATTTTTGAGGCGTGCTTTCCGCTACTTCGTCGCCACGTCGGCTGCGCGCGGGGGGCCGAGAATGGTTTTTCGCCAGACCGTGGGTGTCACGTTGGTGAAGGCTTTGAACGCGCGGCAGAAATCGCTGGTGCAAGTGAAGCCGCATTCCATCGCGATGCCCTCCAGCTTCAACTTGGACTCGGTCATCAGCCGCATGCTCTTCTCCAACTGAATACGGCCGAAGACGCGCGCCGGTTGCTGGCGCAGAACGCGCCGGAAGAGCCGGCGCAACGTGCTCGGCGAGACATGCACCTCGCGTGCGACCTCGACGATCGTGGGATTGGCGCGGACATGCTCGGTGAACCAGCGCGTGGCATTCTCGACCGTGCGCTCGGCGTGATCGGCGAGCATTGGCAGCTTGCCTGGCATGAGCCGCCGCAACACGAGCAGCGTGAGCTCGAGCACGGCGGCCTGGAACACGAGATTGCTCAGGCTGTTCGGCTGGTGGAAGTCGGCGCGCAGCTCGCGGGCAAGGGCGGCGATCCGCCGGCACTCGGCGGGTTTCAGCGCGAGCGCGACCTGGCCTCGTTCGCGCACGAAGGCCTCGAGTGCCGCAGGCACGGAACCGAAGTGAAACACCGCCACATGTGCCCGCCGGTGTCCGTCGCCGGCCCAGGTGTGTGCGCTGCCGGGCGGCGTCACCCACAACGTCTGGGCCGCGAGCGAAGGGTGGGGGTTGTGCGGAGTGAGCGGCGCACAGCGACCCCGGACCACCGTGAAGAACTCCCAGTTCATACGCACGATGGGCTTGAGCGGGAAAAGGCCGAACTGACGCGGCCCGACACCGAGGTAACGGAGCATGCCCGCAAGCTTGAAACCCGCCGTCGTCGAGTAAAGTCCGTCCGTCCCTGATTCGCGGCCTGCGCGATTTAGCATAAGACGATCTTAGCAGTTTCGAATGGGACGCACAGCCGTCGGGAGCGGGGTTGCTCGTTTTTGTATGAAGGTTGACTGTCCCCGCGCTGTCGGGCGGCGTCTCCACCTGTTACGATCTGCCCCGTTCCCGCGGCGCCCGAAACCGGTGCAAACCCACGCCACCGTGCCGCGGGTATTCTGACCCCCATGCAAACCAAACCCACCCGCTACGCGTTTCGCTTCTCCCGCGCCGCCGGCCTCGCCGTGCTCGCATCGGCGTCGCTCGCCCAGCAGGCTCCCAGCTCATCCACCGCGGCTCGCGATCCAAAAGAAGAGGTTGTACAGCTCTCGCCGTTCCAGGTCGCCGCCGAAACCGATCGCGGCTATCAGGCACTCAACACGCTCTCCGGCACGCGGCTCAATTCGAAACTCGAGGACCTCGGCAGCTCGATCTCGGTCGTGACGATGCAGCAGATGCAGGACACGGCCGTCGTGGACCTGAACGATGTGCTGCTCTACGAAGCGAGCACCGAGGGCACCGGGAACTTCACGCAGTTTACGCCGAACCGTAATGGCGGCGTCGGCGACAATGTCGCTTCCGATCCCGCGCGCGCCAATCGCATCCGCGGCGTCGGCTCCGCCGGCACGAGCGGCAGCGGCGTCAATCTCGCGTTTGGCAACCGTTCGATGAACAGCAAGATCCCCGTCGACCTGTACAATATCGACGCGGTCGAAATCTCCCGCGGCCCGAACTCGAATCTCTTCGGACTCGGCGCCAGCGCCGGCACGATCAATCTCGTGCCGTCGATGGCGAATGTGAACCGCGCGACCTATTCGGCCGCGTTGCGCTTCGACGACTGGGGCGGTCACCGCGAGAGTCTCAATATAAATCGCCCGCTCATTCCCGGTAAGCTCGCGGTCCGCGTCGCGGCCGTGCACGAATCGAAAGGCTTCACGCGCAAACCGTCTTCCGAGCGCATCGACCGGCTCTACGCCACGGCCACGGCCAAGCCCTTCAAGAACACGCAGGCCAGCGTCTCGTTCGAGCGCTATAACAATTTCTATCGCCGGCCGAATTCACTCATGCCGCGCGATACCACGGTCGAGTGGCGCGCCGCCGGCAGCCCGACGTGGGATCCGACCACGCAGATGGTGACGCTGGGCAACGGCAGCAGGGTCGGGCCGTTCCCGGTCGGCAGCGGCGCCACCGCCGAGAATATAACCCTGCCCGCCGGCTTGATGTCGGGCAGCAATATCTACGGTCGCCGCGTGGCCTATATAGAGAACAACGCCGTGCAGCAGCTTTCCGTCGCGCGGATCGGAAATGCCATCACGTCCGGCACGCCCTCCCCTTATACGGTAAACAGCAACGTGCGTTATCTCGAGACCGGCACGGACCTCATGCGCAACAAGGCCACGCGTTATCCGCTTTTCTTCCAGCCGGCGATCCACGACAAATCGCTGTACGACTGGTCGGAGATCAACTATATCGCGCCCAATTTTGGCGAGGACGAGGCCACTACCTATTCCGCGGACCTCGAACAGACGTTTATCCGCACCTCCCAGCACCTGATCGCCGGTCGCGTGGGCTGGTTCCGGCAGGAGTTCGAGCGTGACTCGCGCAACTATATCGACTCGACCGACACCGTGATTTTCGTCGACGTGAACGAGAAGCAGCTCGACGGCTCGCCGAACCCGTATTTCAAGCGGCCTTACGTACAGTCTATCGGCCCGATCCGCGTGCGCACACCGGAGATATCCGACACGCAGACCGCCGACCTCGCTTATCAATATACACCTGCCAATCTGCCGCGCTGGCTTTCCTGGATCGGCACGCAGCGCGTCGGCGCTCACGGCGAGACGGTGCGCTTCGATACCGTGAACTATCGCTATGCGCAGCACATTTCCGACGATCATGCGTGGGTCAACCGCGCGAACCGGACGGCGCCTTCCCAGATCACGCAGCGTTTCTATATTGGTGACGCGCAAGGGCAGAATCTCGATTACGCGCCGTCGCCGATCGAGGACATCAACGGGAGCTACGATCTACGTTGGTATAATAATCTCACGCGTCAGTGGGTGAACGAGCCCGTGCGCATCGACAGCCTGCCGATCGTCGGCACCACGGCGCGGCGGGAGGAGATTCGTACGCTCAACGCCACGCTCCAGAGTTACTTCTTCAAGGATCGTCTCGTCACGACCTATGGCTGGCGTCGCGACCGTCGTCGCGAGCGCACCTCGCTGGGCGCGGCAATCGATCCGACGACCGGCGTTGCGTCCTACGACAACCTCAATACCTGGAATCGCTGGACGGACGATCAGGGGGAAGTCGTGCGCGCAACCCAGCGTGGCGACACGAAGACGTTCGGCGCGGTCGTGAAGCCGCTCCGTTGGTTGAATCTGCACTATAATCAATCCGACAGCTTTTTCCCGCAGGTCGTCCGCCAGCAGCTCGATCTGACGGGCAACATCCCGAACCCGCGTGGCGAAGGCTGGGACTACGGCCTCAGTTTCACGGCACTGCAGGGCAAGCTTAGTGTGCGCCTGAATCGTTTCGAGGTGACCGAATATGATTCGCGCGGCAGCGAAGTCGGGACGATTGGCAATCGCACGTTCCGGCTTGAAGGGCGGAGGGAAAACAACGGCCAGCGCGATCAGGAGTCGTTTTACCCGTGGGCCGAGAATCTCGCGAAGAGCCGCTTCGCGGCGCAAGGTAATGCGAACCCGACGGAGGCGCAGCTCCGGCCGGCGATCGCCGCGATCATGGGCCAGTCGGTGGATTGGTTGAACACGTTTCTCGATTCCGGCTCCGCTCAGCCGCAGACCGTCGGCACGACGGATGTACAGTCGCGCGGCTACGAGATCGAGGCGACCTATAATCCCACGCGCAACTGGCGCATCAAGTTCACCGGCTCGCAGGCCGAGGCCCTCGACCTTGCGGTGTCGCCGGAGGTCTTCAACTACTGGCAGAGCCGGCTGCCGGTATGGACGACGGCGCGCGACGATCAAGGCCGTCTCTGGTGGACGACGCCCGCCGCGAACGGCAACACGCCGGAGGCCCAATATAACAATGCATTGCTTTCGCCGTATCTCGTCGGTGTGGCGAATGCCGGCAAGCCGCGCACGCAGGTCCGCAAATATCGCTGGGCCACGGTCACCAACTACGATTTCACCGAAGGACGCCTGAAGAATTTCAACGTCGGCGGCGCTGTACGCTGGGAGGACAAGGCGTCGATCGGTTTTGCGGGCAAGGCGCCGGCGACGACCGGGAATTTCGCCGGTGCGATCCTCGAGCTCGATCCCGACAAGCCGTTCTACGACAAGGCGCGCTACTATGTGGACCTGTCGGCAGGATATCGCTTCCGCCTGTTCGGCGACAAGGTGCGCGGGAAAGTACAGCTCAATATAAGGAACGCGTTCGAGGACGGCCGCCTGCAGCGCGTCGCGGTCAACCCCGATGGCAGCACGTACGCCTACCGCATCATCAATCCGCGGCAGTTCATCCTGAGCACGAACTTCGATCTGTAGTTGTGCGTTCGAGAGTGGGGTTGGCTCTCCGAGCTGGCCTGAGTTCCTGGGTGGTGTCGCTTCCGTCCGGCTGGTGGTGTTCGACCAAAAACTCAGACTGGCTCGGAGGGCCGGCCCCACGCTGACGGGTGGTGAGTGGAGGGCACGGCCGGTCGACCGCTACGCAATTCTGCGCTTCGCTCGAACCCGGAGATCGTGCTTGCTGGTCTCACCCCTGATGAACCGCCGTCATTTCATAGCGTCATCCGCTGCCGCCACCTCGCTTGCGGTGGCACGCGCCCTCGCCGGTGAGGCCCGCGAAGAAGCGAAGTTTCTGCGTGCGCTCATCGCCGCGCACGATGCTCAGATCCCGGGCCTGTTGGCCAGGCAGGAGCGCCGTGCCGGCCACCGGAGCTTGGGTGGCGTCGCGAACGAGTACGGGATCCATACGGTCGCGGGCACCAACGGATTGGTCGCCGCACTGGCCGCAGCCGCGTGTGCTCCCGGCTCGAGATATTTTCAGTCGGCGGAGCTCGTCGAACCTTTGCGCCACGCGATCGCCTACATGCTCGCGACGCAGCATGGGGACGGGACGATCGACCTCTACTCGACAAATTTCCACTCGCCGCCCGACCTTGCTTTCGTGCTGGAGGGGGCGTGCCCCGCGTGTGCGCTCCTGCGGAGGAGCGCCGTGCCGGCGCTGGCGGCGAGCGGCGCGGAACTCGGGAAATTCATCGTGAAAGGGGCGGCGGCGCTTGTGACCGGCGGCGTGCACACGCCGAATCACCGCTGGGTCGTCTGTGCCGCGCTGGCGTGGGCGCACTCGCTGTATCCGAATTCCAGTTACGTGGCGCGCGTCGATCAATGGCTGGCGGAGGGCATCGACCTCGATCCCGACGGCCAATACACGGAGAAGAGCACGACGGTTTATTCGCCGATCGTGGACCGCGCGTTGATCACGGTTGCGCGGCTGTTGGATCGGCCGGAGCTGCTCGAGTCGGTGCGGCGCAACCTCGAGATGACGCTTTATTATGTACATCCCGATGGCGAGGTCGTGACCGAGGCGTCACGCCGGCAGGATCGCTATCAGCGGGGAAGCATGGCGCGTTATTACTATTCATATCGCTGGCTGGCGTTGCGTGACGGCAGCGGACGCTTCGCCGCGATGGCGCGCCAGATCGAGCGCAACGTCGCGCCTGGGCATCCGGGCGAGCTGGCCGTGTTCCTACTGGAGCCGGAGTTCGGCCGTCCGCTTCCGCCCGATGCGCCGCTGCCGACGGACTATGCGAAAGTGTTCTCGCATTCGAACCTGGTTCGTATTCGTCGCGGCACGGTCAGCGGCACGATTCTCGCGGGCAACTCCACGCTGTTTTCCTTCCGCAAAGGGGCGGCTGCGCTCGAGGCGGTGCGGCTCGCGAGCGCGTTCTTCGGCAAAGGGCAATTCAGCGGCGAGGCGCTCGAAGTGCAGGCTGGCCGCTATACGTTGCGACAGAAACTGGACGGGCCATATTTCCAACCGCTGACCAAGGACCAGATCGCGGCCGGCGAGCATATAAAGATGGCGCCCAACGGCACGCTCGCCGCGGACTCGAAGGCGCGCCGCACGCGATCCAATGTACAATATCTCGAGAGCGTGATCACCGTCACGGAAACGCATGGCGCGTTCGAGCTGGCGATCTCGATTCGAGGCACCGATCACGTGCCGGTCGCACTCGAGCTGGCGTTTCGCCTCGGCGGGAGGCTGCGTGGCGTGAAGCCGGTCGCTGGGATCGATGAAGCGTATCTTCTCGAGAGCGGCGTGGGGCGTTACGTCGTGGGGCGGGACACGATCGAGTTCGGTCCGGGACATGTGGAGCACACCTATACCCAGATCCGGGGCGCGCTGCCAAAGTGGGATGGGCAGAGTGTATATCTCACGGCGACGACGCCTTTTGATTTCGTCCTGAAAATCTCCTGATCTATCTATATCATGAAACTACAACTGCGCTCTAAAGTAGATGCGGCATGGGGCTGCGATTCATCCGCGTTGCGCAGGCCATTGCGGTATAAAAGCGATTATATAAAAGTGCTGTTCGCGCTGGTTTTCTCCGTCACGGCGTTTGCGGCGGAGCGGCGACCTCCCAACATCCTGTTCATCCTCGCCGACGACATGGGGGTCGGTGATGTGTCCGCGCTGAATCCGAAGAGCATCTGGAAAACGCCGCATCTGGACGGGCTCGCTCACGAAGGTATCCGGTTTACGGATGCGCATTCCTCGTCGGGCGTGTGCACGCCGACGCGTTACACGCTGCTCACGGGACGTTATTCCTGGCGCGGGCGGTTGAAGCGGGGCGTGCTCCAGGGCTATAGCCCGAGCCTGATCGAGTCGGGACGGCTGACGCTTCCGGGATTCCTTCGGGCACAGGGCTACGCGACCGCGATGTTTGGGAAGTGGCACCTTGGGCTGGATTTCGCGAAGGCGGGGGCGAAACCGGAGAACATCGATTATACGAAGCCCTTTGGCGGAGGGCCGCTGGCGCACGGCTTCGATCGGTTTTTCGGGATCAGCGCATCGCTCGATATGCCACCCTATGTCTGGCTCGAGAACGATCGGGTGACACAGCCGCCGGCGGGCACGGTGGGCAACAGTCCCGCGCCGAAACTCTGGCGCACGGGGCCGATCGGAGGCGATTTTCGGATGGAGGACGTGCAGCCGAAGCTGACCGAGAAGACGATCGCGTTTCTTGGGGAGCGCGCGGCGGCTCGCGATGGGAAGCCGTTTTTCGTGTACCTCGCGTTTGCAGCGCCGCACACGCCGACGCTGCCGACGGAAAAGTTCGCGGGCAGGACGCCCACGCCTTACGGCGACTTCGTGCTGCAGATCGATGCGGAT
The DNA here is from genome assembly GCA_036675625.1 of Opitutaceae bacterium. GTDB lineage: Bacteria > Verrucomicrobiota > Verrucomicrobiia > Opitutales > Opitutaceae > ER46. The sequence goes on along the minus strand of JAKFEQ010000035.1, from coordinate 45,829 downwards.
GTCGGCGCAATTCTCGCGGCGCTCGAGCGGCATGGGCTGGCGAAGGACACGATTGTAATATTCACGACTGACAACGGCTATGCGCCGGCGGGGAACATCCCGCGATTGCAGAATTTCGGCCATGATTCGAGCGCGGGTTTTCGCGGCACGAAATCGGATGCGTTCGAAGGCGGGCACCGCGTGCCGTTTGTCGTGCGCTGGCCGGGGGTGACGCCGGCGGGCGCGCAATCGGCGGAAGTGGTGGGGCACCTCGATGTGTTTGCCACGATGGCCGAGGTCCTCGGCACGAAGCTGCCGGACGATGCGGCGGAGGACAGCGTGAGCATGCTGGCGTTGTGGCGCGGCGGGCGCGCGTCGACGTCGGCGGCAGTGAACCCGCGTGCCCGTGCTGCGCTGGTGCATCATTCGTCGGAGGGCGAGTTCGCGATCCGGGAGGGGAGGTGGAAATTGATCCTTTGTCCTGGCTCGGGAGGCTGGAGCCCGCCAACGCGCAGCCCCTCGCCCTGGACGCAGTCGAAGCCGGATAGCTTTGAAGGATTACCGCCATTTCAGCTCTACGATCTGGAGAGCGACCCGGCGGAGACGACGAATCTCGCGGCGAAGCATCCGGAGGTGGTGCAGCGGCTCGGAAAGCTGATGCGCGGCTATATAGAGCGCGGTAGAAGCACACCGGGTGCGGCGCAAAAGGTGGAAGGATTGGCTAAGTGGTCGGAGACTGAGTGGCGGAAGGCATTTAAGTAATGCTTTAGAAGGGAGGAATCCCCTGCTTCGTGGCCACCGTGCGGGTGGCGCGTGCAAAACGCATCAGACTTCGACGCTGGGAACGCATTCGCCACCGGGGGAATCGCTTCGGCCTAGAGGTTGGCGCCATGATTGCAGCGCGCTGCGCATGTGGATTTGTCCGTTTCGATTGTCGTGGGTGTAGGATGATCGTCTCTGGTTTTTGTACCTTACTGAGTAATAACCGTCTTGCCCTACCAGCTCGGATGTGGACAGCGTATGCTCATCCCCTTCCGTTTTGCGCCGGCCCTCAATCCTACCGTCTGAATCTGAATCGTATATGAAGAGCATGTCTATAGAATTGCCTCGCAAAAGTTGGGCAAGTCTCTCCAGGAGACTTTTCGCGCTGGTCGCCTTGGTGAGCGCTTCCATTGCGCACGCACAGCCGAGTTATGGGATAAGCACGCTGGTCAGCGGCACGTCGAATTTCAACACACCGGAAGGCGTAACCGTCGAAAGTGCCGGCACGAACATCTACGTCGCCGACACGCTGAATAGTCGTGTGCGCAAAGTCACCAGCGCCGGCGCGGTGACCAATCTGGCCGCGACGGGATTCAGCGGCCTAGCAGGCGTGGCGGTAGACGGTTCTGGAAATGTTTTCGTCGCCGATACGTTGAACCATGTCATCAAGAAGGTGGATAGCGGCGGCACAGTCACTTTGGTCGCCGGCTTGTCGGGCAGCTCCGGTCCCAGCGTGGCGACGGCGACGCTCACTGCGGCTCGTTTTAATAGCCCGGGCGGAATCGCGACGAACAGCGCCGGGACGATTCTTTATATTGCCGATACCGGGAATCAGGTCATCCGTCGGATCGATATCGCCGGCGACTCCGTCGCAACGATCGCCGGCACGCAGGGTTCGGCGGGCACCGGCGCCGCGCAATTCAACTTCCCGTCTGCGGTCGCGTTGAACGCCGCCGCCACGCTGCTCTATGTGGCCGACCGCGAGAATCACGCGATCCGCCGAATCGATCTGAGCTCTGGCAATGCGTTGACGACGTTTGCGGGCACGTTGGGCACCTCGGGCAGTTCCAATTCGCCGACCCCTCTCTTCTTCCGTCCCCGCGGTGTGGCCGTGGACAGTTCCGGCAGCGTCTTCGTGGCGGATTATTCCAATCATACTATCCGCTTCATCACGAGCGGCGGCACGGTTTCGACGATCGCTGGGACCGCGGGCAGCGCGACGCTGACCAATGGCATCGGCGCGGCAGCGCGGTTCAACGGTCCGTGGGGCATTGCGGTCGACGCTGCCGGTAACTTCTATGTGGGCGATAGCAACAACCATGCGATCCGCAAAGGCTCGGTGGCCAGCGCTCCAACGACGTTCGGCACTCAGCCGAGCACGGCAACCTTCACGATCGGGGCTACGACGAGCGTCACGTTCACCGTCGATGCGAACGGCAGCCCTGCTCCGACGTACCAATGGCAGCGCGCGGCCGCGAGCGATCCCACCACCTTCACAAATCTCTCCAATGGCACGGCCAACGGGCTGACGGTTAGCGGGGCAACCACGAACACTCTCACGATTTCCGGTGCGGCGATCGCGAACAACGGCGACCAGTTCCGGGCGGTCGCGAGCAACAGCGCGGGCAGTTTGAGCTCGAATGGCGCGACGCTTACCGTCAATCAGCAGCCGGCGATCACGAGCGCATCCGGCACGACTTTCGTCGTCAATTCGCCCGGCTCCTTTTCGGTCACGGCGACCGGCTCTCCGACCCCCGCTTTCGAGGTGACTAGTGGTACGTTTCCGGCCGACTGGGCCAATTATACTACGTTCCAGTCGACGGGTGTAATCAGCGGCACGCCACCGAATACTTCGGGTTCGCCGTTCGTGTTTACGATTCGAGCGAGCAACGGCGTGGGCACGGCGGCAACGCAGGAATTCACTCTGACGGTCTCAACGACAGTGCCGCCGGTCATTAACACGCAGCCGGCCAATTATACGGTTCCGACAGGAGGGAATACTGCGACGTTCTCTGTCTCGGCGACAGCCAACCCGGCGGTCACGGGCTATCAATGGGAACGGCAGGCCGGCGGCGGCGGCGCGTTTTTCGCGGTCGCCAACGGCTCTCCGGCAGGCGTCACGTATACGGGCGCGACTACGTCCACCTTGAGCATCTCGGGCGTGACGTCGGGAATGAACGGCGACGTGTTCCGCGTCGTGGTGAACAACGGCGCGACAACGACGAGCAGCGGCGCCACACTTGTAGTGCCCCCGGCGTTCACGACCACCGCGAATACGTCCTTCGTCATCGATCAGCACACGACCTATGAGATCAGCGCGAGTGGGAATCCGGCGCCGAATATCACGTTGTCGAGTGGCTCTCTGCCGACCGGCATCACGTTCACGCCCGGTATCGGGACGGCGACGCTGAGTGGGTCGACGTCGCAGCAGGGTTCGTTTCCGCTCTCGATTGCCGCTTCAAACACCGGCGGCACTGTCACCCAGTCGTTTACTTTCACCGTCCAGCAGGCGCAGGCACCAGTCATCACGAGCGCGTCCTCGCATACCTTTTCAGTCAACCAGCCTGGATCGTTCACCTTTACGGCGAACGGAGCTCCCGCGGCGCAGTTCACCTTGTCGGGTGCCAGCCTGCCTCCGGGGATCGAGTTCAATTCGCCGGTATTAAGCGGTACGCCGACGAGCGCGGATAATTCGCCCATCACCTTCTCCGTCGTCGCCACGAACTCCGCCGGCACCTCGCCAACGCAAACGTTCACGCTCACGATTTTGGGCAGCGTCCCGACAATCACGGCGGATCCTGCCAATGCGACCGCCAATGTCGGCGGCAGCGCGACCTTTACAGCCAGTGCCACAGGCACGCCGCAACCCACGGTCCGGTGGCAGCGGCAGCCCGGCGGCACCACAGGGTTCGTGGATTTGACCGAGTCGGGGGTCTATGTCGGCACACAGACGTCGATGCTCACGGTCAATAACATCGAGGCGTTCATGAACGGCGATCTGTTCAGAATGGTCGCCAGGAACAATAACAACGTGACCGCCACGAGCCAGTCGGCGACTCTCACGGTGAATATTGGCACCGCGTTTACGACCTTTGCGGGCTTGGCGCAATTCTCGGGTAATACAGACGGCACTGGAACCGTGGCACGTTTCAATTCGCCAACCGGAATGGCGGTCGATCTTAGCGGCAACATCTATATTGCCGACACCGCGAATCACGTTATTCGCAAGGTGACGCCCGGAGCTGTGGTTTCCACAGTCGCAGGACTGGCCGGAGCGAGTGGAAACGCCGACGGTGTGAGGACGAACGCGCGGTTCAATTCGCCGCAGGCGGTAGCGGTTGACAGCATCGGTAATCTTTACGTCGCCGACACATTCAATCACACGATCCGCGTGATTTCGACGGATGGCGTGGTGTCCACGCTCGCTGGCGCCGCTGGGGTAAGCGGCGCCGTCGACGCGGCAGTCGGTAGCGATGCGAGATTCAACCTCCCTTCCGGGATCGTGCTCGACAATGTGGGGAGTGTATACGTCGCAGATACGTCGAATCATGCGATCCGCCGTGTGCTGTCGAGCGGCGGCGTATCCACTTTTGCGGGACAAATGGGAGTATCCGGTTCGTTGGACAACGTCATCGGGACTTCGGCGCGCTTCAGCTTCCCGATGGGATTGGCGCGTGATTCGAACGGCAATTTTTACGTCGCCGACGCGCTCAACCATGTCATCCGGAAAATCACCCCTTCCTCCGAGGTGACTACTTTCGCCGGCGGAGTCGGGCTTCCGGGAGTCGCGGATGGCAATGCATCCACGGCCCGGTTTAACCGTCCAGGCGGTCTCGCGCTGGACACATCCAACAACCTGTATGTTGCCGACACGCTGAGCAGCACCTTGCGCAAGATCACCCCGCTCGCTGAAACGACCACCGTGGCCGGTTTTCCGGGCAGCGTCGGGACGACAGACGGCGTGGGCGGCCAGGCACGTTTTAACCAGCCGCTAGGTGTCGCGGTTGATTTCAGCGGCAACATCTACGTGAGCGACACGCGGAATCACACGATTCGCCGGAGTGGTGCGGCCTCACCGCCGCAAATCAACACGCAACCAGCCAACCGTACCGTGCCGGCCGGCGGCATCACGACGTTCGCCGTAGCCGCCAGCGGGACGCCGGCTCCCGGCTACCAATGGCAGCGGCAAGCCGCGTCGTCCCCGGGCTCGTTTACGAATATCGTCAACGACGTCACGTTCAGTGGCGTTAACACCGCGACGCTTACCCTCAGTAACGTGAGTGCCGCGATGAACGGCGATCAGTTCCGCGTGATCGTCAGCAATGGAGTCTCGCCAGCCGTTGAGTCGACAGTAGCGACACTGATAATTGGTTCTGCACCCGTCTTTACCAGCGTGGCGGAAGCTGCGTTTCGCGCGCAGCAAGCGGGCAGCTTTGCAGTGACCGTTGAAAGTAATCCGGCTGCGACATTCAGTGTCTCCGACTCGCCGTCGTGGCTCTCGATCAATGCGACCACCGGCCTGCTCAGCGGCACGCCGCCGGCCGGTGCCGAGGGCACGTACACGCTTACTCTCACGGCTAACAACGGCGTGGCGGCCACCCAGACCTTCACGCTCACCGTCACTCCCGCCGTGCTGCCGCCCACGATTACCACCCAGCCTGTGGCAGCCTCGGTGAATCAGGGCCAGAGCGCGACATTCACTGTCGCGGCGACTGGCACCGCCCCGCTCACATATCAGTGGCGCCGTAATGGCGTCACGATCTCCGGCGCCACCGGAGCGTCATACACCATTGGAAATGCCCAGCCATCGGCTGCGGGCTCCTACACGGTCCTGATCACCAACGTCGCCGGAAACGTGACTTCCAGTGCCGCCGAACTGATCATCAACACGGCACCCGTGTTCACCTCGCAACCCCGCGCGCAGACCGCACTCGCCGGCTCGACAGTGACGTTCGGCACCTCGGCCAGCGGCAGCAGCTCCTTCGCTTATCAGTGGCGCAAGAACGGTACCGCCATCACCGGCGCAACCAGTTCCACGCTCACGCTCACAGGCGTCAGCGCGGCGGATGCCGGAATATATGATGTCGTCGTCTCCAACGCTATCGGGAGCGTCATCAGCTCCGTGGCGCAACTCTCCGTCAGCACGACGCCGAGCGCTCCCATTGTTACTTCACAACCGGGATCGCGAGTGGTCGTCGCTGGTGGCGCCACGATGCTGTCGGTTTCCGCCACGGGTGCTCCCGCGCCATCGTATCAGTGGCGCAAGAACGGCGCCGAGATCCCGGGCGCCAATGGCTCCACGCTCGCCTTCGCGGCGGCACAGGTGAGCGACGCTGGCGCTTACGACGTGGTCGTCTCCAACTCGAGCGGCGTCGTCGTCACGCGTGCCGCCACGCTGCGTGTCATTGCCCGCAGCTATGCCGGAATCTATCTCGGCACCTTTAGCGGCGTCGGGGATTTCGGCCTTTACGTGCGCGAAGACAACAGCGCCGTCCTCGTCGGTTATCTCGCCGGCAGCCTCCGCGTTCCCATTGTCGCTCGCAATCTCGCGGTCGACGATTCCGGCCAGCTGCCTTTCCAGCAGGTGGCGTCCACGGGCATTGCGACGGTCAATGGCTCGATAACGATCGGCTCGGACGGTTCACTTTCCGGCCTCATCCTGGGCGCGGCCACCGCGTCCGTCTCCGGTTCGCGCATCAGCGACACCGGCTCGTCGCAAGTCTACGCGGGCTACTATCAGGCCGGTGCCGCCGCCAACGGCACGACTGCCTATGCCATCGTCGGTGCCGGCGGATTGGCACAGGTGGTCGTGGTGGGTGCTGGTTCATCCAATGGTGGGGTCGCGCCCATCAGCGGTGCCGGCCAGCTTTCGCTCGTCACTCCCTTCGGCACTGCCGGCTTTACGATCGATCCGGTGACCGGCACCATCGTGGGCACCTCTACGATCGGCTCCGTTGCCACGTCGGTGAGTGGCGGCAGCGACGCCGCCGTGATGCGTCAGCGGCTGGTCAACATCTCCTCTCGTGCGCGCGTGGCCGGCGGCGATTCCGTCGCGATTGCCGGCTTCGTGATCTCGGGTGAAGATTCGAAACCGGTGCTCATCCGCGCGGTGGGCCCGACGCTGGGTAGCTTCGGTCTCAGCGGCGCCCTGGCATCGCCCCGCCTCGAGCTCTTCCGCGCCCAGGTGTCTCTCGGCGTCAACGCCGGCGTCGCCTCGGATCGCGTTATGATCGATGCGGCCGGCGTGCGTGCGGGTGCATTTGCCCTCGGCAACGCAGGCACGGACGCCGCCATTCTCACGACCCTTGCCCCCGGCAACTACACCGCCGTCGTCAGCAGCACAAACAACACCGCGGGTGTCGCGCTCGTCGAAGTATACGACCTCTCTGCACCGGTGGTCGGCCAGAAGATGCTCAACATTGCTACCCGGGCCGCAGTCGGCACCGGAGACGATCTTCTCATCGCGGGTTTTGTGGTGCCGGCCGGTTCGGCCAAACGCGTCCTCATTCGCGGGATCGGCCCCGGCCTGACGCCTTTCAATGTCAGCGGCGTCCTCGCCCAGCCGGTGCTTGCGCTGGTCAACACGGCGACCAACACCACGGTCGCGCAAAACACGAACTGGAGCACCTCGGCCGATGCTGCCGCGATCAGCGAGGCCTCCACGCAGGTCGGGGCTTTCGGGCTGGCGAACAACGATTCCGCGATCATCGCCACGCTGCCGCCCGGCAACTACACGGCGCAGGTCACCGGCACCGGCACGTCCACCGGTGTAGCTCTTATCGAGGTTTACGAGCTGCCGTAACTCGGCCGCCGCACCGCGTCGTCGGAAGGCGCCCTCCACTCAAGCCCGGGTCGCGCGACCCGGGCTTTTTCGTCTCCTCTTTTCGTTCTCTCGTTGCGTCCACTACGCGCGCTCGCCCGCGTTCCACGACTCGCACTTTCCACATCGCGTACGCTCTATACATCCCGCACGCACCGAAACCCCAGATTCGTCGTGGCGCTGTCCGGTGTATTGCTGCTGCGCGCATCCGTGCGATATCGATTACAGTAGCTCGCGTGGCACAGATACGATCCGCCGCGCATTACGCGGCGCGCCCCCGATGCCGGCCCGGCCGGATTCGCGCGCGGGCTCACCCTATAATATCCCGCGTCGAACCAGTCGCCGCACCATTCCCACACGTTTCCGGTCATCTGATATAGCCCGTATCCGTTCGCCTTATATGCTTTGGCCGGCGCCGGTCCGTAATGCCCGTCTGCTGCCGTGTTGCGGGCTGGAAACTCCCCCTGCCACACGTTCATCGCGTGCCGGCCCCCGGGCTCCAGCTCGCTGCCCCACGGAAAGCGCTCCTGCACGAGTCCGCCCCGCGCCGCGTATTCCCATTCCGCTTCCGTGGGCAACCGCTTTCCCGCCCACGCCGCATACGCACCCGCGTCGTTCCATGAGACGTGCACGACCGGATGGTCCCAACGTTGTTTGATGTTTGAGCCGGGGCCTTCCGGGTGTCGCCACGACGCACCTTCGACGCGGCACCACCACTCGTTGCCGAACACCGTGGCGCGCACGCTTTGCGCGAGCTGCGCCGTGTCCAAGTGACCGTAAAATACAAAACTCCACCCGAAGCGCTCCGACTCCGTCTTGTAATGCGTCGCATTCACGAACGCGTTGAACTGCTCGTTCGTCACGCACGTGGCGTCCATGTAGAACGATGCGAGCTCCACCTCGTGCACGGGGCCTTCGCCGTCGGCCACGAAGCCGTAGTCGCCATCCGTTCCCATGAGAAACGTCCCTGCGGGAATCAGCCGCATTCCTGCAACCGAGCCGCGGGTCGCGCGTTCAAATCCCTCCGCCTTGCTCTCCGATGGGGGCAGGTCGGGCGCTTCTGCCGCCGGTGGGCGCGAGGCTGCACAACACGACGGCCTGCTGGCAGCGGAGTGATGCGATTCAGACATCGGTTGCTTCGGAGCGAAGCGCGTGTTTTCCGCTACGTCAAAGTCGTGTTCGCTGGAAAAACACTCGTTCGGTGTGCTTGCACCCCGCCAGTCGGCTGCGCAATTTTCCCGCATCCATTCTACCCCCTCATGAGTCTTGCCGTCGCCGCTCGCCCTCCTACCAACAAACTTCCTCGCGTCATCGGCTGGAGCATCGTCGCGCTCACCGGCGCGGTGGCCATCGGCATTCTCGCCGGGTCCCGGGGCGAGCCCGTGAATGCCTTGTGGATGGTCGTCGCTTCGCTGTGTGTGTTCGCGATCGGTTATCGTTTCCACTCGGCCTGGCTAATGGCGAAGGTGCTCACGCTCGACGATCTTCGCGCCACGCCGGCCGAGGTGAACGCCGACGGCCGTGACTTCGTCAAAACGAACAAGTGGGTTGTGTTCGGTCATCATTTCGCCGCGATTGCCGGCCCTGGCCCGCTCGTAGGACCGGTTCTTGCCGCTCAATTCGGTTATCTTCCCGGCATGCTTTGGATGCTGATCGGCGCCACCCTTGGAGGCGCCGTGCATGATTCGGTCATTCTCTTTGCCTCGACGCGCCGCCGCGGAAAATCACTGGGCCAGATGGTCCGGGATGAAGTCGGGCCGTTTGCCGGCGCGGTCGCGCTTGTAAGCATCGTGGCGATCATGGTTATCCTGCTGGCCGTGCTCGCGCTCGTCGTGGTGAAGGCGCTCGCGGAGAGCCCATGGGGGCTCTTCACCATCGCGGCCACGATGCCGATTGCGGTCGTCATGGGCCTCGCCATGCGCGGCGCGGGGCACAACGGCAAAGCGCTCGCGTGGATCAGCGCCTTCGGCGTGCTCGCGCTCCTCGCCTCCGTCTGGGCCGGACAGTTTCTAAAAGGCACGCCACTCGAGCAGTGGCTCACGCTCGAAGGCACCACCATCGCCTGGTGGATCATGGGCTATGGTTTCCTTGCTTCCGTGCTGCCCGTCTGGCTGCTCCTCGCGCCCCGCGATTACCTGAGCACGTTCATGAAGATCGGCACCGTCTTCGCCCTCGGCATCGCGGTGATCGTGCTGGCGCCGACATTGAAAATGCCGGCGTTGACCAAGTTCATCGATGGCACCGGCCCTGTGTTCGCCGGCCCGGTTTTTCCGTTCGTGTTCATCACCATCGCCTGCGCTGCCATCTCGGGCTTCCATGCCCTGATCTCGTCCGGCACGACGCCGAAGCTGCTCGCGCGCGAATCGCATATTCGCGTCGTCGGTTATGGCGCCATGGTCACGGAAATGTGCGTCGGCATCATGGCGTTGATCGCCGCGTGTGCGATGGAGCCCGGACAATATTTCGCGATCAACATGGCCGGCTCGGCCGAAGTGGTGACCGCGAAGGTCACCGCCCTGGGCTATCCCATTACCACCGGTGAGATGCAGGCGCTGGCCGACAGCGTGGGCGAGAAAACCATGGTCGGCCGCACCGGTGGCGCGCCGACGTTCGCCGTGGGCATGGCGCAGATGTTTGCCGGCGTCGTCGGTAGCCAGGCCGCGCTCGCGCTGTGGTATCACTTCGCGATCATGTTCGAGGCGCTCTTCATTCTCACGACGATCGATGCCGGCACGCGCGTCGGCCGATTCCTCGTGCAGGATCTGCTCGGCGCCGCATTCGAGCCGCTGCGCGACACGCGTTCCGCGCTGGGCGGCACGCTCGCGACCGCGCTGTTCGTGGGCGCATGGGGCTGGTTTCTCTACCAAGGCGTCGTCGATCCGCTCGGTGGCATCAACTCCCTCTGGCCGATCTTCGGCATCGCGAACCAGCTCCTCGCCGTCCTTGCGCTCGCGCTGGGCACCACCGTGCTCATCAAGATGGGCCGGGCGCGCTACATGTGGGTGACGCTCTTGCCGCTGGGCTGGCTGCTGTGCGTGACCATGACTGCCGGCTGGATGAAAATCTTCAGCCCGGCGCCCATCGGTTTCCTCGCGATCGCGCGAGGGCTTGAAGCGAAGGTCGCCGCGGGCGGAACCGCCGCCGAGATCAAGGCGTGGGAGGCACAGATCTTCAACAACCACGTCGATGCCGCGGTCACGGCCGTATTTCTCGTCCTTGTGGCCATCGTCCTCGTCGGGAATGCCCGGGTCTGGTGGCAACTGCTTTCCGGCAAACGCGTGGCGCAGCTGCGCGAGGATCCTTACGTCGCGGCGACAGCGGGAACGACCTAACGGCGTTTACCGGGGGCCGCTTTGCGCGCCGCCCGCACTTCCTGCCGGATCGCCGCGTAATGGTTCTTCATGTAATACCGCAGCCAATACGCGTAGCGCCGCGGGTGCGCGGCGATGTCGCGCTGCAATTCCGCCAGCGTCATCCACGCTAGTTCCGAGACTTCATCCGGATTCGGCTCGAACGAGGCAGGCGCCGTGCCGAAGAAGACGTAAACGATTTCATTTTCCGTCAGCCCGTTCGGCAGGGCGGTGCAGTAACGCGCCCGAAACGCAAATCGCAGCCGTGCCGTCGCGCCCAATTCCTCTGCCAGGCGACGAACCGCGGCGCGGTCGGTTCGTTCGACCGGTCGCGGATGGCCGCAGCACGAGTTCGCCCACAGTCCCGCCGAGTGGTATTTGCTCCGGCTTCGCCGTTGCAGCAGCAGGCGTCCGTGCTGATCCACCAGGAAAATGGAAAACGCGCGGTGCAGCAGCCCCGCGGCGTGGACTTGCCATTTTTCTCCGCGACCGATCGCCCGGTTTCGCGCATCGACGAGAATTACTTCTTCACGCATCGGGGATCGCATTTGCAGCCGATAGACGGGCGTTCCTCGGCCGGCATGACACGACCGGAGATGTTGGCCCCTCGGAGCTTTCGTTTGCCTCGTTGATTTCCACTGCGGGAGATGTTTGTTTGCTTTGACCCGCCTGCGTCAATTTGCGTCTTCAACGTTCCCGCTCATGTCCAAGCCTCGCGCCAAACGCTCCCCGGGCCGCTTCAAGCCCGCCTGCCCTCCTGGAGCGATCGTCGATCAGGGGTTCATTCCCGTGCGCGCGAAACTCATCGAACTCGCCGCGTTTTTCGACCGCGTGGAGCGTTACGCGGCCAGCGACGATTTTCGCTGCATCGCGTTGCGCAAGGCCGCGGCGCTCCTGCTCGACGGCCGACCGGAGCGCGCGCGCCGCATCCTTGAAGCGTTGAGCGATCCGTCCACTCAGCCCGACACCGAATCTTCGGGCAAAGCTGCGCTTGGTGCGTGGCGGCCCGCGGCTGGCGCGGGAGGGAAGGTGAAAGGGAGAGTGAAAGTGCCAGCAACAGCCTCCACCAAGGAGGCGCGACTGCCGAACCGCGGTTGATTCCCGCCGTTCGGCCCCCCGTTTCACTCTCACTTTCCCATGCGCTACATCGAACCTCACGGCCACATGGTCAGCCGCACGACCGATGACTATCAGGCGATGGTCACCGCCGGTTGCGTCGCGGTCTGCGAGCCGGCCTTTTGGGCGGGTTATGACCGTGGCTCGGTCGAGGGCTTTCGCGATTATTTCCGGCAGCTCACCGAATACGAGCCCGCCCGCGCGGCGAAGTTCATGCTGCCGCACTTCAGCTGGCTCTGCCTGAACCCGAAGGAGTCCGAGGATCTTTCCCTCGCGCGCGACGTTCTCGGCATCATCCCCGAGTTCCTGAACCGCTCGAACGTTCTCGGCATCGGCGAGATCGGCCTCAACCGCAACACGCGCAACGAGCTCACCGTGCTCGAGCATCACGTGGAGCTCGCCGTCAAACACGAGCAACTGATCCTCGTCCATACGCCCCACCTCGAGGACAAGCTGAAGGGCACGAATCTCATCGTCGATCTGCTCACCTCGCACCGCGGCGTGAAACCCGGCCGCGTGATCATCGACCATGTTGAAGAACACACGATCGAACGCGTGCTCGATCACGGCTTTTGGGCGGGGATTACGCTGTATCCGGATTCCAAATCCTCTCCGCCGCGCGCGGTCGACATGCTCGAGGTCAACGGACGCGAGCGCATCTGGCTGAACTCCGCGTGCGATTGGGGCGTGAGCGATCCGCTCGCCGTGCCGAAGACCGCGCTCGAGATGCGCCGCCGCGGCCATGGCGAAGACTTCATCGACGCCGTGCTTTTCCGCAACCCGCACCGGTTTCTCTCGCAGAGTCCCAAGTTCCACATCGGCGAATCGACCGCGGGATGAAGCTCCAGGACGGCATTCATCTCGCCTACTGCACGAACGTGCATCGGGGCGAGGACTGGGCAGAAACCTTGGCCGCGCTCGAGCGCCATGTCCTGCCGGTGCGCCGCCGCGTCGCGCCGGGCCGCAGCTACGCGATCGGCTTGCGCCTCGGCCAGCGGGCAGCAGCCGAGCTCGCGCAACCGGCCACGTTGCTCGCGTTCCAACGCTGGCTCGAGCAGCACGACTGCTACGTTTTCACGCTGAACGGATTTCCCTACGGGAGCTTCCATGGCACTCGCGTGAAGGAACAGGTTTACGCGCCGGATTGGTCGACGCCCGAGCGGCTCGCCTACACGCAGCAGTTGTTCGAGCTGCTCGTGCAACTCGCGCCGCCGGGGCTCGCGTGCAGCGTCAGCACCGTGCCGGCGTCGTTCAAGGGCTTCGTCGCCGCCGAGCCCGGGCGCCGCGCCGCCATCTTTGCGAACCTCACGCGCTGCGGTCGCACGATCGCTGCGCTCGCGGAGAAAACCGGCCGCGATCTCCATCTCGGCCTCGAGCCCGAGCCGTGTTGCCTCTTCGAAACGAGCGAGGAAACCGTGCAGTTTTTTGCCGACTGGCGAGCGAGCGATCGAGCCGTCGACGATGAGGGGCTCCTGCGCCATATCGGCGTCAACTACGACTGCTGCCACCTCGCGGTCGAGTTCGAGTCTGCGCCTGCCGCGCTCGATCGGATCGCCGCCGCCGGCCTGCGGTTGAGCAAACTGCATCTGAGCTCCGCGCTCGCGGTGAAGCCCGATGCCGTCGGGCGCGAGGCGCTCGCGGCGTTTGTCGAGCCGGTGTATCTGCACCAAGTCGTCGTGGCCAATGCAGACACACACGCGGTGCGGCGTCGCTTCGTCGACTTGCCCAATGCGCTCGAAGATGCCGAGCCGTCGCTGCCCGACGACGAATGGCGCGTTCATTTTCACGTGCCGTTGCACGCCTCACCAGGCGCGCCGTTTCACGATACGCGCGATCATCTCATCGGTGCGCTCGACTGGCTCGCGGCGCATCCGGGTGCGTGCACGCACCTCGAAATGGAAACCTATACCTGGGAAGTGCTGCCGCCCGCGCTGCGGCTGCCGATCGGTGATCAGCTCGTGCGCGAATATGCGTGGACCCTCGACGCGCTCGCGCAACGTGGCCTCGCAGATCCCGCGCTTGCTGGCGCCTGTGCGGCGGAGGCGAATGGCTAGCATGCGTTCGGATCGTGTAGCCCTGCTCGGGAGAGCAGGGACCGCAGATCGCCGAGCTGGAACTCGGCGCGCCCACGGCAAGCGAGGCGGAAGCATTTCGCAGTATGAATGAGCCGGCCAAGCTCCGTGTCTGGTGCGATCTCGCGCGCGCGGGAAATTTTCCCTCGGTCGCCAGTAACGTCCTCGCCGCACTCCTTCTTTCGGTCTCGCTCTCCGAGGTTACTGGCGCGCCGTTTCCATCGTTTCTTGCCGTGCCGTTGCTGCGCGAGCTGATGCTCGCGATCGTTGCCGGTTGCCTCGTCTACGCAGGCGGAGCGACGTTCAACGACGTCTTCGATGCCGCGTTCGATGCACGCCACCGACCGCAGCGCGCCATCCCGCAGAAGCTCGTCACGCGGACGGGAGCGGCCTGGGTTGCGAGCCTCGAGATGCTGCTTGGCCTCGGGGGGCTGATCTATCTCGGCGCTACGTTCGCGTGGGCGCTCGCGCTTGCCGCCACGATCCTCGCCTACAATTGGATTCACAAACGCTGGATCGGCTCAGTCGTGTTGATGGCCGGCTGCCGTGTGCTCCTCGCGTGTACGCTCGCATCGCTGCCGGGGCACGCGTTTTCGTTGCCCTTCCTCCTGTGGATCGCCGCGCTGTTCGTTTACATCGTGGGCCTGAGTCTGATCGCACGCTGGGAATATGCGCCGGGTGCGCCAGCCGCGAAGCTCGGTCGCGCCGTGGGCCGGCTGCTTGCATTCATCCCGCTGATCGATGCGATCGCGTTGCTGCTGGTGGGCGCATGGATTCCGGCTATGGCTTGCGCCGTCGCCGTTCCGCTTGGACGCTGGGCGCAACGCCTCGCTGCCTCCACCTGACTTCAGCGCATGCCCGATCGACCCGACACTATTTCCTTTCCCATTCCGCTGCAGCATGAACATCGGCTGTTCTTCACGCGTGATGTCTTTGCCGAATCTAACGGCGTGCTGGCCGACGTGCTGACGCCGCGCGAACCAGGCGAGAGCGTGCGGGCGATGGTATTTCTCGATTCGGGCCTGCAGAAATCCTTTTCGGATATCGGCGCCAAGATCGAGCGGTGGTTCGCCGCGCGCAGCGACCGTTTCCGTCTCGCGGCGGCGCCGATCGTAGTCCCCGGTGGCGAAGGAGTGAAAAACGATTTCCACCAGCTCGAGCACGTCTGGTCGGAGATCAACGCGGCGGGCTTGTGCCGGCATTCCTACATCATCGCGGTGGGCGGCGGCGCCGTGCTCGACATGGTGGGCTTCGCCGCGGCGACAGCGCACCGCGGCATCCCGCTGGTCCGGCTGCCGACGACGAGCCTGAGCCAGGGCGATGGCGGCGTAGGCGTGAAGAATGGCATCAATTTCTTCGGCAAGAAAAACTGGCTGGGTGCCTTCGTCGTGCCGCACGCGATCGTCAACGATTTCGCGTTTCTGCAGGCGCTGCCGGAGCGCGACCGCCGCGCCGGCTTGATCGAAGCCGTGAAAGTGGCGCTGATTCGCGACGCGAAATTCTTCGAGTTCATCGCGGCTCGCGTGGATGCGCTGGCCCGTTTCGAGCCGGAACCGTTCGAGGCGGTCATTCGCGAAAGCGCGCGGCAACACGTGGAGCACATCGCGACGGCTGGCGATCCGTTCGAGCGAGGCTCGGCCCGGCCGCTGGATTTCGGCCACTGGGCCGCGCACAAGTTGGAGCAGCTTTCGGAATTCCGCGTCAGCCACGGCGAGGCCGTGGCGGTGGGAATCGCCATGGACGTGATCTATGCCCGCCGCACCGGACTGCTGGCGGAACCGGTGGCCGAGCGCATTCTCGCTGTGATTCAACGGCTCGGATTCGAGCTGTTTGCACCGATCAAAGAGATTCGCGCCCCGAGCGGCCGGCAGGACATGCTCGATGGACTCGAGGAGTTTCGCGAACACCTCGGTGGCCGGCTCACGATCCCGATGATCACGGCACCGGGCCAGCGGCTCGAGATTCACGAGATCGATGGACCCGTGGTGAAGGCGGCGTTCGAGGAATTGCGCACGCGGTATGGCTGAGGGCCGATGATGAAGCTGGGAGCCGATCATGAAGGTCAGAGCTAAGAGCCAAGAGCTGAGAGCTGGCCGACAAGCAGCTTGGTCCCTGGCGTTGGGTCTGTGCTCTGGACTCTCGGCTCTTGGCACTCAGCTCCAATCCGATGGCTGAACGCACCGCGATTCTCAACGTCGTCGGCCTCACGTCGCGGTTGATCGGCGAGCATACGCCGCGGCTCCGACAAGCCGCGACGACCGGCGGGCTAACGCGCGTGAAGCCCGTGCTGCCCGCGGTCACATGCACCGCGCAGAGCACCTATCTCACCGGCCTTCCACCTGCTGCTCACGGCGCGGTCGCGAATGGCTGGTATGATCGGACGCTCGCGGAGCATCATTTCTGGAAGCAGTCGAACCACCTCGTTCGCGGCGAAAAGCTCTGGGAGAAATGTCGTCGCGTGCGGCCTGGCTTCACCTGCGCGAAATTGTTTTGGTGGTATAACATGTATTCGACCGCGGACTGGTCGATCACGCCGCGACCGATGTATCCGGCGGACGGACGCAAGGTTTTCGACGTCTACACGCATCCGCTCTCGATCCGTGACGAAATCAAACGTGACCTGGGCCCGTTTCCGTTTCCGGCATTTTGGGGTCCGACTGCCGGCATCGCATCGTCGGAATGGATCGCGCGTTCCGCCGAGTGGATCGAGGAACGGCACCGCCCCGACCTCTCGATCGTTTATCTGCCGCACCTCGACTACAATCTGCAACGACTCGGGCCCGACGACCCGCGACTCGCGTCGGATCTGCGGGCGATCGATCGCGTGGCGGGTGGGTTGATGGATTTCTACGAGAAACGTGGCGTTCAGACAATCGTGCTCTCCGAGTACGGCATCACGAAGGTGACGCGTACGATCGCGCTGAATCGGATTTTTCGCGCGCAGGGCTGGCTCACGGTGAAAGACGAACTCGGTCGCGAACTGCTCGACTGCGGTGCGAGCAAGGTCTTCGCGATCGCCGATCACCAGATCGCGCATGTCTACGTCAACGATCCCGCGCTGCGCGGCGCGGTTCGTGCGACCCTGGAAACGACCGACGGGGTGGCCCGTGTGCTCGATGCCGACGGCAAACGTGCCGCCGGGCTCGACCACGAACGCTCCGGCGATCTGATCGTATTTTCGGCCGAAGATGCGTGGTTCACTTATTACTATTGGAACAATGACGCGCAGGCGCCGGACTTCGCGCGCTGCGTCGATATCCACCGCAAATACGGCTACGATCCGGTCGAGTTGTTCGTCGACCCGGCATTGCGTACACCGAAGCTTCGCATCGCCGCGAAACTCGCGAAAAAGAAACTCGGTTTCCGCATGCTGATGGACGTGATCCCGCTTGATGCTTCGCTCGTGAAAGGTTCGCACGGCACGTGTCCGGCCGATTCCGCCGAGTGGCCGGTGTTGATCGGAACGGGCGGCGACAGCGCAGGGGGTCCGATCGAAGCGGTCGAGGTGCACGAACGATTGCTCGACGCATGTTTGAGAAGCAACGGCGGCCGGACCTCGTCGTAACTCCACAAAAAAGGCCGGTCCTGTGACCGGCCGGGTTGTTGTCCGCCAGAGCGGGAAATCCAATCAGGTCTCGTAAGCCGGGAGCTGTTTGTCGACGCGTGATTTGTCGAGACGAGCGAACACCGGCACGCCGTTGTCGTGCGGGATGGTCATCTCGCCCTGGATCAGCGGCTGCGCGTAGCGCATGAACTGGAAGTTCATGCTGTGGCCGTCTTCGTTGATCCATTCGCGCGGCAGCTTCTTCACGCTGTTCGCCACATCGGCGAGGGGCGCGAGACCGGTTTCGGCGGTGTAGTGATCGCCGTCGCCGCGGAGAATCGTGACCATCTTGTCGGTCTGGCCATCAATGGCGGCTTCGACTGCGGCCTGGCCGGCGAGATAAGCCTCGTCGGAGTCGGTCTTCGAAGCGGCGTGCGCGGCGCAACGCTGGAGCAGGCCGGGCTTCGCGACGCGGATCTTCACGCCGGGAAGGCTCTGGCCGAGAATTTCCGCGAGTGCATCGCCGGCGCCGCCGAGCTGCGCGTGACCGAAGGAATCCGTGGCGGCATCGGCTGCGACGTAGTTGCCGTCGCTATCGACGAGGCCTTCGGCGACGACGATCTGGCAGAACTTCTCCCGCTTGAGCGTGCGTTTGATGTCTTCGACGACCTTCTCCTGATTGAACGGAATTTCAGGGAGGAGGATGATGTGCGGCGGATCGTGCGGATGATCGCGGCGCTTCGCGAGCGAGGCACCGGCGGCGAGCCAGCCGGCGCTGCGGCCCATCACTTCGACGATCGAGACGAGATCGCCCTGGCCCATGGCCTCGTTGTCGCAGGCGACTTCCTTCACGGAGGTCGCGATGTATTTGATCGCGCTGGCGTAGCCGGGGCAGTGATCGGTTATGGGCAGATCGTTATCGATCGTCTTCGGCACGCCGATGACGCGCAGCTCGTAGCCCTGTTGTTGCGCGAGTTTGGAGATCTTGTCGGCCGTATCCTGAGAATCATTACCGCCGATATAAAAAAAGTAGCGGATGTTGTGCGCCTTGAAGACCTCGAGCACGCGCTCGAAATCCTGCTGCTTCTTGAGCTTGTAGCGGCACGTGCCGAGCGCGGCTCCGGGCGTGTGGCGAAGCGCACGAATCTGCTGCTGCGATTCGGACGCGAGATCGATCAAGTCCTCGTGCAGGATGCCGAGCACCCCGTTCAGCGCACCGTAAATTTCCTCGATGCATTCATGGTTAAGCGCCTCCGAGATGATGCCTGCGACGCTGGCATTGATAACGGATGTGGGGCCGCCGGACTGGCCCACCAAGACATTTCCTACGAGTTCAGCCATGACTGAGGTGTGGTAAAGGTTTGAGAGAACGTGAAGGGCAAAGAAAGCGCGCCGGCTATCAGCGTGGCAAACTCAAATTTCCCCGATGGCCACGACGGAGATATGGCGTGTGGCGGACGCCGTCGCGGCGGAAAATTTCCGCTGTCAAATCGGGAGATTCACGGCGCTTCGAACGCGTTTTTTGTTTCCGCCGCGTGCTGGAATATTCCTCTCCTCGGAGTAGTCTCACCGCATGTCCACCGATCCTGTGCCCGCCACGACCTCCGAAAAATCCGCCTGCGGTTTGCCGTCGCACGTCGTGATCGACATGGCGAAGACGCCGGTGCGGCGCAGCGACACCGAGTGGCAGGCGCGGCTCACGCCGATGCAGTTCAAGGTGGCGAGAAAACAGGGAACGGAGCCGCCATTTCAAAACGCGTTTTGGGATCACCACGAGGACGGGGTATATTTCTCGATCTGCAGCGACACGCCGTTGTTCGACAGCCGTGACAAGTTTGAAAGCGGCACGGGCTGGCCGAGCTTCACAAAGCCGATCGAGCCGGCGTTTGTCGGCGAGCACACGGACGTGAGCTACGGCATGCGGCGCGTGGAAGTGCACTGCAACGTCGACGGCGCGCACCTCGGGCATGTTTTCCCCGACGGGCCGCGCGCGCAGGGCGGATTGCGTTACTGCATCAACAGCACTTCGCTGCGCTTCATGCCGCGCGCGGAGTACGAGGCGTGGACGCGGCAAAAGTAGCGCCGGCCTCCTGTCCGATCGTTTGTATTCGGATTGGCCCTACGTGGTGGGAAGCCCGCCCCGGGAGGGCGGGCTCCGGCTCTCCCGAGCAGGGCTTCATTCACTGGCCGGATAATTCACACCTTCGGGAACTTCATCCACTTCGCGCCGGCCTTGCCGCTTTTCACGACCGTCTCGATGAAGGCCATGCCGGCGATGCCGTCGTCCACCGTGGGGAAGTCGTAGCCGGCTTTCGGCGGCTTGCGACCTGAGACCGCGTCTGCGATCGCGACGGCGGCGCCGCGATAGATGTTCGCAAATGCCTCGATGAAGCCTTCCGGATGCGCGAAAGGCGTGCGGGCTGCGCCTTGCGCGGCGGCGCCGAGATAGCCGTTGCCGCGGCGATGCACCTGCTGCGGCGCATCGGCCTTTTTGAAGAGGAGCTCGTTCGGGTTTTCCTGAAACCACTGGAGTGAACCCTTCGTGCCGTAGACACGGATGTTGAGGTTGTTTTCCTCGCCGCTCGAAATCTGCGAAGCGAACAGGATGCCCTTCACGCCCTGCGTGAAACGCACGAGGCAATTGCCGTCGTCATCCAGCGGACGGCCGGGGATGAACGTCGAGAGCTCGGCGCAAATCTCCTCGACCTCGAGGCCGGTGATATAGCGCGCGAGATTGTGCGCGTGCGTGCCGATGTCGCCCATGCAGTTGGAGACGCCGGAGACCGACGGGTCCATGCGCCAATTCGAGATCTTGCCGGTCGTGCCGGTCTCGAGCGCGGTGATCGCGTAGCCTTGCGGATACTCGACCACGACTTTCATGAGCTTGCCGAGCTTGCCGCTGCGCACCCACTCGCGCGCTTCCTTCACCATCGGATAGCCCGTGTAATTGTGCGTAAGAGCGAACACCTTTCCGGTCTTCCGCACGACCTCGCGCAGCTTCAGGCCTTCCTTGAGCGTGAAGCAAAGCGGCTTGTCGCAGATGACGTGAAAGCCCGCCTCCATGAACGTCTTCGTAACGGCGAAGTGCGTGTTGTTGCGCGTGACGATCGAGACGAAGTCGATGCGCTGATCGGCGGGCAGGGCGGCTTCTTTCTGCGCCATCTCTTCATACGTGGCGTAAACGCGCGCCGGATCGAGGAACAGATCCGCGCCGGACGCGCGTGATTTTTCCGGATCGGAGGAAAAACAGCCGGCGACCAGATCGATTTCACCATCGAGACGTGCGGCCATGCGATGGACGGCGCCGATGAAGGCGCCGCGCCCGCCGCCGACCATGCCCATGCGTAGCTTGCGGTTGAGTTTCATGGTTTGAAGTAGCGAGTAGTGAGTAGTGAGTAGGAAAGGCCTTCGTAACGCGTGAGCTCGATATGCTCGCTACTCGCTACCCACTACTCGCTACTTTTCGAGGTTTACAGCGCGACGGGCTTGCCGCTCGCGGCCGACTTGTAGGCGCCGTCGATGATTTTCATCAGCGAGAGGGCCTGGTCGGGCGTGTTGAGAGGCTCCTCCGTGCCTTCGAGCGCGCGCACGAAATTCATGGCTGAGCGCACGCGGCCCATGGGTGCATCGAGTGGCACGATGATGTTGCGATTCACGGGCCGCCCGTGCTCATGCGTGTAGAGTTCGCAGGTGTCGATCGCGGTGGGATCGATGCCGTCGACGCCGAAGAGGCGTTGTACCATGCCGCCGGCTTTCGAGCCCTGGAATACGACGGACACTTCCTCGCGCTTGTTCATCTCGGCCCACGAGACCTGGAACGACATCGCCTGGCCGGTCTTGAAACCAACGAAACCGTGCGCGGCGGCTTCGACGTCGGTCACGCCCTTCGCGACGTCCGGGATGCCCCACGGCCCCTTGAACGACTTGTCGGTGATGTGATCGTTATACGTCTTTGCCATGATGTGCGCGGGCTCCGGATAACCCATGAAGTAGAGGCCGAGATCGATCATGTGCAGCAGATCGATGAGCGGGCCGCCGCCGGAGAGCGCCTTGTTGGTGAACCAGCCGCCGAAGCCGGGAATGCCGGTGCGGCGAATCCATTTTGCCTGGCACGTGTTGATCGTGCCGACGGAGCCCTGCTTGATGTGCTCCATCATCGCGTAGCTTTCGGGGCGGGCGCGGTTGTTGAAGTTGAACATCAGCGTGCGCTTCGTCTTCTCCGCGGCGGTCTTCATGGCGGTCATCTCGCGCGCGTTCATTGCGGGCGGTTTTTCGCAGAAGACGTGCTTGCCGGCCTTCATCGCCGCCATGGCGAGGGGCGCGTGAAACTTGTTCGGCACGATGATCGACACCGCGTCGATCTCCGGCAGGGAGCGGAACATCTCCGCGACGTCGCCGAAGTGGCGATCGATGCCGTACTTCGCCGCGGCTTTCTCCGCGGCGGCGACGTTAACGTCCGCGAGCGCGACGATGTCCGCGCCGGCATCACGAAATCCCTGGGCATGATAGGCGGCCATGCCGCCCGCCCCGATGATGGCAATTTTGGTGCTCATTTTTTTTGAAGTAGCGAGTAGTGAGTAGCGAGTAGAAGACGGAAGCTGGCGAGTAGAAGGCGGCGGTGCGTCGGCGTGATGCTCGCCTCCCGCTACTCACTACTCGCTACTTCAGAGTGTGCCTTAGCCTTTCTTTTCGAACTGTGCGTCGAAGGCGATCGCGCTCGACGGGAAGTCGATCTTGCGCACGAACGCGGCCGCTTCGGCGGCGCCGTGGAACCGGTCCATCCGGCTGTCTTCCCACTCGACTGAAAGCGGGCCGCGGTAGCCGACGTCGTTCAGCGCGACGATGATCTCCTCGAACTTGATGTCGCCGTGGCCGAGCGAGCGGAAATCCCAGAAGCGGCGCGCGTCTCCGAAATTCACGTGACCGCCGAACACGCCCACAGAGCCGTCGCCGTGGCCCCACCACACATCCTTCATGTGCGCGTGGAAGATGCGTTCGCCGAAGGTGCGAATGAACTTAACGTAATCGACTCCCTGATACCCGAGGTGCGAGGGGTCGTAGTTGAAGCCGAAACGTTTGTGGCCCTTCACGGCCTCGATCGCGCGCTGGGCGCTGGCGATGTCGAACGCGATTTCCGTCGGGTGCACTTCGAGCGCGAAGTTTACGTTGGCCTTTTCGAAGGCCTCGAGGATCGGGCCGAAGCGCTTCGCGAAATCGGCGTAACCCGCATTCCAGTATTCCTGCGAGGTCGGCGGGAAGGCGTAGATCGAGTGCCAGATGCTCGAGCCGGTGAAGCCATTCACGACGGCGGGAAAATCGTCCTTGGCGCCGCGGCCGGGTTTCGCGTCGAAGAAGTTGCGGGCGGCTTTCGCGGCGAGCGCGAGCTTGCGCGCGGCGCGTTTGCGTACGCCCTCGGGCTCGCCGTCGCCCCAGACATCGGGCGGGAGGATCGACTTGTGGCGCTCGTCGATGTTGTCGCACACGGCCTGGCCGACGAGATGGCTGGAGATCGCGTAGCACGAAAGGCCGTGGTCCTTGAGCTGCGCCCATTTCTCATGGACGTATTTCTTGCTCGTCGCCGCGGCATCGACGTCGAAGTGGTCGCCCCAACAGGCGAGCTCGACGCCGTCGTAGCCCATTTTCTTGACGAGCGGGGCGAGCTTTTCGAGGGGAAGATCGGCCCATTGGCCGGTGAACAAGGTGACAGGTCTTGGCATGGTGAGCTGTTCGTTGAGGGGTTGGGCGCTCGCGGCGCGAAACGCGGAAGAGTGGTTTCGCCCCGCACCGCAAGCGCGGCAAGTCCAATGTAGTGGGGGCTATATCATTGGTGCAGATTGCAGTTCGCGACTGGGGACGATCAGCCGATGTGAGGTCGCTGTATTCACCGCGGACGTGACAACGGCTGGGTTTGCCGTCACATCACCACGCTTATGTCAGCCGCACCGACGCTCATTGCGCTCTTGCACGGACCGGATCAGCCGGGGCTTGTCGCCCGGGTGTCTGGATGGATTTTTGCGCGTGGGGGGAATATCCTGCATGCCGATCAGCATCGTGACATGGAGGCGGGCGTGTTTTTCCAGCGTGTGGAGTGGGTGCCGACGGGCGCGACGGGCGTCGCCGAGCGTGACACGGAAGACTTCAAGGCCTTCGCGGCCTCGCTGGGAATGGCGGCTCATGTGACGGTCTCGACGCATCAGCCTCGCATCGCGATCTTCGTCTCCAAGGCCGACCACTGCTTCCACGATCTGGCGCTGAGGTGGAAGGCGGGCGAATTCGGGTGCGAGATTGCGGCGGTGATCGGAAATCATCCGGACCTCTGCGCGGCGGCCTGCGATTACGGTATTCCGTTTCATCAGATCGCGGTGACCCCGGCGACGAAGGCAGACGCGGAAGCGCAGCAACTGGCACTACTCGCTGAGGTTGGGGCGGAGCTGGTCGTGCTGGCGCGTTACATGCAGGTGCTTTCGGAGAATTTTCTAACGCGGTTCGGTGCACCCGTGATCAACATCCACCACTCGTTCCTGCCCGCGTTTGCGGGCGGGCGCCCCTATCATCAAGCGCATGCGCGGGGAGTGAAACTGATCGGCGCGACAGCGCATTACGTGACGCCAGATCTCGATGAAGGCCCGATCATCCATCAGGACGTTGCGCGGGTGACGCATCGCCACGGGGTGGACGATCTGGTGCGGCGCGGTCGCGATCTGGAGAAGGCTGTGCTGGCCCAAGCCGTGCGCTGGCATCTCGAGAGTCGCGTGCTGGTTTACGCGAACAAGACGGTTGTCTTCGATTGATGGGTGGCGGGTCGTCTCGTGTGGCTGCGGCAGGAGCGAATTCTGACTGGGGGCGGGGCGCCGCGGGCGTTGCAGGCCACGCGGATGCGGGCGACTCGCCTGCAGGGCGAACACGGGGATGGACAGCCGGGCGGGCATTTGCTCTCGTCTGCGGTTCCTATAGTCACAACCCGTTGCATGAGCATGTCCGCCACTCCTTCCACACCCAGTCCCGCCGGTGACGATCGCAACCTTGTTCCGGTCGACGTGACGACGGCGGCGTCGTTCGACGAGAAGCTTCAGCTTTTCTGGCTGAAGAACCGCGGTTTGATTTTCGCGCTGTGTGCGCTCGCGATCGTGGCAATTCTCGCGAAGGGCGGCTGGGAATACATGCAGCGGAAGAAGGAAGCGGAGGTGAAGAGTGCCTATGCTGCGGCGACAAACACCGAGCAACTCAAAGCCTTTTCGACTGCGAACGAGGATCATCCGCTGGCCGGCGTGGCGCAGATTCGGATCGCCGATGAGGCATTTGCGGCGGGCAAGGCAGCGGATGCGATCGCCGCTTACGAGAAGGCCATTTCGATTTTGAAGACGGGCCCGCTCGCATCGCGGGCACAGCTGGGCCGCGCGTTGGCGAAGGTGCAGTCGGGCAAGACAGCCGAAGGCACGAGCGAACTCAAGCAGCTCGCGAACGATACGAATCAGTTCAAGGCGATCCGCACGGAAGCCGCGTATCATTTGACGAGTCTCGCGGTCGACGCTGGCAATGCAGCCGAGGCGCAGACGTTTTCGGACCAGCTGATGCAGATCGATCCGACGAGCCCCTGGACGCAGCGTGGCCTGGCGCTGCGCGCATCATTGCCCACGCCCGCGGCTGCGCCGGCCGCGGCCGGTGAATCTGCGCCGGCGGCGAAGAGCGACGAGGCGAAGAAAGACGACACCGGCCCAAGCGTGCAGGTGAAGCTGCCGGGGAAGTGAGCTGAGAAACGGGCCCCGAATAAATTTTCCAGACGAAACAAAAAAGCCCGCCGAGCAATCGGTGGGCTTTTTGTTTTATATATCAGGAAGCGCGGGCGCTGCGGTGCGGCTTCGTTTGCCGCCGACGCCACCACATCGCGCCGGCGAGCGAGGCAGCGCCGGCCATGGTGGCGTAGGTGGAGGGTTCGGGGATGGCGGAAACGGAGACGGAGCCGGTAAGCGTTATATTATCGAGGCGTAGCGTTCCGACGCTTCCACCCGCGTCCCAACCATAAATCCGCAGTTCCGCTGTACCGACAATATTGGTGAGGTCGTTGAAGTCGAAGGTAAGGGTGTCAAAGGAGGAGGTCGTCACGCTTTGAGATGTAATCGTCGAGACGCTGGAGGTCTGCTGGCTCACCCCGTCGACGAATAGTCCTATCGCGATGCTGGAGGGGCCGGTCGAGGACCGCGACATCCGCAGAGACATTGATGAAAGGTCCAGTGCGTAACCCGCTGTGGGCTCCAGCGTGAACGAGTTAAAAAGGCCGGTGTTGATAACGTCTCCGGTCGACCAGCCGGAGTTGGAAATCGAGCCGCCGCTGAGGCGGGATATGCCCCCGGTGCCGTTGTTTGTTACAGCTCCGAACGTGACGTTGGGTATAATGGGGACGTCAGTGGCGCTTAGGGGGAACGAGTAAGTCGCGGTGAATTGCCCATAGGCGGCTGGCAGGGTCAGCCCACAGGGCGCAAGGATGGAGATCAGGAGCGCCGTAATAGAAGGTCTCATCAGTATGTATAGCGGGTTATTGACCCGCTGAAGCGACGAGCCCGATTACAGATGCACAAAGCTCAGATGAACCTTGTTGGGTGCGCCGACGCTACAAGTCGCGTCGGCTCGAACAAGGCAAATCTCTCCGGTCGCGCCTGCCCCGGCCTGACTCGTGTGTCTTAAGGCGCGGATTCGTAGACCTCGACCAGCGCGATGCCGGTGCCAGCGGTGTTGGTCGGGCCGCTCACTTGCACTGTATAGGCGCCGGGCTCCAAATATAGCAGCAGCGCGGCATCGAGACTCTGTGCGCCGAGTGCGAAGGCGGCGACACGGGTCGCCGCGGTACGGATCAACGCGGCGGCTTCGGCATCACGGAACCAATCGTCGTTTGTACGCAGTGCGGTCGTGCCGCGGTAGAGCGTCAGCTGCGGATTTGCCAGCGCGCCCGTGAGGTTAAATGGCGCGGCGCCGAGCGTCGGACCAATGCCGCGAATCAACACGCGCTGTGGCGCCGTGCCGCCGATCACGAGCCCGGCGATGAGCGGCGCACCGGGTGCCACCAGGCCGCGGGCGGACAAGTTTGCGAGGCGTCGCGCGCCGGCGGTTTCGTTTGGCTGCAATACTTCGTAGATCTCCGCGAGCGTAGCGCCGTTACCTCCGCCGACCACCACTGTATAGGCTCCGGGCGCGAGTGTAGTGAGCAGCGCGGCATCTGCGCTGCCGGCACGGAAGGGGAATGCCCCGGCGCGCGTCGTTGCCGCTGTCACGGGCGCGACGTTTGCGGCGGGCGTGCCCCAGTTGTTATTCTGCGCCATGCCGGTGTTGCCGCGGAAAATCTGAATCGACGGGTCTGCGAGCACGCCGGCGACATTGAAAGGGGCGCCCGCGAGCGCGGGGCCCGCAGCACGGATCAGGACTTGTTTCGACGCTGTGCCGGTGATCACGAAACCGGTGATGAGCGGCGCCGCGGTGCTGTTCGTGCCGCGGACGGAGAGATTTGCCAGGTGTTCCCTGCCCACGAGCGCGGCGCGCGCGCCCGCGATCGTGCCGGTGGCCCCGCCGGCGGTGCGGACCGTCCCGTTCACGGCGCCGTGGCTGAAGCCGAGGGCGACCAGGGTTCCCGCCTCGGTTTGCAGTTCAAGTCGGCCGTCCGTGCTGATCGAGCCGTTCCCGGAGTCGACGAGCGCGCCGCTGGTGAGCAGGACAAACGCGTGGCCACGATCACCCAGGATGAGGAAGCCCCGCCCATCGGCGGTTCCTGGCGCGGCGAACGCATAGAAATCCGCGCCCGCGGCTTCCGGTCCGGTCTCGGTTTGTTGCATGCCTTCGAAACGCGCACCGAGCTCGCCGATCATGCCTTCAACGCTCCCCGTCACTTCGTCGATCGTGCCGCTGAGTGTCAGCGTCCGCGGCGTCGCGCCGATGCTCGTGGTGCGCACCGAGAACGCACCACGGAGATCGATCGCGAAATTGAGCGTCACGAGTCCGGCGCCAGCTCCCGGGAGGTGGCCGAGAAACACGCCGGTTTGATCGTCCCGCACACGCAGCGCGAAATTGCCGGCTGGCGTGTCGCTCGTGGGAGGGGCGGAAAACTGGCCGAAGTAGGTGCCGCTGAAATTGCGCGTGTTGACCGTGAGCTCCGCGGCGCTGCTGGTCGCGATGCCGAGCGGGTTGGTGACGATCACGTCGTAGCGGCCGGCGTGGCTCGAGAGGGTGCTGGCGAACGTGAGCGTGGCGGTCGTCGCACCGGCGATCGCGGTGCCGTCCTGGCGCCACTGATACGTTGGCGCAGGTACGCCGGTCGCGACGACGCTCAGCTTCGCGGGTGCGCCGGCCAGCACGGTCTGGTTCCCGGGCGAGGAGATGATTGCGGGCGCGGCGTGGACGGTGAGCGTGGCGGAGGCGTTTGAATTTCCGGCGGAGTTGGTCGCGACCAGCGTGTAGCGGGCGGTGTCGGCCACGG
The DNA here is from genome assembly GCA_036675625.1 of Opitutaceae bacterium. GTDB lineage: Bacteria > Verrucomicrobiota > Verrucomicrobiia > Opitutales > Opitutaceae > ER46. Next base: position 17,724 of record JAKFEQ010000035.1, on the reverse strand, counting down.
TCACCGCGGTAAGCGTGAGCGTGGACGTTGTTGCGCTGGCGATGTCCACGCCGTCCTTCTGCCACTGATACGTCGGCGGCGGCGTGCCGATCGCGGTGGCGCGAAACGTGGCGTTGCCGCCGGTCACGATTGTTTGATCCGCGGGCGGCAGGGTGATAAATGGCGTGAGCCCGCCGGCGACGAAGCTGAAGGTGCGCTCGACCGGCTCGGCGGCGTCGAAGAACGCGTTGCCTGGCTGCGTGGCGCGAACGACGACGGTGCCGCCGGCGCCAGTGATGACGTTGCCTGTGAGCGAGGCGGGGCCGGAGACGAGCGTGAGTGTCACCGGCAGGTTCGAGCTCGCGGTGACGGGCAGCGTGATGGCCGTGCCGGGTGGAAACGCGGTGGCGGGCGCGGCGAAGGAGATGGTCTGGGGCCGCTTCGTGATCGTGAGCGCGACGGGCACGCTCGTCGCCGTGCCCGCGACGTTGGTGGCGATGAGCTGGTAGAGGCCGGTGTCCTCGAGCGTCGGCGTTGCCAGGGTGAACGTCGCGTCGGTGGCTCCCGGGAGGTCGATGCCGTAGCGGCGCCATTGCAGCAGCGGTGCGGGAGCGCCTGTGACGGAGGCGTGGAGCGCGATCGGGAAGCCGATGTTGCCGCTGGTATCGACGGGCTGCAGCGCGAAGGTCGGCGGCGTCGCCGAGCTCACGATTGCGAAGGTGCGCTCCACGTCGGCCGCGGCGAGATAGTTGGCGTTGCCGGATTGCGAGGCGCGCACGGTCACCGTGCCGGTGGCGCCGGTGAGCGTGACAGTGTCGCCGGCGAGCGAGGCCAGCGCAGGTGATCCATTCGTGATCGAGAAGGCGACCGGCAAGCCGCTGCTGCTGGTGGCGGTGAGCGCGAACGACGCGGCGGACGCGAGCCGGTCGGGTGGGGTTGCGAACGTGATCGTCTGACCCGCCGCCGTGATGTCGAATGTGGCGGTCGCTGTCCCCGAGAAATTGGGATCCGCGAGATTTGCGTCGACCTGATAAGAGCCGCCGTTCGTGGGCGCCGTGGCGCTCGGTCCGTAGTTGGTGCCGTTGATGCCAGTGTAGGTGAGGCCGACGAGTTTGCCGGCGGGCGTCGTGGTGACCGTGGCGGGATTCTCCGAGCCGGTGAAGACGGTGTTGGCCGCGCTCAGGGTGAGCGTGATCGGGGCGGGCGTGATCACCAGCGTGCCGGTGGCCGAGCCGGTGTAGTTCTGGTGATTGACGGTGGCGGCGACGGCGTAGGAGCCGGCGGCGACGGGCAACGTGGCCGATCCGTTATACGTATTCGAAACGCTGATACCGGCGGGTGCGGTCGTGCTGGTGGCGGCATGAGGCAGGCCGTTGTAGGTGGCGGTGAGGGAGCCGAGCACGACGGTGGCCGGGGCCTTCGCGATCGTGAACGTGCCGGTGCCGGTGCCTTGGTAATCGGGATCGTCGATCGTGGCGGTGACGGCATAGATGCCGGCACTGGTAGGCGGTGTCGCGGAGTTGTAGATCGTGCCGCTGGTGGCTGTATAGGAATAGTTGATACCGAGGCCGGCTGGCGTGGTGGTCGCGATCGCGGCGTGTGACGCGCCGTTATAGGTGGCGGACTGCGGAGCAACGGTGACAACAGCGGGGGCTTTGGTGACCGTCAGCGTGGCGGGCGGTGAAATCGCGCTGCCGATGGAATCGGTGACCACGACGTCGTAGGTGCCGGCAGCTGCCATCGTGACGATTCCGAGATCGAGATTCGCGGTGGTAGCCGAAGGGTTTCCGTCGATCGGGACTCCGGCTTTGCGCCACTGGTAAGTGAGCGCTCCGTTCCCCGTTGCCACCACCGAGAAGCTGGCAGCTTGATTGAACGCGACGGAATGGGTCGCGGGTGGAGTGGTGATAACAGGCGCCACATACGTGGTCGCATTGACGTTTAAGTCGTCGACCCGCCAGTTGCCGCTTCCGCTGGCGGTCCCATCATGGCCGTATAGCCGGAAGGTGAGCGGCCCATTCACGGCGCTGAAAACATTGAATGACCCGATCGTTGCCAGAGACCATGCCCCGTTGTTGGTCGTTGCCGCGGTTCCCAGTGCGTTGACGAAATTGTCCGCGCTGGAATAGAGGGTGAGTGTGGTTGGTCCGCTCGTGGTGCTGCGTGAGCCGAGGGAGATCGACGACACTTTGAAGGCCAGGTTCGATATCGCCGTAAGGGTGAATTCGAAATAGCTGGAATTGCCCGTGGAAAACGCGCCGGGCTTGGCGTTGACGGCGGCGTTGTTGGTGCCGGTGTTGCCGAGATATCCGGATGAGGGCGAAGTCGAGTTGATGTCCAGTGTCGCGTTGCCTGCGGTGATCGTGCCTCCGGTAATCGTCGCCGGCATGGATGCCGGGGCTGCCGTTCCTGCCGAGAAATCCCACGTCACCTGCGCCCGCAGGGTGGCGCTCACGGCCAACAGTAAACCGCACGCCGCGAGGTAGCTGGAACGCATGATCGTTTTCAACCAAGGCGAAGACGCGATGTCCATGCCGTGGTTGCACGGCCACGCCTCGTCGGCTTTGGTTGAGGTTCCGCGACCAGGAGAGGCGCGCTATTTTCGCAGATCAAGCTGTCGAACCTTCACGCCTCCGCTCTGCTGCTAAATGGTCGGGGCGACAGGATTCGAACCTGCGACCTCCTGGTCCCAAACCAGGCGCTCTACCAGGCTAAGCTACACCCCGGACTGACGAACGGGGAACCCTTGGCGAGCCGCCCCGCATGTCAACGTCCGTCTCGACCGGAAGCGGGGCAGGATGTCCTCCGCCACCTTCTCCTGCGAATGCGCCAAGTCGGTCCTCGACCGCCGGTTTCCCGATAAAAATTTCCCGCTATTTTCCTCGGCTGCAATCGGAGCCGCTCCCCTTGACACGTGTGGACAATCTCTTCTTGCCTCACTATTCGTTCCGGCTTCTTCTCCGGATTCTTCACCCTCCTCCATGGACACCATTTCTCGCGAAAATAACAGCATGCTTCCGGTCGGCGGCATTATTGTCGGCGTGATCGCCCTGCTGCTCGGCGGCTATTCCGCGATCACACTTTCAAAGGTCAACCGCTCCGTCACCGAACAGCAGGCGAGGATCGACAAGATCGAGGGGTTGAACGACCAGGTGGTCGCCGCGGCGGATTCCTCCGCGAAGGCGGGGAAGGATGTCCTTTCGCTCACGCGTTCGACGCAGGAGGCCTTCAACCAGGTGGGCAACGAGCTCACCAGTCTGCGCACCGGCCTCACGCAGCTTCAGGAGGCCGCGAAAAAGCCGGCTCCTGCTCCGGCCGCTGCGAACAAGAAGGGTGGCGAACCCGTCGTCGCGGGTCCCGGCGAATACGTGGTGAAGGCGGGCGATGTGAGCGGCACGAAGATCGCGCGGAATAATGGCGTCTCGATCCAGGATCTCATGGCCGTGAATCCGGGTGTGAACTGGAGCAGCCTGAAGATCGGCCAGAAGCTGAAGCTTCCCGCGAAGAAATAACATCCTCGCGAGCTTTCTTCCAAATTTCAAAAAGCCCCTCGCCGTTACGGCGAGGGGCTTTTTTGTGGGTTCATACCCAGATCCATGAGCTCTGCCCCAATCGATCCCGCGCGCTGGCAAAAACTCGGTCGGACCACGCAACTGACGACGCGGATCTTTGATGTCGACGCCGTGCGCTATCGTCATCCCGTGCGCGCGATGGAGCGAGATTTCGTCGTCATCAATCCTCCCGACTGGGTGAACGTCATCGCGCTGACGCCCGACCATCAGATCATACTGGTGCGCCAGTTCCGCTATGGGATCGATGAGTTCTCGCTCGAGATTCCAGGCGGCGTGATGGATGCCGGCGAGGAGCCCGCCGCGGCCGGCTTGCGTGAGCTGCGCGAGGAAACGGGCTATACGGGCGCGCCCGTAAAAGTATTGGGTAGTGTGCACCCCAATCCCGCGATCCAATCGAACCGCGCTCATTTCATTCTCGTCGAAGATGCGGTGAAGTCGCACGCGCTGGAGTGGGATGCGGACGAGGAAATTCACACGATCATGGAGCCGGTGGAAACCGTGCTCGCCCGCGCCCGCAATGGCGGGATCACGCATGCGCTCGTGCTCAACGCGTTGATGCTGTTCGAGCCGCACTGGCGCGCATTGCAGAAGCGCTAAGAGGCTGTTCGGGAGAGTAACGCGCCTGCAGGCGCGTCAGCCCACGCGTAGGCGCCGCCTCGCCGCCAGTGGCCGCGAACGGCCACGTTTCCGGGAGCAAAACAACCGGCCGGCCCCGCCGAATTCCGGTCGGTTAACCTTCAGTGAAGCTTCGGTGATCCTTCGGTAATCCTTCGGGTCTGTGTTCGGTCTCTCCAAGGGAGGGCCGAGAGATCACCGGGGGAAGACCGAAGAATAACCGAACCATCCGGGCGGGTGGCGAGGTGGTTTTGGCCGTGCCTCTCAAGTTCCGGCCGACGCAGGTCTCACGGGAGGGGGCGTCGAGGGAAAGAGGGTGTTACGGGCTGCTATTTGACATCGGGGATTTGCCCGGTTTCCTGCGCCAAATCCCACTGATGTCCGCACCTACGTTTGCCAATGCTCCCGAGTCGCTCGGCGAAGCGACCCAAGACTATCTGCCGGTTACGCTGGAGCGAGAGGTGCGGCGGATCTACGCTCGCAGCCCGCTCTATGGGAAGCGATTCCCGCTCCACGCCGAGCCATTGCAGTGGTCGTGTTTCCGCGAGATCCCCGCCCTGTCGAAAAAGGAGATCATCGAGCGAGGGCATCAGGCTTTTTTTGGCGATTACTCGGAGGTCGAGCGTGGGCTCCAAACCCGCAAATTCGAATACGAGAGCACGGGTGGCACGACGCAGTCGCCGATGACGGTCATCATGGAGGATGGCTGGTGGAACGCGCAGACTGCCCGGGCCTATCTCGCGTCGCCGATTCTGCGCGAATTCGTGGGGCGGCCGTATCGGAAGTGCGTGTTGGCGCCGGTGGGTTGCTCCAGCAATCTGTGTCCATACGAGGATCATCCGTTTCCGCACCGTTATTTCGACGGTACGGTTTACCTGAATCTATCGAGCGATCCCTTCGCGTTTCCCGAGAGCGAGTGGGACCGCATCGTGCTCGAGCTGCAGGCGACGCAGCCGGAAGTTCTCGAAGGCGAACCGGTTTATCTGTCGCTGCTCGCGCGGGCGGCGAAGAAGCGCGGCGCGCGGGTGCCGAGTCTGAAGGCCGTCATCCTCACGTACGGCAAAGCCAGCGCGCAGCACGGCGCGCGCATCGCGGAGGTGTTTCCGGCGCCGCAGGTCGACCTCTATGGCTCGACCGAGGCCGGTTACCTCTTCGTGGGCGAGGCGTTCAAGGACAACTCGCGGGTGATCGACGCCAACGCGTTTATCGAGCTCGTGCCGTGGCGCCCGGAGCTTCCCGGCGTCTACCAGATCTACGTGACGACGCGCGATCGCGAGGCGATGCCGCTGCTGCGTTATCACACGGGGGACATCGTGCAGAAATTCCCGACCGGCTTCCGGCTGCTGGGGCGCGAGAGCAACCTGTATTTCCGCGCGGATGGCTCGCTCGTGTCGCCGACCGATGTCGATGCCGCGCTGCCGAAGGATTTCGCGTGCTGGCACTACGCGCTCGTGCAAACGAGTGAGGCGCGGTGGGATTTTCATTATGTGACCGACCATGTCGCCGCGCACTCGCATGCGCATCGCGACCTGGAGGCTTCGCTGGCGGCGATGCTGGGCGACGGCGTGCGCGTGAATGCGTTTCGCCGGAAGTTCATCGCGCCGGCTGCCAGCGGGAAGTTTGCGCTGCTCAAACCCCTCGTGAAGTAAGCGGGGCCGCGGCGCTAACGACCACCGGAACGGGAGCGATGGGTCGCTCGCCAGCCGGCTGATGCGAACGCGGAAGCGTATGGAGGGAGCGCACGCGTTGCGTAATGCCGCACGGCCGCAGCCTTCTCCAAAAGGTTAGGCTCGCTTATAAGCGCAGCTCGTTTGTCCTGCGCCTTTACTTCGCCGGGAGGCTACCCGATTTTTTCGCGTCTTTGCTCCATCCCCTACGGCGAAATCTTGCGATGAATCTTGTCGGTTTCTTCTTCCGCTCCTCCATCGGTCGCAAAATCCTGATGGCCGTCACGGGTGTGATTTTGATCGGTTTCGTCATTGGGCACCTGATCGGCAATCTCCAGGTGTTTTCCGCGCCGGATAAGCTGAACGGCTACGCCCAGTTTCTCCACCAACTCGGCCCGCTGCTCTGGATCGCCCGCATAGGGCTCCTTGTCGCTGTCGTGATTCATATCTGGGCCGCGACCGTGCTGACGCTCGAAAACAAACGTGCGCGCGGCGCCGAGCCATATGGAGTGAAGCACACGATCCGCGCGACGCTCGCGTCCCGCACCATGCGGCTCACCGGCTACGTGGTGCTCGCGTTCATCATCTATCACCTCGCGCATTTCACCTTTGGCGGCGCGCAGGCGGCCACATTCAAGGACGCGTTGCCGCGCTACACGATGCAGCACGAGTACGCCGTGGCGGGCATTCCGGTGGTCGCGGCCGGGACGTCGGTGCTCGACGTGCATAGCATGGTGATACTCGGCTTTCAGAACGCCGTCGTCTCGATCTTCTACATCATCGCGGTCGGGCTGCTGAGCTTCCACCTGCTGCACGGCTTCGATAGCATGTTCCAGACCTTTGGGCTGCGTTCCGCCCGCTGGTCGGGCGGGCTGCGCAAAGTCGCGCTCGTGTTCTGCCTCGCCTACTTCATCGGCAATCTCGCGATTCCCGGCGCCGTGCTCGCGGGCAGACTCCAGCCCCATCCGGCCGCGTCCGTCGCTGCCGCCGCGGTTTCGCGCTGATCGTTCCCTCAACTCTCAACCCGCATTCGCAACCGCGCGCCGCGCATATGGCCACGCTCGACTCCAAGGTTCCTTCCGGCCCGCTCGCCGACAAGTGGCGCAACCACAAGGCGAACATCAAGCTCGTCAATCCGTCCAACAAACGGAAATACGAGGTGATTGTCGTGGGCGCGGGCCTCGCCGGTTCCTCCGCCGCATCGTCGCTCGCCGACCTCGGCTACAAGGTCAAAAACTTCGTCTTTCACGACAGCCCGCGCCGGGCGCACTCGATCGCCGCGCAGGGCGGCATCAACGCCGCGAAGAATTACCAGAACGACGGCGATAGCGTGTATCGGCTGTTCTACGACACGATCAAGGGCGGCGATTACCGTTCGCGCGAGGCGAACGTCCACCGCCTCGCCGAGGTGTCGGTGAACATCATCGACCAGTGCGTCGCGCAAGGCGTGCCCTTCGCCCGCGAATACGGCGGATTGCTCGCGAATCGCTCGTTCGGCGGCGCGCAGGTCTCGCGGACCTTCTATGCGCGCGGCCAGACCGGCCAGCAGCTTCTGCTCGGCGCCTACTCGGCGCTCATGCGCACGGTCGGGCAGGGCCTCGTCGAGCTGCACACGCAGAGCGAGATGCTCGATCTCGTGATCGTCGGCGGCCAGGCGAAGGGCATCATCGTCCGCGATCTGGTGACCGGCGCGATCGAGCGCCATTCGGCAGATGCGGTCGTCCTCGCGACGGGCGGCTACGGGAACGTTTTCAACCTCTCGACCTACGCGCGCGGCTCCAACGCCACCGCGATCTGGCGCGCCTACAAGCGCGGTGCGTGTTTCGCGAACCCGTGCTACACGCAGATTCACCCGACGTGCATCCCGGTGAGCGGCGAGTATCAGTCGAAGCTCACGCTGATGTCGGAGTCGTTGCGCAACGACGGCCGCATCTGGGTGCCCAAGAACGCGGCCGACGCGAAGAAGGACCCGAACAGCATTCCGGAGGATGCGCGCGATTACTACCTCGAGCGGATGTACCCGTCGTTTGGCAATCTCTGCCCGCGCGACATCGCATCGCGCGCCGCCAAACGCGTGTGCGACGAAGGTCGTGGCGTCGGTGCGAGCGGGCTGGGCGTGTATCTGGATTTCTCGGATGCCATTCGCCGGCTCGGCGAGAACGGCGTGCGCGAGCGCTACGGCAATCTCTTCGACATCTATCACGAGATCACCGCGGAGAGCGCCTACAAGACGCCGATGCGCATCTTCCCCGCCGTGCACTACACGATGGGCGGCCTCTGGGTGGACTATAATTTGATGTCGAACATCCCGGGCCTTTTCGTGCTCGGTGAGGCGAATTTCTCCGACCACGGCGCGAACCGCCTCGGCGCCTCGGCGCTGATGCAAGGTCTCGCGGACGGCTACTTCGTCATTCCTTATACGATCGGCGATTATCTCGCAACGCAGAAGCCTGGCTCGCGGCCGAGCGCCGACGGAATCGAATTCCGCGGTGCCGAGGAAAACGTACGCGCGATGACCAAGCGTTTCCTCGACAGCAAGGGCAAGGAGCCCGTGAGCCATTTCCACAAGCGGCTCGGCAAGACGATGTGGGACTTCTGCGGCATGGCCCGCACGAAGGAAGGCCTGGAAAAGGCGCTGCAGCAGATCCCCGCGATCCGCGAAGAGTTCTGGGCGAACGTGCGCGTGCCCGGCTCGGCCGACACGCTGAACCAATCGCTCGAGCAGGCCGGCCGCGTGGCCGATTTCCTCGAGCTCGGCGAGCTGTTGTGCCGCGACGCGCTGACGCGTGAAGAGAGCGCCGGCGGGCATTTCCGCGAGGAGCACCAGCACCCCGACGGTGAGTGCAAACGCGATGACGAGAAATTCGGCCACGTCGCGGCCTGGGAATACCAGGGCCCCGGCAAGACGCCGCTCCGCAACACCGAGCCGCTCAATTATGAAGCGGTGAAGATGAGCGTGCGGAATTACAAGTAACCTGGCCGACTGACGATGGCCGACCTGCGTCCAGTGATGTGTCCGCAGCGAGGATATCCCAATTTGTGATATCCTCCGACGATCAAGCTGCCGGATTGGGAGAAGGGTCGCCCGTGATGATTCCGACGGAGCGGATCGACTCGCGCATCTATTTCATGCGTGGGCACAAGGTTCTGCTCGATCGAGACTTGGCGGAGCTTTATGGCGTCGAAACGCGGGTGTTGAACCAGGCGGTTCGGCGCAATGCGGGACGTTTTCCGCCGGACTTCATGTTCTCTCTCACGCGAGAGGAGATCCGGAACTTATCACAATTTGTGATAAGTCCGGGGTTCAAGCACGCTCCTCAGGTGCTGGTCTTCACGGAGCAGGGAGTCGCGATGCTTTCGGGTGTGCTGAATTCGCCGCGCGCCATTCAGGTCAACATCGAGATCATGCGTGCTTTCGTCCGGCTGCGTCAGTTGATCGCTTCGAGCGCAGATCTCGCCCGAAAGCTCGTTTCGCTGGAGAAGAAATACGACGCGCAGTTCAAAGCCGTGTTCGACGCCATCCGCGCGCTGATGTCGCCCGAGCTGCCGGCCAGCCAGGAGCGCGAAATGGGTTTTCACACCGGCATTCCGGTCCTTCGGCGCTCGCGTAAGAAGAAGCGCAAAAAAACCACCTAGTCCTTTTATCGCCATGGTCGCTGCCAATTCCACTCAGCCGATTTCGATCACCCTCCGTGTCTGGCGTCAGGCCGGCCCGAACCAGCCGGGCAAGTTCGTCGACTATCAGTCGAAGGATCTCAACCCGAACATGTCGTTCCTCGAGATGCTCGATGTGGTGAACGACGAGCTGACCATCAAGGGCGAGGAGCCAATCGCGTTTGCGCACGATTGCCGCGAGGGCATCTGCGGCACCTGCTCCTGCACCATCAACGGCAAGCCGCACGGCCCGGGCGTCGGCATCGCGACCTGCCAGGTCTACATGCGGAGCTTCCGCGAGGGCGACGTCGTCGTGGTCGAGCCCTTCCGCGCGAAGGCGTTCCCGGTCATCAAGGACCTGATCACCGATCGCAGCGCCTTCGACAAGATTCAGCAGGCGGGCGGCTTCATCACCGCGCGAGCCGGCTCGGCGCCGGATGCGAATTCGACGCCCGTGCCTAAGCCCGATGCGGATCTCGCGATGGATGCGGCGACGTGCATCGGCTGCGGCGCGTGCGTGGCCGCATGCAAGAACGCGAGCGCGATGCTCTTCGTCGCGGCGAAGGTTTCCCACCTCGGCCTCGTGCCGCAGGGGCAGGCGGAGCGTGACAAGCGCGTGCTCGCGATGGTGCACACGATGGACGAGCTCGGCTTCGGCAACTGCACGAATTACTACGAGTGCAGCGCCGCGTGCCCGAAGCTCATCTCGCACGACTTCATCGCGCGGATGAATCGCGATTATTTGAAGGCGACCCTGCGCACGAGCTTCAAGCCCGAGTCGCTTGGCGCCGGTGGCGGTGCGGCCTGAGCCGCGTCTCATCGTCGCGGCATATCAGGTTTTCAAATACAGCGGCGCGCCCGGGCCCATCGGCCAGCCAGCTGCGATCCAGACGATGAGCAACAGCATCCACGCGAGCGTGAAGACGAGGGAGTAGGGCAGCATCGTGGCGATCATTGTGCCGATGCCGGCCTTCGGCTCGTAGCGATGCACGAACGTCAGGATCAGCGGGAAATAGCTCATGAGGGGCGTGATGATGTTCGTCACACTGTCGCCAATGCGGAACGTGCCCTGCACCATCTCCGGCGAGTAGCCGAGCAGCATGAACATTGGCACGAAGATGGGTGCCAGCAGCGCCCATTTCGCGGATGCACTGCTGATGAGCAGATTCACGGTTCCCGCAAATAGGACGATGGCGATCATCAGCAGGGTCGGCTGGTTCTGCAGCCCGAGATGCTGGATGAATTCGGCTCCGCTCACGGCCGTGATCACGCCCAGATTGGTCCAGTTGAAATAGGCGATGAATTGCGCCGCGAAGAACGCGAGCACGATGAACGAGGCCATCGATTTCATCGTGAGGGTCATCCCTGCCATCACGTCGTGATCGCTGCGAATCGTCCGCGCTGCGACGCCGTAAGCGACCCCGGGCAGCAGCCCGTAGAGAAAAATAAACGTGACCAGGCCGGTCATGAAGGCCGACTGACCGAAAACGGGATTCCTGCGATTCACCAAAAAACCATCGGCCGACAGCACGCCCCAAAGCACGACGGCGGTGAGCACGATAACGGTGACCACCGCCGCCCAGAGTCCGCGACGCTCCTCGCGCGATAAGGGCTTCAGCTCTTCACGCGGCGCCGCCCCGGTGTAAGCGCCGAGGCGCGGAGCCACGATCTTCTCCGTCACCCAGGTGCCCGCCACGGTGACGACGAGCGTCGAGGCAGCCATGAAATACCAGTTGGCGAGGGCGTTGACCCGATACGATGGGTCCACGATTCGCGCCGCAGCCTCGGAGAGGCCGGCGAGCAGCACGTCGACCGAGCCGACGACGAGATTGGCGCTATAGCCGCCGGATACACCGGCAAAGGCCGCGGCGAGACCGACGAGCGGATGCCGCCCCAGCGCGTGATAAAGCGCCGCCGCGAGTGGCGTGAGCAGCACGTAGCCCACCTCGCTGCCCGCATTCGACATCACGCCGGCAAACACGACCATCGGCGTGATGAGCTTTGCGGGCGAGGCGAGCACCACGAGCCGCAGCATCGCTCCCATCAGGCCGGAGTGCTCGGCGATGCCGATGCCGAGCAGGCACATGAGCGAGATCCCGAGCGGCGGATAGGCGAGAAAGTTGCGCACCGCCTCCGTAACCATTCTCTGGATACCTTCGATCGAGAGCAGGTTGACGGCTACGACCGCCTTGCCGGTGGCCGGATTGGTCACGGCTACGCCAAAGTGGTGGAAGACCGCCGAGGTGAGCACGACCACGAGCCCGAGCAGCAGAAACAACGTGGCCGGATGTGGCAGCGCGTTGCCTGCGCGCTCGATCCCGTTGAGAAAACGTTGAAACGTCGACCGCTGGGGAGAAGGCGTGGTCATGGTGAACTACGACCGGACGCCGGCCTGCACGTCAACGCACGGCAGGCGCGAAGCAGTGCGCCGAAAAATTCTGTAACTTCCACCAACCTTTCGGGTTTTCACGGCATCCCACCAATAGTCGCACCGTGAACACCACTGCTTTTTTCGCACTCGTCGCCATGGCGCACTGAAAACGATTTGGGCTGGCTACTTGATCGGGCTGGTCCCACTGGAGGCGGCCCTCGCGCACGGGCGCGGGGGCCGTTTCGTTTTCAAATGGCGAAGAGAAGGTCGGGGGGGCGGCTGGCTATTCGGTGGAGATAACGGGCAGATACCGGAAGGCCGTGGAGTCGGTGAAGGGATCCATCCTCGATGCAACTTCCCTCGATTCAGCGTTGGCCCCCGGCGTGCTGCCGCGGCCCGGTTTGCCGATCGCGTACCGGTTCAAAAAACCGAGAGCGCCTTCGCGCTCTCGAGCACGACCCAGGCGCACCCGCCGGCGAGGCCGAGGCGGAAAAACGTCTTCACCCATTTGCGGCCGCGCAATACGGCGTCGTGAAAATCGGTGTCGTGCCGCCGCCGGTTGGAGGCGTTCATGAAGCTCGCGAATTGCGGATCCCGAAAACGTCCGCGCGTGTCGCGTCGCAACCCAAAGCGGATTGCCGGACGCCGGCAGAGGTTCAACAGGACGCGGAGCACAGAGTTCTATCGGCACTTTGAAGTGGTTTTTTCAATCTGAAACTCGCTAACATCTGGACTTTCACGCGATTTTTTCGGCCCACTCGATCGTCCATGCATCATTTCCACTACTCCGGCTCCGACCTGCATTGTGAATCCGTCGACCTCGCGGGGGTCGCCCGGCTTTATGGCACGCCGACCTATGTCTATAGCGCAGCCACGATGGAGGACAATTACCGGCGGCTCCAGCGCGGGCTGGCGGGTCTCGACGCGCAGCTCTGCTACGCGATGAAGGCCAACTCGAATATCGCGATTCTGCGCCACTTCGCGAACCTCGGCGCCGGGTTCGACCTCGTGAGCGGCGGCGAAATCCGCCGCGTGCTGGCGGCCGGCGGCAATGTGAAGTCGAGCGTGTTTGCCGGAGTCGGCAAATCGGAGGCGGAGATCACGCTCGCGTTGGAAAGCGGAATTTTCTCCTTCCACGTCGAGAGTGAGCCGGAGCTCGCGCGGATCAATCATGTGGCGGGCAAGCTTGGGGTGAAGGCGCCGATCGCGATCCGCGTGAATCCCGATGTCGACGCGCATACGCATGCGAAGATCACGACGGGCAAGAGTGACAACAAATTTGGTATTCCGCTGAAGTACGCGGCGGCCGCCTACGAGGCGGCGGCGAAGTATCCGAATATTCAGATCAAGGGCGTGCAGATGCACATCGGTTCGCAGCTGACATCGGTCGCGCCGTTCGTCGAGGCGGTCGAAAAGGTGGCGCCGTTTGCCGAGGAATTGAAGGCAAGGCATGGCATCACATACTTCTCCATTGGTGGCGGTATGGGCATCATCTACAAGGACGCGCTCGCGAGTGGGCAGCAGGCCTGGTGGGACGCCCATCCGGCCGACAAGCGGCCGCTCACGCCGGAGGCTTACGGCGCCGCCCTGGTTCCGCTGCTGAAGCCGCTCGGCTTGAAGGTGCTGCTCGAACACGGGCGCTTCATGGTCGGAAACTCGGGTGTGCTGCTGTCGCGGGTCGAGCATCTGAAGCGCGGCGCCGGGAAGAATTTCCTGATCGTCGACGCGGCGATGAACGATCTGATCCGGCCCGCGATGTACGAGAGCTTTCACGAGATCGTCCCAGTGCATCGCGACTCGTCGCGCCGCGCGTTGACGGTGGATATTGTGGGCCCGATTTGCGAGAGCGGTGACTGTTTCGCGAAGGATCGGCAGCTGCAGGAAGTGGGGGAGGGCGAGCTGATCGCGTTCATGAGCGCGGGCGCGTATGGCTACACGATGTCGAGTCGCTATAACACCCGCGGGATGCCGGCGGAAGTGCTCGTAAAAGGCAGTGCGTTCGAGCTGGTCAACGCGCGCGAGAGTTTCGATCAGATGATCGCGGGCGAGAAGATCCCGGCGTTTCTGCAATAGCCGGAAAAGAAGCCCACGCGGCACACGAGCGAGTCGCGTCGAAGCGGAAGAGAGAGTGACGGGTGGGCATGCCGGTGGCTGTTGTCGCCGACTGACACCTGCCTCTTTCGCGAGTTTGCATCGGATTGCGATCCGCCCGCGTCAGAACGTTCGCGGGCAGAAATTTGCCCTTGCGCAAGGAAAACCGGGCCGTAGGGTGCGCGGCTCCATAGCTAGTCCCCATCGTCTAGCCTGGTCCAGGACACTACCCTTTCACGGTAAGAACCGGGGTTCGAATCCCCGTGGGGACGCCAGCTTCTCAACTTCCCAAGTTGGGACAGCTTCGGTCAAAGCGAGGCTTTCATCAGGAGAATCAACGACTTCGGGCGCGGTGCTTGAAGTGGCAGTTTGGACAACGTGCCCCTTCGCTGGACTCGATTTCCCGAAATTTGGGGAAGCTATTGAGGAAGGTAAAAGCTCGGCCAGCTTCTCCATTCCGGCGTGTAGCGGAACACTACTGGGATCCGTGTAGTGATCGGTCTGCCGCCATTCGCGATGACGGACCATCTTCACGCGTGCGCCCTCAGAAACACCCGCGACGCCCAGCAAGCTCGCATACGTGTGCCGCAATGCGTGGAAGTCGACGCGCCAGCCGCGTTCGTCGTGGGCAGCGATTCCAGCTGCAGCCAAGTCCTTTGTCAGCGAGGCAACGCCTGGGACGCCGTTCGGGAGCACGAGGCCAATGCCGGCCCCTCGATTCATCGTGAGCATCTGGACCAATTGCGGGACCAAGAACATCGTCGCCGGCCGCTTGTTCTTCGTCGTCGCCGCGCGCAGTTCGATCCATGGTTTCGGATCATCCAAGTGCACGTCGGCCCACAAGAGACGTTTCAGCTCACCGCGCCGAAGGCCCGTCAACACCGCAAGAGCATACGCGAGCCGGCGAGGACCGCTGCACGAGAGAAGCCGCAGAAACTCATCGAGTGTCAGCGCGCGACGTTTGAATGTCTCTCTTCCGTCAGTCGGGATTTTGCCAACGTGCCGAATCGGATTGCTGGGAATGCGCCCTTGTCGCTCCAGCCAGGTCACGAACGTTTTCGCGTGGGCGATATACTCGTTGAGCGTCTTCGGCGAAAACTCCGATTGAGCGGCGAGCCATTTTTCAACTCCGTCCGCCGAGATGTCGCGCAGCCGTCGCCACCTGCATTCCTTGAACAACCGAAGCAGCCGATTCCGCGCGTGAATGATATGGTCCTTGTTCCGGCCTCGCGCGATCAGGTTCGCGACAAAATCAGTGTGGTGAGCAATCAGCGGCTTTTGCGCGGCATCGCGTAGCGGCTTGGCGCCGATCGTGCCGGCGTGCTCCCGCTCTTTTTCATCAATCAGTTTCCGCGCCTTCGACTCCGCGACTTCTTTGATGTGGGTTCGAAGAGGCTCGTCGTAGATTCGCGGCCCGTCGCTGAGCCGATATCGCACGCGATAGACGCGGCTGCCCTTCTGCTTGAAAATCCGTTTATACATGCTGGCCTCCTGCCGGGCCGAGCGTTTGCAGGTAAGCCTTGAAATCGCGCCGCAGCACGACGCGTAATCCGCCCATTTTGACGGATCGAATCGCAGCAGAATCAATGCGGCGGCGTACCGTCTTGTCTGATACGCCAAGCCATTCCGCTAGAGCTTTAATCCGCAACGGTTGGTCGTCTTCAGGCAGGAGAGAAATACGTGCGTTCATCAGAGTATCCTATCCCCCAATTTGATCGGTTTGCTCAGATCAGCGCCGTCAATCTCTTCCTCGGATAATCCGTATTCCAGAGCCGCTATCCTCCGCTTTTCCATCAGTGCCGCATCATCTGGATCTGGAGCGGTCAAGCGTTCGGTGGGATCGGATCTGCGAAGAAAGTCGGCGATCATGTCATCCGTGAACCCTTGCGCTGCCAGTTCTTGAGCGGATAGTACAGCCAGCCTGGCGTCCTCTTGGACGTATAAACGACGAAGATGAACAGCGCTGATCTTGATGCCGAATTTCGCTGCCCAACTTTCGAGATCGCGCCAGCTATAGCCCTTCTGGCGCATCACGTAAATGGCTCGAAAGTATGCGGCGATATTGAAAACAGCGGGAGCTTTCTGAGCGGCCGCGAGCAACTTAGCGGGATCTGCAATCTTCTGAGAAGACGTAGGTCTTTCTCGATCGGAGGCACGTTTGGAGGTCATGTCCGATTAGTGACATGTCGTAACATTACGTGTCAATCATGATCTATAACGCCGAAATATCGGCGCCGGGTTACATCGACGGGTTACACTTCGAGCACCCCAATTCCTGAACTACCGCCTAAACGCCTTTTTGGATACTTTTTCCGTCTCTGCGTCCTTCGCGAGCATCAGACGAATGCACATTAGACAGCGGGGATCGGTGAATCGATATGAATTCCCTTTCGGCATCTTTCTGAGGAGAGCAGACGATCCGTTCTCGATGCAGAGGTCGGCGAGGGTTTGATTCACCGCCAGCGTGATGTTTGCGGTCGTTTTTGGAAATTGAGCCCTTATGATCTGTTCGATCTGCGCTGAATCAAACGTGGTTCGTGACACGAGGCCCAAGGAGTAGAGCACTTGGTTTCTTCGGCCAGTTTTCGTGGCCTTTTCATTCATGAAAGACTCTATAATCGAATACGACTTCTTCAGGCAGTCGACGACATATCTATGATCCGCCTCCTTAAGGAGCCTCTGATCATATTTCCAGCCATTGTCCTGTATTCTATATCCGAGTAGTTCACAATATTCGTGCAGTCTTTGGGCAATGCCGAGCGTTACGTTCTCTATATGATCTCCTAGTTCCTTCAAGTCGATCTCTGATATAATTACTTTCAGTTGCTCTGAAAAGCCCCGTTTAATAAACTCGCCGATCTGGGCCCTGGTTAAGCTCATCACCGTTGGCGCCTCCTGGAGCCTGTTGGCCACAGATTCGAGATTTTGGACGTTCTGGTAATATTCTACCACCTCAGCAGGGACACCTACGATCAGTAGTTTGATTCGGTGTTGGGCATATTCAGGGTCATCGAGAAGAAGAATAATATTGGCGAGCTCGGCCATCAATTTGGAGCTATTAAAAATAGCCTCCAGATTGTCGACAACCACAACGGTTGGAGAATCGCCCGCTTGCTTGCGCGCTGACTCAAATGCACGCAACAGAAGTTCTTTCTCAACTATATTATATCTCCTTTGCGCTTCAGCACCGCCACCTAAACCCATCAGTTCTGCCTTGGCAGTCGTTTTTTGTGTATATTCAACCAGCTCGTGATCACCTGCCTTGAAGATGGCGCTCGCTATGGTCTCGGTTAGGGAGTCCTTCCGGGAGGCGTTGGCACAGTTGGCTGAAAAAATCTTCCACCCCTCATTTTCTGCGACGTGCCAATACAGCCAGGACTTTCCGCTGCCACTTTCGCCAGATAGCACCGTATGTCGCCCTCCCTCAATAGACCGTTGGAGCTCCCTTTCATGGTGAGGGCGCGGTATATACATGGTGCTATTTACAATATGTCTGCGCGGTGTAAATACGTCTGTAACTTTCTTTCGTGCTGGATGTAGGGTCATATGCGCTAGGTCGGATATGGTGGCGACTAGTTGCAGTGGTCAACGATATAGTGCCCCGTGCGCCTAAGGGAGAGGGACAGTTATTAGCCCATGAAAACAAGGAAAACGCGGCACTCGTCGCGGTTCTTCATGACACTTGATGCCGTTGCCGCACCAGTTCGACGACTAGTGGAGCGATCGCCGTCCATTCTTCCTTTGGCGCGGTCATGTAACCACGAAGCCAATACGC
>JAKFEQ010000041.1:0-16198 GCA_036675625.1 Opitutaceae bacterium | reverse complement strand
CCTGGAAACGGTTGTAGGCCGAGATCCGTTTGATCCGGATTTCCGTCAGCCGCGTGATGTCCTCATCCGTCACCTCGCGCCGGAGGCTCTTCAGGAACGGCTTCAGGCCTTCGCGGATTTCCTCGAGCACGCTCTCCCACGTCTTCGATTTCTCGATCCGCCGGTAAATGCGTTCCTCGATGAAGATCCGCTCGAGCGAGTCCCAATGCCACTGCTGCTCCAGCTCGCCCAGCTTGATCTCCAGTTCCTGCTTGAGCAGCGCCTTCGTCTTGTCGACCGAACGCCGCAAGATCTCCTTCACTCCGAGAAACTCCGGCTTGTCGTTGCCCGTTTTCTCGTCGGTCACGATCACGCACGCCGCCGGCGAGATGTTTTGCTGGCACGCAGTGAACACGAAGAGCTGCTGCGTCACCTTGTCCGCATCCGCGCCCTGCGGCAGATGCACCAGAATCTCGACCTTGTCCGCCGTGTTGTCGTCGACGTGGCGGACCTTGATCTTGCCCTTCGCGTTCGCCCCGAGGATCGACTCGATCAACGACTCCGTCGTCGTGCCATACGGCAGCTCCGTGATCGCGAGCAGATACTTCGAACGCGCCTCGATCTTGGCGCGGATCTTCACTTTGCCCCCGCGCTCGCCGTCATTGTACTCCGAGAAATCCGCGATGCCGCCCGTCGGAAAATCCGGGAAGATCCGGAATGTTTTTCCCTGCAGGTGATTGATCGCCGCCCGGCAGATGTCGTTGAAATTGTGCGGCAGGATCTTCGTCGAAAGACCGACCGCGATGCCTTCCGCGCCATCGAGCAGCACGATCGGGAACTTCGCCGGCAGCGTCACCGGCTCCCGCTGGCGGCCATCGTAGCTCAGCTGCCACGTCGTGGTCTTCGGGTTGAAGAGCACATCCTTCGCGAAGTTCGTCAGTCGCGCCTCGATATAGCGCGGCGCCGCGGCGTCATCGCCCGTCAGCGTGTTGCCGAAATTCCCCTGCGGCTCGATCAGGAAGGCGCGCTGCGCGATGCCGACCAGCGCGGCGCCGATCGACGCGTCGCCGTGCGGATGCAGCGACATCGTGCGGCCGACGATATTCGCGACCTTGTGGAAACGACCGTCGTCCATGTCCCACAACGTGTGCAGGATTCGGCGCTGCACCGGCTTCAACCCGTCATCGATGTGCGGCACCGCACGGTCCAGGATCACGTAGCTCGCGTAGTCGAGAAACCAGTTGCGGTACGCAAAGGCCAGCGGCGAGTCCTCGGTCTGCACGCTATCGCCTCCGCGGCGTTTCGCAGGCGGCGGCGGCACCGCATTGGTCGACACCGTGATCACCTGGTCGCCCTTCGGCTCCGACGACTTCGGATCCGCGCCCGCGCCTGAAGTCTGCGCCGCAATCTCGGGCTGCGCATCGGCCGCCGCATTCAGCGGCAACTCGGGTTGATCGGAGGGCTTCGAAGTCTTCTTCTTGGGCATTCTTGCGAAGGGCTGTGTGATTAAAATCGCGACGCTGTCACGCGCGCCGCGGCCGCGTCAAGGGGTGCGTTCTTTCAGCACCCGCATCGCCACCTCCAGATCCCGATCGCGCCCCATGCGCAAATCCTCGAGCGTCCGGGGCACCACGATATCGGGTTCGACGCCGGCTCCTTCGATCCGCCGGCCTTTCGGCGCGATGTAATCCTCGCGGCTCAGCTGCAACTCGCCGCCGCCCGGCAGCCGGTAAAACCAGCTTGCGAGCACCGCGCCCGCCGTCGGCCGTCCAACGATCGTTGCCCGACCGTGATCCTGCAACACCGCGGCAAAAATCTCCGCCGCACTGCCCGTGGCCGCATCCACGAGCACGACCACCTTGCCGCGATAATTCGCCGAACCGATCTGCCACGAATTCTTCACGCTGCGCGCGCCACTGCGGCTGATGAACGTGCCGCAATCCACCGCGCGGTCGAAGAACTCACCCACCGTGATCCCCAGCGAAAACGTTTCCCCGCCCGGATTTCGCCGCAGGTCGATCACCACGCCCGGCGCATCCGCGTGCTCGCGCAACTGCTGCCCGAGCCAGCGGCGATCCTTCGCCGCAAATTCGTCGAAACGCAGGTAAACGAATCCGCCCTCCAACTCCCGCGCGACCTGCCGCGACGCAATCGAGAGCCGTTGCGCCGTCGGCGAGAGCCGCACCTTGTTGTCGGTCTCATCGACGAAATCCCACGTCGCCGCCTCGCCTTCCTTCGGGCGAAAATCGATGCGTTCGCCCAAGGGCGTGCCGTTTCGCGCAAGCACGATCCAGCCGATCCTCACGCCCGCATCCTCCGCGGGACTCTCCGGCAGCACGTCGCTCACGATCCAGCGACCCGCGATCCGTTGCATGTTGAAACCGGTGCGCGCGCGCACCTGCGTGCGACGCTCGATCGCCTGCACCGCGGTGAGCGCAAACGTGTGACTGTCCTGCAACGGCGCGAGCATCTCGTTCAACGTCGCGTACAGCTCGCGATCGTCCTTCGCCGCCGCCGCGCGCGCCCCAAACTCCACCGCCGCCGCATCCCATTTCGCGCCGCGCGTCTTCGGATCGTAGTGCTTCCGATTCACCAAATCCCACACCGCGTTGAAGACGCGCAGGTTTTCCCTCGCGCGTTCCACCTGCTCCGCCGGCACCCCCGCCAACGACACTCGCGTCGGCGGCAGCGTGGCGCAGCCGGCGACCAGCACCGCGCAGAGGACGGCGATCAGCAGGCCGCCTCCGCGCCGACGTCCTCCGCCAAAAAACCCCCGCCCGTCGTCCATCCGGGCGGCGGCGATAAGGCGTCTGATCGCGGTCGTTCGCATCACGCTCGTTTTCACCTGGCTCGCCGCACCGTGCGCATCTCGAGCCAGCGCGCCAGAGGCTTCGTGCTCAGACTTCCACCAAGTCCTTCTCGATCTTCAGATTCCCGATGATGAAGTCCTGCCGCTCCGGCGTGTTCTTCCCCATGAAGAACGACAGCAGCTCATCGCTGTTGTGGAGATGGTTCAACGTCACCGGCTCGAGCCGGATATTTTCCCCGATGAAATCCTTGAATTCGCCCGCCGAGATTTCACCCAGGCCCTTGAACCGCGTGATCTCATGGCTCGCGCCGAGTTTCTTGATCGCGCGCTGCTTCTCCTCGTCCGAGTAGCAATAGATCGTCTCCTTCTTGTTGCGCACGCGGAAGAGCGGCGTGTCCAAAATGAAGAGATGCCCGTTGCGGATGAGGTCGGGGAAAAATTGCAGGAAAAACGAAATCAGCAGCAGCCGGATGTGCATCCCGTCCACGTCGGCATCGGTGGCGATCACGATCTTGTTGTATCGCAACCCATCGAACCCGTCCTCGATGTTCAACGCCGACTGCAGCAGGTGAAATTCCTCGTTCTCGTAGATCACCTTCTTCGAGAGCCCGTAGGTGTTCAGTGGTTTTCCCTTCAACGCAAACACCGCCTGCGTCTGCACGTCGCGCGTCGCCGTCAGCGAGCCCGCCGCCGAATCGCCCTCGACGATGAACAGCGTACTCTCCTCCGCACGCTCGTTGCGGTCGCCCAGGTGCAGCCGGCAATCGCGCAGCTTCTTGTTGTGCAGCGACGCCTTCTTCGCGCGCTCACGCGCGAGGTTGCGGATGCCCGCGAGTTCCTTCCGCTCGCGCTCGCTCTCCTCGATCTTCCCTCTAAGCGCCTCCGCCGTCGTCTTGTTCTTGTGCAGGTAGACGTCGAGCGACTGCTGCATGAACTTGCCGACAAACTCCTTCAACGTCGGGCCGTCCGGGCCGATCGCCGCCGAGCCGAGCTTCGTCTTCGTCTGCGACTCGAACACCGGCTCCATCACGCGCACCGAGATCGCCGCATCGATCGACTGCCGGATGTCGGCCGCATCGTAGTCGCGCTTGAAGAAGTTGCGCACCGTATCCACCAAAGCCTCACGAAACGCCGTCAGGTGCGTGCCGCCCATCGTCGTGTGCTGGCCGTTCACGAACGAGAAATACTCCTCGCCGTAATGCGACCCGTGCGTGAACGCCACCTCGATGTCGTCGCCTTCGAGGTGAATGATCGGATACAGCGGTTCGCCACTGAGGTTCTTCTGCAACAGGTCGCGCAGCCCGTGCTCCGATTTGAAGGCCTTGCCGTTGAACAGCAACGTGAGCCCGCGGTTCAGGAACGCGTAGTTCCACAGCATGTCCTCGACGAACTCCGGCCGGAACTTGAAGTCCGCCCCGAAGAGCGCCTCGTCTGGGGTGAACTCGATCAGCGTGCCGTTGCGCTCGTCCGTCTTCGCGAGCTTGTGATCCTTCTTGAGTTTCCCTCGCTCGAACTCGACGACCTTCGTCTGCCCATCGCGAAACGCCTGCGCACGATACTGCACCGCGAGCGCGTTGACCGCCTTCTGCCCGACGCCGTTCAAACCGACGGATTTCTGAAACGTCTCGCTGTCGTATTTCGCTCCCGTGTTGATGATCGAGACGCAGTCGATCAGCTTCCCAAGCGGGATGCCGCGACCGTAGTCGCGCACGCGCAGCGTCCGGTCCTTGAGCTCAACTTCGATCTTCTTTCCGTAGCCCATCGCGAACTCGTCGATCGAGTTGTCGATCGTCTCCTTCAGCAAAACGTAGATGCCATCCTCCGCGTGAGTGCCGGTGCCGAGCCGGCCGATATACATGCCCGGGCGCAGCCGAATATGCTCGAGCGAGGAGAGGGTCTTGATGCTGGCTTCCGTGTAAGCTTGGGCCATTGGATGCGGTGGGAAATGAGATTTGTTGAAACCTGTTGGCCGAAGCGTCGGGCCGGCTGCCGTGCTGACAAGCGAAAATCCGTGTCTATCGGGACCATGGTCTTCACCAGCCGCAAGCCGCGCGCATTCGAACTCGTCATTGCGCTGGCGGTCCGTTCCACCAGCCTCGCCCTTACCCGCTCATGAAAAAAGTCCTCGGCTACTCCCTCGTCGGCCTGCTCGTCCTTGCGATCGGACTCTATGTCACGATGCAGTTTTTCCTCGGCTCCATCGTGAAGGCCGGCGTCAACAAATTCGGCCCCGCCATGACGCAGACGCGCGTCGAGCTCGGCGGCGCCAACATCTCGCCGCTGTCCGGCGAAGGCACGCTCAACGGCCTCGTCGTCGGCAATCCCCAGGGCTGGAGCAACGCCGATGCACTGCGACTCGGCACCGTGCACGTCAGCCTCGAACCATTTTCCCTCTTCAAGGATCACATCGTCATCAACGAAATCGTGATCGATCAGCCCGAGTTCCTCTATGAGACGAAGCTCGTCGCCAGCAACATCGGCGATCTCCTGAAAAACATCGAGGCCGCGATGGGCGGCAACAAAGCCGCCGAGCCACAGAAGGACGGCAAACCGATCAAGATGGTGATCAAGAAATTCACCCTGCGAAACGGCAAGGTCACGCTCGGCGTCGGCGCCACCGCGATTCCGTTGCCGATGCCGCCCGTGGAACTCACCGACATCGGCGCCGCGGAAGGCGGCATCACTCCAGCCGGCGTCGTGTTTGCCGTCATGCGGAGCGTCACGACGAGCGTCGTCGCCGCGACCACCCAGGCACTCGGCGCCGTCGGCGGCACATCCGGCGCCGCCGCGCTCGAGAGTGCAAAACAAGTCGGCAGCGCGATCAAAGGTCTCTTCGGCGGCAAACGCGATCAGCCGCCGGCAGACCAACCGCCCGCCAAAAAGTAGCGCCGGTATTCTGCCGGCAGTTCCAGCCGCGCAGGCTTCCAACCGGTTCCGCCGCCCAAAGCCACCGCCACGCTGGTGTGCCGCAACACCGCCCTCCGCGCTGTGCCGGTTTGCGCCGCATCGTCCGTTGACGGCTCCCTCACCACGCGCTGCGCTGCGCTCCGATGAAAGTCACCTACTACCTCGAAATCTTTTCTTCCTGGTGCACTTACGCCGAACCCACGTGGGCCGAGCTCAAGCGCCGTTACGCCGGCCGCGCCGAGTTCGAGTGGAAAATCGCGCTGATGAACCCGGAAGACTTTCCGGACTCGCGCGAACAGTGCGACTGGTTCTATCGCCGCAGCGGCGGCACCGTGATGCACACACCGTTCATGCTCAATTCCGGCTGGTTCGACGCAGCGCGAAAAGGTGAGTACAAAGCGCCCGACCTCGTCGCGGAAGCCGCGCGCGATTTCGGCTTCGACGGCGACGAGATCCGCCTCGCGCTCGCCCACGCCGCCCTGCGCGAAGGCCGGAAAGTGGCCGATCTCGCCACCGCCGTGGCCGTCGCCACGAAAGCCGGCGGCGCCCGGCTCAACGCGAAAAAACTCCGCGCCGCCGCCGAGTCGGAAAAAGTCCGCGCGCGCATCGAGGCGAGCACAAAGGAATTTTTCGCCCATCAGATCAACCAGCGGCCGGCATTCGTGTTGCACGACGCGATCGGCGACAAAGCCGTTTTCTCCGGCCTCGTCCGTCTCGAGCCGCTCAGCGCCACGATCGATGCGATGCTCGCCGACACGGCCGCTTACGCCGCACACGCCGCACACTACGGCGCGCCGCCCACAGCGTGACGCGAGGTGGATCTCCGCTCTCTCACTCTCTCAGAGAGAAGGGGGCCCCCGCCTCACGTATTTCCCATGTGCCCGGAAACTCCCGTCGAGCGCTCCTCCTCGTGAGCCAGCGAATCCGGCAGCTGCTCACGCGGTTCAGGCCGCGGCTCGTCGTAACCGTAACGCGTCGCCTTCGGCTTTGACGGATCGTGCCGCGGCGCCCGCGTCGACTTTGGCACCACGCCAGGATCGTTGCGGATGCGCTCCTCTTCCGCCCGGGTGCCGAGACCCGGCCGGGCCTCGTTCGCCAGTCCGGCTTCACCCGGTCGTTGTTCCCGCTTCGCAAAGGTCTCCCGCGACTCCGGGCTTTCTGGCTGGCCCGTCACGGGTTTGTCACTACGCGTGGCTTCATCACGCGACTCGTTCGGATGCTTCATGGAAACAACAGACCGGTGAGACTCCCCGGTGTTCAATCGTGCATCATGCAGGCGCTTCGTTGACGATGAGCGAACCTCACGTTTGGTAGGCGTGAGATGTTTTCCAAGCGCCGGCTCTCCCACGCCCAAGGCTACCTCGAGCTCGGCATGCTCGCCGAAGCCGCCGCCGAGCTCGACCAGATTCCGGCCCCGGACAGCCAAACCATCGAGGTACTTGCCCTGCGACTCGCTGTGTTGCAGGAGCGAAAGGATTGGCCCGCGTTGCGGGATCTCGCGCGGCTGTTTGTCGAACGCACTCCCACCGAGGCCGCCGCCTGGATCACTTGGGCCTACGCCACCCGGCGGGCCGAGTCGCTCGCGGCCGCCGAACACATCCTGCTCGAGGCCGAGCGCCAGCATCCGGCCGAACCGACGATCCAGTTCAATCTCGGCTGCTACGCCTGCCAGCGCGGCGACCTCGCGACCGCCCGCCTCCGCGTTGATCGCGCGATCGCGCTCGAGCCGAGATTCGCCGAGGCCGCGGCCACGGATCCGGACCTCGCACCCCTGCGCGCGAAAGCCTGAAATCTCCTGACCTCGCAGCCACGCTCACGGCCCGCGAGCTCTAAGTGCGTTTCGCCAGCTCGGTTTTTTCGTAGTTGCGCACCTCATCCAGCCAGGCCGCGCCCACCGGCACGTTGCTCCGCCGGCAATGCTCGTCCCACACCGCTCCAAACGGCAGACTCTTCAACTCCTCCAGCAGCGCGAGCCGGCCCGTGTTGTCGCCCGCGGTTTCCATCGCCCGCAGCTTTTCGCCGGGCTCGAGCAACGCGATCAGGAGCGCCTTGATCGCGTTGCGCGTGCCGATCGCCCACGCCGCGATCCGGTTGATGCTCGCGTCGAAATAATCGAGCCCGATGTGCGTGCGCCCGAGAAAATCCCCGCGTACGAGTTCCTCCATGATGCCGCGCAGATGATCGTCGAGCAGCACAACGTGGTCGCTGTCCCAGCGCACGCCGCGGCTCACGTGCAACAAGAGCTCCGGCACGAATTGCAGCACCGAGCTGATCTTGTCCGTCAACGTTTCCGTCGGATGAAAATGCCCCGCATCGAGGCAGATCAACGTCTGGTGCTTGATCGCGTAACCGAGATAGAACTCGTGCGATCCGACCACATACGATTCGGAACCGATGCCAAACAGCTTGCTCTCGACCGCATCGAGATTGTGCCGCGGATCGAGCCTCTCCGCGAAGATCGCATCCAGCGACGTCGCGAGCAGCTCGCGCGGAGTCTTCCGATCGACCGGTGAATCCTTGGCGCCGTCGGGTATCCAAAAGTTAGTTACAGTCGGCGTGCCAAGCTGCCGGCCCATCTCCGCGCCGATTTTCCGGCACGCGATGCCATGCTCGATCCAGTAGCGGCGAATCCCGGCGTCCGGATGCGAGAGCGTAAGCCCGCTCGCCGCCTTCGGGTGCGCAAAATAGGTCGGGTTGAAATCGAGGCCGAGCCCCTGCGCTTTCGCCCAGTCGATCCAGCTCTGAAACTCCCCGACGCCGATCGCGTTTCGCTCCACGGCACGTCCGCCGAAATCGCCGTAGCTCGCGTGCAGGTTGAGCCGGTGCTTCCCCGGAATCAGCCGATACGCCTGCTCGAGATCGCGCCGCAGCTCATCGATCGTGCGCGCCTTGCCCGGATAGTTTCCCGTCGCGGCCAGCCCGCTGCCCGACAAATCGCCCGTCTGCTCGAAGCCTCCGACATCGTCGCCTTGCCAGCAGTGCAGCGAGATCGGCACCGACGCCAGCCGCCGCAGCGCCGCCTCGGCATCGACGCCGAGTGCGGCGTAAGTTTCCTGGGCAAACGAATAGGGCGTCGGGGCAGCCATGACCTCGATTGCAGTGCCGCACCGGGCGAAATTGCAAACCCGACTTGCACGTGCACTTGAGCCACGCGCGCGAAAATGTTCTGACAGTCACGCTACGCCGGATTCCGCTGGCCCGCGTTTGCGCCACCCCTCATCTCTGCGCCTTACCACAACCCTTCATGCATTTTTTCTTCGTCGTAGGCAGCGAGCTTGCTCGCGCCCGTCGGTCGTCGGACCAACGGCCGCCAGCGGGCTGCCTGCCGCGCAGGCAGATCAGCGTAGCTTAGCGTCCCCCTTTTTTCTAATGCCCGCCGCAGTGCTCGAACTCCGCCAACTCACCAAGTCCTTTGGCGGCGCGCGCGCACTGCGCGGGGTCGACTTCGACCTGCAAGCCGGCGAAGTCCACGCGCTCCTCGGCGAAAACGGCGCCGGCAAGAGCACCTTGATCAAGATCGTGACCGGCGCTCACCAGCCCGATTCCGGCTCGATCACGGTCGCCGGCAAACGCGTCTCCGCGCTCACTCCCGCCGCATCCCACCAGCTCGGCATCGCCTGCATCTATCAACAACCCGCGCTGTTTCCCGAGCTCACCGTGGCCGAAAATCTCGCCCTCCGACTCGAGCCCGGCACCTCGCTCCGGAAAATCGACTGGACCGCGCGACGCGACCGCGCGCGCTCGCTTCTCGAACGCATCGGCGCCGCAATCTCCGTCGATGCCGAGGTGCGCGCCTTGTCGATGCCCGAGCAGCAACTCGTCGAGATCGCCTGCGCACTCGGCGCCGGCGCCCGCATCGTCATCATGGACGAGCCGACCGCCTCGCTCACGCAAAAGGAGCAACACCTCCTCTTCAGCGTCGTGCGCGAGCTGCGGAAATCCGGCGTCGGCGTGATCTACATTTCCCACCGGCTCGAGGAAATCTTCGCCCTCGCCGACCGCGTGACCGTCCTGCGCGACGGCGAAAGCGTCGGCACGAACCGCGTCGGCGACATGACCGAGGCCAGCCTCATCCGCATGATGGTCGGCCGCGAGATGACGCAGATTTACCCGCCGGGCGAAGCGAAGCCCGGCGAGGTCGCGCTCTCCTTGCGCGGCGTCGGCTGCACCGCCTCCGGCGTGCGCGACGTCACGTTCGACGTTCGAGCCGGGGAAATCTTCGGGCTAGCGGGACTCGTCGGCGCCGGCCGCACCGAGCTCGCGCGTATCCTGTTTGGCCTTACGCCGGCCGATCGCGGCGAGATCTTCCTGCACGGCAAACGCGTGGTCCTGCTTTCGCCACAAGACGCCGTCGCGCGCGGCATCGGCTACGTGCCGGAGGACCGTCGCCGCCACGGCGTCGTCCTCGAGATGCCGATCGAGGAGAACATAACGATGGCGATTCATCGCCGCCTATTCCCCGGCACCTGGCTGCGCTTCGGCACGGAGCGCGCGCTCGCGCTCGATTACATCCGCGACCTCGCCGTGAAATGCTCCGGCCCCGCGGCGCCCGGCGGCAGCCTCTCCGGCGGCAACCAGCAGAAAGTCTCGCTCGCTCGCTGGCTCGCCACCAAGCCCAAAGTCCTGATCCTCGACGAGCCGACGCAAGGCGTGGACGTCGGCGCGAAAAGCGAGATCCACAAGATCGTGCGCCGCCTCGCCGCCGACGGCCTCGCCGTCATCCTGATCTCGAGCGACCTCCCCGAAGTCCTCGGCATGAGCGACCGCATCGGCGTCATGCGCGGCGGCACGTTGACCGCCGTGCTGCCCGGAAAAACCGATGCGCACGACGTGATGTCCGCCGCGCTCGGACAAGTGAAATGAAGAACTCCAAGCTCCAAGCTCCAAGCTCCAGAGAATCCCCAGCGACCAATCGGTCAGCTCATGCGCCGAATCGATGGAGTGATGTTTGGAATTTGGACACTCTCTGGATCTTGGATCTTGAAGCTTGGAGCTTCTCCCCATGATGCGCCACTTCCGCGAACTCTCCGTCGCCGCGGCGTTCATCCTCGTGTTGATCGCGCTCGCGATCGTCGCGCCCGGTTTCTACCAGCCGCAACCGCTGCTCTCGCTCGCGACGCGCGAAGCGCCGACCCTGATCGTCGCCTGTGGCATGGCGCTCGTGATCATCTGCCGGCAAATCGACATTTCCGTCGGCTCGCAATTCGCGGTGTGCAGCGTCTCCGCCGGCCTGCTCGCGGCGAACAACTGGCCGACTCCCCTCGTCGCACTGGCCGCGATCGCTCTCGGCGCGGCGCTCGGCGCGATCAACGGCGGTCTCATCGCAGGACTCCGCCTCCCGTCGATCGTCGTCACGCTGGCGACGATGGTCACATGGCGCGAAGCGCTGCGCTGGCAGCAGCAAGGCGCGTTCGTGAATCTCCCCGACCGCTTGCAGTGGCTCGGCCTCAGTCAGGCCGCCGGCCAGTGGACGCTCGTCGCGATCGCACTGATCGTGCTCGTCGTGGTGGCGCTCGCGTTGCGCCATCTCGCCGCCGGCCGCTTCGTCTACGCGGTCGGCAGCGATGCCGAAGCCGCGCGTCTCGCAGGCATCCGTCCGCAGCGGGTGACGTTCAATGCGTTTGTCCTGCTCGGCGCGCTGACCGGACTCGCCGCGATGATGAACGTCGCGCAATCGCCGCAGGTCGATCCCAAGTCCGGCACCGGCCTCGAGCTGAAGGCGATTGCCGCCGTCGTGGTCGGGGGCGTGGCGATTTCGGGCGGCCGCGGAACCCTCTGGGGCGTCTTCGTGGGCCTGCTACTACTGGCCTGCATCGCGCCCGCGCTTACCCACCTGCACGTCGAAGCGTATTGGGAAAAAGCGATACAGGGAGCGATCATCCTCCTGGCTGTTATCGCCGACGGCGTGCGCACGCGAAAAGGGAATCAATGAACCCAACCAGACGCTCAACGCCCAACGTTTAACGCTCAACATCCAACGCCCAAGTGACGAACCGCCTCCTTCCGAACCTAAGCGCTAAGCGTTGAACGTTTCCCCGCCTCCAATGTCCTTCCGTTCCCCTCTCTCCACTTGGCGCGCGCTCCTCTTCCGCCACGAGGCGGTCCTGTTTCTCGTCGTCGCGGTCGAGTGGTTCTCCTTCAACGCCATCGGTCCACGCTTCGGCAGCCTCGACAACAATTTCGACATCCTCCGCCACTCCGTCGAGATCGGCCTCCTCGCGCTCGCGATGACGCCCATCATCCTCACCGGCGGCATCGATCTTTCCGTCGGTTCGCTGCTCGGGCTCTGCGCGATTCTCTTCGGCAAACTCTGGCGCGACGCCGGCCTCTCGCCGCTCGCGGCCGGCAGTTGCACGCTCGCGATTGGCGCGCTCGCCGGCGGCCTTAATGGCGCTCTCATCACCAGTCTGCGCCTGCCGCCGCTGATCGTCACGCTCGGCACGTATTCGCTTTTCCGCGGCCTCGCCGAGGCCATCACGCGCGGCGCAGATACGTTCACAAATTTCCCCGCGTCGTTTCTCCACCTCGGCCAGGAACGCTGGCTCGGGATTCCAACACAGGCGTGGCTGTTTATAGGCGTTGCGCTTTTCGTCTGGCTGCTCGTGCACCGCACCACGTTCGGCCGCTCGTTTCGCGCGATTGGATTTTCGCCCGAGGGCGCGCGCTACGCCGGACTGCCCGTGCCAAGGCGCATCATGTTCGTCTACATCCTCGCCGGCCTCATCGCCGCCCTCGCCGCGATCATCTACACGTCGCGACTCGGCCAGGCGAAGGCCGACGCCGGCACAGGCTACGAGCTCTTCGCGATCACCGCCGTCGTGCTCGGCGGCACGAGCATTTTCGGCGGTGTCGGCAGCGTGCACGGCACCTTGCTCGGCGTGGCCGCGATCGCCGTGTTGAACAACGGCCTCGTGCACGCGCGCCAGCCGCGCGAAGTCGCCGGCATGCTCACGGGCGCTTTGCTCCTGCTTGCGTTGAGCGGGAGCGTGGCCCCTAAATTCTGGGCCGCGTGGCGCGCCCGCCGTCATCCGCACCCTATCCTCCCCGCCCCTTCGAATCCCTCATGAAAAAGCTCCTCCCCCTCTTCCTTGGCCTCGCCCTGATCGGCGCCGGTTGCAGCAAATCCCCGGAAGGCGCATCTGCCGGTGGCGGCAGCGGCGGCCGGAAAATCACGGTCGCGCTGCTCCCGAAATCGAAAGGCAACGCCTACTTCATCTCGTGCAAAGCGGGCGCCGAAAAAGCCGCCCAGGCACTCGGCGTCGACCTCCTCTTCGACGGCCCGACCGAGAGCGATCCCGCGAAGCAAAACGAGATCGTCGAAAACTGGATCGCCCTCGGCGTCGATGTCATCGCCGCCGCCTGCGAAAACAAGGAAGGCATCTCGACCGCGCTGCGAAAGGCCCAGAGCAAGGGCATCAAGGTCATCACCTACGACGCGGACGCGTTGCCCGACGCACGCTCGTTTTTCGTGAATCAGGCCACGCCCGAAGGCATCGGCCACGGCCTCGCCGACGAAGCTGCGCGCCTCCTCAACGGCGAAGGCGAGATCGCCATCATTCTCGCCACGCTCACCGCCGCCAACCAACGCGAGTGGCAGAAGCACATCGAGACGCGCGTCGCCGAGAAATATCCGAAAATGAAAATCGTCGCCGTCCGCCCCTGCGACGACCTGAAGGACAAGGCGCAGTCGGAAGCGACCGCCATGCTCAGCGCGTATCCCAATCTGAAGATGATCGTAAACATCTGCTCGCCCGCCGTGCCCGGCGCCGCCGAGGCCGTGAAGCAGGCCGGCAAGACCGGCCAGGTGAAAATCATCGGCCTCGGTCTGCCGAGCGAGAATCGCCGCTACGTGAAGGAAGGCGTCACCGACAGCGTGATGCTCTGGAAAACCGAAGACCTCGGCGCCCTGACCGTCCACGCCGCCGTCGCGCTCGCGAAAGGCACGCTCAAGCCGGGCGACAAGAGCTTCAAGGCCGGCTCGCTCGGCGAATTCGAAATCCAAGGCGACAACATCCTCCTCGGAAAGCCCTTCATCTTTAACAAGGACAACATCGATCAGTTCAATTTCTGAACGCCCGTCACCGAAGCTCACGATTTCTTACGTTTCCGTTTCCCATGTCCTTCATTTCCTCACGCATCCTCCAGCTCGCCACCTGCGTACTGTTCGGCTTCGTCGCCACCGGTTGCGCCAGCAACCCGCCCCTCGATCCGGCGCTCCGCGATCCGCAAAAAAACTCCGCGATCAAACCGGTTCCGCGCGATGCGAACTGGGTGAAGCGCCACGAAGGCTTCGTCCAGATCGCGCGCCAGGGCGGCGTGAACGTCCTCTTCGTCGGCGACTCGATCACGGACTTCTGGCGCAACGACAATCCCGCGCGCGGCGGCAAACCCGTCTGGGATCGCGAGTACGCGCCGCTCGGCGCCGCGAACTTCGGCATCAGCGGCGATCGCACCCAGCACGTGCTCTGGCGGCTGCAGAACGGCGAGCTCGACGGCATCGCCCCGAAGGCCGTCGTCCTGATGATCGGCACCAACAACACGGGCTTTGAGCCCGACAAAAAGACGCCGCGCAACACGCCCGCCGAAACCATCGAGGGCGTGAAGGCCATTGTCTCCACGCTGCGCACGAAGCTCCCCGCCGCGAAGATTCTGCTCCTCGCGATCTTCCCCCGCGGCGAGAAACCCGATCATCCGCAGCGCGCCCAGATCGCCGAGATCAACGCCGCGATCGCCAAGCTTGCCGACGGCCAGCACGTCCGGTTCCTCGACCTCGGCCCCAAGTTCCTCGCCGCCGACGGCACGCTGCCGAAAGACATCATGCCGGATTTCCTTCACCCCGGACTGAAAGGCTACGAGATCTGGGCCGCCGCGATGAAAGAGCCGCTCGCCGAGCGGATGAAGTAGTCGCCGCCGCGAGCACCCGATCGAGTCGCGCTTTCGCCACTCCGCCGCAAGACGCGCCCCCCGGGACGCGCCGAGCTCCAGCTCGGCTCGCTGCGATTATCCCAGCTCTCCCAAGCAGGCCACGCCTATGCCTCGCATCGCGCCTGGTATCGCGCGCGCCTCGTTCGTATTACTTCGTTAATTAAGTCCGAGTCCGGCCCCGACGTGTCGTCGATTCTCAGAGGCAGTGTAACGTAATACGTCACACTTGAGATCCGCTCAACGGTTCCAAAAGGGTTTCGGCGATCAAGGAGTCTAGCTCGCCTGCGCGATCCGGATCATTGCCTCGGCACTCCGCTCCACGTCCGCCTCCGTCGTCGCCCATGACGTCACGCTGATGCGCATCGCTGTCCGCCCTTGCCACACGGTGCCGCCCGCCCAGCACGTGCCGTCCGCCTGGATTGCTTCGATCACGCGGTTCGTTTTCTCCGCTTCGCCAAACGACACCAGCACCTGATTCAGCACGACGTCATTGAGAATTTCAAAACCGGCCGCCCTGAGCTTTTCCGCGAACCTCTGCGCGTGGACACAGTTTCGTTCGATCAATGCCGCCACGCCTTCGCGGCCAAGAGTGCGCAACGCCGCCCACACCTCCACGCCGCGCGCCCGTCGCGAAAGCTCCGGCGTGAAGTCGCACGGATTCCGCTGCTCGCTCTGCGTGGGCAGGTAATCCGCCGTGATTGCCATCGCCGCTTGCAACGCCTGCGCGTCGCGCACGAAAGCGAGCCCGCAATCGTAAGGCACGTTGAGCCACTTGTGGGCATCGGTCGCCCACGAATCGGCCTGCGCGATTCCCGCGGCGAGATGCGCTCGCGAGGGCGTCGCCGCCGCCCAAAGGCCAAACGCCCCGTCCACATGCACCCACGCTCCCCGCGGGAGCGCCCACTTGCAAATCTCCGCGATCGGATCGAATGCGCCCGTGTTCACATTCCCGGCCTGCGTGCAAATGATCGCCGGTCCGTCGATCGCAGGCAGCGCGGCCGCCCGCATCCGGCCGTGCTCATCGACCGGAACTTTCACGACCCGCGTCCGGCCGAGCCCGAGGATCCCGAGCGACTTCGCCACCGAGGGATGCGCCTCCGCACCGATCACGACTGTGATCGGAGGCGCGCCAAACAGCCCCTCCGCCTCCACGTTCCACCCCGCGCGCGCCAGCACCGTGTGCCGCGCAGCCGCCAGCGCCGTGAGATTCGCCACGGTCGCGCCCGTCACAAACGCCCCACCGCATTCCGCCGGCAGCCTCAGCACCTCCAGCAGCCAGCGCAACGCCACCTGCTCCAGGTAAGCCGTGCCCGGCGTCAGTCGAAACAATGCGGTGTTTTGATCCCACGCGGCCGCAAGCCAGTTTGCCGCCAGCGTCACGGGCAGAGCCCCGCCGATCACGACACCGAAAAAACGCCCGCCCGCCATCGCCGTCGTCGCCGGCGACCCAATCACGTCGAGCTTGCGCAGCGTTTCCGACGCATCGTGACCGCGCTCAGTCAATGGCTCGTCGAATCCGCGCAGCGCCGCGATCGCGTCCTGCGTCGGCGCGACCGCTCGCGAATCCAGGCCTTCGAG
>JAKFEQ010000011.1:0-224633 GCA_036675625.1 Opitutaceae bacterium | reverse complement strand
GGGAGAAACTCTCCTTCAGGCGCGAGCGGGTGATGCCGATCTGCTCGGGCTCGGTGGGCGCCCCGACGAGATCGAGCCGGCGTTTCATCTCGGCCGAGGGCAGGAGCTGCGCCTGCAGCCGGGCGCGAATCGCGGGCCAGCGGCTCTTGAGGAGCTGAAGCTGCGTGCGCAGGTCCGCGGGCGTGATGTATTTCACGCGAGTCTCGGTGATGGCGGTCTCGATGAACTCGGTGCCGGCGAACTTTTTCCGGGCGTGCGGCTCGATCGTCTCGGCCGCAGGCCATCGCGCGAGGCAGCGCTCGATATCGAGCGTCTCGAAATCCTGCGCCAGCAATTGTTCATAGCAGCGGGTGACCGCGAGGGTGGCGACGCCGACCTTGAAACCGTGCGAGGGCGCTTCGCCTTCGTGCACGTGGTGCTCCATGTCCCAGAGATGGCTGAACTGGTGTTCCGCGCCGGACGCGGGCCGGCTGTTCTTCGTCCATTGCATCGCGAACCCGCCGAGCATCAGGCCCTCGACGAGCGGCGCGATGGCGGTTTCGCTGCCGCTGCGCGCACCGGCCGGATCGGCGAGCGAATCGCGGAGGCGGCCTTGTACAATCGCCCACGCGCGCGGATCGATCGGATCCGCGCCGAGCGCGTCGGCCAGAATCCAATCGGCGCCGGCGGTGATCTTTGCGGAAAGATCGGCATAACCCGAGGCGGTCATCCACTCGGGCGCGCGCCGGATGACGTCGATGTCGGCCACGACCGCGCGTGGGGCGGGGCAGTTGAAGGTTTGCTTCGCGCCTTTGAACGTGATCGAGGCGCCGAAAGCGGTGTAGCCGTCCATCGACGCGGCCGTGGCGACGGACATATAGGCCGGCCGGCCGGCGCGATATGCGGCGAGTTTCGCAAGGTCGTTGATCGTGCCGGAACCCACGGCCACCGGGATCGCGTCGTGCCGCTGCAGCGAGGCCTCGAGGCTCTCGACGAAACGAAACTCCGCGTAGAGCGCGGGATCGTCATAGATGAACGGCGCCACGCACGAGATGCCGGCGGCAACGAGCGCCTCCTGCACGGCGCGACCGGCCAGCGGGAAGGTGTTCTCGTCGGCGACGATGATGGCGCGGCAGCCCGGAAACTGCTCGCGGAAGACGCGCGCGGTGTCGGGCAGCACGCCGCGGCCGACGACGAGGGCGCGGGTCTCGCGCGCAGAACCGAGCGCTTCGGCGAGAGAGAGCTGAGGTGTCGCGGATGGCGGAGGAACGATGGCGGAGGCGCTCATTAATTCTTTTTCGAGGACTTCCTGGCGGCGTAGTAAGCCTTGATCTCGCGCACCGTGATATCCGGGTGATCGGTGGCGAAGGACATCACGCCGAGATCCAGCAGTTTGGCGTAGACGGAAGGGTCTTCGGTATAGGGAAAGGTCTGGAAGAGTACGTTGTGCGCGCGGAGCTCGTGGCCGACCTCGAGGAGAAAGGCATTCCGCAGGCGGAACGGATTGTCGGGCGGGCTGGGATCGGCCGGCGGCGCCCACGTGTCCTTCGTCTCCTTCGGGTAAACGTGGATCTGCAGCTGGGTGATGCCCGCGAATTTCGTTTTGCGATGGGCGTCGAGATCCTTGCGCAGCTCGGCTTCGTTGCCGTGCATCCACAGGAGAGTCTCGGACTCCGGCACGAGTGCCTTCCATGCGCGGAGCTGCGCGACGTGGCGTGAGGCGAGGACGATCTGTTTCTCGATTCCGTATTTACGCACCTCGGCCGCGAGATGCGGGAACTCGATGCTCTTTATATCCATATAGAGATGCCGCTTCGGATCGTTGCGCATCATCTCGAAGATCGTCGCCATCGGCAGCACGCGCCGGCCCTTGTACTGTTCGCCTTTCCAGGAGCCGACATCGAGCTGGGCGAGCTCGGCATAGGTGAGGTCCTTCACGCCTTTCTTCTTCAACTCGGGCGATGCGTCCTTCACCACGCGGGCGAAATTGGCGTCGTGAAACGGCACGATCACACCGTCCTGGGTCATCCGCAGATCCGACTCCGGATAGATGCTCATTTTCCACGCGAGCTCGAAGGCCTCGATGGTGTTTTCCTCGGCCAGGTAGCCGACACCGCGGTGGCCCTGTACAATCACGCGCTCGAGTGGAATGTGATCGGTGATGTTCCAGTCGGACTTGGCGGTCCCGGCCGTGGCGCTGGCGGGAAGACAGGCGCAGATGACCACGGCACCGAGAACGCACCCGGCCGCAAGCCGTCGCGCGCTTCGGGCGAAGTGGGACGCACCAGCGGCGCCGGTCCCGGCTCTTCCGAGCCGGGCTATCGGGGTAAGGGAAAACTCGGGGCGGGCGTTCATTTCCTGGCTTTCTTCCTGATGGTTTTCCGCGGCGCGGCGGGAGGAGCGACGGCGAGCAATGCGCTCGCCCCGAGCTCGTCGATGACGAGGGATTTGATGATCCCGCCGGCGACTGCGGCGAGGATGGCCTGGGACCGGTCGCTGCCGGAAACGACGCCGATCACCTGCGGGATCTGCCGCAGCTGATCGATCTGGACGCTGATCACGCGATCGCGCCAGGCGGTCGCGCATTCGTCGCCGTCGGCGTCGATGAATCGGCCGCACACCTCGCCGACCGCGCCGGTGCGCTGGAGCTCGCGGATCATGCCTGCGTCGATCGTGCCGCGTTCGACGAACACGGAGTTGGACAACGTGCCGAGGCCGACGACGGCGACGTTGGCGCGGTCGAGATGTTCGTGCACCCGGCGGACCTGTTCCAGCGCGAGCAAGGCGTCGCGGGTGCGTTTCTCCGGGATGAATGCGGGCGTGTTGAGGGAGAGAAAGTTGCCGCCCAGGCGCTGGGCGAAGACGCGCCCGACCTCCTGGGCATCGAACACACTGAGATTCGAATCCACGCTGCCCATCGCCTGCACGACAGTGAGCGCCTTCGCGTGCGTGGCCGGCAGATGATTCACGAGCTCGTGAATCGTGCGGCCGCCGGCGAGCGCCACGATATCGCGCGGTGCGATCAACTCATCGACCGGCGCCGCCCCAAAATGGCCGACCGCGCTGCGGAGATCCGTGCCCTCGAGGCCGTCGCTCGACTTGATCACGATCGCATGGGCGAGGCCGAGCCGGGCGCGCAGCTGATCCTCGATCTCGCGGCGCCGTGGATCGTAATCGGCCACCGTGATCCGGACGATGCCGCGCTCCTTCGCGAGGGCCAGGAGCCGCGACACCTTCGCCTGCGACACCTTGGCGAACTTCGCGACCTCATGCTGGCCCAGGCCATCGAGATAATACAGCCGCGCGACCAAACGCAGGCGATCGTCTGAATAATCATTCGGCATGTTTATTAATGAGGCGTCGGCGGGGAGGGCTGTCAAGCGAGGATGCGGTGCGGGAGAGCGTGGTTTACGAGGAAGAGCGGGCCTGTGTTGATGCGCGACCGACGCCTGCCGCCAAGCACGAATATCTATCCGCATAGACTGGCGAGTCGCTATAGGTGGGGCTTGGTGGCCCCGCCGTCGAGGGAGCGTCGCCCGTGGAGCCGGCGCTGCGCCGGGTTTTGGGCCGGGGGCGCGGATGCCGTTCGACACGTGTTTGTCACGTCGCGCGCCTTGACACCGGGCCCGCGGCGACCTTTAAGTGGTGAATCGGCATGCAGAATAGATATTCATGCAGCCCTTGAAACCCTATGAACACCCAACTCCTGACTTCGTCACGTCCGCGTTTCGAGTGGCCCGGCTTCGTCCGGCTTCTGCTCGTGTTTTGCCTCGGCTCCTGGGCAGTCGCCCCCGTCCACGCTCAAGCGGGCACCGGCCAGGTGAGCGGCCGGGTCTTTAATGCCGCCACCAACGAATACATCCGCAACGCCGAGGTGCGCGTCGAAGGCACGAACCTCGTCGCTTACACCGAGGACGGCGGCGTTTACCGTCTGGTCGGCGTGCCGGCCGGCCAGGCGCGGCTGACGGTGACCTATACGGGCTCCGAGCCTGCCGCGGTCACCGTTCCGGTCGCCGCCGGGCAGACCGCGACGCGCGACTTCGAGCTCAAGAGTGCTTCCCTCGCCGGCACCAAGCCGGACGACGGCGCGGTGGTGCAGTTGCAGGCGTTCGTCGTCGCCACGGAGCGCGAAGGACAGTCGAAGGCGATCATGGAGCGTCGCGCCTCGCTCAATGCGAAGAACGTCGTCGCCGCCGACAATTACGGCGAGCTCACCATGGGTGACGTGGGCGAATTCATGAAATCGATGCCCGGCCTCTCGCTCGACTATGTCGAAGTCGATACCAGTGCCGTGCGCATCGGCGGTCTCGACCCGAAGTATTCCAACTTCACGACCGATGGCGCCCGGATGGCCACGGCCACCTCGAACAACAACGCCGGCCGCCAGAATTCCTTCGAGCAGATGTCCATCACCGGCATCGATTCGATCGAGTTCAACAACACCCTCACCGCCAGCATGGATGCCGACTCGCCCGGCGGCACCATCAATCTCCGCAGCAAATACGCCTTCCAGCGCAACCGCCGCTCGATCCTCTTCCAGATCTATGGCGTCGGCACGTCCGATGCCGATTTCAAGCGCGAGTATTTCCCCGACGACAAGAAGCATCACCGCATTTTCCCGTCCGGCCAGTTCGGCTACGGCGATATCTTCCTGGGCGGACGTCTCGGCGTCGAATTCAACACCAGCTACAACGCCAACTTCGTCCAGCAGGATCGCGTACAGATGCGTTATAATTACAACAATCCCGCGGCCGGCGCGACCGTCGATAATCCCAAGCTCAACGACATCATGTTCCGGCCCGGCCCGAAGATGACGAGCCGCCAGGCCGCAAACCTGAGCGTCGATTATAAACTCACGCCCGACCTCGTCTTCTCCTGGCGCAGCACCTACTCGCTGTACGAGGTCGAGTATGTGAATCAATATACCTATCTCCATGTGCCCGTGGCGACGCAGCCGTCGGACAGCTCGACCACCCGCCTCGTGGGGTGGCCCACCAACGCGACGACCGGCGCGGCCGTGACCGGCGGCGGCAGCCCTCGTTTTCGTACGGAGTATTCGCACCGCCACGCCGGCACGCCGGCTTTCGTCCTGGCCCCGAAGCTCGAATACAAGGGCACCGGCTGGCAGGCCACGGCGCGTGGTAGCTATTCCAAGTCGGAATTCAATTTCCGCGACATCAGCAAGGGCTTCTTCGTGCGCACGGACAACTGGCTCACGCGCCTCGGCGTCGTCGCCGAACGTGCGTCGGAGGCTTCACCCACCTGGACGCTTACACAGACCGCCGGCCGTCCCTGGGGCGACCCGATGAACTGGAATCGCGACGACGACATCGGTAACAACATCCGCACGTCCGAATCCGACGCGACGAACGAAATGTATAGCGGCTATGTCGATCTGAAGAAGCAACTCGCCGTCCGTGAGCTTCCGGTGACGATCCTGGGCGGCTTCGGCGCCCGCACGAACGACTGGAAGACCAACGAGGGCTCCTGGGATCAGTTTCAGTATGTCGGCCCCACCAACGACCTGACCCAGACCTCGGCGGGGGCGGTCATTCCGTGGACGCAAAACTACAAGTTCGACCTCAACCTCGATGGCAAAGGCGGCAATGTCACCGCCCAAAACCTCCGCGCGGACAGCCATTATGCGCTGCGGGACATCTATGCGGAGCATCCCGAATATTTCGTGCCGGATGCGGTCGGCAACTTGAGCCGCGACCTCCAGAACAACAAACGGATCAAGGAGGAAATCAGCGCCGCCTATATCGAAGGCCAGACCCGCTATAACAAAGCCCGTTTCGACCTCGGCCTCCGTTATGAAAAGACCAAGACCGAAGCCTTGGTCGTGGATGCTCGTCCCGACCGGGAGGTCACCGCGGCGGGATATGCGCTGAACACGGTCGACGGGGTCATGTATAAATTCCGCAACGGCCAGCAGAACACCCGCAAGGGCTCCTACGACGACCTTTTCCTCAGTGGCGGCATGAAATACGACATCGCGAAGCGTCTCGTCGGCCAGGTCTCGTTCAGCGAGTCCATCCTGCGCCCCGACTACGG
Source organism: Opitutaceae bacterium (assembly GCA_036675625.1). Classification (GTDB taxonomy): domain Bacteria; phylum Verrucomicrobiota; class Verrucomicrobiia; order Opitutales; family Opitutaceae; genus ER46. The sequence continues at coordinate 218,600 of JAKFEQ010000011.1, read as the reverse complement.
CAATCTCGGCGGCGTCACCACGGTCAACGACAACGCCCAGACCGTCCGCGTGCCGAATCCGCTCCTGGAACCCGAGCACTCGACGAAGTATTACGCCGGCCTGCAATATTTCCTCGAGCCGTCCGGTCTCATTGGCATCTCCTACTATAATCTTCAATTGAAGGATATGCAGGAGACCGGCTACACGGTTAATCCGCAAGACGTCGGCTACAGCGACAACGATTATCCTGGCTATACCTACACCAGCGCCCGCAATCGCCCGGGCACGGCCGAGACCGAGGGCATCACCTTCGAATACAGCCAACAGCTCACGTTCCTGCCGCGTGTATTGAAGGGCCTGAGTGTTTATGGGTCGGTGACGCGAGTCATCGCTGACAGCGTTCGCATCGGTACGCCCAACAAGGTCGCGAACTGGGGCATGCGCTATCGCTATGGCAAGTTCAACATCCAGCTCAACGGCACCTGGCAGGCGTCGTCCCGACTCGGTGGCGTGAACGATACGCCGACGACGAACAACGTCGGCCTCCGCTGGCTGAAATCGCGCGAGATCTGGGGCATCAGCGCCGGCTATAAGCTCACCCCGCGTTTCGAGCTCATGCTCTCCGGTCGCAATATATTCAACGAGCCCACGATCCAATACTCCAACATCCCCGGCCGCACCTATCTCTACGACGTTTACGGCTCGATGTGGAGTGCCGGCATCAAGGGTACGTTCTGATATCGTTGTCGGCCGGGGTTCGTCGCCCCCGGCCGACCTCTTCGTGGTTTTTTACCGCCCGGTGTTGCTTGCACCGGGCGGCTCCGTTTGGCCTCGTAGCTTCGTCTCGTTTTCCCCTCCCCATGCTCTCACGTTATTCGTTTCGCGCCCGCGCCACCGCGGTCACACTCTGTCTCGGGGCCGCTTGCCTGCTCGCGAGTTGCTCGAAACCCGCCAACGCCGACGCCAACGCCGCGTCATCCGAGAATCGCCGGCTGCGCATCGGCATGTCGTTTCAGGAACTGAACAACCCGTACTTCGCCGTGATGAAGGAGGCGCTCGATGAAGCGGGCCGCTCGCTCGGCGCAGAGATCATGGTCACCGACGCGCGTCACGATCTCACAAAACAGATCGGCGACATCGAGGATCTTGTACAGCGCCGCGTCGACATCCTGCTGCTCAACCCCACCGATTCCGTCGGGGTCGAAGGCGCGGTGCGCGACGCGAAGAAGGCCGGCGTCGTCGTCGTCGCGGTCGATGCCCAGGCCAGCGGGCCGATCGACAGCTTCGTGGGCTCGCGGAATTTCGATGCCGGCCGGCTCGCCGGCGAACAGCTCGGAAAAGTCCTCGAGGGCCGCGGCGAGGTCGCGATCCTCGATGGCATTCCCGTCGTGCCGATCCTCGAGCGGGTGCGCGGTTTCAAGGCGGGCATCGCGAAGTATCCCGGGATCAAGCTGGTCGACACGCAGAACGGCCGGCAGGAACGCAGCACCGCCCTCTCCGTCACCGAAAACATGATACAGTCGCATCCGGACCTGAAGGGTATCTTCAGCGTCAACGACGGCGGCGCCCTCGGTGCGCTGGCGGCGATCACCGGCTCCGGCAAGGAGATCGCGCTGGTGAGCGTCGACGGGCTGGCCGAGGTGGTCGACGCGGTCGTGAAGGGCGGGCCGTTCAAGGCGACCGTCGCGCAGTTTCCACGCGATCAGGTGCGGATCGCGCTCGGCATCGCGCTCGCGAAACACTGGGGCGCCAACGTCCCCCGCGAGATTCCGATCGATGTGAAGCTGCTCACCCCGGAAAACGCCAAGGGGTTTGCTTGGTGAAATCCGGCGGCCCTTCCGGCCTTCATGGTCCGGCCGATCCGGGCCCTCCGTCGGCTCGAGCGCCACTGCCGGACCCGCTCCTCGAACTGCGGGGCATCACGAAGCATTTCGGCGGCGTGGCGGCGTTGCACGCGGTCGACCTGACGCTGCACCGCGGGCGGATTCTCGCCCTGCTCGGCGAGAACGGCGCCGGCAAGTCGACGTTGATGAAGATTCTCTCCGGCGTGTATCGCGCGAACGCCGGCTCGATCCGTTTCGAGGGCCGGGAGGTTGTTTTCCGCGGCCCGGTCGACGCGCACGCGCTGGGCATTGCCATCATCCACCAGGAGTTCAGCCTCGTCCCGCATCTCGATGTCGCGGAAAATATTTTCCTCGGCCGCGAGCGCGTGAACCGTGTCGGAGCGTGCGCCCGGCGGGAGATGCGTCAGGAAGCCCAGGTCGTCCTGGATCGGCTCGGCACTCACATTCCGGTGAATGCACCGGTCGCGCAGCTCAGCGTCGCCGAGCAGCAGTTCGTCGAGATCGCGAAAGCTCTGCTGCGGGAAAACCGGGTTCTGATCATGGATGAACCGACGGCCACGCTCACGCCGCTCGAGACCGAGCGACTCTTCCGCGTGATCCGCGACCTGAAAGCCGCGGGCGTCTCGGTCGTGTTCATTTCGCACCATCTCGAGGAGATCTTCGCGCTGGCCGACGAGGTCGTCTGCCTGCGCGACGGCCGGGTCGTGGGCGCGGGCCCGGTGGAGGAGTGTTCGCGCGATTCCCTGATTCGCTGGATGGTCGGTCGCGACGTGAATCACGCGTATCCACCAAAGGCGGACGCGCCGCCCGGCGAGAGCGTGCTCGAGGTGCGCTGCCTCCAACGCAAGCCGCGTCTGCCCGAGGTCGCGTTTACCGTTCGTGCCGGAGAGATCCTCGGCATCGCCGGGCTCGTCGGCTCCGGTCGCACCAAGATGATTCGCGCCCTCATCGGCGCCGATCGCGCCCACCGGCACGAGGTCGATCGCCGCGGCGTGCGCGTGAAGATCGCAAGCCCGGCCGATGCGCGGCGCGCGGGCATCGGGCTCGTGCCTGAAGATCGCAAGCAGCAGGGCCTCGTGCCCGATGCATCCGTCGCGGCCAACATCCTCCTCGCGCACCTGCGGCAGGTTTGCCATCCGCGCTGGCGCTTCGTCGACCGCGTCGCCGCCGCCGAACTCGTTCGCGGACATCTGCGCGCCCTCGCAGTGAAGACGAACTCGCCGCAGCAGCCCGTGCGCACGCTGAGCGGAGGCAATCAGCAGAAGGTCGTGCTCGCGCGCGCACTGAGCCCGGAATGCCGGATTCTGATTCTCGACGAGCCGACCCGCGGCATCGACGTCGGCGCGAAGGCCGAGATCCACCGGCTCATGCGCGAGCTCACCACGCGCGGTTTTGCGGTCATCATGATCTCGTCGGAGCTGCCCGAAGTGATTGGCTTGAGCGATCGCGTGATGGTCATGCGCCGCCAGCGCATCGAGCGGATTTTCGAGCGCGGCGAACCCATCACCGCGGAACTCATCATGACGTATGCAACCGGAGGTCACCGTGTCTGAACCGAAACGCCGCGTCTGGCGCGACTGGCTCGCGAGCCACCCGGAAGCGCTTTCGCTGCTGGCACTGCTCGTGTTGTGCGTGGCGATGTTGTTTATCTCGGACCGGTTTTTCACCTGGGAGAATCTCAGCAACGTGGCGCGGCAGGTTTCCATCAACGCCATCATCGCCACGGGCATGACCATCGTGATCCTCACGGGAGGAATCGACCTCTCGGTCGGCGCCGTGATGGCGTTGAGCATGACCCTCGCGGCCGGCTCGATGCTCGCGGGCTTGCCGGTATGGCTCGGCGTCCTCGTCGGGCTGGGCACGGGTGTGGCCTTTGGCGCGCTCAACGGTCTGCTCATCGCCTATGCGCGATTGCCCGCGATCATCGTGACGCTCGCCACAATGGAGATCCCCCGCGGCGTCGCGCTGTTCTATACAGGCGGCTATCCACAATCGGGCCTGCCGGAGCCGTTTGCCTGGCTCGGCCGGGGCGCGGTGCTCGGGATCCAAATGCCGATCCTCATCATGGCTGCGGTATTCGCAGCCGCATGGGTGCTCCTTGCGCGGTTTCCGGCGGGTCGCTACTTCTATGGCCTTGGTGGAAACGAAGAAGCGGTGCGGCTCTCCGGCGTGCGCGTGGAGCGCTATAAGCTCCTTGCTTATATATTGAGCGGGTTGACCGCGGCGATCGGCGGACTGGTGCTGTCGTCGCGTCTGATGTCGGGCCAGCCCAACGCCGGGATCGGCTTCGAGCTCGATGCGATCGCCGCGGTCGTGCTCGGGGGCACGGCCATCGCCGGCGGACGTGGCTCGATTGTCGGCACGCTGATCGGCGCGTTTACGCTGGGCGTGCTGAACAATGGCCTTAACCTGATGGGCGTGTCCCCCTATACGCAGAAAGTCCTGAAGGGTCTGATCATTCTCCTCGCGATCTATGTCGGCTCCTACAAGCGACCACGTTGAGCGTTCGCGCACCCGCGCCGTATCCGTGAAAACGAGACGAGCATCTCTCCAACCTTCGGTCACCCAGGCTGCCCCTCTGCCACCTGCCGTCGTGAGCCGAGCCACCGGCGCAACCGCGACGCGCCACCACAACTCGATGTTTCAGGGCGTCGAGGCGCTCATCGTCCTGCTGAAGGCACACCGCTCGCTCGGCATCACGCAGCTCGCCGACGCGCTCTCACTCTCGAAGTCTACGACCCACGATCTCGCCGTCGCGCTGTGCGAGCTGGGTTTCGTCGCTCAAAATGCGACCACGCGCCGCTATACAATCAGTCCGGAGATCTTTCGTTTCCTGCACCTGGTAAGCACCGAGTTCGGTCCCAACTCCGCCGTGAAACCGCTGCTGCGGGCGGCGGCGCGCAAGCTCAAGGCGACGATCGTCATCACGGCACTCTGTCGCCAGACCACCTTCGCGCTCTGTGCCAGCGGGCCGAGCGCGGATACGTTTCTCCTCGGTGACAACGGCCCCGCCTACACGTCTGCCTGTGGGAAGATCCTCGTGGCGCAATTCGATGAATCCGCCTGGGCGGACTTCGCGCCGAAGCCGGATGATGCGCCGGGCTCGCCTTATTCGAACCACGATCCGGCGCGTTTCCTCGCGGAGCTGCGCGCCGCGCGCGCGAACGGTGTCGCGTGGAGCCTGCGCGAGCGCGATGCGACGCTCTGCTCGGTGGCCGCGCCGATCCGCGTCGGCGACAAACCGTGGGGCCGCGCGATCGGACTCGCGCTGCCTTATAATGAATGGGTCGTGCGCGACCGCGAGGAGCTCGCCGCCGAGGTGCGGCGCCTCGCGGACGAAATGTCGCAACTGCCGGCCGGGTAGCTAGCCGTGTTCGTAATCGCTCGGGAGCCTCGGGGCCAGACGGACCGCAGGTCTTCGGCCTGATATAATGAGCGCATCCCACTTTCTGGACAGCGCAAGATAGCACGGGCAAGATGCCCGTGCCACGACAGACCCCGACGCACTGTTCATAAAGTGGGAGACGACCTGATATAGTGCCGTCGGCAAGCCGCTCGCGCTCAAAGCCCCAGTCATTATATAGTTTGCGGAGGCGTGCTGGCTGAGCGGACGCGTTCGCTATAGCGAACCAAACTGCACGCTTCGTGCGTTCTGCAGTTGTGACGTTCCGGGGCGCGCCGATCGTCAACCCGTGCCTCACAAACCCCGGCGCGCTGCGGAAAACGTGCCCGAATCGTTAACCTATAGGGCAAGCGCTCGTAGCGTGCCTGACGGGCGACACGCCTGCGCCCCACGTGCAGATCCCGCACGCACACCCCCTCCCAATCCCATGTTCACGCCTCGTTTCCGCCGCTCGCCCGGCGTTCTTCTCCTCGCCGCCACGCTGATAACCAGCGCGTCGTTTCTCCCCGCGCAAACCGCTCCGGCTCCTTCGGGCGCCGCCGCCAGCAATACCGCCAAGCCGGCCGAAGAGGTCGTGACGCTGTCCGCGTTCGAGGTCTCGGCCGGGGCCAATCGTGGCTACGTCACGACGTCGTCGATGAGCGCGTCGCGTATCGCCGTTCCCATTACGGAGCTGCCGTCGTCCGTTGTCGTCATCAACGAGAAGCTGATCGCAGACACGATGGCGACCAGCCTGCAGGATACACTGAGCCTCGTCAGCGGGATCCAGCAGAGCGCGCCGCCACAGGGCAGCAACGAGATCTCGATGCGCGGTTATACGCTCGCCGGCGCGCAGCGGGATGGCGTTACCGATTACCTCGTGTCGCAGGGGAGGGAGGCGGGTGGCGGGTTCGATTACGCGCTCGTGGAAAGGATCGAGATCGTGAAAGGCCCGGCCGGCATTCTCTACGGCGCGCACAATCCCGGGGGCATCATCAATCTCGTCAGCAAACGCCCGCTCTCGCGGCCGAAGACCCGGATCAACGTCATGGCCGGCTCCTACGAATCCTACCGCGCCGAGCTCGATACCTCGCAGTTCATTGATGCGGAGAAGCGTTTCGGCTATCGCATCGTCGCGCTGTGGGCCGACACGGCCGGGCAGGTCGACGATCGTCCGCAGGCCGGCGACGGCATCCGCGCGTTCAACCCGAGCCTGTCGTTTCGTTCCAAGAACGGCTGGTACGCGTGGGCTTGGGCCGCGATCGTGCGCGATCACCTGCGGCGTTCGACCTTCGGCACGCCGGCGCTGCCGACCGAGGCGGGATTCAGTTTCCCTTCGCGGCCCTCCACGACCGGAGCGCCGCTGTACGAAGTCGCGGGCAACCACATGCTGAGTAATCTCCAATATACCGACACGGACACGTACGAGCTGGGCGTGAGCAAGGATTTCAAGCTCGGCCCCGTGGAGCTCGATGTGCGGCTGCTCGGGCGCGATTACCGGCAGCGGGGGGAGCAGGCCAGCCGTATCCGCGGCGTGGATGCGTTCGACATTCTCGTCGATCGCAACGGCAGCATCATCGGCACGGATTTCCGCGCGGTGCCACTCTCGGCCGCCGCGGGGAAGGTCGGCCAGATCGGCCGCGCCGCGATTCGCTACGATTCGAATCCGGTCCGTCTCGACGGGCAGATCGGCTCCGCTGACTTCAACTTCGGCTTCGATGTCGGTCCCACGCGTCATCAGTTGCTCGCGTATGTGACGGTCGGGCGGCAGGAGAGCCGGTCGAATGTCTCGAGCTACGACATCCGCAACGCCGCGACGCTTGCCTCGCTCGGCGTGCCGATCATCGGCGGGCGGCCGGTGGTGGTTTACTGGCCGAAGCCGATCGTCACGCCCTCGGTCGAGGACATGGTGCGGCTCGCCGACACGCGGAACATCGCGAACGACATCGAACTCACGAGCGACGAGGTGAGCTACGGCGCGATCGAGCGGCTCTCCTTCTGGGACAACCGCATCATCGCCGTGGGCGGCGTGCGGCGCGATGCTTTGGACGGCAGGTCGGTCTCGATCGTGAACAACGCGCCCGTGCCGCGCAGCCAGAGCAAGGACCGCGAGACGACGACGGCGCTCAGTGCGCTCGCCAAAGTATATAAAGGTTCTCGCGGCGAAGTGTCGCTCTTCGTCAACGGCAACGAGACGTTCATCCCGGTGACGACGATCGATCGTCGGCTCGCGACGTTTGGGCAGAAGTATCCCAACCGCATCGCGTCGAACGACGAGTTCGGGTTGAAGCTCGACACGTTTCAGAGCCGGCTCGTGGCGACACTTTCGATCTTCAAGACAACGGAGACGAACGTGCTCGTAACCGAGAACGACGAGACGGGCGCGATCACCGGAATTCCTTCGACGTTTTACCAGACGCCGGTGGGCACGCGGACGACGAAAGGCTGGGAGATCGATCTCAACTTCGCACCGCGCGAAGGCTGGGAGCTCATCCTCGCCTATTCGGACGTCGATCCGCGGTTGGAGACCGGGCGCTACGCGCAGAAGATCGCGTTCGACACCTTCACGGCCGCGGTGCGGCACGAAGTCCGCCGCGGCTGGGCGAAAGGGCTGTCGGCAATGTGGCAATATAATCATTGGGGCGAGAGCGCGCTGAGCAGCCGTTCCTACTGGATCATTCCCGGCGGCGAGCAGCACACCGCGATTCTTAGCTACCATTTCGGGGGGCGCTGGACGGCGCGCGTGCGGGTCGAAAACGTCTTCGACGAACGCCACGTGTATCCGAGCGCCAACGAGACCGCGCTCGATATCACGCGCGACCGCAACTACCGCGTCGGGCTCACCTACGAGTTCTGATTTCCGGCGGGCACGCGGCGAGTTGCGCCGCGTGTCCGCTACCGCGAACCAATCTGCCGACGGGCGGCCGTCGGCGGTTGTCGTGCGGTGGTGCGCGGTTTGCGTGGTCGCCTCCGGACCGATTTTCCTATGACCCCCCAGCAAACGAAACCCTCCCTGCCGCTCCGCGGATGGCTGCCCGCCGCCGCTGCCGCCCTGTGTTCAACTGCAGTCCTGGCGCAGACCCCGCCGGCGCCAAACCGTGAAGCTCCGGCCAACGAAGAAGTCGTCACGATCGCCGAGTTCCAAGTCACCGAATCGCGCGACCGCGATGCGTGGGTCGCATCGCAGGCCATGTCGGGAACGCGCTCCAATGCCGCGATCATCGATCTGCCCTACCAGGTGCAGGTCATCACCAACGAGTTCCTCGAGGACTTCCAGTTGCTCGGGGTCACGGAGCAGTTGTCGTTCTTTCCTGGATACAGTGGCGTGAGCGATCTGCCGGACGCCGCGATCGGGTTCACGCTGGGCGGCAGCTCGCTGCGAGGGTTTCCGCAGACGATCCTGCGCGACGGATTCCGTCGCACGCCGCCGCCGCAAATCGGCAACACCGGGCAGATCGAGGTGATCAAGGGCCCGATCTCCACGCTCTACGGCGACGCCTCGCCGGGTGGCCTCATCAACTACGTGTCGAAGCGGCCGAGTGTCCGGCCCAACTACGGGCTCACGGTGAGCGGCGGCTCCGACGGCTATTTCCGGAGCAACGTCACGGCGTCCGGTCCGCTGATCCCCGGGAAGCTTTTCTACCTGGTCAACGCGGATCACTATTACCGCAAGGGCGCGGTGAAGTACACCTACGGCCGGCAGGGCGATTATTTCGGCACGTTGCTGTTCAAGCCGTTCGAGCGGACGAGCATCAGCGTCACGTACGAGACCGTGAACCTCGTCGGGGCGCGCGCCGCCACCATGCCGCTCTACGTCGTCGGCACGCGTCAAACCGGCGCCAACCCTCTCGCGTGGACCGGCGGCCAGGCGCAGGGCATCTACTGGGCTCTCGCGGAAATGGGTTACAGCCGCTTCGGCCCGGGCGAGCGCTACGAGCGAACCTACGACGGTCTCAACATCCTCGTCGAACACGCCTATAATTCGAATTGGAAGCAACGCATCGGTTACCAGGGCCAGTGGAAGGGCTTTCATCTGCTGTATCGCACGACCTCGAACGTCTCCGCTGAAACCGGTCGGATGAACAACATCGCGCCCAACATTCGTCTGCAGGACATCGATAGCCCCGCCGCCGTGCAGACCGATCTGCTTGGCCATTTCACCACCGGCTCGCTCAAGCACGCGCTCCTGTTCACGGCCGATTATGCCGAGGAAGAATCCTATGATGCGCAGCACCGCTACCCGACCGCGCTCGAGGCGACGTTGCCCGACACCTATCGCTACCAGGATCCGTTCAACCCCGACTGGACGCCCGTCGTGGATTACAACCTCGCGACCCGCCGCGCCGCCAAGACGTGGCAGAAGATGGAGTCCCGTGGCGGTTCCGTGAGCGACCGGATCACGATGGCGGGCGGCAAGCTCGTCACCATGGGCAACGTGCGATACGACAAAACCGAGTTCGCCACCGACACCAGCGCGACCGTCGATCAGTTTACTCTCGGCGAGGCCGACGGCTGGACCTACAGCGTTGGCGCGAACTGGAAACTCGCGGGCAACGCCCTCGTGGCCTTCGGCAATCACAGCACCTCCTTCAACACCAAGATAACGGTCGATCGTAACACGGGCACCACCATCCCCAACGAGGAAGGCCGCGGCTGGGAATTTGGCTTCAAGTCGCTGAGCAGCGACGGCCGCGTGGGCGCGACGCTGTCCGCCTACGAAATTGAAAAGCTCAACATCGGCCAGACGAACCCCGACTACGTCCTCGGCAACGGGGTCCCCCAGTATCTCGGCTCCGGCAAGGAGCGCGCGCGGGGCATCGAAGGCGACACCAGTTACAAGGTCACCAAGGCGCTGACCGTGCTCGCCGGCGCGAGCTATATCGACGCGCGCGTCCTGGCCTCGTCGAACGCCGCGCTGCGCGGCACGCGCAAGATCAACATCCCGCGGATCACCGGCGCGCTTTCCGCGCGCTATCGGTTTCCGGGCTTGCTGGAAGGCCTCACCCTCGGGGCATCGCTGCGCTACACCGGCGGCTACGTGCGCGCGAATGCCACCGCCACGCGCCGCTACGAGGAGGCCGCCGCGAAGCAGGTCTACGCCGGGTTCCTCAGCTACGGCTGGCGCAGCGGCCGGCTGCGGCACACGCTCCGGCTCAATGGCAACAACCTCTTCGACAAGCTCATCGTGGGCCCCGATCTTAACCTCTCGCTTGGTCGACAATTGATCGTGACCTACTCCCTCGCATTTCGGTGACGCCCCCGACGACGCCGCATTCTCATGAGGCCAGGACTCCGGCTCCGGGCGGGCCTGGGGCTGCATTGCCTCGGGACGGCCAGTCGGGGGCATCGTGGGGTTTCCTTGCGATGAATCCCCTGCGCCGCCGCTGGTTCATCCTCGCGCTGATTTTCGGCGCGATCGTGCTCAACTACATCGACCGCCAGATCCTCTCGATCCTGAAGCCGACGCTCAAGCTGGAGTTCGGTTTCGATGACCGCGGCTACGCGCTGCTCGTGAACGTATTCACGATTGGATACGCCGTCATGTATCCGGTCACCGGCTGGCTGGTCGATCGTTTCGGCGCGCGCATGGTGATGCTGCTTGGGATCATCGGCTGGTCGACGGCGTGTATTGGTGCCGGCCTTACACGGACACTTGGCCAGTTCACGTTTTTTCGCGGGCTGCTGGGGTTGTCGGAACCGACGGCATTTCCGGCGCAGTTGCGCGTAGTGACGACGTGGTTTCCCGGCTCGTTGCGCGCGACGGCCAACAGCGTATCGGTGGCCGGCGGTACGTTTGGCGCGGTGATCGCGCCGCCGCTCGTGGCGTGGCTGGCGCTCACGTTCAACTGGCACGCGGCCTTCATCGTGCCGGGCGTGCTCGGACTGGTGATCGCGATCCTGTGGGTGACGATCTACCGCGATCCGCCGCCGGAGATTCTTGCGCAGTCCACGGCGACCGCCGGCGAGGCCGCGACGAAGTTCACCTGGCCGCAGCTTTGGCGCACACGCACGCTGTGGGGCATCCTGCTGATCCGTTTCATCAGCGATCCTGTGTGGTATTTCTGCCTGTTCTGGCTGCCGGGCTACCTGCAGGAAAACTCCGGGCTCACGCTCGCGCAGGTCGGCGCCGTCGGCTGGATTCCGTTTCTCGCCGCCGATCTGGGCGGCGTGGCCAGCGCGGCGTGGTCCGATCGGATGGTGCGGCGCGGAACCCAGCCGTTGCTCGCGCGCAAGCGCATGCTCACGGTGATGGCCCTGCTCGCGCCGCTCTGTGTACTCACGCCACATCTGCCGCACCCGGCAGCGACGCTGGTGATTTTCAGCCTGGTGGCGGCGGCGTGCCTGAGCTGGCTCTTCAGTTTGAGCGTCGTCATTGCCGAGACCTTTCCCATGCGGAACGTCGCGAGCGTCCTAGGCATCGCGGGCGGTTGCGGAGCGGCGGGTGCCGTAGTCTTCAACACCTATGTCGGCGAGATGATGACAACGCTCGGTCCGGGATGGGTGTTTGCCGCGATGGCGTTGCTGCATCCCGTGGCGGCGATTGTGTTGTGGTCGATGACCCGCCGCGAAACTCCTCCAGCCTCATGAACTCCCGCCGACGAACCTTCCTGCTGCGCACGGCCCTCCTCGCTGCCGCGCTTCCGCTTCTGCCGCGTGCGCTTCTGGCGCAGAGCGGCCCGGCAGCGCCAGGCGCGCCCGCCGTCGCGGCCACGCCCGCCGCGCACACCGTCCTGAGCTGCAACATCCGCGTCGCGCTCCCGGAAGACGATGCCACGGGCAACGGCTGGCGCGCCCGTCGCGAACTCTGCATCGACGTCATCGCGGCGCAGCAGCCGGATATCATTTGTCTCCAGGAGGTGCTCCGCGAACAGATCGAGGATCTCCAACGCGCCTGGCCGAAATTCGGCAGCTTCGGCTTCGACGGCCCGGAGATGGATGCACGGCGCGTGGGCTATCACGGCATCGCGAAGAACCCGATCATGTATTCACGCGAGCGTTACGAACTCGTGACCGCCGGCGGCTTCTGGTTGTCCGAGACGCCCCATCTGCCCGGCTCGCTCTCGTGGGGCTCCGCGCGGGCCCGGCATGTGAACTGGATTCGCCTGCGCGACCGCGCGACCCGCCGCGAGTTCCGCGTCGTGAACACCCACCTCGATCACCAGAGCCAGCCCGCGCGGGTGGAACAGATAAAGCTCATCCTCGCCGAGGCCGCGCTTTACGCGCCGGATTTCCCGCAGCTCTTCGCGGGCGATTTCAACGCGCCGGCGACGAACCCCGTCGTGCAGCTCGTGCTCGAAGCCGGCTGGACGAGCACGCAAACGGCCTCGCCCGGCCCGCGCGACGAGGGCAACACCGTCCACGGCTTCCTCGGCGCCAACTACAAACCCAAGACCGCGGCGGGCGCGAAACGCGGCCCGATCGATTTTATCTTCACGCGCGGCCCGATCTCGACGCTCGACTGGAAGATCATTCGCGATTCCCGCGATGGCCGGTATCCGAGCGACCACTACTTCATCGCCGCTCGTGTCACGCTCTGAATTTCTCATGCAAGCTCCTCAGTTCACCGCGATCCAGGAACCCGCGCGCTCCATTCCCGTCCGCGCCGCTTACGACGTGCTCGTCGTGGGCGGCGGACCCTCCGGCCTCACGACCGCGCTCGCCGCGGCCGAAGACGGCCTGAAGGTCGGGTTGATCGAGAGCCGCAGCTTTCTCGGTGGTAACATGACCATCGGGCTGCCCGTATTGGGTTTCCTGGGACAAAAGAAAAACCAGATCATCAAGGGCCTGCCGCAGAAATTCATCGACCGGTTGCGCGTGGTGAAGGGTGCCAGCGAGCATCGCTGGTGTCCGCTGCACATGGGCATCACGCTCGTCGAGCCCGAGGCGGTGAAAACCGTCGCGCTCCAGATGCTCACCGAAGCGGGCGTCGAAGTGACGTTCTACGCGATGTGCGCCGGCGTCGTGATGGACGGCAACACGATCCGCGGAATCATCACCGAGTCGAAGAGCGGCCGTGAAGCCGTGCTCGGCAAGATCGTGGTCGACTGCACCGGCGATGCCGACGTGGCGCATCGGGCCGGCGTGCCGTGCGAGAAGGGCAACGAGAAAGGCGGCATGCAGCCACCGACGCTCATGTTCTGTCTCGGAGGAGTGGATACGGAGAAACTGCGCATGAGCATCGCGCAGCACACACGCACCTATCTCACGGACTTCATCCCGGCGGAATATTTCGGGCAGAATAACCAGTTCATCGTCGTCGGCCTGCGCGAGCTGATCGCCAAGGCGCGGGCGGAGCGCGGACTCGAGATTCCGAACGAGCGCACGATCATCATCACGGGCCTGCGCGAAGGCGAAGTGTGGATCAACATGACGCGCGTCGCGGGGGTCGACGGCACCGATGTCCGCAGTCTCTCGTGGGGCGAGATCGAGGCCCGCAGCCAGATCGAGGACATCCACACGTACCTCAAGGACTACGTGCCGGGTTTCGAGAAGTGTTATTTCACGAAGACCGCGCCATTCCTCGGCATTCGCGAAACGCGCCGGATCGTCGGCCACTATACCATGACGCAGGAGGACGTGCTCGGCTGCCGACATTTCGACGATGCGATCGCGGTGGCGAGTTATCCGATCGATATCCACCGCCCCGGCGACGAAGGCTGCACGCTGATCTGGTGCGGCGATTGTTACGACATCCCATATCGTTCGCTGCTGCCGCAGAAGGTGGAAAACCTGCTCGTGGCGGGGCGCTGCATCTCGACCACGCACGAGGCGATGGGCGCGACGCGCGTGATGGCGACGTGCATGGCGATGGGCGAGGCCGCGGGCCGCGCGGCGAAGCTGGCAATCCGTACCGGGGTGCGTCCCGACGAAATCGACGTACGCAAACTCCAGGAGGAACTGATCGCGAAGGGAGCGTATCTGCGGGAGCCCGTCGAGCTGGGGGCCGCAACAACGTAACCGCGTCACGCTGGGCCGCGCCCATCGCCAGCCTCTCGGCGAGGGCAGGCTAACGCGTCCAGTGAGACGATCCGTTTGGCCACAAAAAAGGCGTAAAGAGTCACGAAAAGAGGATCTCGGTTTAGCGCATTTTGTGCCTCTTTGTGGCCATTCCTTCCGTGGTTTGAGTTTGGTTGCGGCTGCTCTGGTCGGAGAATGAATTTCGAAGTCGAACAGCGTGGCGCGTGCGCGTAGTCACAGTGACAACTCCCCACCCCGATGAAGCTTCGTGCCGTTTCCTTCGTTCTCTACTTTCTCGCTGCCGTGTGTGTGCCGGCCGTATTACGCGCGGCCGGGCCATCGGCCGAGTGGCGCGCGGGTGTCGCAACGACGACGATCACGCCGAAGTCCAACATGTGGATGGCCGGCTACGGGGCGCGCACGCATCCATCGACGGGCACGGCGCAGGAGCTCAACGCCAAGGCGCTCGCGCTCGCCGATGCGCAGGGTGGCCGCTTCGTTTTCCTGACGATCGATGCGATCGGCGTTCCGCGCGAGCTCCGCAAAACAGTCGAGCGGCGGCTCGCCGCTGCGGCCGGGCTCCGGCCCGACCAGTTTGTGATCGCGGCGTCGCACACCCATTCCGGCCCTGAGTTTCGTGCCGGCCGTGTGGCTCCGGATGGGCGGGGCTCCGTGGAGGCCGCGGCGGCGTATCTCGTGTACTTGGAGGAAACGATCGCCGCGCTCGCGGTTCGCGCACTCGAGACGTTGGCGCCCGCGACCCTCTCCTATGCGCGCGCTCGCGCCGGGTTTGCGATGAACCGCCGGCTGCCGCGCGCCGATGGTCAATTCACGAATGCGCCGAATCCCGACGGGCCGGTCGATCACGATGTGCCGGTGCTGCGCGTTGAAGGCGGCGACGGCAGGCTGCGCGCGATTCTTTTCGGCTATGCGTGTCACAACACGACGCTCACCCAGGTGAACTACGAATTCTGCGGCGACTACGCGGGCTTCGCGCAGCAGTACCTCGAGGCGGATCATCCGGGCGCGACGGCGTTGTTCATCACCGGTTGCGCAGGCGATCAGAATCCGTATCCGCGCAGCACGCTCGCGCATGCGCAGGTCCACGGTCGTACGCTTGCGACCGCGGTCGACGCCGCGCTCGGCACGCGGGCGAAGCGTCTCACGGGCAGCCTGCGTTCCGCCTACGGGGAGATCGATCTGCATTATTCCGCGGTGCCCACGCGCGCCGATTACGAGCGGCGGCTCACCGGCAAGGACAAGCTGGAGGCGCAGCACGCGCGCCGCATGCTCGATCGCTGGGATCGCGAGGGCAGGTTGCCCGAAACGTATTCGTATCCCGTGCAGGTCGTGCGTCTCGGTGACGAATTGCGGCTCATCGCGCTCGGCGGAGAAGTGGTCGTCGATTACTCGCTGCGCCTCAAACGCGAGCTCGGCGGCTCAGGCTCGCTCTGGGTCGCGGCGTATTCGAACGACGTGCTCGGCTATATACCGACCGAGCGCGTCCTTCGCGAAGGTGGTTACGAAGGCAAACAAGCCTCACGCATCGGCAGTCTCCATCCGAGCCCATGGGCTCCCGGCCTCGAAGAGAAAATCGTCGCGAAAGTGCACGAGCTCGCGCGCGCTGTAGCCAGCGATCGCTGAGCCTGAGTGGTTAAGATCCTTGAATGCCCAAACTCGGCGTGAACAGGTCAAGTTTTTGATATAGCGTCTCTGGTTTGAAGTCTCGGGTCCTTGGTCTCTAGTCTCTGGTCTGAGGCGCAGCCTCCCTCGATCATTCCTGCTTCCGCTTTCGTTTCGTCTTGCCGGCCGGCGGAGCGGGATCGTCGGCACCGGGATACGCGTTGCTCGCCGACATGGCCCACGCGAGATCCGCTTTCACGCGCGGCGAGACGAGCAGCGGGTCATTATAGCGCTCGGCGTAATCGGCGAGCGCGCTTGCGAGTCGGCGTACTGTTTCGCGCTGCGCGGGAGCGGCGAAGACGTTGTACAATTCGTCCGGATCGGTTTCCAGGTCGAAGAGGCTCGGCGTACCGCCGGGCGCGACGATGAACTTGTACTGCCGGCTGAAGACGCCGAACCAGCCGGGGCCTTCAGCGACCGCGCCACCCTCCTCGTCGGCGGCGCCGCGATTCTGGCCACCGCCGATGCGCACGAATGCGAGGTCCTGCCAGCCGGCGGGAGCCTGGCCGGTGCGGAAAAGCGCCGAGGCGTCGCGACCTTCGTCGCCGGGCGGATTCGCGATGCCCATCAGCGCGAGGAGCGTCGGCTTGAAGTCCACGATGCCCAGGGCCTGGCGCACAATCGTGCCGGGGGGCACCACGCCGGGCGCGTGCAGCAGAAACGGAATGCGCGATGACGCCTCCATCGGCACGCCTTTGTTGTCGCGCCCATGCTCGCCGCACAGGTCGCCGTGATCCGACGTGAAGACGATGAACGTGCGTTCGAGCACGCCTGCCTCGCGCAACGCGGCGAGGATGCGCCCGACGTTGTCGTCGATGCATTTCACCATGCCGAAATATTGCGCCATCTGCGCCTTTCTGAATACGCCCGCCAGCGTGGCGGCGTAAGCGGGGAGGTTTTTCCCTGGCGACTGCGCGCTCTTGGGTTGTTTGAAATCGAGCCCGAGGAACATCGTGTCGTAGGGTGCGCGCACCGTGTTCGGCCCGTGCGGATCGGGATAGGCCACCTGCCAGCAGAACGGAGTCTCCTTGTTCCGCCGGATGAAATCGATCGTGCGGTCTGTCAGGAAATCGGTGGCGAACGTCTTCTCGTTTGCGCCCGCCAGATCGTAGTTCGGTTCGCCCTTCGCATTCCGGGCGCCGACGCGCAGGCCTTGCTGGTCGGCCACGAGATTCTTCCAGTGCCCGCGGTTGAACATGGCGCGGTTGTCTTCCCAGCCGAATTTCCGCGTCGGGGCGAACTGCGGCTTTCCGGGGCCGTCGAGGTGCCATTTGCCGGCATAGCCCGTCGCGTAGCCATTGCGGCGCAGCACCTCGGCAAACGTCACCATGTCGTCGCGCAGTGGCAGATTGTTCTGGATCGCGCCGGTGTTCTGCGGATAGCGCCCGGTCATCATGGCGGCGCGCGACGGTGTGCAGACAGGCGACGTCGCGTAGAAGCGGTCGGCGATCGCGCCGTGCCGGGCGATCCAGTCGAGGTTCGGCGTGTCGACCTTGATGCCGTCGCCCCAGATGAACGCCTGTTCGGCGGGCAGCAGCGCGCGATAGCAGCCGAGAGTGCGAAAGTTGTGCTCGTCGGTCTGGATGATGAGCAGATTCGGCTTGGTCGCCGTTGCAGCCTGGAGCACCGAAATCGAAAACAGCAGCGCGACGAGCAGGCCGGGCAGGGGGCGTTTCATGCCCGAAGCGATGAACGATAATGGCGCGAGCGTCGAATGGGATGTGCTCAGGCGTCCGGGTCGATGCGACCCGTCTCGCCGCGAATACATTCCACCGACCGCGCGTCAGCCCAGGCCGTTTTCCAGCGACCAGCGAATCAGCCCCGCGGTGTCGCGCACCCCTATTTTTTGCATCAGATTCGCGCGGTAGTTTTCGACCGTGCGCGGACTGAGATCGAGGCGCTGGGCGATTTCCTTCGAGGAGAGTCCGCCGGCGACCAGCCGCGCGACATCGCGTTCGCGGACTGTGAGCAGCGAGGGGCTGGCGGCGGCCGAACCCGCGGCGGCGGCGCGCATCGCGATGCCCGAGCCGGCGGGCATCACGCCCGCGAAAAAATACATCCCGCCGGCGAGCACGCGCTCCACGGCGCGCACCGCGTGCTCGAGCGGCGCGGCCTTGTCGACAAAACCAGCCACGCCCAGCGCGACGAGCTCGGCGGGCAGCGTGCCGTCCACCTGGCCGGTTAGGACGACGATGCGCGGCTTGCGGTCGCGCGCGCGGATCTGGCGGATGATGTCGCGACCGTCGAGATCCGGCAGCCCGAGGTCGATGAGCAGAAGGTCGACGGGACAGGCGAGGCAATGCGCCACGCCTTCGCGGCCGCTGGCGAACGCGTGGACCGCCGCCGGTTGAAATTTTTGCTGGAGGGTTCCAAGGAGCAGATCCCGCAGGAGGGGCTCGTCTTCAATCAGCACGAAGTGGCAGGTGCTGGCGGGCAAGACCTTGGATTTGGCGTCGGGTGACGGGGCGGACACGCAAGCGAGCATGAAAGCCGCCGCGCGCCGCGGGCAAGGCGCTTTGCGTTTCAGCAGATTGCTTGCGTGCGTAATATTGTGCGTTGCCACTGCGCGTGGGATTTCGACGCTGCCGCACATGGTGCGTACGTGCGCGATCATGCTCGTTCTGGCTTCGGTGGCCTGGTCCGCCGAGCGTCGCGCGGCCGCATCATCGCCTGCGGCCGAGGACTGGGCCACGTTGATCGAGCTCGCCCGGAAACACGAGTCGATCGACCTGGGACAGGCTTGGAGCTATGCGGAGCAGGCGCGCGTGGCGGCGGACACCGCGGACGAAGAGCTGGCCGCGGATCTCCGACGTGGCGCCATCCAGCGCCGCCGGGGTGACTATGACGCCGCGCTTCTCACCGCGCGCGCCGGGCTCGAGCGCGCGACTGCACTGCGGGCGGATGGCCTGCGCGCGGATTTTCTGCAGCTGCTGGGGCATACCGAGTGGAGCGTGGCGAACTTCCCAGCCGCGCTGGAAAACTACAAAGGTTGCGCCGCCCTCGCGGAGCAGACCGGCCGATGGGTGCTCGCCGCCCGCGCGCACAGCGGCATCGCCTCTACCTACCGCGATCTCGAGGAGTTTGAGTTCGCGCGCCGGCATTACGAAAGCGCGCTCGCGTTCGCCGAGAAGTCCGAGTCGCAAATGGTGCTGGCCGACATCCTGAATAATTTCGGCAACTATCACGCCGACATCGGCGAGCATGCGGAGAGTCTTGCGTTGCACCGGCGTGCGCTGGCGTTGCGGGAGGCGGCGGGAAACACCGCGGGCATGGCCGATTCGTTTTTCAATCTCGGCACCGCTGCGGCCAACAGCGGCGAGCTCGAGGCGGCCTTGGCGTATTATCAGCGGGCCCGGTTGCTCTACGAAACGCTCGGCTTCACCCGCAATCTCGCGAACCTCCACCACAACATCGCGAGCGTGTTGCGCCGGCTGCGGCGCACGGATGAAGGTCTCGAGCACCTCGCCGCCGCGCGCGAGTTGGCCGAAAAACTCAAGAGCCCGCAGCTGTTTGCGAACATCTACCGCGAGTTCGCCGCCACCATGGCGGCACGGGGCAATTTCGAGTCCGCCTTTCAATATCAGCAACAATTCATCGCCGCCAACGACGCCATGCTGGGCGAAAAGACCCGCCGCCAGGTCGCCGCGTTGAACGTCCGCTACGAAACCGACCGCCGGCAGCACGAGATCGCGATGCTGCGCAGCGATCAGGAAGTGAAGGCGGCCGAGCTGCAGCGCGCACGGACCGAGCGTTATGGTTTGCTCGGCTTTCTCGCGCTCGGCGCGATCGCCGTCGCCGCTCTGGTGAGCCGTCAGCGTTTGAAGCTGGCGGCCGCCGCTCGCGTGCACGAGGAGACGCGCAGCGCGAAGGAGCGGGCGGAGCGGGCGGATGAATTCAAGACCCGCCTCGTCAGCATCGCCTCCCACGATCTGAAGGGGCCCGTCGCCGCCTTGATCGGCGGCGCGGAGTCGATCCAGCGCGATGCGCACGAACCGCAAGTGGTCATTGCCATGGCGCAGGTCATGGCCACCGAGGGCCGGCGATTGCTTGCGATGGTGCGCGAGCTCCTCGACCTGGCCGCGTTGGAAACGGGTCGCCTCGAGCTCGAGCGCGCCCCGATCCACGTCGCGCCGATCGTCCGCGAAAGCGTGACGGCGCTCGAATCGCGCGCGCGAGCCAAGGACCAGCCGCTGACGTGCATCGTCGATGCTGAGGCGGAACTCGCGACCGTATCCGGAGATCCAGCACGGCTGCGGCAGGTGATGGACAACCTGCTGGACAACGCGATCAAGTTCACGTCCAACGGCCAGCCGGTCCGCGTGACCGTCTCGACGGCTGCCGACGTCGTCCGCGTGGCGGTGCACGACACCGGACCGGGCCTGACGCCGGAGGACTACGTGCGCGTGTTTCAGCCCTTCCAAAAACTCTCCGCGCAACCGACTGGCGGTGAATCATCGACCGGGCTCGGCCTCTCGATCGCGCGCGAGTTGATCACGTTGCATGGCGGACAATTGATCGTGGATTCGGTACCCGGTGAGGGCGCGACATTTACGTTCGAGTTGCCGCTGCTCCGTTGAGCCGGAGCGGTCCCGCGCTTTGGCGTCCCGGGAGGACGAGGCGTAGTTTTGCTAGAGTGGAATTACTCTACGGCTCAAGTAACCGCTCCGCTTGAGCGCGTGACGAGTCGGCCGATGAAGTCGGGGCGAACACCTTCGTTTTCGCGGCGCCTGCGCGCTGCGTACCCCAGCCGGGGTGTCGCTTCAAATCCACTTCTCGTCCCAGCATGGCTCTCTTCGTCTCTTCTCGTTCGCCGGCCCCGTTTCGGTCGGCCGTGGCTGCCGTCTGCCTCAGTTTGGGGACGCTTACTTTCGTTCGCGCCCAAACGCCCCCGCCGGTTTTCGACGCCGCCGCGCAAGCCGCGGAACGTCAGCAACGCGAGGAGCAGGATCGCCAGCGCGAGCAGCTCCGACGCGAGCGCGAGTCCGGCCGCGCACCGCTCGCGACCGAAGTGGACGCCGCCCTGCCCATGCCGAAAATTTCCGCGCCCGCGATGGCGAAGCGCGAGATTCGCCAGTTGCAGATCGAGGGCGCCGAGCGCATGCGGCCGGGGTTTCGCGCCCAACTGCGCAAGGACTTCGAGGGCCGCATGCTCGGCATCGAGGACGTGGAGCAGCTTCTCACGCAGATCACGCGGCACTACGTCTCCCGCGGCTACGTCACGAGCCGTGCCTATATTCCGGATCAGGATCTCGCGACCGGCACGCTGCGCGTCCTCGTGGTCGAGGGCAGAGTAGAGCAGCTTCAGCAGGCGGGAATCTCGCGTAATGTTTTTCCGGTTACGCCCGGCGAACTGCTCAACCTCCGCGATCTCGAGCAGGGCATCGACAACCTGAACCGGCTGCCCTCGCGCCAGGCCACGCTCGATCTCCTGCCCGGCACCGCGGCCGGCGATACCGTCGTCGGCGTGCGCGAGGTCCGCTCGCGCCCATGGCGGCTGAATGTTTCCGCCGATAACACCGGCTCCGACGGCACCGGAAAAGAGCAGGCTTCCGTCACGCTCGGTGTCGACGATCTCACCGGCTTCGGCGAGGCCTGGAGCCTCTCGCATCGCCGCGCCGTGCCCTACCATTCCGGCCGTCAGGCTTCGGAAAGCACGATGGCTTCCGTCTCCGTGCCGTGGGGCTACCAGAGCTTCACGCTCGGCGGCAGCCGCTCGTCGTATGCGCTTCTGTTTGCCGCGCCGAGCGGGCTCGATCTGCCGTTCGACGGCGACAGCCAGTCGCTCTACCTCCGCACCGATCGCGTGCTCCTGCGCGGGCAGACTTCGCGTATCGGGATTTATGGTAC
The DNA here is from genome assembly GCA_036675625.1 of Opitutaceae bacterium. Classification (GTDB taxonomy): domain Bacteria; phylum Verrucomicrobiota; class Verrucomicrobiia; order Opitutales; family Opitutaceae; genus ER46. The sequence goes on along the minus strand of JAKFEQ010000011.1, from coordinate 196,906 downwards.
GCTCACCTGGAAGTCCTCGCGCAACTACCTCATGAGCTCGCTCATCGGCGTGAGCAGCCGCGACACCGTCATCGCCGATCTCGGGGCCAACTACTCGCGTCCGCTCGCCGGCGGTTTCCTCTCGCTCGACACGAGCTACTCGCGCGGCCTTCCGATCTTCGGCGCGGCGGAAGATCCTTCCGGTCTGCCGGACTTCGCACCGCGCAGCGAGTTCTGGGCGCTCAAGCTCAACGCCAACTGGTCGCGCGCCTTCCGCGTGCGCGAGCTGCCGTTTGGTTTCAGCAGCTCGCTCAGCGGCCAGCTCGCGCGCGATGTCGTCTACGGCGCCGACCAGCTCACGATCGGCGGCATCTACGCCGTGCGCGGCTTCGATCGCACCAATCTCGCCGGCGACAAAGGCTTCACCTGGCGCAACGATCTCTCGCTCAACCTCCCGCTCGCGAAAGACAAGGCCGGCAACGCACGCGCCACGCTGCGCCCCTACGTCGGCGTCGATCACGGCCGTGCCTGGAGCAATATCCGCAATCTCCCCGGCTTCTCCGCGCCCGCCGGTTCGCTCACCGGCGGCGCCGTCGGCACCGCCCTCGCGGCCGGTCGCTACAACGCCGACGTCTTCTATGCCCGTTCGCTCGACCGCGCCGTCGGCATGCCTCGCGAGTCCGGCCGCCTCTATTTCCGTCTCAACGCCTCGTTTTGATCGCCCTCATGTCTTCCAGCTCCCGCTTCCGCCCTTACCGTCGGTTTGAACGGATCAACGCCATCATTGCGCTGCCGCTCGCAGCGCTGTTGGTCCCGTTGCCCGTCGTCGCGCAGACCGCTCCCGTCGTCGTCGCGCCCGGTTCCGGCAACACCCGCACCTACACCACGCCCGGCGCGAACGGCGTGCCCGTCGTCGACATCAACACCGCGAACGCCGCCGGCCTCTCGCACAACAAATTCACCCACTACAACGTCCCCGCGCAGGGCCTCGCGCTCAACAACGCCGCGCCCACGCAGTTCAACGTCCCATCGCAGCTCGCCGGCACGCTCACCACGAATTTCAACCTGAAGGCGCCCGCGGGCGTGATCCTCAACGAGGTCGTCGCGCCCAACGCCTCCACCATCGCCGGCTTCACCGAAATCGTCGGCGGCAAGGCCGACCTCGTCGTCGCCAATCCCTACGGCATCGCCGTGAAAGGCGGCGGCTTCATCAACACCGACCGCGTCACGCTCGCCACCGGCACGCCGCTCTTCGCCGCCAGCGGCGCCCTCGCCGGCCTCCGCATCACGCAGGGCGAGCTCACGCTCTCCAGGGACGCTGCCATCGAGGCGCAGAACGGCCTCAACGCCGCCAACGTCAGCATGCTCAACCTCCTCGCGCGCTCCGTCAAAATCGACGGCCAGCTCAACGCTCAGGATCTCGTCATTGCGACCGGCGCACACGATTTCGACTACGCCTCGCGCGAGGCCGCGGCCAACGACGCCGCTACCGGCGCCGCGCCCGCCGTCGCCCTCGACTCGTCCGCCGTCGGCGGCATGTACGCCAACCGTATCCGACTTGTGGCTACGGACGCCGGCGTCGGCGTCCGCATGCTCGGCGACGTCGCCGCCACGACCGACGACCTCACCGTCGATGCCGCCGGCCGCGTCCAGCTCTCCAATAAAATCTACGCCGAGCGCGATATCCAGGTCGCCGCCGCCGGCGGGATCGCCGTCTCCGGCACCACCGCGTCGCTCACCGCGAAGCGCGACATTGCCCTCGATGCCGCGACTGCCGGCCTCGCGTTCACCGACGCCGCGCTCGTCGCCGGCCGCGACCTCGCGCTCACCGGCGCGTCGCTCACCGACACCTCCGCAAGCACGCCCGCGAGTGCGAATCGTTTCGCGATCGGCGCGCTCACGCTCAACGCGACCGGCGCCGCGAACGTCAGCGGCTCCAGCTACGGCGCCGGCTCCACGCTTGCGTTGGAGAGCGGTTCGGCCGCGTTCTCCAATCTTGCCACCTTCTACAGCGGCGCCGATTCCGCCGCCGCCGCGCGCGACCTCATACTTCGCACGACAACCGGCGATCTCGATGCTGGCAACGCCCAGCTCCAATCCCCCGCCGCACTCTCGCTCACCGCCGACCGCGGCGCCGTCCGCATCGGTGCCAGCGGCAGCGGTGCCGGCGTACAGGCGACCACGAACATCACGCTCTCCGGCTTCACCGGGATCTCCAACGCCGGCAACGTCACCGCCGGCAGCGACCTCGCGCTCCGCTCGCTCAACGCCGCCGCGCCCGCCGCCGTCACCAACTCCGGCAACCTCATCGCCGGCCGCGCGCTTTCCGCCGGCGCCGGCGCCACGCCATCACTCACGCTCGACAACGCCGCCGCCGGCGTCCTCGGCGCCCGCACCGTCGACGTGCGCGCCAACCGCGCGACCAACGCCGGCACCGTGCAGGGCACGCAGGGCGTCACGTTCAATATCAGCGGCGCCCTCACCAACGCCGCCGACGCGGCGATTCTCACCGCCGGCGAAGTCGGTCGCGATGTCTCCATCGCCGCCACTTCGCTCACCAACGCCGGCGCGCTCCAATCGACCGGCGCACTCCGGCTCGATGTGTCCGGTGCCGTGAACAACTCCGGCATCATCGCCACGCAAACCGCCGCCCAAGGCGGATCCGACGGCGTCGTTGCTTTCAACTCCGGCGCGTTTACCAACACCGGCACGCTGCAGTCCGCGGGCGCCGCGACGCTCAACGTCGGCTCCCGTCTCGATCAAAGCGCCAGCGGTGCTATCCTCGGCGGCAACACCGTTTCGATTCAGTCCGGCGCCGGCTCGTTCGCCATCTCCACCGCTGGCCGTATCCAATCTTCGGATGCGCTAAACCTCGGCACGAGCGCTGCGCCCGCCGCACTCACGCAGGCCGCGAGCGCCGTCACGCTCGCCGGCGGAGCGTTGCAAGCCCGCGCGTCTGCGATCGACAACGCCGGCATGCTGCAGGCCGCCGATGCGCTCACGCTCGACGTCACCGGGGCGCTCGCCAATCGCAAGGGCGGCGCCGTCCTCACGGCCGGCGCGTCCGACAAGGCCATCGCGCTCAACGCCGCCTCGCTCACCAACGCCGGCCAGATCCAATCGACCGGCGCGATCAACGCGACGGCCTCCGGCGCCACCGACAACTCCGGCACCGTCGTCACTCTCGACACCGCGGCCGGCGGCGCCGCCCGCGCGATCGCCGTCGCGAGCGACACGATCAGGAACAGCGGCATCGTCCAATCCGCCGGTGCGCTCGATGTGATCGCGCGCGCCACCTCCGGCACGGGCCTCACCAACAGCGGCACGCTCGCCGCCGCCGGCGCCGTCAAGCTCGGCATTTCCTCCGCCTTCGAAAATCAATCCGGCGGCGTGCTCGCCACCAGCGACGCCCTTGCCCTCGACGCCACCGCGCTCACCAACGCCGGCACGATCCAGTCGGCGAAAGCGCTCACCGCCACGATCGCCAATCAGATCGAGAACAAGTCCGGCGGTCTCCTCCTCACCGCGGGCCCGACGCCCGCCGCCGTAGCGCTCACGTCCGCGACCTTGAGCAACGCCGGCACGCTGCAATCGACCGGCGCGTTCAACGCCACCGCCAACACGATCACGAATTCCGGCGCTGTCATTTCCGCCGGCACGCTCCACCTCAAGTCGGCGACGAGCATCGCCAACTCCAAGCTCATCCAGTCCACCGGCGCCCTCACGCTCACGACCCCGCAGCTCCTCGACAACTCTGCCGCCGGCAACATCCTCGGCGGCGCTGACGTCACCCTCGTCTCCGGGGCCGGTGCGTGGGATCTCGCCAACGCCGGTCGTATCCAGTCCGCCAGCACGCTCGGCATCGGCACAAGCTCCGGCGCGGTCGCGCTCACGAATGCCGCCGGTGCCACGGTTTATTCCGGCGGCGCCCTCACGGCTGACGGTTCCACGGTCGACAACAGCGGCACAATCCGCGGCACCAGCGGCGCCACCTTCAATCTCTCATCCGCTTTCGTGAACCACGGCACCGGCGTCGTCGCCGTCGCCGGCCAGCCCGGTGCCGCGCTCGCCGTCACCGCCGCCTCGCTCGCCAATTCCGGACGCTTCCAGTCCGACGGCACGTTCGACGCCCGCACGACCGGCAAGATCGAGAACCACGGCAGCGGCGTCATCCTCACCGCCTCCGCCGCCGACGGCGGCAGCGGCGGCAATCTCGCCACCCGCAGCAGCACGCTTTCCAACGCCGGTACGATTCAGTCCGCCGGCGCAATCGAGCTCGTCGCCACGACCACCGGCACCACCTCGTTTGCCAACGCCGGCCGCGTGCAGGCCGCGCAGTCGATCACCATCAAGGCGCCCACCCGCCAGCAGGTTTCCGGCACGATCATCGGCGGCACCAATGTCGTCCTTCGTTCCGACGCCGGCGATTTCGCCCTCGATAACTCCGGCACCATCCAAGCCGGCGGCGATCTTTCGCTCGGCTACTTCAGCGAGCGCGTCGACCTCGCCAACGGCGGCTCCGCGTTCGCCGGCGGCCGTCTCGACGTCAGCGCGACCAACGTCAACAACGGCGGCACGCTCCACGCCGGGAACGCGCTCAGCATCAATGCCACGGGCGCCGTCAACACCTCCGGCATCATCGCCAGCGATGGCTTCGGCGACATCACCGCCGCGAGCCTGACCAACTCCGGTCGCATCCGCACCAACGGCTCCCTCGATCTCACCACCAGCGGCGTCACGACCAACAACGGCACCATCTCCACCACCAGCGGCCAGCTCCGCGCGACCGCCAGCACGCTCACCAACAATCTCGGCGCCACCATCTCCTCCGGCAGCGATCTTTCGATCACGACCAAGGGCAGCGACGCCGTGACGACCATCAACCACGGCACGATTCAGTCGACGGGCGATTTCGATCTCACCGCGAAAAACGGTATCCTGAATTCTGCTACAGGCATGATGAACGGCGGCGGAAACGTCACGATCGTCTCCGGCGGCGGCGACTTCTCCCTCACCAACGCCGGTACCGTCCAGGCCGGCGGCAATCTCACCATCGGCCAGACCGGCGAGCTTGCAGCGATCACCAACACCCAAGAAGCCCATCTCCGTGCCGGCGGCAGTCTCTCTGCCCTCGCCACCACGATCGACAACGCCGGTACCATCCAGGGCGCGCAGGCCGTCACGCTCAACGCCACCGGCGCGATCAACAACGCCGCCACCGGCGTCATCCTCACGACCGCCGGCCCGGCCGCGCACATCACCGCCGTCGCCGCCAGCATCGCGAATGCCGGCCAGATCCAATCCACCGGCGCGATCAACGCCACCGCCTCCGGCGCGATCACCAACGCCGCCAATGGCACGTGGATCACCACCGGCACTGGCTCGCTCAACGCCACCGGCGCCACCATCACCAACAGCGGCGCCATGCAGTCCGGCGGCACGCTCGGCCTCGTCGCCGCGACCGATCTCACCAACACCGCCGACGCCCGCATCCAGTCCGCCAGTGACATGTCGCTCACCGCGCAGCGCGCGTTGACCAATTCCGGCGATGTCCTGAGCGGCCGTCACCTCGTCGTGGTCGGCGGTTCGACCGCGTTCGACGTCATCAACGACGGTCGCATGCAGTCCGCGCAGAACTTCACCTTCGGCAGCGCTGGCGCGCGCGCCACCGTCACCAACGCCGCGCCAGGCGTGATCTCCGCCGGCGGCACGCTGACCGGCTCCGCCACCACCCTCACCAACCGCGGCGTCCTTCAATCCACCGGCGCGATGACGCTCGACGCCACCGGCGCGATCACGAATCACGCCGCCGCCCGGCTCCTCACCACCGGCACCGACACGCCCGCGACGATGACGCTCACCGCCGCGAGCCTTACCAACGCCGGCGACCTCGGCTCCACTGGCTCGCTCGACGCCACCCTCTCGGGCGCGCTCGCGAACACCGGCCGCATCGTCACGGCCGGCACCGCCGATCTCACCGCCACCGCGGCCTCGATCGACAACGCCGTCGACGCGGTCGTCCAGTCCGCCGGCGCGATGACGCTCACGACCGCCACCACGCTCGCCAATGCCGGCACGCTGCAGGCCACCAACACGATCGCGCTCACCACGCCCACCGCTCTCACCAACGCGAACACCGGCAAGATCGTGAGCGACACCGCGAGCATCACGCTCTCCGGCGGCAACTCCGCGTTCGCGATTACGAACAGCGGCCGCGTGCAAGCCGCGCAGGATTTCACGTTCGGCTCCACCGCCGCGCGGGCGACGGTCATCAACAACGCCGCCAACGCTCCCGACGCCGCCAACGTGATCTCCGAGGGCGTGATTCAGGCCGGCGGCAAACTCGCCGGTCACGCCACGACGCTCGTCAATCACGGCATCATCCAGTCGACCGGCACACTCGACCTCAACGCGAGCGACGCCGTCACGAACTCCGCCGGCGCGAAACTGTTCTCCGGCGACGCAGCCAATGCCTCCTCGATGGCGCTCACCGCCGCGAGCTTCGCGAATCACGGCGACGTGCAATCCCGCGGCGCCTTTGAGGCGACACTCTCCGGCGCGCTCACCAACACCGGCGCGATCGCGACGCTCGGCACCGGCGCGCTCACCACGACCTCCGCGAACGCCTCCAACACCGGCACGATCGATTCCGCCGGCGCGCTCGCGATGACGACCAACACAACCTTGACCAACTCCGGCACGTTGAAATCCGTCGGTGCACTCGCACTCACCACGCCCGATTCGCTCGTCAACCAAGCCGCCGGCAAGATCGCGAGTGGCGGCACGCTGACCGTGAACGGCGGCAGCAGCGGCTTCACGATCGACAACAGCGGCCTCATGCAATCGGGCGCCGCGTTCACCCTCGGCAGCACCACCGCGCGCGCCGCGCTCGCCAACGCCGCGGGCGCCACCGTGCTTAGCGCCGACACGCTCACCGCGACGACCTCGACCGTCACCAACACCGGCACCGTGCAGGCGGGCAACACGCTTGCGATCGACGCGACCAGCGCGATCACCAACAACTCCGCCGGCAAGATCCTCACCGCGGGCACCGCGGGTCGCGCGCTCTCGTTCACCGGCGCGAGCCTCACCAACGTCGGCGCGATCCAGTCAACCGGCGCGATCACCGCCACGCTTTCCGGCACCATCGATAACAGCGGCACGATCGCCACGCTCTCCGCGGCCGATGACGGCTCCGACGGTGCACTCACGGCCACGGCCGGCGGCGCGCTCACCAACACCGGCACGATCGGCTCCGCCGGCGCGCTCACGCTCACAGCCGGCAGCACGTTTACCAACGCCGCCAATGCCACGCTCCGCAGCGTCGGCGACGCCACGCTCACCACCGGCACGCTCTTCACCAACGCCGCCAACGCCAACGTCGCGACCGACGGCAATCTCGCGATCAAGGGCACGTCCGCCTTCGCGTTGAACAACTCCGGTCGTATTCAATCCGGCGGCGATCTCGCGCTCGGCGAAGACGCGCGTCGCACCAATCTCGACAACGCCACCGGCGCCACCGTGCGCTCTGGCGGCGACACGACGGCGTTCCTCAGCGGCTTCACCAACAACGGCACCGTACAGATCGGCGGCAGCGGCACGCTCACGCTCAACAGCGGTGTCACGCTCACCAACCACGCCGCGGGCAAGCTCCTCGCCGCCGACGCGCTCACGATCGACACCAGCGGCGGCAACTTCGGTCTCACCAACGCTGGCCTGATCCAGTCGGGCGGCTTGCTGAAAATCGGCGCGGCCGGTCGCACCGCGACGATCAACCAGACGAGCACGAGTGCGAAGCTGTTTGCCGACACGTTCGCGATCCACGCGGGCGCGGTGACCAACAAGGGCATGATCATGGGCCTCGAGGGCGGCACGCTGCACGCGACGTCGTTCCTCAACGACGGCTCCGGCTCACGCTTCATTGCGTCGACCGGCAGCGGCGCCACGACCGTCACGCTCACCGGCACGCTCACGAACCAGGGTGCGATTCACGCCGGCGGCAATCTCACCCTCAACGCCGCGACCATCGACAACACGTCGACCGGCGGCATCTCGTCGCTCGAAGCGCTCACGCTCAACGCCAGCGAAGATATCATCAACCGCAGCAACGGCGCGCTCTACTCCGGTGGCAAGATGACGCTCATCGCCGGCGACGACGTCACGAATCACGAGGACGCCACGATCGACACCGACGGCGACTTCGCGGTCACGGCGACCAGCAGCGGCTCGCGTTTCCTGAACCAAGGCCAGATCAACATCGGCGGCAGCGCCACGATCACGGCGCGGACCTTCGATAACATCATGGCCGGCGCGGAAAACATCTCCCGCGTGTGGAAGGGCCTGCCTTCCAGCGGCTCGACGATCAACCAGCACAACTACAAGACCGGCAGCGACGCCATCCCGAACGTATCGACATCCCAGTGGTACTACACTGGCAACAGCGGCTTTTCCGGCGGCGGGTTCAGCGACCGGAAGAGCACCATCTCAGGTTACTTCTATGAGAAGCAGGAGTTCGTCGGCATCTCGGATCCCAACGCGACTTTCGGCAACAAGACCAAGCCGCAGATCTCCGCGACGAATCTCACCATCGACGGTTTCGACTCCGGCCGGAATGTCGGCGGTCTCCTCACCGCCACCGGCACGCTCGCGATCCGCGGCCGCACGTCCGGCTCCAGTTTCCTCAACGATGCCCTGACCCTCGAGATCCAGAAATGGAAGTACACCGGATTCTGGAGCTACGACTACAGCGTCTGGGGAGACTACGACTGGAACAACCCCTCCGACGGTATCGAAGGTTATGATACGGCGATCACCCAGGTGCAGGATTATTTCTCCATCGGTGCCGGCCTCCGCGCGGGCAATCTCTCGATCCACAATGTCGGCACGCTCACGCTGCTCGGTTCGGCGAACCCGGCGAACACCCAGGAGAAATCGGCGAGCGGCGGCTCGATGGAAGGTCTCGGCGGCGCGGCCAGCGTGAGCGGTCCCGTCGCCGCGAACAGCGGCTCCGCGGTGGCGGTCAGCGGCACCTCGCTCAAGGTCGGCAGCAGCGTGGCTCTCGTGAGTCGTGCGGCCTCGGCCAACGGTGCCACCAGCTCGGCGCTGGGCGCGTCGGGTTCACGCGACGCAGCCATCGCGGTCGGTCCGCGCGGTGTGCTTTCCGTTGGCGGACTCGGGCTTCGCGGCACCGTAAATGTCGAGGGAGCCGAGCTGGCCGGCGCGAATGGTTTCAACCCCTCGGCCTCCTCCAATCCCTTCGACGTCGCCAACCAGTTCACCGCCGCCTCGGGCAACGCCCTCGCCGCCCTCAAAGGCGCGAGTGTCGCGTTCAACGGCCTCTCGCTCAAGCTGCCCTCCAACCCGAACGGCCTCTTCGTGCCCAACGCCGATCCGCACGCGAAATTCCTCGTCGGCGTGAACAGCACGTTCGGCATCGATCCGAGCAGCGCCACGGGTTCCGACGAGCTCTTCAAGCAGCTCGGCGTCAATCCCGACATCCTCCAGAAACGCCTCGGCGATGCGTCCTACGAGACCTATCTCGTGCGCCAGCAACTCGTCGATCAGCTCGGCTCGAAGTTCCTCTCCGGCCAGAAAAACGAAGCCGCGCAGATGCAGACGCTTATGGCCAACGCCGCCGCGGAAGCCAGCCGCCTCGGCCTGCAGATCGGCCAGGCGCCCACGCCCGCGCAACTCGCCGCGCTCGGTCGCGACATGGTCTGGATGGTCGAGCAGGTCGTCGGCGGCCAACGCGTCCTCGTCCCGCAGGTTTATCTCTCCGCGAAAACCAGGGGCCTCTTCGATCCGACCAACTCCACGCTCGCCGCCAACAACGTCGACCTCGATGTCGGAGACCTCACCAACACCGGCGGCAGTATCTCCGGTTCGGATACACTTAACATCAAGGCCAAGGGCGACATCACCAATCTCAGCGGCTCGATCAGCGGCGGCGACGTCAAGCTCGACGCCGGTGGCAGCATTCGCAACGAGACCCTCGTTCGCGGTGATGACAACAGCTCCGTCCTCGGCAAGACCGCCGGCATCACCTCCACCGGCACGATGGACCTCAGCGCCGGCAAGGACATCAGGATCATCGGCGCCGATGTGAAGGCCGGCGGCGACGCCTCCCTCTCCGCCGGCGGCGAGATCGTCGTCGACACCGTGCAGAAGAAGACGACCACCACGACCACGACGACCAGCGAAGGCTTCTTCTCCGGCTCCTCGACCACGACGACCACGAGCGAGGTCAAAAACCAGGCCTCGAACCTCGACATCGGCGGCAACCTCAAGATCAAGAGCGGCGGCGACACCACGCTCGCCGGCAGCAACCTCAACGTGAAGGGCGATCTCGACACCGACATCCAGGGCGACCTCAACATCCTCGCCCGCCAGGATCAAAAAACCGTCGAGACGAAATCATCGCAGAGCGGCTTCGGCGTCGGTGGCGGCCTCTACGGCTCGCAGACCACGACCACAAACGACTTCACCGGCACCAACGTCGGCTCGACCCTCAACGTCGGCGGTAATGCCAATCTGAATACCGCCAACACGCTCACCGTCGAAGGCTCCAATCTTAACATCAAAGGCGACGCCACCATCACCGCGAAAGACGTGCAGGTGCTCGACGGCAAGGACGAGCGGCGCACGACCACGGAGACCACCACGACCACGATCGGCGTCTTCACCGACAGCGGCACCAAGTCCGACGCCAACGCGAAGGGCGACGCGAACGCGTTCGGCGCCAGCGGCTCGGCGAAAGCGAGCGGCTCCGCCAACGGCGAAGTCACGATCGGTGCGCGCGTGGAAATCGAGAGCCGCACCGACTACGAGTCCAAGAGCAAGGCCTCCAACCTGAACATCGGCGGCAACCTCAAGATGAACGTCGAAAACGACGTCACCCTCCGCGGCTCCAATATCGACGCCAAGGGCGACGTCGATGTGAACGCGAAGAACATCAACCTCCTCGCCGGCCAGGATGTGAAGACCTCCACCACCAACACCGCCACGGCCACCGTCGGTCTCTACGTCGGCGGTTCCGGCAGCGGCGAAGCCAGCGCCAGCGGTTCCTCCGCCGCCGGCTACGGCGAGGCAGGTGCGAAGGGCGAGGCCGAGGTCGGCGCCGGGCTCAAGACCCAGTTCGGCACCTCCAGCTCCAGCTCGGGCAGCACCACCGCGCGCACGTCCGGCATCAGCGGCGGCAACGTCAACCTGAACGCCGAAAACAAAATCACCGAGGAAGGCGCGCGCCTCGACGCGGGCAACAACCTCACGCTCAGCGCCACCGAACTCGAGAGCCGTGCCGCCGCGAACAAGACCTGGTCCTCCAGCTCCAGCGACACCATCACCAACCGCACCGGCGTCTACGCCGACGCCCAGGGCAGCGCCACCGCTGGCGGCGTCGAAGGCACCGCGGCCGGCGGCTCCGTCTCCGCGGGCGTGAAGACCCAGGTCACCAGCAACTCCACCTCGAGCTCCAACTCGTCGAGCACCGCCGTCACCTCCACCTACAACGCGGGCAATCTAACGTTGAACATCAAGGACAAGGCCTCGCTGGAGGGCACGCAGATGAACGCCAGCGGCAACGTCGACATCACCGCCGGCTCGCTCGACTACAAAGCTGCGAAGAACACGAGCACCAGCTCGTCCGATGAGCTCAACCTCAACGCCGAGCTCAAGCTCGGTGTCGGCGCCGGCGGCAGCGTCGACGCGTCGGGCAAGGCCGACGGCGGTTACGGCGTTACCGGCAAGGGCAAGCTCGGCGCCGACGGCGGCTCCTCCGGCTCCTCGTCTTCGACTGCGGTCGTCGGCGGCATCAACGGCGGCACGATCAACATCAAGACCACGCAGGGCGATGTGAACCTCGAAGGCACCAACCTCAAGTCGACCGGCGACACCACCGTTGATGCGAAGGGCAACCTCAACTTCACCGAAGCCCGCAACACCAGCAGCACCTCGCAGAATAACTACAACGGCGAAATCAAAGCCGAAGTCGGCTCCGTGAACAACGAGGTCGAGGGCAAGGGCGGCTACGCGCAGAAGGGCAGCTCGTCCGACACCGCCGTCACCGGCGGCATCAACTCGGGCGGCACCATCACGTTGAAATCCGGCGGCGACACCACGCTCGTCGGCGCCGACCTCAACAGCGGCGGCGACACCACCGTCGATGCGAAGGGCAGCGTGAACCTCAAGCAGGCCACCAGCACCTCGAGCAGCACGGAGTTCAACGTGCAAGGCGAGGCCAAGATCGGCGAGGGCGGCGGCCACGTGAAAGCCAGCGGCGGCTACGAGACCACCAACTCCTCCACTGCCGACACCGCCAACATCAATTCGAAGGGCAACATCAAGATCACCTCGGGCACCGACACGAACATCCAGGGCAGCAACATCGGCGCCGGCGGCACCGTCGACGTCGACGCGGGCGGCAAGCTCAACGTCACCGCCAAGGAGGAATCGTCGAGTTCGTTCAACGCCTCCGCCAGCGGCGGCTTTGGCGCTGGCGGCACGATGCTCCAGGGCAACCTCGGCGGCTCGCTCGATAACACGAAGACCGGCGCCACGATCTCCGGCGGCAACGGCGTCAACCTCACATCCGGCAAAGGCGGCACCACGCTCGAAGCCACGCAGATCTCGTCGAAGAACGGCGACGTCAACGTCACCTCCCAAGGCACGGTCACACAGAAGACCGTGACCAACACGAGCGTCAGCGGCTCGATCGGTGGCGCCATCGGTAACGCGACGAAGCCCGGCCTCACCGATCTCAGCCTCGACGCAAACATCGACACGCAGAAGACGAGCATCACCTCCGGAGGCGGCCGCGTGAACGTCCAGAGCGGCATCGCCGCGCCGAAGCAGGCGCCTGCGCTCAAGCCCGGCAGCTCGCCCGCTCCGACTGCCGCGACCATCGAAGTGAACACGACCGCGAAACCCGCGAGCGGTGGCTTGCGCCCGACGAGCGCGCCCGCCACCGGTGGCATCAAGCCCGCGTCGAAATCCGAACAAGCACCGGCTGCGCCGAAGAAATAACAAACGCAGGTCGGACACCGTTCTCCGCAAAGCGGCCCCGCCGGAACGGGACACAGTGCGGGGAGGAGTTTTGATTTCCGCAATTCTCCTCTGCGTGCTGTCCCGTCTTCGCGGCGCAAAAGTTCGGTCTGAGACAGAGTAAATCTACTCTGTCCGTCAGGTAAACCCCTGCGTCGCACGCGCTCGCTCGCTTCTTTCGGCTCTGCGGTCTCCAGTTTTTTTTCGACTGTGACTGCCACCCACGACGCTCCGTCGGTTTTGCCTCGCGACCTTCATCGCGTGCTCTGCGTGGACAACGATGCCGTTTCCCGTCGGCTCTTGCTGGCCGCCCTGACCCGTGACGACCGGTCGATCGAATGCGCGTGCAATGGCAAGCAAGCGCTCGATCGCTTCACCAATATTCATGATCCTCGAGGATTCGATCTGCTCATCACCGACCACGCGATGCCGTTGGTCGACGGGCTCCAGCTTTTGGGGCGGCTGCGGCGAATGGGTTTTGTTGGCGAAGCGATTGTTGTGACCGCGGGACTGTCATCGGAAGCCGCGACTCGCTATCGCGAGCTCGGCGTCCGCTGCGTGCTGTTGAAACCGGTCGAGGTCGGCCGGCTCCGCGTGGTCGTCACGACCGCCCTGCACGCCGTGGACGCGACCGGCAGTGTCGCAACGGCGGGTGCCTCGCGGGCGGCGCTCGCGGGTTCTTCCCTGAGCTCGTGATCGGCGACCATGAGCCCCGCCAAATGCTTATCCGCGGGATTGGTCCGGCGCTCTCTTCATTGGCGTGCGGGGCGCGCCGGCCAACCCGCGGATTCAGGCTTGCCGCCGCGGCGCGGTCGCGACTGCGCGTGGCGGTCGTCTGCCGGAGCGGCGACCGCGGCGAACGCTCCGGTACGAATACTGCGTGAGGCGTGGGCAGAGTAAAACTACCCTGTCCTTACGGTGGACCTTCGGGTGGCGGTTCGAGCGCACCGTATCGTTTGCTGCTCGCACCTTCGCTCCCACTGTGCCTCCCGCCAATTCCAGTTCAGTCGTCGCGTTCTCGAATGCGCCCTGCCGCATTTTTTGCGTCGACGACGATCCCATTTCGCAACGCGTGCTGACGGTGGCACTGGCAAGGCCGGGCTGGACCGTGGAGTGCGCATGCAGCGGCGAGGAGGCGCTCCAGCGCTTCGTCAGCGACCCCTGGGGCTTCGATTTGCTGGTGACCGATCACGCGATGCCGGGTGTCGATGGCACCGAGCTCCTGCGCCGGCTGCGCGAGCTCGGATTTCTCGGCGAGGTGATCGTGGTTACGGGCGGCCTCCAGCCGGCGGATGCGGCGCGCTACCGCGAACAGGGCGCCGGCATCGTGCTGCTCAAACCGATCGATGCGCCGCGACTGCGCGCCGCGGTCAACGCCGCCTTGTGTATCACGATGGCGGATGCGAGGCGGGGGCCCCAGAGGGGCAATGCTTTGCGCCATCGCCGCGGGACGCCGTTTGCCGCCGGTTGAGTTTTTCTCTAGTCACCATGTCAAACCCCCGTCGTTCTCCGCTGCATCTCTGCGCTATATGGCGTCGCGTATTTACCACAATGTACAGCGCGCCGCAGCGGAACGAATTGCAGATCTCTGGGATTCCAGACTCCGGGTTTACCGCACGCGCGTTAAGTAAAAGCCGAGGCGAGTTTTGCCTGGGCGGAGAGAATTTCTCCAAAAGACTATAGGAAGAATTCCGATAGGGTGGGTCGCGATTCCGGCTGTTCACCGGAGCCGCACCCTTCCGTTCCCACTTCCCACATGCAATCCAGCCTTTCCGGTTGGCGGACTCTCCGCCTGCTCCATTTGCGGTTTCAACTCACCCGAGCGTGTGCGTTGGGGGCGGATGGGCTCGTCCGCCTGGCAGTCCTGGCCAGCTGCGGGGTCGGCGTTGTGAGCGGCAGTATCAACGCCACCGGCGGCACGCCCACGGTTGGGACGGCTATATACTATGTTCCCGTCGCTATAAACAGTGGCCACACCGATTTCGACGCCCTTCCGGTATGAAAGAAAACTCGTTCCGCTCATTCTGTTTCCAGCCACATTCCGCGGTGCGGTTCGCGGTCGCCGTCGCGATTTTCATGGGCGTAGCCGCCAGCTCTCTCCGCGCTGTCACCTACGCCTTCACGACAACTACATACGCCGAGGACGGTTCCTACAGCGGCTCGGTGACGGTCCAGTATCAGGAAGGCGCGAAGCCGAAGCTCAAGCTGACCACCACGGACGACAACCAGACGGACGGCGGCCCGTGGGCCACCATTAATGTGAGCAACGGCAAGCTCGTTGCTTCGGGCAACGGTTTTGGCGTGGCCGGTGGCAGCCACATCAGCCTCCGGATCGAGAAATCCGATGGCTCGACGTTCACCGCGAACACGCTCGCGTTGACCTACTCGACCTATGATCCCGGCTTTGGGAGACCGACCGAGACCGGCCCGCTGACGATCCGCGCCTATTCGGGCACCAGCGTGGTCGGAACCATCGCATTCACGAACGTGGCCAACGGGCAGCAGTTCAATCTCAACCTGGCCACACCCGACAGCGGCACGTTCGCCAACATCACAGGCCTCGATCTCGATTTCGGTTATCAAGGCGCGGCCGTGACCGGACTGGCCATCGACGAGACCGCCAACACCGCGCCCACGATCTCCGATATCACGAACAAGACCACGGCGCAGAACACCTCGACCGGCGCGATCGCATTCACGGTCGGCGACACCGAGACCGCGGCGGCGTCGCTCAACGTCACCCGCAGCTCGAGCAATACCACGCTCGTGCCGAACGCCAATATCGTGCTCGGCGGCTCGGGCGCGAATCGCACCGTCACAATCACTCCGGCCGCAGGCCAGAGTGGCACGGCGACGATTACGCTCACCGTGACGGACGGCGGAAGCGCTACAGCGAGCGACACGTTTGTGCTCACCGTGACGCCCGACACCACGCCACCGACCGTCGTCTCCGTTGTCCGTCACTCTCCTGCGGGACAGACGGTCGGCGCCGGGCCGGTGACGTTCCGCGTGACCTACTCCGAAGCCGTGCAAGGCGTCGCCGCGAGCAGCTATGAAGTCGATAGAGTGAGCGGCAATATCGACGCCACCGTCGGCACACCCACGGGCGGGCCGACGATATACGACGTCCCCGTCACTATAAATAGCGGCGCCGGCGAATTCCGACTGAAGGTGATCTATTGATGATCCGCCAAGCGCCCATTTGTCGCCCATGAGACTTCAATTCCTTTTGTCCCGCTTCGCGCTCGTTCTTGGCCTGAGCGTGTTCGTTTCCAGCGTGGCGACTCACGCGCAAACGTTCACCGGTGGGGTGGCCGCGACCGGTTCCGGCGTCAGCAACCTCTACGCCGCGCTCGCGCACAACGCCAGCGGCGAAATTCACGCCTTCTGGAAGCTGCAGGCGACCACGTCGGGTGTCCACCACCTGATCAAGTGGAACGGCACCTCCTGGACCGAGCTGAGCTCGTTCACCGCTGCCCAGATGCTCAGCGGCGCGCAAGGCACGCAGGATGACGTCGCACTGGCCATCGACGGCAACGGCGGCTTCCACGTCGTGTCCCGCGTCTACGGCCCCGGCGCGAATCTGGCCGCCGCCCCGCGGGTGATCATGTATGGCTACAGCGCCAATGGCACGTCGTGGACCTATACCCAGATTTACGCGTCGCCGGCCAACAGCTCGAGCTACAACACCCGGTGGCCGTCGATCGCGGTCGATGCCAGCAATCGTCCCCACATCCTTTTTCGCGCCGACTACCCGACTCCGACTGGCTACGAGCTGCGTTACTATTCCTTCAACGGCACGTCGTGGTCCGGCTCCGCTATCTACGCGACGCCCAGCCGGTCCAACGAGATTAACAGCGTCTCCTTTGGCCTGGATAGCAGCGGCCATGCACACGTCGTGTTCGTGGCCGAAAACACGACCACCTCCGACGGCAGCCCCTACTATATGACCAATGCCTCGGGGTCGTGGTCCACCGCGGCCAAGCTCGTCGACGGCACCAGCACGCCGTTGGCGCCCAACGTGTCCATGGCGGTCGACGCGAACGACAAAGTCCACCTGATCTATCAGGACAGCGCCCGGAGGATCTTTTACTACAACAACGTCTCGGGCTCGTTTTCCGGCGCGCAGATCAACGGCAGTCTCACCGGCTCCTTCACGCGCGACAGCCTCACGATCAACGCGAGCGGGCATCTGTTCTTCGCTTACAATGCCGGCACCTCGAACTCTGGCATTGCCGGCTACGCTTTCCGCCTGAGCGGCGAGAGTTCCTGGACGACGGGCACTGCCCACAGCAACACAAGCGACACCGCCAACACCGCGACCACGGCCCTGACGGTGGATCTCACGAACGGAAACGTCGCCACGATCCTCCTGAACACGCTGACCGAGCCGCGCTATCTGAGGTGGGCGCAGGCCGCGATCGCTTCGTCGAACACCGCGCCCACCTTCGTCGGCGCCACCACCACGCTTAGCGTCAACCAGAACGCCAGCGCGACCAGCATCAAGGATCTGCTCCACGCGAGCGACTCCGATAGCGGCCAGACGCTTACGTGGTCGCAAAGCTCTGCGCCCAGCCACGGCACGCTGAGTTTTTCGAGCGCGACCGCTTCTTCCGGGGGCAGTGACATCACGCCTGGCGGCACCATCACCTACACCCCGGCGAGCGGCTACGCCGGCTCCGATAGTTTCGCGGTGCAGGTAAGCGACGGCACTGCCACCGCCACGCGGACGATTAGCGTCACCGTTAGCGACGGCACCGCTCCGACGATCGCCTCCATCGTGCGCCAGACGCCGACCAGCCAGACGGTCACCGACGGCACGACGAGCTTCACGTTTCGCGTGACGTATTCCGAGGCCGTGCAGGGTGTGACGAACGCGCAGTTCCAGGTCGAGGCCGTCAACGGCAGCAACATCACCGGCTCGGTCTCGAGCGTATCCGGCAGCGGCACGACACGCGACGTGACCGTGAGCATCACCTCCGGCGCCGGCGAATTCCGGCTCAAGGCCGTCGACTGATCCGCCGCGCCCGATCCCACCCCGCGTTCCTCCGCTCCCTTTTCCAGCAAACTTTTCCTGTAAATCGTCATGTCCAAGCTCCAACGCTTCCTTGCTCTCGCCGCCCTCGTGATTTTTCCGCTGGTGGGCCGAGCCGCTCCGTCCGGCACCACCGACCTCGCCGGCAACGCCATTCAGACCGCCGGCCTCACGCCCTCTGGCGCTTGGGAGACTTATATCCTCGTGATCGCGCCGACCGTCACGACCGACTCGGCGTCAAGCGTCGCCTCGACCTCGGTCACGCTCGGCGGCAACGTCACGGCCGACGGCGCCGCGACGGTGACGGAGCGCGGCATCGTCTACAGCACGAGCAACACCACGCCGACCACGAGCGACACCAAGATCGCGATCGGCAGCGGCACGGGGACGTTCAGCCAGAGCGTCACGGGGCTCGCCGCGAGCACGACCTATTACGTGCGGGCCTACGCGATCAACAGCGCCGGCACGAGCTACGGCAGCGCGATTACGGTCACCACGTTGCCGCCGGCGCCGGTGATCAGCTCCGGCGCGACGGCGAGCGGCACCTACGGCAGCAGCGCTTTCAGCTATACCATCGCCGCCTCCGGCAATCCGACCAGCTTCAGTGCCAGCACGCTTCCGCCGGGGCTCAGTCTCAACACCAGCACGGGAGCGATTACGGGCACGCCCACCGATGCCACCGGCAGTCCCTACAGCGTTACCATCGGCGCCACGAACGCCGGCGGCACGGGCACCGCCACGCTTACGATCACGATCGCCAGACGCACGTTGGTCGTCCTCGCCTCCAGCCAGTTTTCCGCGGCGGCCAAGGTTTACGACGGCACCGCGGTCGTGACGAATCTCACCAAACCCGGCACGGTCGCCTTCTCGGGTAAATTCGGTACGGATGATGTCTCGGTCGACCCGACCAACGCGGTCGGCACGTTTGCCAGCAAGGATGTCGGCAGCCGCAGCGCGACGATCTCCGGCCTCGCCCTCGCGGGCACCGCCGCCGGCAACTACACGCTTTCGGTGCTGGGCTCCACGCCCGCCGTCGTCATCAGCGCCAAACCTCTCACCATCTCCGGCCTCTCCGGCACGAGCCGCGTCTACGACGGCTCCAATGTCGCCTCGCTCACCGGCACCGCGGCGCTCCAATCCGCCATCACGGCGGGCAGCGGCAACTCGAGTGACGGCAAACCCTACGATGTCGACAACGTGAGCCTCGGCGGCACGCCCACGGCGACGTTCGACACGAAGGATGTCGGCACCACCAAATCGATCACCGTTTCCGGTTACACCGTCACCGGCACCGGCGCAGGCAACTACCAGATCACGCAGCCCACGGGCCTCACTGCCGATGTCACCGCCAAGGCCGTCACGATCAGCGGCCTGAGCGCCGCGAGCAGCCGCGTTTACGATGGCTCCCCGACGATGCCGTTGACCGGCACGCCCGGCCTGCTCGCCACGGAAGATCCCGGCACGGGCGATGCGAACGACGGCAAACCCTACAACGTCGATAACATCAGCGTGACCGGCACGCCGGCGGGCGCGTTTGCGACGAAGGACGTCGGCACGAACAAGGCCATCAACGTCAGCGGCCTGTCGCTGACCGGCACCGGCCACGCCAACTACTCGGTCGGCGCGACCAGTTTCACGGCCGACGTCACCGCGAAGACTCTCACCGTCACTGGCGTGATCGCCAGCGACAAGACCTACGACGGCGACGCCACCGCCACGCTCGTCACCGGCAGCGCGACGCTCGTCGGCGTCGTCGACGGCGATAGCGTCACGCTCGCCGCTGGCAGCGCGAGCGGCACGTTCGACGACAAGAATGTCGGCACCACGAAGACCGTGACCGTCGCCGGCCTCTCGCTCGCCTCCACGGACGCCGCGAACTACGCGCTCACGCAGCCGACCACCACCGCCGCGATCAAGGCGAAGGCGCTCACCGTTTCCGGCGTCACCGCGAACAGCAAGACCTACGATGGCAACGCCACTGCCGCGCTCGACACCACCAGCGCCGCGCTCGTTGGCGTGATCGGCGCCGAAACCGTCACCCTCAGCACGGGCAGCGCCACGGGCACGTTCGACAACAAGAATGTCGGCCTCGCCAAGACCGTCACCGTCGCAAATCTCTCCATCGGCTCCACCGGCGATGCGGCCAACTACACGCTCACGCAGCCGACCACGACCGCTGCGATCACCGCGAAAGCGCTCAGCGTCTCCGGCGTCACCGCGAGCAGCAAGACTTACGACGGCAACGCCACCGCCACGGTCAACGCCAGCTCGGCTGCGCTCGTCGGCGTGGTGAACGGCGAAACCGTCACGCTGAGCACCGGCAGCGCCACAGGCACGTTTGATGACAAGAACGTCGGCACCGCCAAGACCGTCACCGTCGCCAACCTCTCCATTGGTTCCACCGGCGACGCCGCGAACTACACGCTCACGCAGCCCACGACCACGGCCAATGTGACCGTCAAGGCGCTCACCGTCAGTGGCGTGACCGCCAGCGACAAAACCTACGACGGCAACACCACCGCCACGCTCGTTACCAGCTCCGCCGCGCTCGTCGGCCTCGTGAACGGCGATAGCGTCACCCTCGCGACCGGCGGCGCCACCGGCACGTTCGACAACAAGAACATCGGCACGAACAAGACCGTGACCGTTGCCAGCCTTTCGATCGGCTCCACGGGCGATGCCCTCAACTACACGCTCACCCAGCCGACGACGACCGCCGCGATCACCGCGAAGGCGCTCACCGTCTCCGGCGTGACCGCCAGCAGCAAAACCTACGACGGCAACGCCAACGCCACGGTCAACCCCGGCTCGGCCGCGCTCGTCGGCGTGGTCGGCGGCGAAACCGTCACCCTCAATACCGCCAGCGCCACGGGCACGTTCGACGATAAGAATGCCGGCACCAATAAAACCGTGACCGTCGCCAATCTCTCGATCGGTTCCACGGGCGATGCCGCCAACTATACGCTCACCCAGCCGACCACCACGGCGGACATCACCGCCAAGACGCTCACCGTCAGTGGCGTGACCGCCAGCGACAAAACCTACGACGGCAACGCCACCGCCACGCTCGTCACCAGCTCCGCCGCGCTCGTCGGCGTCGTGGGCAGCGATAGCGTCACGCTCGCGACCGGCAGCGCCACGGGCACGTTCGACAACAAGAATGTCGGCCAGGACAAAACCGTGACCGTCGCCAATCTCTCGATCGGCTCCACGGGCGATGCCGCCAACTACACTGTCACCCAACCGACCACGACCGCCGCGATCACCGCGAAAGGCCTCACCGTTTCCGGCGTCATCGCGAGCGCGAAGGTCTACGACGGCACGCCCGTGGCCACGCTCGGCGCCGGCAGCGCCACGCTCGTCGGCGTCGTCTCCGGCGATTCCGTTTCGCTCGACTCGAGCGCGGCCAGTGGTGCGTTTGCCGATCGCCACGTCGGTATTGGAAAAACGGTTACGGTGTCCGGTCTCGCCCTCGCGGCGTCCGGTGACGCCGCCAACTACACGCTCGCCCAGCCGGCCGACGTCACCGGCAACATCACGCCGAAGGCACTCACATCGAGCGGCCTCACCGCGAGCAGCAAGATCTACGACGGCACCACCGCCGCCACGTTGAGCGGCACGGCCGTGCTGGCCGCCGCCCAGGCCGCCGGCGCCGGCACGACGAGCGACGGCAAACCGTACTCGCTCGACACCGTCTCGATCGAGGGCACGGCGAGCGGCGCGTTTCCCGATCGCCACGTCGGCGACGCAAAAGCCGTCTCCGTCTCCGGTCTCACCCTCGGCGGCGCACACGCGAGCAACTACACGTTGACCCAGCCCACCGGCCTCACCTCGGGTATCACGCGGAAGACGCTCACGATCGCGGGCCTCTCCGCGACAAACCGGATTTACGACGCGACCACCTCGGCTCCGCTCGCCGGCACCGCCGCCCTCCAGGCCGCCAGCAGTCCCGGCTCCGGCACGACCAGCGATGGCAAACCGTACTCCGGCGACGCCGTCGCGCTCGACGGAACGCCCGTGGCGACGTTCGCCGATCGCGATGTCGGCGACGCCAAGCCCGTCGCGCTCGCGGGTCTTGCGCTCATCAACGCCGACGCGACCAACTACACGCTCGCGCTGCCCACGGACCTCACCGCGAAGATCTCGCCGAAGGCGCTCACCGTCTCAGGCGTGACCGCAAGCGACAAGATCTACGACGCCAGCACGGTGGCGGCTCTCACCGGAACACCGGTGCTCCAGACCGATGAAGCCGCCGGCGCCGGCGCGACCAGCGATGGCAAACCGTACACCGGCGACACCGTCAGCCTCACCGGCACGATGAGCGGTGCGTTCGCCGATCGCGATGCAGCCGCGGGCAAGACGGTCACCGTCACCGGCCTCTCGCTCGAGGGCGCGCAAGCCGCGAATTATGTCGTCGGCCCGCTCACCGCGACGGCGACCATCACGCCGAAGGCGCTCACGATCTCCGGTGTCACCGCGAGCGACCGAATCTACGACGCGACAATCGTCGCGCCGCTCGGCGGCATCGCCGCGATCGCCGCGCCGCAAGCGGTCGGCACTGGCACGACCGACGACGGCGTGCCTTACGCGATCGATGAGGTGAATCTCAGTGGAGCCGCCACAGGCGCGTTTGCCGACCGGAATGCTGGCCACGCAAAATCCATCACCGTGACCGGTCTCACGCTTTCCGGTGCGCAGGCGGCCAACTACACGCCCACGCAGCCGGGCGGACTCACGGCCAGCGTCACGCCGAAGGCGCTTGGGGTCCTCGGCCTCGCGGCCGTCGATCGTATCTACGATGGCACTACAGTCGCACCGTTGAACGGCACGGCCGCCCTGCTCGATGCCGCCGCGCCCGGTTCCGGCACCGCCGACGATGGCAAGCCTTACACGGGCGACACCGTCACGCTCGACGGCACCGCCGCCGGCGCGTTCGCCGATCGCCACGTCGCGGCCGGAAAGACCGTCACGGTCTCCGGGCTTTCGCTCGCGGGCGCACAGGCTGCCAACTACAGCGTGACTCAGCCCGTCGGTCTCACTGCCGATGTCAGCGTGAAGACGCTCACTGCCAGCGGTCTCGCGGGCGTCGACCGCACCTACGACGGGACGACGGTGGCACCTCTCACCGGCACCGTCGTCCTGCAATCGGCCATCGTGCCCGGCACCGGCACGACCGGCGACGGCAAGCCCTACACCGGCGATACGGTGACTCTCTCGGGCGCCGCCAGCGGCGTATTTGCCGATCGTCACGTCGGTAGTGGAAAAGCCATTACAGTTTCGGGTGTCCTCCTCGGTGGCGCGGAGGGCGGCAATTACGCGCTCGTCCAGCCCACCGGCCTCACGGGCGGCGTCACGCCGAAAGCACTCACGATCGTCGGTGTGACGGCGTCCGACCGCGTCTATGACGCGACGACGACTGCCCCGCTCGCGGGCACCGCCGCGTTGTCAGCGGCTCAGGCTCCCGGCGCCGGCACCGCCTCGGACGGCAAGCCCTACACGGGCGACGCCGTGGCGCTCGCGGGCACCGCCGCCGCCACGTTTGCCGACAAGCTCGTCGGTAGTGGAAAACCGGTTACGGTCACCGGTCTCTCGCTCGATGGCGCGCAGGCCGCCAACTACACGCTGACGCCTCTCACCGGTCTCACCGCTGCAGTGGCGGCGAAGGAGCTCACGGTCACGGGCGTGACTGCGAACAACAAGACCTACGACGCGTCCAGCACCGCGACGCTCGTCCTCGCCAACGCCGCACTCGTGGGGGTTGCCGGCGCGGACGACGTGACGCTGGTCACGAGCGGAGCCTCGGGCGCGTTTGTCGATTCGAACGCCGGCACGAAGAATGTGAACGTCTCCGGTCTGGCGCTCACCGGTACGGATGCGGGCAATTACACGCTGACTCAACCGGTGGCCACGGCGTCGATCGCACCCGCCTCCATCACGATCTCTTTTGCGAATCTCAGTCACGTTTACGACGGCACGACGAAACAGGCGACGGTGACCTCGTCGCCGAGTGTGAGCCTCGCCATCACGTACTCCGCGTCGCCGATCAACGCCGGTTCCTACACGGTCACGGCTTCGAGCAGCGATTCCAACCACACCGGCAGCAACAACGCCACGCTCACGATCGCGAAGGCGACGCAGACCGTCGCATTCGCCGCTCCGGGCAGCGCTTCACCCGGCACGCCGATCGCGCTCAGCGCCACGGCGAGCTCCGGATTGCCCGTCACGTTTTCCGTGCTCAGCGGCAGCGGCTCGATCAGCGGCTCCACCCTCACATTGAACAGCGGCGCTGTGACCGTGCGCGCGACGCAGGCGGGCGATGCGAACTACCAGCCGGCTTCCGCCGACCAGACGATCGGCAGCGCCAGCAAGCTCCCGCAGACGATCGCGTTTGCCTCGATCTCCAATCACAACGCGACCGACCCGGCGTTTCCGCTCAGCGCCACCGCCTCGAGCGGGCTGCCGGTATCGTTCGCGATCGTGAGCGGGCCCGCGACCGTGAGCGGCAACACCCTCACGCTCACCGGCGCGCCGGGTGCGGTGGTCGTGCGCGCCTCGCAAGCGGGCGATGCGACGTTCGAAGCCGCGCCCGATGTCACGCAGGCATTCAACGTCATCGCGGTCGGCCACCAGGTCTTCTTCGGCATCACGCAGAACGATGACACGGTCGCGATCGATGTGGCTGCGGACGGCCAGTCCGGCACGCTGCTCTGCTACATCGGAGCGACCGGTGAGGCGTTCATCGTCACGTTCACGATCAATGCCGATGGCACCTTCGACGCCGAAGTCGTCGCGCTGGGCGGCGGCATTGCGGTGAGCTCGCGCTCGATCGATGGCCGCGTGGTCGCGGCTGCCAGCCCGACGCGCACCTTCCGCGGACGTCTCAGTGGCGGCACCATCACCGGCTCCATCGTCGAGCTTGGCATCACGTTCTCGGCGCAAATCCAACCGTCGACCGGCCCGACCGCCGACATCGCGGGACTCTATCAGTCGAAGGCCATCAATTCCTCGGCGGGCACCACCGCATCCATCGTCGGCTCCGAAGGCCAGGTGCTCGTCGTCGCTTCGACCGCGACGATCACGACGGGTGCGACCGGCGCGGTTTTGACGGACGGCACGTTTACGGCCCAGGCGCCCGGCGCCACCATCACCGGCTCGGTCGATGCGCCGACGACCACGGTGTCCGGCACGATTCTCATTCCCAACCAGCCGCCGGTGCCATTCTCCGGCCTTTCAAGCACCACGATTCGCACCGACCGTTTGATCAATCTCTCGTCGCGGGCTCGCATCGGCCCTGCGGCTGGTCGCACGCTCATCACCGGCTTTGTCATCGGCGGCGTCGATGCGAAAAACGTGCTGCTGCGCGCGGTGGGTCCGGCGTTGGGTGGCTTCGGGGTGGACGGCGCGATCTCCAATCCGCGCCTGCAGCTCTACGACTCGAACGGTCGCGTGATCCTCGAAAACGACGACTGGTCGGGCGCCGACACCTCGGCGGCGTTCACGCGCGTCGGCGCGTTCAGCATCGCCCCCGGTGCGCGCGATGCCGCGTTGCTTACGCGGCTCGAGCCCGGAGCTTACACGATGCACGTCATGGACGGTGGCGACACCGGCGTCGCGCTGGCCGAGATCTACGACGCGAGTGTGAATCCACAAGGTGAATACCAACGGCTCGTGAACATCTCCAGCCGCGGCACGGTCGAGGGCGGCGAAGGGGTGTTGATCGGCGGCTTCATTGTCACCGGCAACTCCCCGAAGAAGATCCTCGTGCGTGGCGTCGGCCCGGCGCTCGGTGGTTTCGGCGTCACCGGCGCACTCGCCAATCCGCGACTGACGGTCTTCAGCGGTTCCAACGCGATCGCGATGAACGATGACTGGGCGGTGCCGACGCCGGTGTCGGCCGGCCAGGCCGTCGCCACGTCCGCCGAGATTATTGCCGCGGGCCAGGCTACGGGTGCGTTTGCTTTTGGTTCCAGCGCCAAGGATGCCGCGCTCATCCTCACGCTCGCGCCCGGTCCCTACACCGCGCAGGTCTCCGCGGCCGATAGCACTTCGACCGGTGTGGCCCTGGTGGAGATCTACGAGCTTCCGGAGTAAAATTCGAAACCGGAAATCAGTGGGGCGTCGCGCTTCCCACCGGCCTGGAGCCGATGGGAAGCCGGCGCACCCGTAACCTCGCGGGCCATGGGCTGTCTCTAGGCGGACGATCATGCTGCGTTATGTCACAGCGTTTGCCTTCTCATTGGTGTTCACGTTCTCCGCCCGGGCGACCGGACCGTCGTTGCTCGAACGCGCGGTGGAGGACTGGCTCGGCGAACGCGATCACTGGGCATTCACGCAACGCGCAGTCGAATACGATCATGGCCGGCCGCGGGAACGGCTCGAGCGTTATGATCCTTCAATGCCCGGCAATGCCCGTTGGACGCTGCTGGCGATCAATGGGCGCCGCCCGACCGCGGAAGAGCGCGACGCCTGGGCGAAAAAGAAATTCAAGAAACACCGCCGCCGCTTCGATTCGCCGATCGGCGATTACTTCGATTTCCGCGATGCACGCGTCGTCGGGGAAACGCCGAAACTCATCCGGTTTCAGGTGCCGCTGCGGCGTGACAAGAACTGGTTGTTTCAAACCGACAAGGTCGAGGTGGTCGTCACGATCAACAAGGAGACGCGCGCCTTGGAGCGCCTCACGGCCCATGTGCGGGAACCGGTGAAAGTTCTGCTTGGCCTGGCGCGTATCACCGCGGGCAAGCTCGATCTGAGTTTCTTGAATTTCGATGACGACGCGGAGCCCGGCCCGGAGACGACACAGCCGACGGGCAGCGCGCGTGTTTCGGTCTCGAAGTTTGGCGAGCGCGCGGAATTCACGTGGAGTGATTTCAAACGAGTGACGCCGGCCGGCGCGAGGGATGACGAGTAAACCCGGGCGTGCGGCACGTCGGGCCCTGGACGGATCGCGGGAGTCCGGCGGTTCGCGCGCGCGACGGCTTGCAGCGATGGCGCGCGCCGGGAACATTCGGCCCGGCCAACCCACCCAGCAGCATGTCGCATTTTCTATTCCGCTGTCTCTGGTGCGCGGTTTCGGTCCTGACGGTGACCGCTCAGGCGGCGACGGGAAGTCCACGTGCCGCGACGAACGTCGAGGTGGCGATGCTCGACGAGTTGCTGCTCAAAACAGCGGGAGATCTCCGGCGCTGGGCGTACACCGAGCACCGCGTGATCCGCGATCACAAGGGCAGGGTGAAGTCCGAGGTGCTGGTGCGGCACGACCCCTCGAAACCGTATGCGGAACAATGGGTGCCGCTCAAAATCGATGGCAGGGAGCCGAATGAGGGCGACCGCGCGAAGTATCGCAAACGCGGCGAGAAAGCCGCGACAACGGGCGCAAGCGGCGGCGTGCAGGTCGGTGGCGGCCGCTCGCGGCGCATGTCGCTCGGCGAGGTGCTCGACGTGCCGCGTTCGTCGATCGCATCGGAAACCGCGACGCACTGGGTGTTCGAGATTCCGCTGGTGAAAGTCGGCAACGCACGGTTTCCGCCGGAGAAGTTTCAAGTCCACGCGCGCGTGAGAAAGGGGGCGCGTTTGCTCGAGAATATTTCGGTGCGGCTGCGTGAGTCGTTTCGCTCGAAGCTGGTGTTGAAAGTGAAGGCGGGCGAAGGGAGCATCGATTTCGCGCTGGTCGATCCGAAGCATCCGCCGACGATGGTGCAGATCTCGGGCGATGCGTCGGCCTCGATCCTGTTCATCAGTGTCGGCGGCTCGGTGGAATTGAAACGCACGGAACTGAAGCACGTGAAGCCGTTCGACGAGCGCTTCGAGGTGCAGATCGGCACGTTGAAGGCGATCGATTTCTGAGCGAGGGGCGGACTGCTGAGAGCTGAGCGTTGAGCGTTGGGAGGTCCGAGCGGCTCCGAGGTTTTTGCGCGCGGAAGATTCCGCTTAGCCTGTAGGGCGGATGTGACGACTAAGGAGAGTCGAATCCTTCCTGCCTATGTCACTTACGCGCGAGACGATCATCACGTTGGGCAACAAGCTGGCACCGGCAGCTTCGACGTTCAGCCGGCTGCGTACACTGCTGCTCGATCCGGATACGGAGATCGAAGAGATCCTGAAACTCATCCGGCTCGATCCGGCGCTGACATTTCACGTCGTGCGCATCAGCAACAGCGTGCTGTTTGGCCTGCGGGAGAAAACCGACTCGCTCGAGATGGCGGTGGGGCGGGTGGGGCTCGGCGAAGTGTTTCGGCTGGTGGGCCTCGCGGCGGTGCAGCAGGTATGCCAGAGGGATCTCGTGGCGTATCGGTTGCCGGCCACCCGACTGTGGGAAAATGCAGTCGCGACCGCGGCGGCGGCCGAGGTGCTGGCGCAGCGCGCAAGCCGTGATGCAGGACTCGCGTACACGGCGGGTCTGATGCGGACGATCGGTCGCGTGGTGCTGGATGCCGCGGCGCTCGGCCAGGTGTATCCGGGCGAGGCGGAGTGGCCGTCGGTGTCGGAATGGGAGAAGAAAACGCTGGGAATCACGTCGGCGGAGGTGACGACGATCTTGCTGCACCACTGGCGTTTTCCGGAGGAGCTGGTGGAGTCGGTGCGGGGACACTATGAGCCGCTGGGTGATGTCGATCATTCGAACATCGGCGCGTGCGTGCTGAATCTCGCGTGCGGCGTGGCGGCGCGTTTCGGACTGGATCTTCCGGGCGAAGAGGGCGACTGGCAGTGTTCGCCGGCGAAGCTGACGCTGGCCGGCGTGAGCGAGGCAGACATGGAGGACTGCGCGAATCGCGCGCGGGCGCACTATGTACTGCTGTGCGCGAGCGTGGTGTAGTCCACGCGCCGGCGTTTCATCTGCCTGAATCGGAACGCGGTCGTCTGGCCGCGGGCTCCCGGCCGCGGCACAACGCGGGGCGCGCCACGACGATCCATCACCGTGGGGGCGCTGGCGGGCTGGGTCGGTGTTGACGCGCGAAGTGGTTTTTGAACTCGGGCTGCCGCATCGCCTCCCAGAGATTAAAGCAGAGCCGCGGGCGGATCATGTAGAACAGCGAGCACAGCCGGCTCAGAGGCTGCCCGGGCGCGAGGCCGAACCATACCAGCGTGCCCGTGAGGAGAAACAACGCGGCGAGCCCGCCGGTGATCGCGTAGGCTTTTGGGCTGAACGCGATCGGCAGGTCGCGCGTGATCAGGTGGACGAGCGCGATGGCGCTGACAATCACGCCGCCCACGAGCCAGTGGCTCCGCGCCACGAGTGCGACTGGCGGCGGCGGAGGGCGGCGCATCGCAGCGCGGGCGCAGGGGCCGAGGCGCGGGCGTTTACTTCGCCGCGGCGACGGCGGCGGCGAACGCCTTCGCTTTGGCGGTGATCGCGGCCCAGTTGCGTTCCTTGAACGCCTTGCCATCGACCAGCGAGCTGCCGGCGGCGACGGCGAACGCCCCGGCCTTCAGGAAGTCCCCGACGTTGTTCTCGTTCACGCCGCCGGTGGGCACCATCTCGACTTGGGGCAGCGGGGCCTTGACGGACTTGATGTAGTTCGGCCCGAAAAATTCGGCGGGAAAAATCTTCGCCGCATCCGCGCCCGCTTCCCAGACGGTGATGATCTCGCTCGGGGTGAACGCGCC
This sequence comes from Opitutaceae bacterium, assembly GCA_036675625.1. GTDB lineage: Bacteria > Verrucomicrobiota > Verrucomicrobiia > Opitutales > Opitutaceae > ER46. The sequence goes on along the minus strand of JAKFEQ010000011.1, from coordinate 167,247 downwards.
GCAGAAGATCGGCACGCTGTAACGTTTGCAGGTCTCGATGACATCGAGCCGCACGCCGGGGGTGACGACGAAGCGGGCGCCGGCGAGGATGCCGGCGCGGGCGGTCTCGGCATCGAGGACGGTGCCGAGGCCGAAGAGGAAATCGGGAAGCTCAGCGGTGGCTTTCTCGAGCATGCGGATGGCGCCGGGAGTCGTCATCGTGAGCTCGATGCTCGTCAATCCGCCGGCGGCGAGGGCGCGGGCGCAATCGAGGAGGCCGTCGGGTGAGTCGGCGCGGATGAGCGCGATGACCCTCTCGGCTTTGAACTTCGCGAGGATGGCGTCTTTTTTCATGAGGGCCGCGAGTGTGCGTGGCGCCGCGAGGCGAGGGAAATCAATTTTCTTGCGCCGGCCGGGCGGGCTGTGTCTTTTGCCCCTCCGCAATTTGCCCGGGTGGTGGAATTGGTAGACACGCAGGTCTCAGAAGCCCAATCACCGTTTTTGCCCACTATTTCGCATCGTTTCCGATGCACGCTTTCAGAGGTAAACGGGCGCGTATCAGGTTTCTGGATATTGCCCAAGCGTGCTCAAATTCCGCGAAAGGTGTAGAAAAGAAGGTGTAGAACGGTTCGCAGTTTTTTTGACATCTCATCGGGGCATTCCCGGAGACTTTGCAATGATCTACTAATTCCATGAAGATTAGTAGTTGCTTGCTACTAAATCCCGAAGAAGTAGTAGTGAATTGCCATGAAAATGCCCCAGAGGCCGCCGGCGTTCGATGAACTCATTAAACGCCATTCGAACAAGTTGTTGGAAATTCTTGGCGCGGCACGTTCGGTGCCGGGGCCTCAGGCATACCTCCATTGGGATAAGCTGCGCCGCCTCACTCCACCCAAGGGATTAACTTCTGAACAGGCTTGGCTCGCCCTAAAACTGAAGCGATCCGCTGCACTGACTCCTATCCGTTTAGTGGATACCGCAGGCAAGCGATTTCAGTTTTCGGTGCCAGACAAGGTGCTGGCCGAGCTCCATAGAATTGATGTAGGAGCAGGTGGCGCACTGAATCTTCCCGACCAAATTACGAATCCCCAAACCCGCGATCGATACGTAATCAGATCTCTTGTCGAAGAATCAATTACCTCAAGCCAACTCGAAGGCGCTGTAACTACTCGCGAGGTGGCGAAAGAGATGATCAGGACGGGCAGGCAACCTCGAGATACAAGCGAGCAGATGATTTTGAACAATTATCTGACGATGCAGCGGATCCGCGAACTGAGGAATACGCCATTAACTCCCGAACTAGTCCTGGAGATTCATCGGATTGTTACTGCCCAAACGATTGAGCCGGCTGACGCGGCTGGCAGGCTTAGGAGGGAGGACGAAAAGCGCGTCGTAAGCGACGCATATGGCGAAGTATTCCACGAGCCCCCTCCGGCTGCGGAGCTTCAGAGCAGATTGTCTGGGATGTGTGCTTTTGCGAATGAAGAGTCCACGGACCCGTTCGTTCATCCAGTAATTCGCGCTATCATCCTACACTTTTGGTTAGCTTACGATCATCCATTCGTCGATGGGAACGGGCGAACTGCTCGCGCATTATTCTACTGGGCAATGTTGAGGCGAAACTACTGGCTGTTCGAGTTTATCTCGATTTCCCATGTGCTTCGGAAAGCTCCGATCAAGTATTACCGATCATTCCTCTACACCGAGACCGACGATAATGACCTGACTTATTTCATTCTGCACCAAACGGCCGTTATTTGCGGCGCCATTGAGGAGCTCCACCAATACATCGAGCGGAAGACACACGAAGCGCAGGAATTGAATCAGCATGTCCGTGCGCTCGACCTCTTCAATCATCGACAGGTGGCGCTCATTCGTCACGCCCTCAAGCACCCCTACCAGACCTACTTCATCGAAAGTCACAAGCAGAGCCACAACATCGTCTACCAAACGGCGCGAAGTGACTTGTTGGAATTGGCAGATAAAGGCGTCCTTCTGCCGAAGCGCCGAGGTAACAAGTATGTATTTACCGTGCCCGGCGATCTGTCTGAACGTCTTCGGAAGCTCGAAACGGAATCTCGGAACAGTCCTGTATCGCCTCTAAATCAGCCACCGCGGCGGGACGTGGATCAGCGAACATTGTTCTGACGCTCGAAGTGTCAGTTGGCCGGTATTTTGTCTCTTGGCGACAGGCCAAGGCACGCCCGTACCAGCGCCATCGCTTCCCGTTCTCCCAGTCCGACAGCTTCTGTTGGCTGATTCCGAGCTTCCGCGCGAACTGACCTTGCGTCATGCCGCTCTGGATACGGCTGCGGCGGATTCGCGCCGCGACCTTTGCAGTGCTGGATGCCATCCAAGTAACGTTGCATCGCCACCACACCTCCGCAAGCGAGGGACGTCACCGCTGCAACACGGAAGCGATCGCACCGAGCAATTGATCGCGAGTGAAAGGCTTCACGAGCGGCGCCAGCGCGCCCATTTTTACGGCGAGGCTCAACATCTGCGAAGCAGACAGGTGCGATCCACCACCGGACATCGGGACCACCACCGGCTTCTGCGGCATCGATCGGATGAAAATCAATAGCTCCACTCCGTCGACGTTCGGCATAAGCATGTCCGTGAGTACCACGTCGAAGTTTTCCTTTTTCAGTAGCTGGATAGCTTCTCGTCCATCGCTCGTCACGGCCACATCATATCCCGCGTCGCGCAGGATTCGGCTGAATACCGCCGAACCGGCTTCATCGTCCTCTACCAGGAGAATCCTAGCGCTCTTGTCGTTCATGGCGCCGGCCAGAAGATCGGCGCTGGCTTGTATTGTTGAGAGCCGCGACTACCGGATTTCCGGTAGCCCTCCTGCAATCGGATGGACTTTTCAAACCCGCTTCGGGACCGGCACGAGCGGGTAAGGGAGGCGATGTGCGCGACCTACTTTCCGGACGCGTCGTCCTGCACCCCCTGCATCCGACGCGCGTCCCTCAATCCGTGCACGAATGCCTGGCACCAAACGTCGCGTATCTCCTTCGGGACACCTTTGCATGAGGGCTATGCTGAGATGGCGCGCGTGAAGCGGCAAAGGTGAGGGCCCGGTAGTCAAAGCGCGGCCTTCGCGCGGGGATCGTTGGGCGAGACGATCCATTGCGGCGGTTGCAGATCTTGGTCTCGCACCCAGTTTTGAAGCCGATCGAGCTCCAGGACAATATCACGCGCGATCACCTGAGCTCTCCCCAAGGTCGGCGCCGCATCGATGTCGCGAAGGAAGTAAGAGTTCACGGAACGAAACGAGGGGAACTCGATCGGAAATGCGGTCCCGGGCTGACTGACGTGCGTCGACGGGGCGACCGTGGGAAACGGAATAATCTCTGCGTCCATTTGGACCTTTCAACAGGAGGGCCCGGCGTATCCGGTTTGGAAAGACGCCGATGAGAGCGCCCCGACCGAAGTCGACCGCACACACCGGGCCCAATTGTTGTATTCTGGTTCTCATCGTTGTTCTAACCACTCCGGTCCGGGCGCCGCTTTCCAAGGCAACGCACCTGACCTCGTCGTGATCATCCGGTGCGCGGCGTGCCCAAGTCAAAGCGGTTCAACGTGGAACCGGTCGCCGCGTTTCCACACGTTGGGCGCCCATGAACCTGGTTCACATTCATCCTGAATCGATCGAATCGATCGCACGGCGCGTGGTCGAGTTGATGCGCAACGATGCGCCGCAATCCAGCGGCACACTCGATACCAAGGGCGCGATGCACCGGCTCGGCTACATCAGCGCGAAAGGCTTCTGGCAGGCGGTGCGCCGGCTTGGCGTGCCTTACTCAAAGCTCAGTGCGCGCAACTGCGTATTCCGCACGAGCGACATTGATGCCGTGTTGAGCCGGCGCCAGGTCGGCAGCTCGCGGCGATGACACTAATGCGATAGTGGGCGCCCCTCAGCTCACTACCAGCCGCGCGGTCATCGTGCTGACGGCCACAATTGGCGCCGTGGGCAGTGGGGTCAGTTGTATTGGATGATCTCTCCGCTGATGATCAGCGAGGTAGGCAGGTTCGTGCCGTCGATCATTCGGATGCGAAGCACGAGGTTGCTTGAGGTGGAGTCGTCCCAGTCGTAGCGAATCTCTACGTTGCTCCAATCCGTGGCAGAGAAGTTCGCAACATCGGGCGCGACGGTGAATCCATAAGACGAGATGTTTAAGTTGTAGGTCTCAGTCACCGCACCGCCGGTGAGCGTGATACCCGCGATGTAGGGCTGGCGGCGCTTCACCTTGTTTACGGCCGAGCTGCCCGTGGTGATGCCAGTGGTGGTCACGTCGCTGGAGCTTTGAACGGCGAGATTGCCGGCGCCCGCACTCGCTGTCCCCAACGCATCCCCGATCCGTAACCATGAGGAAGCAATACCGGTGTTGTTCACCGCCCGCACGCGGACGTAGGCATTCGAAGCTGGAGACTCGGAATAAAGATCGTAGGTCGTTTCGAACAGCTTCTGCGGGGCAGCCGGAATTACGAACAAGACAGCAGAGCTGGCAACCCACACATAGTCGGTAGCCGAATCAGAATCGGTGAGGGTGGCTTTAACCTCATAATAAGCGAGCGCAGGATCCGTCACCACGCTCCAGCGCGCCCGCGCTCCGACCAGGTAGCCGGTGCCAGCCATGTTCTTTTTGGCCGGCGCCTCTGCGGAAAGCGTTCCGCTCGATGGCGCGCTCGGCGCGCCTGTGGTGTTTGGTGCCGTGCGAGATAGCGTACTGCTGACCGCTGAAGGAACGTTGGAGAACGAGAGCGCACGCACTGCGAACTCATACGCAACGTTCGGAGAGAGGTCGTCGAACGTGATGTCGTCATCGGCGGCCAGCTCAGTAGCATCCTTTGCGTCGGCGATGATCCATCCGCTCGCGCCAGTTCTCCGCCAAAGAGCCTGAAGCAGGCGGGCGCCGCTCGGAAGCGTCGGCATGTCTAGCGTTATGCGTGCGAAAACCGTGCCGTCGCCCGAAGAGTAGGTGGTCTCGGAGACAAACGTTGGCGCACTCGGTGTGCTTGGCGCCGTGGTGTCGACGCTGCCGTCGGTGATCGTGCTTGGCGTGGCCGTGACGACGCTGCTCGCCGCGCTCTCGTTCTCCGAGGTGTCGAATGCTGTGACCTTGTAATAGTAGAGCGTGCCGAGCGCTACGTCGACATCCACGAAGCGGCTCGCGCGCACTTCGGCGATCTTAGAGTAGCTTGATCCGTCGGTGCTGCGGTAGATGCCATATTCCGAAAGGTCGTCGTCGGTGTTGTCGTTCCAGTCGAGCGACACGCTCTTGCCAGTGCCGACCACAGCCGCGAGGCCCGTGGGCGTGGCAGGCGCGGCCGTATCTCCCGTGACGGTTACCGGTGTGTGCGTGACCCACGCAGAGGAAACGCCGAGGTTGTTCTCCGCTCGGATTCGAACGTCGTAGCTCTGGCCGATAACTACAGCCAGGATATATGCGGTGATGATGTCTCCTCTAATAATCATTGCGGGAATATAGTCGGTTGCGGCTGTGAGTTTATATTCGATCCTGATCTGCCCGCCGCTCTCGACATGGATGTCTTGCGGCGCCGTCCACGTAAGTTGCAGGCGTGGCACTGCTGTGCCCTCTGCCTGCTGTTGCACGGAGTTCGTGACCGAGAGCGATGTCGGCGGCGCCACAGTGAACGGATCCGGGAGCGTCGTGTTGGGCGCGAGGTCGACGGTTGTTTCCTCGCCGTCGTTCCAATCCCACACGCCTGACGCCGTCTCGCGCACGTTGAGCTCGATGCCGAGCGCGAGGTTATCACCGTCGCCGAGCTGCTTGAATGTCCAGTCGACAACCTCAAACTCCTTCGCTGTCCAGCCCAGCCGGTCGCGCGTGATGGCGATCGTGTCGCCTGGCATGCACTGCATCGCCTTCAGCGCGAGGAGTCCCGAGCAGGTGATCTGCTGCCGCCCGCGCTCGAGCTCGATCTTGGCGAGGCGTTGCGCGGTGGCGCTCGATGTCGTGAAGTTATACTGCACATCACGGTCGAGCCATATGCCACCGTCGGCCGCTTTGTAGGTGGTGTTCGAGATCGATGGAAAATCCGCTGGCGCCCATTGGTTGTCGGGCGAGATGTAGAGGCCGCGGACTCGGTTGAAGGTATCCTGCCGCGACTGGCGGGGCTGCACGGAGATGGGGCCGATAAGGTCGTCATCGGTGAAGGTCACCGTAGAGGAGCGGTAGGCGCCGGCGCGGATCGTCCATGTGCCGCCGGTATCCACGATGTGGCCAGCCATGGCGCCTTCTAGATCGCGGCGGACTTCGCCGGGATCCTGGTCGGCGTTGATCGTGCCGTTGGTCGTGTAGCGGCGCTCGGTCGAGGCGTCGGCAAGCACGACATCTTCGTCGCAGATATTCGCGGCTTCGATGAGATCGGCTTCGCGGATGCGGGCGTAAGCGACGGCCTTCCCGAAGGTGGTATCGGTGAGATAATCGGCGGCGCACAGTGCGGAGTTGTCGCTATATACAGTCGTGGTCGTGCGCGGGTCGTAGACTTTCTTGCCCTTCACTTTGGCGCGAATCGTCGGCAGGCCGTTCGGGAATACATCTGCGCTCCACTTCAGCCGCACGGCAACGTAAGCGCATCCGCTTAGGGTGTGCGCGCTGGTCCACACGCCGCCAGTCTCGGACACGAGATCGCTGTCGGCAGTCTGGCCAGAGGCGCCGAGGTGTTTGTTCACACGCGCGTAGCCGGCGTATTTGCCAGTCGCCGCGCCGGAGGAGAGCGGAACAACCTCGTCGTTGAAATAGATGTCGCCGATCTCTTCGCACTCGTGGCCGGCCAGCACGACAACGAGGTGCAGGTATTCGTTTTTCGTGCCGGTGGTGTGGATGAAAACGATCGTGCCTGAGAGTAGCACCTGGCCGTAAATGAGGCGGCGCGGCGCGACGGGATCGCGGACCATCACCGAGCGGCCTTGGTCGAGGCTGGAATTCTTCAGCGCCCGGCGCATCTTTGAGGATTGCGACGCTGAATATGCGACCGTGGAGATTGCCGCGCCGTAAGATGCGAGGAACCCGGCTACATTCGCGGCTGCCATTGCGACACCGGAGGAAGCCCCCGCGGCTAGAGCAGCGTTTCCGACCCATGCTGCGACGGCTGTGGGCATTAAAGGATCCTCCAGGCTTCGCCGACATTGCAGAGTCGGCCGTTATTAGTGCTCATAAATGATATATTCAGCGGAGAGCCGCGCCGAGGCCGGTGCGGCGGCGTTTGGCGTCGGCGATGGTGCCGATGATTTCGCGCTTCTGCATCGCGAGGATCGGCATCAGTTGCTGTGCGGTGACGCCGGCGCCGATGTTGTAGGATTGGTTGACGACGATGCTGCCGCCGCCTCCGAGCTCGTGATTCGGAACCACACGGCCAGCCGCGTCAGGAACAAACAACTCAGGCCCGTGTTCGCCGACGACTGAGACTTTCCCCGCCGGCGGGCGCCCGCCATCGGCGAAGAAGCCGCCGAAGAACGACGCCATGGCTCCACCTGACCCGCCGCCGGCGCCGAACATTGACCCAATAGAATTCACGAATGCTTTGCGGATAGCGAGTGCCGCCAGGTCCATCGCCAAGCCTTTGAGCACGTCGCCGAAGCTCTTCCCTGATACGATGGCTTCCTCAAACGAGGAAGCGATCATTTCGCCGGTGGCGCGGCCGATGCGCTCATTCTCCTTATATAGAGCGCCGAGCCTGCTCTGCGTGTCCGCCAGTTCATTGTTGAGCTTGATCCGACGCTGAACCGCTTCGGGATCGTTACCATCGCTGCTCGTGTTTGCGATATCATAGAAGAGTTTCTGGCTTCTGCCCTCAAGTCCCGCGATGGCATCGGTGCGCGAAACGGTCGCTGTATAAACAGAGGTCATGGACTTGCGGACCTGTTCCTCTGATGCGGCGAGCTCCTGGTTCAGCGCCCTCATTTTCTCGTTCGCCTTCGCGAGTCGCTCCTGCGCCTCCGTCTTAGCATTGATCCGCTCAACGGAGTTGATCGCGTTGGACCTTGAAAACGTCTCGTAGCGTTCAGCCTCTTGACGGAGAGTAACGATCTGCTGTGCCTCGTCCTTGATCGCGAGCGCTGCGGCCTTCGATGTTTCGGTCAGCTTTGCGCGAGCGGCGTCGATCTTCGCGTCGAAGCCGGGATCTTTCGAGCGGGCCACTTCGTCCGGCGTTTCCAGTCTGCTGAGGCCGCTCGTGTCGCTATAGCCCGCCATTGCCGCCGCCGTGACTCCGACCGCCTGCGCGGCCTGGACGCCGAAACCGACGATGCCGGCCGTCATCCGGTCAATCCATCCTTTCGCCGACGCGAGATTGTCGCGCATCGTGACAATGCTTGAGACGGTTTCAGCCGGAACACCGGGAATGTTTTCCACGTTCGCGATGACGTGTCGCACTTCCGTGGATACGGCAGTGAGCGCGTTCTGCACACCGACAAATCCAAGCGCCATCTGCGCACCCTGCTTTGTCCACGAAGCGGACCATCGTGCGACGCGCCGATCTGCTTTATTGAATTCTTTCATCAATCCGGCGGCGTCGCCGTTGATGAACATGCTGAGAGTCCCGACAGATTTACCGGCCATGATAAGAGGGATGGTTAGCGGATGGCCCGCGGGTTTTTCACGAGACGTTTGAGTTGCCGGTTGATTCCGTCGGCGATGCCGGCGGCGAGTTCGGCTTCAACGGCATCGCCAGCGGCGAGGAGTGCTGGACGCATGAACGGCTTCGCTGCGACAAAGGATTTCCCGCTCTTGGCAGCGGTCGATGTGCCTTTCCGACGAGTCGTGCCCTTCTTCGGCGCGACAACCTGATGGCCGTATTCTACCAGGTGCGCGTAATGAGCCGGACTGTCAGCGCCGCGGCGGTCAGCACCTTTCGCGACCGCAGCGCCTTTTCGATAGTAGCCACGCCGCGGACCGACAACTGCATAGACGCCGCCCTTCTTTCCCTTTTTCACAAAGGCGCCGATCGATTCCTTCAGTGCGCCGGTTCGCTTGGAGCGTTCGGCGAACATCTTTGCTGTAGTGACTAAAGGCTTAGCGGCGCGAGCGACCGCAGTGCGCATAACCTTGTCCTGTAGTTCTTGGGCGAGCGTCTTCAGGGTGTTCCTGATTTCGTTCATGCCCTTGATCTCGAATCGAAGTTGGCCAGGTCTAGGCATCGGGCTGTTTCTTGGGCGCGAATTTCGGAATGAATGCCGCGAACTTTAACTGACTCTGTTTGATCTTTTCGCGCTCGAGACTCTTCCACTCTTCGTCCGTGAGCGGCATGAAGTCGCGAATGTCGTAAGGGTCGTCATCCGAGCTGCGGTTGATGTTGGCGAGTACACACGCGATAAGAGCGGAGCGGCGATCCTCGCGACGCTCCCGCGCCTCCCGTGCTTGGACGAGCACCCCGAACTGACCGGGCGAGAGGGAGAGGAATTCTTCATTCGAAAGGTTCAGCTCGACGCGGGCGAAGGCCCAGGCGTCGAGCCCTCGGCGTTTTTTGCTGATGTCGCTCCTGCGTTGATCGCGTCGGCGAGAGAGCTGGCGAGCTTCTGACAGACGTCGCGATCAGTTGGGACATGCATGGCCACGTCTTCGGGTGACGCGAAGTCTGCGGCGTCGGCTGGCGTGAGGCAGGCCCAGAGCCACGCGACGAGCGCGGCGTAGGACTTCCGCGGCTTCTGCATGTCGTCAAATTCGAAAGGCTTCTCCAGCGAGCCCATGCGAAACAGGGCGCGCTGTGTGAAGCAAATATGGCGGGTGCGGTCGAGGGTGACCGGGAACGATTGAGATGTCATGTCGTGGCGCGGGGATTCTTTGGCGCGCGGACGATTGGCCCGGTGGCAAGGCGGATCAGATCAGCAAAGGGAAGGCCGATGCGGGCAGCGCGATCGACGCGACGCATGAGCGGCTGGAGAGATTTGGCGGCAGCGGTGGCTGCGGCTGCGTGGTCGGTGATAGAGTTGCGTTGCATTGTAGTCGCTCACTGTGCGCGCCGTTCGATTGCTGTCGTGCGTTTCTCAGCGTCTGCGATAGCGCTTTCGAGCCGCGTCACGCAGTTGTGGAAAGCATCGGCAGTAACGCCGTCGTCAGGGACCAACGAGCCGGGGGCGTCACCCGTTCTCATGGACGGCTTTCCGATATTATAAGACGCCTCGAAAAAGCGCTGATCAATCATCTCAGAAGTCTTCAGCACCCACGACCCAGCCAATTCTTTCGGGAAAAGCTTCTCAACCTGTGGCATCAGTCGCTCGATGATCAATGCGCGTTGAACCTGGAAAACCCCCTCGAGTTTTTCAGAGAGGTCCATGATGTGCGCGGCAACCGCAGCGGCATTTTTCCGCCAACGCTTTTGCGCGTGATCATATGCGGCTTTCGCAACCTCGTGCTTGCGACGCATTGTGTCGAAATCTGCGACGGCTGAGGGATCGCCCGTTTCGATTACCTTATCGAGCGCTTCGTCGGACGAGATCGACAGCATTTCGTGCCGGCGCGCCTGTTCCTCGGCGCCATACTTGGAGACGAATTCCAGATCGCGGCGAAGGCCGGCGAGCACTTGACCAATCGGCGCTACTTGACGGGCCCGATCATCGGCTGTGTTGGTCATACTTTTGGCAGTGCGAGCTTCAGCGGCCTCGCGCGCGTGGTTCTTCGGGAACAAGTCCTCGTATTTTTTGGCGTTGGGATTCATTTTTATGTGCGTCTTCATATACGCGCACGCACTGGCAAAACTCCGGCGCCCATCTCGCGCATTACACCGTTTCTTCAACAGGTTCGGTAGGCCGAATGCTGGCAAATCGCCCCCATGATCTGAGGCTCAACAAGAGATGGTTCACAGTGCGAACGGGCACGCCTTGCGCCTCACAAACTTCGCGACGCGTCGAGCAATTGAAGAGGGGCGGTCCTCCGATCATAAGACCGAGGGCTGTGACGCGCGCGGCACGATAGCGCGGACTCGTTGCTTCCGTGGCCCACTGTATCCCGGCGAGCATTACATCAATCTTCGCTTGCGCCATGGCGTCGCCGCTCGGCTCCTCGTCGCTCGTCGTGGTGAGTGCGTTCGCGATCGCAATCTCGTCGCGCTGACCGATCGAGCTGCGGCGGCTGTCGGTGGCCGGTTCATCAATGCCCAACTCGCGCGTCTGTGCTTTCTCTTCGGGTGACAGCGATTTTTGCCACGCTTCGAAAGCCTCCGCATATTCGCGGTTGCGCCGCTCCTCTTCGACTGGATCGCGCCGTGGCATTGTGGAAATCAAACGAACGCGGCCTTGCTATAGTGCCGCGCGCGATCCGTCACCGGTTGAACGGCGAGCAAGAGGGACGTGGTGCGGTCGCGGGGCATCGCTGGGTAACTCAGGCGGCGCCGAATGCCATTTCAGCCCAGCAATATTCTCCCGGCTTTATACTCTGGACCCACATGGTCGCGCGGCCGTCCTCGGGCTTCCAGCCATCGGTCACGATGCGGAGCACGAACGCACGATGCTTTTTCCAAGCAGCCCGGGCGTGTTCGATATTCTCGAAGGGCGGGCCGCTTCGTCGCGGATCAGTGGGGATGATAGCGCCGTGGCCGAGATCACCGGTGATGAGAACCTCGAGCTGCTCGGGAGTGAGTGCGTCGGAGCCGGCTGGCGAGCGCCGGCGCAGAGATGTTTTGCGAGCGGGCACGGCGATCAGCGGTTGAGGGCAGGAGGCCGGACGTCGTCGGGTGGCGGCGCGTCGTCGAGCCGCAGCTCACGGCAGAGGCGCGCGAACGCGACGCGAGAATCCCGCTCGATCGCGACCTCGGGCCGGGCGCAGGGATCGCCGAAGCGGTTGACGTAGGAGACGCCGTCGCGGTCGAGAACCTCGCGCGCGCCTTGGAGCCGGTCCCATGATTCGCACGCCGCCTGCAACAGGCGAAGGTGATGGCTCTCGAGCTCGAACGATTCGCAGATGGTGGCCCACCATTTGCGGGTAATGGGCTTCAGATGGCTTGGTGCCGTCGGAATTTTGTTTTCTGATTTCATTGCTGGTGGTGGTTCCGGTCGATTTGCGGTTGTGGTCTCAATGGCGCTGTCGTGCTACTCGCCGCGGTTTGCCTCGCGGGATTTGGCTCGGAGCGGTCGGGAAAACCGTTTTGAACCGGGGAGCCGCACGTGAGAATTTGGGATACACGTCGGTGGGGGAACCACGGTTGTATACTTTTGACCCGCCGCCCCCGTAGCGGCCGAGGAGTCGCCCCCCGGCGCCAAAGTCGTGCATGCCGTGCCGTTCTGGCCGCGCCAAGCCGAGGCTGAGAGGCAGGTAGTGCTCGCGCCGCCACCGACGCCCCGAAGGGCTGGAACGCGAAAGGATGGCTTCGCAGCCTCCCTGTGGCCGACACGGCCGCGGTTCATCGCCGGGCAAGGCCCCTGGAGCTTAGTCCGCATTGATGCGCTCCTCGTGCGACAAGCTCTCGTAGAACGCCGTGAAATGCTTCTTGTGGTCGAAGATCGACTCCATACGTCCCGTCTTCGGATTCTTGCGCTTCCATCCGTGGCGCGAGTTGTAGACAATATAGCGGTTGGCGATGCTCGTTTCGTAACCCTCAGCGCGGATCCATTCCCACCATGCTTTGCCCCCGATTCCATCGGGCTGTGGTCGATTGCGCAGTGCGTCTGCCTGTGCCCATGACATGAACGCGAGGCGCCAGTCGTGCATGGGCTTTCCGTTTATAGTGAAGCCACAGGAGGCGTGAGCATTCCACCAGGCGGTTGCCGTGTCGCTATCGACCTCCTCGCGGTCGGCCAGCTCGTAGACGTCCTGAATGCAGCTAGGAATAAACCCTCCAGAAGAAACAGAGGCCTCGGCAGAGGCCGTCTTTTCTGTCACTTCAGTCGCTTCAACATTTTGGGCGCCATTCTGAATAGCATTCTCACCCTGCTTCCCATGCTTACATTCTGAGTTAGTCGCCCCTTGTCCGCCCTTTGTCCGCCCATCGGCTGCCCTCGCGTCCGCCCTTTGGTCCGCCCCAATTTCTTCGTTTACCTCTGAAAACCGCCCGCCCTTCTGCCCGCCCTTGAGTCCGCCCCGATTTGCCTCCTGACGGGTATCTCGCAACTCAAACGCCCGCCCATCGACGAGGGTCGCAACCGTGCCTCGCGACGACGCCTTGAACTTCACCAAACCGAATCGCTCGAGACGCTGTTTCGCGCCCCGGTATTCCTTCTCAGTGAGGTCGAATTCCTTGAAGTCGCCAAGGAAGGCCTGTCCGAACCCGAGCCCGGCGAGATTCGGCTCGTCCGTGAAACGTGCGCGCAGAGCAATTACTGTGAGCAGATGCAGAGCGTTCTTGTCGCGGACAAGTTCATCCGTCGCCTCGCCGCGCTGAAGTTTGACGAAGCCGCGAGAGCTCACTGGATCCTCCCGCCCAGGCTCATTTCCGCGGCCCGCTTTCCTGACCTTTTCAGCGATTCACTCGCTGTGCGAAAACGCTCTGCCGCGGCTTCAGCGAGGTCGGTGTCACCATCGCGGATTGCAGCCTCGTATGCGACAAACGCCGCGTGCGCTTTCGATTTCAGAACCGCGTCCGTTTCTGGAGGCGGAAGCGCAATTTCGAACTGATGTATATTTGACGCGTCAGAGGACACCAACGCCTCCTTTCCGATTCTGGCGTGAGCGACGGTGCGCGCGAGCGTGCTGATCGAGATTGCCAGGCTTCACGTGCAGCAGGCCTAGCTTCGCACGCAGGTGCCGCGGCTGGCGATTGAGGCGGCGCGCGGACTTCATGTTACTGCCTTTCCGCCGTTGACGAACCTGCGAAGCGCTTCGACCGAATACAGTTTGTGCCGCAGATGAGGGACGGCGAATATCAGCCCGCGGGCTTCCCATCGCCAGAGGGTTGTACGTCCAACGCCGAGTGCGGCGCAGGCCTCATCGGCCGTATATGCGAGTTTCTCGATCCGGGTTTCCGATTGCTGATTGGCTTCCATTTTTAAGCGGTGATTTGTTGCGCGGGAGGCGCCTTGCCCCTCGTGCGCCACGTTTATAACCCCACTTCTAAAAGTGCCGGCCCCTGGTTTCCGCGAGCCCGGTTGAAACCGCCGCCGAGACTCGAAAACGCCCACGAAAAAGCGCGCGATGGTGGCCGAAACGCCACATCGCGCGCTGAGATTTCCTAAGATTGTTCTCGCCTAGTTTTCGCCACTGTTCCCCGCGCTGCCCGAACCCCGCTCACTGTAGCGATTGTCTCTAACCGCGCGCATCGCCTTTACGATCTCCATGGAGAAAACCTTTTCTCCCCTGACCGCAGCGCGCCAAAGTTCCCGCATCCGCTCCTCTCCCACTGCCTCCAAAAGGTATGATTTCACAGTCTTCGCATTCCGACTGAGCTCTTTTACGACGCCATCGAGATCTTGCTTGAGCAACGGATGATTGAAGAATTCGTGACTCTGCAATCGCCGGAGGTAGGCGTCACAATCCAGAAGTAGAGAAAATGCTGCGCTGATTGCGCGCGCAGAATCCATTCCGGTGGCGGCGAATGGTGCTGCGGTTTGCGCTAGAATCACCGCACCCGGAGAAACTGGGACCTCTGGCGCGCCGGTGTAGTTGTGAGCGCCAGACAAATTCGGCACCGGTGTGTGGCTATTCGGTTTTTCTTTTTTCATATCGTCGTATGATTTCAGTGGCTCCCTCCAAAAATTACTTTCGCCGCCTGTGCTTGGCTGTGCTCTTGCCGAAGGTGGCCGTAAGTTTGCATCGCAAGCGTGCCGCCGTCCGAATGTCCCAGCCATCTGGATACAGTCGGAATATCTACGCCACTCTCGATGCACCGCGTTGCAAACAGGTGCCGGAGATCGTGGTGAGTTAGGGGCGCTATCCCGATCGCGGTGCATGCCGACTCTAGCGCACCGAGCGAGCCGCCGACGTTGAGGATTGGCGCCTCAGCCGCTTCCTCACCGCGCCGCGCGCGAATCTCCCCCAAGAGCTTTCCGAGTTCGGGGAAGATTGGAATCAGGCGATCGCTGGATTCCGTCTTGGTGCCTGGCACCGAGATTTGCTTCCGTGAGTCGTCGACGTGGCGCCAGTGAAGCGCCGTGGCCTCACGAAGCCGAAGCCCAGAGTAGGCGAGGAAACGCACGAGATCGGCGCAGTCACGCGACCATCTGGCTCCGGCGTTCGCGATTCGATCGGTGAGGTCGCGGAACTGATCCGGCGAGGGTAGTTCGAGCCGCTTCTTTTTTGCCGGCGCTTTCGAGATCTCGTCCGCCGGGTTTTTGTAGATGACGCCTTGCTCACGCGCGATCTCGAACACCGCCCGCAATGCATCGACGGCCTTGTTGAAGGCCGATGCGGACATTCCGGCACGCTTCGTCTTCACGTTGGGGGCAATGAACCCGGTGCCCTCGCGGAGCGCCTTTGCGGCCCACGCGCGGCAGTCGGGAGCGTTCACGCGCCGGATGTCGCGGCCGGGAAGATCGGGCCACGTGGTCACGACTGCCTTGATCGCGGTGCCACGGCGCTCACGCGTCGCCGGCGCGATCGATACGTCATGTTCCGTCCGCTGCTGAAAGATTCTGATGAAGTGGCTGACGGCCATTTCGTCCAAGCCGGTTGTGCGACTCTCGCCGCGCTCAGCCAAGCCGTGCGCGCGCAGCTCCTTCTCCTTGTCGCCGAGCCTGAGTTTCGCGACGGAAAAGACGGTCGTCTCGAGCGTCCGCCATTTCTGCTTGCCGTTCACTTTTACCCTCGCGTAGTAGGTCCCGCTCTCACGGTTGCGAAGCAGGTTCGTGACATTGGTTCTTTCCCACTGACTCTCTTTCTTTCCCACTTCCATGCGGAAAGAGTAGAATGATGGTGTAGAAATAAGCCAATGGCGAAGTTGAAGACACTCCGTAAGTAGCTAGTTATAAGCGCATTGCCCGGGTGGTGGAATTGGTAGACACGCAGGTCTCAGAAGCCTGTGCCTAACAGCGTAGCGGTTCGAGTCCGCTCCCGGGCACCATGCGCGGTGGCGTCAACGCCGCGTTTCGAATCGGTTCGGCCGGCGCTGGAAGTGTGACACTGAAGCGTCCCCGAACCTTCCCTGAAGGCACCTCGTCGCCGCGATTGGCGCGGTGCGCCGCAGCCTGCCGGCTCCCGGCTCAGCTGGCCGGTGCCGCCTCCGCGTAGGCTTCCATGCCCACGCAGGAGCAGACGAGGTTGCGGTCGCCGTAGACGTTGTCCACGCGGCTGACGCTCGGCCAGAATTTGCTCGCGCGCGTGAAGCGGTCGGGAAACGCCGCGGTCTCGCGCGAATAGGGCCGATTCCACTCGTCGCCACAGACCACCTGCGCCGTGTGCGGGGCGTTTTTCAACGGGTTGTTGGTCTTGTCGGATTCGCCCGTCACGACGGCCTGAATCTCGCCGTGGATCGAGATCATGGCGTCGCAGAAGCGATCGAGCTCCGCCTTCGCTTCGCTTTCCGTCGGCTCGATCATGAGCGTGCCCGCGACCGGCCAGCTCATCGTCGGGGCGTGATAACCGTAATCCATCAGGCGCTTCGCCACGTCTTCGACTTCGACGCCGTGCTTCTTCCAGCCGCGGAGATCGGCGATGCACTCATGCGCGACGAGGCCGTTGGTGCCGCGATACAGAATCGGGAAATGCTGCTCGAGCCGCTTCGCGATGTAGTTCGCGTTGAGGATCGCGTGCTGGGTGGCGGCGGTGAGGCCGTCGGGGCCCATCATGCGGATAAACATCCACGAGATCACGAGGATCGAGGCGCTGCCCCACGGCGCGGCACTCACGGCGCCGACGCCGCCACCCGGCTGGCCGGGTGCGAAGGGCGACACGACCGCATGGCCGGGGAGATACGGCACGAGATGTTTTGCCACGCCGATCGGGCCGACGCCGGGGCCGCCGCCGCCGTGCGGAATGAAGAAGGTCTTGTGCAGATTCAGGTGGCAGACGTCGGCGCCGATGATGCCCGGCGAGCTGAGGCCGACGAGCGCGTTGAGGTTCGCGCCGTCCATGTAAACCTGGCCGCCGTGTTCGTGAATGATCGCGGAAATGTCTTTGATGGCGGTCTCGAACACGCCGTGCGTCGACGGGTACGTGACCATCAACGCGGCGAGGTCCTTCGTGTGCGCGGCGGCCTTGGCGCGCAGATCGGCGACGTCGATGTTGCCCTGCGCATCGCAGGCGACGGGCACGACCTGAAATCCGCACATCGCGGCGCTCGCGGGATTCGTGCCGTGCGCGCTGGTCGGTATGAGGCAGATATTGCGATGACCTTCGCCGCGCGCCTCGTGATGCGCGCGGATTGCGAGCAGGCCGGCGTATTCGCCTTGGGAGCCGGCGTTGGGTTGCAGCGAGATCGCGGCGAAACCGGTGATCTCCACGAGCCACGCTTCGAGCTCGCGGCAGAGTTGCGCATAGCCGCGCGTCTGCTGGGCGGGTGCGAATGGGTGCAGCTTGGAGAACTCGGGCCACGACACGGGAAACATCTCGCTCGTGGCGTTGAGCTTCATCGTGCACGAGCCGAGCGAGACCATCGAGTGGATCAGCGAGAGATCCTTCGCTTCGAGGCGCCGCACATAGCGGAGCATCTCGTGCTCGGTGTGGTAACGGTTGAAGACCGAGGCCGTGAGGAAGGACGAGGTTCGTGCGAAGGGGGCGGGGAAGGCGGAGAGCTGCTGGAGTTGAGTGTTGAGGGTTGAGAGTTGAGCGTCCAAGTCGGCGCTCGCGGACTCGCGGAAAAGGGTGAGGAGCGTTTCGACCTCCTCGAGGGTCGTGGTTTCGTCGAGCGAGATGCCGACGGTGTAGTCGTCGACGGGGCGCAGATTGATCTTCCTGGCCTCGGCCGCGGCGTGGACGCGGGCAGCGGCGATGTTGGTGACGGTGAGCGTGTCGAAGAAAGGTTCGGCATTCACCTTGGCGCCCGCGGCGCGCAGGCCGGCGGCGAGGACTTCGGTGAGGAGCTTCACGCGGCGCGCGATCCGGCGCAGGCCTTTGGGGCCGTGATACACGGCGTACATTCCGGCCATGACGGCGAGGAGCACCTGGGCGGTGCAGATGTTGGACGTGGCCTTGTCGCGGCGGATGTGCTGCTCGCGCGTGCCGAGGGAGAGGCGCAGCGCCACGTTACCCTGCGCGTCCTTGGAAACGCCGATGAGGCGGCCGGGCATCTGGCGTTTAAAAGCATCCTTCGTCGCGAGAAACGCGGCGTGCGGTCCGCCGAAGCCGAGCGGCACGCCGAAACGCTGCGCGGAACCGACGGCGACATCCGCACCGAACTCGCCCGGCGGGCGGAGCAGCGTGAGCGCGAGCAGGTCGGTGGCGGCCACGCAGAGCGCACCGACGGCGTGCGCGGCGGCGAAGAACGCGGAGAAGTCGTGGATGCTGCCGGTCGTATCCGGATATTGGATAAGGACGCCGAAGAGATCGCCGGCCTTCGCGCAATCGAAGGTGCGGTGGTCGCCCGTGACGACCGTGATGCCGAGTGGCTTGGCGCGCGTGCGCACGATGTCGATCGTCTGCGGATGGCAGCGCTCGGAGACGAAGAACGTGCCGGTCTCGATGTCCTTGACGCGATGGCACAGCATCATCGCCTCGGCGGCAGCGGTGCCTTCGTCGAGCATGGAGGCGTTGGAGATCTCGAGGGCGGTGAGATCGGTGACGAGCGTCTGGTAGTTGAGCAGCGCCTCGAGCCGGCCTTGCGAGATCTCCGCCTGATAGGGCGTATAGGACGTGTACCAGCCGGGGTTCTCGAAAATGTTTCGCTGGATGACGGGCGGTGTGAGCGTGTCGTAATAGCCGAGGCCGATGAAGCTGCGGAAAATCTTGTTTTGCGAACCAATGCGGCGGAGCTCGGCGAGCGCGGCGCTTTCGCCCAGCGCGGGCGGGAGATCGAGCGGGCGATCGAGCCGGATGTGCGGGGGCACCGTGGCATCGGTGAGCGCATCGAGAGACGGGTAGCCGAGGCTGGCCAGCATCGCGGCGGTGTCAGCGGCGTTGTCGCCCTGATGGCGGCGAGGGAACGTGTCGGTGGGGGCGAGAAGGTCGCGCAGCGAGGACATGAGGATGCGCGCACCGTAGGGCGCAGAATCGCGCGCGCAATGGAGATTTGGCGCGAGGGGCGGGCCAATTAAGGTTTGTTTCCGAGGGAGAAGCGGCTCTGTTTGCGGCGCATGACTCGAGCCGAGCGTGCCGCCATCGTGGACCGTCGTTTGATGGAGCTTTATCCGGAGCCGGCGATTCCGCTCGGGCACAAGGATGCGTTTACGTTGCTGGTCGCGGTGATGTTATCGGCGCACACGACGGACCGTTCGGTGAACGCGGTGACGCCGGAGCTCTTCGCGGTGGCTGACACGCCGGAGAAGATGATGGCGCTGCCGGTGGCGGAGATTCAACGGATTATCCGGCCGGTGGGGCTTTCGCCGACAAAGGCGAAGAACCTTTCCGCGATGGCGCGCCTGCTCGTGGAGAAGCACGGCGGGCAGGTACCTCGGACATTCGAGGAACTCGAGGCGCTGCCGGGCGTGGGGCATAAGACGGCCGGCGTGGTGATGGTGCAGGCGTTTGGCGTGCCGGCGTTTCCGGTGGACACGCACATCCACCGGCTGGCGCAGCGCTGGGGGTTGACGGAAGGGCGCAACGTGGAGCAGACCGAGCGCGATTTGAAGGCGGTGTTCCCGCGCGAGCGCTGGAACAAGCTTCACCTGCAGTTCATTTATTACGGACGCGAGCACTGCACGGCGCGCGGTTGCGAGGGGATGACCTGCGATATCTGTCGGGAAGTATTTCCGGAGCGGAAAAGGGCAAAGACGACGCGGAAGAGTTGAGCGGGCGAGCGGGTTGAGGCGGGCGGCGGGAAGAATCTGAAAACGGGATTGATTCGATGGCGGGGGCTGTGCACGTTCTCGCCCCTGTTTCGGACGCTTAGCTCAGTTGGTTAGAGCACCTGCTTCACACGCAGGGGGTCCGCGGTTCGAGTCCGCGAGCGTCCACCAGCCTTCGTCCGCCGCGCAGCGGAAGGTGATGGTGTCCGGATCGGCTCCCGATGGGGTGAAATGAGAGCCACTCGGGCTTATAGGGCCGCTGCGGAAACACAACGAAAGCGCCCTGCCGTAAAAGTGGTAATCGGCGGTTACCACGACGGCCGTGTTTCCGTATCGGGAGCCACGAAGCAACCTCAACGCTTCTCTCGCTTCGTTGATCGCACTCCCACGCCCCTTACACGGATGACTATTCCCGGCGCCCCCATCATGTGCCTGCGCACGAAATGCCTGCCTCAACGCGTTTGGGCAGGCATGCTCAGTCTCCTGCTGGGCTGGAGTTCGCTGCACGCTCAGGAGGGCCGGACCCTCCAAGGCAAAATTCAGGATGCGCCCGACTCCAAGCAGCCAGCTACGTGGCTCATTCCTGGCAACGGCTTCGCGCCCGTCACCCTGGCGCCCATCGGCTGGGGCGAAACATCCTACCTCGGCCTCGCCGACGGCCGCGTCCTCACCGCGCGCGGCGATCACATCGCCGTTTCCGCCGACGGCATGAAAACCTTTCCCGCCCAAAACGACATCCCTTTCATCAAGGGCACGCCCGCCACCGGCTCGCCTCGCGCTGCCCGTCTCGCCCTCAGCACTACCGGCGCCTGGCTCGTGGTCTGGCGCACCCCGCACACCCCCGGTGCCCTCGCCGAATTCTGGGACAAGTCCACCCACAACTACGTCCCTCACCTCACCGGCGGGCAGCTCATCGTATCGCGCTCCACCGACTCCGGCAAAACCTGGTCCGACCCGCTCCGCATCTCCGACCCGCGCTACACCAACGGCCACCCGCCGCGGAAAATCCTCCAGACAAAAGCCGGCGTCTTCCTCCTGCCGGCGCAATACCGCACGCCGAACCCGGGTCGCCACACCGTCGCCGTACTTCGCTCGGCGGACGATGGCCGCACGTGGTCTTCACCCGCTCCCGCCTTCGATCTCCCCAACTCCAACGGCAACCACGACGGCGTGGTCGAACCCACCCTCATCCAACTCGCCGACGGCACGGTTTGGTTCCTCACCCGCACCAACCTCGGCGCCCTCTGGGAGTCCCGCTCGCACGACGACGGCCTCACTTGGTCCCCGCTCCGCCCCACGCGCATCTACGCTTCGTCCTCACCTGCGACGCTTGAACGCCTTTCCGACGGCCGCCTCGTGCTGGTCTGGAGCCCCTGGAAAGACACCGAAGACAACCCCCCTCAAACCCGTGGCGGTGCCGACACCACGGATTACTCCCTCGCCGTCGCCAGCTGGCATCGCCGTGAGCTCCACCTCGCCACCTCCGCCGACGAAGGCAAAACCTGGAGCAACCCCCTCGTCGTGGCCCGCCACCCTCGCAAAAGCGGCGTTTTCAAAGGCGGCTGGATTTCCTACGTCACTCTCTTTGAACACGGCGAACACCTCTATCTTTTTGCCGGCATGGGCAATCTCCAGGCCCGCGTCCCCCTCGCCAAACTGCCGTGAGTCGGTCCCGCATCCGCGTTCCGGATACGGCAAGAACCAGACAAAAGACCAGGCCCAGCCACGCGGTCGCCCCGGCGCGGTCCACGATTCAGACCAGAGTTCGCTCGTTGAGACGCACGTCCGTCACTGAAAGCTCATGGCTGGCGTGAACGGTTTGTCGTGCGCAAATAAAGATAATCCCACGCCGCGCACGGGTCGGAATTCCAGCTCTGCGGCCACAGCTTACGAACCAAATGCAATATAACAGAACGGGCGCGCAGTGGTGGCTGGCCGCCTTCCTGGGTTTCGGAGCGGCTTTGAACTACGCGGACCGGGCTGCGATGTCGGCGGTGCTGGCGGCCGTGCGCACGGAATTTAGTGCGACAGATGTCGAGCTGGGCTTGTTGGGATCGGTGTTTCTTTGGAGTTACGCGGTCGGCTCGCCGCTCGCGGGCCGGCTCGCAGATCGCGTTTCGCGTCGGGGGTTGGTGCTGTGGAGCATCGCGACGTGGAGCCTCGTGACGGCACTGATGGGACTGGCGAGTAATTTCACTGCGCTGGTGATGTTGCGGTTCGCGCTGGGTCTCGCGGAGAGCCTTTTTCTGCCCGCCGCTTTCGCGATGATTGCCGAGGCACACGGAGCCGGGACGCGGGCGCGGGCGATGAGCTTCATCACGATCGGCATCAATGCCGGGATGGTGCTCGGAGGCGGCTTCTCCGGTTTCATGGCCGAGCATCACGGGTGGCGCTCGGGGTTTGGGATCTTGGGGCTGGGTGGGATCGCCCTCGCGCTGGTCGGACGCTCGATGGTGCCCGTGGTGCCGGAGGTGCCGGCGGTGATGGCGGCTCCGCGCACGGAGATTGCCGCGCCGTCGTTTTGGACCGCGGTGAGATTTCTCGCGACGGTGCGGTCGTATCGCGTGCTCATGCTCGAATCGATGCTCTCGGGTTTCGGCATGTGGATGTTTTTCGGGTGGCTGCCGTTGTATCTGCGCGAGACCTACAACATGACGCTCGCGACGGCGGGTTTTGCAGGGACGTTTGTGTTGCAGGGTGCGGTGGTGCTTGGGATCTGCGCCGGCGGCTGGATATCGGACCGCGTGTCGGCCGGCGCGCCGCATCGGCGGATGTTGCTTTACGGGCTGTTCTATCTGATCGGCGCGCCGTTTCTCCTGATCTTCCTGGCGCGGCCGGCGTTTGCGGCGCTGGCGCTCGGCATAGGTGCGTTCTCGTTCCTCCGCGGGTTGGGGCAGGCGAACGATAATGCCAGCCAGTGCGAGGTCGTGCCGCGGCCGTTTCGCGCGACCGGCCTCGGCATCATGAATGCGGTGTCGACGGCGGCGGGCGGTTGCGGGGTGTTGCTCGCGGGAGTCCTGAAACGCGAACTGGGACTCTACACGGTGTTTGCGGCCGCTGCGGGTCTCTTTGCCTTCGCGGGCCTCGCGCTCGTGACCGGATACCGACTGTGGATGCGGGGTGACATCGCTCGCGCGCAGGAAATCGAACAACTCGCGGGTGCGCGCGCTTCTTGAATTGCGCGGCCACCGGCCGCGCTAAGATCGAGCGATGCAACCCCTCCCGCGTCCGCGCCGCGTGCTTCTCGCCGAACAGGTGGCCCAGAGCATCGAGCAGGAAATCGACGCGGGTCGCTGGCGCGAGTGGCTGCCGAGCGAGCGGGCGTTGCAGCGCGTGCTCAACGTCAGCCGGCAAACGGTCCGCGCGGCGCTCGAGCGCCTGCAGGCAGGGCGACGCATCGCGGTCGAGCCGTATCGCGGCTATCGCATCCTGGCGCTGAAGCGCCGCGGCCCGGCGGGCGCGGCGGCACCGCTGCGCGACGTCGGCGTGATCTGCTCCGAGCCGGTGTATCGCATGCCGCCGCGTTTTATCCAGGTGCTGGATATTTTTCGGGCGCTCTGCGCCGAGGAACGATTGAGCGTCGACGTGCTGGAGGGCCAGCGTTTCAGCCGCACGGACCCGGGCAGATTGATGCCGCGGCTGGTGCGCAGCAGCCCCAAGGCCTGCTGGGTGCTCGTGCTCGCGGATCGTCGGATGCAGGAGTGGTTCGAAAACAGCGGCGTGCCGGCGGTGGTTTACGGCAATGTCTACTCCGGCCTCTCGCTACCCGGCGCGGGCATCAACTATCACGCGTGCATCCGGCACGCGACGGCGTTGCTGCTGGCGAAAGGCCACCGCCGCATCGCGCTCGTGGCCTACGATGTGCGACGCGCGGGCGAGCAGGATAGCGTGCGCGGATTCCGCGAGGCGTTCGAAGCGCACCGCGGCGAGCCGGCGGTGCCGCTCGTGCTGGAGCGCCCGGATTCCGACGCCGACGCGCTCTGCCGGCAGCTCGACGGCGCGTTGCGCGCGCCGCAACGGCCGACGGCGTTCGTCGTCACGCACACGCATCACTACGCGACGGTCGCGACGCACCTCGCGAGCCGTGGGCTGCGGGTGCCGGAGGATGTGTCGCTGATCTGTCGCAGCGAGGATCCGTTTTTGCAGTTCATGCGGCCGCGGCCGGTGTTTTATCGCGCCAACATGGAGGTCGCGGCGAAGCTGCTTTTCGATCGCGTGCGTCACGCGATCGAGGGCACGGCAAAGCCGGGAGATCAGCGGCTGATCGTGCCGGAACTTGTCGCGGGCGGGAGCGTCGGAGCGCCGCCGGCATCCAGGACGGCGGCGCGCGCGATCACTTTTGCGGCAGGCTCGGAGAGTATCCACAGAGGAGCGCGAGGGTGACGCGAAACTCGTGCGATCGATCCGGGCTGCTCGGCGCAGGGTGAATTATACATGATGCGCGAACCGGCGGGTTTCTTTACGCGTTCGACGCGAATTGTGGCCGATTCGGGGCTGCGGGCGGGTATTTTTTCCGCGTCACGATTTCGGCTGGCCAAACTGAAATCCGTCTCGCAACGGTTGCCGAAAGGCCAACACCCCGTGCCGCCGACGAACTCAGCCGCCGTCCCGCTTCCCGCCGCGCCTTGTGAGGCTGCGCCGGGCGTGGACGATCCGGCGCGCTGGTTCCACGAGGAGGTGCAGCCGCACGAGCCCGCGTTGCGGAGTTATCTCCGCAACCGTTTTCCGTCCATCGATGCCGATGATGTCGTCCAGGAGTCCTATCTTCGGCTCCTCAAGGTAAAGGCCGCGGGCGGCGTCGCGTGTGCGAAGGCCTACGTGTTTGCGATCGCGCGCAACACGGCGCTCGCGGTCTTTCGGCGCCGCAAATTTATTTCCGACGTTCCTGTAAATGAGCTCCCCGACTGGAGCATCCTGGACGATGGACCCGATGCCGCAGCCATCACCAACGCGCGCCAGCAGTTCGCTCTCGCCGAGGCGGCGGTCGAGCACCTGCCGGCGCGTTGTCGCGAGATCATCCGGCTGGCCGCTTTCGAGGGGCTTTCGCCGCGGGAGATCGCGCAGCGGCTCGAGATCGCCGAGTCGACCGTCTACGTGCAACTGGCGCGCGGTTTCAAAAAATGCGCCGAGTATCTCCGCGAGCGCGGAGCCCTGCAATGAAGCCTTCTGATTCGCAGTCACGCCGCGCGTCGGACGACGCGATCGAGGAGATCGCGGCGCAATGGCTCGCGCGACGCTACGGCGGATTTTCGCCGGAGGAGGAGCGTTGTTTCCAGGCGTGGCTCGCGACCGATCCGCGCCACGCCTCGGCCGTGTCCGACTTGGAGAAAGCATGGAGCACGGTTTCGGCGCCGGGCCGGGCGCGGCAGGGCCAGATCGCTCAGGAACGCCATCGCGTCCGTGAACGGCACCGCGTGCGCACGCGTCGCCGCCGCGTGGCGATGACCACGATCGGTTTCGCGGTCGCGGTGCTGCTCGCCTTTGCGTTCTATCCTCGTTTCTCGCCGGCGGAATCGCCGGGCACGCGCATTGTCGTCCGGCCCGATGTGCGTCAGTTACCGGACGGATCGACTGCGCAACTGAACGTCGGCGCGGAGATCGAACCCGCGTTCACGACGGAGAAACGACTCGTGCGACTCTTGCAGGGCGAGGTCCTGTTTTCCGTCACGAAGGATGCGCAGCGTCCATTTGTCGTCGCGGCGGGTGGCGTGGAGATCAAGGCCGTGGGGACGGCGTTCACCGTCCGCTTCGCACCCAAGCAAGTCGAGGTGCTCGTCACCGAAGGCACCGTCGCAATCGCGGAGCCGTCCGCGTCCGCGGCCAGCGTGTCCGCGGCGAACCACACGTCCGAGCCGGCCCAGCCGGTGCTGCTCACGGCGGGCAATCGACGCGTGATCCCGCTCGCGGCCGATGTGCCGCCGGCGGTCGCGGCCGTGACGCCGGCACAGATCGCCACCGCCCTGGCCTGGCGCGAGCAGCGGATCGAGTTTACCCGCACACCGCTCAACGAGGCGGTCGAGCTCTTCAACCGGCAAAACGAGCTGCAACTCAGGATCACGGATGCGAAGACCGGCCAGTTCGAGATCAGCGGCATTTTCTGGGCGGATGATCCTGAGAGCTTCGTGCGGCTGCTGGAAAACGCGTTCGACATGCGCACCGCGCGGGTCGACGGGACGGTTGTCATCAGCAAACCGTAGCGCTGTGCGGCGTGCCCTGGACGCGTGGCTTTCCTCGCGCGAAATAATTCACGGGCGGATAAAGAATGAGCGGCGCTCGTGCATGGTAGCGAAGGAGAACGCTGCCGCCTTCCTTGGTCGGAAGGCAGCGGCGCTCCAATTACCCTCCATGCAACTGCTTCGTTCCGCCTGTTCCGGCGTCTGCCCCCGCGCGCTTCTCGCGGTCATCTGCGTTTTCATCCTGCCGCTCGCGGCTCGCGCCCAATTGAGCGCGAAGCGCAGCTTCGATCTGCCGGGAGGCAGCGCGGAGAAGACGCTGAAGGCGTTTTCCCAACAGTCCGGGCGCGCGTTGATCATGGGCGCCTCGGCGGTCGAGGGCATCCGCACCAACCCGGTGAAAGGCGAGTTCACGCCGCGCGAAGCGCTCGATCTGATGCTGGCGAAAACCGGGCTCGAAGTCGTGGAGGATGGGAAGAGTGGCTCGCTCGCTGTCCGTCGAGAACCCGTCGAAGCAAAAAAAGAACCAAGGGCGACGCTGCCCCGCGATCGCCCGATGGCGCCCCGGGCAGATAGCGAGTCGGTCGTGCTGAGTCCCTTCGTGGTCTCAGGCGAGCGCGACACGGGCTATCAAGCCACCGATACGCTCGCCGGCACGCGTCTGCGCAGCGAACTGAAAGACCTCGCCGCGTCGATCAGCGTCGTGACGAAAGACATGATGGAGGACACCGCCGCGCGCTCTGCGGTCGACATCCTGACGTATACCACCGGCACCGAGGCGGCGGGCATCAACGGCAACTTCTCCGGCTCCGATCAGACCGGCGGCATCGTCAATCAGATGAGCTTCATCGCGCAGCGGCAGGAGACGAACGGGAGGAACCGCGTCCGCGGCCTCGCCGCGGCGGATACGACGCGAAATTATTTCACGACCCGAATCCCGCTCGATGCCTACAACACGCAGAGTGTGACCATCAACCGGGGCTCGAACGCCATCCTCTTCGGGCTCGGCAGTCCCGCCGGCATTATCGAAAACAGCACGCTCGCCCCGCTGTTCAAGAACGCGGCTCGCGCACAGGTCAGCACCGATCGCTACGGCAGCGCACGTGCGTCGCTCGACGTCGAGCGGGTGCTCGTGCCGGGCAAGCTCTCGCTCCGCCTCGCGGCGCTCGACGACGCGAAGAATTACGAGCAGGAGCCGGCGTTTCGCGACCAGAAGCGCCTCTACGCCGCGATCGAGCAGCGGCCGTTCAAGGGCACCACGCTGAGCGTCAAGGCCGAGAAAGGGCGCCTCTCGCAAAACCTCCCGCGCATCGATCCACCGATCGACGCGCTGTCCTCGTGGTATGAATACGGTCAGCTCAGCCGGCCCGACAACATCTGGCCCTCCGGTCCCGATGGCCGCTTCAACGTCAATCTCGAGCCCAAGCAAAACTACCAGCGGCTCTTCAACCTCGACGGCACGCTCGGCCAGCTCTGGGGCCCGCTTGCGTTCTTCGCCGATCCCAATCGCGCGGTCGTGACGGATTCGTTCCCGTCGTATGCCGACGACACGGCTACCGCCGTGCCCGTGGCGCAGCGCGTGCAATACCGGTTCCTCGCTCCCCGTCCGGTGTGGGAGGCGCGGCGCTTCGCCACGCGCGATCCCAGGGTGCCGCCTCCGGGCGATCCGCTGGCCGACTTTTCCACCTATACTCAAATCACCGATCGCAAGGTCTTCGACTATAGAAAACACAAGATCGATGGGCCGAACAGCGACCTGTCGCAGGATTTCAATTCGATCAACGTCGCGGCGGCGCACGTCTTCCTCGGCGGCAACGCGGGCGTCGAAGTGGCGTACGACCGGCAGCGCACCAAGCGCGATCTGACCGAGATCTACGGCGCCCAGTTGATGCACGTCAAAATCGACGTGAACCAGCAGACCAACGACGGGCGGCCCAATCCAAACTACGGGCGCCCGCTGCTGAGCGAGCGCGGCGGCATCAACCGGCTGCGCACCGACGACGCCACCTATCGCGCCACGGCTTACTATACGCACGACTTTCGCCGGCGCTTCAATGGAGCGCTGGGGCGCCTGTTGGGCCAGCACACCGGCACGGCGTTCTATACAGACAATAATGCGAAACAACATGGCATCGGCGGGTACATGGCGGTGCTCGATATGAATTATGAGAACCGCACCACCGCGCTCGCCGATCGCCTGCTCGGCACGGTCACTTACATCGGCCCCTCGCTGCTCGGCACGACGAGCGTCGACCAAGCCCGGCTGCAACCCATCACCACGAAGCTGACCTTTCCCGAAACCCTCACCACCTGGCGGCTCGGGCCTCAGGTGGGCTCGCAAAACCGCCAGTGGATCCAGTCGACGCATCAGGTGTATCAGGGATTCGACGACCTCGAATATCTCGCGAGCGCGGTCAACGCCGTGCGCAACGAGACGATTTCCTGGGGCCAGGTCTGGCAGGCGCGCTGGGCCGAGGGGCTGCTCGTCTCGACGCTCGGGTGGCGGCACGACGAGATCGAGAACTTCATCGGCAGCAACAACGGCGTGCTCAATCCGGACACCGGATCGCGTTTTCTCAATCTGCCCCACACCACGAGCTCGCTGTTTTCACGGGACAACAATTTCTCCCAGGGCTACGCGCTGCACGTGCCGCGGTCGTGGATGGAGCGTCTGCCCGGCGGGCTCGGGCTGTCGCTTTACTATAACCGCTCGGAAAATTTTCAGCTCACCGGCTTTCGCCAGAACATCTACCGCGAGTCGGTCGCGCCGCAGTCCGGAACGACGCGGGAACTCGGCGTGGGCATCAATGCCTTTCATGGGAAACTGGTGTTGCGCGTCACGAAGTATGAAACACGGCAGAACAACATGACCGACTCCCGCCTGCCGGCCGGCGGCCTGCTGAACCGCATTGCCGAGCTGGAGCAGCGAATCTACAGCACGAACAATCTGGCCGACTTGAAAGCCGCGGGCTACGTCGGCTTCAACGACCCGGAGGCCGGCCCGCTTTTCAAGCGGTATGCGGAGGCCTACCATTTCACCCTGAACGAGACGCCCAATGCACAGGGCTTTAATGTCCTGACCTATGCCAGCCCGTCGGGCGTCGTCGAAACCACGCAGGGCGTTTCGAGCGGGTATGAATTCGAGCTCGTCTACAATCCGCTGAAGAACTGGCGCATGATGGTGAATGTCGCGAACCAGAAGGCAGTGCGCGGCGCCGCGGGCACGCTGGTCGATCCCTTGATCAACGAGCGCATGCCCATCTGGATGCTGCCCACGATCCGGGATCTCACCGCCGGGACCAGTTTCGATGTGAAGGGTTTTGCCGGCCCGGTCCTGCAGACGAGCGTGCAGCGGGCCCACGCGTCCGAGGGCCAGGCGATTCAGGAGCTCGTGCCGTGGCGCGCGAATTTCATGACGAACTACACATTCACCCGCGATTCGAGGCTGAAAGGCTGGGCCGTTGGCGGAGCGGCGCGGTGGCAGGATCGCGCGGCGATCGGCTACGCGGCGCTCAAGGATCCGGTGCTCGGCAATCTCGACGACCTCGCGCATCCATTCCGCGGCCCGACGCAAACCGCCCTGGATGGCTGGTTGTCCTACACGCGACCGATTCTCGGCGGGAAGGTGAACTGGAAAATACAGCTCAATATACGGAATCTCCTGAACGATAACCTGCTGATTCCCGTGCGCTCCAATCCGGTGTCGCTGACGGACAAGACGAATTTCGTGGTGGCCGCGTATCGAATCGGAGAGGCGCGCAGCTGGGTGCTGACCTCGACGTTTTCCTTCTAAGGTTTCTTCAATGCGCGCTCTCGTTTCGCGCTTTCGCCGAACTGCGTGGCTTCGTTCATTCCCGCGCCGGTCGCACTTCGCCCTCGCGGTCGCACTCGCATCGCTTGCGGGCGCCGTGCGGGCCGCGGAACCGGTCTCCGATTCCGCCGCGGTGCGGCGGTTGTTCTCGGAGCCTCCGGTGGAATATGCGCCAGGCGCGTTGTGGGTGTGGAACGATCTGCTCGACGAGGAGCAGGTGCGCACCTCGCTGCGCGAGCTCGCCGGCCGCGGGCTGAAGAACCTTCACGTTCACCCGCGGCCCGGGTTGATGACGCCATATCTGTCGCCCGATTGGTTCAAGCTCTGGGATGCCGCGCTCGATGAAGCGAGGAAGCAGGGCGCGCGGCTCTGGATCTACGATGAGAACTCCTATCCGTCCGGCTTTGCCGGCGGCTGGGTGCCGGAGGTGATGCCCGAATCCCGCGGGATGGGACTCAGCCTCACCGAGTCCGCCGCCGCGCCCACCTGGACCGAGGACACCGTCGCGCTCTTTCGCGTCGAGTCCGACCGCGCGGAGATGCTCACCGAGCACGCAAAGGCGGCCGAGTCATCTCCGGCGGGCCGCTACGTAGTGGCGAAGCGAATACAGGCGAAGCAGACTCCCTGGTTTGGAAACCGCAGCTACACGAACCTCCTCACGCCCGGAGTCGCGCAGACGTTTCTCGAGCTCACCTTCGAGCCGTATCGCGCGCGCTACGGCGCGGAGTTCGGCGCACTGATCGCTGGCGTGTTCACCGATGAGCCGCAGATTCGGTCCACGCCGGGCCTGCCGTGGGCCCACGATTTGCCCGAGCGGTTTCGCCAGCGCTGGGGTTACGAGCTCGCGCCGGTGCTGCCGTCATTGACGCTCGAGATCGGCGACTGGCGGAAGGTGCGCCACAACTTTCTCCAACTGCTGAACGAGCTCTACGTCGAGCGCTGGGCGAAGCCCTATTTCGACTATTGTGTAGCGCACCGGCTCCAGGCGACGGGCCACTTCTGGGAGCACGAGTGGCCCAATGCGCGCTCAATTCCCGACAGCATGACGGCCGCGGCGTGGCAGCATCGTCCGGGCATCGATACGCTGATGAACAACTACAGCGACGGCTTGAACAGCCAGTTCGGCAATGCGCGCGCCGTCCGGGAGATCGCCAGCGTCGCCGCGCAGCTCGGGTTGTCGCGTCCCATGTCCGAGGCCTTCGGCGCCTCCGGCTGGGATATCCGCTTCGCCGATCTGAAGCGCATCGGAGACTGGCTCCAGGCGCTCGGCGTAAATGATTTCGTCCAGCACTATTCCGCGATCAGTCTCCGCGGCGCTCGCAAGCGGGACCATCCCCAGAGCTTCTCTCATCACGAGCCGTGGTGGTCGGACTTCGGCGCGCTGAGCATGTATTTCGCTCGCCTGTCGGCCGTGCTCGCCCAGGGCAAGCGGCCTGCGGACGTGCTGCTGCTCGAACCGACCACGACGGGCTGGATGTATAATTACGGTGCGCACGCGAGCGCCGCGCTTGGCCGGCTCGGGCGCGACTTTCACACGACGGTCAACCGCTTCGAGTCCGCGCAGATCGAATACGACCTCGGCAGTGAATACCTCCTCGCGCGGCATGGTTCCGTGCACGCAGCGACTTTGAAAATCGGGCAGGCTGCCTACCGCATCGTCGTGCTGCCGCGACACGTCGAGAGCCTCAACGCCGAGACTGTGGCGTTTCTCGAGCGATTCCTGGAGGCCGGCGGACAAATCCTCGCGCTCGACGATTCACTCACACGCGTCGACGGTGCGGTGAACCCACGGGCGGCCGCGCTATGCGCGATGCGGGGTTGGACACAGGTGAGCGCGGAGCGAATCGCCGACGCCGTTGCGCCGCTCGTGTCCGACGGGTTCGCGATCCGGCGTTCCGCAGGTGATGCGGGCCTCTTGTTTCACCACCGGCGCCGGCTGGCTGATGGCGACTTGCTCTTCCTCGCCAACACGAGCGCGGAGCATGTGACAGCCGGCACGATCTCGTCGGCGGCAACCGGTGTGGAGCGTTGGGATACGGACCGCGGCACGGTCGAGCGCCATCCATTTTCCACGGCCAAAGCCGGGGGAGTGGCGGTCGATTTTTCGCTCCCGCCCGGCGGCAGCCTGCTCCTCTTCCTCGCGACGACGGCGCGCGTGCCGGCACCCGTTGCGGGGCTGGCCACACCGACGGTGATGCCGGGCGCATCGCTCGAAATCGAGCGGCTCGCGCCCAATGTGTTGACGATCGATTTCGTCGACATCACGGCCGGAGGCGAGACGCGGAAAAACATCTACTGCTACGATGCCGGTCAGTTCGCGTTCCGGCAGAACGGCGTCGCCGCGAATCCGTGGGACAGCGCCGTGCAGTTCCGCGACGAGCTCGTCAGCCGCACCTACGCGCCGGGCAGCGGGCTGGAGGTGAGTTATCGGTTCACGATCACGGAGCAGATCCCCGCTGATCTCGAGATCGTGGTCGAGCGGCCCGACCTCTACACGATCACCTGCAATGGCCAGCCTGTATCCGCGGCAGATGGACGCTGGTGGCTCGATCGCGCGTTTGGCTGCGTATCGCTGCGAGATGTTGCGCGCATCGGCGAAAACGTCGTGACGCTGCACGCCTCGCCGTTCACGCAGCTCCACGAGGTCGAGCCCGCTTACGTGCGCGGCAGCTTCCGCCTGCGCGCGGCGGCGAACGGCTTCGTCATCGTGCCGGATGCGCCGCTGCGGCTCGGGCGCTGGACGGATCAGGGGCATCCGTTCTACGCGGAAGGCGTGCGCTATCGCGCCAAGTTCGACCTCGCCTCGGTGGATGGCGCGTTTGCGGTGTCGCTGCCGGAATGGCTCGGGAGCGTCGCGCGCGTCCGAGTCAATGGCCATGACGCCGGTGCGATCGGCTGGGCGCCCTGGCAACGCGACGTATCCGTTTACCTGCGACGTGGCGTCAACACCATCGAGGTCGACGTGATCGGCACCTTGAAGAACACGCTCGGGCCGCACCACGGCGTGCCACCGTTGGGCCGCGCCTGGCCTTCCGCGTTTCGCATTGGTCCCAAGCACGGCCGCGCGGCCGGTCAGGAGTATTCATTGGTTGGTTACGGATTGTTCGAGCCGTTCGAACTTCTGATAAACGCGAGGAAACCCTGAAAAACACGCGCGCATTCCCCCGGCGCGCACGCCATCGTCTTTCCATGCTTCTTCGTTTCTTCGAACGCGCCGCCTTGTGCCTGCTGGTGTTGGCGCCCGGATGGGCCGCATCCGCGCCGTCGGCTGGCGGGCCGGCGAATCGGGCGACGTATCTGGCGGAGTTCGCGCAGCTCGCGCGCGTCGACTGGCCGGCGAACCGCACGCTCACGGTCGTCTGCTTCGGCCACAGCGTGCCGGCGGGCTATTTCAAGACGCCTGAGGTTCGCTCGCTGGAAGCCTATCCTCATCTCCTGCGCATGAGGCTCGCCGAGAAATATCCTCATGCCGTCATCAACGTGATCGTGAGCGCGGTGGGAGGAGAGAATGCGCAGACCGGCGCCGCGCGTTTCGAGCGCGACGTCCTGCCGCTGCGTCCCGATGTCGTGCTGGTGGATTACGCGCTCAACGATCGAAGGCTCGAGCTGGAGCGGGCGAGACGTGCGTGGGTTTCGATCCTTGAGCAGGCGAAGGCGCGCGGCATCCGCGTGCTGTTGCTCACGCCGACCGCGGCGACGAACGAAAACCTGGAGGACCCCGCGTCTCCGCTCAACCAGCACGCGGAGCAGATCCGTGAGCTCGCCCGGCTCCACGGCGTCGGCCTGGTCGACAGCCTGGCCCGGTTCAAAGCGCACGTGGCGCAGGGCGGCGCCTGGACGGATCTGCTGTCGCAGGTGAATCATCCGAACCGGCGCGGCCATGAACTCGTCGCGGATGCGCTGGCGGAGTGGTTTCCGTGAACGGCGCGTTTGCCAACGTCGGGGCGTCGCGGGAGCCGCCGGCTTCCAGGACGGTGGCGCACGGGATCACTTTTGGAGCAGCCATGGGAGGTTGAAGCGCGCGATCTTCAAGTCCTCGGAAAAGCCAACAGTGTAAGCGGCGATGATCGTTTTGTCGCGCGTGACGCCGAGGTCTGAATACCAGGCGAGCTGGTCGACTGCCTTGCGCTCGGACCAGGTGCGGCCTTCGTCGCGGCTGTAGGTGACGCTGAAGACGCGGTTCTTCATGTCGGGGATGCCGGACATGAGAAGGAGGTTTTCGCCGCCCTCGGTTTTGCTGGCGTAGCGGGCGAGGCCGGGGTTGCGGCCGAGCGATGTGAAGACGTTGCCGTGGTCGCCCTCTTCGAGAAGTTTTTCGCCGTAATCGCTATAAATACGGTAAGTCGTCGATCGCCGGGTGATGAGATAAACGCCGCGCGCATCGTGCGTGTTGTCGATGGCGACCGGCAGCACTTTCGTTTCGACGGTCTCGGCTTTGCCCGCGGTCGTCCACGAGAGACCGCCGTCGTCGCTATAGAGAAAGTTGCCGCGGCCGGGAATGACGAGGCGACCGTTGGAAAACTGGAAGCCGTGGCCGCCATTGCTCGGTTTCGATTCGGGATGACCGTCGTGCTTGACGGCGAACGGTTCGCTCCAGGTATTCCCCTCGTCTATGCTGCGGCGGCCATACCAGACGAGCTGGTGCGATTTCCATGGAGCGGGGCCGACGGTGTAATAGGCGAGGAGGACGTTGGGACTCGCCTTGCGATCTTCGACGAGCACGCAGCTGTAGCCGATCTGGCCGGAAGTTCCGGAATCGAACAGCTTCACGGCTGGGCTCCAGGTGCGGCCTTGGTCGGTGCTGCGGGTAAGAACGATATCGGAGGGATCGTAGTCACCGCGTTTCAAGCGGCTTTGCGCGATCACGAGCACGGTGTCGGCTTCGGTGACGATCAATCCCGGCAGGTGAATCAGGCCGGTGAGCACAGGCTGGGGGAGAACCTCGAGGAAAGGTGCTGGCGCTGCCATCGCCGCGGCCAGGGAGAAGCACGACAACAGCGTGGCGAAGAGAACCGGGGCGGTGACACGGACGAGGCGGACGGGGCGGCGGAAAAGTTTCATGCGTGGGGGCGCGGTGGAAAATGAACCTAGCGAGGTAAACCGTAGATCATTCTTTGACCACGGATTGCACGGATAACACGGATACAAAACCTGCCTTTATCCGTTTCATCTATGCAATCCGTGGTTAAAACGGATTGGGAAAACCCGACCTGTTCACAATGTGTCTCGGGGTTCAAGAACTGTAGGAGGCGGCACGAGGGCGAGAGCGGGATCTTGGTCCGGTGGGGATACCAATGCCGATTCGCTTCGTGCATCTGGTCTGTAGTGCGGACCGCGAAACGTCGTTTGTCTCACCCGCGGTGGCCGTGAACGGTCGGGCCTGTTGGCCGCGCGAAATCGCGCCCTCTTGTCCTCCGGGACATCTGCGATGGCGATTCCGCGCGCGCCGCTGACCTCAACCCCGCCGTTGTCCCGCCATGAAAATTCGACCCTGCCTCCCGATTCTCTTCGCACTTCTGTCCGGATCTCCGCTGATCGGTCAGCAGAGTCCATCTGCTGCGAGCGCACCTCCGCGCGAGGAGAAGCCGATCGAACTCTCGCCCTTCGAGGTTTCATCCGAGGCGGTTCGCGGTTACGCCACCACGTCCTCCACGTCCGCGTCACGGACCGCGGTGCCGATAACCGAGCTCTCCAACTCCACGATCGTGATCAACGAGAATCTGATCAACGATCTGCAGGCGCTCACGCTTCAGGACACGCTCGATCTGGTGGGTGGTTTGTTTTCCTCGGCCGAGTCCGGCTCGTTCGAACAGAATAATTTTTCGATGCGCGGGTATACGCAGGCGGCAGGGTCGCGCGATGGATTCTCCGACGACCTGTTCGCGGAGTTCGGCGGGTTCGACTACGTTTTTGTCGAGCGGCTCGAAGTCTCGAAGGGACCCAACGGCATGCTCTACGGCGAGCACAGCCCCGGCGGGGTGGTGAATATCAAAAGCAAGCGCCCGCTGAGGAAGCCAAGAACAACAGTCGGCCTGACGTTGGGCTCGGACAATCTGCACCGCGCCGATCTCGATACGTCTGGATTCATCGGTTCGAGCCGGAAATTCGGCTACCGCTTTTCGGCCGCTTATATGAACACCGATGGCGTGCTCGACCATCCCGGCGACTCCAACAAGCCGATGGTCGCGTATAATCCCGTGGTGAGCTACAAAACCGACAACGGCTGGGAGTTCTGGGCCTGGTATGGATACATCAAGGACGAGGCCCGCCGGCTGCGGAAGGTCACGCGCACATTCCTCGGGCCCAACGGTTCGGCCGCGCCGATCTTCGCCATCGCCGCGGACGGCGGGGCGCACAACGTCGTGACCAACCGATCGAAGGTCGAAACGGACAACTACGAGCTGGGCGCGACCAAGACCTTTCGTCTCGGGTCGGTGGAGATGGATCTGCGCCTGCTTGGCCGTTACACGGAGCAGGTCGATTCGAACGATCGGGTGCGAACCGTCGGCACGGGAGGTGGGACGGACACGTTCGTCGATGCCACGGGAGCGATCATTGGCCGGGACTCGCGCACGATTCCCATTGCTGTGGCGGAGGAGCAACTGGCCGGATTCTTCCGCAACGAGGTTGTCGTCGACGGAGCACGCAATCAGGAGAAGGAGACGAGCAATGTGGCTCTCGATCTGAACGTGCGCTTCAAGATCGGGCCGACGCAGCATCGGCTGCTGATGTTCGGCTCGGTGACGGAGACCGACAGCTCGAATCTCCCCGGGCACAATGGATTCAATTACACGATTCGCACGCCGGCCTCGTTGCAGCGATTGGGTGTGCCAATCGTCAACGGCGTCGCACGAGTCTGGCTTTACCCGCTCGCGCAATCTCCGGTGGTCGGCATCTCGATTGAAGATGCGGTCGCCGCCGCCGACGTGGTCACGGCCCGTCCGACCACGATCCAGCATCGGGAGCAGGGAGTTTATGGCTTTATCGAACGGATGAGCCTGCTCGACAACCGCGCTTTTCTGATCGCCGGCGCGCGCTATTCCAAGACCGACGCGACCACCCGGACCGGCCTCGGCGGCGCTGGGACGCCGAACATCACGTCCGACGGCAGCTGGACCCGTTCCTATGGTGCTGTCTACAAGCTCATGCGCAGCGACAAGGGAGAGGCGGCGCTCTACTATAATTTCAACGAGACGTTCATTCCGGTGTTCACGATCGACGAGCGGCTCGCGACCTTCGGGCAGAAACTCCCGAACCGCTTCGCGACGATCAACGAACTGGGGCTGAAGTTCGACCTCCTCCGCAGCCGCCTGGTCGCAACGCTCGGCGCCTTCGAGACAGTGGAGGACAATGTGCTGCAAACCGACATCGACGAGGACGGGAGCGTGACAGGCATTCCGGGCAACTCCTACCGCGTGCCGATCGGCGAGCGCACCGCAAAGGGATGGGACGTCGACGTGAGCTATAACATTCTGCCGGGATTGGACACCGTTCTCTCGTATGGCCAGGCCGACGCCCAGCTCGACAGCGGCCAGCGGCCGTCGGGTCAGCCGGACGCCACGGCATCGGCACTGCTGCGTTACGAGAGAAAACAGGGACGACTCGCCGGCGCCTCGGCTCTGTGGCATTACAAGTGGTGGGGTGACAGCGTCCTCAACACCCGCACAAACTGGACGGTGCCGGACGGCAACACGCACGCGCTCGTGCTGGGCTACCGCCGCGGCAAGTATTCCATCAGCTTGCGAGTCGACAACCTGCTCGATGAGGAATATCTCCTGCCGAGCACCAATGAAACCGCTGTCGGCGTGACCAATGACCGCAGCTATCGGCTCTCGTTGCGACGTGTATGGTAGGAAATCTCGATCAGGAGGAAGCCGTGCTTCGGTCGTCCCGAGCAGTGATAAAGCCATCCGGTCTGCGGCGGATCGCCCTTCTCATGCTGGCGCTCGTCAGTGGCGTGCCGCACGGGCGTGCCGCGGAGCCGCTGCGGCTGACGAGTGCCGCACTGCAGATCGGCGTCGATGCCGCGAGCGGCCGGCTGACCGAATTGATCGACCGCGCGAGCGGACATAATTTCGCGCCGGCGGCGACGCCGGCGACGACCGCGAGCGCGCCATCCGGGCTGTGGTCGCTTGAACTTGAGTTCGCGGGTGGCGGAGGCGCACGCACCTTGGAGCCGGCGGATGCGAGCCGCTGCGAAGTCGAAGCGATCGCCGGCTCGACGCCGGGTCTCCGGCTGAGCTGGAGCGGATTTTCCGGCGACGACCTCGCAGGTGTGCGGGTCGAAATCGTGGCCCGCATGACCGACGATCCGGCGGTGAGCCGTTGGCAATTGGCGGTGACGAAACCGCGCGACGTCGCCGTGCAGCAGGTGGTGTTTCCGCGGCTCGCGGCGCTGCCGGCGCAGCCGGGCGAGCGTCTCGCGGTGCCCGCGTGGCTCGGTGAGTTGTTGGTCGATCCGCGCCAGGCAATGGTGAGCAAAGCCGGGAAAAGCGTGCGGACCGAGTGGCAATATCCGGGGCGTCTGGCGATGCAGTGTCTGGCGTTTTACCGGCCCGGTGGCGCGGGGCTCTATCTCGCGTGCGACGACGCCACGGCGCTGCGCAAGAGTTTCGCCGCGAGCGCCGACGGCCGCGGCGGTTTCAGCCTGGAGATCACGCATCTGCCGGAGAACGGCGCGCGCGACACGGAACGCTACACGCCGCCGTACGGCGTGCGGGTGGGGACGTTTCAGGGCGATTGGATCACCGCGGCGGAGCGCTATCGCACGTGGGCGGTGGAGCAGCCGTGGGTGAAGACGAGCCGGCTGGCGAGCGGCGCCGTGCCGCAGTGGGCGCGGGAAACGGCGCTCTGGGTGTGGAACCGCGGCCGTTCGAGCGACGTGCTCGGGCCCGCGGTGGCGATGCAGCGGGAACTCGGGCTGCCGGTGAGCGTGCTGTGGCATTGGTGGCACGGCTGCGCCTATGACGCGGGCTTCCCGGAATACCTGCCGCCCCGCGAGGGCGCGGAGCCGTTTCGCGCCGCGCTGGCCGAGGCGCACAAGCACGGCGTGCACTCGCTCGTCTATATGAACACGCGGTTGTGGGGCCTCACCACGCGAAGCTGGGCGGAGGAAGGGGCAGTGGCGTATGCGGTGAAACGGCCCGACGGCAGTCACCGCAGGGAAGTCTACAATACGTTCACGCGGCAGCCGCTCACCGCGATGTGCATGGGCACGGCGTATTGGAGAAACAAATACGCGGGCCTCGCCGAGCGCGCGATTCGGGAGCTCGGCGTGGACGGCATCTACATGGACCAGGCGTGCAGCAGCCTCTCGTGTTTCGATCCCGCGCACGGCCACCCGCTCGGCGGCGGCAGCTATTGGATGCACGGATTCCGCCAGCTTTCGGCGGACATCCGCGGTCGGGCCGCTGGCATCCGCTCGATTGGGCTGGCGGGCGAAGGGGCAGGCGAGGCGTGGCTCCCGTATCTCGATCTCATGCTCAGTCTCGAAGTGAGCCGCGAACGTTACCGTCCGCCGACACCGCAGTGGGAACCGATCCCGTTTTTCCAGGCCGTGTATCATCCGTATGCGATTCAGTTCGGCAACTACTCGTCGCTCACCATGCCGCCCTATGACGATCTGTGGCCGGCGGAGTTCGCGCCGAAACAGCCGCTGCAATTGCTCGACCAGAAATTCGCGCGGCAATTCCGCTTCGAGCAGGCGCGGGCCTTTGTGTGGGGACAGCAGCCGATGATCGCCAACTTCCTGCCGTCACACATGGAAGAGCGGCCAGAGGAAATCGCCTATGTGCTCCAGCTCGCGCGGCTGCGGCAGGCGGGACTCGATTATCTCATGCACGGAGAATTCCTCCGGCCGCCGGGAATCGACGCCCCCTCGGTCGAGGCCGACATCTCGCGTCTCTCAATCTATGCGGGACAGAAGGGCGCGTTGACGTCGTTCAAGAAGAACCTGCCGCTGGCCATTGCTGGAGCCTGGCGCTCGCCCGCCGGGAATGTCGCGGTGGCGCTCGCGAGCGTCGCGGACGAACCGCTGACGATTACCCTCGCCTTTGATCCGGTCTATCACGGCGTGACGGACGCGAAACGGATCGTGCGCATCGATGAGTCGGGACGCACACCGCTCGGGAAATTGAGCGAAACCGGCACACTCGCCGTGACGCTGCCCGCGCGCGGTGCGTGTCTGGTGGAGTTGGCGCGGCAGTGAGGGCAAGGTAGGGCAAGGCATCCCGCCGCGCCGTCGCGTATTGCTGGAGCGAATACCCACCGATATCCGCACGTGCTTTCCGCGACGGCTCACCGAGGGCGAATCGCCCTGCCAAAGCGCCGCTCTATTATTCCGGTGCCGTGACCGGATCCGCGACCCAGGCGTTGCGCACGGAAGAGGCAGCGTCCTTGTCTCCCGTGGTCGGCGGCTCGTCGAAAGGCAACTGGCCAACCGTCTCGATCGCGGCCCAATCAGGCTCGCCGATCGTGCGGCCGATCTCCGCGCCTTGCGCGGCAAGCGTGTCCTGCAGTTGCGTGACGGAGAGGTCGCGCACGCTTTTCCGCTGCTTCACCGCGAGGGCGGCCGCCGTGCCGACGGCTTGCCCCTGGCCCATGCAGATCGGAATAACACGAGTCGAGGCGACGGCTTCGTGCGTGGCGGAAAGACATTTGCCCGCCATCAGAAGGCCGTCGACCTCGCGCGCTATCAGGCTGCGCAGCGGGATCGTATAGGCACGGACGTTGTGCGAATCGACCCACGTGCCCGATGGGCGGTGGATATCGATATGATACGCGCCCATGCTAACCGCATCGTCGAAGCTCCGCCCTGCGATCAGGTCGTCGGCGGTGAGTACGTAGTCGCCCATGATGCGGCGGCTCTCGCGCACACCCAGCATCGGCGCGATCTCGCCTAGGTGCGAGTGCTCGAAGCCGGGCACCCAGCGTTGGAAAAACTGCACGAGAGTCGGGATCTGCTCGTAGATGCGCGCGTAGGCATCGGTGAGGCTCGCAGTGCTCGTCGGATCGAGGCCGAGCACGCGCGTCATCACGACGAGAAACTCGTCCGGCCGGTGGAGCTTTACGCCGACGATGCGGGTTTGCGGCACGCTGAACTCCCCAGCGGCGCGGGCCTTTTCAATCAGCGTGGCGTAGCCGCCGCAGATGATCACGTTCATCCGGTCGAGCCGGCGCATCATTTTGTCCCAAAGATCCGGATACGGAGCGATCCACTCGCGATAGGCGATGGCGGGGTTCCTGCAACCGGCGATGAAGCCGGCGCGGTCCACGCCGGCCAGCTTGAAGACGAGCGTCGGCGCCTGCACGAGGCCGTCGGACGTGCGGCCTTTTTCCCAAGGCACTCCGGCGCGAGCGGCGACGTCGCCATCACCGCTGCAATCGATCGTGACCTCGGCCTCGATCCGCTGCCGGCCCGATTTGTTTTCCACGATGACGCCACGTACACGGTCGCCTTCGCGAATCGTCTCGACCACCTGCGTATGCAAAAGCAGCCGCACGCCGGCCTCGCGCACGAGCTGCATCGCGAGAATTTTCCACCAATGCGTGTCGATGCTGAGCGCCGAACCGCATTTGGGATCGAGCTCGAAATCGCTCGCGGCGCCGGCGGACCTGAGGCGTCGAGCAAACTCGAGCGGCAGGCCCTTCACGACCATTCGGTAGTCGCGATCGTGGAATCCCAGCCACGGCAGCGTGGCGGAGATGCCGCCGAGAAAGCCGGCGTTCTCGATCAGCAGTGTGTCCGCGCCGTTGCGGCCCGCTGCGATGGCGGCGGTGAAGCCGGAAGCGCCGGAGCCAATGACGAGAACTTGCGTGCGAAGCGTGGAGATGGGAGCGGGCATTGCGAAGTCGCGTGTCCGTAGAGATGGCGAAGTAGCTCAGGCACGGAGCCGCCACGCCTCGCCGAAGTAAAAGGTATCGGCGTCTTTCAATTCGAGGTTGTGATGACTGTAGTAGGAGCGCGCGGTCGCCATATGGCGCCATTCGAGCTCCACGCCGAGGCGCACGAGTTCGCGCTGGAAATCGGCGAGCAGCGCGGGCGTGTTCCGCACCTGGCGGGGTTGAAGTTTCTTTTCGAGGCAGAACGCGGCGAGCGCGCCGGCGGCTTCCCCGATGTTCCATTCGGTCGGATGCACCCGGAAGGCGCCGTTGGTGACGTGGGTGACGCCGAGGTTCTTGCACGCGGGCAGCAGGTTCTCGACGCGGACCGGCAGCAGCGCGCCGAGCGGGATCTGTTGCAGCCAATGCTTGCCGTGCGCGATCTCGGTCACGCTCGCCTTGCCCGGGGCGATCGGTTTGTGGATGTCGATCCGATAGCCGCTGAGGCCGACGCTGTCTCGATAGAGCTGCGGGCCCTTTTCGTTGCCCGGCGAGTCGGTGCGGAAATGCTGCTCGAGCACCGTGAACTCGGCACGAATGCGGCGTGATTCACGGATGTAGGGCGCTTGCGCGAGCCCGTCCGCGGTACCGAAAAAATCGCCGCGCGGCCGCAGCCCGGGAAACCCTTTCCCGCCGGTGGCGGGATTGGGCGCTTCGGTCTGCAGCCAATAGATCGTGCTCAGGCTGAGCTGTCGGGCGGCATCGAGGTGCCGCCGCTGCTCGTCGGGCGAGACGCCACAGAGCACGCCGCCGTTGTATTCGTTGGCATGCCAGATGGCGACCGTCACATCGCTGGGAAACGCGCCGGGCGTGAAGTTTTCCTTGCAGAGCATCCGGCGGAAATTCCACGTGCTCGTGCGATACTGGCCCGGTTTGATGGGGCGGCCGAAGTGATCGTGCTTTTCGCCGAACAGATCCGGAATTGCGAACTTCGGCTTGTTACCGCCGCGGGAATCGCGGGCGTTGCGCCAGCGCTCGTAATCGCGGGGTTTCGCGATCACGTGCTCCTCGCCGGGCAGATGATCGAGCGCGAACACGTGCGTGAACACCATCTGGTCGCGCGGATCGCCGACCTCGGCGGCGAGCGGCTCGCCGGTTTCGCGTTGCGGCTCGGCACCGATCACGTGCTCGACGTTCGCGAGCTCGAGCAGATCGCCCAGTTCGGTGCCGTCGAGAATGTAGGGCGCGGCGAAGGTTCGCTCGGTCCCGCTCTCTTCGTCGCGCAACGTGACGGCGCGCACATGATCGCTGTCGGCGTGCGCTGCGATCGGTCGATGGCGTGTGAAGATCCGCAAGCGGCCCGCGGCGAGATGCGGTGCGAGCATTTCGTCGAGCACGGCGAGCGCGACGCGCGGCTCGATGCACAGCTTGCTAACCCAGCCCGCTCCGGGATTCAGCCGCGGGTCGGCGCGGGCGGCATCGGAGAGCGGGAAGTTTCTGCGGTAGTAATCACGTGCGCGGGAGCGAAATTCCGCGTAGCTCCGCGTGCGGCCGTAGTCCTCTGCCCACGGGTGCTCGTCGAGGGGAATGCCCTGCGCAGTCGCCTGCCCGCCGATCCAAGCGTTCTCGTCCGTGAGGATGACGGTGCGTCCCATGCGTGCGGCGGTGAGCGCCGCTGCGACACCACCGAAGCTGCCGCCCACGACGAGCACATCCGCCGCGAACTCACGTAGCTTCGACGAAGCGGAAACCGATGCCGCGCGCGCGCGGGTGAAGACCGCCGGCGCGCCCGTCGCGACACCCAGCGCGAGGGATGACTTGAGAAAGCTACGGCGACTGAACCGGCACGGGAGCGGCATGGGGGAAACGAAGGCAGGATCGAATGAACGAAGGCTGTGCAACGTCCTGTGCCGGCCAATGGTTCGAACTAGGTTCGGATTCAATACCAGTGAACGGTGCGGGAGTTTGGCGCGGCGCTCATGGCCACGTGGCGAGAGCGGCTTCGTAGGCGCGCAGCATGGCAGCGCGAAGCGGCAGGATATTGCGCAGGCGATGGCCGGCGCGGACGATCTGGTCTGCCATCTCGAGCGTGCAAGGTTCACCGCGCGCCAGCTTCGGGCCTACGTCGTCGCGGATCTCCGCCAACAATGACGATTCGGAAAGCGCCGCGATTTTCGCGGCGGAGCGCTGGACCGCGCGCCGGACCGCCGGATCGCGTGGCAAAGCCTGTAACGCGGCGCGCAGCGTGCGCTCGAGCGCGACGGGATCGCGTCGAGAATCGATCAGCGCGCGAGTGAGGACGCCGGAATGCGCCCGCTCGCCCGGATTCGTTTGCAACTCGCGGAGAAGATCCGCCGCGCCGCGAGCGACCTCGTCTTCGCGAAGACAAAGCGCGAGATGGATGCGCAGGCCGAGGAGTGACTTTTGCTCAACCGCACTCATGTCGGGCGCAGCCAGCAAGCGGTCGGTTTCGCGGCTGAGCTGCCGGGCAAAAGAAAAAAACACGGCGTCGTCCCGGACCAGTTCGAGCGCTGGAAGCGGCAGCGAGATGCTGAGCCGGGGGCGCTCGCCGGGCGCGCCGCTGCCCGCATTCCCGAGTGCCACCGCGAGGAGGACGAGTGGCAGGGTAAATAAACAGGGGCGCGTAAAAGGCCGACGCATAGGGTGAGTTTGGCTCCCTGAGAACCCGCCGCAACGTCGAGACTCAGGTCTGGCTACCGAACCAGGACGGGGGAGCACGGTGAGCACGCTCAGGGCGTGCATCTCGTCCCAAAGTGGTAAACGGCAATTACCACCACGACCGTCTTCCCGCGGCTGGCGCCACCGAGCAGCCTCAGTGGTTAACTCGTCTCATCGATCAAACCCTGCCCCCTGCTGATGACCATCCCTGACGCACCCCATATTCTCCTGTGCACGAAATACCTGTCTCCCCGCGTTTGGGCAGGCATGCTCAGTCTCCTGCTGGGCTGCATTTCACTGTACGCTCAAGACGGCCAGGGTTCCATCCAGGGTCGGGTCCAGGACCCTGCCTCCGGAGATTATATTGCCAATGCCAAGGTCGTCGTCGCGGGGACAGGCCAGGAGGCTCTCACCGATTCCACGGGCTTCTACCAGCTTTCCGGGGTGCACGCG
The DNA here is from genome assembly GCA_036675625.1 of Opitutaceae bacterium. Taxonomy (GTDB): domain Bacteria; phylum Verrucomicrobiota; class Verrucomicrobiia; order Opitutales; family Opitutaceae; genus ER46. The sequence goes on along the minus strand of JAKFEQ010000011.1, from coordinate 122,555 downwards.
GGCAATGTAACCTTGCGCGTGACTTACCTGAATTTCGACGAAGCGACCGCTCAGGTCCCCGTGGTAAATGGACAGTCGGTTACACGCGATTTCGCTCTCACGAACAAAACCCGCTACGGCACGGATGCGCCTGTAATAAACCTCGATCCCTTTATTGTGGCGACGACGCGGGAAGAGGAGGCGTCAGGCATTGCGATTGCCGAGCAGCGGTATGCACAGATCCAGAAGAAGGTTCTGGCGGCCGATGCATTCGGCGAGATCAGCGAGAATAACGTCGGAGAGTTCCTCAAACGCATGCCCGGCGTGACAGTGAACTACGCCGAGGGCGATGCGGCCAGCATCAGCCTGCGCGGCTTCAGCGATATGCACACGTCGATCTTGATCGACGGCAACAGTGTCTCGAGTGGCGGTTCTTCCAATCCCACCCGCCTGGTCGACCTGGAGAATCTCTCCGTGGGTAACGCCTCGCGACTGGAGGTCATCAAGACGGTATTGCCGAACCAGTGGGCCAATTCACTCGGGGGTTCCGTGAACCTCGTGAGCAAGAGTTCGTTTGAACGCACCCGGCCGCTGTTGACCGCGCGTGCGGTGGTGCAGTTCACCAACGACGATCACTCCTTTGGCTCCAGCCCGGGCCCGGGTTGGAAGAACGAAAACAAGGTGCGCCCCGGTGGCGGATTCTCCTATATAAATCCGATCACCAAGAATCTCGGCATCACGGTCAGCGCCAATTATTCCGACCAGTTCGGGCGGCGCACGGCGTCGCAGACCGGCTATGAGTTTGCGGCCGGCAATAACAACGCCACCGGCGGATCGGAAACGCAGCCGTATCTACGGACGCTGCGCTTGAGCAACAACGAGCGCAGCACCGTGCGCGAGGCGTATAGTTTTGGTGTCGATTGGCGGCCCATGGACCGGCTGACGCTCCACTTCAATTATCAATACAACGCGCTGGATCTCTTCACTTCTCCGCGCTTCGTGACCCTCAATTCGGGCGCCGCGCCCACCTCGAAGAGCGCGACCGAGACGATCGGCCGCGTCGGCGCGGGAACGGTGCAGTGGGGCTCCACCTCAACGCACAAGATGACCGATACCAACGTCCTTTCCCTGCGAAGTATATATCGTGCGCGCGACTGGACGTTCGAAGGGGCGGCTGCCTATAACTACAGCGATGTGAAATACCGGACCATGGACGACGGCTTCTTCCGCGGCATCACGTTGCGGGTGCCCTCGCCGACGGTTCGTTTTCGGAATGCTACGGGGAACGGAGTGATCCCCGACATCGAAGTCCTCACGGGAACCGGGAGCACTCTAACTCCCATCGACTGGACGCGGCTCAGCAACGCCCGGATCATCGATTCGACCGGCAATCACCGGCAGAACGGATCGACCGAGGATACCCAGCTTCGCCTCAGTGCGACTCGCGATTTCAACGTGGGAAGCGTGCCTGCCTCGGTGGAATTTGGCGGTGCAACGAAGACCTTCGACCGCAGCCGCAAGTGGACCCGGCATAACTTTTCCTATCGCGGTCCCGATGGCGTCGCGAACTCCGCGGATGATGGGGCGGGGGCGCTGCTTGATACCACCTATGGCTCGCGCAACTACCGTTATGGCTGGCCGGAGTCCATCCAGTGGTTCGACCTCTCGAAATTCTACAACCTCTATGCAGCCAATCCGAACCACTTCATCCGGGACGAAGCCGGAGATTACCTCCTCTCGGTGCAGGCGGACGATGGCTTCAAGGAAACGATTTCCGCTTTATATACCCAGGGCGACGTCAAGCTCTTCAATGGCCGGGTGGTCTTGATTGGCGGCATGCGATATGAGCGCACCGAGGATTCCGCCTACGGATACAAAAGCGACCAGACGAAAGGGCTGGAGTTTCCGGCCGGAAGCCTGGAACGCGTTATGGCGCAGAACATCCCCCGCTCAACTCGGGTGGCTTTCGATTACGACGATTTCTTTCCCAGCGCCGCCTCCACCATCAGCCTTCGCGAAAACCTGATGCTGCGCCTTGGTTACAGCAAGACCATTGGCCGTCCCGAGTTGGATGAGCTGATCCCGCGTGTCACGGAATCCGACGCCGACGTCGCCGGCTATGAAGGCACCTTGAATGCGCGCAATCCGGCGCTGAAGCCATGGAGCGCGGATAACTACGACCTGTCGCTGGAATATTATTTCAACGCAGGCCGGGGCGTGATCTCGGTAGGCGCATTCCATAAGGTCATCACCAATCCGTTTGCGGGCACAACCGGCCCGCTCACCCCGGAAGCCGCAGAGTTGCTCGGGTATGACTATACGACCTATAGCAATTACCGTTTCGTCACGCGGTATAACTCGACTCAGGAGGCGAAGATCACGGGCTGGGAGTTCGATTACCGCCAGCAGGTCGGCTCGCTGATCCCGTTTGCGAAAGGGCTGACTCTCTTTGCCAACGGCACGTTGCTTGACCTCGATGGGTCGCGCGACGCGGATTTCGATCAATTCTATCCCAAGACCGCAAATTGGGGTTTCACCTACAGCCGATCGCGCGTGAAACTGGATCTGAGCTGGAACTACAATGGCGGCCGCAAGACGGCCAATCTCACGTGGGCGCCCACTGCCGAGAATCATGTTCTCCCTCGCACCGTGCTCGACATGAGCTCGGAGTTCCGCCTGACCAAGAACTTCTGGTTGTTTGCGGCGGCGCGCAATCTCACCAATTCGAATCTGCGCGTCGTGGCCTACAGCGATCATTCGCCGGATTACAGCCGTCTTCAAACCATAGAGGACTTCAACGTGAAGTGGTCGGCCGGTGTTCGCGCGCGATTCTAAGTGCGAAGCTCACGCGCTTCGTTCGGCCGGGTTTCCTCCGATTTTCATATGGTTCTCGATACTCTCTCCCAGTCCGCTTCCTATCAACAGCTCGGGCCACGCTTCGCCGCCGGTCTCAAGTGGCTCGGGGAGTTTTCGCCCGCGATGGCCGACGGGCGCTACGATATCAATGGCGATGATGTCTTCGCCCTCGTGCAGAGCTACGACACCGTGCCGCTTGCCGAAAAGAAATTCGAGTCCCACCGCGTTTACGCCGACATTCAATATATAGCTGAAGGCTCGGAAGTGATCTATTATGCTCCGACGGCTGATTTGGTCCCCACGATGGTTTACGATGAGGCGAGGGACTGTATCCTCTATACGGATCCGGCCGCTGCGACTCCGTTGCTCATGGGGCCGGGGCGTTTCGCGGTCTTTTATGCTAAGGATGGCCATAAACCCGGTTGTATTCATGACGCGGCGAGCCGAGTAAAAAAAGTCGTGGTCAAGGTGCGGCTCTAACTCGACAGGCTGTTGCCTGCCTTATGAGCCTATCTTCTCGCTTCGAGCGTGGAAAAACCTTCCTGAGCGAGCACCGCCGGTGGGGAATTGTCGCCCTGCTGTTTCTCTTCTCGGTGGTCAACAACCTCGACCGCCAGGCGCTGGCGGTCCTCGCCCCCAAGCTGAAGAGTGAGCTCGGTTTCGGTCCGGTCGAATACTCCTATATTGTTTCTGCGTTCCTGATCGCCTACTCGCTGGGCTTTGCGGTGTGCGGGCGAATTATCGATCGCTACGGCGTGAAGCTGGTTCTGGCGGGTGCACTGCTTTTCTGGTCGCTCACGACCATGGCTCACGCCGCCGCCGCGGGATGGATGACGCTGGCGGTTCTCCGTTTTCTGCTGGGCTTCGGCGAAAGCTTCAACGGTCCGTCGGGCGTCAAAGCCATTTCGGAGTGGGCGCCGCCGCGCGAACGGGGCGTCAGTATAGCAATCTTCACTAACGGCTATGTCATGGGTGCGATCCTCGCGCCGCCGCTGGTGGTCTTCCTGACGGCGCAGGTTGGATGGCGATGGAGTTTCGTCGTCACTGGCTCGGTCGGGCTGGTGCTGGTCGTGCTCTGGTTGCGGAGTTATCACTCACCCCAGGCGCACCCGCGCCTCACCGAAAAGGAGAGGAAACACATTCTCTCTTCGCATGGGGCGACCCCGGCTGCGGCGGGCGCGAAGCCCACGATCTGGCAACTGCTGCGCCATCCGCTTTGCATCGGTTTCTTTCTCGCCCAACTCCTGACCGATCCGATCGCCTTCTTTCTGAACTTTTGGCTGCCGGACTATATGCATTCCCGTGGGATGACGATGGCGATGATCGGGTTGATCGGGTGGCTGCCGTTCCTGGGGGCGGATATCGGAGGACCGGGCGGTGGGGCTCTTTCCGACTGGCTGGTGCGGCGGAATTGGAAACCGGTAAACGCCCGGCGTGCACTCATGTTTACCGCCGCCTGCCTGATGCTCTTCGCCAATCTAGCGGTGCGCACCGATCTGCTGTGGCTCTCGATTGGACTGATCGCGGTTCTCTTCGCCGCCCAAAGCTGCTGGAAGGCCAACCAGCTCGCGCTCATCGCGGAAAGCATCCCGCGCGAAAGCGTGGCCACGCTCGTCTCGCTTTCCGCCCTCGGCGGCAGCCTCGGTGGCGTGCTGTCAAACTTGCTCACCGGTCGCGCGATCGAGGCATTCGGCTATGTTCCTGTATTCACGGTCATCAGCGTGCTGCCGCTTACGGCCTTTTTTGCACTGGAATTGATGATGCGTCGCGCGCGACGGTCCGGCGCGATCGGAGTGACCTGAGCTTGCTTCGTCAAATACGGCGCAAAAACATCCAAACTGTAGTGTCACGTATTACGTTACACTACCTCTGAGAAGCGACGGCCGGAACGGTCGAAATTGACGACGTATATTGAGCACGACCTTCGCTCACACGATCGCTCCGGCAGCGCCCAAGTGCTGTCGCAGCACGGCACCGTCCAGTTCGCTTACGCTCTGGCGATTTCGTATACACAAAGCCGCTGCAGTGCCGGCCGCCTGGCCCAGCGCCATGCATTGCGCTTGCACGCGAATCGAACCGAACGCCTCACGCGTCGCCGACACCAGTCCACCTGCTACGAGCACATTTTGGGAGCCTTCCGGGACCAGCGCGCGATACGGGATGTCGTAGGGCTCGGTGATGAACTGCGCGTGCTGGCGCGAGTCGAGCGCGCGATGGATGTCCACCGGATGACCGCCCTTCGCCACTGTGTCGGGAAACCTGCGCGGACTCAGCACATCGTCGAGTGTCATTGTATATAGACCACGAATAGAGCGTGTCTCGCGAATGCCCACTTGCGGCGCTGTATCAATAAGAAAGCATTCGCGGAATGCCGGGATCGCACGGCGAAATGCCGTGATAATGACGTGCACTTCCTCCCGCAATATCAGCTCCGCGCGAGTGAGGTCGCGTGCATCCGCGGCATTGCCCGGGAAACGCGTGGCATTCACCGACACTTCGCCGGCGCGCAGGGTGCTGCCGTGCACGGCCCACGGTCCGCCGAAATTGCGCAGCCGCCCGGCTGCAACCTCCTCGTCGAGCACCGCCCGCAATTCGGGATGAGCGTATTTCGTCCCGTCCTGCGACATGAGGAGCGTCAGGCCGCTCGTGTTCACACCGCCGAGTCGGAAATAAAGGGTCATCGGCTGAAGGTCTCCGCCGCTGCGTTGATTGCGCATCTCGCACGGCAGGTCCGTGCGCGAGATCAGGTCGCCCGTGCCCGTCGCATCGATGATGACCTTGGCGGCGACCGCCTGGCGGCCTGACTTGGTTTCGATCAGCACATGCGAAATCCACCCGGGCCGTTTTTCCTCCGAGTGGGCGCCGGCCACCTGTGCATGCAGCAACGTTTCCACGCCCGCATCCAGCACGAGTCGCTGTGCCACGAGTTTGTAGGCTTCGGGATCGTAGGGGATATTCCCGCTTGGCAGATCGACAATCGCGCCGCCGAGCGTGTGCAGGTTTTGCACGAACTCTTCCGGCAAGCCGCCGACGATGCGCTTCCCGCCCAGATTGAATTTACTCATCGGCCCCACCATGGCTGCCGTCGCCATTCCACCCAGGAACCCATGACGTTCCACCAGCAACGTTTTGGCTCCCAGCCGTGCGGCTGCGGTCGCTGCCATCAGGCCGGCCGGTCCGCCGCCACACACCACTACATCCACGCGAGCGCATACAGCGACCTCATGCGCCGGCTCCACGATGCCCCGCGGCGTTGGCTCGCTGGACGGGCCTTTCATGGTTGCGATAGGCGATAGGAGAGAGCCATGGAGGGACAGGTTATTTTATACGTTTCGTGAAACACGCTTTATTATACAGCCAGGAGGAACGCCCTGGGTTAGTATGACTTCGGACCCCGCGAATGGGCGTATGATTGCATCCCGTGAAACCTGCGCCTGTAGAGTGCATGCGGAAAGGGGGCGCTCGTGGTAAGCGCCGTTTACCACATCGCCTCGACAACCTCGCGGGCGCGTGGCTTGGTCGATTCCAGCCCGCGCGCTGGCGCCCCCGCACCCCATGCTATCGCTTCCGCAAAAACGCATTCTTGCCGTCGACGTAGCGGAAATTCTCCGCGGGGAAATCGCCGCCGGCCATTGGAAAGACTGGCTGCCGGCCGAGCGCGCGTTGAGCGATCTGCTGAAAATCAGCCGGCCGACTTTGCGGCGTGCGCTCAAGAGCCTGGAGCACGAGAAGACGATCAAGCCGGTGCATGGGCGAGGCCATCGAATCCTGTCCCGTTCAGCCCCGGCGCCGGCAGGAAGGGAGCCGGTCACCGTGCACTTGCTGAGCCCCGACCCGCTCGAGCAACTGCGGCATTATTCGCATCTCTGGATCGCCGAACTACACTTCAAACTCTTCAAGAGTGGTCACGATTTCCAAATTCACCACGGCACGCATTACCTCCGCCGAGGAGCCGAGCGGTCGTTGGCCCGGCTCGTGTCCCGAAATCCGGGCGGCGTGTGGATTCTGGTGCATTCCTCCCGTATTATCCAACGCTGGTTCACGGCTCATGGCATTCCAGCGGTCATCACGGGATCCCGTCACGAAGGCTGCGATCTCCCGCGCGTAGTCGTAAACATGGAAGCGGTCTGCCGGCACGCGGCGGGCGAATTAGTCCGCATGGGGCATCGTCACATCGCCTTGATCCGGTTGAAAACCGATCGGGCGGGCGACCTGGAAAGCGATCGCGGGTTTTCAAGCGGCGCCCAACGCGCGGGCAATTCGATCACCGCACATCTTCTCCATTACGATGAGGATACTCCTGAAGCGATCGCGCGGACGCTGCAGCGCATGATGCGCATGTCTGCTCCGCCGACCGGGATTCTGATGGCACATGCCAGCGGTTACGCCACTGCAGCGACTTGGCTTTCGGAGCGCGGCTTGCGCATTCCAAGGGATATTTCGCTGATATGTCGCGAGGACGACAGCTTCCTGCAGTTTCTCGTTCCGCGGCCTGCCTCGTATCAATACTCCCCGCGGAACTTTGCGCTGAAAATAGACTCGGTCGTGCAGCGACTCATCAAACAACCGGCCAAAACGGTGCCCGAGATCCAGATCATCCCAAGCTACAAACCCGGGAATTCCGTCGGCCCGCCTGGCCCGAGAAAATCGATCTGAACCGGTCGCGTCGGACCAACCTGGTGGTCAGCGAAGGTGACCACGTCGCAGCCCTCGCCGAGCCCGCCACCACCTCAATTCTGATCGAAACAAGGACCACCTCGCGCCAGCCAAGAACCATGAAAGTGCCGCCCATTTCCTCCCTAATCCTGTCCGCCTTGTTTGCTTGCCCCATTGGTGGCGCGCTCCCGCCTCTCGCCGCGAAGCCGGTCCGGGCAGAGACAACGGTATGGGAGGATCGCGAGAATGAGATGGCCGTGCACTTCGTATATGGGCTGACCGCGACGTCGAATGGCACCTTGCTTGCCTTTGCCGAGGCGCGCATCGGCTCGGGTCACGATGATACGCCTCATCACCTGGCCTTGAAACGCAGCATCGATTCCGGCGTGACGTGGTCGGAAACGATCATCGTCGAGCGTTCCGATGGCAATTATTGGCGAACTCAGGGCCAGCCTGACCGGCGTGAATGCTGGGCCAATCCGGCCGCCCTGACGGAGCGGGCCAGCGGCCGCGTATTTATTTTCTATGTATTGAACGAGGGCGCGCATAACGGAAAAAATATGCAGCGTTTCACGCGCAATTTCTACCGCTATAGTGACGATGAGGGGAAGACGTGGTCCCAGCGGATCGATATCACCGACCTCCTGAACACCAAGGCCGATGGCACGCCCAACCGGGATGCCAAAGGCGAGTGGATTCGGGACGGCAATGGCTTTCCTTGCGACCATCTTGGCCGCGCCTTTCACATGCCCGGACCAGGCCACGGACTTCAGCTGAAGAACGGACGGTTGCTCATGCAGTTTTGGAATCGCACCGCGATTGGCAACGCGGCCGGGCCGATCCCTCGCGAGCAGCGCGCCTACGGACTTCGGATTCTATATAGTGACGATCGCGGCAGTAATTGGAAGGCAGGTCCTGCGTTTGGCGAGGAGATCGGGCCGACGGAATCGCGTCTCGTCGAACTGGACGATGGCTCACTCTACCTCAATGCGCGCGTGGACGGCGCCGGTAATACGATGCGCCGCCGCGCTATATTCATCGGCGCCGATCATGGCCTGACCTGGACCTTCAAAGGCTTCGATACCGAGATGCCGTCTTACACCAACGTGGACTCGGGCCTGCTCTCCCTTCGGCACGAAGGCCGCCAGGTTCTCTTGCTCAGCCATTCGCGTGATCCACACCGCCGCGCGGGGTTGACGGTGAGCGCCAGCCTCGACGCCGGGAAAACCTGGGTGAGGCACAAGGAGTTCAACGATGGCGGCGCGAACTATTCCGATCTCGTGCAATTGAAGGACGGCACTATCGGCGTGATCTATGGTAACGGCACGTCCGCTCACGCCGGCTTCCCGGTCAAGTTCATCCGCTTCAATCTCGAGTATCTCGAGTTGTAATTCTCCTGGTGCTATCCGGCGCGAGGCCGAGCCGCCTTCACCGCGCGTTCAATCCACGCGTCGCCGAGGAAGGCGGATCTGCCAACGGAGGCCGCGATGCAAGCGGACCTTCTACACCCGCAGGTGCAAAAAGAGATCGACCGGCGGTTCGCAATCATGGAGCGGACGGCTTAAGCGCGTAGACCCGAAAGTTCCGGTATCGTCCGTTTGTCCACTGCATCTGACGCAGTCCGATGCGGCCGTCGGTGAAGACGGAGCCGGCCCGCTGGCCGTCGTCTGTATAGTCGATGATCGTGCGGCCATCGACCGCCATCTGGATGCGCGCACCGTCTTTGACCAGAAGTGCGCGGTGCGTCTCGCCCGCGCGGCCTGAGCTCACGCCGATCGGGCCATTCGCGAGGATATAGAAGCCGTGGTTCTTGCGCAGGTTCGCGACTGCGCGTGGTACGGCGGGCGTGTTCGCGAAATACGAGATGTGATAGGCGTCTATGTCGCCATGCGTATAGTGAGTAAACACGCCCGTACGCGGCGCGAGCGAGGGATCGAAGAGGTCTTTGCCTTCACGCCCGCGAGCGGCGAAGAACACAATGCAGAGGCCCTTCGGCTCGAGCAGCTCGAACTCCCATTCGGCGGCGAAACGTTCCGGAAAAACCTCCGGACACCAGTAAACCACGTGGCCTTGCGGGCCATCCGGCCGCTCCGAGCGCAGGTGCATCCAGCCGTCGCGAAACGTCCGGATGCCAGGGCCCTCCAGCTTCCAGTCGCGCACATCGTTTTCGGTGGCGAGCGCGCGTGCGTAGAGCCGTTCGCCGCGTCGTTCCTCAACCGCAATGGGCGGCAACTCCTCCGCGCCAAGCAGGCCGGCCAGCGTGCCCCAATGCGAATCGCCGACGGCCGCGCGTAGCTGCTCGGGCGTGAACGGCTCCGCATCGACGCGCACCTCGGCGAGGGCGAAGCGTCCGACGTGCGCGACCATCGCGTCTGCCGAACGAATCGGAAACGGCGCCATCGGTTCGCCGATTACGTAATATGGCGTGCCGTTGAGAAACGCGTTCGACTCGCCTTTCGCGCCATCCCACGTGACCGCGACGTGGTGCCATGCCGGGCCCGGCAGTCGCGGCAGGATCACGCGTATGTGCCGTTCGAATACGTCCTCGCGCGCGCCTTCCCAGACCACCGCGAGCGTGACGGCGGATTTTTCCACGGCGAGTTGTACGGTCATCGCGCCCGGCAGCGTGATCAACGTCTCGCGAAAGGGCATCACGGACTGGCCGGTCTCGTAAGCGGCGGGCGTCTGAAACCAAAACATCAGTGAGCCGCGGCCTGCCAGCGCAGCGGGCAACGCCGCCTCGATCGCCACTGGGCCGGCCGTGGCGGCGACGCCTTTGATGTCCGCGCGCGGTCCATCGACCACGCGATAGCTCGAGGACGCGACGGGATTGGCGAGCGTGAGACCGCGGGCGACCACGGCGCCGCGTTCCACCGTGAGCCGGGCCGGCGCGGCGTGAAGCGCGTGCGCGGCGGCGAGGGCGAACAGCAGGGCGCTGACATAGTTTCCCGTGCGCATTCTCGGGGGCGCCAAATCGGGAGGAGAGTGCATCGAGGAGAAATGAAGGCGGGAGTTGCGCGGGGCTTCACGACAAATTCGCACGACGTTCACGCGCAGCGGCTCGGCGAAGTGGGGGATGCGCGTGACCGCACGCTGGGGCGCTTCTCCCGGTTGACGGATCCCGCCTCTTCCGAGGCGGGCCACGACAGATCACCGTTGGATTCTCGTAGCTCGCTTCGACAGAAGCGGGGGTGGGGAGCCCGCGTGTGGGTTGCAGACGAGTGAGATGCGTTTCATCGCGATCAAAGTCACGGCAGGAGGAGATCCGGCGTTGCTCCGCGTCGCGGAGTTCGCTCGTGTTTTCGGCTTTCCCCATGCGATTGCTCAGCCGCCGTTCCCTCGTCGTCGTTTCATGCCTCATCCTTGCCGTCGGCGCGCCTTCCGCCGTTTCGGCGGCGCAGGACGGCCCGCCGGCCAGGAAGAAAAAGGCCGCGTCGATCGCGAAAGATGGCAAGCCGGCCGAGCCGAAGGCGGGGCCGATCACGCGCGAGCTGCTGCATTCGGAAGTGGAGGCGCCGCCGGAGTTCGACGTCACGGTTTTCGCAACGCCGGATCAGGCGAATTATCCGGTCTACGTGGCGTCGTCGCCGGACGGCACCGTTTTCATTGCCAGTGATGGCAACGCCTCGATGGGCTCCGATCCGGGCCGCGGCCGCGTCGTGCGGCTGCGCGACACGAACGACGACGGGCGCGCGGATGAGGTGAAGGAATTCGTGAAGGTCGATTCGCCGCGCGGGCTCGTGTGGGACGGCGACCGGCTTTATCTGATGCATCCGCCGCACCTGAGCGCGTTCATCGATCACGATGGCGATGGCATTTCCGACGAGCAGAAGATCCTCGTGAAAAATATCGGCTGGGGCCTGAAGGACCGTCCGGCCGATCACGCTTCGAACGGCGTGACGCTGGGCGTCGATGGCTGGCTGTATCTCGCGATCGGGGATTTCGGGTTCATGGACGCGGAAGGCACGGACGGCCGGAAGCTGACGTTTCGCGGCGGCGGCGTGGTCCGCGTGCGCACCGACGGCACGGGGCTCGAGCTCTATTCGCGCGGCACGCGCAACATCGTCGAGATCGCCGTCGGGCCGTTGCTCGACGCCATCGCGCGCGACAACACGAACGACGGCGGCGGCTGGGACGTGCGGCTGCACCAGTTCACCGGGCTCGAGGATCACGGCTATCCGACGCTGTATCAGAATTTCAATGACGAGATCATTCCGCCGCTGATGGACTACGGTGGCGGCTCGGGTTGCGGCGCGCAGTGGATCGACGAGCCGGGCATTCCGGCGCAGTGGCGCGGGCCGATGACGGTCGATTGGGGCCGCGAGTCGGTCTTCCATCACGGACTCACGCCGAAAGGCGCGGCATTCGTCGCGACGCAGGAGCGTTTCGTGAAGCTCCCGCGCGCGACCGACCTCGATGTGGATGCGCGCAGCCGCGTTTACGTGACGAGCTGGCGCGGCGGAAAATATACCTATGGTGGCGACGAGATCGGCTTTGTGGCGCGTCTGACGCCGAGGAATTACACGCCGCCACCGGTGCCGCAGTTCGCGAAGCTCTCGGGCGCGGAGCTGGTGCGGTTGCTGGACTCTCCGAGCACGCGCACGCGGCTCGAGGCGCAGCGCACGCTGTTGCGGAGGGGCGATCTTCGCGCCGAGGTGCCGGCGCTGGAGGCACTCGCGGCCAATAAATCCGCTCCGCTGGCGTCGCGCGTGATCGCGTTGTTCACCTTGCAGCAGGCGCTTGGCGAGGGGTCGCATGCGTTTCTGGAAAAACTCGCCGGCGATGCGACGATCGCGGCGTGGGCGATCCGAGCGCTCGCCAATCACGAAGGGCAGCTCGCGCGGGCGTCGGCGGCGCCGATGCTGGCGGGTTTGAAATCGAATGACGCGCGGACGCGGATCGAGTCGATGGTGGCGCTTGCGCGCCTCGGGCAACCGGAGCACGCGCTGGCGCTGGTCCGGCTGCTGGGCAGCGACGATGTGGTGATCGCGCACACGGCGGTGCAGGCGCTGGTGCGGTTGCGCGCGGTCGAGGCGTGCCTCGCGGTTGTGGACCTCACGGATGTGTCGGCGGCGCAACGCACGGGAGCGCTGCGGGTGTTGCAGGCGTTGCACGAGATGCCGGTCGTCGACGCGTTGATCGCGCGGCTGGAGAAAGAATCCGAACCGGCGCGCCGCGAAGGGCTGATTCGCGCGCTCAGCCGGCTTTATCATATGGAAGGAAAATGGACGGGTGGCGGCTGGGGCACGCGGCCCGACACGCGCGGGCCGTATTATCAACCGGAAAGCTGGGCGGGCTCCGAGAAGATCAACGCGGTGCTCGGCCAATTGCTGGAGCGCGCGTCGGGCGCCGAGGCGACGCAGCTCAACGCATTATTCACGCAGCATCGCGTGGCGCCCGGCGACATGATCGGCAAGCTGCTCGCGCTGGCGGAGACGGACGATTCGGTGTTGCCGGCGTTGACGGAGCAGCTCGTCGCGAGTGATTCCGTGCCGGCGGCGGCGCTGCCGGTGTTGGCGCGCGCGGCGAAGCCGATGCCGCCGCAGCCGAACGCGAAATCGAAGCAACCGCAGCCGGGGCCGGCACAGGTGAACGCGCTGTTCGCGATGATCAAGCTTGGCACGCCCGAGGCGGTGCAGGCCGTGCTCACGGCATTGCCGTCGGTGCCGAAGAACGGCTCACGCGGCGACGCGGCGAGCGACAAAGTGTCGAACGCGTTCTTCCTTTCGAGTGCGCTCGATAATCATCACGCGCTCGTGGCGAAGGAGGCGGCGAAGCTCGACGGTCTCAAATCCGCGTGGGCGGATGCGGCGTTGCTGCAGCTTTCCGCGCGGAAGTTTGGCTCGCCGGAAGCGCGCGAGGCAGCGGCGAAGGCGCTCGATGACGGTTGGAAGATTCCGGCGCGGCGCGCGCAGATCATGCGCGGCGCGGCGCTCGGTCGCGAAGCATCGCGGGCCCGGGAAATCGTGGCGGCGCTCGACGATCCGGATGCCGCGGTGGTGGAAGCGGCGCAGTTTGCGGTGAAAGGGCTGCGGCTCGATCCCGCGGCGATCCGCGCCGAGGGTGCGGCCAACGCGCCACTGATCGCGACGCTGCCGGTTGCGGATGTGCTGCGCGAAGCGACGACGGCCCGCGGCGACCGCGCGCGCGGCGAGCAGTTGTTTGCTCAGGCCGGCTGCGTGGCGTGTCACACGGTGCGGGCGAGCGATCCGCTGCGAGGACCGTTCCTGGGGAATATTTCATCGCTCTTCCGGCGTCGTGAGCTGGCCGAGGCGATCCTCGATCCGAACAAGACGATCGCGCAGGGGTTCGTGACGCACCAGTTCACGATGAAGGACGGCTCGACGCGCATGGGTTTCGTGACGCGCGAGGGAGCGGATGTGGTGGCGATCCGTGATCTCGCGGGGCAGGCGCAGGAGATCCGGATGAGCGAGGTCGCGAAACGCGAGCATCTGCCGATCTCGCTCATGCCGGCGGGGTTGATGAGCGGGTTTACGGTACGCGATCTCGCGGGTCTGCTCGACTATCTCGAGGGGATGGGTGGCGGGGCGAACTGAGGTCGCTCGGCGCGCGGCAAGCCGCTTCGATCAGCCGCTGCTTTACAGGAGTCGAACCGGGAAATACGGCGCCGAAAGTCCTTCAATCCCGGTTCGTCCCCGGTTTGCCTCCTTTAAAATTTCTGCTGCTGTTCAATGTCCGCCGCTTGGCCTAGGAATTGAACTATGAACACGCCGATTCGGAGGCCGGTCACGGAAAGGTTCGCGGGCAAGGTCGCGCTGGTGACGGGCGGTACGCACGGGATCGGGTTTGCGATCGCGTTGGAGTTGCTGCGCGAGGGTGCGGCTGTGGCGGTGACCGGACTGCCGGCGGATGCGGAGGACGGGCGCGCGGCGTTTGCGGCGGCGGGGTTCTCGCCGCTGATCGCGACGGGCGATCTCGTCGAGGAAGCGTTTTGTCGCGAGTTCGTGGCGCAGACGCTCGCGCGACATGGGCGCGTGGATTACCTCGTGAACAACGCGTTCTCGTTTCTGGCGAAAGGGCTCGATGCGACGCCGGCGGATTTCGCGCGGTCGTTCGGCGTGGGGCCGGTGGCGTTTGCGTTGCTGACCCAGCTCGTGGCCGTGCCGATGAAGCGGCAGGGCGGCGGAGCGATCGTGAACGTATCCAGTATCTCGGCACGGATCGTGCAGCCGAATCGCTGGACCTATAACACGGCGAAGGGCGCGGTGGCGCAGCTCACGCGTTGCGCGGCGCTCGATCTCGCCCCGCATGGGATTCGCGTGAACAGCGTGAGTCCCGGGTGGATCTGGACGCGCGAAGTCGACAAGGCGGCGGGCGGCGAGCGCGAGAAATACGATCCGATCTGGGGCCAGTTTCACATGCTCGCGCGGATGGGGTATCCGGTGGAGATCGCGGGGCCGGTGCTGTTCTTGTTGAGCGACGATGCGTCGTTCATCACGGGCACGGATCTGCCGGTGGACGGTGGTTACAACGGGCTCGGGCCGGAAGGCCTCGGGGCCAATACGAAGATCGCCGGATCGCGCTGAGCGCGCAGTTCCAGCTCCAGACCCAAACGCATTTTTCCTCATGCCTCACCTCCCCCTCGTCGACACGCATCTGCATCTCTGGAATCCGGGCGTCGGGCCGATTCGTTACCCCTGGCTCGCGAATGTGCCGATGTTGAATCGGCCGCACCTCATCGAGGATTACCGCTGTGCGTGCGGGCCGGTGGAGGTGGCGAAGATGGTGTTCGTGCAGTGCGAATGCGACCCGGCGCAGTCGTTCGAGGAGGCGGAATGGGTGATGGAGGTGGCGCGAAACGAGCCGCGGATTCGCGGGATCGTGGCGCACGCGCCGTTGGAAAAAGGCGACGCGGTGGAGGCGGAGCTGGCGCGGCTGGCGGCGAATCCGCTCGTGAAAGGAATTCGGCGGCTGATCCAGTCGGAGCCGGACGACGCGTTCTGCCTGCGGCCGGACTTTGTGCGCGGCGTGCAGGCGCTCGCGCGGCATGGCCTGACGTTCGACCTGTGCATCTTCCACCGGCAGCTCGCGAACACGATCAAACTCGTGCGGCAGTGTCCGGCGGTGACGTTCGTGCTGGATCACATCGGCAAGCCGGACATCAAGGGCGGCCGGTTGGACCCGTGGCGTGCGGAGCTGCGGGAATTGGCGCAGTTGGAAAACGTGTGGTGCAAGCTGAGCGGGCTCGCGACGGAAGCGGATTTCGCGACGTGGACGGCGGCGGACCTGCGGCCGTATATCGATCATGTGATGGAGTGCTTCGGGTTTGATCGCGTGATGTTTGGTGGAGACTGGCCGGTGAGCACGCAGGCGACGGATTATCCGCGTTGGGTCGCGACGGTGGATGAGGCGTTGCGCGGGTGCTCGAAGGAGGTTTTGCGGAAAATCTACGTGGGGAATGCGGAGGCGTTTTATCGGGTGTGACGCGCGCCAGGAAGCGACGGCGGATAGGTTGTTCGGTTTGCGAAACGGCGGGTGGTAGGGGTGAAACCTTTACGCGATGACCGAAGATGCCGAACTGCTCCGCCGTTATGCCCAGGACCGCGATGAGGCGGCGTTTGGTAGGTTGGTCGAGCGGCATATCGGGTTCGTCTATGCGGCGGCACTGAGGCAGCTCGGCGGCGCGACGCATCGGGCGCAGGATGTGACGCAGAGCGTGTTCATCGATCTCGCGCGGCGGGCGCGTGCGTTGTCGGGTCGGGCGGAGATCGCGGGCTGGCTCTACACGAGCACGCATTACGCGGCGGCGAAATTGAAGCGCGGCGAACAGCGTCGACAGGCGCGCGAACAGGAGGCGCAGACCATGCAGGAACTTACGACGGAAACGACGAGCGTGGACTGGGAACGGCTGCGGCCGGTACTCGACGAGGCGATGCTGGCCTTGTCGGAGCGCGATCGCGAGGCGTTGCTCATGCGTTTTTTTCAGGGACGAACGCTGCGCGAGGTGGGCGGGCGGATCGGGTTGAGCGAGGATGCGGCGCGGATGCGAGTAGCGCGTGCGCTGGAAGCGTTGCGCGCGTGGCTGACGCGGCGCGGGGTCGCATCGACGAGCGCTGCGCTCGCGGTGGCGCTGGAGTCGGGCGCGATGATGGCGGCGCCGGCAGGGCTGGCGACAATGGTGACGGGGGCGGTCGCAGCCGCGACGGCGGGCGGCGGGATCGTGGCGAGTTTTTCCATGGCAACATTCACATTGGTCGGAGCGGGCGCGCTTGCCGTGGCGAGCGGTGTCGGGCTTGTGCTGCAGGCGCAGGCGAATGCGGACGTGCAGCGGGAAATCGCGGCGCTGCAGGGCGCGGTGATGGAGGTGGCGACATTGCGGCGGGAGAACGCGAAGCTCGCGCGTGCGACGCAGGAGGCGGAGGCGTTGCGCAGTGCGAGTGACCGGCTCGTGGCGCTGCGCGGTGAGGCGTCGGCGTTGCGGCGGTCGACGGCGAGGACGAGTGCAGGGGCGTCGGATCCGCGGTTGTCGCGTCCGCGATCGACGGGTGGCGAAGTGGTGACGTTGACGTTGCCTGATGCGGATTTCGAGACGGCGTTCAGCGCCTACGAAATCTACGCGGGGAAGAAGATCGTGCGCGATCCCTCGATCGCGGGGCTGCGGGGCGTGATCGACGTGCGCACGGGGTTGATCATGAAGGAGGAGGCGCTGGCGTTGTTGCGGGCGGCGTTCCGGGAGAAGGCAAATATCGTGATCGAGACGCGGCCCGACGGAGCATTGGTGGCCAGACGCGGGCCGGCGCGATGAAGCCGGTTCGCATGAAAATCAGGGCGTTTGCGGCCGTGAGCATTGCGGTGGCGATGGCGATTGCCTGGGCGTGGAGGTGGAATGAGGCGGCGGCGCTACGAGCGGAGCTCGAGGCGGCGCGGATGGAGGCCGCGGAGTTGGACGCGTTACGCGGGGAAAATATCCGGCAACGCGCGGGGCAGGTTTCGCCGGAGCAGGTGGCGTTATGGCGAGATGACCGGGAGGCGATTTTGCGCGCGGAGGCGGAGATCGCACGGCTGAACAAAACTGGCTCGGCGGTGGATGCGAACACGGTGCGGCCTGCGACCGGAGCATCAGCCGCGGCTCCGAGGCGGGCGGTGCACGAGGCGATCGTGGCACGTTATGCGGAATTGCCGGAGCGGCTGAAACTCACGGCGGCACGGGCGAAGCGGTTGAATGACTTGTTGGTGAAGCGGGCGGAGGCGGAGTGGGGCGTGGTGCAGACGGCGATGCGGGACCAGCGCGATCCGAACAGTCTCGCGACGCGGCAGGAGGCGGCGCGGGCGCGCACGGCGGTCGAGTGGGAGATCCGCCAAGCGCTCGGCGAGGCGCACTACGCGACATTTCAGGAGTGGGAATGGACGCTGAGCGCGCGGCGGATCGTGCAGCGGGCGAAGGCAATGCTCACGCGGACACCGACTCCGATGAGCACGGAGCAGGCGGCGGCGTTGGTGCCGATTGTCGCGCGGGCGCGCGATCGAAGCGTGGTCAATGAAAGCCGGCCGGAAGCGTATCAGATCCGGCTGGACGACGAGACGGTCCGCGCGGCCGAGGCGGTGTTGTCGCGGGAGCAGGTGCGGGCGCTGGAAATTATCCGCGATACGGCGCCGCGGTTTTGACCTGTAAGTGAGGCGGCGCTTTCTTGCGAGGCGTCGCGCTTGGGTGGGCGAGGCGGCCACTCAACTAAGCGGGACGAACCTGCGTCCAGTGTAAGTGCCTAATTCGCAGTCAACAGTGTGCACTCCCGATTTGCCACAGGTAAACACCCCAGCGTAACTCCGTAGCACCAGTTCAGGGTGCGCCCGAATTATAGAGAACGCCATCTGCCGGTAGGCTGATGGCATGAACTCCCCGCGCATCGCCCGCCGTTTCAGCCGCTTGGTTCGCGGAGTGGTCGTGGCGTCCGTGGCAGTCGTCGCGGCCGCGAGCGCGCAGGCCGGGATCACCTCCGAACGGTTGCTCGCTGCGATCATCAAGCAGACGCCGGAGTCCACACTGGTGCCGGCGGGCACACAGATGAAGCGGGCGGAAGCGGCGGCCTCCGGGATCTATGGCGGGATGGCGTTTTATGGCGTGGGCAAGTCGATGGAGCCGCTCTTTGCGAGCAAGACCGCGATCGTGGTGGCGCCAGTGAACTTCAAAGAGCTCAAGAAGGGCATGACGGTCGTCTACATGAACAGCCGCGGCCGGATGGTGGCGCACTCGCTGAAGGGCGATCTTCCCAAGGGCTGGATCGCGCAAGGCGTGGGCAACGACGAGGAAGACGACGATCTGGTCACGAGGAATAATCTCATCGGCGTGATCGTCGGTGCATTTGCCGAAGCGCAATCCGACTATCGCGTGGCGCTGACCAAGGAGCTCGTCGCCAAGGGCCGGCTGGTCGCGAGCAATCGCAGCTGAGAGCTGAGGGCAGAAGCCTGGTACGCCGAGAGCGGTTTCGTTGGGGACCCTGCGCGGACCTGCGCTACCGAGAGCCGAGTTTTTTCAGTGCGGCGCGAGCGCGAGCCTTCGCGGGGTCGTCGATTCGGGCGCGTGACGGCATCGCGAGGCCACGGGCGAAGGACGCGCGCGCTTGCGCGACGTCTGCCTTGGTGAGATAGGCGAAGCCCAGCTCGAGGTGATGCTGCAACTCGCCCGGCTCTAGGGCGACGGCTCGTTCGAGATGAGCGACCGCCTCCGCGACCGAGGCGGGCGGCAGTCCGCCGAGAAAAAGCTTCACCACCGTGCGCGATGTGGCGCCAAGAGTCGCGACTTCATTATGCCAGCGTCCGAGAACGTGGTGCGCCCACGCGTAATCCGGATCGAGTGCGAGCGCGCGCACGGCGTAGACTTGCACGAGCCGCGAATGGCGGACCCGGTCGACGGGGTTGCCGAGCAACGCGAGCTTGGCGTGCGAGATGGCGACGGAGAGCACGTTGACGGGATTGCGCGGCTCGAGGGCTTCGGCGCGGCGCGAATAGTCCAGGGCCCGCTCGAGGACGGCTCGCTTTTCCGCATCGGTCGCGGCGTCGAGCACGAGATCGGAATATTGCCGCGCGATTTTTTGCAGAATGAACGCGTCGTTCGGCCGCGCGCGGTCGGCGTCGAGGAAAAGTGCGAGAGCGCCGCGCGTATCGAGTCGCGCCTCCGCCGCGAGCGCATCGCGCATGAGGCTATCCTGACTTTGCGCGGCAAACGTAAAGCCAGACACAAACCAGAGCGTGAGAAGGGGACGGAGCGGGCGGAGCATCGTGGCGGCGTTTTCGGCCAGCGCGCCGGCGGCACGCAAAACGAGGAAAAGTCCGTCGCGCCCCACCCGCGCCCGCAATCCGAAATCACGGTGCGCCCGACGCGTGTGTGGGTGTGGCTTGCGCGAGCCAAGCGCGCGACAACGTGCTAAAGTGGAGCCATGCAACCGCCCTCTTCGTCGCCGTCGTCCCGGATCCCGCCGATCAACGGTGTGGTCGAAACCATTCTCTATACAGATGATCTCCCGCGCGCGACGGCGTTCTATCGGGATGTGCTGGGACTCGTGTTGATGAAGGGCGACGGGGAGCGGTTCGAGGCGTTCGATGCGGGGGCGGGGCGGGTGTTGTTGTTGTTCAAGCGTGGAGGGACGCTGGTGCCGCAACCAGTGCCGACGGGCGGAGTGATTCCGCCTCACGACGGACGCGGGCCGCATCATATCGCGTTTGCGATCGGGGCGGACGATTACGACGCGTGGTGCGCGCGCTTGCGCGAATGCGGCGTCGCGCTCGAGAGCGAAACACATTGGGAACGCGGTGGTCGGAGCCTGTATTTTCGCGATGGGGACAACCACCTGGTTGAGCTCGTGACGCCGGGGATCTGGCCAAACTATTGAATTTGAAATGCGGGTTGGACTGCGCCGCCCAAGAGCGGCGGCATATGTTCCAGCAGCGCGTTGCGGGCGGACACCCGTCGATGCACCGGGAAATTTCCCATGATCTGTGCGGATTTTTCCCCCATCGAATTGACCGGCGTTTTTGGGCCACAAAGTCCTTCACGCGCGCGTGACGCGTCGATTGCTTCTCAGTCCGCGAAAGCGGTCCGCATTTTTTTGAATTCCCAGCCTGATAGCGACCGCCCGAGAAGTTTCCGTCTGCGAGACGAGATTTCTCCGGCGGGTTCCTCAGTTCAAAAACCCTTCCGTTATGGTCTCCCTTATCGCTCTCCCGAATCGTCTTGATAAACGTCAGCTCGCGAACGCGCTTTCCAGTCTGCGCAAAGGTGATTTCACGGTGCGAATGCCCTCGGGCCTTTCGGGCGTCGATGGTCAGATCGCAGACGAGTTCAATGAGCTGGTGGCGATCAATCTGCGGCTGGTCGAGGAGTTGGAACGCATCAGCCAGGGCGTCGGCAAGCAGGGTCAGATCTCGCAGCGTGCGAGCATCGGCAAGGTGACGGGAGCCTGGCAGGATGCGATTTCCTCGGTGAATTCGCTGATCAACGATCTGGTGCATCCGACGTCGGAAATGGCCCGCGTGATCGGCGCTGTCGCGAAAGGCGATCTCTCGCAATCGGTCGCGCTGGAGATTCAGGGCCGCGCGCTCGAGGGCGAGTTCCTTCGCATCGCGCGCACAGTGAATACGATGGTGGATCAGCTCTCGTCGTTCGCGTCGGAAGTGACGCGTGTGGCGCGCGAGGTCGGCACCGAAGGAAAACTCGGCGGCCAGGCCCAGGTGCCGGGCGTCGCCGGCACGTGGAAGGACTTGACCGACTCGGTGAATTCGATGGCCGGCAATCTTACGGCCCAAGTGCGTAACATCGCGGCGGTGACGACGGCGGTGGCGAACGGTGACTTGTCGAAGAAGATCACGGTCGACGTGCGCGGTGAAATTCTCGAGCTGAAGGACACCATCAACACGATGGTGGACCAACTGAACTCGTTCGCCTCGGAAGTGACGCGCGTGGCGCGCGAGGTCGGCACGGAAGGAAAACTGGGCGGTCAGGCCGATGTGCGCGGTGTGGCCGGCACGTGGAAGGACCTCACCGACAACGTGAACTTCATGGCCGGTAACTTGACCGGCCAAGTGCGTAACATCGCGGCGGTGACGACGGCGGTGGCGAACGGCGACCTGACGAAGAAGATCACCGTCGAAGTGCGCGGTGAAATTCTCGAGCTGAAGAATACCATCAACACGATGGTCGACCAGCTCTCGTCGTTTGCGGCGGAAGTGACGCGTGTGGCGCGCGAAGTCGGCACCGAAGGAAAGCTCGGTGGTCAGGCCGATGTGCGCGGTGTGTCGGGCGTGTGGAAAGACCTCACCGACAACGTGAATTTCATGGCCGGTAACTTGACCGGCCAGGTGCGTAACATCGCCGACGTGACGAAGGCGGTGGCCGCGGGCGATCTTTCGAAGAAGATCACCGTCGATGTTAAGGGCGAAATTCTCGAGCTGAAGAACACCGTCAACACGATGGTGGACCAGTTGAACTCGTTTGCCTCGGAAGTGACGCGCGTGGCGCGCGACGTGGGTAACGAAGGCAAGCTGGGTGGCCAGGCCGATGTGCGCGGGGTGTCGGGCACGTGGAAGGATTTGACGGATTCGGTGAACTCGATGGCCGGCAATCTCACGGCGCAGGTGCGTAACATCGCCGACGTGACGAAGGCGGTGGCCGCGGGCGACCTTTCGAAGAAGATCACGGTGGACGTGAAGGGCGAAATCCTCGAGCTGAAGAACACCATCAACACGATGGTGGACCAGCTGTCGTCGTTCGCGTCGGAAGTGACGCGCGTGGCGCGCGAGGTGGGAACCGAAGGAAAGCTCGGCGGCCAGGCGGTCGTGAAAGGCGTCGGCGGCACGTGGAAGGATTTGACCGACTCGGTGAACTCGATGGCCGGTAACTTGACGGCGCAGGTGCGCAACATCGCGGCGGTGACGACGGCGGTGGCGAACGGCGACTTGTCGAAGAAGATCACGGTCGACGTGCGCGGCGAGATTCTCGAGCTGAAGGACACCATCAACACGATGGTCGTGCAGCTGAACTCGTTCGCATCGGAAGTGACGCGTGTGGCGCGCGAGGTCGGCACCGAAGGAAAACTGGGCGGCCAGGCCGACGTGCGTGGTGTGTCGGGCACCTGGAAGGATCTCACGGACAACGTGAATTTCATGGCGGCCAACCTGACGAATCAGGTGCGTAACATCGCGGCGGTGACGACGGCGGTGGCGAACGGCGACTTGTCGAAGAAGATCACGGTCGACGTGCGCGGCGAGATTCTCGAGCTGAAGAACACCGTCAACACGATGGTGGACCAGCTGAACTCGTTCGCGGCCGAAGTGACGCGCGTGGCGCGCGAAGTCGGCACCGAAGGAAAGCTCGGCGGCCAGGCCGACGTGCGCGGTGTGTCGGGCACGTGGAAGGATCTTACCGACAACGTGAATTACATGGCGGCGAATCTGACGTCGCAGGTGCGCGGTATCGCGAAGGTCGTGACGGCCGTCGCGAACGGCGACCTGAAGCGCAAGTTGTCGTTCGAGGCGAAAGGCGAAATCGCCGAACTCGCGGATACGATCAACAACATGATCGATACGCTCGCGACCTTCGCCGAACAGGTGACGACGGTGGCCCGCGAGGTGGGTGTCGACGGCAAGCTCGGCGGCCAGGCGAAGGTGCCCGGTGCGGCCGGAACGTGGAAGGATCTCACCGACAACGTGAATCAGCTCGCGGCGAATCTCACGACGCAGGTGCGCGCGATTGCGGAAGTGGCCACGGCGGTGACGAAGGGTGACTTGACTCGTTCGATCAAGGTCGAGGCTTCCGGCGAAGTCGCGGCGCTGAAGGACAACATCAACGAGATGATCCGCAACCTGAAGGACACGACGATCAAGAACAACGAGCAGGACTGGCTGAAGACCAACCTGGCGAAGTTCTCGCGCATGCTTCAGGGCCAGAAAGATCTCCTTACGGTCGGCAAACTCATCTTGTCCGAACTGGCGCCGGTCGTCGGTGCGCAGCACGGCGTGTTCTACACGATGATCAGTTCCGGCGAAGAGCCGCGGCTGCATTTGCTGGCCTCGTATGCATTCCGCGCGCGGAAGCATTCGTCGTTCGACTTGAAGCTCGGCGAGACGCTCGTCGGGCAAGCGGCGCTCGAGAAGGAGCGCATCCTGTTGACGAAAGTGCCGGCGGATTACGTGCAGATCTCGTCAGGGCTGGGCGCCGCGACGCCGCTGAACCTGATCGTGCTTCCGGTGTTGTTCGAAGGCCAGGTGAAGGCGGTGATCGAGCTGGCGTCGTTCGAGCAGTTCAGCCCGACGCACCAGATCTTCCTCGACCAGCTCACGGAATCGATCGGCATCGTGTTGAACACGATCGAGGCCAACATGCGCACGGAGGATCTCCTCAAGCAGTCGCAGTCGCTGGCGAAAGAGCTGCAGTCGCAGCAGGAGGAATTGCAGAAGACGAATCTCGAGCTCGAAGACAAAGCGAAGCTGCTCGCGGAGCAGAACGTGGAAGTGGAAAAGAAGAACATGGAGGTCGAGCAGGCCCGCCAGGCGCTCGAAGAGAAGGCCGCGCAGCTCGCGCTTACCTCGAAGTACAAATCGGAGTTCCTCGCGAACATGTCGCACGAACTGCGCACGCCGCTCAATTCGTTGCTCATCCTTTCCGATCAGCTGTGCGTGAATCGCGAGGGTAATCCCACGACCAAGCAGATCGAGTTCTCGAAGACGATTCATTCGTCCGGCCAGGATTTGTTGCGTCTGATCAACGACATTCTCGATCTCGCGAAGATCGAGTCGGGCACGGTGTCGGTGGAGGTTTCGGACCTGAAGCTGAGCGACCTGAAGGACTACGTGGAGCGCACGTTTGCGCCGATCGCGGAGCACAAGAAGCTCGATTACTACGTGAACCTCGACTCGTCGCTTCCGCGCGTGGTCCGCACGGATGCGAAGCGGCTGCAGCAGATCCTCAAGAATCTGCTCTCGAATGCCTTCAAGTTCACCGAAAAGGGCAGCGTCACGCTCGAGGTCGAGATCGCGCGCGGCGGCTGGTCATTCGATCATGCGACGCTCAACGATGCGCCGGAGGTTGTTGCCTTTCGCGTGCGGGACACCGGCATCGGCATCGCGAAAGACAAACAGCAGATCATCTTCGAGGCGTTCCAGCAGGCGGATGGTTCGACGAATCGCAAATACGGCGGCACCGGCCTTGGTCTCTCGATCTCGCGCGAGATCGCGCGTCTGCTGGGCGGTGAGATCCAACTCGTCTCGGAACCGGGCGACGGTTCGGCGTTCACGCTTTATCTGCCGACGGTCATCGGCTCGTCCGAGCGGGTCGAGACCTCTTCCTATCTCACGCAGCCGGCGCCCGGCAGCGGCGTCATCACACGCGTCACGCGCGAGCTCGTACCGATCTCGGCCAGCACGGCCGCGATCGCGTCGATCGACGACGATCGCGACAGCATCGGGCCCGACGATCGTACGGTCCTCATCATCGAGGACGATCCCGTTTTTGCCACGCAGGTGCTCGAATGCGCCCGCGAGCAGGGCTTCAAGGGTGTGGTGGCGACGCGCGGCAGCGATGCGCTCCAGCTCGCGCGGAAGTTCAACTTCAGCGCGATCACGCTCGATATCATGCTGCCGGACATCGACGGCCGCCGCGTACTTTACCGGTTGAAGGACGATCCGGTGACGCGACACATCCCGGTGATGATCGTCTCGGCCACGGAGCAGGACGACACGGGTCTGAAGTACGGTGCGCTCGCGCAAGTCGCGAAGCCGACGGCGCAAGGCCGGCTGACGGAAGTGTTCACGTCGTTGAAGACGTTCATCGAGCGGCCGGTGAAGAACCTGCTGCTCGTCGAGGACAACGAAGTGCAGCGCAACAGCACGATCGAGCTGATCGGCAATTCCGACGTGCACACCTATGCGGTGGCGACGGGTGCGGAAGGCCTGTCGCTGCTGAAAGAGCAGACGTTCGATTGCGTGGTGCTCGATCTTGGGCTGCCCGACATGACCGGTTCGAAATTCATCGAGCAGGTGAAGGCGGCGGGCTTTGGCAATCTGCCGATCGTGGTGCACACGGGCCGCGAGTTGCCGAAGGCCGAAGTGGAACAGATGAAACGCCTCGCGCGCACGGTCATCCTCAAGGATGTGCAGTCGCCGGAGCGGCTCTTCGACGAGACCGCTTTGTTCCTGCACCGCAACGTCACGAAACTGCCCGCGGACAAGCGCCGGCTGGTCGAGAGCCTGCACAAGGATGGCGACATCCTCGCGGGCAAGAAGGCGTTGATCGTCGACGACGACATGCGAAATATTTTCGCGATGACGTCGTTCCTGGAACGCTACGAAGTGAACATCCGTTCGGCGGAAAACGGGCGCGATGCGCTGGAAATCCTGCAAGGCAGCGAAGAGTTCGATGTGATCCTGATGGACATCATGATGCCCGACATGGATGGCTACGAGACCATGCGCCGCATCCGGCAGATCGAGAAATACCGCGACCTGCCGATCCTCGCGCTCACGGCGAAAGCGATGAAAGGCGACAAGGAAAAGTGCATCGAGGCCGGCGCCTCGGACTACATCGCGAAACCCGTCGACACGGAACATCTGCTTTCCGTGCTTCGCATCTGGCTCCATCGTTGAGGATGCCTGTCCACCCCGAGATCATGCAAACGCGGCGCGTGTGCGAATACCGTAGGCCTGTCCGCCAGGACAGGAACGACCGACGTGTCAGTATGCGAAACACTCCGCTGCTCACGCGGGTCGTACAGCGGGCCAGTCCCCGCCGGGCGGCGGTCATCACGTGAAGACGGCGATTCGCATGGGCACCGCAAAAGGGGGAAATGTTCCGGAACGGCGGCACGCCGAGCCGGCCAGCGCGCGGGCGCGAGCGGGAACGACTTCGCCGTTTGTTGAATCGAAGGCCGCCCGCGCGCATGCCCCGCGTTCGAATGGCAGTCTGTCGGCCGCCGTCAAACCCGAAGAGGATCCGATCGAGATCCTCATTGTGGACGACGCGCCGGACAAGTTGCTCGCGCTGGAGGCGGCCTTGACCGATCTCGAGCAGACGATCGTCAGGGCGGAGTCCGGCAGCGAGGCGTTGCGGTTGATCTTGAAGCGCGATTTCGCGGTCATCCTGCTCGATATCAACATGCCGGGCATGGATGGGTTCGAGACGGCCTCGCTGATTCGGCAGCGCAAATCGAGCGCGCACACGCCGATCATTTTCGTGACGTCGTTCAGCACGGCGGACGTCGAGGTGTATCGGGGCTATGCGCTCGGCGCGGTCGATTACCTTTTCACGCCGGTGACGCCGGAGGTGTTGCGCTCGAAGGTGTCGGTGTTCGTCGAGCTGGCGCGGAAGAATCGCGAGATTCAGCGGCAATCCCTCGCGTTGCGCCGGGCCGAGGAGGAGCGGATGCAGCGTCAGTTGGATGAAACCAACGCGCGGCTCGAATGGGAGACGCGCCGGAATCATTTTTTCCGGCTCTCGATCGAGTTGCTGGCGATCTCGAATTACGAAGGCGTCTTCACCCAGACCAATCCGACGTGGCAGAAGACGCTGGGCTATGCGGAAAACGAGCTGCATGGCCACGCCATGCAGGACTTCATCCATCCGGAGGACATCCCGCAGACCAGGGAGACCGTCGCGAATATCCTAAAAGCGGATACACCGCTGTACTTCGAGAACCGGTTTCGCGCGAAGGACGGCAGCTATCGCTGGCTTGGTTGGACGATCGCCCCCTTCGCGGCGGAGGGGCTGCTGTATATCTTTGCGCGCGACATGACGGAACGGCGCGAGCGCGAGAACGAGATTCGCCGGCTCAATAGCGATCTCGAACAGCGCACGCTGAGCCTGCAATTGCTCAACCAGGAGCTCGAGTCGTTCTCCTATTCGCTGGCGCACGACCTGCGGACGCCGCTGCGCTCGATCACTGCGTATTCCGAGATGATGGTGGCGGGCGAGGCGGGAGAGTTGTCGTCCGAAGCGGCGAAGATGGTGCGCACGATCCAGCGCAACAGCGGGCGCATGACGCAGCTGATGGACGACTTCCTCGCGTTTTTCCGCGTGGCCCGGAAGGACGTGAAGCAGGAGAAAGTCATGATGTCGGCGATCGCGCGAGAGGCGATCGCGACGGTGCAGGTCGATGCGAAGCGGCAGATCGATTTCAAGGTCGGCACGCTACCGCCGGCGAAAGGCGATCCCGCGATGGTGTTGCAGGTGTTCGTGAACCTGGTGTCGAACGCGGTGAAATTCACGGCGCTCCGGGAGAAGGCGGAGATCGAAATCGGCGTGCTCACGGACCGGTCGCCGACGGTGTATTTCGTCAAGGACAACGGCGTCGGTTTCAACATGAAGTACTACAGCCGTCTTTTCGGCGTCTTCGAGCGGCTGCATCGGCGCGAGGAGTTTGATGGCACGGGCATCGGCCTGGCGATCGTGCAGAAGATCGTGCAGCGACATGGTGGGAACGTTTGGGCGGAAGCGGTGGTCGATTCCGGCGCGACGTTTTACTTCACGCTCGCGAACGCGTAACCACGACGATGATTTTCGCTTTGTCACTCCGGGGGAATGTAGGGGCCATAGTCAGGAAGCTGGACCTGCAGGTGGCCGCTCGCCCCCGGAGTGACATTTCTTTGAAGGTGGAGAGTGAAAGTGCAGGCAGGTGGCCGCGGTAGTTCGTCGGATTTACCGTCTCGTTTTCACTCTCCACTTTCACTCTCATTCTCACGTTCTCGTTTTCTTGTTTTCACACTTTGTCACTCCGGGGAGTGAGGGGCTCATAGTCAGGAAGCTGGACCTGCAGGTGAGCCCTCGCCCCGGAGTGACATTTCTTTTGGGCCGAGGCGGAGATTCGCAAGGCTCGCGCGACGCGAGGCACTGGACTGCGTCCGCGGTGAAACTCAGGCCCGGAGAAACTATACGGGCAAGATGCCACTTCCGCCCGATCATCGCGCAACGAAGCCGGCGGCGCACCTCGCGCGCGAATGTCATCCATTAGATGACAATGGGTCCGGGCGGTGAAGGGTGCGCGCCGGGACACAAAAAGAGGCGCCGCGAGCGGCGCCTCTGAAGAGCGTGGACGATGTGGAATCGGACGATGTCCGAAATGACGCGAAATGATGCGGGCTCGGCGTCGCGTCAGGCTCAGGCCTTGTGCGGCGGCGGGTTCTGTTTCGCGTTCATGTCGGCGAGCTCGCTGACGTCCTTGTGGATCACCGGTCCCTCGGCCTTTTTCGGGAGGGTGGCTTGCGCGGCTGTCGCGGTGGCGACGGCGATCGCGGCGGCGGCCGGGACGACTTTCTTGAGCGAGGAGTACTCCGGATGCACGAGCGCGGCTTTCTGCGCGGCTGCGATGGTCGCGAGGTGATCCTGGCGGGCGGCTTCCTCCATGATCGACTTCGGGACGGGCTTGAGGCCCCAGATGAGGCGCGTCCACGAGAGCGCTTTCAAGCCGTAGTAGGTGATGTCGATTTCCCACCAGTAGAAACCGTTGCGCGTGGAGGATTGATAGCGGTGGTGATTGTTGTGCCAGCCTTCGCCGAGCGTGATGAGGGCGAGGATGAAGCTGTTGCGCGAATCGTCCGTGGTGTTGAAGCGGCGGCGGCCCATCAAGTGCGCCATGGAGTTGATGCAGGCGGTGCCGTGAAAGAGCGCGGTCGTGCTGATGAAGAAGCCCCAGACGAGCATCTGCCAGCCGTTCGTGCCGAGCTGCGGCGCGTACGCCTCGAGCGCGGCGCCGATGCCGAACATCGCGAGCGCGAAGAGGAACGGGACAACGGTGTCGAAACGATTCAGCCACACGAGCTCGGGGAACTTCGCGAGGTCCTTGATCTTCGAATAATCGGTCGGAAAATTCCGCCGGCTGGTGATCCAGCCGATGTGCGACCACCAGAAACCGTGCACGTGCGGCGAGTGGGCATCCTCCTCTTCGTCGGAATGCTGATGGTGATGGCGGTGATGATAAGCCCACCAGAGCGCGCCCCGTTGCACGGTCGTGGCGCCCCACAGCGCGAGCAGGAACTGGCCAACGCGCGACGTGCTATACGTCTTGTGCGAGAAATAACGGTGGTAGATGCCGGTGACCGCGAACATGCGCACGAAGTAGAGTGCGATGGCGGCCCAGACGGCGACGGGACTCACGCCGACCCAGAGCACGGCGAAGCAGCCGACGTGAAGAATCAAAAACGGGATACAGCGCATCCAATCGACCCGGTCGGGCTCGTTGCGCATCTTCTCGGGACCATCTGGCGTGTAATCGGAGTCGATCCACTGTGCCATCGCGCATGCAGCGCGACGAAGCAGGGAGGGACGGGCGGAGGGAGGAACAGACATCATTTCAGAAACGGGGTAGGGAACTCCTCGATGGCAATTCGCGCAAGCCGGCTTTCGTGGAAAAACACGGAGGTGTTTCCCGCGGGTTGCAATCGTTACATGTGCGTGACGCGGGGCCAAATCGCTTGTGCGGGCGGCATGGTGGCTGCTCTATGCGCCTCGTTCTCATAGAGAACTCAAACCGTGTTCTTTGATTTGCTGCGAGCGCCCGCCTCCGGGCGCTCCACGGCCGCAGAAGTGCGGCTTCATCGCTTTGCGGTTGGTGCGTTCGCGAGTTTGCGCATCGGCCGCTGGTTTCCCCGAAACGGACCCTTTGGCCGGGCGGCACACGCGTGTTGCCGGGCCAAGACCCGCCGCGGAGCCGGCCGCGTTCGCGCGCAGTCGGCGCCAAGGCGTTTCCCACCGATAGAGAAAACCAAACTCTCCGCCTTACCCGCGGAGTTTAATACCATGAAAGCAGTCAGTAAACTCGTCGTCCTCCTCAGTGTGGGAGTGCTCACCTCGGTCATCGCCTCGGCGAAGTCCGACGAGCAATCCTACCTCGCGTCGTGCCGCAAGGAGCCCGGTGTGCCCGTACCCGTCGCTGTGGTCAGTCCCAGCGTCGGCCCGGAATACGCCGGAGCCCTGGTGCAACTCGAGTTCGTGGTGGATGAGCAAGGCAAGCCGGCCGATCTCGCCATCAAGTCCACACCGGACGACCGGCTGGCGTCGGCCGTGCTCGATGCGGTGAAACAGTGGCGGTTCAAGCCCGCGGAACGCGACGGTATGCCGGTGGAGACGAAGGTCGCCCTCCCGGTCCGCATCGTCGATGCTCCCGTGCAGGACCTCCTGTTCGCCGCGCACTAAAACGTAAGTAAACCACCAGGGGCGCTCTCGTTCGCGAGGGCGCCCCTGCTAATTTTTCAGGGGCGCGGTGGTTTGATTCGCGATAAGGGCCGCTCTCCGGGTGTTGCGGCGAAACGTTCCTGTCTGGCTCGGTTTTGCGGTTCAGAACTCGCGATGATCGCCCCGGCTCCGATGCGGGTCATTTCTCGCCGCCGTCCGAAGACGACGGCTCTGTCGCCACAAGGGCGGTGAGCAGCAGCAGGATGATGACGACAGGAATCATGGCCAGGGAGAGGGAGAGACTGGGAAACCGCCAATTGTAGATTGTTTCCGCGATTTGGGAATACGTCTTGTTGCGCATAAAAGACGCGGCGCTGTGCCGGTGCGACGGGCTTATACTTGCAGCTCCAAGAAGTTGTGACGCTGGGCTTGTTATGCGTTCACCTTCCCCTTCGCTCTTCCGCCGGCATGCAGGGCCCGATCCTCGGTCGATAAACAGTAAAGGCCGCGTCATGTAACGCGGCCCGGGGTGAGCGCGGTCGAATCAATTCCCGCGTTCCCTGGCAAAACGCGGCGAGATGCCGCAGGGGGTTACTTCTTTCGCAACACCACGTCGCCGTTCATCGTGGAGACGCTGATTTCGGGGCCGCCGCCATTGAGCGTGCCGGTGACGAGCTTGCCGCCGCTGATGGTGGGAATCGGCAGTTTCGGCGCCATCGGTGTCACGGCGTTTTTCGGGGGGGCGGGAGGCGCGGGCGGTTTCGGCAGAGCGGCTTGCTGGTCGCGATCGGCGTCGCGGCGGGCGCGATCGATGTCTCTGCGCGCCTTGTCCACCTGCCGGCGAGCTTCGTCGGTATTGAGGCGGGCCTCCTCGAGGCCCTGTTTCACCGCTTCGAGTGCCTCTTTCACGGCCGTCGCACTCAACTGGGTGGCTTCGCGAATGGCGTCCTGAATCTCCGCGGTGAGCACTTTGCCGTCTTTGGAGGTGAAGCCGAAGCGGCCGCGATGAGAGGTGAAGCCTGGCGCGGCTTCGGCCTTGGTCACGAGGGCGGATTCTTCGAAATCGGTGAGGACCGAGCCGTTTTGCGTGCGGAGACGAACGTTGGCGCGGGTGTTTTCCGGCACGCGGAGTACGACTTCGCCGTTCATCGAGGTGAACGAGAGCGGTTTTCCTTCGCGCAGCTCGCTGATGGTCGCGCGGATTTCGCCATTCATCGTGCCGACGACCACTCCCCCCGCGATGTCGTCGAGCTGGATTTCGCCGCGCATGGAATTGATTTCGATGTCGCCGGAGATTCCTGCGCAGGTGATGTCGCCGCCCCAGGAATTCTGCACGACGACCATCGTGTTGCGCGGCACGGTGAGCTGGAAATCGGCGTTGCTCTTGGCTCCATCGAGACTGGCGGCGTCGAGGGTGATGACGTTTTCCTTTTCGGTGAGAGCGAAACTCGAGGCGGCGGAGATCACGCGAAGCCCGTCCTTGCGCTGTTTGCCGTCCTGAGTGTTGGCCTCGGATTTCACGGCGACCTCGTCGGTGTCCGTGCCTTGCACGTGGAGATCGCCGCGGCCGAGGCTGATCTTGATCGTGCCGGGCTGCGATGGATTGGAGAACTTGATGGTGCTGGTGGCTTCTTCTGCGCGCACGCCGGTGACCAGAAGAAGGGCCAGCGGAGCGAGGAGAACGGATCGGGTGAGACGGTGACGGATCATTTTAAATACGAGTTGTTGAGGTTGAAGGAATGACCATTGCACGGGTCGCCCAGGCCTGTGGCTCATCGGCAATGTTCGTTGCGATTGTGGAAAGTCAGAGATGTGCGAGCGCGAGGCGCGCGGCGTCGCGCACGGTGCGGTCGATGGCTTCGTTGGCGGACATGCGCTCGAGCAGCGGCGCGGCATCCGGCTCCTGGGCGGCGGCGACGAAGTCGATGAGTTCGAGCTGCACGAGAGGGTTCTGCTCGCGAGGGAGGGCGGCGAGCACCCCGGCGCGAACGGTGTCGCGCTCCGCGTGGCGGTAGAGTGCCTCGAGCGCGCGGAGCCGGACGTTTGCGCTCGGATCGAGGGTGAGCGCCGAGATCAGGTCATCGATGACCTTCTCGCCTGGCTGCTCGGCTCGCGCGGCGACGAGCACTTCCTGCAGCCGTTCGTTGGCGGGATTCTGCTGCTGCTGGAGGATGGAGTAGCCGACGAGCGTCGTCATCTTGTTCAACTGCTCGCGTTGCTCCGCCATTTGTTCGCGGAGCGCGAGAAGCTCGCGCCGCATGGAATCGTCGACGGTCGCAGCGACCTGTGGCGCCGCCGGCGGCGGTGGTGGTGTCGTGCGCTGACCGACCACGAAGCCGAGGGCGAGCAGGGCGCATCCAAAAAGTGGAGACAACAGCCAGCGCCAGCGCGCCGCGCGGGGCGCGCGTTGTCCGCGGAGGGGAAGCGTGCGTTCCGCGGCGGCGAGCACGCTGGCGGCGGAGTGTTTTTCCTCCTCGAGGAGCGCGTAGAAATTTTTCCGCAGGCTGGGCGAGGGCGAGGGCGTGGGAATGGCGTCGAGGGCCGCGAGCGTTTGCGAGAGCGTGGCGAACTCGCGCTGGCACTCCGGGCAATGGCCGAGATGGGCGCGCGTTTCGGCGTGCTCGTCGGCGCGGGTGCGTGGATCGAGCAGCTCGGGAAAAATGTCGCGGGCTCGTTGGCAGTTCATGGGAGAAGGGGTTGGCTGAGAGTTGAGAGTTGAGAGACGGGGGCGGGCGCGCGTGCTGTTCGCTATTTGGTGCCCGCCACCCGGTGCTTGTTTTGAGTCAGTTGAAAATAGATGTCGCGCAGCTCGCGGAGGGCGCGATGGGCGCGGACTTTTGCGGCGCCGACGGAGCATTCGAGAATGCCGGAGATCTCGGCGAAGGAGAGTTCCTGGAAGCGCGAGAGGAGCAGTACTTCGCGGTCGTCGCGATCGAGCCGGGCGAGCGCGACGTGGAGGAGCGCGCGATCGTCGCGCGCGGTCGCCTCGTGGGCGGCGTGGGGCGCATCGTCGGTGTGTTCGTGCAGCTTCGTGGGATCGATCGCGTGCGGCGCGGTGCTGGCTTTGCGGAAATGATCGGCGGCACAGCGGCGGGCGAGATGATACATCCACGCGGTGAAGCTGCCTTCGTCGCGATACGTGTGGCGGTATTTCAGCATGCGTTGAAACACGATCTGCACGAGATCCTCCGCCCCGGCGCGATCCCCTGTGAGCTTGAGCAGAAATCCAAAAAGCGGCCCGTGATGGCGTTCAAAGAGCTCACCCAGCGCATCGAGCTCTCCTGCGCGGACAGCCAGCATCAAGGCGTGGTCAGGACGTTGTTCGATGGTCGAATCCACGATGGTCGGGGCGCTCGAGCGTTTAACCAGAGGCGGATGCGATTGAACATGGATTTCGGGAAGAGCGGCAATCACGGCGGTAGCGGGACATGAGTGGATGTTGTCCGGAGAAAACCGGCCTGGCGCCGGAACGTTACCGGAATTCTGCCTTGGCCGGCGCACACGGAGGCCGCAACTCAGCTCGGGCCATGACACTTCTCAACACCCGCGCGACGCCTTGCAGGGGCCATCCTCAATCCATTTGCGCCCGGAACTGAACGGAATGTCAGGGGCGGGGACTTGTGTGTGCCGGTCCGGTTAAACGGACTTGCCGTATGCGCAAACGCCGGCCCGCACCAGCGAAGTTCGACCGCAGGCCGGCGGCGGAGCGGGCCCGTGAGGCGCTCGCGGAGGAACAGCGGAGGAGCAAAACATTTTCCGGGCTCACCGTCGGCCTGGTCGTGCTCGCCGCAATCATACTCGTGCTCTCCGCCTGGCAGGGTATCGCGGCGGCTTAGCTTGCGGTCGGATGTGCCGGTTTATCCAGCGTTTGCCGGACAATTTCGAGGAGTGATTCTGTCAGGTAGGGTTTTGGCAGGACGACGATCCCGGGCGGAAGTGGGCGCACGGACCCTGGCCGCATGCCGCCGCTCACGGCGACAATCCGAACGTCCGGCTTTTGTTTGATCAGTTCCGCGATGCATGCCACGCCGTCCATCACGGGCATCATCAGATCCATGAGCACGAGCTGAATTTCAGCCTGCCGGGCTTTGAAGCTTGCGAGCGCCTCCGCGCCGTTTTTTGCGAGCAACACGTGGTAACCGTGCTCCGTCAGAATCTGGCGCGCGACGGTCCGGATCACTTCCTCGTCGTCCACCAGCAGGATGAGCTCGCCCCTGCCTTTCGTGGCGGGGGCGGGCACGGGGCGCGGGTTTTCGGGAGCGACCTGCTGCTCGGCGGGAAGGTAAACCTCGAACGAGGTACCGGTTCCAGCCGTGCTCGTGAGCTGCACGAAGCCGCCGTGATTGGCGACGATGCCGTGGACCGTCGACAGCCCGAGACCGGAGCCGGCACCATGCGGTTTCGTGGTGAAGAACGGCTCGAATGCACGCTCCTGCACATCCGGTGTCATGCCCGTCCCGGTGTCGCGCACCGTCACCTGTATATAGGAACCGCCCTGGCGTTTGAACGGCGCGCAGGCCTCGTCCCGCAGTTGTACGTTTTGCGCGACGATCGCGAGGTGACCACCGTGCGGCATAGCGTCGCGCGCGTTCACCAGAAGGTTCACGAACACCTGGTGCAGCTGCGTGGCGTTCCCGCGCACGAGCCGAAGGTCGTCCGCGATGCGAGGCTCGATGACAATCGCGCGCGGAAAAGTCTGCGCCGCGAAGTCCGCGACATCCGTGAGAATGCTGCGCACGTTGGTATGGGAGTGTGTGCCTTTGCCGCCGCGGGCAAAGGACAGGATCTGGCGCAGGAGATCCGCTGCGCGCAACGTGCAGCTCTCGATCATGCAGACGAGCTGTTGCTCGGCAGGTCGGTCCGCCAGGTCCTTCTTCAGGATCGAGGCCGACATCAGTACCGGCGTGAGCGTATTGTTGAGATCATGAGCGATGCCGCTCGCGAGGGCGCCGACGCTCTCCATTCGTTGCGCACGCAACGATTGCATCTCGAGATGTCGGAGCTCGGTGAGATCGGTGAGACCGCCACACATGCGATAGGCTCGGCCGTCCGCATGACGCATTATTTCTCCGCGGTCCTGCACGATCGCATAGCTGCCATCTCCGCGGCGGAAACGATACTCGTCACGCCAGGTCGCTCGATCCGAAGCAATCGCGTTATGAAGCCCGCTCAGTACGCGCTTGCGGTCGTCGGGGTGAATAAAGCTGGCCCACGAATCCAGCGCCCGGGGCGTCTCGCCCCCGGGATAACCGAACACCGTGTAGTAGCTCTCGCTCCACCACAATCGCTGCCGATCGATGTCCCAATCCCAGATCACGTCACTCACCGCGCGGGCGACGGAATGAAAACGCTCTTCGCTCCGCCGCAGCGCCTGGAGAGTGCGACGCAACTCGAGGTGGCTCATGGCCTGGCGAGAGAGAAGCTCCAGCGACGCCAGCTGATCCGGAGTGAGGTCTCGGGGCTTGCGATCGATGACGCAGAGGGTGCCGAGCGCATAGCCTTCAGGCGTGCGCAGCGGCGCCGCCGCATAGTACCGCATCTTCGGACCACTGACTACCAGGGGATTGTCGGCGAAGCGCGGATCCGCCCGTGCGTCGCGGATTATGGTGAGGTTGTCCGGATCCTGGACCGAATAATTACAGAAGGAGAGACTGCGCGGAATCTCCGTCGTCGAGAGGCCGTAATGCGATTTGAACCAGAGGCGATGCTCGTTCACCAGCGAGATCAATGAAATCGGCGTGTCACACAGCTTCGCCGCGAGCGCCGCGAGCTCATCGAACACCGGGTCTGCCGGTGAGTCGAGCACGCCATAGGCATGCAGCAGACGCAGGCGTTCTCGTTCATAATCCTCGGATGGAACGGGTACCGCCGCATTCATGTACGACTGGACCCAGTTGCCTACCGCCGGTTCTTGGGGCAACAGCGTCGGGTCGAATAGCTAACGCTACCCCGTTCGCGCCGCGACCTTGATATTACTCTGGTGTAAGCGCTTACGAGGAGCGGTCGCAAAACGCTGAAAAACAGGCCGGGGCCGCCCGGATAAACTGCTCTTTCCGCGTCGCGGTCGCTCGGCACCGGACTCCGTCCGCCCGGCAGCTCTTCCAGGGCCCCGATCGCGAACCTTGTCCCTTCGCAGCCGGCTATACACTTCATCCCCGGAGATCTCCCGCGGACGAATCACCGAGTCCTTGCCGCCTGTATTTTGGTGCCTGTATAATTCGCGGAACTCGGCGCGCCCGCTTGTGCACGCAGCGGTGGAGTACGCTCCACGTTCTCGTCGGCCGGCCGCAGAACGGAGGTAACTGATCGTGCTGGGGAGACTCGCGGTGACGGCGATGTTCGCGAAATTTCGACGGAAAGCAGGTGCGCGACGGCAGATTTCGTATAACTCGTGGCCATGAACCGACGCGACTTCCTCATCCGTTCGTCTGCTTTCACTGCCGCGGGGCTGCTGGCTTCCCGCTCGACCGTTTGGGCCCAGGCGCCCGCGAAAAATGCCAGATCCGCAAAATCCGGTCCGCCGGCGACACCGGAATTCACGCCATTGCGACGCCAGGTCGGTTACTATACCGCGCGCGGCGGCACGATTGGCTGGCTCGTGAATCAGGACGCCCTCGCCGGGGTCGACACGCAGTTTCCCGAGACCGCGAAACTGTTCCTCGAGGGGTTGCCAGGTCGGAACGGCCGCCAGCTCGACGTGCTGATCAACTCGCATCACCATGGCGACCACACGGGCGGTAACGGAGTCTTCAAACCCGAGACGAAGATGATCGTGGCGCACGCGAATGTACCGGCGCTGCAGCGCGCGCGGGCCGAGCGCGACCAGACGCTCGATCGTCAGGTTTATGCGGATACGACATTCCCGGAGACCTGGCGGAAGGATCTCGGCGGCGAAACGGTGGCGCTCAAATACCACGGCGCCGCGCATACGAAAGGCGACATCGTCACGCATTTCGAGCGGGCCAACGTTATCCACATGGGCGACCTCATGTTCAATCGCATCTATCCGGTGATCGACCGGCCGGGCGGTGCCAGCATCCGCGGCTGGATCCGAATCCTGGAAACAGTCGCGAAAGAATATCCGGCGGATGCGATCTATATATTCGGCCACGGAAGCCCCAAATTCGGTGTGACGGGCTCGAATAATGACCTTCTGGTCTTCCGCGATTTCCTCTCGGGCCTGCTCGACTATACCGAGAAGAAAATCAAAGCCGGCGAGCCGAAGGAGAAGGTCGTGGCGCTCGAGAATCTGCCGGGCTTCCCGGATTATCATCTGCCGCTCCCGAATCGCCTCGGTGGCGGCCTTGCCGTCGCCTACGACGAGTTGACGCAGAAATGACGGGCCGACCAAACCGATAAAGAGAACGTCACGCCGGCAAGCGAAGGGAGAGCGAGCCTCGCACGAGGGCAGTACGGAGACCGAGCGGAGGTTGAGCGGAGGATGAGCCCAGGTTGAGCGGAGGTTGAGCGGAGGATGGCCGGGGCGACCGGCGCGGCTCCGGGCCTCCCGCTGGCCGCGAGGTCGCGGTCACCGCAGCTGTTGTTGCAGCCGCGATACCTCGACCTTGAGCTGCTTGGTGAGGCGGTGATTCACCACGTAGACGGTCGCGGGATTCACGCCGAGCTCACGGCTCACCCGGAGCACCGGCCAGCTCTGGCGTGCGTAGAGCTCGAAGATTTGAAAATGCTTCGCTGGCACCCGGACAGCCAGCCGCGCGAGTGCGACGCCGAGTACGTGTTCCTGCCATTCCGCCTCCTCCATCGCCGCGTCGCCCCAGGGAGCCGCGTTGCCGGACGTGTCGGGCAGGCGCTCGATCGTGCGTGTGCGATCGTCGAACGCATCATCGCGGCGCCCCGCGGCCGCGCGCTCTTCCGGCCGGCGCGCACGATGCTTGTCGAGGATCCGCCAGCGCGTGAGCTGCGCGAGCCAGCCGCGGAATGTGCCGCGCCCCGGATCACTCTCGAAGTCGCCGATCGTCTCCGCCACGCGCTTGAAAACATCCTGCGTCACCTCTTCCGCATCGGCGCGCGACAACCCGGCACGCCGGGCGAGACCGAAGATGAAGTTGTGATAGAGCCGGTAGAATTCAGTCCAGCTTCCTTCATCCTCCCAATCGCGCAGGCGAAAGAGCAGGGTGGGGCGGGTGCGCAAGGGTGAGTGCGTGGAGGAGTCCAACGAGAAGATCATACCGCAGAAACGCAGCGGATCGAAGCAAACTTTCAACGCTCGTGGCTCGGCGCGCTTTGTCGCCGGTATATTTTCTCCGTCCTGATTGCGGAATTTTGAAAGATGCCTTCGGGCGGCTGCGTTACATCGCCAGTCCAGCAATCATGAGTGTCTCCTTCGCCGAAACTTCCCCCCGCTGCCGCCGATGCTGCACGCGCCCGTTGCTCAAAGCGTGAATGCGCTGATCATCGACGACGACCCGCTCGCATGCGAGCTGCTGCGGCTGACCCTCGCCCGCGTTGCGCGCCCCATCCGAGTTGTCCGCGAGATCGGGACCCTGGCCGCGGCTTCCGACGCCCTCGTACAGGATGATTACGACGTCGTTTTCCTGGATATCAAACTGGTCGACGGGAATGGCTTCGACCTGGTGCCGAGCGTCCGCCCCGCGGCCCGCATCGTATTCGTCACCGGGGGCGACGATCACGCTGCGCAAGCTTTCGCACTCGGCGCGCTCGACTATATCGTAAAGCCCGTCACGACCGCACGGCTCGATTCGGCCCTGCGACGCCTCGATGCGCCGGGCCCCACCGTCGCAAGCCCCGCACCGGGTTCTAACGGTGATGACACCGTTTTTCTGAAAGGAGCGGCCGCCGGAGGACGTTTCGCTGCCGTGCGCGATATCATGGCCATCGTCTCCTCCGAAAATTATTCCGAGGTCTGGCTCGCCGACGGCGAACGCTGGCTCGTGCGCAGGACGATGCGGGCCTGGGAACGCGCGCTGCCGGTCGACCGGTTTGCCCGCGTGCACCGGACTGCGATCGTGAACCTGCGCTGCATCGACCGCATCGACCGCACCTCCGACGAGGTTACCACGCTTCTGCTGCGCGGCCTGTCGCAGCCGTTGCCCGTAAGCCGTCGACTGTGGTCCGCCGTGAAAACCCGCCTCGAAGGCGCCCGTTCCTCATGAATGTCGTCCTGTCTTTCGTCACACCGATTCCGCCGTTCGTCACCGGCGACTCGCCGCGGCCGACGCACTCAACTCCTTTGGCGCCGGCTGTGTGTATGTATAATTCAACTACATCACACCAGCCAGCTCGCTGCCCCGGACGCCCCTTCGCGACCGGAGCCGCGACCGCGACCGGTCCAGCGTCCTTCCAGCCTTCAATGTCCTGAGTCTCCGCTTCCCAACTTCGCCGCCTTTAGCGTCCTCCAGCGACACCGCGGCTCCAGCCCCCCTCCCAGTTTCCTCCTCACCGGCGCGACCTCCGCCGGACAGCTCTGCTTTGTCCCTCATGTCCTCGTCCCCGCTTCCCGTCATGCAAAAGTGCGCCTGCTCCCGTCTGTTCCTTGTGCTCGTAGTCACGTTGCTGACACGTGTGCTCACCGCGGCGCCGGCGATCGTAACGCCGCCCACTCCGGTCAGCGTCGCTTCCGGCCAGCAGGTCT
The DNA here is from genome assembly GCA_036675625.1 of Opitutaceae bacterium. GTDB lineage: Bacteria > Verrucomicrobiota > Verrucomicrobiia > Opitutales > Opitutaceae > ER46. The sequence goes on along the minus strand of JAKFEQ010000011.1, from coordinate 82,338 downwards.
CGCTGAACGTCGTGGCCACCGGCACCGGCACCCTGAGTTATCAGTGGCATCGCAACGGCTTCCCGCTCGCAGCGAAGACCGCGGCAACGCTCACGTTTCCTGCCGCGCTCAGCGAAGCGGACGATTATCACATCGTCGTGACGGACAGTACTGGTGCGACCGCATCCGCGCCGGTGCGTGTGAGCGTTGCGCCCGCCTCGTATCCGGAAGCCCTGCGCCTTGATCCGGCTTTCGAGCTCGCCGTCGAGAGTGAGCTCGGCGGCAGCATCACCGCGATCGCCGACGCTGGCGGCGGAAAGATTCTCGTCGCGGGCGATTTCGTCCGCGTCGATGGCAACGCCAGCATCCGCCGCCTTGCGCGCTTCGACGTCGCGACGGGCGCGCTCGACACCACCTTCGCTCCGGCGATCAACGGCACGATCAACGCGATCGCCGTGCAGAGCGACGGACGCATCGTGATCGGTGGGGCGTTCAATCTCGTCAACGGCCTCGCGCGCAACAACGTCGCCCGCCTCAATGCCAGCGGCAGCACGGACCTCTTGTTCAACCTCGGCTCCGGCGCGAGTGGCACGGTCAACTCACTCGCGCTGCAGACGATTTCCAGCGAGCAAAAGATTCTCGCCGGCGGCAGCTTCTCGAACTTTAGCGGCGCCAGCCCCAGCCGTCCGCGGCTCGTCCGCCTCAACGCGAATGGTTCCGTCGACACCGGCTTCAATGCGAACGTCGTCTCCACCAGCTCCATCGCCGCGCTCGCCGTTCAGCCCGACGGCAGGATTCTCGTCGGTGGCACCTTCACCGCCATCGGTGGCGTCACTGTATCCAATCTGGCACGACTTACGACCACCGGCGCGATCGACACGACGTTCAATCACGCGGGCGGCGTCAGCAACACCGGCGTCGTCGGCACCGTGAACGCCCTCGCGCTCGACGACTCCGGGCGAATCCTCGTCGGCGGCGCGCTGACCTCCTATAATGGCAGCCCCGTCGCGGATCTCCTTCGCCTCTCCAGCACCGGCGTCGTCGATGCGTTCTCCGGCGCCGGCGGCGGGCCGAACAACACCGTCAACGTCATCGCGCTCGATCACGCCTCGCCGAAACGGATCCTGATCGGCGGCTCCTTCACCAGCTACGGCACGACTTCAGGCGTCAATCGCTTCGTCCGCATCGCAGCCGATACGGGGGCGCTCGACGCCACCTTCCTCCCGAAGCCGGGCGGCACGGTGCTGGCGCTCTGCGTCCCCGGCTCATCCCCGGCCGCACCCGTGATCTTCGGCGGGTCTTTCTCCGCGGTGAACAACCAGTTCGCACGCCTGCTCGCCAAGGCCTCCGATGCCGGCGTGCGCGATACGACCTTCGCCCACAGCTTTCGGGTGCCGGGCACCGTCAATGCCATCAAGCCGGTCGCGGGCGGGAAATACATCGTCGCCGGAAACTTCAATTACCTGGGCGGCGCGCCGGTGAATCACCTGGCGCGATTGCATGCCAACCTGACCGTGGATTTCACGTTCAATTCCGCGCGCGGCAGCGGTTACTCGACCGCGATCGTCGCCATCGATTCGCCGCCCTCCGGGACGCCGGCCACCGCCGTCGCGACCGTCGCCGCTGGTCAGATCACGGCAATCACCGTCACGAATCCAGGTAACGGATACACCATTGCGCCGGCGGTGACGATTTCGGGCACCGGCGCCGGCGCGCTTGCCTTCACCACGCTCAACGCCACCGGCGGCGTCGGCTCCATCACCATCGGCGCTCCCGGCCCGGGCGCGCAGCTCACCAGCGTCGCCGTGCAGGGCGACGGCAAGCTCGTCATCGGCGGCGGCTTCACGACCTACAACGGCGCCCCCGCGAGTCGCGTCGCCCGTCTCACCGCCGACGGCGCGCTCGACTTGACCTACGGCGCCGGCGCCTCGAGCGGCGTCGTCAACACCGTCATTGCCCAGTCCGCCGGCCGAATCCTGATCGGCGGAAACTTCACCAACGCCAACAACGCCAGTCCTGCCCGTCCCGCGCTCGCGCAGCTCGAAGCCGACGGCACGACCACCGCCCTCGCTCTCGGCGCCCTCTCCGGCGGCAGCCCCTCCACGATCAACGCGATCGCGATCCAGCCCTCCGATGGCAAGATCGTCGTCGGCGGCAATTTCACCACCATCGGCGGCAACATCACCCGCAACCGCCTCGCGCGCGTCGACGGCACCACTGGCGCGGTCGATTCGACCACCGATTTCGCCATCGGCAGCGGACCGGGCAGCGTCGTTCGCACCGTCGCAGTCGACTCTTCCCATCGCATCCTCGTCGGCGGCGATTTCACCAGCTTCGATGGCCTGCCCGCTTCACGTTACCTGCGCCTCACCTCCACCGGCACACTCGACGTCGCCGGCACCGCGAGCTCTAACGTCCACCACATCCAGCCGCAGCCCGATGGCCGCGCGCTTCTCCTCGGCACATTCGGCAACCTCGTGAGCGGCGGCCCGGTGAACACCAACACCTTCGCGCGCCTCAATGCCGACGGCGCCGTCGATCCCGCCATGGGCGTGCACGCGCTCACGTTTGCCGACCTGGGCTTCTCCAGCGCCATGTCCGCGGCCGCCGTGCTCGACAACGGCGACGTCCTCCTCGGCGGCCGCAACTTCACCGTCTCCGGCCAGGAGCGGCTCGGCCTCGTCAAGCTTACCGCCGCCGCGGCTCCGACCATCGCGAGCGTATCCACTTCGTCGATTCGTCCCGGCGCCACGATCACGATCACCGGTTCCCATTTCCTCGATGTCACCGCCGTCCGCTTCAACGGCGCCAACGGCCTCGCCGCGACCAGCTACGCGGTCGTCTCGCCCACGCAGATCACCGCCACCGTCCCGCTCGGCGCCGTCAGCGGCCCCGTCTCCGTGCAGACGCTTTACGGCACCGCCACCTCCAGCACCCGGCTCGGCATCGCGCCCGACTTCGCCTTGCGGGCTCCGTTTGGCAGCGCCGGCACGTTGCTCGGCGTCGCCGTCGGAAAAAACGCCGCCAACCAAGACGTCTACGTGGCCGTCGGATCGCCCGGCGATATTCTCAGCTCGAGCGATGCGATCACGTGGACCTCCCGCTTCAACAGCCACTCCGTTTTCCTTTCTATCAACGCCGTCACATACGCCAACGGCACCTTCACCGCCGTGGGCAACAGCGGCACGATCATGACGTCGTCCGACGGCATCGACTGGATTCGTCGCACCCCGACCAACACGTCCACGTCCGCCAATTTCACCGGCGTCACTTACGGCGCCGGCAAATTCGTGGCGGTTAGCTCGAGCTCGACGGTCGCGGTCTCGACCGACGGCCTTGCCTGGGAGGTCCACAGTGGCATGCCCAGCGCCAGCGCCGTCGCGTTCGGCGACTCGCGCTTCGTCAGCGTCGGCAGCGGCGGCGCGATCCGCACGTCCTCGGATGGTCAGGCCTGGACTTCGCAATCTTCGCCGACTTCCGCGGCGCTCGCCGGCGTCGCCTACGCCAACGGCGGCTTCATGGCCGTCGGCGCGAGCGGCGCCGTGCTCACCTCGCCCGATGGCCTCGTCTGGTCGCCTCGCTCCGCGCCCGTCGGCGGCTCGGGCAACAATCTCTCCGACGTCGCCTACGCTTCCGGCCGTTGGGTCACCAGCGTCACCAATGGTGCCGGCGTCTTCTACTCCGACAACGACGGCGCTTCCTGGACGGCCGCCAGCGCCAACGCCGGCTCCGGCACCCGCGCGATTCTGCACGATGGCACGCAATTCGTGCTCGTCGGCGTCAAGCACGTCTCCACCTCGCCCAACGGCACCTCCTGGACCCTGCGCAACACCAGCACCAACGGCTCCTCGCTTCACGAGGTCGTGTATGGGAATGGTCGATACATCGCCGTGGGCGCGTCCTCCGCGTTTGCCACGTCGACCGACGCCGTGGCGTGGTCCAGCGGCCGCATGGCCGAATCCGGTTTCCTCAACATGGCCGGCGTCGCCTACGGCCGCGGCCTCTTCGTCGCCGTCGGCGGCACTCGCATCCAGACCACGATTGACGGTTCGAGTTGGGACAGCCTCACGCTCTCCGGTATCGGCAGCCTGCAGGCGGTCACGCACGGCGCGGGCGTCTTCGTCGCCGTCGCCAGCGACGGCAGTATCCTTCGATCCTCGGATGCCGCGAGCTGGGCTCCGGCTGTCTCCGGCACCGGCAATGCCTTGTTCGGCGTCGCGCACGGTCCGCACGGTTTCGTCGCTGTCGGCTCCGGCGGCACGATCCTCACCTCGCCCGATGGCCTCGCCTGGCAACCACGGAGCTCAGGCACGACCGAGTCCCTCTCCGACGTCACCTTCGGCCCGAGCGGTTACGTGGCGATCGGCCTCGGCAGCACCGTGCTCACGTCGACCGACGGCGCGGTCTGGACCGCGCGCGATCTCGGCACGGCCAACGCCGCCCTGCAGGACATCGCGTACGGCGACGGCGTCTACGTCGCCACCGCGCCCAATCTCAACGACTCCATCTTCCTCTCCACCGACGCGCAGACCTGGGTGTTGGCCGATCTCACGCAGCACTTGCTGAGCGCCTTCAGCGGAGGCGGCAGCACCGCCGTCGGCTTCGGCAACGGCCGCTTCGTCATCACCGGCGACACGGGCCTTATCCTCAGTTCCAACCCCGCCGCCGACACCTTCCGCATCGTCACGCCACCCGCGAGCAAGACCATCGCCAACAATGATGTCGCCGAGCTGAACGTGGCCGCGACCACGGGCGCCACGAGCTACCAATGGTATCAGGGCTTCTCCGGCGACACCTCGGTCCCTGTCGGCCTCGATGCTCCCAGTTTCGCGTCTCTTCCGCTCAACGCCTCCACCGCCTTCTGGGTACGCGTCACGGGTCCCGGCGGCGCCGCCGTCGATTCCGCGACCGCCACGCTCGTCGGCCCGCCCGGAATCGTGAACTACCCGCAGCCCCAGACGGCCATCGACGGCGGCAGCGCGACCTTCTCTGTCACCGCTCTCGGCACCGGCCCGCTCACCTATCAATGGGAGAAAAATGGAACGCCGATCGCAGGTGCGACCGGCGCCGCCTACACGATCAGCCCCGTCTCGACCGGCTCCGCCGGCAACTACCGCGTCGTCATCTCCGGCGTCGGCGGCACCACCGCCACGAGCGCTCCGGTCGCGCTCACGGTTACCGCCAGCCCGCCATCGCTCAGCCCGCAGGCCAGCCTCGGTCTCGGCAGCGTCGTCCAGTCCACCTCCACCGTCGATCTCCAGATGAACGTCACCGGCACCGCTCCCGTTGCGGTGCAATGGAAGAAGGACGGCGTGAACCTCGGCGCGCCCGTCGCGCCCGACGCGAACAACATCGCGCACCACTTCATTCCCAGCGCGCAGCCGTCCGATGTCGGCGTCTACACGGCGATCGGCTCCAACTCCGCCGGCACCTCGTCCGAGGTCCGCACCCACAACGCCCAGTTCATCGTCGACGAGAGCAACTGGACCTGGCGCAACCCGAGCGTCCGCGTCACCAACGCCGCGCGCCTCGGTGACCAGTTCCTCGTCGTCGGCGGCCGCGGCTTTCGCGCCACTTCGTCCGACGGCGTCACGTGGACGCAGCAGCCCAGCCTGGGTTCGCCGTCCCATGCCGGCTACGTCTTCGGCAATGGCATTCATCTGATCTGGGGCGGCAGCTTCATTCTGACCTCGACCGACGGTCAGAACTGGACCTCCGGCTTCACCGGCAACTGGGAATTCCCCAACGAGATCGCGTTCGGCAATGGCCTCTTCGTCGCCGCCTATCCGACCGGAAAAGTTTTCACCTCCGCCGATGCGCGCACCTGGACCGAGCACGCAGCTCCGTTCACCGGCGATCTCGGCGTCACCTTCGGCAACGGCAGGTTCCTGCTCGGAAACGACACCTCGCTCAGTCACAGCCTCGACGGCATCGCCTGGAGTCCGCCCACCGCGATGCCGTTCCCCGAGCCGACCGCGCTGCGCCACCTCAACGGCAAATTCTACCTCGGCAACAATGCCGGCGCCCTCGCGCGCTCCGACGACGGCGAGACCTGGACGACGCTCGTCAGCGGCACCACCCACGAAATCCTCGGCCTGGCGTATGCAAACAACCGATACGTCTGCGTCGGCGATTCCGGCACCATCATCACCTCCGACAACGGCACCGACTGGACCACGCGCGCCACGCCCGTCACCGCTCACCTCGGCAGCGTCGTCTTCGCCAACAACACCTGGCTCGCTGCCGGTGACGCCAACAACACCCTCCTCACCTCCACCGACAACGGCGTCACCTGGACCGCGCAGCCGATCGTCGCCACGACGCGCAACCTCCTCGGCCTCGCCTCCGACGGCGCCAGCCATCTCGTCGCCGTCGGCGCCAATGGCACGATCCTGCGCTCCACCGATGGCGCCACGTGGACCGCGCCCGCCTCCGGCACGACCAATCCGCTTAACGACGTCACCTTCGCCGGCGGCACTTATTACGCCGTCGGCAACTACGGCACGCTGCTCACGTCGTCCGACGGCACCACCTGGACGCCGACCAGTACCTTGACGTCCCATCATCTTCAATACATCGGCCAGCTCGACGGCCGGCTGTTCGCCGCGGGCGGCGGCGGCACCGTCGTTTCCGCGGGCGCCGGCAGCGCCTGGAGCACGACCTCGACCGGCATCACTCAGCAGCTCAACGGCCTGGCATTCGGTAATGTCAACGGCACTACACCGACCTTCATCGCCGTCGGCACCGCCGGCACCATCCTGAAATCCGCCACCGCTGCTTCCAGCTCCTGGTCCACCGTCACCAGCGGCACCACCGCCGCGCTCAACGAAGTCGCCTACGCCAACAACGTCTTCGTCGCCGTCGGCACCGGCGGCACGATCCTTCGTTCCGCGGACGGCAGCTCCTGGACCAACGTCTCGCCCGCGCCCTCGCCGGAGATCTTCCACAGCGTCCGCTTCATCAACGGCCACTTCATCATCGGCGGCCTCAACGGCGGCGTGCTCGTCTCCACCGATGGCGCCAACTGGATCGCGCGCCACACCGGCAACGCCGGCTCCGAGCACCGCGCCTTCGCGATCTTCAACAACCAGATCTTCGCGGCCGGCGACAGCGGCGCGATCCTGAGCACCACGCTCACGCCCGCGATCGTCCAGCAGCCCGCCTCGCAGGTCGCCGCGCTCGGCCAGCCTCTCCAGCTCCGCGCGCTCGTCGGCGGCACGATGCTGCCCGTCTCCTATCAGTGGAAGAAGGGCTTCGCCAACATCACCGGGGCCACCACTTCCACGCTCACGCTTCCGTCCGTCGCCAGCGGCGATGCCGGCAGCTACAGCGTCGTGCTCACGTATCCCGGCGGCACGCTCACGAGCAACGCCGCCGCGATCACCACCGGCACGCCGCCCGCAATCACCGCGCAGCCCACGTTCTTCGCGCAAGCCGCCACGGGCACCGTCAACCTCTCCGTCACCGCCACCGGCAGCTCGCTCACCCGCCAGTGGTATCGCGGCCGCAAGGGCGACGCCACCACGCCGGTCTCGACCTCTGCCACGTTCACCACGCCGCCGCTGGCCGAGTCCGAGCGGTACTGGGTCCGCGTCGGCAACACCCTCGGCTCCGTCGACAGCGACACCCTCGACGTCCTCGCCCTCGCGCCCTTCAACTCGCCGCTCAGCGCCAGCGCGATCAACGGCGTCACCTACGGCAAGGGTCTCTACGTCGCCGTCGCCAACGGCAACACCATCCTCGTCTCCGATGACGGCACCGCGTGGGAACGCGTTTCCGGCCTCGCCGGCCGCGCGCTCCGCGCCGTCGCCTTCGACGGCACGCGCTTCGTCGCCGTCGGCACCATCGGCTCGGGTGGCACCATCAGCGTCTCCACCGACGGACGCAACTGGGCGCCCGCCACCGCGCCGGCCACGAACACCAGCGAGCTCAACGGCGTCTGCCACGACGGCCACCGCTGGGTCGCCGTCGGCGCCAACAGCACGATCCTCACCTCGCCCGACGGCGACACCTGGACCGCGCAGCCCGGCATCGCGCCCGCCAATCTCACGCTCCGCGCCATCACCGCCGGCGCCGGCAAGCTCGTGGCCGTCGGTGCTGGCGGCGTGGTCTACACCTCGCCGACCGACGCTGCCGGAGGCGGGGTCACCTGGACAGCCGTCACCGGCCTCGCCACCACCGCGCAACTCAACGCCATCACTTACGCCAAAGTCGGCACCGCCGATACCTTCATCGCCGTCGGCGCGTCCGGCACGGTCGTCGCCAGCACCGACGGCGGCGCCACCTGGGCGCTCGCGCCGCTCGGCGGCACGCCGCCCGCTATCACCGGCCTCAGCTCCGTCACGTTCGGCAACGGCAAGTTCATCGCCGCCGGTGCTGGTTATTTCACCTCGGCCGATGGCACGACGTGGTCCGCTTCCAACAGTTTCGCGCTCAACAGCGGTGCGACGATGAACGGCGCCGTTTACGCCAATGGCCGCTTCGTCCTTGGCGGCTTCGGCGCCGCGATCTGGACATCCACGACCGGCGACAACGGCACGTGGTCGCTCCAGAACAGCGCCGTCACCCTCACGCTCCAGGATTTCGTGTATGCAAACGGTCGATACATCGGCGTTTCCAACGGCGGCGCGATTGTCTCCTGGGCCGCTGACGGTAGCGACCCGCGCACCGAGACCCAGCCCGTCGGTTTCCGGCGTCTCCTCTACGTCCGCGGCCTGTTCATCGCCGTCGGCAACAACGGCCGTATCCTCACCTCGACCGATGCCGTCAACTGGACCAGTCGCATCGTAGGCTCCGCGGACTACACCGCGCTCGCCCACGGCAACGGCCAGTTCATCGCCGCCGGCGAGGGCGGCGCCTACGCCAACTCGACCGACGGCCTCACTTGGACCCAAAACCCCGGCGTCATCGGCACCGCCAATATCCTCGGCCTCGACCACGGCCACGGCCGTTTCGTCGCCACCAACGCCGCCGGGGAAATCTACGCCTCGATCGACGGCACGAGCTGGTCCGTCCAGACCTCCGGCGTCACCACTCCGCTCAACCGCGTGATCCACGGTCCCGCCGGCTTCGTCGCCGTCGGCAATGGCAGCACGATCCTCACCGCGCCGCCCGACGCACTCACCTGGACCAAGCGCACCTTCTCCGCGACCGCTCCTGCCTCCGGCCTCGCGCTGAACGACGTCGCCTATGGCGATGGCCTCTACGTCGTCGTCCACAACGGCGGCACCGGCACCAGCACCGCGCAGTTCCTCGTCTCGCGCGATGCGCAGACGTGGCACGCCGTCTCCAATAGCAGCATCTCTCAAGGCACCGGCGCCGGTGTCACCTTCGGCAACGGCAGCTTTCTCATCGGCGGCGTCGCCGGCCAGCTCGCGCGCACGCTGCCGTTTGCCGACACACTGCGCATCCTTACGCCGCCCGCCGGCCAGACGTTCGCCTCGGGCGAGTCGGTCACGCTCAACGTCCATGCCGTCAATGCGACCGACTACCAGTGGTTCGAAGGTCCCGGTGGCGACCTCTCGAAACCGGTGTCCGGTGCGACCGCCGCGACGTTCGTCACCGGCCCGCTCACCGAGTCCAAACGGTTTTGGGTTCGGGTGTCCGGACTCAACGGCGCCGTCGACAGCGCCGCGGTCGAGCTCCTCGGTCCGCCGGCGATTCTGACCGCGCCGCCCGCCGCGCTCGCGGTGAGCGACGGCGGCAGCGCCACGCTTTCGGTCAGCGCCTTCGGCTCGGGTCCGCTGACGTATCAGTGGAAGCATGACGGCATCGCCATCCCCGGAGCCACCGCTTCCAGCCATACGTTCACCGTCACGCCGAACAGCGGCGGCAGTTACACCGTCGTTATCGGCGACGGCACCAGTTCCGTCACGAGCCCGGCCACTGCCTTCACTGTTGTCCCGATCGCGCCGTCACTCGCGCAACAGGCGAGCCTCGGTCTCGGCACGATCGTGCAGGCCAACTCGGTCGTCGACCTCCAGTTCAACGTCACCGGCACGCCGCCGGTGACCGTGAAGTGGCAGAAGGACGGCATCGATCTCACCGGCAGCACCGGCCTCGATGCCGGCAATATCACGCATCATCACCTGCTCGGTATCCGTTCGTCTGACACAGGACAGTACACCGCAATCGCCACGAACGCCGCCGGCACGACCGTCTCGGCGCCGAACAATCAGGCCCAGTTCGTCAGCGAGGAGTCGAACTGGCAGTGGCACAACCCGCGGGTGTTCTCCGGCACGATTTTCGACGTCGGCGTGCTGAACAACCACTTCGTTCTCACCGGCAACCGCGGCTTCCGCGCCCGCTCGGCCGACGGCATCACCTGGACGCAGCAGCCGAGCCTCTTCACCAACACCGCCAACAGCTATGTCTCCGGCAACGGCGTCACGCTGCTCTTCGGCGGTCCCACGATCGCGCGTTCCACCGACGGCGAGAACTGGACCGTCGGCCATCTCGGCCGCTTCGAGATCGTGAACGAAATCGTCTTCGCCCAGGGCCTCTTCGTCGCCATCTGCACCTCCGGAAAAATCTACACCTCGCCCGACGCGTTGAGCTGGACCGAGCGGGCGAGCAGCTCGACCGAGCCCCTCTTCGAAGCGACGTTCGGCAATGGCACGTTCGTGGTCTCCACGGCAACCGGCCAGCTCATGACCAGCACCGACGGCGTGACCTGGACCGCACCCGCGCCTTCGCCCTTTGCGAACACCTGGCTGCTGCGCTTCGCCAACGGAAAATTCTTCCTCGGCGACAGCGCCGGCGGACTCGCCACCTCGACCAACGGCACCGACTGGACGCTCAGCACGAGCGGCGTCACGACGCATCTCACCGACTTGGCGTATTCGGATGGCAACTACATCATCGTTGGCGCGGCCGGCGCGATCCTGACCTCGACCGACGGCGCGACCTGGGTCACGCGTCCGAGCGGCACGACAGCCAACCTCGGCGCCGTCGCCCACCTGAACGGCGTCTGGGTCGCCACCGCGAACAACGCGAACACGATTCTTTCGTCCACGAACAACGGCGCGACGTGGACGCTCCGCAGCAGCGCGGCGACCACCGCCATGCTCAACGCCGCGGCGGCCGCGCCCAATGGCTCGAGCCTCGTCGCGGTCGGCAACGTCTCCTCCGGCAGCGGCGTCATCGTCCGCTCGATCGATGGCGCGACCTGGCTGCCGCAAACCTCGGGCACCTCGAGTCAGCTCAACGGCGTCACGTATTTCTTCGACTCCTACCTCGCGGTCGGCAACGGCGGCACGATCCTGACCTCGAGCGAGGGCACCAGCTGGAGCTCCGTCAGCTCGGGCGTCACGGCCAATCTCATGTTTGTTGGCGAGCTGAACGGCAGCATCCACGCTGCGGGCGCTTCGGGCACGATTCTCACGCGCAATGCCGGGGCGTGGAGCGCCATCGCCAGTGGCACGACGCAGCAGCTCAACGGCCTGGCCTACGGGCCGCTCGCTGCCGGCGCAGCCTACGTCGCAGTCGGCAATAACGGCACTATTCTGAAATCGACGGACGGGGCGACGTGGTCGCCCGCCACGAGTGGAACGACACAACCGCTCAACAGCGTGGCGTTCGGCGCGAACGCCTTCGTCGCCGTCGGTGGCGGCGGCACGATCCTGCGCTCGATCGACGGCGCCACCTGGACGCCCGTCGCTCCGCAGCCGACACTCCCGGAAACGTTCCGCCACGTCCGCTTCAGCGACGGCGTTTTCATTGTCAGCGGCAGCGGCGCAGGCGTGTTCGTCTCGACCGACGGCCTCGCCTGGACACCGCGTTATGCCGGGCTCGGCAACACCACTGCGTTTCGTTCGACCGTCACCTTCAAGGGCCGCGTCTACGGGGTCGGCGGCAGCGGCGCGATTCTCTCCGCTTCGTTGCAGCCGGTCGTCGCCCAGCCGCCGCAAAGCCAGATCTTCGCCACGGGCGGCACGGCCGATTTCCACGTGCTGGCCGCCGGCTCCGTGCTGCCGACCACGTATCAGTGGCGCAAGAACGGCGTCGCGATCGTTGGCCAGACCACTCCGCGGCTTACGCTCGCAACGACGCAGGCCAGCGATGTCGGCAGCGTCTACGACGTCATCCTCACGAACTCCGCCGGCTCGATCGTGAGCGGTGCGGCGTCCCTCGCTTCACCGGATGCTGCCGTGCTCGACGCACCGATCGCGCAGCGCGCCGTTGCGGGCGGCGAAGTCGAGTTCCGCGTGTCTGCCTCAGGCACCGGGCCCTTCACGTATCAGTGGAGCAAGGACGGCACCGATCTCACCGCCGCGACGAATGCGTCGCTCCGGCTCACCGGCCTCACCGCCGCCGACGCAGGATCGTATTCCATCCGCGTAGCCAACGCGACCGGCGGCCAAACCAGCGCGCCCGCCGCGTTGACCATTCTCACACCCGACAACGTGCTCTGGCAGCAATTCACCGAGTGGTCCCCCGAGCAGGCACCTGGCCGCACCGTACACGACGGCAAGGGCATGATCTACGTGCCATGGACCGTGCGGGATCAGATTCCCGATGTGGTCGGCGGCAAGTGGGTCGGCGCCCTCGCGCGGCTCAATGAAATCGACGGCACCCTCGATCCGTCCTTCCGGCTCGATCGCCGTTACCGTCGCGCGTCGCACGCCGCCGTGCAGGCCGATGGCAAGGTGCTCGTCGCGGTTTCTGCCGGCGACTCGCACACCGTTATCCGCGTCGATCCGACCGGAGCCATCGCCCCCGGTTTCAACGCGCCGCTCTTCGCGCGCGGCATTCGCTTCATCACGCTACAGCCTGACGGTAACGTGCTCGTCGCTACCAGCGACAGCGTCGATGCCAACGCTCCCACGGCCGCCCTCGGAGCCGAAGCGCCCGCTGTCTTCCGCCTGAACGGCGCGGACGGTTCGCTCGACGCCGGGTTCACTCCCGCCGTGTTGAACAGCACCGGAATCGCGTTCGCTCCGCCGGTGCTCGACTCGAGCAATCGCATCTACCTCGCGGGCGCTTTTAGTTCGGTGAACGGCACGCCGCGCAGCAATATCGCGCGGCTGGCCGCCGACGGCACGCTCGATGACTACGCTGCGCCCGCGACGCTGCCGGCCGGCTTCACCAGCGCGCAGGCGCGCGGCATCGCATTGCAGGCCGATGGTCGCACGATCGTCGTTGGCGATTTCCGCTTCACCGGCCGCGGCGCGTCCACCGATCCGATCATGGCGATCCGGCTCGAATCCGCGACGGGCGCGCTCGACACCGGCTTCGCGATGCCGCTGCGCAGCGAGCTCGGTTTCAATCCGGCGCTCTTCCCCCGGGCGCGCCATCTCGTCGTCCAGCCTGATGATGCGATCGTTTTCGTGAGCGATCGGCTCGTGCGCCTGACCGCAAACGGCGCGGTCGATCCGACCTTTGTTTCCCGCGCCTTTGACCGGGAATCGTTCTGGGTTTCGCAAGGCTCCGGAAATCGCCTCTATGTGCCGGACCAGATCGGCGCGACGGGCAACGGCATCGCATCCTTCAACACCAACGGCACGCCGCACGAACTCTTCCAGACCGGCGGCTGGGGTCGCACGTCCGCCGCCGCGAATGGCGTCGTGCTCGGCGACGGCCGCGTGTGGGTCAGCGGCACCTTCAATCGCTTCGGTGCCGCGATTCGTCCCGGCCTCGCGCAGTTCAATGCCGACGGTACGCTGACTGCCGCACAGGTCGCCTCCACGCGCAGCCTGGCGTTTGCCACGGTCGCCTCCGCCGGTGGCGACAACGTATTCACCATTCTTGGACAACCTGCGTCGTCTACCCAGCCCGACGGAGTCCCCGCACTTGTCCGCGTGCTGCCGAACGGCGCGTTCGACGCGGCCTTTGTGCCCGCGCTGCCGGCTGGCTACGGCCTCGGCACCGCCAGCCTCGAAGCCGCACCCGATGGCAAGCTCCTGCTCGCGCAAGCCATGGTATCGGGCCAGGCCGCACTCAATGGGGCGACGGGCGACTCGCTCCTCCGGCTCAACGCCGACGGCTCGCGCGACACCGGCTACGCGCCGGAGCTGTCGTCGTTCGCCGTCGTCGAGCGCAACGCGACCACCAGCGCGGTTACGATGATCCGCACCGGTGGCCTGAGGGTTGCGCAGGTGCTTCCTGACAGCAGCGCGCTCATCGTCGTCTCCTCCGTCGACGGCACGCTCAAGCTGCTTCGGCTCACGCCGGCGGGTGCGGTCGATTCCACGTTCAACCCACCGAGCTTCGGCACGATCGCGGCGTCGAGCGGCTTCACGAACGGGACGACGCATGACCCGATCACCCACCTCACCGCGCAATTCCCGATCACGATCTACAGCGCGTCCGATCTTATCCGTGCCGCCGTGCAGCTGCCCGATGGCAAGGTGTATGTCGGCGGCCGGTTCCTGCTCGACGGAGCGCCCCGCGGGCTCGTGCGGCTGAATGCCGACGGGACGCTCGACAGCACGTTCACGGGCGAAGGCATTGCGTCGGCTCGCAATGACGGCGCGCCGTTCGTCACCGCGCTCGCCGTCGATTCCAGCGGCCGCGTCTATGTGGCGGGCCGCTTCGATCACTTCAACGGCACGGCGGTCCCGGGCATCTTCCGGCTGGGCGCCGATGGCGCGCTCGATCCGGCGTGGAGTGCCGGGTTCAGCGTCCTCGACGCCAACCGCTCCGCTGTGCAACTGCTCGTCGCGGGCCACAAGCTCTACGCGCTCGGCGCCGTGGGCAGCGCCAGCGATGCACTGCCGGCTGTCTTCCGCGTCGCCGCTATTCCGCCGCCGGCCATGATTCAGAGCATCTCGCCGGCGACCGCTGGCGTTGGCACCACGATCACGATCGACGGCATCGGCTTCACCTCGGCGAGCTCCGTGAAATTCGGCAGCGTGAACGCGAGCTCGTTCACTGTCGTCTCCGATACGCAGATCACCGCCGTCGTGCCGGCGTTCGCGACGACCGGCCCGATCTCCGTCACGACTTCATCCGGCACGGCGCTTACGTCCGCCGATACGCTCACGATCCCGCAGGGCTCGCGCGTGCTGGCCTCTTCCATCCGCGCTCACGTCGGCGCCGGGGAAAACGCGCTCCTCGCCAACGTCTCCATCGAAGGCTCCGCGCCCAGGACGATCCTCATCCGCGCTATCGGGCCCACGCTCGCCACCCTCGGCATCACCGGCGCGCTCTCCGATCCGCAACTCACGTTGCACGACGGCACCGGTGCGGTCGTCGCCTCGAACGACAACTGGGGCGGCACGACTGCGCTCGCCAACGCCTCGGCCGCCGCAGGCGCGCTCGCGCTCTCGTCCTCGAGCCGCGATGCCGCGCTTCTCGTCTCACTCGCGCCCGGCACCTACACGGCCCGCGTCACGGGTGTGGGTGGCGTCACCGGTGAAGCGCTGGTGGAAGTCTACGACATGGATGCCACAGATGCCACGAGCCGCACCGTTCACATCGCCAGCCGCACGCGCACCACCAACGCGGCGACCTCCGTCACCGGCTTCGTGCTCGACGGTGGCACCGGCAGCAAGACCGTCCTCATCCGCGCCGTCGGTTCCGCCCTCGGCACACCGGGCGCACTCTCCAATCCGATCCTCACCGTCCGTTCCGGCACGACGACCGTCGCCACGAACGACGACTGGACCGCGAACTCCGACCTCACCGCACTCGCTGCCGCGACCACCGCCGCGGGCGCGATGCCGCTCGCCGCCAGCGATTCCGCGCTGCTCCTCACGCTCGAGCCCGGCACCTACACCGCCGAAGCCACGGGCGGCACCGGCATCGTCATGACCGAGGTTTTCGTCATCGACGGCTATCGCGCCGCGACCTCTGCGCCCGCGCTCCTCGCGCCGCTCCAGAGCCAGACGCTCACGCTCGGCCAGGACGTCACCTTCGCCGCGCCCTTCGTCGCGAAACCGTCGAACGTTTCGTTCCAGTGGAAGAAAAACGGCGACGCCATCGACGGCGCCACCGCGCAGACCTACACGCTCGCGAACGCCACGCTCGCTGCCGCCGGCGACTACTCCGTCGTCATCTCCGGCACCGGCAGCACGACCACCGCCGCCGCGACCCTCGCCGTGAACGCCGCTCCGGCAATCGCCACGCAACCCGTCGCGCTCACGATCGTCGCCGGCCAGACCGCGACGTTCACCGTCGCGGCCAGCGGCTTCCCGCTGCCGACGTATCAGTGGCGTCGCAACGGCCTCAACCTCGCCGGCGCGACCGCCGCCTCGCTCACGTTGCCCAACGTCGCCTTCAACGCCGGCGGTGACTACACGGTCGTCGTCACGAACGCCCTCGGCTCCGTCACGAGCACCGCGGCCACGCTCACGGTCAATCCGATCGCCCCGGTGATCACCAGCCCCGCCGCGGCCTCCGGCATCCGCGGCCGCTCGTTCATGTATCAAGTCACCTCGACCTCGACGCAGGCGACCTACAGCGCGTCCGGCCTGCCGACCGGCCTCACGATCGATCCGGCGACCGGCAGCATCACCGGCATCCCGACCGCGGAAGGCACCTTCAACGTCACCGTCGCCGCGACCAACATCACGCAGCCGACCGTCGAGACGAGCAATTCGAAACTCGTCACGCTCACGATCCTGCCCCCGCCGCCGATCATCAACAGCGCCGCCGCCGCGAGCGCACGCGTGAACACCACCTTCGCGTTCACCGTGCTCGCCGTGAACATGCCCGCCGGCTCCACCTTCTCCGCCGCCGGCCTCCCTGCCGGTCTCGCCCTCGATGCGGCCACCGGCGAAATCACCGGCACGCCAACGGCCGCCGGTGCCTTCAGCGTCGTCCTCTCCGCGACCAATGCGACGGGCACCGTCACGAGCCCATTCCTCCTTACGATCGCGCCGCCGCTCAACGTCCCCACCTACAGCGGCCCCGCGCAACTCAGCGCCGTCCAGGGCGCGACCTTCAGCTTCACGCCCACGTTTGCCAACGGCGTGACCAGCTACGCCGCCACCGGCCTCCCGGCGGGCCTCACGCTCGATTCCGCGACCGGCATCATCACCGGCACGCCATCGATCACTGGCGTATCGAGTATCCAGTTTTCTGCGACGAACTCCGGCGGCACCAGTGCCGTCACGCTTTCGCTCACGGTTAATCCCGCTCCCACTGCGCCTGTTGTCACCAGCGCCAGCACGGCCACCGCCACGGTGGGCAGCGGGTTCTCTTTCACGCTCACCGCGACGCAGTCGCCCACCAGTTGGGCGGCCACCGGGCTCCCGACCGGATTCAGCCTCGATGCCGCCACCGGCACGATCACCGGCACGCCGGCCGCGCCCGGCACCATCGCGGTCCAGGTTCGCGCCGCCAACGATGCCGGCTCCGGTCCGCAATCCGTCCTCGTGATCGCGATCAATCCCGCCGCCAACGCACCGATCCTCACCAGCGCGCCTGTCGTGCAGGGCCGCGTCGGCGATGCCTTCAGCTCCACGCTCGCCGCGTCCAACTCGCCCACGTCGTTCGTCCAGACTTCCGGCACGCTGCCCGCCGGCCTCACGCTCGATTCCGCGACCGGCGCCATCACCGGCACTCCGACGCAGGTCGGCCAGCGCCGCGTCTGGTTCGCCGCCACCAACGCCACCGGCCAGGGCCTCGCGCTCGAGGTGCTCTTCAGTATCGCACCTGCGGATACGACGCCCGTGATCAACAGCAACGGCACCGTAGCCGGCCAGGCCGGCCAGCCGTTCTCCTATGTGATCACGGCGACGAACGGCCCGACCGCCTTCGCGCTCGCCTCCGGCACGCTGCCCGCCGGCCTGCAGCTCGACACGTCGACCGGCGTCATCTCCGGCATCCCAGCGGAGGCGACGACGAATCCAGCCATCGTCACGCTCACCGCGACGAGCGGCACGAGCACGAGCAGTCCAAAGACGCTCACGATCACGATTGCTCCCGCGCCGGCCACACCGGTGATAACGAGCGCGCTGACGGCTTCCGGCCGCGTCGGCGCCGCGTTCAGCTATCAGGTCACCGCGAGCGAGAACGCGACCTCCTTTGTCGCGCTCGATCTCCCCGACGGCCTCGCGCTCGACAACGCCACCGGCGCCATCACCGGCAGCCCCACGGTTTCCGGCCCGCACAACCTCACGCTGCGCGCCTCCAACGCCGCCGGCCTCGGCGCGCCGTCGACGCTCGCGCTCTCCATCGCGCCCGCCGCCGCCGCGCCGTCGATCACCAGCGCCGCATCCGCCAGCGGCAAGGTCGGCGCCGCGGCCGCGTTCAACTACGCGATCACGGCCAGCACGCCCGTCGGCTCCGGTCCGGTCACCGGCTACGGCCTCACCGGCACGCTCCCGCTCGGCCTTTCGTTCAACACCAGCACCGGCATCCTCAGCGGTCGTCCCGCCGCAGCCGGCATCTTCACCGTCCAGCTCACCGCGACCAACGACGGCGGCACGAGCCTGCCGCAATCGCTCGTGCTGAACATCGCGCCCGCCGACAACGTCCCGATCATCACCAGCGCGATCTTCGCCAGCGCCACCGCCGGCCAGCCGTTCAGTTATCAGATCACCGCCGCCAGCACGCCCGCGTTCCCCGCGACACCGTTCCCCGCGCCGTTCATCCTCGATGCCGTCAACCTCCCCGATGGTCTCGCGGTCAACCCATCGACCGGCCTCGTGCAGGGCGTGCCGATGACCGCGGGCGTGTTCACCGCCACGCTCGTCGGCACCAACGAAGCCGGCACCGGCCCATTCCGCGATCTCACGATCTTCGTGCAGCCCGGGGCCGACGCACCTGTCGTCACGAGCCTGCCCTCCGCCGCCGCGCAGGTCGGCACACCGTTCAGCTACCAGATCACCGGCACGAACTCGCCGACCTCCTTCGAAGTCCTCGGCGCCCCGGCCTGGATGAACGTCAACGGCCAGACCGGCGCCATCGCGGGCTCGCCCACGACACCTGGAAGCTTCTCGGTGCAGCTCCTCGCGAGCAACGCCACCGGCGCGAGCAACCCCGTCACGCTCTTCGTGACTGTCGCGCCTGCGGCCAACACCCCCGTCGTCACCAGCACCCGCACCGCCGCGGGCCAGGTCGGCGCCGCGTTCACCTACACGGTCACCGCGAGCAACACGCCCACCGCCTTCGTCGCCACGGGCCTGCCCGCCGGTCTTTCGCTCAACGCCGCCACCGGCGCGATCAGCGGCACGCCGACCACCTCCGGTCAGTTCGAGGTCACGCTCCTCGCCACCAACGCCAACGGCACCGGCCAGCCCGTGACGCTCATCCTCACGGTGCAGCCGAACGTCACCTTCACCCTCTGATTTCGCGCTCCCGCTCGCGCAACTCCCCCCCGTCATGAAATTCGTTCGCTCCTTTGGTTCCGCGCTCGCCACGTTCATCTGCCTCGTGCTCGGCGCCACATTCGGCTTCGCCCAGGCCGCGCTGCCCCGCGCCCAGGTCGGCGTCGCGTATCCAGTTTTCAAGGTCACGACCAGCCCGGCCGCGCCGGCCGGTACGGTCTACGGCGCCACGGGCCTGCCCGCCGGCCTGTCGATCAACGCTTCGTCCGGAGAAATCACCGGCACGCCGACCACTGCCGGCCTCGCGACGGGCGTGATCTCGCTGACTTCGGGCGCGGTCACCAACAACTTCAACTACACGCTCGCGGTCGACCCGCCCGCCGGCACGCCCGCGATCACGAGCACAGCCACCGCGAGCGCCACGGCAGGTATCCTGTTTTCCTATACGGTCGCCGCGAATCCCGCCGCCACGAGCTTCAACGTCGGCGCGCTCCCGGCCGGACTCGTCTTCAACAGTCCCACGATCACCGGCACACCGACCACGGCCGGCACGTATCAGATTCCGCTCAGCGCCAACAACGCGACCGGCACCGGTGCCACCACCACGCTCACGCTCACCGTCAGCCCCGCCGGCCCGGTCCCGACGATCACCAGCCCGGCGAACCACAGCAGCCCGACCGGCGCCGCGTTCGCCTATAACATCACGACCGATATCCCCGCCGCCTCGTATTCCGCCGTCGGCCTTCCGCTCGGCCTCTCGCTCAACCCGACCACTGGCGCCATCACCGGCACGCCCACCATTCCGGGACTCACGACCGTCACGCTCAGCGCGACCAACAACAACGGCACCGGCCCCACGCGCGCTCTTGCGCTCACCATCGGCGCGCTCTCCGTCATCAACAGCCCCGCGACCGTGAGCGTCACCGCCAACACCGCGATGACGCCGTTCGCGCTCACCGCGACCCACTCGCCGCAGAGCTTCAACGTCACCGGCCTTCCACCCGGCCTCAGCGTCAACACCGCCACAGGCGTGATCACCGGCACGCCGACCACCACCGGCACGTTCACGATCACCGCCAGCGCGAACAACGTCACCGGCACCGGCGCCACCGCCACACTCGCGCTCACCGTCAACGCCGCGCCCACCGGCGGAGGCGGTGGCGGAGGTGGGGGAGGCGGGGGCGGCGGAGCCGGCGGCGGCGGCACCGTCGCGACCGCGCCCGTCATCACCGCGCAGCCCGCTTCGCAGTCCGTCAACGATGGCGCGAATGTCACCTTCACTGCCGGCGCCGCCGGAACCGGCCCGCTGGCGTATCAGTGGCGCAAGGACGGCGCGGCCATCGCCGGCGCAACCTCGGCTTCGCTCACGCTTTCGAACGTGACCACGGCCGACACCGGCACCTACACCGTCGTCGTCACGAACTCCGCCGGCTCCGCGACCACGACCGGCGCGACGTTGACCGTCACCGGCCTCATCACGCCGCCCGCCATCGCCGCCCAGCCCGCCGCGCAGACGGCGCACGTGGCCGGCAGCGCGACGTTCACCGTCGCGGCCACCGGTACGGCGCCGCTCACGTATCAGTGGCGCAAGGACGGCACTGCGCTCGCCGGCGCGACCTCCGCGACGCTCACGCTCTCGAATCTCACCGCCGCGAATGCCGGCGCGTATTCGGTCGTCGTGACCAACGCTTCCGGCTCCGTCACGAGCAACGCCGCCGCGCTCACCGTGACTCCCGCCGCCACGGGCCCGGTGATCACCACGCAGCCTTCCGCGCAGACCATCGCGCTCGGCGCCCACCTCACGCTCAGCGTGGTCGCGACGGGCACCACGCCGCTGACGTATCAGTGGAAGAAGGACGACGCCGCGCTCGCCGGCGCCACGGCCGCCATGCTCGTGTTGCCCAATGCCCAGCCTGCCATTGCTGGCATCTATACCGTTGTCGTCAGCAACGCCGGCGGCTCTGTCACCAGTGAGCCTGCGCGCGTGAGCGTCGGGCCCGCCTCGAGGCTGATCAACCTCTCGACCCGCGGCACTGTGGCCGGCGGCGAGCGGATGCTGATCGCGGGCTTCGTGATCGCAGGTACGCAGCCGAAACCGGTCTTGATCCGCGCCGTCGGCCCGACGCTCGGCAGCCTCGGCGTCAGCGGCACCATTGCCGATCCGATCCTCGAACTCTTCAGCGGCACGACCAGCATGGCTGCGAACGACACTTGGGGCACCTCCACCAACGCTGCCGAGATCGCCGCGACCGCGACCCGCGTGGGGGCCTTTGCGCTGCCCGCGACAAGTGCGGATGCCGTTATACTCACGACGCTCGCGCCCGGAAACTATACCGCGCAAGTTCGCGGCGCCGGCACGGCGACGGGCGTCGGCATTGTCGAACTATATGATGCCAGCGAAGCGCCCTCGGATACCAAGCTGATCAACGTGGCGACGCGCGGCGAAGTCGGCACGGGGGGCAATATTCTGATCGCCGGCTTCTATATAGGCGGCGACCAGCCGAAGCGGGTGTTGATCCGCGCTTCCGGTCCCGCGCTCGCCGCCTTCGGCGTGGAAAGCGCGCTCACCGACCCGCGCCTGCAACTCTATAGCGGCACGACGGTCCGCAACGAAAACGACAACTGGAATGCGCCCATCGGCGCGGGCTCACCTGACGCCGCCGCGATCGCCGCAGCCGCGAACAGTGTCGGCGCCTTCGCCTTTGCCAGCGGGGGCCGCGACGCCGCGTTACTCGTCACACTGCCGCCCGGAGCCTACTCCGCGCAAGTAAGTGGCGTCGCGAACGCCACCGGCGTGGCGCTGGTGGAGGTGTATGAAATACCGTGAACGTGATTTTTATTGTAGCGTACCTCGCGCCAGTCTCCGTTTTATTCAACCCTCCTCCTCCCCAATAAACTAATTATTATGGATCATCTCGATATCCGTCCGGAATATGCAAAGGTCGAACGCAGCTTCACTGTCGACGACCACGGAAAGCACGTCGGCACACTGAAGGTGACTTCGATAGAGAAGGATGTGACGGGGGCGAAGACGAAGGTCGAATATACAGTCACCCTCGACTACATTCCCGATCCGCAGGTGTCTCAGCCTCCCAAACTTGTTGTTAGCCTTTATACGATCTGTGTTCAAGGGCGGCGTTTCGAAGTGACAATCAAAGATGCTCAGGGAAGTGATGTTAGGTTCTATAATCCAAAGGGATTTTCGCCCGGATGGCAGACGTGGAATCAAAAGCCCGTTGATTTGATCGAGGCCGCTCCTCCGCCTTCTGGATCAGGTCACGGATCGAATCCCGCCGAGGAGAATCGAGTGGCGCTGGTCGAGTTCACGGGCGTCAAGTGCGTGCTCGAGATCGTGTCCAAACGCATGCTTCATCGGCGCCAATATCCCACTACTCACGACGTAACGCCTCCTCCTGGTGAGGGGGGCGGGCAGGATGGAGATAACTAACATCAGGCGTTGCGCGCTCCGAAGGCGAGATCAACGGGGATTAGTCGGCTAACTTCACGAGTTGTAGTCTTCCCGACTTTCCGACGGCGGCCAGCGTGGTCGCCGTCGGAGAGAGCGCGGCGAAATGATAGGGGGCGCCGTCTTGGTCGCCGGCTATCGCCAGGATTATTCCAAACTCGGGATCGATGAAGCGAATCGCACCGTCTCGGCCCGCCGCGATGACCCGAAATGGGTTCGCTGTGGCCATGACGTGTTCAGGAGCGGCCGTGCCGCTCGTAATTGCCCGGGTTAATGCCCCCGTCGCGGCATCGCGGAATTGAATCTCACGGTTTTGCAGGGCGATTACCACTATCCCGGCTTTTTCGAGCCAGTGTATATGCGACGCCATTGCAGGGAGGGCCGCACTCCAGCGTTCTCGTTTTGCTTCGACCTCGATGCACCGGATGGCGGGGGAGTTGTCCACTACCCAGATCCGCGATCCTGTCTCGTCCAGCGTCAGCGCCCATGAATCCTCGCGGATGGATTGGACGAGCGTTGGCTGCGAACCGAGTTTGGTGTCGAGTATATAGACGCTGCCATCGGCTTCGAGATAGCAGATTCGGCTGCGGTTTCCCGAAATGGCGGCCTGGAGAATTGCTGATCCGCTCGATGCGCTTCGCGATTGAGGCTGCGATCGTGCGAGATCCCAGGCGTCGATGCTATCCGCCTGCGAGCCGATCCCCCACAGAGTCTGCTCATCGCATCCAATGGGGAGTCGTAGGTCGGGAATCGTGGCGATGAGCTCCATCGTCGAGGTCGATAGGATGCCGACAGATTCTCCGTCGAGTGGCACGAACAGAGCATTTCCATCCGCGCTATAAACAACGCTCGTGGCGGTGCCGCGAGAATTCCATATCTGGCGCGATCGTTGGCGTTCGGGAGGGGAGACGATCGACCAGACCCGCAGTTCGCCGGTGGTGCTTCCACTCACGAATGTCATGGGGGATGTCGGTGTGAGCGCAGAGACTGGCGATCCATGGCCGCGAAACCGGCGCGACGTGCCCGCTGGACGATCCGGTTCGAAAATAATCTGGGCTGAGTGCACCGCCAAGGCCGCATTGGCCTCGACCCACTCGTAGTGTGCAGTTGCCGTCGTCGTGCGGGTCTCATGGAGGGTCCACGATTCCGATTGCGGGCGGAACTCCAGCGTCCGTCGTGTCACATCGTCGAGGACCAGCAGCCGGCTATCGGCTCCCGCGCCGGTGAAGGTGATTGCCCGCGGCACCATCGAATCCAGCGGAAAACGAACTACGGTCTCGGTTTCAAGGTTTGCGACGATCAGCTGGAACTGCAGGGTCTTTTGGCGGCCGTGAAGCAGGGCTATCGCGACAGATCGGTGATCCGGACTGACGGCGGCGCGAAAGAATTCCCAATAGCGCACGTCGTCTGGCGCCCGCAGCGGCAGCTTCCGGGAGGCGTGGCTCGCCGAGAATGACCAGACGATCAACTCGGGCGAACTTGGGGGGAGGCGATTCTCTTTCGCGGCTGGGCTGGCAGCCACGTATCCGATCACTTCGTCGGCGCCGTGGGCGATCAACGGACGCAAACGCGTCATATCCGCGGTCGCCATCTCAGGATTGCCGTCGACAACGTGCCACCGCCGCGGCTTCCAGCGGCTGCCCTTCGCGGTTCCGATCAGAAATAGCCCGTCACTCGAGAATCCGACAAACGAATCTACGTCCTGGATACGGCGGACTTCGGTGTGGTTCTCCGTTCGGTAAAGCGCCAAAGCGCCCGAATCGTCATGAACCGCATACAGAGAGCGGTCTGGCGAGGCCGAGATTCTGTTGATGGCGGGGCCTGATTCCCGCACGACGAGACACGGATCTCCTTTCGCCTGTCGTTGCAGGACACCCCATTCCAAGCCGCGAAGATCGGGTTCGCCGTGCTTCGGCACGACGGCGGCGAGGAGGGTTCTGGCTCCGCCGTAATCGTGGTCGCCGAGCGCGATGCGCGTTTGCGAAACTTCCGCCATATACTCGGTTCGTCGCCGCAGCGCGTCCCGCTCCGCCTCCGCGTCCGCCGCGCGCCGATGCTCGATCCACGCCCCGGCTCCCGCGACTGCCGCAGTGATCGCCAGCACCGCCGCCAGTCGCAATGCACGACCTAATCGCCGCTCCGTCGCTCGCAGTCGCCGCACGGACTTACCGGCTTGCAGCAGGCGCAGCTCGTCCAGCAGGGCCGCGGCGTCGACGTATCGATTTTCCGGATGCGGGGCGCAGGCGCGGATCACGATCTCGTTTAGCTCGAGCAGCTCCTTCCGATCCGGGCGCGTGTGCAGGTCGGCGGGGAGCCTCGGATACTCGTTGCGCTCGAGGCCGGTCGATAGCTCGTAGAGCACTTTGCCGAGGCTGAACACATCCGCGGCGGGCGCGCCGGGGCCTTCGGGAGGGACGTAGCCTTCGGTCCCAACGAAGGTCAGCGCGGCGCTCGCGGTCGCCACGAGTCCGATGTCGGCGAGCTTCGGCACGCCGGAGACGAAGATCACGTTCGAGGGCTTGATGTCGCGGTGCACCAGGCCGTGCGCGTGCAGTCCTGCCAACGCCTGCGCCAGGTCGACGGCGAGCCGCACCGCCTCGGCCGCGGGCAGGCCGCGACCGGTCGAGCAGATGTCTTTCAACGTGTGTGGCACGTAGCTCGCCGGGTCGATCTCGCGGCCGCGCGTCACGTCGTCGGCCAGCTCCATTACATAGTAGAAAAATTCCGGCGTGCGGCCCACATGCAGCAACGCGAGCTGTCGCGACTCCTCGAGCGAGATCGCCGCGAATTCCGTGAGGCCCTTGAACTCGCGCTCGTACGGCTGCGCGTCGGCGAATCGCGCCCGCCACACGATCTTGATCGCGCGATATACACCGGTCACGCCGCGCGCGAGCCACACGTCCCCGTAACTGCCGCGGCCGATCAGGCGCAGTAGTTCATAATCGGGGATCGCGGAGGGCGGGGCGGGATGCGCTTCCGGCGTCACGCCTGCCACCGTGCAAGGTCAGATGCTGGCGTCGATGGGAATTTTCCCGGCGGGCCGTGCTTTGGTCATGGTCTTTCGTTTTGGCAGCTTGGATGCCTGAACTGTAGGACGGCGCGCTTGGGTGCGCCAAATCGCGCCCGGAAGCGAGCCGGCCACCCCTTTATACAATTATAGCCAGCCATGGAATATGCGGAACTAATCGGCACTCGAGCTGCCGCCGGTGCTGCTCTCCCGCAGGGCTTCGTGAAGCGATACTCCTGGCCGATAATATTAATGCTTATAGAGTTTTAGTCTCTGCCCCACCTCTGACCGGGACTGAAGCCCCTTCCATGTATTTAAAATCGCAAACATAGTGCGCGAGACGGCGGAACGTTGACGAAACAGCGGAGGGCCCGTAACCGCGTGGACGCGAATCATGCCGGATGCCACCCTCATCCATGAAACAAATCGCCTGGGCGAGCCGAACACGGGCGCCGCGTTGCTGCCGCTCGTCTATGATTCCTGCGCGGCGCGGCGGCCGGCGGACGGTTTGCCGCGATCCGCGAGATCGTAGCGATCCTCTCTTCGGAAAACTATACCGAGGTTCTGCTCATCGATGGTGAGCGGTGGTTGATTCGCAAAACCATGGAGGCATGGGAAGCGACGCTGCCGCCCGACGGGTTTGTGCGCGTGCGGCGCACGGCGATTGTGAATCTGCACTCCATCGAGCGCGTGGAGCGCGCAAGCGACGAGACCACGGAGGTGTTCCTGCGCGGCGTGCGACAGGGCGTGCCAGTCGGGCGGCGGGTATGGCCGAGTCTTCGTGAGCGTTTGCTGAAGCGGGGGGAGGTGAGTGCGCTACGGCGGCATGATGTGTTTACCCGCCGCACTGCTGGAAGGCCGCAGGCGTATCTTCCGCGGACTGGCGAGAGTGCCCTCTGCATTTACTGCTATATCGCTTCGGTAATATAGTAATAAAATACGAATTACCGGCGCCCGCGAGCGGACTGCCTGCCACGGGGAGGCGCGGCAAACGAGAGGTGGTGAAAACGGGAAGCCGGCGCTACTTTTCTGCGAGGACGGCTTCGCAGACGCGGGCGAGATATTCCTCGTAGCTCCACTGGCCGCTGCCGCCGGTCTGGCGGGTCACGACCAAGTCGAGGCTCGGTACGAAGGCGATGAGCTGGCCGCCGGAGCCGCGCTTGAAACGCGCGTCGGCCGGAATCTTTTCGCTCCATGGCTCGGGGTTTGGTGTGAGTGAGGTCGGCCGCTCCCAGGCGTGCGAAAAACTCGAAGCGTCGCGACCGCCGCGCAGCTCCTTCACGCCGAGCAGCGCATGCGACGGTGTTGCCGTTTCGGATACAAACCACGCGGGCACGACTTGCCGTTCGCCCCAGCGGCCGCCGCGCAGCATGCAATACGCGATCCGGGCGAGATCGCGAGCCGGCATGCCCAGCGCATGCGTCGGATGGCGGCCGATTTTCTCGCTGCCCTCGAAAGATTGAAACCACCACTTCTCCACGCCGATCGGCTCGAAGAGATGCTTGATCGCGAATTGGTCGTAGGGGAGACCGGTCACGTTTTCGCAGACGAGTGACGCGTGGTGGAGCGCGTGCGTCGAGTAACCCGACGCGGTGCCGGGGTCGAACGCGAGCCGGGCCGTGCGCGGGTCACCGCTGTGGCCGAGAATGGTGTCCCACGTGCCGTCGTTGGGCGCGCCGGTCGATTCGGGACAGATCCCGGACGTGGTGTTGAACAACTGGCGCACGGTGATCTGTGCCTTGCGCGGATCGCTGAGCGGCTGCGCCCATGGGATGAAGCGAAACGCCGGATCGTCGAAACTCATCCGCTTCGGAGTCTGGCCGGTGCGGCTCAGGTCGGAGGCGATCGCGAGGACCGTTGCGCACACGGCTTTCGAGACGGACGCCACGCGACGCGCGTCGGTCTTCGCGCTGTTGCCGCGTTCGACTTCGAGCACGATGTGGCCGTGGCGGATGACGACGGCGGCGAAGTTGCGTTTGTCGGAATCGCGCAGCCATTCGGCGACGCCGGCGAGTTTGGCCGGGTCCATGCCGCCGATCCGCCGCACTTCGTCGGGCGACTCGAGTTTCCGCCAGCCGCCTTGCGATTCGGCGGGCGGAAAGTACCGCGCGGCTTCGGTCGTCGTTGCGGGCAGCACGGTCGCCGCGGCGGTGCGCGGCGTGGTGGTGAGCGTTTTCAGTTTCGCGTAGACGACCGGATCGTCCGTCGCGCCACCGAACGCGAAGGGAAACCATTGGTTCACACGCTGCAGCATGAAACCCCAGGATATGCCGTGCTCGATGCAGAGCTCCGCGACGCGCGCGCCGACCTCGCCGCTCTTTTCGTCCTCATTGCAGACGACGGGTTTTCCGAGGTTTTGCGGTAACGCGGCGAGCCGGGTGGGCACCGTGGCGAGGGGCGTCACGTTCAAATGGATGAGCAGAAAATCGCAGGCGGGAATCACCTGCTCGAGGAACGCTTTCGGGTACGCGCCGCGGCCCCCGAGCTCGCTGGTGGCGACGAGCAGGCCGGGGGCGGTTTGCTTCGCGAGACGGATGAGCTCGGCCTGGCCGGCGTGCGTTTTCAGCAGCGGGTGATCGAAGCCGCGGTGGCCGTATTCGTTGGCGATCTCGAGCAGCACGTTGGTGAAGCCTTCGCGCTGGATCCACTGCGCGGTGTTGACGACGGCGGCACGGACGGCCTCGTCGTCGTGGAGGAGCTGATCCTGGCGCTGGTAGAAACACCCGAGAATGACGGCCGCGCCGTGGCGGTCGCAGGCCTCGATGACGCGCTGCACGCGTGCGAGATACGCGGGACGGAATGCGCCGTCGGGCTCGAACGCGGAATTGATTGCGCCCTCGTAGCCGGGCATGCCGCCCTGCAGATTGAGGGTGAACGCGCGGATGCCTTGCGCGACGTAGTCGGGGATGCGCGCGATGAACTCCTGCGTATTCGCGTTGGCGTCGAAGTCGGGTCGGTTGCGATCCTCGAACGTGGCGTTGACCATCCGCGCGTTCATGAGGAGCCCCTCGGTTTTCGTGCCCTTGTAGGTGGGCTCGCCGTTGAGCCGCCACGCGCCATCGACGATGGAGATGACGGTGGCGCGAGCGGATGGAGCAGGGTTTTGCCCTGCGAGGCTGGGCGGAAATAGCGTGACCGCGAGGCACGCGGTGGCGAGGGGGTGCAGAAGGTGCAGACGGGCGGGAAATAGAGGGGGCATGGGGTGGACGGGTTGCGCGGCGGGCTCAGCGCCGGGAAATATCAAACGCGGAAAACGTCGCGCGGTGAAGCCGCAACCCGGACTCAGTCCCCCGGACGGAATGGCCACAAAGAGGCGCCAAAACGCACAAAAGGCGGGATCCCTTTTGGGGGGAAGGCGGTCGGAAGCGGGCGGCCCGCCCCATGCGCGTTAACCTAACTCGCACGACTCTTGTAGCCCGTCTCGGGAGAGGCGGGATTGACCGGTACTCGAGTTGCCTCCGGTCCCTGCGCTCCCGAGCAGGGCTACGCGAAGCGATTCTGAGCAGGACGCGAAACGTGCCGGCGCCACGTGCCGATTGCGCAGCGATGCGGAATTCCATTTGCGCACGCGGGCGGCGGTGTCTAGCCCCTCTGGCCAGTCCAACCAAGCCCACTGCTCATGCTCAAAGCCGTCGTCAAAACCATCGCGCTCCTGGCGATCCTTTTTATCATGCTCTATGTGGGCATGAACAACCCGCACACGATCGATTTTCAGTTCCCGGTGGCGGGGACGACAGCGAAGGCGCCGATTCGCGCGCAGGCGGCGTTGATCTACTTCGGGGTGTTTGCGATCGGCCTGCTCGCGGGCACGATCCTCACTTTCGGAAGCGGCGGCAAAGGCGGCGGCGGTGGTGGCAAGAAGAGCGGCGGCTCGAAGGACAAGTAAGCGCACGCGATGCTGCACGCGAACCCAGCTCCCGACGTGAGCCCGGTCGCGTATCGCGCGGGCACACAGCGCGGAAGCGAAGGGTTTTTTCGCGTCGGCCAGGAGCCGGACGGTCGCTGGACGTTGATCGATCCGGCGGGCCAGCCGTTTTTCTGCA
Organism: Opitutaceae bacterium; assembly: GCA_036675625.1. Taxonomy (GTDB): domain Bacteria; phylum Verrucomicrobiota; class Verrucomicrobiia; order Opitutales; family Opitutaceae; genus ER46. Next base: position 52,629 of record JAKFEQ010000011.1, on the reverse strand, counting down.
AGGCCGTGCACGGCGTGCGCGGGCCGGCGGAGCAGGTCGACATCGCGATCGCGCCCGACAGTGTGGCGCGGCTTCGGCGCTGGGGCTTCAACACGCTCGGTGCGGGCGCCGATCCGGCCGCGCGCGAAGAGGGGCTGGCGTTCATGGGCGTGGTCGATTTTTTGCGCGCCGGGCCGTCGATCGTGGCGGGTGAGGCGCGGCTCCCGGATGTGTTTCATCCCGAATGGCCGCGCTTCGCAGCGGCACGCGCCGGCGAGGCGTGCGCGCGGTGGTCGGAGGAGCGGCTGCTGCTCGGCTGGGTGACCGACGACCGGATCGCGTGGGCGCAGCCTTCGCTCGCCCGTTCGACAGGCTCAGGGCAGGTGGGGCGGCCATCATTGTTGCAGATCTGTCTGAGCCTCGAGCCGGCGTTTCCGGCTTACCACGCCGCGTGGGAATTCGTGCTGGCGCTGCACGGCGGGAAACTCGAATCGGTCGCGCGCGCATGGGGTGTCGCGCTGCGCAACAAGGAAGTCGTGCGGGAGCTGACGCGCGCCGAGGAAGGCTTGGATACGCGCGGTTTTCACCGCGACGAGACGCGCTGGACGCGGGAATTTGCGCGGCGTTATTTCACGACGACGGCGGCGGCGATCCGCGCGGTGGATCCGAATCATCTCGTGCTCGGGTGCCGGTTCGAGGGCCTCGTCGGTGCGGCGGTGCTGGCGGAGTGCGCTTATCCGGCGGTCGATGTGGCATTGCGCGACTGGCGCGAGCTGCCCGTCGCGGGCGGAGGCGAGCAGGCGAATCCGGTGCTGGCGGGAAACGTCGATTGGACGACGCCGGAATTTCTGCGGCTGCCGGCCGCGGCGGGCGGATCGGTAAGGGCGGGAACGCGCGCGCTGCGGCTCACGTCGGTGGAGTGGATGTTGCGGCGCGCGCGGACGGCCTTGAATCGGATGGCGCGGCATCCGGCAGCGGTCGGTTACGCGTGGAGCCAGTGGCAGGATGAACCCGGCGAGCAGCCACCGTTTGCGCGGGGGCTCGTGCATGTCGACGGCGTGGAGGCGCGTGAGCACACGGAGTTGCTGGCGCAATTCAATCTGCGCGTGAAGGCCCTTCGCGCCGTCGCCGCGGTCGCAGCGCCGACGAGCGCGGCGGCGGCCTCGATCTATTTCCAGTCATGAAAACGAATTCCGCGGATCAGCCCAGTTTTGTCGCCCTGCTCGCGAGAGCGGTCAGAGCAGGAAAGCCGCGCTGGAGCTCGGCGCGCCCGGGTACTCGAGGCGCGGCGTTTCTCGTGGGAGCGCTGGCGCTCGTTGCCGCCGGTTGTGCGCATCTCGACACGACCCCGGCGGGCAATCCCGATCGCGTGCTGAAGGGGGCGGTGAATTTCAATACGACGGTGCCGGCCGGCGCGGAGGTCGTCGTCCGGTTGCTCGAGCCGGGCGGTTTCGAGCGGCCGCGAGGGCCGGCCAACGACGTGCCGGTGGCGGCGCAGCCGACGCCGCAACGCACGGAGCGCGTGCTGGGAGAATTCAAGCGGACGTTGAGCGCGGCGACGATGCAGCCGGTGCCATTTCAGTTTGAGTATCGCGCGGAAGACGCGGTGTTGCGGCGCGGGCTGAATGTCGATGTGCGGGTGTCGGTCGACGGGAAAGTGCGATTGCGGACGATCAGCGCGCACGTGGTGACGCTGGCGTCTTCGCCGTTTTCTCAGGAAATCTGGGTGCAACCGGTTCGATAGGCGCCGCTTTGGCGGCGGCGATCGGACAGGCCGAGGATTCCCGTCTTCTGATCCGGATCCGAGGTGGGGCTGGGCTCTCCGAGCCGGCCTCACCTATTTTAACTGCAGGCCGGAATCAGTGAGCGTGAGCGTGTCGGTTTTACCGTCGGGGCGGGAGATCGTGAGCGTATCGGGCGCGGAGAGTTTCGTGGAGATTGCGGCGGGTTTTGCGCCGCGCTCGGGCCAGAGGACGGCGTAGACGGTGAACGTTTTGGCGGGCTCGGTGGCCTCGGCGGTGAGGTGCGCGTGGTTGTGCCACGTGCCGGTGACGTAGACCGAGCCGGTGCCGGCGGTGTATTTCGGATCGACGGGCACGGGGAACTCGTTCGTCGCGGTGCCGCGGAGCGTGGTGCCGGGCGCGAGGAGTTGCGCGGTGAGCGAGGCTTTGCCGGCGAGGCCGCGAATCGTCGCGGTGTTGCGCGCGGGATCCCACGCGAGGTTCTTTTCCGCGTGCAGGAGCCACGAGAGTTTGCCGGGCGTGGCGAGCTCGACGCGGTCGCGGAGGACGACGTAGCGCTGGTCGATGAAAACGAGATCGCGGGTGACGCGTTGGACGCGGGCTTTCTGCTCCTTGCTCGTGGCCTGGTAGGCGATGGTGGCGTCGCCGGTGGTCCAGGCGGTACGATCGGTGGTTTCGAACCGCGTGATCTTCGCCTTGGATTTTTCGGACTTCGCGAGCTGGCCGAGGCGGTCGATGAGGATGACGTTTTTCGACCGCGACTGGCGCGTCCACTGTTCGTGGTGCGGCGAGTTGTGGTATTCGCGATAGGCGGAGTTGATCGCGAGACCTTCGCCGAAGGCGTTGAGGATGAAGCCAAGCTGGTCGGCGTGGCTGTGGCTGAACGAGCCGTAGGGCGAGGCGCGAAACGTCACGTGGATGTCGTCGGCGGGGCGGCCGAGCGCGCTGTGCAGGGAGACGAGGCCGACGTCATTGAAAAACCGATACGGCGGGAGCCCGTCGAGCGGACGGGCGGGCGGAATCGGTTTTTTGGATACGATGAAATTGCGCAGGAGGAACTCGGCGGCGGTGGGGTAGCCGCGGTCGACGCCGGCCAGGCCCTTCTCGATCGGGCGCGGGCGGGTGTCGGTGCAGAGTGCGGCGTAGGCAGTGAAGTGGCCATTTTGCTGCACGCGGGCGAGGTGCTCGAAGTAGTCAGCCGTGGCGGGCTCGAGGTTGAAGCGGCCGGCATTGGAGGCGTCGCCGAAGATCGTGTGTAGGTAGGGCTGTACATTATACAGCGCGAAGAGCGGCGAGTTTTTCCAGAAGGGAGACGCGTAGGCGAGCGGGTCTCGAAGCGCGAGGAGGGCGTCTTGAAACGCGGCGTGCTCGAAGGTGCCGCGCCAGTAGGCGTTGCCCTCGCTCCAGCCGCCGGCATCGCCGCCGAAAGGCGTGAACTGGTCGCGGTAGAATCTATAGGCGTAGGCCCACCATTCGCGCGCCTCGGGGAGATCGTCCCAGAGCGCGAGGCCGGTGAGGCCGGTCATCGGCATGAAGCGGACGGGATGCGAAGAGGGCTTCGGGTCGATGGAGTTGCGGCGGAGCTTGGAGATGTTGCCCTGTTTCTCGATCCAGGCGACGGAGCGGGTGCCGCGGGCTTTGAAGTGCGCGAGGATTTTCGCGCGATCGTCGGCGGAGAGTTTCGCGCGGAGCTGATCGTAGACGAGCGGGAGTTTGCGCCAGAGACGGAAGTGCGCCTCGTCGTTGTAATAGATATCGGCCGCGCCAGGGACGGGGCCGTGGCGCCAGTCGACCGGCTGGCCGGGAGGGCCGAGGGTCCAGGTGGAGGTGGCGAGGAGGATTTCGCGGGCCTTCGCGAAGTAGCGGTCTTCACCGGTGACGAGCCAGAGGAGCGTCGCGGCTTCGGCCACGCCGGTGATGCGACCGGTGACATCTTGCTGGCCGCGCCAGAGGTCGGCCATGTCGGAGGAGCGCTTCGAGGGTGACGGATCGCCGTAGGTGACGGGCTCGGGCGGGACCGTGAAGTTTGCGAAGTGGCGGTCGTAGTCGGCGCGAATTTTGGCGAAGGGTTTGGCGCCTTCGCCGGTCGTGCAGTAGGTGCGGAAGGCGGCGATGTTATCCGCGAGGACGAGCGTGCGCGGAGCGCGAGGCGGCACGACTGCGGCGGGATCGGTTGCGGCAAGGACCGCGGACGAGGTGGCCGCAAGAAGACACCAGAGGCGCAAGAAGAAGGAGGAGCGGAGGAGCGACATGAGGAGAAATCCCGCCTCTTCCGAGGCGGGCTACGTTAGGATGCGAGCGCTGGCAGAGACCAGTGAGAGAGTTCCCAGGTGCCGAGTTTTGGGTGGGAGAGTTTCCAGGTGGAGGGAGAGATGAAATCCGCGGTCCACGACGCGGCCTCGGCGGGATCGGTGCCGGACCAGGAAAGCGCGGCGAGGGTGAGACGCGTGTGGGCGGGAATGCGTGCGGTGCGCGCGATGGGCGTGACGTGATACGGTGCGGCGACGTGGCGGCGTTCGGTGGTGTCGTCGAGGCGGGTGTCCCATTCGTGGGCGGTGAAGCCGAGAAGGGGCTGGAGGACGGTGCCACGGGAAGCGGAGGAGAAGAAGGAGAGCGGGAGCGGTGGGGACGATGAGGGCGTGCGATCGCTGGAACTCAGGCCGGCTCGGAGAGCCGGCCCCACCTCGGAGGCGGCGAGGGGCAGGGCGAAGCCGCCGAGACGGAAGACGACGGGCTGGCGCGGCTCGACGAGGTGGACATGGAGGAGCCAGCCGGCGCGCCAGAAGATGAACGTCTCGACGTGCGTGTTTACCTGGCCGGTCTTGAAACCGAGGTTGTAGCTGTAGCCGAGGTGGTGCTCATCGAGCTCGACGACGACGGTCGAGTGGCGGCCGAAGAGGCGGCCGTCGTCGAGCTGTTGCGTGAGCGCGCTGTCGAAGGAAACGTTACTGGATTCTGGATACGCGTAGGTGAAATGCACGCCGGTGCGGTAGCTGAGCTTGCTCCATTTCCACGCGCCGTAGCGGAGCTGCGTGTTGCCGATCATCGAGCCGCCGTTGAGGAGCTCGACCTCGCCGTCGGGTGTGCTGCGCGTGACGAGGCCGGGGGCGCGCATGACGTGGACGAAGCCGCCGGGGCGTTCGGCGGGCAGTGGTTCCTCGGGTTCTTGCCAGAAGGCGTGCGTGGGCGGGAGCAGGAGCGGTGTGAAACCCTTGGCGGCCCAATACGGCGAGGCGGGCGCGGAATAGGGCTCGACGATACGGTCGAAGCGATCGGTGAAACCGGGGGCGAGGGTGCCTTGCGCGGTGGTGATCGGGCGCGAAAGGAAGTGGTCGAGGTTGCGCGTGCAGAGCCGGCGGAGGAGGCCGGGCGCGACGTCGGTGCAGCTTTCCGTGAGCGCGAGGCCGAAGACGGTGAGGCCGTTGAAACGATACGTGATCGAGCGGCCGAAGGCGGGATGCTCGCCGGTCGCGGCGAAGAAATGAATATAGTCGCGAACGAAGAGGCGGGCCCAGTCGCGCCAGCGTTGCGCGCGGTCGGCGTGGCTTGGATCGCGGCTGCCGTGGAGATGCGTCCACATCAGGCCGTAGAAATGAAACGCGTAGGCGTTGTAGTGATCGTAGGCCTGGTTGATGCCGTCTTCGAACCAGCCGCCACCGCGGTGCATGGTTTCGAGTTGGGCGAGGTGCGCATCGATGACGGCGCGGTCGGTGCGGTGTGCGTAGCCGTGCCGCCCGAGAAACTCGAGGATGTGCACGGACATGAAGAGGTGGTTGTTGTTGACGATGCCGCTGCCGCGCGAGGTGGCGAACCAGGCGGCGATGCGCTCGCGCTCGTGGGGAGCGAGCGGTGACCAGAGATCGCGTTCGGCAAGCTGGAGTGCGATCGCCATGAGGCCCATCTCGACGTGGTGCTGGTGGTAGCTGGCGTCGGGGCCCCAGTAGTGCGGGGAGTCGGGATCGATGCCGAGAGTGAGGGCGGTGCGGAACCAGGCGGCGATTTCTTCGCGGAAGGCGAGGTCGTTGGGTGTGGTGGATGGTGTAGCGGATCGTGTCGCCCGCCTTGGGAGAGGTGGGATCGACTCACGCGTTGGTCCCCGCTCGTCCCTGCTCTCCCGAGCAGGGCTACAGGAGTCGGCGGGCAGTTCGTGGGCTACACTCTGCAGATAAAACGCCGCGAGGGTGAGCGGGCGGGCGACGCTTTCGAGGCGGTCGGCTTGGGCGTCGTGATCGCTGGGATGACCGGCAAGGGGAAGCTCGGCGCGGCCGGGCTGCATCAACGCGGCGAGCGGCTCGAGAAGCCGGCGGGCGGAGAGCTGCCAGTGGCGGTAGGAGTCGGGGACGGGCATCGAGAGATGTTGGCGCGGGCGTGCCGTCGGCCAGGAAAAGGACGGCAGGCGGGACGCCTGCGCTACGAGGATTGGTCGTAGATCTCGGGCGTGACGACCGCCTCGAGCGGGCGGTCCTCGGCGTAGGCGCGTAGATTTTTCAATGCGAACGCCCCGGCGTCGGGATAACGATCGATCGTGGGGCCGGCGATGTGCGGCGTGAGATTGACGCGCGGAAGCGCGCGGAAACCGCTGTCGGCCGGGAGCGGTTCGATCGTGTAGACATCGAGGCCGATGGTGATCTGCCCTTCCCGGGCCACACGGAGCAGAGCTTCTTCGTCGACGACGGCGCCCCGTCCTACATTTATGAATACGCCGCCGGGACGAATCGTGCGCAGGAGCTGCTCGGTGACGATCCCTTTCGTCGCCGGGATGAGTGGCGCGAGCTCGACGATGATCTGGTTTTGCGCGAACAGCGCCTCGAGCGAGGCGGCGCGTTCGACGCCGTAGGCGTGGGCGAGCTCGGCTGTGAGGTCGGGAGCGAAGGCGGTGATGGGGCAGTTCCACGGCTTCAGGAGGCCGACGAATTCGCGGGCGACCGGGCCGAAACCGTGAATGCCGATGCTGCGGCAGAAGAGAGAGCGCGCGTCGGTGATGCCGTTTTTCCAGGCGGGGACGCCGGGCTGGTGCATCGCGACGGCCCAGTAGGAGGCGTTGCGCAGGGCGGCGAGGATGTGGAAGAGCGCGGCTTCGGCGACGGTGCGGCTGATGGAGCCGCCCCAATTGGTGGCGACGAGCCCGCGCTCGAGATGTAAGCGCGAGATCACCTTCTTCACCGAGCCGCTGATGTAACAGACGTAACGCAGCCGCGGTGGGAGCGCGTGCGGCAGCGGCGGTGTTTTCCAGCAGCCGAGGAGAACCTCCGGGTCCATGGTGGCGAGCTCACGCGCGAAGGTCGTCTCGTCGAGGCCGGTCGGGTCCAACAGCCGGAATTCGGGCGCGAGTGCGCGCACGTGGGCGAGCATCGGCTCGGGAAGGAATTCGCGGACTTCAGTCGGAGTGAGGACGGCGAGGAGAGATGCGGGCTTGGGCATCGCGGGTCGGAGAGCGGAGATGGAGAGACGGAGAGAGAGAGGGAGAAGGCTAGAGGGGCGGGAAGCACTCCAGGAGCTCGGCGGTGGGATGCGGGGTAAAGGTCACGGGACCGAGTCCGGCGGGCAGGAACACTTTGTCATAGGCGCCGAGCGTGAGAGTTTCACCGCCGACTTCGGCAGTGACGGAGCCGGCGGTGACGATCGCAATCGCCGCGCTGGTTTCATCCTTAATCACCGGCCCGGCGAGATGCGTCTTCGTGACGCGGAAGCAGTCGGTCTGCGCGGCGCCGATCAGTTCGTCCTGAAATGAGTGCGTGCCCAGATTCCGGATACGCCGAGGCTGGCAGCGGACGCGGCGTTCGAGGTCGCTGGAGGTGAGCGGGTCGAGGTTGAAGACGGTGAGCGCGAAATCCACATCGCGATTCATGAAGCGGGCGGACTCGGGCAGGACGTACCCTGCGCGTTCGAACTCGAAGCGGATGACGAGGTCGCTGGGCTCCTGGATCTCGACCATGAACACGCCGGCGCCGAGGGCATGCGGCGTGCCGCCGGGAATGATGAACGTGTCGCCGGGACGCACGGCGATCCTGTCGAAGCACGCTTCGATGGCTGCGATGTCCTGCGTGAGGATGTAGTCGCGAAGTTGCGCGGGCGTGGGCGGGCGCTGGAAGCCGACGTAGATGTAGCCGGTCGCTTCCCGTCGGGTTGGTTGAGAGTTGAGGGTTGAGGGTTGAAAGTCGGAAAGCGCGTCGCGGACGGCGAGGATGTGGTAGGCTTCGGTTTTTCCGCTGGGGGCGCCGAGGATGCGTTGCGCGAACTCGCGCGTGGGGTGGACCTGAAAGTGGAGGCGTGTGCCGCTGTCCAAAAACTTTACTAGGAGCTTTGGGTCCGAGCCGTATTTCTGCACGTGCCGGGCGCCGAGGAAGTATTCGGGATCGCTGGCGAGCAGCGCGGCGAAATCGCGCGGTGTAGGGTCGGAGCCGATACGGACGGCGGAGATGCCTGGGGAGAGAAGAGGCTGAGAGCTGAGAGCTGAGGGATCGGAGCCGGGCGGGTTCACCGCGCGCGTGGTGGACGCGATCCAGTCCTCCGCGAAATGCGTGTCGGCGGGCGACGGCGCACCCTCGAGCGTGTCGAGGGTGCGGCCGCCGGGATAGGTGCGCCAGACGCGATTGGGCGGGAGGAGGATGAGTTTTCCGCGGTGAAGCATGGAGGACGGAGAAGGGCGGTTGCCCCGCCCCTCGGACGCGCGGGCCGCGCGTTCCTACCGGGTGAGCAATCAGAACGTCAGTGAGTACGTGCCGATGACGGTGAAGGGATCGCCTTGGGAGGCGGAGCCCCAGGTGTAGCGTTTGTCGAAGAGGTTCTTCGCGTTGACCTGCACGCGGTGGCTCAGGCGATTGGCGCTGCGCCAGCGGTAGCCGATGGCGGCTTCGTAGATGTCGTAGGCTTCGTTCATGAGCGCCTCGCGGCCGTCGCCGACGCGCACGCGGCCGCTGGTAATGACCGCGCCTTCGGGCTGGTTTTCGAAGGGGAGCAGGCCGTTGGGCATGCGGTTGTTCACGATCGGATTCGAGGCCGAGGCAGTGAGCGTGCGGCCGGAGCCGGGATTCACGACGGACTCGCTGTAGTAATTTCCGCCCGCGGTGATGAAGAGGCCGCGGAGCGCGCCTTCGCGGACCTCATAACGCGCGGCGATGCCGAGCGTGTGCTGCGGGACGCGGCGCGGGGTCGTGTTGACGAGGAAACGGAATTCGTCGTTCGACGACGTGATGGCGTCGGCGTAGCCGTAGCCGCCGAGGAACTGCAGCTCGGGCGTGACTTGGGCGTTGAAGTCGACTTCGAACCCTTCGGAGCTCTCCTCGCCGGAGAGGATAACGACGCGGTCGCCCGTGATCGGATCGCTGGTCTCGCGGGCGATGTTCTTGCGTTTGATGTCGTAGATCGTGGCCGTGAGGCTGAGCCGGTCGTTGAACGCGAGGATCTTGAAACCGGCCTCGGCGCCTTCGCCGGTTTCGTTGGGGAGCGGGGTGCCGTCGATGTTGAAACGGGCCTGCGGGAGGAACGTCGTGCTGGTGTTCGCGAAGAGCGTGATCGCGCGCGTGAGGTGGAAGTTCAGGCCGAACTGGTAGGTCGTGTCGTCGAGATCGTAGTCGAGGGCCTGATTGTTGAGCCGGTCGTTGACCTGATTGTTGACCATGTCGAAGCGGCCGCCGACGAGGGCGATGAGCCGGCCGTTGAAGAGCGCGGCGCGTTCGCTGACGAAGAAGCCCCAGTTGTCGACAGTGCTGCGGAGGTTTTCGCGTTCGTCGGTGTAGAGGCTGCGATTGTCGATGAACGAGACGAAGTTGTAGTCCGGATTCGTGAGCGAGAGCCGTTGCGAGATCATGCCGGGGAGCGCCGCGGTGGCGGCGGGCATGCGCGCTTCGTAGCCGTCATCGGTGGTGCGATTGTAATCGACGGTGAAGAGGAGGCGGTGATCGATGCCGGGGGTCTTGAACGAGCCGAGCAAATCGGTCTGCACGCTGGTCGAGCCCTCGTCGATCGGGCGCCAGACGGGGATGCGCGGGCCGGGATTGGCGGAGGAGCCGGAGGCGATGGCGTTGAGCTCGGGGCGATAGGCGTCGCCGGAGATGTTGATGCGGTCGAAGCTGCGGTCGAACCAGTTGGCGCCGACGCGGAGCGACCAGTTCTGGTTCAGGCGGCGTTCGAAGGTGCCGGTGAGCGTGAAGACCTCGCGGTTGTTGTATTCCTTCGGGCCCTGGTGGTTGAAATGAAAGACCTCGGTGGCGAGGCGATCCCAGCGGTTGTAGGTGCGGTTCTGGGATGCGACGCGATACGGGTCGGGGACGTTGAGGAGGATGAACGGGGGCACGGAGTTGCCGCGGCGTTCGTGGCGGTAGAGGTATTCGACCTCGAAGCTCAGGCTGGTGTCGGCATTGGGTTTCCAGAGGAGCTGGGTGGCGGTGGTCCACTGGTCGTTTTCCTTGAAGGCCTGGTCGTACTTGCGGCCGGTGGCGGCGAGATCCTGGCGGTAGAAGAACTTGCTGTTGCCGATCGGGCCGGTGGACGAGGCCTGAGCGCGCCAGAATTCGTTCGTGCCGCCGGCGAGGCTCACGGAGTGCTTGGGCCGGCTCTCGGGTTTCTTGGTGACGATGTTGATGACGCCGCCGGGGAGGATCTTGCCGTAGATCGAGGCGGCCGGGCCCTTGATGACCTCGGCGCGGTCGACGTTGACCTTGTCGATCAGGCCGAGGCGGCGGAAGCCGTTGCGTAACTGATTTCCGGATACAAAGCCGCGGAGCTGGTAGTCGCCCTGCGTCTCGCTGGGGGAGAACGAACTGACGTAGGCAAACTGGTCCTTCAGCTCGTAGGCGGCGAAGTCCTCGATGAACTCGCCGGTGACGACGTTCACGTTGAACGGAAGGTCGATGAGCTTGCTGGCGACGCGGGTGCCGGTGATGGACTCGGCGGCGACGTAGTCGTTGGTCGGGCTGGCGGAGACGGAGAACTCCTTCAGCGTGATGACCTCGTTGTCGTCGGGATCCGGGCCGGGCGCTGTGGCGGAGGTGGTGGGAGTGGCCTGCGCGAACAACGCGCCGGCGGTGAGCAGGCTGAGGGTCAGCAGCCTGAGGTGGTTTACGGTTCGGGTTTTCATAACAGAGTTTTTTCGACCGGACGGATTTCCGGTGCGGGTGTGAGGCTGGGGCGGACGCGAGCGGCACGGCGCAGGGCGAGGCCGATCGCGATCACGACACCGCCGCAGAAAAGGAAACCGAGGCGGCCAATGGGCGGATTCGGAATGAGGGCCAGCAGCGAGATGAAGCCACCATAGCCGAGGCAGAGAATGCCGAGCACGAAGCCCTGCTGGCTGTCGGACTCGGCGCCGATTTCCTTTTTGAAATCGATCGGCGTGCGCATCTGCACGAAGAACGTTTCGACGCGCGCGCGATACTCGGGCGACGAGGTTTTCCAGAACGCGCGGGTGCCGAAAAACCAGAGGCAGCCGATGCTCACGTTCATGATGAGGCCGGCGGTGACGGTCCAGTCGCTGCGTTCGGTGGGGGTGAGCGGCGCGAGGTCGAACGTGTGTTGCAGCCAGGCGGCATCGAGGTAGTTCGTCGTCAGCATCGAGACGGCGAAGCTCACGAAGACGGTCGACCAGCCGGCCCAGGGTGGCGTGCGTTTCACGAGCAGACAGAGGACGAGCGGGAGCGTGTACGGAACGGCGACCAGCGTACCGAAGCGCAGCATCAGGTCGAAGAGGCCGAGGTTGGCGAGGCGGCTGAAGTTGAGGCCGGCGAGGATCACGAGCACGCCCATGAATGTCGTCGTGGCCTTGCCGGTGATGACGAGCTCGCGGTCGCTGGCGTGCTTGCGCAGCACGGCCTGATAGAAGCTCTTGACGAAGATGCCGGCGTTGCGGTTGAGGCCGCTGTCCATCGACGACATCGTCGCGGCGAAGATGCCGCTGAGCAGGAGGCCGACCATGCCGACGGGCATCGTGGTGACGCACATCGCGAGGAACGCGCCCTCGGAGGGGTTCTTCAGGTCGGGAAACATCGCCGCGAGGTCCGGGTGCACGATGCGCGCGGCCATCGGTGGAATGAACCAAACGATCGGGCCGATGAGGAACAGCACGCAGCCGAGCAGGCCGGCGCGGCGCGCATGACTGCTGTCCTTCACGCAGAGGTAGCGCGAGGAATCGAGGAGGTTGTTGGTGGAGATGAACTGCTTGATGAAGATCGCGCCGACCCACAGCAGCATGAGGTTGGAGTCGAACATCCCGGCGATATCGAGGTGTCCGGCGGGGAGTTTTTCGACGAACGCGGTGACGCCCCCGACTTCGCGCAGCGCGAGAAACGCGGCGACGATGGTCACGGGCATCAGAATCAAGACCTGGATGAAATCACCGGCGACGGCGGCCCAGCTGCCGCCGATGATCGTGACGGCGACGACCACGAAGCCGGTGACGATGATCGTGGTCTCGAGATCGAAGCCGAAGGCGGCGGAGACGAAGACGCACAGGCCGTTCAGCCAGATGCCGGCGTAGAGGATCTGCAGCGGAATCTGAACCCAGGTGAACACCTGTTCGTTGGCCGGGCTGAAGCGGATGCGCACCGCTTCGATCGCGGTGATGACGCGCATCTGCCGCGAGCGGGCGGCGAAGTAAAGGTAGTTGAAGAAGAAGCCGAGCGCGTTGCCGAAGAACACCACGAGGATGGGCCAGCCCTCGCTGTAGGCCTTGCTGGCGGCGCCGGTAAACGTCCACGCGCTGAACTGCGTCATGAACGCGGAGCTGCCCACGAGCCACCACAGCATCTGGCCGCCGCCGCGGAAGTAGTCGCTGGTGTTCTTGATGAATCGCGACGCGAGCCAGCCCATGCCGAGCATGAAGGCGAAGTAGAAGACAATGACCGCGTAATCGTAGAAGCTCAGCAGCGGCATGGCGGGGAAAACAAGAAAGGGAGTTTAATAATTATAAGCCCACAAGGATAAAGTATGGTCGCAATGGGCGAAATCGAAACCCGCGGAGTTAAATCGCGGGGATCGGGGCCGCACGTCGAGACGTCCCCGATGTGGCGCGAGTCGGGTTACTTTGCCGGGCCGGTGGTTTCACCGATGAAGAGCTGCGCGGGGAGCATGAGGTCGGTGAAGCCTTCGGCGGCGGTCGCGGAGTTCTCGAGCACGAGGCGGGCGGCGGCTTCGCCGAGCTTTTCGGGGTCGGAGCCGGCAGCGGTGATCCGCGGAGTGCTGTCGGTCGCGACGGGCGAAAGATCGGCGCTGGCGATGCTGACCTTTTCCGGCACGGCCCAGCCCGCGTGTTGCAGCTCGCGCACGGCGCCGGCGGCCATGAGCGTGTTGTAAGTCACGAGCGCGGTCGGGAAATCCTGGCGGCGCGCGAAAGGCAGCAGCGAGCGGATGGCGTCGGCTCCGTCGATGCGGTCGCCTTCGCGGAGCTTCACGAAATAACGCGGGGAAAGCTTCAGATCGTAACGCGCGAGGGCGGTCTCGAATGCCTGCAAGCGCGCTTCGTGGCGGCCGAGCCCGACGTTGCCGCCGAGCCAGCCGAAACGCCGGTGGCCGAGCCCGTGGAGGTGTTCGACGAGTGATTCGAGGGCTTGGGGTTCGTTGCCCAACACGGAATGGCAGAGGCCGGGATAACGCGCCGAGACGGCGACGATGCGCAGCCCGAAACGGCGGAGCTGGTCGAGGAAGCCGCGGGTGACTTCGCCGACGAGGACGATGCCCTTGAACGCGTGGCCGGGGGAGAAGACGCGGCCGAGTTTCTCCGCGTCGAGCTGATCTTCGGCGCCGAGAAACACGGTGGTGAATTCGCGCGCCTCGATCGCCATGTGGAGCCCGTGTTGCACGTGGCCGAAGTACATCGTGGGCGTGTTGAGCCGCAGCGGCGCGCGGAGGATGATTCCGACCTGGCGGGGTTGCGCGGCGGGCGAGGAGGCGAGTCGCATGCCCTTCGGGTGGTAGCCGCGTTTGACGGCGTGCGCCCAGATGCGGTCGTAGGTTTCGGCACTGATGCCTTGTTTGCGGCCGTTCAGGACGAGCGAGACGAGGGCTTGCGAGATGCCGAGCTCCCGGGCGAGTTGCGTTTGCGAGACCTTCTTGGCGGGGCGGGGCATCGGGGGAAGCCAAACGATGCTAAGACGGGTGCGGCAATGATTTCTTAGGCGAGTTGCGGATGCCCTGCGCGCAAATCAGGGGTTTGAGCGGTTTGGAAAGTAGGCACGGGCTACTTTCCCGAATCGTCGCGGCGCGATGAACGATACCGCTCAGCGATACAGCCAGAAGCGCTTGCTCTGTTCCTGGTAGATGAGGGCTTGCTGTCGCCAGGTGCGAAGCCAGGCGTCGATGTCGATGCGCGGGCCGCGGGTTTTTAGATCCTCGAGAAATGCCTGCGAGCCGAGGTGCACGAGAAAGGTGCGGCGCTGCGCATCGGTCAGCGCGGCAAACGGATTCTTCGGCGCCATGCGGCTCCCGATTTTCAGCAGATGGAAATTCAGGGCGCATGGATCCCACGCGTCGTAATCGACGATTTCGATGTACGTGCCGATGGAGGGCTTGCCGGATTTCGCATTCGGCACGCTCACGCGGCGGAAGCGGATGCCGGGGAGCCGCAGCGCGTTGAGTTCTTTTTCCAGCGCTTCGTGCGGTATCCGTGGATGTGCTACACCGCGGAAATCGTGCTGGTTGCCCACGCCGTGGCTGAAGCCGCTGAACATCGTGCCGAGGCCCGTCATCGGATAACCCTGCACGGCGGCGAAGTCGCGGATCCGCGACGAGGTCGGCACAAACGTGAGGCCGGTCTCGGGCCAGCGCATCGCGCGCGTCCAGCCGCGCATGGGAATCACGGTGAGCTTGCCGTTGGCGCGCTGGGCATCGGTGATCGCGAGCCCGCCGGGCGGGAGCGAGGCTTTGGCCAGTTGAGCGAGTTCGCCGATGGTGAGGCCGTGGACGTAGGGGACGCGAAACCGGCCGACATCGCTCATGTATTGGGGATCGAGGAGCGGGCCGCTGACTTTCAGGCCGCCGAGCGGGTTGGGGCGGTCGAGGACAATGACTTCCTTGCCGTTTTGGAAACACACTTCCATCGCGGTCTTCATCGCGCCGCTGAACGTGTAGCTGCGCGTGCCGATGTCCTGCAGATCGATGACGAGCGCATCGATCGTCTTCAGTTGCGCGGGCGTGGCGCGGAAGTTTCTCCCTTTTCCGCTGTAGAGCGAAAACACCATCAGCCCGGTGCGCGGGTCGACGGCGTCCGGGAAGTATTTCTCGGCTGGATACTGATTATAGAGGCCGTGCTCGACGGCATAGAGGGCGACGAGCTGCACGCCGGGGGCGCGTCGCAGCACCTCGATGGTGCTGACGCCGCGGCGGTTGACGCCCGCGGGGTGGGTGAGGAGCCCGATGCGTTTGCCCTTCACGGCGGCGAAGCCGTCGGCCTCGAGGACGTCGATGCCGAGCATCACGGGGTAAACTGCGCCGCGCGCTGGCCCCGAGGCGGCGGGCATGATGCCGGGCGGCGGAGTGAAAAGCGGCTGCGCGGTCGCGGCAGGCTGCGGTGGCTGGCTGGCGCTACAGCCGATCAGACCGAGCAACGGCAGGAGCAACGAGACGAGGTTGGGCAACAAAAAGAGGCGGGCGGCGCCGAGCATTGCCGCGAGAGTGTTGGCGCGGCGGCGAGTCGGTCGAGGCTGATTTCGAAGGCGATTTCGCGTGCGGTGCGGCGGCCCGCGGCTCGGGTGCGGACACACGGCTTACGGTCACGGCCCTGCCGTCGCGAACGCCTGCTGCACGGACACGGCGAGATTCCTCGGGGCGAGGTGCAGCGCCTGGGTGAGCGGGGTGCCGGGCGGCGTGATCGCGTGCGTGGTGAGTCCGATGCGCGCGCTGGTGTCGGCGGAGATCTGGCCGGCGAAGACGTGCACCGGTTTGCCCAGCGCGAGCGCGCGGGCGACGACCGCGCCGGGGCCTTTGCCATTGAGCGACGTGTCGTCGAAGCGGCCCTCGCCGGTGATCACGAGGTCGGCCGCGGCGAGCCGCGTCTCGAGATCGAGCCACGAGGAAACGAGATCGAAACCGGGCAGGAGCTTGGCGCCGGCGGCTGCCATCAAGCCGAAGGCGATGCCACCGGCGGCGCCCGCGCCGGGGGTTTCCATGAGCGAATCGGGTTGCCCGCAATGATTGCACAAGAGCAACGCGAGGCGCGCGCTCTCGTGATCGAGCCGCGAAAGATCGGCGGCCTGCAGGCCTTTTTGCGGACCGTAGACGGCGGCGGCACCCTGGGGGCCGAGGAGGGGGTTGACGACGTCGCACGCGATGCGGATCGGCGGAACGGGCGGGCTGATCGAGCCGTCGATGCGGTTGATCTCGCGCCAGCGCGCCGGAATCGGATCGGGGACGCGTTCGCCGCGCGCGGTGACGAAATCCAGGCCGAGCGCGGCGAGGGCGCCGAGGCCGAGGTCGTGGGTGGCGCTGCCGCCGACGCCGAGGACGATGGCGGAAACGTTGAGATCGGCGGCGATGCGGATGAGTTCGCCGGTGCCAAACGTGCTGGTCTGCCAGAGGTCGCGCTCGTCGGGCTCGAGCAAGCCGAGGCCGGACGCGGTCGCCATCTCGATCACCGCGACAGTCGGGATCTGCTGGCGTGGATTCGGCGGCGGCGCGATCAGCGCGCGGGCGGCGGCCGGTATCCGTTCCACAGGTACGATCCCGATCTGCGCCTGCACGGTGTCACCGAGCGGATCGGTGACCGAGGAGCCGATCAACTGGCCGCCGGCCGCGGCGGTGAGAATACTGCAGAAGCCCTCGCCGCCATCCGCGAGCGGGCAGAGGTCGAGCTGCCAGTCGCGGTGCATCTCGCGCAACGCGGCCGCGGCGAAACTGCACGCGTCTTTGGCGGACAATGCGTCCTTGAACTTATCGAAGGCGAGGAGAACGCGCATCGCGATTCAACGTGCCGCGCGCGCTCCGGCGTTAAAAGGCGAAAATCACGCGCACGAAAAACATGCGCTGGCGCGAGCGGCATCAGTCTTTGCCCACGAAGGTAAAACGCGGCACGCGCCCGCCGCCGTCCGGCCCGAGGTCGACCGTTTCGACGAACATCGCGGCCGGTCGCACCCACCAGCCGAAGTCGCCGTAGAGCAGTTGATAAACGACGAGCACCTCCTGCGTCTCGGAATGCCGTGCGAGACCGAGCACGCGGTACTCCTTTCCCTTGTAGTGACGATAGCGGCCGGGCTGCGGCTCGGAGGGAAGCGGCGGGAGGTCGGAGGTCATGAGTGTGGGGAAAGAGAATAACCGACCGCGGCGACCGCGCGGCAAGGCGATCGTGCAATGATGTGCACAACGGGGCGTTTGTCGGCGAGGCGGCACACCGTAGTCGTTGCCGCCGTGCGCGGACTGCGTTGGCCGCGCGCGCCCGATGCCCCGAATCGTTTCCCGTTCATGCTCGCTTCGTGCCCTCGGGCGCCGCGCGCAAGGTCCGGCCGTTCACCCACGTGCCGTCGATCAGCACGGTGACGGGTTTCGCCGGGAGACCGCGCTCGTTGCGGTGCGTCATGCCGACGAGCAGGTCGATCGCGGTGGCGCCGATACTGTCGTAATCCTGGTCGATGCCAGCGATGCCGCGATCCTCGGGGCGGCGATCGAGGCCGACGACATTCACCTCCTCGGGCACGCGGCGCCCGAGGCGTTTCAGCCAGCCGAGAATCGCGGGCAGATGGATGCCGACGACGATCTCCGGCTCGTGGCGGAGAAACCACCGGGCGAACTCCGCCTCGCTTTCGTCGTCGAGCAGGAGCGGCGGCACGCGATGGGCCGCCGGCTGTTCGGACTGATCGAGGAGGCACGCGGCCATCCAGCGTTTTTCGACTTTCTCGTGCACGCGGCGCGGCACGACGAGGCCGATGCGTTTCCAGCCCGCGGCGCGGCAATGCCGGGACGCGAGCCCGAGCGCGGTGAACTGGTTGTGCGACACCCGGCTGACGGGCACGTGGCTGAGCGAGTAGCCGATCGCGACCGAACTGAACTCGCGCCAGTCGAGCTCGACGGGTTCATGCGTCGAATGCAGCGGCGCGACCAGCAGCCCGTGAATGCCGCGACTGAGCAGGATCTCCGTGGCGCGGCGTGCGGTGAGCCCGGGCTGGTCGAGATTGAATTCCTCGAAACGGTAACCCTGCGCCGCGGCGCGTTCGCGCGCGCCGGTGAGCAAGCGGCCGAAATCGCGGGCAAACGCCGCCGCGCGCTCCGCCGGATAACGCGTGATGCAGGCGAGCGTCGCTTGATAGACCGGACGCCGGCCCGCGCGGCGTGCGCTCATCAATGCAGCGACGAGCGGATTCGTGCGGTAGCCGAGCTGCGCGGCGGCGCGGTGAATCTTCGCGCGCTGGGCGGGCGTGATTCGCGGGTCGTCGCGCAGCGCGCGCGAGACCGTGGCCGGATGCACACCGGCGCGCGCAGCGACATCGGTCATCGTGCAGGGGTTGGAAGGCATGACGGTCGCGGACGCTGCGAAAACTAGACGCGCAACACCAGCTTCACCTTCAGCCATGCTCGCGTTTACCGTTTCGTCTACTGCGTCCCCGCCGCCCCCGCCGCCCAAGCCGCTCGGCTGGCTCGCCCCGCGCGATTCGCTGCGCATCGCGGCATCGCCGTGGGGCGTCCAGGCGGGCGACGACGAGCGGCCGGATCTGCTCGATCGTGCGCAGGCGCTCGGCGTGAAATGGACGCGTCTCCTCGCCTCCTGGCCGGCGATCGAAAGTGCGCGAGGTCGTTACGATTTCGCCGTGCTCGACCAGGCCGTCACGGATGCGCTCGCTCGCGGCATCACGCCGTTCGTGTGTCTCACGGGAGGAAACGCGCTCTATTCGCCGACGCTCCCGCCACCGGAGCCGGGCTGGCATTTGATCTATGGCGAGCGGCCCGCGCCGCCGATCGGCGGTGCACGTGCGCTGGCGGCGTGGCTGCGGTTTGTCGACGCGGCGGTCGCGCGCTTTGCCGGCCGCGTCTTCCACTGGGAAATCTGGAACGAGCCCAATCATCGCGCGTATTGGGGCCAACCTCCTGATGCGGCGGATTACGGCCGCCTGGTAGGTGTCACAGCCGAACGGATACGCGCCCGCGCGCCGGACGCGAAGATCGTCGCGGGCTCGCTGGCGGGATTGGATCCGGAGTTCCTGGCCCGGGTTCTCGCGGAGGATGCGGGGCGGCAGATCGACGTGATTTCGTTTCACCACTACGCGAGCCTGCCGGAGGCGCGGATCCAGCTGGCCGACGACATCTGGCACGTGATGCGGGCGCACGATCCGCGGCTTGTGCTCTGGCAGGGCGAGTGTGGTTTTCCCTCGCACAGCAGCACGACGGATTTCCGCGGGACCAGCCCGTGGGGGCTCATGGTGCAGGCGAAATGGCTGCTGCGGCAGGCGTTCGTCGACACGTATTTTCTGCGCGCCGCGCTGAGCAGCTATTTCAAACTCTACGACGGCGGCGATCGCGCGGCGGTTCAGCCGCGCGGCAAAGGGCGCGCGATCGACCGGCTGCTCGGCTTCCCCGCGCCTGCGGAAGGCCGTCGCGTCCGGCGCGATGGCGTGAACGAGAAATGCCTGCTCGCGAATCCCACGCTCGCGCCGAAGCCCGCGTTCTTCGCCTACCGCAATCTCTGCGCGCTGATCGACGCACGCCATGTGCCAGTCGAGATCGGAGCGCGGACCGCGTTGCGCGTGACGGCCGCGGGGCAGTTCGCGGGCATCGGCGCGCACGACGACGCGTATCCGTCGCAACCGCTCGTCGTCGCATATCGCACCGCCGCGGGCGCGACTCTCGTCGCGTGGTGGCTCCCCTGGCACCCGCAGGAATACATCCTGCGTCCGGCGCAGATCGCGTTGAGTTTGCCCGTGGAGTGGGAGCTCGCCGAGCCGGTGCTCGTCAACCTGCTCGACGGCTCGGTGCACGCCGTGCCGCGCCCGCGGCGCGCGACGGGCGGCGCATCGTGGGTCTTTGCCAGCCTGCCGCTGTATGATTTTCCGCTCGTGCTGGCGGACCGCGCCGATGTGCCGCTCGTCGCGAGCCCGACCTCGCCGCCTGATGACGCGGTGCCGGATGCGGCGATTCTTTCCAGCGTACTCCAACCCCAAACCCCGATCGCATGAAAATCCTGCATCCGCTCCGCACGGTCCTCGCCGTGCTCGCCCTTGGCGCCGCCGCCTCCGCATTTGCGGCGACCTACTACGTCGATTCCGCCGCCGGCAATGACGGCAACAATGGCACCAGCAGCGCCACGCCGTGGAAAAATATCAGCAAGGTCAACGCGACCACCTTCGCCGCCGGCGATACGATCCTGTTCAAGCGCGGCGCCTCGTGGACGAACACCCTCTGGCCGAAAGGCTCCGGCACGAGCGGCTCGCCGATCACGATCGACGCCTACGGCAGCGGCGCCGCGCCGCTCATCCAGGGCGGCGGCGCGAATGCCGCGGTCTATCTCTATAATCAGGAATACTGGGTCATTCGAAATCTCGAGATCACCAATACAGGCTCCGGCACCGCCCTACGTCGCGGCGTGCACATCAAGGCCGAGGACGCGGGCACGGTGGATTACATCCGGCTCATCGACCTCGAAGTCCACAGCGTGAATGGCGATCTGGCGGAGAAGAACAACGGCGGCATTTACTTCGAGATCGCTGGCACCGCCACGGCCACGAAATGGAACAACCTGCTGATCGATGGCTGTTATGTACACGATATCACGCGCACCGGCATCGTGAACTCTTCGACGTGGGACGATCGCACCGTGAGCGTGAACACCAACTGGACGCCGAGCACCAACGTCGTCATCCGCAACTGCGTGATCGCCAGCGCGGCGGCCAACGGACTGATCTGGCGCGCCTCGCAGTCGCCCGTGATCGAGCACAATCTTTTCGCCGACAATGCGCATAGCGAGAATGGCAACGCGATGTTCGTCTTCAACTGCGACGACGCGCTCATCCAGTTCAACGAGGCCTATGGCACGGTGTTCAACAGCACCGATCACGACGCGGCCGGTTTCGACGCCGACTACAAGTGCAAGCGCACCGTCATCCAGTACAATTACGCCCACGATAACGGCCTCGGCGGCATTGTCGCGGTCGGGCCGGGCGACTCGTTCAACGTGTCTCCAATTATCCGATACAACATTCTTCAGAACAACGCGCAACAGGCGTTCCGGCTTTCCGGCGGCGTGACGGATGCGCTGATCTACAACAACACCGTGTACGCCGGCAGCGGCCTCCCGGATGTGACGCTGGTTTACCACAAATCGTGGAGCGGCTGGCCGAGTGGCGCGAAGTATTACAACAACATCTTCGCGGCTTACGGTTCTTCGCCGAGCTACGATCTCGGCAGCAGCACGAGCAACAGCTTTGATCGCAACGCGCATCATGGGCACTCGGGTTATCCGTCCATCAGCACGAATGTCGTGACGGCCGATCCCAAGCTCGCGGGCGGCGGCCTCGGTGGTTATGGCTGGGAGAGCGTTGATGGCTACAAGCTGCTCACCGGTTCTCCTGTGCTGGGCAACGGCCGCGTCATCAGCAGCAACGGCGGTCGCGACTATTGGGGCAACCCGGTGTCGTCGACGAGTGCGCCGAACCGCGGGGCCTACAGCGGGAGCGCACTCAGTGCGCTCACGATCGAGCGCGAGCTCGAGCTCACGCCGATTCAGTCGAGCTCCGGCGACAGCTCGCTCGTGGTGTCCGAGGCCAGCGCATCGGGCGGCAAATGGTATCGCTATGATGCCGATGCGGTGAACGACCAGGTGACGTTTGCGGCACATGTGCCGGCCGGCACGTATGAGATTCAAGTTCGCGTGAAACGCGGTACCGATCGCGCGCAGGTTCAGCTCGCGACCTCGGGTTCGGCGAGCGGCCCGTATTATGACAAGGATGCGCCGAAGGATCTCTATTCGACGACGGCCGGTTTCCTCACGCTCACCTATACGGCGCAAGTGACGTTTCCCTCGGGCGCGGAAAAATATTTCCGCTTCACCGTCTCCGGCAAGAACGCGTCGAGCACGGGCTACAGGCTCGCGCTGGACCGGCTGGTCCTGGTGAAGCAGTGACGATCGCGCGGCATTTTTTGCGCGTGCTACATGCGGCCCGCCTCGGAAGAGGCGGGCCCAGCGTGGACGGCGATCCACTGCTCTCCCGGGCAGGGACACAAGGCGAAGCGAGAAGCCGTTCCGTTCGCGGCGCGGCGGTGGCGGGTTTCCCCTCCCGGCCGTGCAACAATGTGCATGCCGGCACAATTGTCACCCTGAGGCGGCCGCAAATGTTTCCTCGCACGATCGCTTGAATCCCTGCCCCTCCGATTTCCGACGCCTCTGCCTGGTGGCGTGCTTCTTTGCCGGCGCGTTGTTTTCCGCGCGCGCGGCGACGTATCATGTCGACAGCCGGGGCGGCGACGATGCCCGTGACGGCCTGGCTCCCGAAACGGCGTGGCGCTCGATCGGGCGGGTCAACGCCGCGAACTTCGCGCCGGGCGATCGTATCCTGCTGCGCGCCGGCTCCACTTGGGACGCCGTCACGCTCCAGCCGCGCGGTTCCGGCGTGGAAGGTCGGGTGATCGCAATCGATCGCTACGGCGATGGCGCGCGGCCTGCCTTGCATGGCCGCGGCCGCGTGGCGTGTGTGCTACGGCTCGATGGCCAGGAGTTTTGGGAGATCTCCAATCTCGAGGTCACCAACCGTTCGGAGACCGAGGGGAAGCAGCTGCGTGGCGTCGAGATCCGCGCGCGCGATGCGGGCGTGTTGCGGCATCTTCATTTCAGAAAACTCCTTGTGCGCGACGTGAACGCCGCGTCCGATTACACGAACGACGGCGATATCGTGGCGAAATCGTTTGGCGGTTTCGTGACGCTGATCGACGGCACCGCGAAGCAGACCGCGTGGGACGATTTCCTGGTCGAAGATTGCACGTTTCGCGATGTCGGCCCGGTGGGCTTCGCGATGTTCTCCTCGTGGACGAAAGGCCACCGCACGAACGATCCTGCGACCTGGTTTCCCAGCCGCCGCGTCGTCGTGCGCGGGTGCACCTTCGAGCGGATCGCCCGCAACGGACTCGTCGTCCGCGCCTGCGCCGCACCGCTGATCGAGCGCAATTTCTTCACGCATTGCGGACTGCTCGGCAGCGGCAATGCCAGCTTCGCGTTCCATTGCGACGACGCGGTGTTTCAGTTCAACGAGGCGTGCTTCACCAAATATAACCCCGGCGATCACGACGCCGCAGGTTTCGACAGCGACTACAACTGCCGGCGCACGATCTTTCAGTTCAACTATAGTCACGACAACGACTATGGCTTCATCCTGCTGTGCAACAACGGCGCCAGCGGCTTCAACGAAGACACCATCGTGCGCTACAACCTCAGTGTGAACGATGGCGGCAATGTGATTCGCTTCTCCGGTCCGGTGAAGCGCGCGCGCATCCATAACAACACGATCGTCACCAGCCCGACGATGACCAATCCGCGCGAGGGCGAGCCACCACGGATTGTATATCATAAATCATGGAGCGGCTGGTCCGATGACGCAGTGCTGTACAATAACATCATCGTGAATCGGAGTGCGCGGGCAGTCTACGAATTTGGTCGCAGCACCCGGAATCGTTACGATCACAACCTCTTCGCCGGGATCCGTCCCGCGACCGAGCCGGCGGATGCGCACGCCATGACGGGCGATCCGAAGTTCGCGCACCCGGAGTTCAAGCCATCGGACACCGGGGATCTCGCGCATCGGCGCGAACGTGTCGCGGCGGCATTCGCCCTGCGGCCGGGTTCGCCCGCCATTGGTGCGGGTCGCGTGCCCGACGGCGCGGGAGGCGCGGCCACCTGGCGCGATTTTGCAGGCCGCGAGGTTCGTCAGCACGGCGGGCGGATCGACCTTGGGGCGCTGCAGCACGAACCGTAGAGGGCGCCCGCAGCGTCCTACTGCGCTCAGCTTTACACCATGCATCCAAAAAAACCCTACACCCCGACCTGCATCGCCGCCGCGCTTGGTGCGCTGGCGTCCGTGTCCCTGTTGTCCGCCCAGAACGCGCCGGTGGCTCGCGAGGGACCGATTGAGTTGAGCCCGTTTGTGGTCGAGACGAGCCAGGACACGGGCTGGGTCGCATCCACATCGCTCATCGGCACGCGCACCAATGAGCAACTCGTGAACCTGCCGATGAGCGTCGATGCGATCACGGCCGAGTTCATGCAGGACATGAACGCGTTCACGCTCGAGGACGCGGCGATCTTCGTCGCCAACGTGAACACGGTTTCGGACCTGGATACGAAGGTGGACGACAACCGTTCCAACTACCGCGGCATGGAGCTCGGCGGTCGCGCGAACGGCCAGTCGTCGCGGAATTTCTTCCTGTGGTACGCGCCGACCGACACCTACAACGTCGAGCGGATCGATTTCAACAAGGGCTCGAACTCGCTGATGTTCGGCGATGCGTCACCCGGCGGTCTCGCGGCGACTTATACGAAGCGTGCGCGCTTCAATGATTTCACGACCGTCAGCGGTGTATACGGCCCTTATGGCGGGTATCGCGCCACACTCGACCTGAACCGCAAGATCGGCGACAAGCTCGCATTTCGGCTCAACGTACTCGACCGCTCGCAACGCAGCTACATTGAGCTCGCCGAGTCCAATCTGCGTGCGATCCACGGCGCAACGACGATCAAGCTCACGCCGACGACGACGGTGCGGCTGGAGGCGGAGGCGGGTGAATTCGACCGCAGCCGCGGCGCAAACGGCGTCAGCATCCGCACCAACTCCGCGCCCGGCCAGGGCTTCGCGACGAATAACCGCTGGTACTATACGTCCGACGGCCTGATCCTGAACCGCACGGCGAGCAGTCCGGCCGCGATCGATCGCCTCGGCGTCGGCGGCAACACGCTCTCGCTCCTCGAGGGTCAGTCGGTGGCCGTGAATCTGATGACGCGGAATGCCGCGAACCAGACGGTGCCGACGGGGCGCGCCGTCACCTTCAACGGCTACGACCGCAGCCTGAATCTGCTCGGCGTGAACGATTATCTCGACCGCCCCTATACGAACGTCACCGCATGGATCGAGCAGCGAGTCGGCAAGCTCGAGCTCGAGCTCGCCTACAACCAGCAAAACCAGCGGCAGCTGCGCAACGACAACGCCTTTCCGACCACGATCTCGGTCGACGCCGACGGTAGGCCTTATGTGGATACGGACCTCGGTGATCGCTCGTTTGGGAATCGCGTGAAGATCGGCCGGCTGACCGCGGCGTATCCGTTGCAGCTCGGCAAATGGATGAAGCAATACGTGGTCGGCAGCGCCAACTGGCAGGAGGATTACAACCACAACATCCGCCTGAACATCGTGAACGAGGCCGTGCTCGATTCGAATCCGAACGCCAACCTTGCGAACGCGCGCATCACGTTGCGCGCGTATCTCGACGATCCGCTCGCGCCCTCACGGGCGTTCTGGAACAAGCTCACGCCTGCGGCGCTGCCGGTTACGCCGACGTTCCTGGCCGGTTATCTGCCGGTGACGGACGCGAACCTGCCGTTCACCGACATTCGCTATTCGCGGAATCTCGCGCTCTCGAGCGCGGGTACTTATTGGGGCGGCCGCTTCCGGACGCTGCTCGGTGTGCGCCGCGATACATTCACGCGCAAGCGGATCACCACGCTGCCGCGCGATGCGAACGGCCGGGCGATCGACCTGGGCACGCCCGACGTCGCGCCGGAGGCGTATTCGTATGATCCGAATTTCGATCTCTCGAACACCTCCTACACGGGCGGCCTGCTCTACCACGTGGGCCGCGGTATCAATATTTATGGTACGTATTCGGAATCGTTCCGCTGGCAGGGCCGGCAGATCTTCGATGGCACGGAGGCGGGCGCCGAGCTCGGCGAGACGAAGGAGGTCGGCGTCAAGGGTCACCTCTTCGAGAACCGGCTCTTCTTCAATCTGGCCGCCTATCGCACCGAACGGCAGAACACCGTCTTCACCTGGTCGGGCAGCCTGACCGCCGCGGAGATGGAGGACCTCTTCAATCCGAACAACCTCGCGCCGGGCGATCCCGGGTATTTCCAACCCGCGACCGGTTTGAACAACGAAGCGACGAGCGTGCTGGCGAACGAGAAGGCGGAAGGCTTCGAGGCCACGTTCCAGTTTCAACGCATCAAGGGCGTGCAGGCGCGCTTCACCGTTTCGCACAACGAGATCTCGGCGTCGCGCGACTTCAGCCGCTTCCGCGCGTTGTTCGAGACAGCGGTGGCGCGCGGCGACGAGAATGCCGCGATCGTGACGGATGCGCGAAACATTCTCGCGGCCAACGATGGCGTGCCGACGGTGATCGGCGGACGCGCCGTGCCGTGGGCTTTAAACTGGGCGCTCGATTACGAATTTCCGCGGGCGAGCGTCCTGCGCGGTGCGCGGCTCGGCGTTTACGGCAACTGGCGCGACGACTACGTGATCGACATTCTGAACGACATCAAATTCCGGGACGGCGCGAAGCATCCGGTCGGCGCCTATGCGATGTATTCGCGCAAGATCTTCGACCGCCGTACGAACTTCCGGCTCGGCGTGCGCAACCTGATCGACCTCGAGAACAGCGGCGACTACATCCGCCGCGCGGTCTCACACATCGAGGCCGACGGCACGCCGGTTTATCAGACGCGTTATCTCGATCAGGTGACGGCGGATTTCTCCGTGACGGTGAATCTCTGAGCTGCAGAAATGCAGCTGAGAGTCCTGGAGCTGAGGATCCAGCTTAACAATCGTGCCGCCGTAGCCTCAGAACGTCCCGATGTCTGAATGCGAGAGGACCGTCACCGGCGGCACGCGGCGGCCGGCGAGTTGCGGGTAATGTTTCCACGGCGTGAAGAGTCGTCCGGCGAACCAGTCGCGCTGGAGGACTTCGCTCACGACTTTGTTGTCCGGCAGCACGAGCGTGAACAGCTCGTCGCCGGGCACGTAGGGCAGAAAATAATCGGGCGCGCCACCGTGCGGCCCGGCGACGAAATGACGGTTCGTCGGATGATGCACGATCCGCCACTCGCGTTCTTCGACGAATTGGAGCGGCTGACCGAAGCGGCGCTTGAAGGCCTGCGATTCCAGCGCGGCCGCGCTGGCTGGCCGTTTCACGGCCGCGGCGGGCGCGCGAAGTTTTCCGGGAGCCGCGGCGGCGGGAGGTTTCGGAGCCTTCGGTTTTTCGAGCGTGGGCCGCTTGAGCCGGATCATCTTCGCGAAATGGAGCACGTATCGCAGCTCCGCGAAACCGGATGCGCCGGCGCGCTCGCTCCATTTCCCGCCGCCTTCATTTCGGCCGAGCGCGGCGAGCAGCTTGAACGCGCTCTGGAGGAAACTCCCTTTCGCGCTGTGGCGAAAATACGTGACCGATTGTCCGCCGCGCTCGATCACCCAGCGCTTCGGAAAGCCGAAGCCGACGCGGCCGTATTCCGACGTGTGCGGCAGACTCTCGCCGAGCGACCATTCGGTGAAACACGCGATCGGCTGATCGAGCGCAAACGTCTGCCCGCGGAGCTCGAGCTGCTCCGGGAAGCGCGGCGATTTTACCCAGATGCCGTGCTCGAGACTGCCGCGGAGCTGCGCGAGCAGTTCTTCAACGAGGTCGTCGCGCAGTACTTTTCTGTGCTTGTTCCGCTCATCGAGCGCACGGCCCATCCAGTAAAAGAGCTGGCGGCGGTGCAGGTTTCCGGGGGGCTTGGTTTCTTTGCCGGTTTTCGTCATCGGGGAGGCCGATCACGGATTCACGGCATAAACCTCGACGAGTGCAACGCCCGTGGTGTTCGCGACGCCGCTCACCTGCGCGGTGTAGCTGCCCGGGGCGAGCGTGACGAACAGCGCGGCATCGCGCGAGCCGGCGGGCAAGTCGAACGCGCCGACGCTGCGGAACGCGGCGGCGAGCTCCGGTCGGTCGCCCCAGTTGTCATTGGTCGCGAGGAGCGTCGTGCCTGCATACAATTCGAGCTTTGGGTCGGTGAGCAATCCGGTGACGCCAAACGGCGCGAGACCCGGACCGACTGCGCGGATGACCACGGTCTTGCTCGTGACACCGCCGAGCGCGAACCCGGCGATGAGCAGATCGGCTCCGGTGCCGACCTGCGTGCGCGCGGAAAGGTTCACGAGCCGGGGCGCAGCGTACTCGAACGTGCCGGTCGTGCTGGCGTCGTACACTTCGGCGAGCGCGATGCCGCTCGCGCCGGTCGCCGCGGTCACCTGCATGGAATAGTTGCCGACGGAGAGGCCAGGGTGAAGGAGCGCGGCGTCGCGGGACGCGGGCACGGCGAAGGCGAAAGCGCCGACACGACTCGCCGCCGCGGCGATCGCGGGGTCGCCGCTCCAGTCGTTGTTGCCGGCGAGTGAAGCGGTCTCGTGGAAAACCGTGAGCGCGGGATCCGCGATCGCGCCGGTGACGCCGAAGAATTCGAGCGCCGGGCCGGCGGCGCGAAAGAGCAGCGGCGAGGTCATCGTGCGGGAGCCGGTGCCGCCGAGCGCGGCGCCGACGATCAGCGTCTGGGCGTCCGCGCCGGCCGCGGAACGGATCGCGAGATTGACGAGCCGTCCGGGATCGAGCGAGAGCGCGACGGTGAGCCTGGCCGTGGCGGTGGCGGTGGAGCCGGCGAGCGCGACAGTGTAGTCTCCGCTGTGCGCGGGCAGAGCGTTGACGATCGTGAGCATGTCGCCGGTCGCGCCCGCGATCGGGGCCCCATTGAAGGACCATTGAAACGCCGGCGCTGCGCCGCTGGCCGCGACGGTGAAGATGACGGTGTCGCCGGGCCGGACGGAGCGCGTGAGGGGCGGCGTGGTGATCGCGGGCTGGGCGGCGTCGGCGAGCCGCTGTGCGAGCTGCGCGCGATAGAGCGAGCGCGGCTCGAGGCCGGGTTGATTCGAGCCTTCGATGTGGCCGGCGGGCCCGGCAAACGGGCCCGAACCGGTGATGTTGCCCGTGCAACCGATGCCGTAGTTCTGGCCGGTGGGCGGGCGCTGGATCCGGATCCGGCCGCCGGAGCTCGCGTCGCAGTTCCATGCCACCGAATGCGCGGCCGCCCAGCCGTGGCCGGTGCCGTAGGTGCCGCGGTTATACAGGCCGAGGATGTCGCTCGTCTCGCGATTCGTCGCGACGAGCCCGTCGTAGAGCAGGCCGGTGGACCAGCGGCGATGGCCTTCGGAGGAAGTGAGCGCGCGATCCACGATGCAGTCGAGAAACACGATGCCCGAATCGAGGCTCGTGCCGTTGCAGACGTAGGCGTGCCGC
Organism: Opitutaceae bacterium; assembly: GCA_036675625.1. GTDB lineage: Bacteria > Verrucomicrobiota > Verrucomicrobiia > Opitutales > Opitutaceae > ER46. The sequence goes on along the minus strand of JAKFEQ010000011.1, from coordinate 23,698 downwards.
GCGCGGTCGGCGAAGCAATCCTGCACGAGGATGAGTTGCGCCTGGTACATCGAGAAGTTGTAGCGGCGGCTGCCGGTCACGATCGAGTGCGGCTCGATCGCGCGGCAGCGTTCGGCGGTGCAGCGCGTGGAGCCCTCCCACTGCACGCCGGCGTGCCAGAAGTGCTTCATCGTACAGTCGCGAATCCACGAGTCCTCGGCGCCGGTAAACGTGATCGCATCCTCGGCGTGGGTTTCGCTCGTCTCGCCGGCCGTGACGATGTCGACCTGGAGTTTCTCGATGCCGAGATTTTTGACGACGTGCGCGGCGTCGTATTTGAAAAGGTAGGACGGCGACAACGCGCGGTCGAGGTGGTTGAAGACCGGCGCATCGATCGTGATCGTGTTGCCGGCGATGGCGGTGACGTAGCGGTGATAGCGGATATCGATCTGGCCGGGGCGCCAGAAATTGTTGTCGGTGACGCCGCCGCGATCGACGGCGTCGAGCCAGGCCTGGGTCGATTGATGCCAGATGATCACGGGATCGCCGACGCGGAAGAAGCCGGGCTGGTCGACCTCGAAGCTGCGGGCGCCGACCGGCACGCGCGGCGTGGTGATTTCCGCGCGCGTATTCGGAATCTCGCTACGGAAGGAGTCGTTGCGGTTGCCCGCCTGGATGATGGCGGCTTGCGAGGTGCCGGTGCGGCGGAGAATGGTGTTCGTCGCCGGGTCGTCGCGATCGCCGACGCCGGCCAGTACGAGGCCATCGGCGCGCAGGCGAAGCGTGCCGAGGATTTCCCAAGTGCCGGCGGCGAGTTGGAGCGTGCCGCGGTAGCCGTTGGGCTGGATGGGAAGGGTGGCGATCTCGTCGAGCGCAGCCTGGACGCGCGCGGTCTGGTCGCCCGTGGCAGGCGTGAGGGTGCGGACGACAGGAATGACCGTCGGGAGCGGCACGCCGCCGCCTTTGTAGCCCGCGTGGGAAAAGTCGGGGATCCGGTTGCCGCTCGCATCAGCGGGGTAGGAGAGCCGCCCTTGCGCGTCGAGCTGGACCATCGAAGAGGTCCAGGCGTGAGCCGAGGCGGTCAGGATGATGAGGAAGGTGAGGCTGAAGAAACGCATGATCGGTGTTGCGGGTCAGAGGCGCCCGTCTCGCGGGATGCGGGGAGATTGGGCAGTGTGATCTCGGACGTTGGGGACGGAGCGAAAAATGTCGGAGTGTCGGCGTGAAGCGCGAGACGTTCGCGTCCTTTTTCGGTTAATTCGTTAGACGAGCCGGCCGGCGGGATGGTGGGCCGGTGGTTGCCAAGAGACGCGCAGCTTTTGGGGTCGAGCGCGAGGACGCGGTGGGTAGAGTCCGCGCCGATGAATGTCGTGCAGCGAATTGTCGTGGTTGCCGGTGTGTTGATCGGTCTTGTGCAGGGCGTGTTGCGAGCCGGTGAGCCGGCGGCGGCCGCCAACGGCGAGTTGATCGACCACGTCTGGGCGGGGCATCCCGTCACGTTCGCGCTGCTGACGGAGCGTGGGCATCAGTTCATCGCCTATTACGATGCAGAGCGGAGGCTGACGGTACTCGGCCGGGCTCTGAAGGATGGAGATGGGCGCTGGACGCGCGTGCAGCCGCCGGGTGTGCCTGTGCCCGCGCGCAAGCGAGCGTCGAATGTGACCGGCTGGGACAGCCACAACACGCTCCAACTCGCGCTGGATCGGGACGGCTGCGTGCATCTGTCCGGCAACATGCACGCTGATCCGCTCGTGTATTACCGGACCTCGAAGCCGTTTGACGTGGCGACACTGGAGCGGATCGATCGGATGACGGGCGAACGCGAGGCGCGCTGCACGTACCCGGTTTTCTTCAAGAACCAGGCAGGCGACATGCTCTTCCGCTATCGCGATGGAGCCAGCGGGAACGGCAGCGATCTGTACAATATCTACAATCCGGATACGCGGGCGTGGCGGCGGGTGCTCGAGACGCCGTTGCTCGATGGAGAAGGCGAGCGCAACGCCTATGCGCTCCATCCGATCCTCGGTCCGGACGGCAGGTTTCACCTCGCATGGATGTGGCGTGATACGCCGGACTGCGCGACCAACCACACGCTCTCGTACGCGCGCAGTCGCGATTTCGCGCATTGGGAAAACAGCCGCGGTGAACCGCTGGCGCTGCCCATCACGCTCACCAAAGGCGACGTGATCGACGCGGCCCGGCCGGGCGAAGGGCTGATCAACATGACGTTCAATCTCGGGTTCGATGCGGCGCAGCGACCGGTCGTGGTGTATCACCGCTACGATGCCGCCGGCATGTCGCAGGCCTATGCTGCGCGGCCCGCGGCGGCCGGTGGATGGGACGTGAGGACGTTGAGTGGATGGAACTTTCGGTGGTCGTTTTCCGGCGGCGGCTCGATCGCGGCGGATGTGCGGCTCGGCCCGCCGCGGCTTGCGGCCGATGGCACGCTGACGGTGGATTTCGCGGCGAAGGCGGCCGGCGCCGGGCGGTGGCGACTGGACGGCGAGACACTGGAGAATCTCGGCTCGCTCCCGCCGCTGCCGACTGCACTTCCGGCCGAGTTGCGGCGCGTTCGCTCGCCGGTGCCGGGGATGGAGGTGCACTCGCTTTCGAGCCGTGGGGGCGGACGGCGGTGGGTGTTGCGCTGGGAGACGCTGCCGCGCAAGCGCGACAAGCCGCGCAAGTCTGCGCCACCGCCCTCGGAGCTTCGGCTCTATTCGCTGCCGGAGAGCGAGACGGAAGGCGCGGCGCGGGTCGGCTCGTGAGGCGGTGCAGCCGCCGTGTGTATTGAGATGATCGATACGGAGAGACCAGCGCGGTTGGCGTCGCGTGCGCTCCCGCTTCTCCCGAAGCGGGCCGCGGGGAAGTGTAGCCCGGCTCGGGAGAGCCGGGACCGCGCCTTGGTTGCAGCGGCTACACTAAATCTGAAACTTCTCTAGAAACGAATGCTGCGGCCGAGGCGGAGTGCGAGGCCGTCGTAGCCTGCGTTGCGCGAGAAGAGATTTGCGTTTGAGAAGTGCGGCCACATCACGCCGGCGCTCCACTCGGAGCGTTCGTCGCGCGAGCGCCAGGTCCACTCGAGACCGCTGATCACCTTGAGATTGGCGCGCGTGCCGTCGGCCGGAAATCGTCGGCTCGCGAAATGCGCCCCGAGCTCGACCACGATCTTGGGCGTGAAGCCGCCCACGAACCGCGGCATGTGCCAGCGAAACTGCCGGCCCGCGCTGAAGAGCGCCGCATGCCCGCCCGGATTCTTGAAGACGCCCGTGGCGCCATCGTAGCTGTTGTAGACCTTGGCGTAGCCGACGCTGAGGGTCCATCGCGCCTCGGTCGCGAGGAGTGCACGCGTGAGCCAGTCGCGGCGGCTGGGCAGGGCGAGCGTGAGGCGAAACGGCAGGCCTTCGTCTGCGATGTCCCAGAGCGGCGCATCGAAATAGAGCCAGCCACCCGCCGCTTCGTTCGCCTGGACAACGGGCTCGGAGACGCGCAAGTCGTCCGCGGTCCGCGCGTTGGCGACGGTGGAAAAAATTCCGAGGAGTACAGCGAGCAAAACAGGAAGTCGCATTGCGGAAAACCCGCACCTTCAGGTGCGGAAATCATTTCGCAAGCATCGAGGCGCACTCGGCGTGACACGCGCGTGTAAGTGGATTCGCTGCTTTCAACTACGATGAAAACAGGCATCGACGGCGGCTGTTTGTGCGGGAAAACGCGGTATCGGCTCACGGTGTTGCCGGCGGACTTGGGCGACTGCCATTGCATCGACTGCCGGCGCGCGAGTGCGGCGGCGTTCGTCACCTGGGGCACGGTCCCGCGCGAGGCCGCGGAGTTGTTGAGCGGCGAGTTGCGTCACGTATCGCACGCAGAGCGCATCCGAAGCTTCGCGGCGTGCTGCGGGACGCCATTGTTTTTCGCGGAGGCCAGCGATTCGCCGACGATCGATTTCACGGTGGCGTCGCTCGACGAGCCCGCGCCGTTCGCCCCGCAGCAGGCGATCTGGACGGAGGATAGGCTGCCTTGGGTCGCGATGGATCCGAAGCGGCCGGCGTATCGCCGGAGCAGGAGAGAAGGATAGGGAGGCCGAGCGGGAGCTCGGCGCGCCCAGGGGTGCGTGTCGAGTGTTACACTAGAACGCGCGGCCATCGGCCCGCGTGCCGCAGACGCTGACCTCGAGGCCGAGCTCGGCCGCGAGCGCGGCTTTCGCGTAGAGCGCGAGGTCGGCTTCCTTTGCGCTGTTCGCGTAGGCGACCTGGATGTGGTTCGCCTGGTGGCGGGCCATCATCTGGTCGCGCGTCACGCCGTAGGTGACCGCGTGCATGATCGGCCACTGCACGGTCGTTTCCTTCCAGCGCCGTTCGGTCTCGGCGGCCGGAAGGGCGATGACTTTCGCTCGACCGAGATCCATTTTCAGTTTCCCGCCGGCCACGAAGATGCGGCTCCACACGATCTCGCCCGGCTTCGCGATGCCGCGCACCGTGCCGCCGCCGAGCCGGAAATACATCGGCGGCTGGCGGAGCGAGTCGGTGCCCTTGTATCCATTAATATGATGCGCCGGCGGCGCGCTGCCGGAAATGAGAAACACCCACACGTAATCGTCCGTCGTGCCGCTCCGGTCCCAATCGCCCCAGCGCAGATCGTGCAGGGTGTTCTCGACCGGCTGGCCGAGCGCGGTGTGGACGCGGTTCGTGAAGAGACCGTCGAGGCCGGCGCATTCGTCGACCTCGTTGAAATGCGTCAGCGGCTCGCCCTTGCGGATGATCTTCCCGGCGGCGTTCTTCACCGGTGGCCGGTCGCTGTTGTTGAGGATGCCTTCGACGAGATCGCTGGCGGGCAGGAGATCCTTCAGCCCCTGTTGATACTGAATGCCGATCGTCTCGCAGCCGAACTCGTCGGCGATGCGCAACGCGGCGACGTACGTTTTGCACTGCCAGAGCACCTGGCGCTCGGTGAGCTCGGTCGCTTCGTCGGTGCCGAGATGAAACTTCATTCCTTTCCGCACGAGCCAGTCGTAAACGGCGCGCGCTTCCTCGTCGCTGACCTGGGTGGCGCCGGCGTAGAGCGCGGATTGGGAGAGTCGCTCCTTATAGACCCCGGTGGGAAACAGGAGCTCGTCGGGGATGATGGCGTTATACATCCCCATGCAGCCCTCGTCGAAGACGCCCATGATGGATTTCCGCCGGCGGAGATCGTCGGCGATTTTCTTGGCGAGCGAGCGCGCCTTCGTTGGCACGGCCGCGCGGGCGAGCGGCTTCACGTGCGCGGTCTTGTGCCGCACGGTGCCGGTGGTGAGCCACGACTTCAGGCCGGCGAGGAAATATTCGTCGGTGAAGTCCTCGCTCCAGAGCGTGGAATACTTCACGCCGGCCTTCGTGAGTGAGCCGTTCAGATTGAGCATGCCGACGAGGCCGGGCCAGGTGCCGCTCCAGTTTGCGACCGTGAGGATCGGCCCGCGGTGAGAGATCAGGCCGGAGAGCACGTGATGCGAGTACTGCCACACCGCCTCGGCGACGATCAGCGGGGCGGTCGGATCGAGGTGGGCGAAGATCTCCATGCCTTCCTTCTGCGAGCCGATGAAACCGTGCTTCTGCGCGGGCTTGTAGGGATGGGCGCGAACGACTTTGCCGCCGAGCTCCGCGACGGCGGCCGTGAGCGCCTGCTCCATGGCGTGCTGGGCGGGCCAGCAGACTTCGTTGGCGGAAGAACGGAGGTCGCCACTGGCGACGAGGAGGATGGTTTTGGACTTGGCCATGAGCGGGCGGGTTTGAACGGGAAGGAGACTACGCGGAGGCGCGGGAAGGCAATCACGGCGCGGCTTCGTTTCGGCGCAGCGAGCGTTTGCTCCACTGGAGAAAGTCGGCCGACGCAAAGGCACGAGAATGCACTCGAAACCTCCGGAGGAGAATGGATAGAGATGGCATTCGCATGGATAAAATTGTCCGACCCGAGGTCGCTGCCTTGCTGTCGCAGCAGGTGCGGGCCGCACGCTACTTCGTCTTGAATCTCGTTCCGAAGCCGAGGGAGCCGCTCACGCTCGTGATGGGTGGGCGCGAGCAAACCGAACCGGACTACGTGGTGTCGCGCGCGAGTTATCCTTTCTACGTGATCGAGTATGTCGTGGCCGGCCGGGGCACCGCGCGGCTCGGCCCCCGGCAGCACGCGCTGCAGGCCGGCATGGTGTTTGCCCTGGGGCCGGCGATGCCTTGCCGCATCGAGACGGATCCGCACGAGCCGCTGGTGAAATATTTTCTCGCGCTTGGAGGTTCCGCGGTGCCGCGCCGGCTGCGGCAAAGCGGGCTCGGGCTGGGTGCGGCCCGTCAGCTTGCGGCGCATGCGGAGATCACGAGTGTGTTCGAGGATCTCGTGCGCGAAGGCCAGCGCCCGGGGCCGCGCGCCAGCCGGATTTGCGCGACGCTGTTCGAGCTACTGCTGCTGAAGATCGAGGACGCGTCGACGCTCGTGCAGCACGCGAGCGAGCCCTCGCGCGAGGCGTTCCTGCGTTGCAAGGCGCTGATCGATGCCGGCGCCGAGCGGCTCGCGTCACTGGAGGAAATCGCGCGCGCGACCGGCGTGGAGGCCTCGAGCGTGTGTCGTTGGTTTCGCCGGTATCAGGGCACGAGCCCCTATCGTTATCTGCTGCGACGGAAGATGAACCTCGCGGCCGAGCACCTGCTCGAGCACGGCGGACTGGTGAAGGAAGCGGCGCAACGTGTGGGGTTCGCGGATCCGTATCATTTTTCGCGCGCGTTCAAGGCGGTGCATGGGGTCGCGCCGCAAGCGTTGCTGCGGTATCGGTAATTCTTGGACGCGATCCCGCGGGCTGCGACGGTTCCATTCTGCTTCCTGGATCCTGCGTCGCGCGCTTGCCGAGCGGCGGCGCGCGAGTTCTGCTCCGCACGTGTCCACTTCCACTTCCATCCGCGCGCTCGAATGCGCGGTGCTCGACATTCCCCTGCACACGCCGTTCGGGATTTCCGGCGGCGCGCAAGCCATCGCGAACAACGTGCTCGTCACGCTCGAGCTCGCCGATGGCACGCGCGGTTACGGTGAGGCGGCGCCGCTTCCGCCCTACAACGGCGAGACGCAGGCTGATGCCCTGGCGGCGCTCGCCTCGGCGCGCGAGTGGCTGGTCGGGCTCGAAGCGCGCGACTGGCGGCAGCGCGCGGAAGAGTTTCGCCAGCGCAGGACCGTGCGTTCGGGGTCCGCGCAATGCGCCCTGGAGACGGCATTGCTCGATGCGCTGACGCGGCACGATCGCATGCCGCTGTGGGCGTTTTTCGGCGGGCGGGGGACGGAACTGGAAACCGACATGACGGTGACCACGGGCTCGGCGGAGCAGGCCGCGGCGGATGCGCGGGACATCCGCGCCCGCGGAATCCGCATGATCAAGGTGAAAGTCGGCGGCCCGGCCGGCCCCGCGCACGATCTCGCGCGCCTGCTCGCGATCCATGAGGTCGCGCCCGATGCGCCGCTCGTGCTCGATGGCAATGCGGGGGTGACTCGCGCCGCCGCCAGCGAACTGATCCGCGGACTGAAATCGCACGGCATCGTGCCGGCGCTGCTGGAGCAATGGCTCGCCAAGGATGACCTGGCCGGCATGCGCGAGCTGCACGAGGAATCCGGCTGGCTTGTCGCCGCGGACGAGAGCGTGACATCGCGGGCGGATGCGGAGCGCGTCGTCGCCACGCGCGCGGCCCAGGTGATCAATATCAAGTTGATGAAGGATGGGATCGCGACCGCGCTCGAGATCGTGAAGGTGGCGCACGAGAACCAGCTCGGGTTGATGATCGGCGGCAACGTCGAGTCGATCCTCGCGATGACCGCTTCCGCGTGTTTCGCGGCGGGCGCGGGCGGTTTCACGTTCGCCGATCTGGATACGCCGCTGTTCCTCGCCGCCAATCCGTTTGAGGGTGGATATGCGCTGGATGGCGGCCGGATTTCGCTCTCGCACATCGAAGCCGGCCACGGCGTGGCGCCGCGGAAATCGGCGGGCGCCTGAGGCGAAACGAGGGGCTGGTGCGCGCTTGGTGGCCCGCCTCGGGAGAGGCGGGATTCGGCAGTCCCTGCTTTTCCTAAGCAGTAGAAAAAAGCCCCCGCCGCGAGCGGCGAGGGCTGATGGAATTCCGGTGTATCCGAGCGAGCAGGACGAGTTACTTGTTCTGGTTCTCTTCGCTGTTGCTCGAGCTGACTTTGACGTCGGACGAGACCTTCGTCACGCCCTGCGTGTCGAGAGCCAGGGCAATCGCGCGGCCCACGGTCTCGACCTTGTCGGCCGAGCCTTTGAGCATGACTTCGCCGTTTTCCGCATCGACTTCGATGGAGGCCTTCGAGGCTTCGCTGTCGGCCTTCAGTTTGCCCTTCACCATCGTTTCGATGACGTCGTCGTCCGTCGCGCCCGTGGGCGCACCGACGACGCTATCCTTGGTGCGGACGATCGTCACGCCGCGGTCCAGATCTGCCTGCAACTCGGTCGGGCTCAGCCGCCATTCGGTGATGCGCATCGAGATGTCGCTGGTCGCCGTGGTGGAAGAGGCGACGTCGGTCGAGCTCGTGGCTCCCGTTGTGCTCGTCGAACCTGCACCGGCGGCACCCGTCGTGCCGGTGGTGCTGCTCGGCGAAGTCGTGTCGGTCGCGACAGTGGAGCTGGTGCTCGAGCTCGGCTGCGTGGTGGTGTCCGTCGCGATGCCGGAAGTCGTGCTGGTCGCGCCCGTGGTATCACCGGTCGGGCTCGTGGTGCTCGTCGCGCCCGTGCTCGCGGTGCTGCTCGGCGAAGTGCTCGTGTCCGTCGAGGTGCTGGTATCGGTCGAAGACGTCGTCGGACTGGTGCTAGAGCCTGTCGCGCCATAGGTGCTAGAGCTGGAGCTGGAACTGCTCGGTGACTGCGTGGAGCTTATTCCGCTTTGGCTGCTGTCCGTGCTTTGGGTCGAGGACGGCGAGGTGCTGGACGCCACGGTGTCGCCGGTGGACGTCGAAGAACCTGTCGAGCTTGAGGTCGACCCGTAAGTCGAGCCCGTCGACGAGGTGCTTGGGCTGGTGCTGCCATAGGTCGATCCGCTCTGGCCGCTTTGTGAGGTCTGGCCTGCAGTCGCGTCGGTGCTCTGCTGAGACGTGGAGCTGCCGTAAGTGCTGCCAGCTGTGCTCGAGGCGCCGCTGGAAATACCGGTGTTGGTGCTGGCCGGGGTCGATGTGCTGCCGTAACTCGTGGTGTCGGTGCTGCTGGCACTCGGGGTTGTCGAGCTCGATTGCGACTGGTTGTACGTGGAGTCGGCGGTGGCCGTCGTATCCGTGGAAGACGAAGACGACTGCGAGACGACTGGCGTCGTGGCCGTCGTGGATGTGGTGGTGGCTGTGGTGTCCGTCGTGGCGGTATCGGACCTCGTGGAAGTGCTGCAGCCACTCAAGGCCAAGCCGGCGAGGAGAAGGGTGAACAAGATTGAGTTTTTCATAGGCGATTGAGTTGCGTCCCGACTGACCGCCCGGGTGCGCCTCGGTTTCGCTACCTTCGGGATTGGTTTCGCGCCGAAATCGCTCGCGACCTGTCTGCGATTCACGAGTGCGGCACAGGCAACACGTTCGAGATAAAAACCGTCTGCCGTGGAGACGCTCGCGCGGTCCGCTCCCACGCACAAACTCCCGCGGCGCGATGGGGGAATGTCGCATCCCGCCGTGCAGATCTCGGGAAGAAATGGAGAATCCATAAAGTGGATACGAGCGGACGGCCCGCTGCGGGCCTCATCGCCGCGACCGTTTGCCGCATCCGCCGACCGGCCTGCAGATGAAGGCACAAAAAAAAATCGCCGGCCTGCGCGCAGAGCGCGAGGCCGGCGAAGGTCGCCGCCCCTCGGGGCGGCGGGATATCGTCGGGAGCCGAAGCTCGCTGGGTTACTTGTCGAGTTTGATCTTCGAGGTGACCTTGGTGACGCCGTCGGTGCTCAGGGCGGAGCCCATCGCCTTGCCGACTTCATCCGCAGACATCGCCTTGCCGGTGAGGACGACCTCGGTTTCGTTGTCGATCTCGACATCGAGATCCTTGATCGAGGCGGCGTGCTGCGAGACGTTGGCCTTCACGTTCGCCTTGAGTTGGGACTTGTCGACGTTCACGACGCCAGTCGGGGCGCCCGCGGGGATCTTCCGCGTACGCACGATCGGACGGTCGGCGCGGAGATCAGCCTCAAGATCCTGCGCGGAGAGCTTCCACTCGTTCCACTCTGCGGACATCTCGTTGCCGGCGCGACGCATCGCAGCGGCGGTCTTGTCGGCGGCGCTGTCGATGGAGTCGCGAGCAGAGCGGCCGGCATCGGCGATGGCGTCGCCGGTGCGAGAAGCGGCGGCGTCAACCCGTTGGCCGACGGTCGGGTCGGTGGAGGCGGTGGTCGTCGCGGTGGTGTCAGTGCGAGCGGCATCTGTTGCCGCCGTATCCGTGCGAGTCGATTTGTTGCAGCCCGCAAGAACGAGCCCAGCGAGAAGGGTGGAGAATAAGAGCGATTTTTTCATAGGGAATGGAGTTGCGAGGCGACTGACCGCACACGCCTCCGCGGGTTCACCGGGTATTTTGGCTGGCTTCGTGCGTTCCGCATGATTTCACCAGCGACGCATGGCCACGAAAACCGCACTCGTCACGGGCGCTTCGCGCGGCATCGGCCGCGGAATCGCCCTCGAACTCGCCCGCGCTGGCAACCGCGTGGCAATCAATTACGCAGGCAACGCGGAAGCGGCGGCTGAAGCGCTCGCCCTGGTCAAGGCGGCGGGCGGCGATGGCTTCACCGTGCAGGGCGACGTCGCCGTTGCGGCCGATCGCGAGCGCATGGTGGCGGAGACGGTGGCGAGATTCGGCCGCATCGACTTGCTGGTCAACAATGCGGGCGTGGCGCCGAAGGTCCGCGCCGACCTGCTGGATGCGGGCGAGGAGAGTTTCGACCGGCTCTTTGCGATCAACCTCAAGGGGCCGTTCTTTCTCTCGCAACTCGTAGCGAAGCAGATGTTGAAACAAGAGCCTGACGCGGAGGGTTTCCGCGGTCGGCTCGTAAACATCACGTCGATCTCGGTCTATACAGCGTCCATCAATCGCGGCGATTATTGCATGGTGAAGGCGGGACTCGCGATGATGACGAAGCTCTTCGCCGACCGGCTCGCAAACGACGGGATCAATGTCTTTGAGATCCGCCCCGGCGTGATCGCGACCGATATGACCGGTGGGGTGAAGGAGAAATACGACAAGCTCATCATCGAGGATGAGCGGGGCATCACGCCGATCCGGCGATGGGGGAAGCCGGAGGATATCGGCCGTGCCGTGCGCGCGATCATGGAGGATCGGTTTCCGTTTTCGACTGGCGCGGTGTTCGACGTCGACGGCGGGTTTCATTTGCACCGGTTGTAGAAGGGTAGCGCAGGCGTCTCGCTGCGTCTCGCCTGCTCCGGCTTTGCGTAGCATGGGCGTCCCGCCCATGATCACGGGCGAGACGCCGTGTACAATACGGAAGCTGGCAGGATGCCGGCGCTACTTCAGCAGCTGCGCGACGGTTTTCAGATCGGCGACAAACGCGGCGAGCGACGCCGCGCGCTGGTCTGGATCGCCGCGCAGAATCGATGACGGGTGGACCGTCGCGACGAGCGCACCGATCCGGGTGCGGCCAAACGCCAGGTCGCGAAACACCTTCCCGCGATCTCGCGTGACGCGAAACTGCGCGCCCATGAGATCCTGCGCCGCAGTCGCGCCGAGCGCGACGACGACCTCGGGCTGGAGCGCCGCGAATTCCGCCTCGAGCCACGGGCGGCACGCGGCGATCTCGCGGGCGTTGGGTTTTTTGTGCAGCCGCCGTTTGCCGGCCGGCTCCCACTTGAAATGCTTCACGGCGTTGGTGACATAAACGACCGCGCGATCGATTCCCGCGGTGACGAGTGCCTGGTCGAGTAGCCGGCCCGCGGGGCCCACGAACGGCCGGCCTTCGATATCTTCACGATCGCCCGGCTGTTCGCCGACCATGACGACCCGCGCATGAGCCGGACCTTCGCCGAACACAGTCTGCGTGCCGAGGCGCCAAAGCGGGCAACCCTGACACTCGCGCGCCGCCTCGCGCAGCGTTTTCAGCAAACGCGTTTCGGGCACGAACGGTGCCGCCGTCATCGACGCGGCACCTCGCGCCTTCGCGGTCATCGTCGCCATCGCGCGAGAGACCGCGGGTGGGTGAATCGGTTCGAGGCTTGGGCCCGGCGGTCGGGGCATGAACGCGTTACGCCGGACTGTCCGGCCTGCCCGTGCGTCGCAAGTCCCGGGGTTCGGGAATGTGGTCCGGCTCAGCCCCTGCCCGAATCCTCCCGCTATATACGGAGCCGTGCTTGGGCGTTCCCTAATCCCAGTATGAAACTACCTCGCATCCTCCGATCTATAGTCGCCAGGGCGTTCTTTGCCGCCGGCGCTGTTCTGGCTCTTGCCGTCCTGCCGGCCGCGACTCTTCGTGCGCAAACCGCGACCGGAACCATCGCCGGCCGCGTGTTGAATCAAGGCACTGGAGAATACCTCCGCAACGCGGTCGTCACCGTCGTCGGCACGCCCCTCTCGGTGGCGGCGGAGGCGGGCGGCGTGTATGCCCTCTCCGGAGTGCCTGCCGGCCCGCAGCGCGTGCGCTTCACCTACGCGGGGCTCGATGTGAAGGAGGAGACGGTAATCGTCTCACCCGGCGAGACGCTCGCACTCGACGTGTCGCTCTCCAGTGCGAGCTACGACGGTGTCGTGAAGCTGAGCCAGTTTGTGGTCGCCTCGGAGCGGGAAGGAAACGCGAAGGCGATCATGGAGCAGAAGCAATCGATCGAGGCGAAACGTGTGCTCGCGACGGATACGTTCGGCTCCATCTCGGAAGGCAACGTGGGCGAGTTTCTGAAATACCTGCCCGGCGTGCTGATCGACTATGTCGAGGCCGATGCACGCTCCGTGAGCCTCGGCGGCCTCGATCCGAAATACACCTCGGTCACACTCGACGGTGCGCCGCTGGCGAGCTCGGGCATGGCCGCTGCGAGCGGCTCGGGTGCGAATCGCGCGTTCGAGTTCGAGCAGATGTCGATCAACAGCATCGAGATGGTCGAGCTCAGCCGCACGCCGCAGCCGGAGAATCCCGGCAGCGCGCTGGCGGGTGTCGTCAACCTCCGCAGCAAGGGCGCCTTCGATCGTGCGGGCCGGCTGATCTCGGTGCGCGCAGGCGTGGCGTTCAATTCGATGAGCGGCCAGCCGTGGAAGAAACAGCCGGGCTGGGACGACGAGGACCACTACCGCATCCAGCCGAACTGGGGCTTGGACTACTCGGACGTATTTCTCAACCAGCGGCTCGGCGTGCGTGCGGGCTACAATTATTCCTACACGTTTGCCGAGCAGAAGGCGGAGGTCGTCAACTATGCTTTCGACACCAATCGCGAAAACAACGACACCGAAATCCCGCGCGTCTCGAGCTTCAGCTTCCGCGATTCTCCCAAGCCGACGATCCGCTACAACGGCAACATCCGCTTCGACTACAAGTTCTCCGACAGCTTCTGGATCTCGGCGCGCGCGGAATACAACCGCTACCACGCGAAATTCTTCAGCCGCGATCTCGCGTTCAACTTCAGCACCACCACCAATGCCCCCGGCAGCGCCTCGCAGGTGCCCGGCGTGGAGTATTCGCTGAGCAGCCAGACCGCGTCGGTGGGCAGCGTCGGCGTCCAACAGGGCGGTGGCGGCACGAACAAATACGGCTCGACGGCGAATTTCGGCCTGGCCGGCTACTACAAGAAAGGCGCGTTTCGCGCCGACATCGCCACGAGCATGTCACGCTCGATGACATGGTATAAGGATCAACAGTTCGGTTTCTTCTGGTCGATCGAGCCGGCGGTGCTCGCCAACCTCGGGCTGCGTTTCGACCGCAACGGCCCGGCCGATCCGGCGTTGTTCATCACGCAAACCTCCGGCGCGGATTACCGCGATCTCGCGAACCATCCCAATGGCTTCAACGCGCGCATGAACGATCGTCAGGGCGAGGATCAGCGCTACCAGCTCCGCGCGGACATGCAGTATTCGATGTCCACGCGCATTCCCACGATCCTGAAGTGGGGCCTGCACGTCACCGAGTGGGTGAACAACTCCGACCGTCCCGTGGCCAACTACGCGACAGCATTTCGCGGCGCGGATGGTGTGGCGGCGTCGGCCGACGAGGCGCTCGCGCGCTTCGCGGAGCGCAGCTATCGGATGAACTTCGACTTCGGCGGCAACGTCGACGGCATGCCCAACGTGGATCGCTGGGCCGCCTACAAGGTATATCAGGCTAACCCGAGCGCGTGGGTTCCGCCGAGCGAGGCGCAGATCGTCGGCTACAAGCTGCAGAACGCGCGCGATGCGCAGGAGCAGGTCGACGCCTTGTATCAGCAGACGGTCCTGAAATTCGGCCGACGACTGACCGTCGCGCCGGGCGTTCGCTACGAGCGCACGCGCGGCCGCGCCGCGGGACCGGCCGACCTCGGCCAGCGTGAAGCCGACCGGCGGATCTTCGGCACGTCGACTCCGACCGGGGCATTCCCTGCCGACGTGATCACGGCCACCCGCCAGTCCGCGCCGTATTTGGTTACCCGATACGGCGGCGACCGGAAATACGCGACGCAGGACTACGACACCTGGCTGCGCTATCTGCACACGACCTACCGTTTCTCGGAAAACCTGGTGTTGAAGAGCTCGTGGAACCAGGCGATCTCGCGGCCCGACATGAACCGCCTCATTGGCGGCCTGGTCGTGCGGGACGACAACCCCGACAATCCCACGCCGAATCGCGCCAACGCCGGCAACGCGGATCTCGTGCCCGAGCTTTCCAACACGGCCAATCTGACGCTCGAGTATTACACGAAGGGCATCGGTCAGATCGCGGTGTCCGCGTATCGCCGGGATTTCCGTAATATGATTCGCAGTCGCACCTACGTGGTTCCGGCCGGTGGCACGTGGAACGGCGAGCTGCTTCCCGTCGCCATCTCGCCCAACGAGCCGTGGGAAATCAGCACGGTCGACAACGTCGGCAAGTCGCACATGGGCTCGCTCGAGTTCTCCTTCACGCGCGAGCTCAGCTTTCTGCCGGGCCCGCTCAGCCGCGCTCGCGTCAACGCCAACTACACGCGCATCCGCTACGACGATTATGAAAACTACCGCCGGCCGACCAACGTCGCCAACCTGAGCTGGTTCATCCCGTATCGGAATTTCCGACTGCAGTGGAACACCAACTGGCGGCCTGGCTATCGCATCGACGCGCCCGACGCCACGAACTCGTGGCCACGCTATGTGCGCGAGAGCCTCACGCACACGATGGACTTCACCTGGAATTTCCGCCGTCACATGGATTTTTATGTGAATGCGCGAAACATCTTCAACCAGGACGGCGGCGAGTATCGCCTGCGGTCGGATTTGCGCACGCGCTGGGTCGAGACCGGCGCGATCTGGGCGACCGGCGTGCGTGCGACCTTCTGAGCGAGGCGCATTGCGATCGTGAACTCCTTTCCGCGGTAGCCCTGCTCGGGAGAGCAGGGAGCGGAGCGAGATCCAGTGTTGGATAATCCCGCCTCTCCCGAGGCGGGCTACATCCCGACGGCTGAACGGTCGCGACGTTGGCGTGGCACGAGCGTCCCTCCCGTGAATCATGGGCGGGCCGCCGATGCTCCCCCAAGCCGACCCGAAGGAGGCGGGAGGTCAGCGCCACTTTTTCGTCGCCGCGTGACGCCGTGCCCGCAGCGTCGCGAGCCATGTTGCTTACCTGCCAGGCCGGTTTCGAAACGCTGCTCGCGCGCGAGCTGACGGAGCTGCATGGCGCGCGCGTCGCGGAGCAGGGGCCGGGCTGGGTGAGGATCGAGGGTGGGGCGAGCCGTCCCGGTGAGCCGCGCGAAGGTTCAGCCGGAGGCTCCGCCCTGCCTTTGCCGGCGCTCGTGTTCGCGCATCTCACGCTGACGAATCCGGTCGAGCTGCGCGGCGATTCGGTCAACGCGCTCGCGTCACAGATTTCTGAATACTTCCTGTCGTCGCTGCGCGGCGAACGGATCGAGCACGCGTGGCCGAGTGTGTGGCAGGGCCCGCCGGAGCTGGTCGGGCTGGGCCGGCGGATCGGCGGCGTCGAGGCCGCGTTTGCCGAACTCCTGAAGAAGAAATTGTCCCGCGTGGCGAAGCTCGCGGCGCACGATCTGCCGCGCGGCGTGAGCGCGGGCAACGTGCGCGGGCTCTTCGCGTTCTTCGCCGATTTCGGCCGCGTGTTCGTCGCGCGCGAAGCCTTCGTGCATGGTCAGCGTCGCATGGCGGACGACGATCTCGCGCCGTCGCGTTCCTACCTGAAAGTGGAGGAGGCGTATGTCGTGCTCGGTCGCGAGCCGCAGCCCGGCGAGACCGTGTGCGATCTCGGCGCGGCGCCCGGCGGCTGGAGCTACAGTGCGGCGAAACGCGGCGCGCACGTGATCGCGATCGACAACGGCCCGCTCAAGGGCGGCGCACTCGATCACCCGCAGATCGAGCATCGCCGCGAAGACGCCTTCCGGTTCGCGCCCGTGGATTCGGCGCGCGACGCGCGGGAGGAAAGCGCTTCGGTCGCCGAGTCGCCGGCGTTCGACTGGCTCTTCTGCGACATGGTCGAGGAGCCGCACCATGTGGTGCAGCACATCGTGGCGCCGTGGCTGGCGCGCGGGTGGTGCCGGCATTTCGTGGTGAATCTGAAATTCGGGCGCGTCGATCCGATCGCGTTGCTGCGCGAATTGCGCGCGCCGGATTCGCCGTTCGTGACGCACGCGCCAACGACGCGGATTCGACATCTCTATCACGATCGCGAGGAGTTTACGCTGGTGGGATGAGGATCGTGGTGGTCTCACTCATCCTCCGCTAATCCTCCGCTAATCCTCCGCTCATCCTTCGCTCAACCTGGGCTCAACCTCCGCTAGTGGCTTCTGGTGCTCTTTGGGAAGCACCGCTCTGACCGCAGGCCTGCCGGCTGGTGGACGCCGACCAGAAGCGGAAGAGCGTAGCGAGGCCCCAGGAGTTTACCGTTGTCGGCCCCCGACAAAATGGGCGCCATCGCTGACATGACTTCTCACGCTCCCTGTGGCACAACGTCCTGGCCGATGCCTCACTGCCGGATTTGGCCGCCGATGGGCCAGGCTTCATGAAACCCGACGAGCTCAAGCTCTGCGGCCTCGCCGCCGTCGGCGCGCGGTTCGCGCGGGATCCCGGCTCGATCCAGCGACTCTTTTTCGACTACGACACCGGCCGGAAAGTCGGCGTAATGTGCAAGGCGCTCGCGGCGGCGAAGAAAGTCTACCGCTGCGTCGAGCCGCCCGAGCTCGAGAAGATCGCCGGCAGCGTGCACCACGGGGGTATCGTCGCGGTCGTGTCACCCCCAAAGTTGCGCACGCCGTTGCCGGCCGACATTCGCGCGTGGGCGGCGAAACGCGCGCCGCTCCTGCTGCTCGACCGCATCGGCAACGCCCACAACCTGGGCGCAATCGCGCGCACCGCCGGTTTCTTCGGCGTATCCAGAATTGTGATTCCGCACGATCCCGCGGCGGCGTCGCCGGGCGAGGCGGCTTTTCGCGTCGCGGAGGGTGGGCTGGAAGCGGTCGAAGTGCTGCGCGTGCCGCGGCTCGCGGCGTTCGCGCACGAGCTCGCGCGGGCCGGGTATGAGGTCGTCGGTGCGGCGACCCGCGGCGGGAGGCCGGAAGCTGCGCATGGCGATCGCCAGGCTGCGGCGAAACCACTCGCGCTCGTGCTCGGCAACGAGGAGCACGGGCTCGCGAAAGATGTGGCGGCGGCCTGCACGCGACTCGTCACGATCCCGGGCACGGGCGCCGTCGAATCGCTCAACGTGTCGGTCGCGGCGGCGGTGTTGATGTGGGAATTCTTCGGCCGCCGCTGAGAGCAGGTCACGTTTTCCAAACTCGAACTCGATCGTTTTACAGAAGGCAACGAAGGGAACGAAGAGCTGAAAGAGACACGGTGACTCAGCACGCTTCGTTTCCTTCGTTCTCTTCTGTTCAAACTCTGAGGCTCTGCCTCACGCTGGGATTTCCACGTTGCACTGCCGCTGCGGGCGGGAAACGTGACGACGTTCCCCGCCATGAAGCTCTCCGGATCGAGTTTGCTCCTGCTCGAAGATGAACCGCTGTTGCGCCGGCGGATCGCGGCGCATTTGGAAAAGCTGGAGGTGGAGGTGACGCAGGCGACGAAGCTCGCGGAGGCGCGCGAGGCCTTGCGCAACGTGAGCTTCGATTTCGCGCTGCTCGATGTGAATCTGCCCGATGGGCGCAGCCTTGCGCTGCTCGATGAGAAGGCGATTCCGGCGAGCGTTGTGTCGGTCGTCATGACGGCCGAAGGCGGCGTGGCCGGCGCGGTGGAGGCGATGCGGCGCGGAGCGGCGGACTATCTCGTGAAGCCCTTCGACCTCGATGAGCTCGCAGTGCGGCTGGCGCGGGCGCGGCGGGACCGAGGCGTGCGTCGCGGCGAACAGCATCGCAAGGAGGCGGAGACGGCGACCGACGAGGCGTTCTTCTTCGGCTCGGCGCTCGCGGGCGTGGCGACGCAACTCGAGAAAATTCTCGGGGCCGACCGGCGCGTGCAAGGCGCGTTGCCGCCCGTGCTGATCGAAGGCGAGACGGGCACTGGCAAGACGACGCTTGCGCGCTGGCTCCATCGGCGTGGTCCGCGCGCCGACGGGCCGCTGGTCGAGGTGAACTGCTCCGCATTGCCGGAGACGCTGGCAGAGTCGGAGCTGTTTGGGCACGAGCGCGGGGCGTTTACCGACGCAAAGGAGGCTCGGATCGGGCTGCTCGAGGCGGCGGAGGGCGGCACGTTGTTTCTCGACGAGCTGCCGAGCCTCTCGCTCGGCGTGCAGGCGAAGCTGTTAAAGGCGATCGAGGACCGCACGATCCGGCGCGTGGGGGGCAATCGCTCGCTCGCCATCGATGCGCGGATCATCGCCGCGACCAACGCGGATCTGCGCGTGCTGGTGGCGGAGGGGAAATTTCGCGAAGACCTCCTGCACCGGCTGGATCTGTTTCGCGTGCGCATCCCGCCGCTGCGCGAGCGCGGCGACGACATCGTGCCGCTGGCGGAGTCGCTCGTGGCGCGGATCGGAAAAAACTACGGCATCGCGCCACGGCCGATTCCGGCGCTCGGGCAGAAGCGCCTGCGCGCCCATCGGTGGTCGGGCAACGTCCGCGAACTCGCGCACGAGATCGAGCGCTCGCTGGTGTTCGATGACGATCAGTTGACGTTTTCGGCCCTCGCGGGCGGCGATGCCGGGACGGCGGAGGGGAGAGCGAAGGCCTGGGTGAGCCCGGAATTCGAGATTCCCGAAGCGGGGTTTTCGCTGGAAGCCGCGATCGATGCGATGATCCGCCGCGCGCTCGCGCAAAAGGAGGGAAACGTCTCCGCGGCCGCGCGACTACTGGGCGTGACGCGCGATTACATCCGTTATCGGATCAAGGAAGAACGCGCGGAGTGAGATGGAGGCGCGAGCGCCAGCACGAGTCGGTGCGGGGTTGTCGGTTTGGAACTTACACCCAGCCGGAAAACCGGTTTTCTTGGGTCTAAGTTCCCAAATCCTGAAGAGGCGACGGTAAGCTGAAACCAGCAACTTGCTGTTTGTGTGATGGTTGAGATGGATTGGCCGCTTTGGCATGTCGGCTGCAATTAGCCGGGGCGTAAAGCATATCATCCATTCAATCCTCCTTATGAAACAGACCAATCGTATCTTCGTGCTCTCCTTGCTTGCGGTTCTCGCCGCCACGGGACTTCGCGCGCAAACCACCACCACGACCACGACCGGCACGGGCACCACAACGGGCACGACCACCGGTACAGGCACTTCGACGGGCACGGGGACCACGACGGGCACAGGCACCACGACGGGCACGACCACCGGAACCACGACGGGCACGACCACCGGAACGACAACGGGCGGCACGACGACCACGACCGGCGGCACGACTACGACCGGCGGGACGACGACCACCGGCGGGACAACGACGACCGGCGATACCGACGACGGTTCGGGCAAGGGAAAAGGCAAGGGCAACGCCCAAGGCAAAGGCCAGGTTCAGGTTGAGGGCCGCGAGAAAGGCCCGAGCGAAAACGCGTCGGACAACGCCAAGGCCGTTCACGCCGTCATCCGTCAGTTCCAGGCGCAGCGCGATCAATACCTCACGGAGCGCAAGACGCTGATCGAGAAGCTCAAGACCGCGACCGAAGCGGAGAAGAAGGCCATCCTCGAGCAGCTGCGCGAAGACAAGCAGGCGCGCGACGACGAAGAGCGCTCGCTCGGCAAGCAGATCCGCGAAGAGCTGAAGAAGGTACGCGACGAGCGCAAGGCCGGCACCGGCAGCTGATTTACCCGCGAGGAGCCCGATAAATGGCTCCCGCTGGAAACAAAAAAGGCAGGGCAAAGTCCTCCCGCTTTGCCCTGCCACTTTTTGTTGATAAGCCGCTGACCCAGATGGCCTCGATCGTTGATCGGCAAACGCCTGATTGCCGAAATCGGCGGTTCGGTCACTCGGGCGTTGAGCGTTTTCCAAAAAGGGCCGGATACCTGAGTCGTTGCTGTTGATTATTTGGTTCTGCCGAAGCGTTTCCTCCTCCATCCCATGCCGCGATTTTTTCGTTTTTACCCGGTCGCACTTTGCGCCGCGCTTCTGGTGGTGAGCGTACAGGCCGAGGAGCCCGTGACGGCGGCAGCGAACGAGCCTCTGCCGCCGGAACTGCAGGCCGAGCTCGATGCGCTTCAGTCGAGTATCTGGCATCCGTCGATTGCATTGCGCAGCTCGCTCGGCTGGCGCGACAACGTGCTGCTCTCGCCCTTCGCGCCCATCCAGCGCGCGTTTGGCCGGGCCGAGTTAGACGCGATTCTCTATCGTCCGCTGCGCAACCGCTGGGAGTTCGTGTCGTTTCTCAATGGCGACGTGCTTCGCTATTTTTCGCCGCCGCCGGAATCTCGGGGCGAGCAACAGTGGTCCGTGCACACCGAGGGTCGGTGGCAACCGATGGATGCGGCGCGACTTTCGCTGAAGGCCGCCGGTTATCTGCGCGACATGGTCATCGATCTGTCGGAGACCGAGGCGCGTCGCGTGGTCGCGCCCACGCGGGTGCGCGGCGCCTACGCCGTCGCGGCCACGCGTCTCACGTTGCCGGGCGGGTTCCGTTTCGAGCCTGCGGTCCAGGTGCGGCGCAGCGATTATCGCGCCTACGCGGGCGACTACGACGACCTGCGCACGGGAGGCCGGTTGGAATGGAGTCGGACATCGGTGCTCGCGCTGTCGGCGGCGTGGTTCGAGACGCGTCGCGACTACGATCAACGCGTGCAGTTCAGTGCGAGCGGGCGCGCGCTGGCGGGCACGCAGCTGAAGTTCAAGCAGCGTGAAGGCGAAGCGAAAATCCGCACGCGCTGGACGGGCGCGGGCGAGTGGGCGTTTGCCGTCACGGTCGGAAAAGTGGAAAACCGCGACGAGGCGTCCGGCTACTTCGACTACGACCAGAAACGCGCGCGGCTCGAAGCCGGCTGGGAGCACGCATCGTGGCGGCTGAGCCTCGATGCGGAGGCGAAGCGCATGGATTACCTCGTGCAGACGGTGGGCGCTGGCATCGCGCCGCCGGCCCGGATCACGGACGACTACGAGGCCACGCTGCGGTGTGAGCGGGACCTCGACGCGAAATGGTCGCTGTTTGCCGAGCATCGGTGGGAGCGCAGCCGTTCGAACGAGGTGGAGTTCAGCTACCGGGCCAACACGGTGCTCGCCGGCGTGCAGCGCAGTTTCTAAGGTGCCGTTCATGGTGCCGCCGAATCCCAAGCCGCGCCGCGTGCTCCTCACGGTCACGTTCGCGACCCTCGCGATCTTTGGCGGGCTCGTCGCGGCGCTCACGTTCCGGTTGCGCGGCGAGTTGCGCGAGGAAGTGTTGCGCCGGGAAGCCGACTCGATCCACGCGGTGGCGTTGCTGCAGCTGCAACTGGCGGAAGAGCAGCGGGACAC
The DNA here is from genome assembly GCA_036675625.1 of Opitutaceae bacterium. Classification (GTDB taxonomy): domain Bacteria; phylum Verrucomicrobiota; class Verrucomicrobiia; order Opitutales; family Opitutaceae; genus ER46. The sequence goes on along the minus strand of JAKFEQ010000011.1, from coordinate 1,729 downwards.
GTTTGGTTTCGCGAGCGGGCTGGAGCAGGCATTCGAGGCCGTGCTCGTGTCGTCGAAGCTGCGCGGCGTCTTTGCGGTGCACGTTTTCGATCCGATGGGAAAACTGCATTCGGCGCTGCCGCTCTCGCCCGGTGAGAACGCCACGCCACGGTGGTGGAGCGGCGTGCCGGCCGCGCCGCGCGCGCGCTTCCTTCCGCAGGGCTCGGTCGAGGGCGCGCTCGGTCTCGCGCTCGATCCGGGCAGCGAGGCGACCCGCGAGCCATTGCTGGACATCATCGTGCCGTTGCACGCGGCGAACGAAGAGCCGATCGGCGTCGCGCGCTACTGGAGCAGCGGCGAGGCGATCGCGGCGACGTTCGCGCAGATGGATCGCCGGCTGGCGATCCAGGCCGGGGTGGCTTTCGTCGGCGGCGCCGCGCTGATCGCGCTGGTGCTCGCGTGGGCTTTCCGGCGTCTGGCCGACGCGAATCGCCGGTTGGTCGAGCAGAGCGCCGATCTCGCGCGCGCGAACCAGGAGCTCGATTTCGCGGCGAAGACGGGCGCGCTCGGCGCTATCAGCGCACACTTGATCCACGGTCTGAAAAATCCGCTCGCGGGACTGGAAGGCTTTGTCGTGGAGACGGCCTCTGGCGCGCCGGAAACCCAGCGCGGCGAAGCGTGCCGCACGGCGATGGAGACCACGCGCCGCCTTCGCGCGCTGGTCTCGGAGGTCACGACGGTACTGCGGGATGAGTCGGATGGCGCGGCGGATTATCCGGTGCCGGTCGGCGAGGTCGTCCAAGCAGCCCGGATACGCGCGGAATCCGGCGCGGAACAGGCGGGAGTCGAGTTGTGCGCGCGTTCCGAAACCGAGGCGCACCTCGACGCGCGGACGGCGAATCTCGCCGGGCTTGTCCTGGCCAACCTGATCGCGAACGCCATCGAGGCGGCGCCGCGCGGCTCGGCGGTGATGCTCGAGGCGCGGGCGGCGGACGAACGCGTGGAGTTTCTGGTGCGCGATGCCGGAGCCGGTCTGCCCGAGGCGGTGCAGGCGGCGCTTTTCCGGCCGGTGCGCAGCACGAAGCGGGGCGGGGGCGGTGTCGGCCTCGCGATCAGTCATCGACTTGCGCGGCACGCGTCCGGCGATCTCGAGCTCGTGCACAGCGATGCAGCCGGCACGGTGTTCCGGCTTTCGGTGCCGGTTCTCCGATGCGCCGTAAAGGGCTCGTCAACCTCGCAGGCGTGAGCCTGGGGGGAGTTGCGGTAAATCGAGTTTTTAGTCGTCGTATCCGTTCAATCCCTACCTATGCGACCCTGCTTCGTTTCGTTCCTGCGGCCGTATGTTTGCGCCGCCACGGTGCTCGCAACCGCCCTCGCCGCACACGCCCAGACGGATGGCAGCCCGCGCTGGTCGGCGCCGTTTACGACGCTGTCGACGTCGACGGCGGGCAGCATCCTGTCGTCACCTGCCGCCGGACCGGATGGAACGATTTATGTCGGCGTCGAAGTCGGAACCTCCACGAGCGCTTCGGCGTCCGGGCGGCTGTTCGCGATCAAGCCGGATGGTTCAAAGAAGTGGTCGGATCCGTTCACCGCACCTGACTGGATCGATTCCACGCCGGCGATCGGCGCGGACGGCACGATCTATTTCGGTTGTTGGAATGGCTTCCTCTACGCGTTGCGGCCGGATGGCACGAAGCTTTGGGAATTCAAGGCGGGCGCGTTCGTCGCGTCGTCGCCGGCGATCGGC
>JAKFEQ010000015.1:0-17501 GCA_036675625.1 Opitutaceae bacterium | reverse complement strand
GCCTATCACATCCGCCGCCGGTTCACCGTGCTCGATGTCGCCATGCGCACGGGCACGCTCGAAACGCTGCTCGAGGGGCTCTTCGGCCGCGGCGCCGTCTGGGAGATCAAATGAATAAATGAAACGGCTCTCCCCAGCATCTGTTTCCGCGGAAGCGCGCGCGAGTGAGCGGCTCGCCGCGCGCCGCCGCCCCGCGCCTGCCTCCACCTTCGCCAACCTCGCCGTCAGCGGTGCGGCCATCTTCGCCTTTTCCCTTTCTTCATGAGTTCCTCCTCCACGCAGACCGCCCCGCTGCCCGCCGATTCCACCGCGACCGCGGCGCGCTTCCGCTACTGGCAAACACGCACGCTGATCGCGGCGATGTTTGGCTACGCGGCCTTCTATTTCGTCCGCAAGAACCTGAGCCTCGCCATGCCGGGCATGCAGGAAGACCTCGGCATCAGCAAAGCCGACCTCGGGCTGTTCCTCACGCTGCACGGCGTGCTCTATGGGGTCTCGAAATTCGTCAACGGCCCCTTCGCCGACCGTTCCAACGCCCGCTACTTCATGGTCGCCGGCCTCATGCTTTCCGTCGGCGCAAATGTGTTCTTCGGCTTCAGCTCGACCGTGCTGTTCCTGGGCATCGCGTGGATGATCAATGGCTGGGTACAAGGCATGGGCTTTCCGCCGGTGTGCCGGCTCATGACCCATTGGTTCCCCCCGAGCCAGCTCGCCACCAAGATGTCGATCTGGAACACTTCGCACTCCATCGGCGCGTGGATCGCGGTCGTGTTTTGCGGCTATATAGTGAGCTTCGGCTGGCGCTGGGCATTCTTCGCGCCGGCGATTCTATGTACATTTGCCGGCGTGATCCTGTTTATATTGCTGCGCGACACGCCGAGCTCGGTGGGCCTGCCCGAGATCAAGGTCCAGGGCATGGGCGAGACGCATGCGGAGGACAAGACCACGGCTGAATATAAATCGTTCGTCCGCAAACACGTCTTCGGAAACCCACACATCTGGTGGATTTCGTGCGCCAATTTCTTCGTTTATATTCTCCGCTTCGCCATCCTCGACTGGGGTCCGACGCTCTTGAAGGAGATGAAGGGCTTTTCGCTGCAGCACGCCGGCTGGATGGTCGCCGGCTTCGAAGTCGCGGGCCTCGTCGGCATGCTGCTCGCCGGCTGGATTACCGATCGGGTTTTCGGCGGCCGCGGTGCGCGCACGTGCGTGTTCTGCATGATCGGCGCCGCCGTCGCGATGTTCGCGTTCTGGAAACTCCCGGTAAATTCCACCGGCGGCGCCGCGGCGCTGCTCGGTGCCGCGGGCTTCTTCATCTATGGCCCCCAGGCGCTGATCGGGATCATCGCCGCCAACCTCGCGACCAAGCGCGCCGCCGCCACCGCCGCCGGACTCACCGGCCTTTTTGGCTACGCCAGCACCCTCGTCTCGGGGTGGGGCCTCGGCCTCCTCGTCGAACGGTCCGGCTGGGACGTCGCCTTCGGCGCGCTGCTCGGCATCGGCGCGTTCGGCACTTTCATGTTCATCCTCGCCTGGCCCGCCAAAGCGCACGGCTACGCCACAGCGACGAGTAAATAGCGACCATCACGCTCCGAATTCCTGTCCACCGACTACCCGCTACTCGCCACTTTTAAATGTCCTCGTCCGCTCCCGTTTCCTCCGCTCCATCCGCGCTCCTCGAGCGCCTGCGCGACATCTCGCATGTCGCGCTCGATATGGACGGCACCATCTATAAAGGCGGCACGCTCTTCGCGTGCACGCTGCCGTTTCTCGCGCGCATGCGGGAGCTCGGCATCGGCTATACCTTTCTCACGAACAATCCGTCGAAGAGCTCGATCGATTACCTCGCGCATCTGAAAAAGATGGGGCTTAACGCCACCGGCGACGAACTGTACACTTCGGCGCAGGCGACGATCGATTACCTGCGCAGCAAGCACCCGCGGGTGCGCCGGATCTTCGCGCTCGGCACGCCCAGCATGCTGTCGCAGTTCCATGACGCCGGCTTCACGCTCACCGGCGAGGATGCCAGGGATGAACCGGATGCCGTCGTGGTCGGCTTCGACCTGACGCTCGCCTACCCGCGCGTCTGCCGCGCCGCGTGGTGGATCCAGCAGGGAAAACTCTTCGTCGCCACGAATCCCGATCGCGTTTGCCCGACCGACCAGCCGACCGTGCTCGTCGATTGCGGCGCGATTTGCGCGATGCTCGAGAAGGCCACCGGCCGGGCTCCCGACATCGTCCTCGGCAAGCCCGACCCCACGATGCTCAGCGGCATCCTCGCGCGACACGGCCTGCGCCCGAACCAGATCGCGATGGTGGGCGACCGCATCTATACAGACATCTTGATGGCGCATCGCGCCGCAGCGTTTGGCGTGTTGGTGCTCACCGGCGAAGCCACCGCGCACGACGCAGAAATAGCCAACCCACCACCCCACCTCGTGCTCCCGAGCCTCGCCGAGCTCGGAGCTTTGTTAACCGAATCCCGTCGCGAACCCGTCCTCCGCTCATGAGTGCAAACGCTCAGCCGAACCCTCAACGCCAACTCGCGCTCACGCGCCTCGCCGAAACACCGCTCGACCTCCTCGTCGTCGGCGGTGGCATCGTCGGCAGCGGCGTCGCGCGCGACGCCGCCATGCGCGGCCTGCGCGTCGGCCTCGTCGATCAACACGACTTTGCCGCCGGCACCAGCAGCCGCTCCAGTCGGCTTCTCCACGGCGGCCTGCGCTACCTCGAACAGGGCCGCGTCGGCCTCGTACACGAGGCCAGCGTGGAAAAGAAGACGATCCACAAGATCGCGCCGCACCTCGGCGAGCCGCTCGGTTTCGTCTTCCCCGCCTATCGCGGTGAAGGCCGCCCGGTCTGGCAGCTGCGCATCGGCGTGAAGCTCTATGATCTCCTCTGCGGCGGACGAAATTTCCAACCCTCGCGCGGCTTCACGCGCGAGGAGACGCGGGAGATGCTCCCCGCACTCAAAGACGAAAAGCTCGCCGGCTCCGTCCGCTATTTCGACGCGCTCACGAACGATGCCCGCCTCGTCATCGACACCCTTCGCTCCGCCGAGCGTCACGGCGCCACCGTCGTGAACTACACCCGCTTCAAGGACGCTGTGCGCGAGGGCGACCTCTGGCGTTGCGCGATCGAGGATCACGTGAACACCCCCGGCGGTACGCCGGCGCGCCTCACCGTCCGCGCCCGCACGGTCGTCAACGCCACCGGCCCCTGGGCCGACAAGCTGCCGCACAGCGCCGTGAAGCTCCGCCTCAGCAAGGGCATCCACATCGTGATCGATCGCACCCGGCTGCCCGTGCCCTCCGCGGTCGTCATCACCGAAGGCAAACGCATTCTGTTCATCCTGCCGTGGGGCAAACGCGTGATCATTGGCACGACCGACACCGATTACGTCGGCGCCCCCGAAGACGTTTCCGTCGAGCCGCAGGACGTCAGCTACGTGCTGCGCACGGTGAACGAATTTTTCCCGAAGATCGCGCTGCGCGAAGCCGACATCGTCAGCTCGTGGGCCGGCCTCCGCCCATTGATCGCGAAACCCGACGGCTCGCCCTCGGACATCTCGCGCGCACACCAGATCCGTTGCCCCGAGCCGGGCTGGTGGGACATCGCCGGCGGCAAGCTCACGACCTATCGTCTGATGGCCGAGCAAGCCGTCGACCAGATCGTCAAACACCTCGGCGCCAAAGCCGCACCATGCCGCACCGCCGACGAGCCCCTGCTCGCCGCCGACGATGTCACCGGCTTCAGCGGAATTCTTCCGCCACCATGCACGCGCGAAGCCGTCGAGCACTACGTCCGCCGCGAATGGGCCCGCCACCTCGACGATCTTCTGCTCCGGCGCAGCGGCTGGCATTATTATCACCGCGGCTCGGACGTGTGGCTGGAGCAGATCGCCACCTGGATGGCGGACGCCGCCGGCTGGACGCCCCAGCAGCGCGAAGCCGAGCTCAATGCCTGGCGCAGCTCGGCCGCGTTCGCGCCCGTCGCTTGAGTTTTCCAGGTGGGGATGCCCGGAAGACATCCCCACCACCGATAATATCCGCCACGGGAGATTGCGCGCGGCCTCCCGCGAAGGCCCCCGCATGCGCAGCGCGGGATTCACGACTTCGCAGTTGCCTTGGAATTGCCCGAGGTAACTACTTCGTGACTTATCCTCCGCCATGCGCCCCTTCCGCCTCCCTCGTGTCCTCCTTCCGCTCTCCTTCGCCTTCGCCGCGCTCGCCGGCGGCGCGATTCACGCCGCTGACCTGCGCGTCGGCCTCATCGGCCTAGATACCTCCCACGTCATCGCCTTCACCCGGGCACTCAACGATCCGAAGAACAAGGATCACGTCCCCGGCGCGAAGATCACCGCGGTGTTCAAAGGCGGCAGCCCCGACGTGAAGTCGAGCGCGACTCGCGTCGATGGTTACACCCGGCAGCTCACCGGCGAATTCGGGATCAAACTCTACTCCACCATCGCCGAACTCGTGGCCAACGTGGACGCGATCATGATCGAAAGCGTCGACGGCCGCCCCCACCTCGCGCAGTTCAAGGAGGTCATGCAGAGCGGGAAACCGGTCTTCATCGACAAGCCCCTCGCCGGTTCGCTGCGGGATGCGATGACGATCTTCCGGCTCGCGCAGCAGCACAACGTCCCCGTCTTCAGCGCGTCGTCCCTCCGCTTCAACGCGCTCGCGGCGCTCAAGAACGCGAAATACGGCGAGCTGCGCGGCGCCACCTCCCACGGCCCCTGCGAGCTCGAGGAGCACCATCCCGACCTTTACTGGTATGGTATCCACGCCGTGGAGACGCTCTACACCGTGATGGGCACGGGCTGCCAGACCGTCGTCCGCACCCACACCGCCAACACCGATGTCGTCACCGGCGTCTGGGCCGACGGTCGCGTCGGCACGATGCGCGGCAATCGCAACGCCAAGGGCGCCGGCGCCTACGGCCTCACCGTCTTCGGCTCGACCGCGAATGTGACACCGGAACTGAAGACCGGCTACGGCGCACTGCTGAAGGAGATCGTCACGTTTTTCCAAACCAAGACGCCGCCGGTTCCAGCCGAAGACACGTTGGAGATCATGGCGTTCATGGAAGCGGCCGACGAAAGCAAACGCCGTGGCGGGGCACCCGTCGCCCTCGCCGACGTGATCAAGGCCAACTCGCGAAAGTAGTTTACCCTGCGGTCGATCGGGCTCCGCTCTCCGGGCGGGCCTGGGTTCCCGCGTAAATCGCCACCGCAATCCGGTCTCACCGCTGGAACCCAGGCCGGCTCGGAGAGCCAGCCCCACCCGCTGCATCGACCCGCAGACTCCACCCGCCGCAGTCCGCCTGCCTCCCTACTACTCATCCCTCACCCTCCTCTCACCAAATTTTCCCGCATGAAGTTCCCGTCTCAATTCACGATCATCTCCGACGAAGTCTCCCAGGATCTCCCCGACCTCATCCGCTTCGTCAAAGAATTCAACCTGCCCGGCATCGAGCTGCGCAGCATGTTCGGTCGCGCCTTCAAGGATCTCACGCCGGCGGATATCGCCGAGATCAAACGCGTCGCGCAGGGTGAGGGCTGGAAGATCTTCGGCTGCGCTTCGCCGGTCTTCAAATGCGAGATCGACGACGCCGCGGCCATCCGCACGCATGTCGACGAGTTCAAGCGCAGCGTGGGTGTCGCGCGCGAGCTCGGCGCCGGCATCGTGCGCGTATTCACATTCCTGCGACGCCCGGCCGCGGAAAACGCGCAGTTGCTCCCCCGCGTCGCCCCGCATCTCGAGGAACTTCGTGCTGCCGCCGCCGGATCAGGCGTGACGATCGGCATCGAGAACGAAGCCTCGTGCATCGTCGGCACCGCCGCGGAAGCCGCCGCCATCTGCCAGGCACTGCCCGATCCGCAGTTCGGGATCGTCTGGGATCCCTGCAATGTCCTCTACGTCCCGGGCGCAACCGGTGAAGCCACCGCTGACTTCACCTCGATCGCGAAACGGATTGCGCACATCCACATCAAGGACGCCGTGCGTATCACGCCCAAGCCGGGCGGATTGCCCGCAGTGGCCAAGCCCGTGGGCGTGGGCGACGTCGGCTGGCGCGCGCACCTCGCGGCGGTCGCCCAGAGCGGTTACACTGGCATGTTCTCGCTCGAAACCCACTGGCGCGTGATCCAGATCGCCGAGGCCGATCTTCACTTGCCCGCCGGCTACGGCTTCTCGCGCGGCGGCGAGGAGGCCTCGCGCGTGTGCCTGCACAACCTCCGCGAACTGCTACCCGCCTCGGCGTAATTCCGGGGTTCCGCGCCCTGGATCGGCGTAGCCCGGCTCGGGAGAGCCGGGATCAGGATCATTTATTCGGACCAGTGCGCCCCCGCGCACGCCGTCACGCGCCATCCCGCGCAATGGGGTGAGCGCCGCCGGAACTTCGCCCGCGCCTTCCAGTCAGGACCGCCAGCATGGCCGCCGGCGTCCCCACGCGACACCCGGCGGCGCGCTCTCCCCGCCATGAAACTCACCGCGATCATCCTCGGGTTCTTCATCACCGTCCCGCTCTATTCCGCGGAGCAACCCGCCCCAGAATCCGCCGCCCCCCAGCCTCAGCCTGCAAAGACGCCGGAGGAGCCCACGGGGACGAAGGCCGAACAGCTCGCCGCCGCCCAGAAACAGCTCGCCGTGATGCGCCTGCGCCACGACGAGAAACATCCGGTCATCATCAAGCAGCGCGCGAAGATCGCCCGGCTGCACAAGGAAGTGCGGGCAGAGGAAGCGGAGAAGGCGCCGCTCGACCCCGCCGGCCAGCTTGCCGCCGCACGCCAGGAGCTCGCGACCCTGCGCGAGAAATTCACGGACGAACACCCGGCCGTCATCGCTCAACAGCGCCGCGTCGGAGAGCTCGAACAGCGCCGCTGAGGCCGAGAGCCGCGGTGGTTTTTCAGCGGCACGAGACGGCGACGAAAGCAGGCGCGCCAGGTGAGCCGCGCCGACACCGGCCACCCTCAAGCGCACGACGCCGACATCGCTCGATCGCGATGGCGGCTCAGCTCCCGCTCGATTCGCCGGCAAAGATCCGTCGGTCGAAACGGCTTGCGGACGACCAGCAGCGCACCGGCCGCGCGCGCGCGCAGCGCAGTCGCCGGATGACACCCGCCGCTTGTGATCCAGATCGGGAAGGTCGTGCGAGAATCGGACGGCCCCCGCAAGGCACGGCACACATCGAACCCGGACCAGCCCGGCAGATGCAGATCGAGCACCGCAGCCGCCAGCTCGTGCGCCCGACCGACTGACACCGCTTCCTCACCATCGGCCGCCCGCACCACTTCAAATCCGCGCAAGGTCAGGAGGTGCCCCAGCATCTCGCGCAAGGAGGAGTTCGTATCGGCGATCAGAATCCTGGGGGTCATCTGAGAGATCGAAACACATGCGTAGACTCCCGGCGAAAAACGTATCCGCAAACCGAATTCGCCGGAGCTCGGCGCAAAACCTCCCGAATTCAGCGTCGGAATTTCCCCGACGCAGTCGTGCATCAGACCGCGACACGGGCACCGGGAATCAGCGAGCCGCCACGCCCGGTTCTCGCCCGCCGGGATTCCCGCGCACCTCGAGCTCGCTCGTTTTAAGCCGGGCAACAACGCGCATGAAACTACGCGGTGCGCACGAAGCGATACCCTGCGCCGCGTACCGTCTCCAGGTGCGAGGCGGCGGGGCCCATCTTCTCGCGGAGGCGTCGCATGTGCGTGTCGACCGTCCGGCTCGTGCCGTCGCCTTCGTAGTTCCAGATCTCCCGCAACAACTGCGTGCGCGTCTGCAGATAACCCGCCCGCTGCACGAGCACCTCGAGCAGCTTGAATTCCGTCGCGGTCAGCGGCACGCGGCTGCCGTTCAGCGTCACCTCGTGCCGCGGCAGATCCACCGTGAGATCTCCGCATGTGAAGATCGCCGGTTGCGCCGTCGCCGGGATGCGCAACAGCACGCGTTTGATCCGCAGGATCAGCTCCCGCGGGCTGAACGGCTTCGTCACGTAGTCCTCGGCCCCGAGTTCGAATCCGACGATCCGATCCAGCTCATCGGTGCGCGCGGTGAGAAAAACGATCGGGATTGCCGCCGTCGCCGCGTCGCGACGCAACAGCCGGCACACTTCAAACCCGTCGAGCCCGGGCAACATCAGATCAAGCACGATCAGCGCCGGCAGCTGCTCGCGCGCAAGCTCGAGCGCCCGCGGCCCATCCACCGCGAAAAGCGGCGCAAAGCCCGCCCCACCGAGCCGCTGGCCCAGGATTTCGAGCGCGTCCGGCTCGTCGTCGACGACGAGAATTTTCGAGTTCATGCCTCGGTCGAGTGGCGGATGTCCTTCCCTTCGTACAAATACACGACCTCTTCCGCGATATTCGCCGCGTGGTCCGCTACCCGTTCGAAAGCTTTGGCGATCCCCATGAGGTGCAGGCAGCGCGGGATGTTTTCCGGGTGCTCGATCATATAACTCGCAAGCTCGCGGTGCAGCTGGCGGTTCAGCTCGCTGACGGTTTTGTCGCGCGGCAACAGATCCCGTGCGCGATCGGAGCGGCGGTCGACGAACGCGGTGATCGCGTCGTTCAACATGGCCCGCGAGGTCGAGGACATGAGCGGCAAGTCGACATACGGCTTGAGCGGCGCCTCCCGATTCAGCCGGCAGGCGCACCAGGCGATCCCCACCGCCTCGTCGCCCACGCGCTCCAGGTTTTGCGAGATCTTCATCGCGACGGTGATCAACCGCAGCTCCCGCGCGAGCGGTGCCATCGCGAGCAAGTGCACGGAGATGTCGTCCACCTCGATCTCGTAGTGATCGAGAATCGCGTCGTCGCGCAGCACCTGCTCCGCCAGCGCATCGTCGCGCTCGACCAATGCACGCATCGCCAGCGACAGCGCAACTTCGGCCTGGCTGGCCATCGCGAGCAGGCATTCGATCAACCGCGCGCGGTGTTTTTCGTAAGGCTTGATCAGCGTTGGAGTCGTCACGGTTCCGCAGGCTTCGACGGCCCAACTCAGTATTCGATAAACCCGGTTGAGATTCCCATGCCCCGGAGACTATTCCCGAATTGTTACCGCGTAATGGCAGTTCTGTTACAAACAGGGGACAAATGACACCTCATCTCGACGGTCTCCCCGGGCCACCGCTCGTCGCCACGTCCCCACCGTCGATCGCAAAAAAAAGGGGCGGAAACGACGTGTCGTCTCCGCCCTGCCGAAAAGCGATCACGCCGTGCTCAATCGCGTCCACGCCGTCAAGGGCCAGGGGCCGAGAGTCCAGCGCCGAACTCTCAGCTCTCAACGCTCAACTGAATTTTCCAGGGCTCAATCGACTTCGTAGACCTCGACGATCGCGACGCCGGTCGCCGTGCCCTTGCCCTTCACCTGCACGGTGTAGCCGCCCGGCTCGAGATTCATGACGAGCGCCGCATCGGCGCTACCAGCCGCCAGCGGGAACGCGCCGACCTTCGTCGCGAGCGTGGCGGCCTGCGTGCCCGACCAATTGTCGTTCGTCTCGAATGGGGTCGTCGCGCCTTGTTTATAGACTTCAAGCACCGGATCGGCGAGAGCGCCGCCGACCCCGAGTCCGGTCAGCGTCGGACCCACGCCGCGGATCAGCACCGTCTGCGTCTGGCCGCTGGGAACCACGAAGCCCGCGATCAGCGTCTGGTCGCCCGCGCCCGCAAAGCCGCGGGTGGAGACGTTGACGAATTTGTTGGTCGAGCCGGCAATGATCGGCGTCTCGCCCGGGTTGCCAATGCTCGCGAGCGAGAAGTAGCCATCCGTCCACAGCTTCGTCCAGCCGGCCGCCCAATTCGAATCGGAGAACGCGCCCTTGTAGCTGACCTGCGTGAGCCCGGGGCCGGAAAGCGTCTGCACCGCGCCGCTGAGCGCAGGGCTGCCCGTCGCGGGACGCGGGTCGAGCCCGCGATCGTTTGCATAGGAGATCGCGCGGAGCTGCGGATCGACGATCGCATTGTTGTTCGCGGCATTGCTCCAGTAGGCGCTGGCATCGACCGTGCCGGTGGGACGGGCATTGAGTCCCGCCGCGGTGTTGTTGGCGGCGACGTGGCTGAACCAGAGGTTGTTCTTGATATCAGGAATCGGCGTGCCGACGTCGTTCTCGATATCGAGGCCCTTCGCGAAATTCACGAAGATCGAGTTGTACAGCTTCGCCTCGACGTTGTCGCGGATGTTGATCGCGGTGTTCGCGCCGCCGCTGTTGCCGATGCCGATGAAGGTCGCGTTCGCGACGGTGACATTCGCCTTGGGCGAGGCGTCGAGCGGTGACGTCGCGCCATCCCACTCGATGCCCTTGTCGCCACGGTCGGTACCGATGTCGGTCTGAATCGAGAACAGAAACTGCACGCTGCCGCGATAACCCTGGTCGAAGTCCGGACCGTCGTCGTTGCCGAAGGCGCAAACAATATAGCGTGCGTTCACCGTGCCGCCGAAGAACTCCAGGCCGTCGTCCTTGTTGGCGAAAATCTCGATGTACTCGATCGTGGTGCCGGAGCCGACGCCACCGAGGGTGAGGCCGTTGATTTCGTTGTCGCCGCCGATCACCGCGCCGCCGTGGCGGATCGAGACGTAGCGCAGGACGCCGGAGTTGTCCGCGTCATTGGTGCCGCCGAAAGTGGCGTAGGCGATCTCGGGCCCCGTGACGGACAGGCCCTCGATCTGATCCTGCGCCGGCGTGCCGGCCGGCTGGCCGTTGGCGCGGGAGTTGATTGTGGCGTTGCCCATGATGAGCACGCCACCCCAGAGCCCGGTGTCGCGGGCCCCGAGATTGCCATTCAGGTTGTCCAGCTCGGAGGTGAAGATGATCGGCGCGCTGGCCGTGCCCTCGGCCATGATCTTCGCGCCCCGCGTGATGATCAACGCAGCCGCATCGGCTCCCGTCGACACCTTGCCCTTGATCACCGTGCCGGGCTCGATCGTGAGCGTGGCGTTGTTGATCACGAACGTGTATCCTTGAAGGAGATACGTGTTGTCCTTCGTCCAGGTCGTGTTCGACGTGATCGTGCGGGCGACATTGATGTTGGCGGCGGAGGCAGACCCGATGAGGAGCATCGAGGCGCCGAGCGCGGCCATGAGTTTGGACCTTACGTTGATCATGGTTTTGATTTCAGGTTGGGATGGAACAGAAGCTCAGTTGAACGAGTAGCTCACGCTGAGGCCGAACTTCCGGCCGCGGGTGTATCGCTCGTAGAAGTACGTGGTGCCGCCGTGCTCGAGAGTCTTCTCGCGCTCCGGATCGAGCAGGTTTTTCGCGGTGAACTTCAGGCTCCAGCGGTTCGAGATCCGCTGGGTCCAGATGAAGTCGAGCGCGGGCGCCGGCTGCTCGTAGACGTCGGGCAGCGCACCGGAAGCAACGAGGTCCAGCCGCTCACCGAAGACGCCGAAGACACCCGTGAACGTCGAACCCCAGGGCCGCAGCCGGTAGCTGGCATCGACATTCACGATGAACGGCGACTGGCCGAACAGGGCGCGCTTGTCGCTGGCGTTCGGAAACACCGCGCGAATCAACGCGAGCTCGGTCGGCGGGATCGTTACCTCCGACTCGATCAGCGAGGCGTTGAAGCCGACGGAGAGATTCGCGAACGCGTCGCCGAACACGTCGAGTTTCTGCCGCGCCTCGAACTCGACGCCGTACGCAATTCCCTCCTCGACGTTGTTCGGGAAGATGCGGCCCTGCGAGAACACCTGCTCGATCGGCTGGTCGAGCTTCTTGTAGAAAACACTCGCCGCGATCACCTCGCTGCGCCGCGGAAACCACTCCCAGCGCAGATCGAAGTTGTCGATTACCGTCATCTCGAGGTCCGGATTGCCGCCGATAAACTCGTCGGTGAACGCCTCGTAGTTCACCACGTCGGCGAGCTCGCGGAAGGTCGGGCGCGCGAGCGTGCGGCCGTAGGAAAAGCGCACGTTCTGCCGCTGCGAGGGCGACCACACGAGGCCGAGCGCCGGCAGCGCGTCGGTTTGCTCGATCCGGCCGGGCCGCACGGTCACGCCGGCGACCGGCTGCGCGGCCGTGAGGATTTCCGTGCGCTCGAGCCGCGCGCCGCCGATCAGCCGCCACCGGTCGTTGAGTTGCAGATCGGCCATCGCGTAGCCCGCACTGAAGGCCTGCTCGCCCTCGTAGTTCAGGTTGGCGGAGATCTCGCGCATCACCGTGCCGAACGACACCGAGGTCGCCGTCTGCGCCGTGAGGCCGACCGCTCCCGGGAAACTCTCGATCCCGCCGCGCGTGCGGTTGCTCGGGCTCTGCATCACGAATGCGCGCTCGCGGTTCGTGCGGTCGCTCTCGAACCGTGCACCACCGAGCTTCAACGTGAGCGCCCGGCCACCGAGCGAGAAAGGCCGCGTGAAATCGAACGCGATGTCCGACGACTCCTCCTCCAGCTCGCGGAAGTAGCGGTAGTTATTCAGCCCCGATGGATCCCAGTCCTGCAGGACGAAGCTCCACTTGAATTCGAGGCTGCGGTAGTCCGGCTGGTCCTGCGTGCTGCTGCTGAATGCCGCGCGCCACTCGAGCGTCGAGTCGTTCCACGCCGGAAGATTGTTTTTGCCCGCCACCTGCACGGAGCTGATCCCGCGCTCGGTGTAGAGCAGATCGTAGTTCTCGCGAAACTCCCCGCCGGAATCGGAGCGCACGGCCTCACCGATGCCGCGCTTCACCTGGTCCTGCGCGGACTGGTTGTGGAAGAACGTGGTGGTGATCTCGTGGTTCAACGACGGCCGCCACGCGAGTTGCAGGTAGGCACCCCAATCGACATTCTCCGAACTGCGCGTCACACCAAACGCCGGCGGCCCACCGGGCACCTCGGGATTGGCCCGATAAAGCGCCGCGAAATTGTAGGCATCGATGTCGGTCGTGAACACGCGCGCCACGTCGACGAAGCGTGGATTCTGCGGATCCACGCTGCCTTGCGAATACCGGCCCGTGATGCCGTTCGCGAAGTGATCGGACGTGCGATTGTAGGTCAGGCTGGCGACGTAGCCCACCACCTGGCCGTCGCGGAAGCGGAGGCTGTCGCCGAGCGCCGCGCTGAAGCCGAAATCGGCGCCAGCCTTCTTCGGCTGCGGAAAAAAGGTTTCGTTGTGAAACCCCTTGCTGATCGCATCGAGCTGCTGCGCCGGACCAAAGTCGCCCTGGCGCGCCGCTAGCTCCGCCGTCGTGGTCGTCAGGCTCGACGGCATCGGGTTCGGCACCGCCGCCGAGAGCCCGCGCGTGCCGTCGTCGCGCGCCTGCCAGTCCTTGCCGCCGCCCGGCACGGTGAGGATGCCCTCTCCCGTGACGTTCGAGTTGTAGGCCGTGGCCGCGGAGAACGTCACGAAGAACTGCTCGGGAAACGACTTCGTCTTCATATTGACGCTGCCGCCCGAAAACGCGCCCGGCTGATCCGGCGTGAACGACTTCAACGTCGTGATGCTGTCGATCAGGTCGCTCGGAAACTGATCCATCTGCACGGCGCGCTTGTCCGGATCGGCGCTCGGCACCGTGAGCCCGTTCATCTGCGTGTACGTGTAGCGATCGCCGAGCCCGCGGATCACCGCGTATTTGCCGTCAACCAGGCTCGCGCCCGTGACCTTGGTCATCGCCTCGGCCGCATTGCCGACGTCGAGCCGCGAAAGCTGCTCGCTGCCGATCGCGTCGCTCACCGCCAGCGCCTTCTGCCGCGCACCGAGCAGACCAATATCGGAGTTCGCCACCACATCGGCACCGACGCTGAAGGCCGCCATCCTGATGACATCCTTCGCACGCGTCAGCGGCACATCGACCCGCGCGGCACCGCCGGCCTCGACGGCCACCCCCGTGATCGTGACGCTGTCGAACTCGGCCTTCGTCACCGTGATATCGCGCGCACCCGCCGGCACGCCTTCGATCCGGTAGTCACCATTCAGGTCCGTGACCGCAGACGAGGCCACGCCGGCCACCGACACCGCAGCGCCGCGCACGGGCCGGCCGGTATCGGTGCTCAACACCTGCCCGGCAACGACGCCCGCACTCTCCACGGCCGCCGGCGCCAGGGTTCCCAGCGCCGCGGCGACGATCACGAAACTCGTCGAGCGAACCGCCCGGCCAAGCGTGAAAAAGATATTCATAACCGACAACAGGCCACGCCGCAAAACTCCGCCGCAATGCTAATGAACCGGAGTCGCAGAGTCTTCACCCGGCCGTCACACAACCGACACATGTATCCGATTTCCTGATTCGTTCTGGTTCGCCTCGGAGCGGCCGCAAACCCGCCGCACAGAAAAAAAGAGGCCGCCCCAAACCCAAGGGCGGCCTCACCTGACAAACCACGGTGGAATAAAGCCGTGGGTAAAGACGTGGCGCCGGCAGCCCTTGATCGGCCCGCCCGACGCGATCGTCGCGCGAGATCACCTCGGCGCGATGCCGGGAGCCGCGCGCTCGGCGAGCTCGAAGATTTCCTGCTCGGCACGCAGCCAGAGCTGGCGATCGACCAGCTGGCTCGCCGGGCACCGGCGCGCGAACGCATCCGCGCGCCGGGCCACGCCGAGTTGAAGCCGGAGCAGAATCTCCGCCTGATTGCGACCAGCCTGGGAGTCGTCGTGCACAGCCGCGGACGTGTTCGTCGATTCGAGGTTCATTGCGTATCTCATGATATTTCGGGGACGGACGGGTTGACGAAGTTGGAGCCGCGCAGCGTGCGACGACCGCCGGCGATGACAATGCACGCATCGTTACTTCGCGGCGCCGGCGTCACGCGATCAGTGCATGGGTGACGATTGGGCGGCAGGCTCGTGACGGTCGGTGCGGACAAGACAAATGCCGGTCTGGATTTCCGCGAGATTCACCGTGGCCTCCTCGACCGAGGCCGGTTCGTCCTCCATCGGATACCGCTTCACGAAGTCCGCGAACTCGAGCAGTTCGAGCCGGCCGTCCCAATGCTCGACGATCGCCGTCAGCGACTCGACCCAGTCACCCGAATTCAGATAATGGATACGACCGATCATCTTGTCGGCGGCGGTGTGAATGTGCCCGCACATCACGCCGACGCAGCCTCGGCGCTCCGCCAGTTCCGAGATGTGCTCCTCGAACTTCGAGATGTGGCTCACCGCCTTTTTCACTCGCGCCTTGATCGCCTTGCTAAGCGACCAGTACTCTTTTCCGCGCCAGACGCGCCACGCGTTGTACAGCCGGTTCAGCCCGAGCAGCGCGCGATAACCCCAGTCGCCGAGGTGCGCGAGGAATACGAAATTCTTCGTGACCGTGTCGAAGATGTCGCCGTGCAACACGAGGTATTTCCCCCGCGGCGTCTCGTGCACGTAGTCTTCGACGATCCGCAGGTTCTCGAAATCCAGCGGCAGGAAACTCGCGAGCACGTCGTCGTGGTTACCGCGGAGATAGATCACCTCGGTGTCGCGCTTCTCGAGTTTCTTCAGGACGATCCGGACGAAACGCGTGTGCGCCTTCGTCCAGCTGCCACCGCGACGCAGTTGCCACCCGTCGATGATGTCGCCGTTGAGGATGAGCTTCTCGCAACGCGTGCGGCGCAAAAAGTGATTCACCTCGTGTACCTTGGAGTCGGGCGTGCCGAGGTGGACGTCGGAAAGGATGATCGTGCGGACGTGGAATTTCATGGCGTTTGCAGTGCGAGTTTTCCGAGCGGGGAAGTCGCAGCCGCCGGCGCGACGGCGCGGGAACCGGCGGGGATGAGGATTCGCAAGCTGCCAGGCCGCACCTCGACCTCGATGCGCGCATCGGTGAGATGCGTCTCACCATCGGTGTGAATCAAGCCGCGCGCCTGGCGCTCGATCGCAAACCGCGCTGCGCTCCAGCGGACGACGTGCGGGCTGCGATCGAGATTCCCGAGGAACAGGCGCGGCACCAGCGCAGCCGCCCTGGCAAGCCCCATCGCCTTGATCGCGACGAGATTGAGCCGGCCGTCGTCCACGCGGGCTCCCGGCGCAATACGGGCGTGATTGCCGTATTGATCCGAGTTCGCGACTGCGACGAGCAACACATCGAGCGTTTCGGAACGCTCCACGCTCGTGAGCATGCAACGCTCGGTCGGCAGCCGCCGCAGCGTCGCGAACGCCACTCGCGCGTAGGCCGGCAGCCCGCGCCGCGTGAGGCGGTTGAAGCGGCGACTGACCTCCGCGTCCAGGCCCAGTCCCATCGCGTTGAAGAACGGCCGGCCATTCGCGACGCCCGTATCCACCGAGATGATTCGTCCGCCCCTGCCGCTCGCGAGCTGCAGCGCGGCCAGCGGCGCGCGCGGCACCCCGAGGTGCAAAGCGAGTCCGTTGCCTGATCCGCAGGGCACGAGACCAAGCGCGACGCGCGTGTGAATCAGCCCCTGCGCGACTTCGTTCATCGTGCCGTCGCCACCGACGGCGACCACGACCTCGTGACCGGAGCTCACCGCCTCGCGCGCCAGCTCAGTGGCATGCCCGGGCCCTTCCGTGATCGCGAGCCGCGCCTCGAGCGCCCGGGAAGAAATGAAATCGCGAATCGCGCCCGCCAGCCATGGATGGCGAATGTTACGCCCCGAGCAGGGATTGAAGATGAACAGCGTCTTCATGCGGACACGCGCGAGCGAACCGCGACCACCGGCGACGACTCGAGTGTACCGTCGTCCGTCGGAGAATTCCCGACCTGACCAGCGAAAGGCTGGCGCAGCGGCAGCGGAATCGGTTCCTCCGCGCAGGCGATGCGGGCGAGCAGCGCCGCCGCGATGTCGCGCGCAGCATGCGGCCGCGACAACGGGTCGAGTGCGCGCCGCCATGTGCGCCACACCGCGCCACGATCGCGAAACGCCCGCTCGAGCACCGCGATCACGGCCCCGGGCGTCTCGGCAAGGGCGCCAATGCCGTGCCGGCGCAGCAACTCGTAGTTTCCCGCCTCCTGCCCCGGCACAATCTGGTTCACGATCATCGGGCAGCGCGCCGCCAGCGCTTCCTGCGTGGTCGCTCCGCCCGCTTTGCTGACGACCACGTGGTGCGTCATGAGCAGCCGCGGAATCTCGTCCGTCCAGCCGAGGATTCGCGTGGGGGCACGGCGGCTTTGCGCGAGGCGGCTGAGTTCCGCGTGCAACCTCACGTTGCGGCCGACCGTGCACGTGACTTCCCAATCGGTGGTCGCGAGCAATCGTCGCGCAGTCTCAGCCGCGCGCGCGGTACCGGAATTGATGATGTAGAGGACGCGCGGCGTCGCACCGGCCGCGAGGTCCGGTGGCGCGAGCTCCGCCGCCGCGGCGGCGAAGGTGGGATTCACCGGAAACCCGAGCACATGGACGTCGCGATCCGCGACTCCAGCCTGCCGCAGGATGCCGGCCGAGTCGTCATTCGGCACGAACCACCCGTCGCAACGCGCGCGCCACCACAGCGAATTGATGCTGATCGAGTCGGTCACGATGTTGAAGTGCGGCGGGAGCGCCCTGCCTTCCCGGGCCAGCGCCTCGAGCAGGAATCCACAAACCGGATACGTGCTGCACAGCAGCGAAGGCCGGGCTTCCCCGATCGCGCGGCCGAGCGCGGCGCGTT
>JAKFEQ010000036.1:0-75685 GCA_036675625.1 Opitutaceae bacterium | reverse complement strand
GGTTTGTCGGCGGTGATCGACCGGCGGCACTGCGCCAGACCGAGATCGACGAGATCTATTCGCGCATCGAGGCGGCCAGCGGCAAGGAAGTGCCGAAGGTTCAATACTCGGTGGGTGAGGAAGTGAAGATCACCGATGGTGCATTCGCATCACTCACGGGGCGGATCGACGAAATCGATCCGGACCGCGGCAAGTTGAAGGTCTCCGTTTCCATTTTCGGCCGGTTCACGCCCGTCGAACTCGAGTACTGGCAGGTGCAACGTGCCGCCGAATAATCCGCCACTCTCGAGCAATCTCCCGTTTTAGAATTTCGATTTTGGATTTTCGATTTCAGCCCGCCTCTGGCCGGTCGGAGTCCCTCAATCGAAGCAGTTAAATCGAAAATCCAAATCCGTCCGACCCATGGCTAAGAAGATCCAAGGCTACATCCGCCTCCAGTTGCCCGCCGGTGCCGCGAATCCCGCGCCCCCGGTAGGCCCCGCACTCGGTGCGCAAGGCGTCAACATCATGGCGTTTTGCAAAGAATTCAACGCCCGCACCAAGGACCAGAACGGCATGATTCTGCCGGTGGTCATCACGGTTTTCTCCGACAAGAGCTTCACGTTCATCCTGAAGTCTCCGCCGGCGTCGGTGCTGCTCAAGAAAGCAGCAAACATCGCCAGTGGTTCGGCGAAGCCGAATCAGGACAAAGTAGGCAAGGTCACGACCAAGCAGCTCCTTGAGATCTACAATATCAAGAAGGCCGACTTGAACGCGACTACGCCCGAAGCCGGCATCAAGGTCATCGCCGGCACCGCCCGTAACATGGGCATCGAGGTCGTCGACTAATCTCTTTTTGTAGGAGCGGTTTCACGCCGCGATCTCGTGCGATAAACCCGCTCCTACAACCAACAAAACATCCCGCGGGAGTCCGTACGGACGCTTGTACCGCAAGGAGTCAAAATGCCGAAAAAGCACAGCAAACGCTATAACAGCGCCATCAAGGTCGCTGATCTCACCAAGGATTACCCGCTGAAAGACGCGGTCGAAATCCTCTCCAAGTTCCCGAAGGCGAAGTTCGACGAGACGGTCGAGCTATCGTTCCGCCTCGGCGTTGACGCCACGTCGGGCGAGCAAAACGTTCGCGGCACGACTCCGTTGCCCAACGGCTCCGGCAAGAAAGTCCGCGTGATAGTCTTCACCGATGATGCGCCGGCCGCGCTGGCCGCCGGGGCAGATGAAGCCGGTCTCGCCGAACTCATGAAGAAGGTATCCGACGGCTGGCTCGATTTCGACGTCGCCATCGCCACGACCGAGGCCATGAAGCAGGTTCGTACGCTGGCGCGTGTCCTCGGTCCGAAGGGCCTTATGCCGAACCCGAAGGCAGGTACCGTCACGGACGATATCGCCGGGGGCATCAAGGCCGTGAAGGCCGGCCGCGTGGAGTTCAAAATGGACAAGACTGCGAACATGGGCGTCGGCGTCGGCAAGCGCTCGTTCACACCCGCGCAGATTCTTGAAAACGCGCAGGCCGTGCTCGAAGCGGTCGGCAAAGGCAAACCCGCGACCTTCAAGGGCGGCCAGTTCATCAAGAGCGTCACGATCTCGGCCAGCATGAGCCCGAGCGTGAGAATCGCTTCCACTGAGTTCTCGAAATACTGAGGAGCCCGACCATGAGAGCAGAAAAACAATACCTGATTTCCGAGGTCGATACGCACCTCAAGAAGAGCGACTACGTCATCCTGGCGAATTTCTCCAAGGTGACCGTTGCGGACACGGCCGAGCTGCGCAAGCGACTCGCCGTCGAGAAGGCCGAGTTCCACGTCGTCAAGAACAGCTCGCTCCGCGTCGCCGCCAAGGCGCTCGGACTGCCGGAGTTCGAATCGGCGCTGACCGGTCCCACGGCCGTCATCGTCGGTGGCAAGAACTCGGCCGGCGTCGCGAAGGTGCTGAAGAAGTTCTTCGATGAAAAGCAGAAGCTCGAGATCAAGGTCGGCGTATTGGAGAAGAAGATCATCTCCGCCGAAGACCTGAAGAAGATCGCCGAGCTGCCGTCGTTCGACGCCCTGCGTTCGCAGTTCCTCAGCCTCCTCACGAGCAATGCGGCTGCCTTCGTTCGCGTCCTCGATGCCAAGGTCAAGAAAGAGCAGCCCGAACAGCCGGCTGCTCCGGCCGCCTGACGTAAACTTAAACTTTAAACTAATACTTTTTTCCGGTTTCGGCCGGAAAATCATCCAACGAGGCGGGCTAGGGGATACGTCTCTTAAACGCGTTTCACTCTTCGAAACCGCTAGTCAGCCCAAGGAAGCATCCACATGAGCACTGTTACCAAAGATCAAGTCATCGAGTGGCTGTCCGGCCAGTCGGTTATCGAACTCGCCGCGCTGGTCAAAGACCTCGAAGGCAAGTGGGGTGTGTCCGCCGCTGCCGCTGTCGCCGCCGCTCCTGCGGGTGGTGCCGCTGCTGGCGCCGCTCCGGCCGAAGCCCAGACCGAGTTCACCGTCGTCCTCAAGGAAGCCGGCGCGAACAAGATCGGCGTCATCAAGGAAGTCCGCGCCATCACCGGCCTGGGCCTCAAGGAAGCCAAGGATCTCGTCGAAGGCGCACCGAAACCGGTCAAGGAGAACGCTCCGAAGGCCGAAGCCGAAGAGATCAAGAAGAAGCTCGAGGCGGCCGGCGCCAAGGTCGAGCTCAAGTAATTCGCCGAAGCTTGGCGGTCTTTATCGCACAACTTCCGATTTTATCGGGACAGGCCGTGCCTCTGCGCGGCCTGTCCTTTGCCTTTTCTGTTTTTGTTCGTTCTTTTGCCAGTTCCAGCCTGCGACGCGCGCATTGAGGGCACTGCCGCGTCTTTTTTTGTCTCCTAATTTCTTACCGGGAAAATCTCATGGCCGACCGTAACCACACCGAACGCGCTAACTTCGGCAAACTCCGCGAAGTGATCCAGCCGCCGAATCTCATCGAGATTCAAATCACCTCCTATCTCGACTTCCTGCAGAAGGGCATTCCCGAAAAGCAGCGGAAGCCGCAGGGACTGGAAGCGGTGTTTCGTGAGGTCTTCCCCATCCTGTCCTACGATGAGCGGCTCACGCTGGAATACGTCTCCTACAATCTCGGTGATCCGAAGAACAACGAGCTCGAATGCCTGCGCGAAGGCATCACGTATTCCGTTCCCCTCTATGTGAAGCTTCGCCTCCGCGAAGAGGACTTCATCAAGGACGAGGATATCTACATGGGTGAGATCCCGATGGTGACCGAGCGAGGCTCATTCATCATCAACGGCGCCGAACGCGTCGTGGTCTCCCAGCTCCACCGTTCGCCCGGCATCGCGTTCGAAGTCACCCCGCACCCGAACGGCAAGCCGCTTCACTCTTTCCGCATCATTCCCGATCGCGGCACCTGGCTCGAGGTGCAGTTCGACAACAACGACCTGCTCTACGTCTATCTCGACCGCCGCCGCCGTCGCCGGAAATTCCTCATCACGACGCTGCTTCGCGCGATCGGTTATTCGAGCGACATCGATCTGCTGAATCTCTTCTACGAGATCAAGGATCTGAAGGTCTCCAAGGCGCTCGACATGGAGAACGTGTCGACCCTCGTGCTCGTGGAAGATGCGATCGATGCCCAGAAGGGTGTCGTGCTCGCCCGTGCGTTCGAGCCGCTCACGAAGGCCATCGTCCGGACGTTCGAGAAACACGAGATCACCACGCTGCGCGTCATCGACACGTCGGTCGACGAAGGCGCGATCATCCGCGCGCTCAAGAAGGACCCGACCCGCAACGAAGAGGAAGCGCTGAAGGAAATCTACAAGCGCCTCCGTCCGGGCGAGCCGCCGACCACGGCGAACGCCAAGGCCCTCCTCAAGCGTCTGTTCTTCGATCCGAAGCGCTATGACCTCGGCCGCGTCGGTCGCTACAAAGTCAACCAGAAGCTCGGCCTCAAGGCTGAGCTCGAGCAGCGCATTCTAGAGAGCGCCGATATCGTTGCTGCAACGAAGTATCTCGTCCGCCTGAAGCGCGGCGTCGGTGTCGTCGACGACATCGATCATCTCGGTTCCCGCCGCGTCCGCACCGTCGGCGAGCTGCTCGCGAATCAATGCCGCGTCGGCCTGAGCCGCACCGAGCGGCTCGTCCGTGAGCGCATGACGATGTACGATCAGAGCGTCGACTCGATCACGCCGCAGAAGCTGATCAACCCGAAGGCGCTCACGACCGTCATCCGCGATTTCTTCGCGCGTTCCCAGCTGTCGCAGTTCATGGACCAGATCAACCCGCTCGCCGAGGTCACGCACAAGCGTCGTCTCTCCGCGCTCGGGCCGGGTGGTCTCAATCGCGAGCGGGCCGGCTTTGAAGTCCGCGACGTCCATCCGTCGCACTACGGCCGCATCTGCCCGATCGAAACGCCTGAAGGTCCGAACATCGGTCTCATCAACTCGCTCTCGACGTATGCTCGCGTAAACGAGTTCGGCTTCATCGAAACGCCTTATCGCGCGGTGAAGGACGGCCGCGTCACCGACAAAATCGAGTACCTTACCGCCGACCAGGAAGAGGGCAAAGTCATCGCTCAGGCCAACGCCGAAATCGACGACAAGAATCACTTTGTAGGCAAGGTCACTGTCCGTCAGGACGGCAACTTCCTCGAAGTCTCCGCCGGCGAAGTCCACATGATGGACGTCTCGCCGAAGCAGGTCATCTCGATCGCTGCGGGAATGATTCCGTTCCTTGAGCACGACGATGCCAATCGCGCGCTCATGGGCGCCAACATGCAACGTCAAGGCGTGCCGCTGCTCCAGGCCGAAGCGCCGTTCGTCGGCACCGGCATCGAGGAGCGCGTCGCTCGCGACTCGAAGATCGTCGTGGTCGCCGATGAGGCGGGCATCGTCGCCTCCGTCGATGCGAAGCGGATCGTCGTTACCAAGGACGGCGAGCTGCCGCGCAACCTCAAGACCGAGCCGAAAAACCACACCTACGTTTACGAGCTGCGGAAGTTCATGCGCTCGAACGCCGGCACGTGCTTCAATCAGAAGCCGATCGTCAAACTCGGCCAGAAGATCAAAGCCGGGCAGATCATCGCCGACGGTCCCTCGACCGACCAAGGCGAAATGGCGCTCGGCCGCAACGTGCTCGTCGCGTTCATGCCGTGGAACGGTTACAACTTCGAAGACGCCATTCTCATTTCCGAGAAGGTGCTCAAGGAAGACATCTTCACTTCGATCCACATTCAGGAATTCGAAGTCACCGCGCGTGACACGAAGCTCGGGCCGGAAGAAATCACCCGTGACATCCCGAATGTCGGTGAGGAAGCCCTGAAGAACCTCGACCACAACGGTGTCATTCGCATCGGTGCGGAAGTGAAGCCCGGCGATATCCTCGTCGGCAAAATCACGCCGAAATCCGAGACTGAGCTCGCGCCTGAAGAGAAGCTCCTCCGCGCCATCTTCGGCGAGAAGGCGGCCGATGTTAAGGACACTTCGCTCATCGTCCCGTCCGGCGTCACCGGCATCATCATGGACGTGAAGGTTTCGTCGCGGATCGACAATCAGGAGGAGAAGCTTTCTCCCTCGGATCGTCGTCGTCAGGCGAAGCAGATCCAGGAGGAATACAAGACGCAGATGGACAAGCTGCGCGAAGGTCTCACCGAGGCCCTCTCGAACATCCTCCTCGGCGAAAAGATTCCGCTCGACGTGATCAACGGCGAGACCGGCGAAATCATCATTCCGGCCAACCGCAAGATCACGAAGACGCTACTGCGCAAACTCGCGGCCGTCTCGAAGCACGTTCAGATCGATCCGTCTCCGGTCCGCATCAAGATCATGGAGATCATCGGCTCGTATCAGACAAAGTTCGACGAGCTGGAAACGGATCGTGAGCGCAAGATCGGTTCCATCGAAGCGGGCGAAGGCTCGGCCGATGGCGCGATCAAGCAAGTAAAGGTCTACATCGCTACCAAGCAGAAGCTCGAAGTCGGTGACAAGATGGCCGGCCGTCACGGTAACAAGGGTGTGGTCGCCAAGATCGTGCCCGAAGAAGACATGCCGTTCCTCCCGGATGGCACGCCCGTCGAGATCTGCCTGAACCCGCTCGGCGTGCCTTCCCGCATGAACGTCGGTCAGGTGCTCGAGACGCACCTCGGCTGGGCCTGCAAAAAGCTCGGCATCAAGGTGGCGACGCCCGTGTTCGACGGTATTCCGGAAAAGAAAGTCCGCGAATACCTGAAGGACGCGAAGCTGCCTTCCACCGGCAAGAGCCCACTCCTCGATGGCCGCACCGGCGAGCGCATCGATCAAGAGGTCGTGGTCGGCTACATCTACATGATGAAGCTGAACCATCTCGTGTCGCACAAGATTCACGCGCGCGCGGTGGGTCCTTACTCGCTCGTCACGCAGCAACCGTTGGGTGGCAAAGCCCAATACGGCGGCCAGCGTTTCGGCGAAATGGAAGTGTGGGCGCTCGAAGCCTACGGCGCGGCGCACACGCTCCAGGAACTCCTCACCGTCAAGTCCGACGACGTGCAGGGCCGCACGAAGATCTACGAGTCGCTCGTCAAGGGCGACAACACGCTGCAGGCCGGCACGCCCGAATCGTTCAACGTGCTCATCAAGGAAATCCAGTCCCTCGGTCTGGATATCAAGCTCCAGAAACGCGACGCGCTGATCTACGGCACCTGAGCCGCGCGCGTCCTGTTCACCTTTAGAAACATCAGGGAGACACCACAATGATTCAACCCAACGAGACCGCCGCCGCCGTTCGCAACGAGGCTCGCGAAGCCCTTGGAGAAGAGGGTTCCGCGTTCGATTGCGTATCCATCACGGTCGCTTCACCCGAGACCATCCGCAAATGGTCGAAGGGTGAGGTCAAGAATCCGGAAACGATCAACTACCGCACCTTCAAGCCCGAGCCGGGTGGTCTTTTCTGCCAGAAGATCTTCGGTCCGGTGCGCGACTACGAGTGCGCCTGCGGAAAATACAAGCGCATCAAATACAAGGACGTCGTGTGCGATCGCTGCGGCGTCGAGGTGACGATCGCCCGCGTGCGCCGCGAGCGGATGGGCCACATCGAGCTCGCCGTTCCGGTCGCGCACATCTGGTTCCTCAAGTCGATGCCGAGCCGCCTCGGCCTCCTGCTCGACATGACGGCGCGGTCGCTTGAGCGCGTGATCTATTACGAGAACTACATGGTCATCGATCCGGGCAAGACGCCGCTCGAGATGAAGCAGCTCCTGACCGACACCGAGTATCGCCAGGCGCTCGACGAATACGGTGACGACTCGTTCGTCGCCAAGATGGGTGCCGAAGCGGTTCGCGACGCACTCGTGAAAACCGATATGGACGCGACCGTCGCCGAGCTGCAGGAGCAGATGCGCGCGACGAAATCGAAGCAGATCAAAAAGAAGCTCTCGAAGCGCCTGAAGGTCATCCAAGGTTTCATCCATTCGAAGAGCCGTCCGGAGTGGATGGTGCTCGAAGTGCTGCCTGTCATCCCGCCGGACCTGCGCCCGCTCGTCCCGCTCGAAGGCGGCCGCTTCGCGACCTCCGATCTGAACGACCTCTATCGCCGCGTCATCAACCGCAACAACCGTCTGCGGAACCTGATGCAGCTGAAGACGCCCGATGTGATCATTCACAACGAAAAGCGCATGCTGCAGGAAGCGGTCGACGCGCTCTTCGACAACGGTCGTCACGGCCGCCCCGTCACGGGCGCCGGCAACCGTCCTTTGAAGTCCCTCTCGGACATGCTCAAGGGCAAGCAGGGTCGTTTCCGTCAGAACTTGCTCGGCAAGCGCGTCGATTACTCCGGCCGCTCCGTCATCGTCATCGGTCCCGAGCTGAAGCTCAACCAGTGCGGGTTGCCGAAGAAGATGGCGCTCGTTCTCTTCGAGCCGTTCATCATACGCCGCCTCAAGGAACTCGGCTTCGTGCACACCGTCCGCGGTGCGCGCAAGATGATCGAGAAGAAGTCGCCCGAAGTCTGGGACATCCTCGAGGAAGTCACCAAGGGCCATCCGGTGTTGCTCAACCGCGCGCCGACGCTCCACCGTCTGTCGATCCAGGCTTTCGAGCCGATCCTGATCGAAGGCGAAGCCATCCGCATTCACCCGCTCGTCTGCACCGCCTACAACGCGGACTTCGACGGTGACCAGATGGCGGTGCACGTGCCGCTCTCGCTCGAGGCGATCATGGAGTGCAAACTCCTCATGATGGCTACGTCGAACATCTTCTCGCCGTCCTCCGGCAAGCCGATCCTCACGCCGTCGCAGGATATCGTCCTCGGCGCGTATTATCTTACGATCGAGCCGCGCACCAAGCCGGCGAAGGGTGTCCGTATTCCGCTTTTGAGCGGATTGCAGGAAGTGCTCTACGCCAAGGCGGACGGCGCTCTCAAGGTGCACGATTGGGTTGAAGTGCCGAATCCCGATTTCGGTCGTGAGACCGTCTTCGGTGACACCAAGCGCAGGACGGTGCGAACCACCGTCGGACGCGTGATCTTTAACCAAATCTGGCCTGCCGCGCTCGGCTTCGTGAACTTCCCTGTTCCGAAGGGCAAATTGGGGGACCTCATCCTCAACACCTACAAGACGTCGGGTAACCACGTCACTGTCGAGACACTGGATAAGTTGAAGGAGCTCGGCTTCCAGACCGCCATGCAAGCTGGCATCTCGATCGGTATCGACGACATGATCATTCCTGATTCGAAGAAGGAAATCGTTGCCGAGTCGCGGAAGAAGATCGCTGAGGTCGAAGGTCAGTTCAACAAGGGCATCATCACCGACGGCGAGCGCTACAACAAGGTCGTCGACATTTGGACGAGCGCCACCGACCAGATTGCGAAACAGGTGTTCGCGAAGCTGGAAAACAACGACGGTCGTCCCGAGGTAAACCCGGTTTACATCATGATGGATTCCGGCGCCCGCGGTAACAAACAGCAGGTTCGCCAGCTGTGCGGCACCCGTGGACTCATGGCCAAGCCGTCCGGCGAGATCATCGAGCGCCCCATTCTGTCCTCGTTCCGCGAGGGCCTCACCGTTCTGGAATACTTCATCTCCACCCACGGTGCCCGTAAGGGTCTCGCGGATACGGCGCTGAAGACCGCTGATGCCGGCTATCTCACCCGCAAACTCTGCGACGTGGCGATGGACGTGATCATCGCGGAGGATGATTGTGGTTCGCGCGATGGCGTGTGGAAAAAGGCGATCTTCGAAGGCGACGACGAAATCGTCCCTCTTCGCGAGCGCATCATCGGCCGTTTCTCCAGCGACGACGTCATCAATCCGATCAATCCGTCCGAGATTCTGGTCGGCTCTGGCGAGCTGATCACCGAAGAGATGGCGGCTCGGATCGACGAACTCGGCATCGAGCGCGTCAAGGTCATGTCCCCGCTCACTTCTGTGAGCAAGGGCGGCATCGATGCGAAGTCCTACGGCATCAATCCCGCGACCAACAAAGTCGCGAAGATCGGTGACTCGGTCGGCATCATCGCCGCGCAGTCGATCGGCGAGCCGGGCACGCAGCTCACGATGCGCACGTTCCACATCGGTGGTGTCGCGTCCGGCGGATTCAAAACGCCCGAGATCCGCGTCCGTGCGAGCGGCACCGTCAAATACAAGGCGCTCCGCCTCGTGGAAACGGCCGACGGCGGCTCGATCGTGCTCAACAAGACCGGCACCATCCAGATCCTCGACGCCGACGACAAGGAAATCGAAGTCTACAACATTGTTGTCGGCTCCTTCCTCCATGTCGGCGACGGCGAGAAGATCGAGAAGGGCGCTGTCCTTGCGCAGTGGGATCCTTACAACGTTCCGGTTCTTTCCGAGAAGGGTGGTTCGCTGCACTTCAAGGACATGATCCCCGGCGTCACCGTGAAGCGTGAGCTCGACGAATCGTCGGGCCGCATCGCGACCGTCGTCATCGAGCACAAGGAAGACCTCAATCCTCAGATCGAAGTGCGTGACGCGAAGAACAAGGCCCTCGCGGCCTATTCGATTCCCGTCGGCGCGCAGATCGCGGTCAACGAGGGCGACACGATCGCCCCCGGTGCGTTGCTTGCCAAGACGCCGCGTCAGGCATCGAAAACGAAGGACATCACCGGTGGTCTCCCGCGCGTCGCTGAGCTCTTCGAAGCTCGTCGTCCGAAAGATGCAGCCGAGATGTCACGCATCGATGGCATCGTGTCGTTCGAGGGCACCGTTCGCGGCAAGCGCAAGCTGGTCGTGAAGAATGACGAGACCAGCCAGGAAGAGGAGCATCTGATTGCGACGGGCAAGCACATCATCGTGCAGCCCGGTGATGTCGTCCACAAGGGTCAGCATCTCACGGAAGGCTCCGCGGATCCGCACGAGATTCTGGAAATCCTCGGGCCGTCCGCGCTCTACGACTTCCTCATCTCGCAGGTGCAAGAAGTCTATCGTCTCCAGGGCGTGACGATTAACGACAAGCACATCGAGATCATCATCCGCCAGATGCTCCGCAAAGTCCGGATCACCGATCCGGGCGACACGGAAAACTTCTGGGGCGAGCAAGTCGACCGCGCCACGTTCCTCCTGGAAAACAGGCGCATCGAAGAAGCGGGCGGCAAGCCGGCGGAAGCCGAGCCGATCCTTCTTGGCATCACCAAGGCTTCGCTTGAAACCGAGAGCTTCATCTCGGCCGCCTCCTTCCAAGAGACGACCCGCGTCCTCACCGACGCTTCGACTCTCGGGAAGGTCGATCTGCTCAAGGGCTTCAAGGAAAACGTCATCATGGGTCACTTGATTCCGGCGGGCACGGGCCTTCCGACCTACAAGCAGCTCAAGATCACGCTGCCGTTTGGCGCCGAGCTTCCGGTGGAAGAGCCGAAGCCGGCTGAGGCTGCTCAGGCGACGGCAAGCTAAGTCACTCGCAAACGTATCCAAATTTCAAAGCCGCGGACGAGAGTCCGCGGCTTTTTCTTTGGTGTGCGGCCAAAAAAAAACGCCCGCTCTTGAAGAGCGGGCGTAAAACCGAATGGAGCCAGGCTCGACAAACGGTTTTTGGCGGGAGGGATTTGGAACCTGATGCAGGCGACGGCTCAAGACAAGGGGAAAAGCTTTGGCAAACAGCTCGGCCAAGCGAGCTGAGCGTCGCTGAATTCGCTGACTCTGCTTCGCGGCCTTGACACGGCAAGTGTCCAAGGTTGATGCGCTCTGCCATCTTTGCTGATCCTCCGCTCAACCGGTCCTCAGCCATCATGAAAGAACCGCATCCTGCGGCTCCGGTTCGCTGTAGATTATGCGGAGGATTTCACAGTGCCTGCTTGGTCTCCGCCTTGAGCGGCCGCTGCTTATCTCAGCACGGAAGAGCGCACCGCCGATGACCAAAAAGGGGAGATGCCCGCGAAGCGATTCGTCGGGCCAAATCTCCACGAGCGTCCGGCACTCGTCCGAAGAAAGGCACCTGCAATCCGATTCGGTCACCTTTTTCTTTCGCGCATCGAGTTCATGCTTGAGGTTCGCGCGGCATTGCCAACGGTGAACCCTCTTCGCCCGTAAGTCACACGCGTTCTCTGCCCTCTGTGGTGAGCGCTTTTTTCCTCTCGCGAAACCGCCTCGCTGCTCTGGTTCCGCGACGCGTCTCACTTTTCGCCAGAAAGTTCTTGCCGAGCTTTAGGCGCAAAGTAGCGTCGTCCCCTTTTCGCCACTTTTCACTCGTAAGTTTTCCCATTCGTATGCCGACAATCAACCAACTCGTGCGCAAAGGCCGCCGCAAAGTCGTCACCAAGTCGAAATCCCCGGCTTTGGACGGCAATCCGTTCCGTCGCGGCGTGTGCGTGCAGGTCATGACCCGCACTCCGAAGAAGCCGAATTCTGCCATCCGCAAGGTCGCGAAGGTCCGTCTGACGAATGGCAACGAAGTCATTTCCTACATTCCCGACGAAGGCCACAATCTGCAGGAACACTCAATCGTCCTTGTGCGTGGCGGTCGTGTGAAAGATTTGCCCGGCGTTCGTTATCACATCGTTCGCGGCACCCTCGACGCCACTGGCGTGGAGAAGCGCCGCCGCTCCCGGTCCAAGTACGGCGTCAAGCGCCCGAAAGCCGCCAAGTAAGTAACCGTTCTTTTTCTAAACCAATTCCGCCATGTCACGTCGTCACAGAGCCGAGAAACGCCAGACCGTTCCGGACGCCCGCTACAACAGCCCGTTGGTTGCGCACCTCGTCAATGTCATCATGAAGAGCGGCAAGAAGAATCTTGCCCAGCGCATCGTCTACGGAGCGTTTGAGAAGGTCTCGGAAAAGCTCGAGAAGGGTGATCCGGTCGACCTCATGCTCGGTGCACTCGAGAATGCCCGTCCGCGTCTCGAGGTGAAAAGCCGTCGTGTCGGCGGCGCCACCTATCAGGTGCCGGTCGAGATTTCGTTCGAACGTCAGGAGTCGCTCGCGTTGCGTTGGATCGTCGACGCCGCGACCAGCCGCAAGGGCGTGCCGATGCGCGACGCCTTGGCCACCGAGATCATCGACGCCTATAACAACACCGGCTCCGTTGTTAAGAAGAAGGAAGACACCCACAAAATGGCACAGGCCAATCGCGCCTTCGCCCACCTCCGCTGGTAACCAGTCCAGGGCCTATTGCTCATGTCCGTCGCTGCTCCCATCAAGATTACTGTCGTCACCGACAAGGCCAAGATTTCGCCGGTCAACGCGAAGGAGCGTCCGTTTCCGCTCGAATGGACGCGTAATATCGGCATCGCCGCGCATATCGATGCGGGCAAGACGACGACCACCGAGCGCATTCTTTTCTATTCCGGCGCCGTCCACAAGATGGGCGAAGTTCACGAGGGCACCACGGTGACCGACTGGATGGAGCAGGAACGCGAGCGCGGAATCACGATCACCGCCGCCGCCATTTCCTGTGCCTGGAACGCCTCCTGCGGCCCTTGGAAGGGGATCAAGCAGCGTATCAATATCATTGATACGCCCGGCCATGTCGACTTCACCGCCGAGGTTGAGCGCTCGCTCCGCGTGCTCGACGGCGCCGTCGCCGTGTTCTGTGCAGTGGCCGGCGTGCAGCCCCAGTCCGAGACGGTTTGGCGCCAAGCCAACAAATACAAAGTTCCGCGCGTTGCATTCATCAACAAGATGGATCGCACCGGTGCCGATTTTTTCCGCGCTGTTTCCGAGATGCGCGAGAAGCTGAAGGCCAACGCGCACCCGATCTTCATTCCCATCGGCAAGGAGGAGAATTTCTCCGGCCTCATCGATCTGGTTCAGAATATCGCCTACGTCTTCGATGATACGGTGGATCCCCTCGGCATGGAGCCGGTCACTTCGCCCATCCCCGCGGAATATGCCGCGCAGGCCAAGGAATGGCGCGACAAACTGATCGAGGCCGTTTCGGATTTCGACGATGTCATCGCCGAAAAATATCTCGGTGGCGAAGAGATCTCGGTCGAAGAGCTGATGCTCGGCGTCCGTAAGGCGACGATTTCGCTTCAGTTCACGGGGGTCATCCCTGGATCGGCCTTCAAGAAGAAGGGCGTGCAGCGTCTGCTCGACTGCGTGGTCAATTATCTTCCCAGCCCGATCGACGTTCCTCCGATGCAAGGGCAGGATAGCGATGGCAAGCCGGTCGAGGCCGTGGTTGACGACAAAGCCAAGATGGCGGGTCTCGCTTTCAAGCTCTGGAACGATCCATTCGTCGGTCGTCTCGTGTTTTTCCGCGTCTATACCGGCAAGCTGCCAAAGGGCATGTCGGTCTACAATCCGCGCACTCGCCGCAGCGAGCGCGTGTCGCGCCTCGTCTTGATGCGCGCGATCGATCGCGAGGAAATCGACATGGCTTACTCGGGAGATATCTGCGCCGTCGTTGGCGTGAAGGATGTCATCACGGGCGATACGCTCTGCGACGAAGACTTCGATATCCGCCTTGAGCCGCCGTCCTTCCCGGAGCCTGTCATCTCGATGTCCATCGAGCCGAACTCGAAGGGCGACCAGGAGAAAATGTCCACCGCACTTCAGCGTCTCGTTGCCGAGGATCCCACCCTCAAGGTCAAGACCGACCCGGATACCGGCCAGACAATCCTTGCCGGCATGGGCGAGTTGCACCTCGACATCATTCGCGATCGCATGAAACGCGAGTTCAAGGTCGAAGCGACCTCGGGCAAGCCACAGATCGCCTATCGCGAGACGGTCACCAAGGCGGCGGAAGCCGAAGGTAAATTTATCCGCCAGTCCGGTGGTAAAGGCCAATACGGCCATGTCGTCGTCAAGCTCGAGCCGAACGAAAAGGGCAAGGGCGTCGAAGTCGTTAACGAAATCGTTGGCGGCGCGATCCCGAAGGAATTCATCAAGCCGGCCACGGACGGTATTCTTGAGGGTGCGAACAACGGTGTCGTCGCCGGTTATCCGGTGGTCGATGTCATTGTGCGAATCGTCGACGGTTCTTTCCACGAAGTCGACTCGTCGGAACTCGCGTTTAAAATGGCGGGCATCTTCGGCTTCAAGGAAGCGATGAAGAAGGCCAACCCGATTCTGCTCGAGCCGATCATGGGTGTCGAAGTCACCACGCCGGAAGATTATCAGGGCGACCTGATGGGCGACATCAACCGTCGCCGCGGTCAGATCCAAGGCATGGAGAACAAGGCGGGCGCGTGCATCATCAACGCGTTTGTCCCGCTCGAAATGCTCTTCGGTTATGTGACCGATATTCGCTCCCTCTCGAAGGGCCGCGCCAGCGCCGGCATTACGCCGTCGCACTTCGAGCAGGTTCCGAATTCGCTTTTGGCGAAGATCGTTGAGACGTCCTCGAAAGCTCCTGCCCGCACTTAATCCTCCGTTCTTTTTCCGCCATGAAAGGCCAACGAATTCGCATCAAACTTCAGGGCTTCGACTATCGCGTGATCGATCAGTCAGCGCAGGACATCGTCGAAACCGCGAAGCGCTCCGGCGCCCGCGTTTCCGGCCCGATTCCGCTGCCGACTCGCATCGAGAAGCTTTCGGTCAATCGTTCCCCGCACGTCGACAAAAAATCGATGGAGCAGTTCGAGACCCGCACGCACAAGCGCCTCATCGACATCATCGAGCCGACCGCGCAAACGGTCGACGAACTGAAGAAGCTCAATCTCCCGTCGGGCGTCGATATCACCATCAACGTCTGAGTTCACCACCTAACCCGTAACTCGAAGCCCAATCCGCACCCGGATTCCTTCACTCTACAGTTAGCAGTTGTCTGTGTGCCTCCGGCACCGCCAGACCCCCGCTAAAGTAGGTCCGTTAAACGGAAAACTATCCACCTACCGCTTAGCCTATGATCTCCGAAATTTTAGGTAAGAAACTCGGCATGACCCAGGTCTACGATGCACAGAACGTGCTCGTGCCGGTCACCGTCGTCGAAGCCGGACCCTGCGCAGTGGTCCAGGTCAAGACGGTTGAAAACGACGGCTATAATGCCGTGCAAATCGGCTTCTCGCAGAAGAAGGCCAAGAACACCGCGGGCGGCGAAATCGGCCACGCGAAGAAGGCCGGACTCGAGAACGCCCCGCGCGTGCTCGCCGAAGTTCGTCTCACCGATGCTTCTACGCTGAAGGTCGGCGACGTCGTCACCGCGACATCGTTTACCGAGGGCCAGCTCGTTGACGTCATTGGCGTCACGAAGGGCAAGGGTTTCCAAGGCGTCATGAAACGCTTCCGTGTTGCCGGCGGTCCCGCCACGCACGGATCGATGTTCCATCGTCGCATCGGCTCCGTCGGCATGCGCCAGACGCCTGGTCGCGTGTGGAAAAACCAAGCCATGCCCGGTCATATGGGCAGCGAGCAACGCACAGTGCAGAACCTTCGGATCGTGAAGGTCATCGCCGACAAGAACCTGCTCCTCGTGAAGGGGGCGATTCCCGGTGCGAATGGTGACGACGTGATTGTCCGCACCGCGATCAAAGGCCAGTGGGCCCTCCCGACGCAGTCCGCCGCAGCTCCTGCTGAGGCCAAGAAGGGTGCCAAGCCGGCCGCAAAGAAATAAGGAGACGCCCAGACATGAAACTCACCGTTTTTAGTTCCGACGGAAAGACGAGCAGCGAAAAGGATTTCGCGGACCTCCCGACCTTCGAAGGCGATAAAGGCCTTCAAGCAGTCAAGGAAGTAATCGTCGCCATCAACGCCAACAACCGCCAAGGCACCCACTCGACGAAGACTCGGGGTGAAGTCCGTGGTGGTGGCAAGAAGCCGTGGCGCCAAAAGGGCACTGGTCGCGCTCGCGCCGGTTCCATCCGGTCTCCCTTGTGGTCCGGTGGCGGTGTCGTGTTCGGCCCGAAGCCGCGCGACTACTCGAAAAAGATCAACGCCAAGGTGAAACAGCTCGCGTTCAGCCGCGCGCTTTTCGATCGCGCAGTCGCCGGTGAACTCGCCGTCATCGAAGCGTTCGACACGGCGGCCAAGAAGACGAAGACCGTGAATGATATCGTCGGCCGCATCGCCCCCAAGGGCCGCGTGTTGCTCGTCGATGCGCCGTTCGCTGTCGAGACCGCTCGCGCCTCGCGCAACATCGAGCGCGTCACGCTCCAGGAAGCGTCGAAACTCAACACGCTCGATCTCGCGCAGTACGTGAAAATCATCGTCAGCAGCAAGGCGCTCGAAGCGATCATCGCCCGCGTCAACGGAGGGAAGAACTAATGCAAGCCGACAAGATCCTCAAACTCGTCCGCCTCACGGAGAAATCCAACAAGCTCTCGTCCCTGCTCGGCCAATATACCTTCGAGGTTTATGGCCATGCCAACAAGCATCAGATCGCCCAGGCGGTCGAAGAGACGTTCAAGGTTACCGTTCGCCGCGTGAATACGCAGACCTACCGCGGCAAGAACAAGAAGAGCCGTCAGGGTCGCCCGAGCGTCGGTTCCGACTATAAGAAGGCCATCGTGACGCTGAAGGCCGGCGATAAGATCGAGCTCGTCTAAGGCGCGTTCGCATAAATCCGGAGAAAATCCAACATGGCTATCCACTCATTTCGTCCGCTCACGCCCGCTGGCCGCTTCACCTCGCTGAACAAGCAGAAGGAGCTGTCGAAAAAGCGTCCCGAGCGCAATCTCACCGAGCCGAAGCCCAAGACCGGCGGCCGTAACGTCTACGGCCGCGTCACGTCGCGTCATCGCGGCGGCGGTCATAAGCAGCTCTATCGTATCGTCGACTTCCGTCGTGATGTCCTCGACATGCCCGCCAAGGTCCAGGCGCTCGAGTACGATCCCAATCGCAGCGCAAATCTCGCGCTCATCGCCTATGCCAACGGCGAGAAAACCTATATCATCGCGCCGAAAGGCCTGCATGTCGGTGACACCATTTTCGCCTCAAACAA
This sequence comes from Opitutaceae bacterium, assembly GCA_036675625.1. Classification (GTDB taxonomy): domain Bacteria; phylum Verrucomicrobiota; class Verrucomicrobiia; order Opitutales; family Opitutaceae; genus ER46. The sequence continues at coordinate 58,416 of JAKFEQ010000036.1, read as the reverse complement.
GGCGACGACGAACGATTTCAACGTCGGCAACAACTTCCCGCTCTCGATCATCCCGCCGTCGACGCTGGTTCACTGCGTTGAGCTCATCCCGGGACGGGGAGCCAAGATTGCCCGGTCCGCCGGCACGAGCCTCGAACTCGTAGCCATCGAGAATGGCCAGGCCACGCTCAAGATGCCCTCGGGCGAGCTCCGCCTGCTCCACGCGAACTGCCGCGCCACCATCGGCGAAGTGGGCAATGGCGATCATAATCAACAATCACTCGGCAAGGCCGGCCGCTCCCGCTGGCTCGGCATTCGCCCGACGGTCCGTGGCGTCGCCATGAACCCAGTCGACCATCCGAACGGCGGTGGCCAGGGCAAATCCAAGGGTGGTGGCGGTCGCCAGCATCTCGTGTCGCCCTGGGGTCAAGTTGCCAAGGGCCTCGTGACTCGTCGTCGCGCCAAGCTCTCGAACAGCATGATCATCGTCCACCATAACGGCCGCAAGCCGCGCAATAAGAAGTAAGTCGCCCCTCTCGCACCATGGCACGTTCCATCAAAAAAGGTTTCTTTGTCGACCATCACCTGCTCGAGAAAATCGAGAAGGCGACGAAGACCGGAGCCAAGAAACCGATTCAGACCTGGTCCCGCCGCTCGACGATCACGCCCGATTTTATCGGCCACACGTTCAGCGTGCACAATGGCAAGGCGTTCATCGCCGTTTACGTCACCGAGAACATGGTCGGGCACAAGCTCGGCGAGTTCTCCCCGACCCGCGTCTTCAAGGGCCACGGCGGCATGACGCGCAAGGAGATCTAAGACCTCTCCGCCCAACGACTCGATGTTCCGTCGTATCCTCATTGCCATTACGTTCGCGTTCGTCGCGGCCGCCCCGGTCTCGGTGCGCGCCGCGTCTGGGGCGGGCCAGGCCGAGGTTGTGGCGGTGCAACCGAGCCGGGTCGCCGACCTGATCATGCTGGGCCGCGGCTTCGATGCCGGTTTGCGCCAGGGCATGGTCTGTCGCGTGACGCGCGGAGATCGCGAAATCGCCGAGATTCTTCTCGTCGAGCTGCGGCCCACCTGCAGCGCGGCGCTCATTCTGAGCCTTGTATCCAGGCAATCGATACGCACCGGCGACGTCGCCGCCATCAAAGTTCACAAGTTTTAACTCAGGAAAAAAACAAAAGGGTAGGGTGCGATTCACGTCCGCCACTATCGCCGACCCTCGTCGGTCGGAGTCCTCAATAACATCATGGAAGTTCAAGCCCTCACACGCTACGCGCGGATGTCCCCTAAAAAGGTCCGCGAAGTCGCCCGCACGATCCAAGGCCGCAAGGCCGCGGAAGCCGTCGATTATTTGATGCTCGTTCCGCGCAAGAGCGCGAAGCTGATCGCGAAGACGCTGAAGAGCGCGATCGCAAACGCCGAGAACAACAACAACCTCTCGGCTGACAGCCTGCGCGTGAAGAGCGCGATCATCGAAAACGGTCCCGTGCTCAAGCGCTTCAAGGCCGGCGCCCGTGGTTCCGCGATGCCACGCCGCAAGAAAATGTCTCACATCCGCATCGTTCTCTCGGACGGCAACACCAACTCGTAATCTACTTCCATGGGCCAAAAAACCAACCCGATCGGTTTCCGTCTCGCCGTCCGCCGCAACTGGCAGTCCCGCTGGTATGCCAGCAAGAAAGATTTCGGCAAGCTCCTCGCCGAGGACCAGATCATCCGCTCCAAGCTGATGGAGAAGCTCAAGCAGGCCTCGGTGCCGCGCATCTTCATCGAGCGGGCTTCAAATCGCGTCCGCGTCAAGATCTACACCGCTCGCCCCGGCATCGTCATCGGCCGCAAGGGCCAGGAAATCGAGAAGATCAAGGAAGAGCTCGCGAAGCTCACCGGTAAGGAGATCCTCCTCGACATCCAGGAGGTGAAGAAGCCCGAGATCGAGGCCGCGCTCGTGGCCGAGAACGTCGCGCTGCAACTCGAACGCCGCATCGCTTTCCGCCGCGCCATGAAAAAGGCCGTAGAGATGGCCATGGCACTTGGGGCGGAGGGCATCCGCATTCAGTGCTCGGGCCGCCTTGGTGGCGCCGACATCGCGCGCCGGGAATGGCAGCGCAAGGGCCGTGTGCCGCTGCACACGCTCCGTGAGAATATCGACTACGGCTTCGCGGAAGCGCTGACCGTTTATGGCAAGATCGGCGTCAAGTGCTGGATCTGCAAAAAAGAAGCCGACAACAACTGAGCCACCTCCGCTCGTATCCAATTTTAGGAGACAACTCCCATGGCAGCAATTTCACCCGCCCGCACCAAATACCGGAAGTCCATGAAGGGCTCCCGCGCTGGCAATGCCAAGCGCGGCAACACCCTCGCTTTCGGCGAATTCGGCCTGCAGTCGCTGACCCGCGGCCCGATGACTGGCCAGCAGATCGAAGCGGCCCGCGTCACCATCTCGCGCCACCTCAAGCGCAAGGGAAAGCTCTGGATTCGCGTTTTCCCGCACAAGCCTGTTACGAAGAAGCCCGCTGAGGTCCGCATGGGCCAGGGCAAGGGACCGGTCGAGTTCTACGTCGCCGTCATCAAGCCCGGTGCCGTCCTGTTCGAGCTCGCCGGCGTGCCGCTGACCATCGCGCGGGAAGCATTCCGGCTCGCCGACGCCAAGCTCCCCTTCCACTGCCGTTTCATTCAGCGCGACGGTTCCGCGGTCTAAGCAGTAACCAGAAAATCGATACCGTCATGACTTCGAAAGAAATCCGCGACCTCTCGCCTGCCGAGATCACCACCAAGCTCCGCGAAATTCGCGAGCAGCTCCTCCAGCTCAAGCTGCGCAAGCAGACCGGCCAGGTGGAGAAGACCCACGAGCTGCGCACGCTCCGCAAGGACATTGCCCGCCTCGAGACCATCGCCAACCAGAAGAAGGCCAGCGCCCCGAAAGCCGCCTGACCTGATTTCGGACTGGCGACTGCGGATTGCGGATTTCACCGCGAGCCGCTCGAACCACACGTCCGACATCCGCACTCCGAAATCCGCAATCCGAAATTAAAATGTCCACCGCCACCGAAGGTCAGCGCACCAAGCGCAAAACCCAGATCGGCTTCGTCTCGAGCCGCTCCGGCGACAAGTCGATCAAAGTCACGATCGCCTACAAGACGCCGCACCCACTTTACCACAAGGTCGTCAACCGCCAGACCGTGCTCCACGTCCACGACGAGAAGAACGAGACGAAGGTGGGCGACAAGGTCGAGGTCATGGAGACCCGCCCGATCAGCCGCCTGAAGCGCTGGCGCGTGGTGTCGGTTCTGCAAAAGGCTGTGACTGCTGAAGGTACTGCCATCAGTGAGACCGATGTCGCAGCGACCGTACCCACCAAGACCACCAAGGGCAACGAGGCTGCCTCCGCAGCTGCCACCGAGCCGTCGGCCTGATTCCTTCAACACTAAAATCCATCAAGGAGTCACGTCATGATCCAACTCCGTTCCATCCTCGAGGTCGCCGATAACACCGGTGCCCGCAAAGCCGCCCTCATCCAACGCATGGGGCAGCAGACGCCCTATGCGCACGTCGGCGACATCGTCACCGTGCACATCAAGGAAAGCACCTCCGACGCCACCGTGAAAAAGGGCGAGGTCGCGAAAGCGGTCGTCGTGCGCACGAAGGCACCGGTGCGTCGCTCCGACGGCAGCTATCTGCGCTTCGATTCCAACGCGATCGTCATCATCGACGCATCCAACAATCCCCGCGGCACCCGCATCTTCGGCCCCGTCGCTCGCGAGCTGCGCGCGAAGAACTTCATGAAGATCATCTCGCTCGCTCCGGAGGTTCTCTAACATGCAGAAATTTCACGTCAAACGCGGCGACCAAGTGGTCGTTCTCGCCGGATCCCAGAAGGGAAAGTCCGGCAAAGTGCTTGAGATCCTTGCGGCGAAGCAACGCGCCCGGGTCGAAGGCCTCGCCATGATCAAGAAGCACCTGAAGAAGTCGGACAAGAATCCGCAGGGCGCTATCACCGAGCTCGAAGGCTCGATCCATATCAGCAATCTGATGCTGCAGTCGAATTTCGACGCCAGCAGCAAACGCAAGAAGGGCTCTGCCACCGAAAAGGCGAAAGCCTGAGGCCTCGGGCCGAAAGCACGCTTGCCAATCGGCCGGCGTGCCTGCGTTACTGAGCGCTTTTCCACTCTACTATCACACGCTATCGCCTCGCGGTCGGTAATCGCGGGCAAATCCAAATGAGCACCGTTCCCACTCTCAAAAAACTCTACGCCGAGCAGATCGCTCCTGAGCTCGTGAAGAGCCGCGGCTATAAGAACAAACATCAGGTACCGAAGCTGCTGAAAATCAGCCTCAACACCGGTATCGACGCCGACGCGGACAAGAACCAGATCGCCGACGTCGCCCGTGACCTCGGCGCGATTGCCGGCCAGAAGCCGATCCTCAATCGCTCGCGCAAGGCCATCGCGAATTTCAAGCTCAAGCCCAATCAGATCGTTGGCTGCAGCGTGACGCTCCGCGGCAACTCGATGTGGGAGTTCCTCTATCGCCTTCTTGCCGTCGCTCTCCCGACCATTCGCGATTTTCGCGGCGTTCCGACGAAGCTCGACGGCCAGGGCAACTACAACCTCGGCGTCACGGATTTCACGATTTTCCCGGAAATCACGGTGGAAAACGTAAAGAAGACCATGGGGCTGGACATCACGATCGTGACGACGGCGGAGACAGACGACGAAGCCCGCGAGCTGCTGAAGCTTCTCGGCATGCCATTCCGCCGCGTCGAGACGACCACTGCGCCCAAGGCCGCTTAATTCTCAAAGACCTCCGCCATGCCGAAGACCTCAGCCATCGAGCGCAATAAGAAGCGCATCAATCTCGCCGCCAAGTTTGCCGCCAAGCGCGCCGAACTGAAGGCCGTCCTCATTAATCCCGCCACGACCGACGAAGAGTTTCACGCGACTCAGAAGAAGCTGCAGAAGCTCCCGCGCAATTCCTCGCCGACGCGTATTCGCAACCGCTGCTCGCTGAGCGGCCGCCCGCGCGCCTATATCCGCAAGTTCGGCGTTTCGCGTATCACGTTTCGCGAACTCGCCCTCAACGGGAAGATTCCCGGCGTGATCAAATCGTCCTGGTAAACATTTCCTGGCTCACGGGGGTTTATGCGCTTTTGGCGCATCGGATATGACCCGCGCGGCCGTAATAAAAAAACATCCACATGACCGATCCGATTAGTGATTTCCTCACGCGTCTGCGCAACGCCTCCAAGGCCAAGCTCGATGAATGCGTGATCCCGCACTCGAACCTGAAGGAGAGCGTCGCCGCGATCCTCAAGACCGAGGGCTACGTTGCCGATCACAGCAACGGCACCGACGCGCAGGGCCACAAGACCCTTGTCGTGAAAATGAAATATGTCGATGGCGCGCCCGCCATCACCGGCATCACGCGCGTTTCGTCGCCCGGCCGCCGTCTCTATTTCAGCTACACCGATGTTCCACGCGTGTTGAACGGTCTTGGTATTGGCATCCTTTCCACCTCCAAGGGAGTAATGAAGGACGCCGACTGCCGCCGCAACAAGGCCGGCGGCGAGCTCCTCTGCAACGTATGGTAAATGGCCGCGCGCCACTGCCACTAGCCACTTTTAAAAAATGAGCCGCATCGGCAAACAACCCGTTTCCATCCCCGACAAGGTCAAGGTCACCGTCAACGGTGACAAAGTCCTCGTCGAGGGTCCCAAGGGCAAAGTTGAAAAGACTTTCGCACCCGTCGTCAAAGTGACCATCGCTGAAAAGCAGATCACGTTCGCTCCGATCGAAGACACCCGTTTCGCGAAGGCCATGTATGGCACGGTGCGGTCAATCGTTGCCGGCATGGTCAAGGGCGTCACCGAGGGATACACCAAAGATCTCGAAATCCAGGGCGTCGGTTTCAAAGCCAACCTCAAGGGCAGCACGCTCGATCTCGCGCTGGGTTACTCACACCCGATTGCGATGGAGATTCCCGCCGGAATCAAGGTCACCGTCACGGACCAGACGAAAGTCAAGGTTGAGGGCGCGGACAAGCAGCTCGTCGGTGCTGTCACCGCCGAGATTCGCAGTTATTATCCGCCAGAGCCTTACAAGGGCAAAGGCGTGCGCATCGTCGGCGAGCGTGTTCGCCGCAAGGAAGGCAAGACCGTCGCCTAAGGAGCACACCCATGAGCACCAAGACTGTAACCAAAGCCCGTCTCCTCCAGAACCGCCGTTGGCGCATTCGCAAGAAGGTCGTCGGTACCGCCGCCCGCCCGCGTCTTGCGGTCCGCTTCACCACGAAGCACGTCTACGCGCAGGCAATCGACGACGATGCCGGTACGACGCTGGTATTTCTCTCCAGCCTCGATCCCGAACTGCGCAAGCAGAAACTCAAGGCCAACGTCGCCAGCGCCAAGACGCTCGGCGTCGCGTTTGCTGCCAAGGCCAAGGCTGCCGGCGTCGAGTCAGTCGTGTTCGACCGCTCTGGTGCGCCGTTCCACGGCAAAGTTAAACAATTCGCCGACGCCGCGCGCGAAGGTGGCCTGAAATTCTAAAAATCCGCATGAGCACCGAACCCACTTCCGCGTCCGAATCCGCCGCGCCTGACGCACCCGCACCTGCCGCTACTGAAGCTGCGGCTTCTGCGCCGACCTCGACCCCTGCGCCAGCAGCCGCACCCGCCCCTGCGCGAGAACAGCGCTCTCCGCGTGGCCAAGGCGGCTTCCGCGGTCAGGGCGGCTTCCGCGGTCCTGGCGGTGGTCGCGGCCCGCGCCGCGACAATCGCGACCAGAAGCCTCAAGACGGCGACGGTCCGCAGATGATCGAGAAGGTCGTCTTCATTAATCGCTGCGCCAAGGTCGTGAAGGGCGGACGCCGCTTTTCTTTCGCCGCGCTCGCTGTCGTCGGCGACGGCAAGGGCAAGGTCGGCATTGGTTACGGCAAGGCCAACGAAGTTCCGGACGCGATCAAGAAAGGCACGGCCAACGCCCACAAGCACCTCGTCAACGTGAAGCTCAAGGGCGACACGATTCCGCACGATGTAATGGGCCAATACGATGGCGGTCGCGTGATGCTCAAGCCCGCCTCCCCTGGAACCGGCCTGATCGCGGGTGGCGGCGTTCGCGCTGTCCTCGAGGCGGCTGGCATCAAGAACATTCTCACGAAGTCGATGGGCTCCTCGAACCACATCGCCGTGGTGCACGCCACACTTAACGGTCTGCTTCAGCTCCGCCTCGCGGAGAACATCGCGACCGTGCGCAAGACGAGCTGAGCTCGGCTGGCGTTTTCATTAAACCAATCAAATCCGAGTCGCCTGCCGCGCATTCGCGGCGGGCGGCGCCTCATTAGGAATCCGACATGAAACTCCACGAACTGAAGAACGTTCCCGGTGCCGTGCACCGCAAAAAGCGTGTTGGCTGCGGCGAAGGCGGCGGCCACGGCAAGACCAGCGGACGCGGCGGCAAGGGCCAGACGGCCCGCTCCGGCGGCAGCATTCGTCCCGGCTTTGAAGGCGGCCAGATGCCGCTCTACCGCAAGCTCCCGCACCGCGGCTTCAACAACTATAACCACCGGATTGAAATCGCGGTCGTGAACATCGGCGACATTGCGTCGCTCGATGCGAAAATTACCGAGATTAACGCCGAGATCCTCGCCGCCAGCGGTTTGATCCGCGGAGGCGAGTCGCGCGTGAAGATACTGGGCGACGGCGAATTGACCCGCGCGCTCAAGATCACCGCCACGAAATTCTCGGAATCGGCCAAGGCCAAGATCGAGAAAGCCGGCGGCCAGGCAATCGTCGCCTGACCCTGCATGGGGCGCGTCAGCCCTTGACGCGCCTCCTTTCGTTCTCTCGCTTCTCGCGTTCAACCTCCCGCTCTCACCGTGTTTTCTGCCTTCACGAACTCCCTGAAGATTCCGGAGCTCCGCTCCCGTATCTTCTACACGCTGTCGCTGCTATTCGTCTCGCGCGTCGCGTCGATCATTCCGCTTCCAGGCATCGATCCTTATCCGCTGCAGCGCTTCTTCTCGGAGCAGGCCGCGACGGGGGCCGGTAATCTGATCGGACTTTATAACATGTTCACGGGTGGGGCGCTCACGAAGGGCGCTATCGCAGCGTTGGGCATCATGCCGTATATCAGTGCGTCGATTATTTTCCAGCTGATGACCGCCGTGGTTCCCGCCCTCAGCCGGTTGCAGCAGGAAGGCGATGTCGGCCGGCAGAAGCTGACCCAATATACCCGTTATGCGACGGTGCTGATCTGTATCATTCAAGGCACGCTGCTACTGCTCGCATTGCAGAATCCCGGCCAGCTTTTCCCAGGTTATGATGTGGCCACTTACGGTTCGATCGTGCTGACCGAGAAATGGACGTTTATCACGACGTCGGTGATCTTCATGACTGCGGGCACGATGCTGCTTATGTGGCTCGGCGAACAGATCACGCAGCGCGGCATCGGCAATGGGGTCTCGCTCCTTATCACCGTCGGCATTCTCGCAGATCTTCCCGGCGCCGCGCAGCAGACGTGGAGCCTCTTCTTCCGCCCGGTCGGCACCGGCACGAGCCTCGGTCTTCCCCAGGCCGTCATTATGGTGGCGCTTTTCGTCATCGTAACGATGGGCATCATCGCGGTTGTACAGGGCCAGCGAAAAATTCCGGTGCAGTACGCCAAGCGGGTCGTGGGCAATAAGGTGATGGGTGGCCAGAGCTCATTCCTCCCGCTGAAGGTCAATTATTCGGGTGTCATGCCTGTCATTTTCGCGAGCGCGATCCTGCTCTTTCCGCAGCAGATTTTCTCCTGGATCGGAGCCGCGCATCCCAAGCTCAGTTTCTTCGGAGAGTTCGCGCAGAGCCTTCTCCGGGGCGATTGGGTATATTATCTATTCTATACGATCCTGATTCTGTTTTTCAGCTACTTCTGGGTTTCCGTCATGTTCAAGCCGATCCAGATAGCGGACGATTTGAAGAAATACGGCGGCTATATTCCGGGAGTACGCCCGGGCGAGCCGACGGCGCAGTTCCTCGATTTTATCATGACGCGGCTGACGCTGGCCGGCGCCATTTTCCTCACGATCATCGCTGTCATGCCGGACGTGTTGCTCTTCGAGCTGAACGTTCCCACCCGCATCGCTTACTTCTTTGGCGGCACGGGTATGTTGATCACCGTCGGCGTTATTCTCGACACGATGCGCCAGATCGAGACCTTCCTCCTTCAGCGGCATTACGATGGTTTCCTGAAGAAGGGCCGTATCCGTGCCCGCAGCGCCAACGCGCAGCAAGGTGCAGCCGGTGAGGCTTTGAGCCACGAGGCGGTGATGAAGATCGCATTGCCGATGCTCGGCTTGCTCGTGTTAGGCACGGGCATCTGGGCATATAAGGCGTTCCTGAAATAAGTTCTTTACTCCGGCGGCTGTGGCTGGCATTTCCGACCCCTTCGCGGGTTTTGGCCCTGCCGCCAAAGCCAAGCTGGTTCTCCTCGGTTCTCCGGATTTTCGTTTTGAAACTCTGATGGACCGGGCTCGTTCTTTGAATTTAGAGCACGTCTCTCCGCTTCGCCTCAAGGGCCCGGAGATTTCGCGCCGCACGGCTTCGGCCGCTGCGGAGGAAGCAAACCTGCTGGCGCTTATGCGCCGCTGGTTCTTCGCGCGCAAACCTGATGCGGGTTTTGTCCTCACGGACTTCCCGGCTACGCTGCTCCAAGCAAAAGTATTCGACGAATGGCTCGATGCCCGTGACGAGGCGCTTAGCGCCGTCTTCCCGGGCCCCGGCTCCCACGAGTCCGTCGTCTTATACTATCGCACGCTCGGCCTCCTGAACGAGGCGAGCTTTCTCGCGACATCATGACGATTCCCATCAAAAACAAAGACGGCATCGCCAGGATGCGTGAGGCGTGCGCCATTGCTGCGACCGTGCTTGAGCAACTCAAGCCGCTCGTGAAGCCTGGCGTCACGACGCAAGACTTGGAAGAAGCGGGCCGCGATTGGATCGCCCGCCTGGGAGCACGCAGCGCCTGTTACGGCTACACGCACGGTTCCAAGCGCTATCCAGCGCATACCTGCATCTCGGTGAACGACGAAGTCGTCCACGGGATTCCGTCGTTCAAGCGCATCCTCCGCGATGGTGACATCGTTTCGCTCGATATTGTTGTCTGGAAAGACGGCTACGTCGGCGACAACGCGTTCACCGTTCCGGTCGGCCCGATCTCTACGCCCAACGAAAAACTGCTGCGCGTCTCCCTCGAGGCGCTCGATCTCGGGATCAAGCAGGCGATCGTCGGTAATCGCATCGGCGATATATCGTACGCGATTCAGCGCTATGTTGAAGCAAATGGCTTCAGCGTCGTGCGCGACATGGTGGGCCACGGAGTCGGAGTCTCGATGCACGAGCCGCCCGAAATCCCGAACTTCGGTCGCCGCGGCACGGGAGACAAGATCAAGCCCGGCATGACGCTCGCGATCGAGCCCATGGTCAACGCCGGCGGCTACAAGACGAAAACGCTCTCCGATGGATGGACGATCGTGACGGCGGACGGCTCGGCCTCCGCGCACTTCGAACACACCGTCCTCACCACGGAAAAAGGTCCCGAGATCCTCACGATCTCGCGGCCCGTCTGACACTCCTTTTCTCACTCTCACTCAACTCTCAACAAGTAACTCTCAACTAGAACATCACCATGCCTCGTCTCCTCGGCGTCGACATCCCCGCGAAGAAGAAAGTCGCGTTCTCCCTCCGTTATATCAACGGCATCGGTCCTACGCGGGCCGATCTGCTCGTCAAGGAAGCGGGCCTTAACCCCGATATGAGGGCGCAGGACCTCACCGAGGAGCAGCTCAACAAAATTCTCCACATCATCACCGAGCACAAATGGGTGCTCGAGGGTGACCTGCGGCGCGAGATCGCCAGCAATCTGAAGCGCCTCCAGGCGATCAATTGCTATCGCGGCATCCGCCACCGCCGCAGCCTCCCGGTCCGCGGTCAGCGCACCAGCACCAACGCCCGCACCCGCAAGGGCCCGCGCAAGACCGTTGGCGTCACCAAGGCGAAAGAAGCATAATCCCTTACTAACATGGCCGAAGAAAAGTCCGCTCCGAAGAAAGAAAAGCCGATCAAGGCTGCCACTGCTCCCGTCGAGGGCGCTCCCGCCGCCGCACCTGCTGCGGGCGAGAAGAAGGCCAAGGCGCCCAAGGCCGCTGGCGAAAAAGGTGGCAAACCGGCCGAAGGCGCCGCACCTGCCGGCGCTCCCGGCGCTGCCGCTGAAGGTGCGCCGAAAGGTCCGTCAGGCGAACAGAAGCCCGTCGAAATGGTGCATGGCGTCGCCAAGCAACCCACCGCCGAAGATCTCCTCAAGGAGGAGCTCGGCGCCGTCAAGGTCCGCAAGGCCAAGGGCTCGAAGAACGTCACGTCCGGCTACGCCAACGTGCTCGCGTCCTTCAACAACACGATCGTCTCCATCACCGACCAGAAAGGCGCCGTGATCGCGTGGTCGTCCGCCGGCAAGTGCAACTTCCGCGGCTCCCGTAAATCCACTGCTTATGCCGCGCAGGTTGTCGCTCAGGACGCCGCTCGCAACGCGATGGCCCACGGCCTGAAGGATATTCAGATCCGCGTTTCCGGCCCCGGTCTCGGTCGTGATTCCGCGATCCGTGCGCTGCAGGCCATTGGCCTCGAGATTACGTCGATCGTCGACGTCACGCCGATCCCGCACAACGGTTGCCGCCCGCGCAAACGCCGCCGCGTATAATCAGCCGGTAATCGTAAATCGAAAATCTTAAATTATAAATATCCATGGCTCGTTATACCGGCCCCACCACTCGCATCAGCCGTCGATTCGGTCAGCATATTCTTGGCTCTGGCAAAGCCTTTGAACGGCGCAGCTATCCGCCCGGCGTGCACGGCGCCAAGATGCGTCGGAAAGTTTCCGAATACGCCGTCGGCCTCAACGAAAAGCAGAAGCTCCGCTATATTTACGGCCTGCTCGAGCGTCAGTTTCGGCGCGTGTTCGAGATCGCCAAGAAGGAGCGCGGCGTTACCGGCGAGCGTTTCCTTCAATTGCTCGAGTCCCGTCTCGATAGCGCGGTTTATCTGCTCGGTCTCGCGAAGAGTCGCGCCGCGGCCCGTCAATTCGTGAACCACGGGCACATCCGCGTGAATGGCCACAAGGTCGATATCGCCAGCTACAACGTGCAGCCCGGCGACGAGATCGAGGTCAAAAACACGCCCGCTTCCCGCCAGCTCGCCACCCGCTGCCTCGAGGAAAATCGCATCCGGAACGTTCCCGGCTGGCTGACGATGAATCCCGAGACCTTCAAGGCCACCGTCGTGCGGCTCCCGACGCGCGAAGAGATGACCCAGGACGTCAACGAGCAGCTCATCGTTGAGTTCTACTCGCGCTTCTAAGCACGAGCCTCCGCCTCAACTCACACTCTAAAAAAAGCTCAACGTCAGAACTCCCCAGTCTATGCCAAAACGTCTCGGAAAGTTCGAACTGCCCAGCAAGCTCACCAAGGTCGAGGAAGGCGCCACGCCGACCTATGCCAAGTTCATCGCCGAGCCTTTCGAAGCCGGTTACGGTCACACCGTCGGCAACTCCCTTCGCCGCGTGCTCCTCAGCTCCATCGAGGGCGCCGCGATCTCGTCCATCAAGATCGATGGCGTAAACCATGAGTTTCAATCCATCGACGGCGTCGTCGAAGATGTCACCGACATCGTTCTCAACCTGAAGAAGATTCTGATCGTCTCCCAGAAACGTGAGCCGATCACCCTCCTCATCAAGGCCGCCAAAGCCGGAGCCGTCACGGCCGCCGACATTCAGGCCGACGCCAATATCCAGATCGTAAACCCCGACCAGGTCATCTGCACGCTCGACTCGAAGCGCAACTTCGAGGCTGAGATCGAGATCAAGACCGGTCGCGGTTACTATCCGGGTGAGGCGAACAAGAAAGAAGAGCAGGCTATCGGCGTCATCCCGATCGATTCGCTCTTTTCGCCGGTGAAGCTCGTTAAGTACGCGGTCGAAGCGACCCGCGTCGGCCAGATCACGGATTACGACAAGCTGATCCTCGAAATCTGGACGGATGGCCGGATCACGCCGGACGATGCGCTCAAGCAGTCCGCGTCGATTCTCAAGCATCATCTCGACGTCTTCGATCGCGTCAGCGAAGAAGCCTACGAATTCGAAAATCAGCAGTCCGAGGTCAGCGAGGAGCAGAACAAGCTCCGCAAACTCCTCAACATGTCGGTCAACGAAATCGAGCTCTCCGTTCGCGCGGCGAACTGCCTCAACAACGCGAACATCACCACCGTCGGCGAGCTCGCGATGAAGACCGAGCAGGAGATGCTCAAATACCGCAACTTCGGCAAGAAGTCGCTCAACGAGATCAAGGAGAAGCTCGAAGCGCTCGGCCTCTCTCTCGGCATGAAGTTCGACGAGCGCCTCCTCGACACCAAGAAGGAAGGCTGATCGCAGAAGGAGCGAGTAGCGGGTCGTGAGTGGCGAGCATCATCGTTCGCGAATCTTACGGCCTTCTTCACTCGCTACTCACGACCCGCTACTCGCTACTCGCTACTAAATTTCGGCCTCGCGCCGTCCGCTGCCGCCCAACGCTGCGACCGGATTGCCGATCGGGAGCCGACAAATAAACACACGCAATGCGTCACAATAAACACCACGCCACTCTGGGCGTCACCCGCGAGCATCGCGCCGCCATGTTGTCCAACATGGCAGCTTCGTTGATCGAGCACGGCCGCATCCAGACCACTTTGACCAAGGCCAAGGCCCTGCGTCCCTTCATCGAGAAGGTCATCACCAAGGCCAAAAAAGCCGCGGCGAAGACCGAGAAGAAGGACCAGATCCACCTTCGCCGTCTCGCCCTCGCGGACGTCCGGAATGAGGACGCGATCACGAAGCTGTTCAACGAAACCTACAAGGAATTCGCGAACCGCAACGGAGGCTATACCCGCATCTACAAGCTCGGCGCCCGCCAGAGCGACGCGGCGGAGATTGCCCTGATCGAGTTCGTGAAAGCGGATGATCCGGGCTATAAGAAGCAGAAGAGCAAGAAGTCGAAGGCGAAGAGCGCGAAAGCCAAGGCCCCCAAGGCCGCTGCTGAAGCGCCCGCCGCCGAAGCCGCTCCCGCCGCCGAGGCCCCGAAGGCCGAAGGCGAAGCGAAAGCCTAAGGCTTCGCTCCCCAAAATCTCAAATGCGCCGAGGAAACTCGGCGCATTTTTTTTTGCTCGAAAGCCACGGTGAAGGTCGCCCGTTTCTCCGAGCGAGCCTGAGGTCCAGCGGACGCATCGCACCGGCAATTTCGCCCCCTGGAACCCAAGTCCGCTCGGAGACCGGAGCCACGCTACGGAAGTCGAGGGGTGCGATGTTGCGGCGCGGTCGGGCCTACGAAACGTGCCGAATCACCCGGCACGGATTGCCCGCTGCAAACACCCCCGCCGGCACGTCGCGCGTAACGACGCTTCCGGCCCCAATCACCGCACGATCCCCGATCGTCACGCCGGGACAGATGATCGCCCCGCCCCCGACCCACACATCGCTGCCGATCGTCACAGGACGCCCGAACTCCAAACCGCTTCGTCGTTGATCCGTATCGAGCGGGTGCGTCGCGGTGTAAATCTGTACCGCCGGACCGAACATCGTGTGATCACCGATCCGCACCGGCATCACATCGAGCACCACGCAGTTGAAATTGAAGAACACACTCCGCCCCACGGTGATGTTGCGGCCGTAGTCACAGAAAAACGGCGGCTCGATCCACGCATCCGTCACGGTGCCAAACAACGCCGCGATCAGGCGCATCCGCTCCTCCGTGTCATCCGGGGCGCAGGCCACCAGCGCCCGGCAGCGCTCGCGTGCCAACCGCCGCTCGTGCGTCAACTCGGGATCGAGTGCATGGTAAAGCTCCCCGGACAGCATTTTTTCTTTTTCGGTTTTCATGGGTGGAACGTCGCGGTTGGCGGACAGCGCTTGGCGGCGAACGTTCGGTGCGCCAGCGTTTGTGAATCATGTTCGAGTTCACCACGGCCGTCATCGTCTACTGCTTTCTCGTGGCGGCGGTGTTTCTTGGCCTGTGGCTCTATTACGATCGGCGCGACCATCGGCGCTTCGAGCTCGAGCGGCGCAAGACGACGTTCCACTGCATCCGTTGCGATGCGCTCTACGCCGCGCCCACCGGCACCGAGCTCTGTAAATGTCCGAGGTGCGGCCACGAGAACTCCCGGCTCCGGTTTTGAGCTTCTGTTGTATTTAAAAAACGGTGACAGCCCGGGCCGTTCAGCCGACCGCAGGCGCGCCGGCTATTCCCGCCTGCAAACCAAGGCGGCCGTTGTGGGTCAAAGCCTGATGCCTCGGTTGAAATGTTTCTCGCTGCTACTTGGCGCCCGCAATACTCCGGCGGCGGGCAAGCGTTTTCTTCGTGCCGACGACGAGCGGATCTGCTCGATCACCTTCCGCCATTTCCCCGCGGGCTTCACCGTCCTCAACGCCGATGGCGGCTGGTTCGATCCCCGCCGCGGGTTCATCGAGGAGGAGTCGCGACAACTTCTTGTCTGCGCACCGAGCCGGGCCGCCTTGCGACCGTGGTGCAACGAGCTCGCCCGTGCGCTCCAGCAGGCGGAACTGCTCGTCGTGGAGATGGGACCGGCATCGACGTTCCGCCCCAGACGGGCACGCGCATGACCCCTCGTCCCGTGGCGAGCGACCGTCGATACCGGCGTTCATTTGCTTTCCGCGGTCATCGACCACGAAAGTATTGGTCCTTGTGCGTGCGCGCATGCTGCGTTCAGTGCCGCCATGGAGTATCTCGCCGAGCTGCGGTCCACCATTCGCCGGCTGCATCAATGCGAGGCGTCGCACTCGCGCACGGAGGCCGTGAAGGAGGTCGTGAACGGCCAGGTGATGTGGGAGGGAAACGTCGAGGTGTTCGCGTTGCTCGGACATAATCAGGCCCTGCGTTGTTATGCGTGGGGCCATCTGCACGAAGATGGAAAATGGGAAGTGACGACCGTGCTGGCGATTCCGCCGGTCGTGTCGGCCGAGTCGGCGGTGATCGCCGCGTTCATCGCTCGCGTGAAGGAACGCGAACACGACGCCGATGCGGCAGCCGGTGAAAACTGACGCGCACTCTATATCGATATCCTTCTCTAAAAACGTTCGCGCCCGCTTGACGCTATAGATGCTTCCTGAGCGCGGCGATCAGCGCGTTGTACTCTTCGTCGCGCAGCAGCGTTTTGTTGGCCGGCATCATTTCGAACGGCGCGCCCCAGGCGGCGCCGCCTTCGTATTTCGGCACGAGGTGCATGTGCAGGTGCGGCAGCTTGTCGGAATAGGCGCCGTAGTTGACCTTGCCCGGCGCGAACGCCGTCTTGATCGCTTTTGCCGCGCGTGCGACGTCGCGCATGAAGAGTGTAAGCTCGTCGTCCGGGAGCTCGAACAGTTCGTTCACGTGCGCGCGATACGCGACGACGCAGCGACCGCGGTGGGTTTGCTCCTTGAAAAGGTAAAGCGTCGAGGCCGCCAGCGGGGCGACTTCGATCATCAGATCCTGCAGCCGTTGGTCCTCGCGGCAATAGAGGCAATCGGGGAGTTCGCTCATGCGGACGCCCAACGTGCCTCACTCCAGCTCCTCGTCGATGGTGAATTCAAACGTGCCGTTGGATTCGGACGCGAGCAGTCGCATCACGTCGTCGTGCTTCAGCGGAATCGTGCGGTGGTGCGCCCGCGTCGTGAACATCTGGGGAAACTCGACCGCGAGGCTCACGTCGGGCGGCGAATCCGGCGCGGCCTGTCGCACTTCGATCGTGCCGCGCATCGCGGTCGGCGGGTTGCGGCGGTCGCGCGTTGATCTGACGAGCACGATCTTGCCGTCGAGTCGGTGGAGGTCGGCTGCGTTTGCCGGGTCGTGGGTGGGAGCCTGGCGATTCATGATGCTGACAGAGACCCGCGCGCCTGCGTGCGGTTCGGCGGTGCGAGCCTGCTTGCAGGGCGGGAAAACCTCGGCCTACTTGCAGCCCGAGTGTCCACCGTCCCTGTTTCAACTGCCTTCGATCCCTACGAGCCGCGCCCGACTTTTGTGCAACGGCATGCGGAGCCGCTCGCGGCCGTGACGGTGTTCGTGCTGACCGTGCTTCTCGCGGTATTGTCGTTTCCGCCCTTCAAGATCCCCGAGTTCGCGTACGCGATGCTGGTGCCCGGTCTTTACTGGGCGTATACGCGACCGCGGTTGAAGATTTATGTTGGCACTATGTTCGCGGCGCAGGCCGTGGCGTGGACAATACTACTGGGGTGGTTGCACAATGTGACCTGGCTCGGGCTTGCGCTGCTCGGGCCGTTCATCGGCGCGTGGATTGGCAGCTGGTATCTCGCCGCGTGGTGGACGCTTCCCCGTATCATCGGTCAGGCGACTCCGGTGCGGCTCCTCGCAATCCTCGGGCTGGCGGGCGTGTGGGTCGTGATCGAGTGGACGCGGTCATGGCTGCTCGGCGGATTTCAATGGCTCCCGCTCTCCGCGAGCCAGTGGGAGCGCGTGAGCATCCTGCAGATCGCGCCGTACACCGGCGCCTACGGGGTTTCATTTGTGCTCGTGATGATGAATCTCGGGTTCGCCGCGTACGCGCACCGGCTTTTTAGGGAAGGCGTCACGGGCATCAACAAGCGCAGCCAGGAATTTTTCCTCGCGCTGTTTCTTTTGCTCGCCTGCGTGAGCGTGCATTTCACGGAGGTCTTCAATCGTCGCGGCTATAATCAACGACTCGCGCGCATCGCGATTGTACAACCCTATATCGAGCAGGACGTGAAGTGGGATCCGGCGCGCATCCCTGCCATCCTGGATGTGCTGCAGAAGACCACGCTGGAAGCGGCGAAGGCGCGGCCCGACTTGATTCTGTGGCCCGAGGCTTCGACGCCCCTCGCGGTGCGCGGGCACGCCGAAGCGAAGACGTTTGTCGAATCCCTCGTGCAACGCGCGCAGGTGCCGCTGCTCCTCGGCTCCGTGGCGATCGAGAAACCCAATGCGCCGGACGAGCATTGGGTCAACGGCGCGTTTCTCGTCACGCCGGAGGGCGGCGTATCCGAAAATTATTACGCGAAACGCCAGCTCGTGCCCTTCGGCGAATTCGTGCCGCTGCGGCCGCTGCTCGGCTGGCTCGAGAAGTTCGTGCCGATCGGCGGGGACTTCGTGGCCGGAGAGACGTCGTCGCCGCTGCTCGTGCCGATCGGCGAGCAGATGGTCGTGTTTGGCCCGCTTATTTGTTATGAAGATATTTTCCCGCAGCTCGCACGCTATAGTGCGCTCGGTGGTGCCAGCATCCTGACGGTTCTAACGAACAACGGTTGGTTTGGCGAAGGTGGTGCGGCGTATCAGCACGCCGCGCACTCGGTGCTGCGGGCAGTGGAGACGCGGCGGCCGGTCATCCGCTGCGGCAACGGCGGTTGGAGCGGTTGGATCGATGAGTTTGGCGGCGTGAGGCGCGTGGTGACGAATCAGCAGGGCACGATTTATTTTCGCGGCACGCAGACCATCGAAGTCCAACGCGACCGCCGCTGGATCGATCGGACGACCTTCTACACGGAGCACGGCGACTGGTTCGTGTTCGCGGTGGCGGGGCTGGCTGGGTTCGCGTTCGCGCTATTGCGCACGAGCGCGCCGTTTGTGCGCACGAAACCCGTTGAAGGAGCGTCGCCCACCTCCGCGGCGTCTTCCTGATCTGACTTACCGCACTGCTGCGATGAACCCGATGCGTTATCCTGCCGCTGGATTGATGGACTTCGCCGCGGCCCTGCTGGCGCGCGCCGGTCTCGAAACCGAAAAAGCGCGCGTCGTCAGCGAAGTGCTCGTCGAGGGCGACCTGCTCGGGCACACGACACACGGGCTTGCGTTGCTGCCGCAGTATCTCGGCGAGATCGAGCGAGGCTCAATGGCGACGGCTGGCGAGCCGCGTGTGATTGCGGACTTTCCGGCGGCCGTCACATGGGATGGCGGACGGTTGCCCGGGCCTTGGTTGACGGTGCGGGCGATCGAGCTCGCGACGGAGCGAGCGGGGAAGAACGGCACGTGCACGGTGGTGATTCGACGCAGTCATCACATCGCGTGTCTCGCCGCGTATCTAAAACGGGTGACGGATCGCGGGCTGATGATCGTGCTCACGTGCTCGGATCCCAGCGCGAGCAGCGTCGCGCCGCACGGCGGACGAAGCGATGTGTTTACGCCGAATCCACTCGCGGCGGCGTGGCCGACGAACGGCGATCCGGTGATGCTCGATGTCTCGATGTCGATTACGACGAACGGGCTCACGAACCGGCTGCGGAATGAAGGAAAGCGATTTCCCGGCGGATGGGCGCTCACCGCCGCGGGTGAACCGACGGACGATCCGGCGGCGTTGTATACGAATCCGCCCGGCACGTTATTGCCGACCGGTGGGATCGATCACGGTCACAAAGGCTACGCGTTCGCGCTTCTCGTGGAAGCGTTGACCGGCGGATTGGCAGGGCATGGCCGGGCGGATCCAAAGGAAGGCTGGGGCGCGACCGCGTGTGTACAGGTCTTCGACCCGGCGCTGTTTGGCGGCGCCGACGATTTTCGGCGGCAAACGGAATTCGTGGCGGCGAAATGCAGGGCCACGCCGCCGCGGCCGGGCTTCGAACGCGTGAGGTTGCCAGGCGAGTCGGGCTTGCGCAAACGCACGGAGCAGCTCGAGCGCGGAGTCGCGCTTTATCCAAGCATCATGCCTGCGCTGCGACCCTGGGCCGAGAAACTCGGCGTGATGCCGCCGGCAGTGTAGCGCGTTTTCAACGCCGCCTTCACAACGCGATCTCGCCCGAGGCGAGGCGATGCAGCACGAGCGCGACCACTTGCGCGCGTTCTGCGATGGTCGGCACGACCACGAATTCGCGATTGCTGTGGAGCCCATCGCCGATCGGGCCCAGGCCGTCGAGGCAAGGCAGCCCGGCGACAGAGAGGAAATTTCCATCGGAAGCGCCGCCGGTGTGAACCCACGTGAACGGCGCGAGCCCGACATCGCGCGCGGCACGCTGCCATTCGGGAAACAGCTTCGCTTCCGCGGGCAGCGATTCCTTCGGCGGGCGATTGAAGCGGGTTTTCAACTCGAGGCTGAATCCATCGCGCGCGTTGACCTCGGCGGCGAGCGCTTCGAGGCGCGCGAGGAGCCGCTCGCGGTCCGCGGCCGTGGTGATGCGCAGATCGATTTCCGCTTCGGCAAAGTCGGGCACCACGTTCGTTGCGACGGTGCCGCCGCGGATGTTGGCGACGTTGAG
The DNA here is from genome assembly GCA_036675625.1 of Opitutaceae bacterium. GTDB lineage: Bacteria > Verrucomicrobiota > Verrucomicrobiia > Opitutales > Opitutaceae > ER46. Next base: position 38,168 of record JAKFEQ010000036.1, on the reverse strand, counting down.
CAGCACGCCGGGCAGCTCGGCGGGAAGCTGGTTCACCGCGAGCAGGAACTCGGAGAGCGCGAGGATCGCGTTGCGACCATCATTCGGAACTTTCGCCGCGTGCGCCGCGCGACCACGGCACGTCGCGAGGGCCCCGCCGGTGCCTTTGCGCGATTGTACGATGTCGCCGTTGGGCCGCGCCGGTTCGAACACGAGCGCGAACTGCGTGCGTTCGGGCGCGGCGCGAAACAGATAGCGGCTGCCGTGTGAGCCGGTTTCCTCGTCCGGTGTGAGGAGGACGTCCCAGCCGATCTTCGCGGCGTGCGGCGTCTGTTCGAAGGCTTGCAGTGCGGCGAGCATGGTGACGATGCCGCCTTTCATGTCGGTGACGCCGGGGCCGTTGAGCCGCGCGGCATCGAGCCAGCGACAGCGTTGAAACGGATCGTTCTCCTCGTAGACGGTATCGAAGTGCCCGCTGAGGAGGATTCGCGTCTTCGCTTCGGGGCGCAGGCTCACGCGGAGCGCGGCCGCAGTGCCTTCGCACGGGAGCTCTTCCGTTGCGGTGCCTGGGATCATTTCGAACTCCTCGCGCAACGCGGCGCGCATGCGATCGAGTCCGGCTAGGTGGCCCGAGCCGGAATTGATGTCGGCCCAACGCGTGAGCAGGGCGCCAAATTCGGCGGTGCGCTCGGGCAGGCGGGTGATGGGAGGTGGGATCATGGCGCTGGGTCCACAGGCTCGCGCGAAAGCATGAACCCGCGCAATGCCGCATGCGCCGCCGCGATTTCCGGGGGCAGCGGCTCGGGCGCGATCCATCCACGTTTTGGATACGCGACGAGCCGGTCGAGTTCGCCCGTGAGGTGTGCCAGATAATCCACACCGTTGCGCGCGTAGAGCGCGTGCTCGGCGTCAAAGTCGACCGGTGGCAATTGGCGGATCACGCGCACTGCTGGCTGGAGCTTGCACATCGCGAGTCGCACGCGGCGGAGTCGCGATGGTGAAGCGACTATGACCGCGGTGCGAATGCCCGCGCCAAAGGCGATGGAGGGACGCGTTTCGCGCAACAGCTCAGCAGTGAAAGCGATGTTCTCCGCCGTGTTGGTGGAGCGGTTTTCCGTGAGGATGTGTTCTTCAGGAATGTCTGGATGCGACGCCCGCAACGCCTCGCGCCAAGCGTCGGCTTCCGGCCCGCCGAGGCTGCCGGTTCCGGCGCCCAAGCCGCCGGTGAAAATGATAAATGGCGCGATCCCACGCGTGTAGAGCTCGCCGCAAAATCGTGGCAGGCCGAGGTCGAACACGCCGAAACCGATGATGGCATCGCACGGCGCTTCGGGCCGCGGATCGGTCGCGGACAGATAGGAGAGGGCCAGCTCCGCTGCGTCGCGGACCTCGCGCGATTTCCAGTCAGCGGCGCTCATCGACGGAGAATTTCATGCGGCGCACGATTCGCGAAAGCAGCCACGGGAACTGGCGCTTCAGATAAATGCCCGCGACTTCCCAGCCGCCGACGTGGACCTCTTCGCGCCGGCGGGCGACGGCGTGCAAAATCGCGGCGGCGCATTTTTCGGGCGTGATGCCGCTGCGGTGCGGGCCGGTGGCGCGAGCGTGAGCGGTGCCGTCGGGGCCGAGCGCGTTATCCGACACTGCGGTGCGAACATAGCCCGGGCACGCGAGCGTGACGGCGATGTTCTCCCGCCACAGCTCTGCGCGGAGAGAGTCGAAGTAACCGTGCAGCGCGTGTTTCGCGGCCGCATAAGTTGAGCGGCCCGGGGTGCCGAGATAACCCATCACGCTGCTGACGACGACGAGGTGACCGGCGCGACGCGCGCGCATCGATGGCAGAGCGGCTTTCGACAACGCGACCGGCCCGAAATAATTCACTTCCATCAACGCGCGCTCGACCGCGGGCGTGGTGTCCGCGGCGCGCGCGCGCTGGCTGACGCCCGCGTTGTTCACGAGCACGTCGATCCGGCCGCAACGCGTGAGAACCTCGGCGACGGCGGAGGGAAACGTGTCCGGCCGCGTGACATCGAGCGGGATGACGACGTGTTCATCGGGCCGCGCGCATGCGAGTCGCACGCGCTCGAGCTCGGCGGAGCGCCGGCTCGAAAGGACGAGCCTCGCGCCTTCGCGGGCGAACGCGTGCGCGAGCGCCTCGCCGATGCCGGACGAAGCGCCGGTGATCCAGACGATCTGATCGCGGAATTTCACGTTGCGCACCAATGCGACGATGCACGCGGGGTGCACGGCCGCCAACGCATCAACACGCGTAGACGCCGCCGTTGATGTCGAGCGTCGCGCCCGTGATGAAGCCGTCGAACTCGCTCGCAAGAAACACGGCGGCGCGCGCGACATCGTCGGCACTGCCGCCGCGGGCGAGCGGGATTCCGGCGACGGTCGCGCGCGCCGCCTCCGGCGTGGTGTGCGTGTTGTGAAAACTGGTCCCGAGAATCAGGCCCGGCGCGAGCGCGTTGACGCGGATGCCCTGGGGGCCGAGTTCGGTGGCCAGTGCGCGCGTGAAAGTCAGCACGGCACCCTTCGACGTCGCATAGGCGAGTGAGCCGGTGTGGCCGCCTTTGCGCCCGGCGAGCGACGAGAGGTTGACGATGCTCGCACCGCCACCGGTCTGTGCCGCCGACACGAGATGAGGCACAGCGGCCCGAGTAACGCGGCGCGTGCTGCCGAGGTTCAGCGACATCGTCTGCATCCAGAAATCATCGTCGGCCTCGAGGAAGGCACGGCGCGCGATGAGCGAGCCGGCGTTGTTGATGAGCACGTCGAGGCCGCCGAGAAACTCGACGGCGGCGCGAACGAGCCGATCGCACTCTTCGGTTTCGGTCAGGTCGGCGGTGATGATGGTGCAGCGGCGACCGAGTGCTTTTGCGTTCGCGACGAGCGTCTGTGCGCTGTCCGCGCTGCTGCGGTAATGCACGACGACGTCGCAGCCGGCCTGGAGGAGTTGCTGGCTGATCGCCAAGCCGATGCCTTGGGCGCCGGCGGTGACGAGCGCGCGTTTGCGGAGGAGTTTGGTCATGGAAAAAATGATCTGGCGGTAGAGATGCAAAGCACGGCGCGATCACGGGCGGCGGGCCGCCCGTGCCTACCTGTCATGCTCGGCCGGGCCAGGTATGAGGTCGTGTCCAGAACGCATCTTCGCGGCCGCCGTAATACGCGGCGAGAACGCGATCCATCACCGCGTTGGTGCGGCGTGCGGACTCGCCGGTGCTCGGGCAGGTGCCGCGGCCGAGCAGCGTGTCGACGACGGTTTGGATGAGCGGCTGTGCGATGTGCGCGGGCGGGGCGAATTCGAAGTGCTCGACGCCGCGTGCCGTTTCGAGGCGGACGGGTTCGTGACCGAAAACGGAGAGGGAGATTCGGCCGTGGGTGCCGCTCAGCTCGAGCACGTCTTCCTTCACCTGGCTCGCGAAATTCCACGCTGCGGTGCCGGGCACGCCGCCGGCGGTGAGAAACGTCATCGTCGCGGTGTCCTCGACGTCGCCGGCAGTCGCTATGCGGGCCGCGTGACCATTGACCTGGGTCAACGGGCCGCCGAGGAAATCGAGGAGGTCGATCGCGTGCGAACCGAGGTCGAGCAAGAGTCCGCCGCCCGAGATCGCGACGTTCGTGCGCCATGAAGGTTGCGGCGGGCCGCCATGCGCGACGGCGCCGGTGCCCGCGTGGCCGGGCGACGCGAAGCGATGATGCAGGCCGGTGAGCGGCCCGATCGCGCCGGAGTCGAGGAGCTCCTTCGCCTTCAGGAAACGCGGCAGCGCTCGGCGGTAATAGGCAACGAAGAGCGGCTGTCCGGCGGCGGCGCAGGCGGCGATCATCGCGTCGCACTCGGTCGTGTTTCGCGCCATCGGCTTTTCGACGTAAACGGGTTTGCCCGCCGCGGCCGCGAGCTGCACGCCTTCAAGATGCGCGCCGGGCGGCGTGGCGATGTAAACCGCATCGACTTCAGGATCGTGCACGAGCGCGCGGGCATCGTCATACCAGCGGGGAACTCCGTGGCGTTGCGCATAATCGGCGGCGAGCGCGCCGTTGCGGCGCATGACGGCGACGAGCTGGGAGCCGCGGGCTTTTTGCAGGCCGGGGCCGCTCTTCACTTCGGTCACATCGCCGCAACCGATGATGCCCCAGCGGATGAGATCACGCATGCGGCGACCAAAGGAGATTCGCGCGTGCGCCGCAAGCGTCGTGCCGGCGAGGAGGCGCGTTCAATCAATGTTCCGCCGTCGTCGATGAGCTCGCGGCGGTGGGATCGGGAACGAGTTGGAGGCGGGAATTCTTCAGGCCGAAGGAGCGGAGTTGATTGGGACCTTGACCGAGCCGGATGGGCGCCTCGCTCGAGCGCAGCATGAAACGGTTGACGCCGGGCAGCAGCTCGAAGCCGGCCAGCCGCGTGGTGGCGGGTTGCGTATCCACAGTGATGCTACGGATCAGCTGACCGTCGCGCTCGAGCACAACCTCGCGCGGGGCGACGGCCTGCAGTGTCAGCTCGAAGTCGACGCGGACGCGGTGCGGGTAGGGATTCAAATAAGAAACGTAACCTTCCTCGTGCGCCCAGCGGACGCCGTCGGGATCCGGCTGAATGTGCCAGCCGAGCCCGAGCGTGAGCGTACGGCTCAGCGGTGGGCGCGGAGCGGCGGCGGGGTGGAGCTTGACGGCAACCTGGTTGCCGGCCGGCAGCTCGATCCGCTCGGTGTAGCCGAGCCGCTCGAGTTCGCGCAGGATCGACTCCGCCCGGTCGGCGTAGCCTTTCCGATTCACATAAAGTGCCGCGAAGCCGGCCGCTTCGAGTTGGGGCACGAGCTCGGTCATCGTTGCCTCGCTCAGCTCGGCCTGCCAGCGGCTGCGGGCGCGCTCCTTGGGCGTGCCATACGAGAAGCGCAGGTGCTTCGTCGTGAGATACGGGCGGACGTGCTCGTAGTCGTTTAGCTGATACGGCGTGGCGACCTCGGGAAACCCGAGCACCGGGAGTTGAAACACCATCGCCTGGGCCGGCAGCGCCGACTCCAGTGCCGCACCAAATTCCCGGTCGTGGTTCACCATCCGCGCGACCTCCGCAGGGTCGACGTCGGGTGCCGGGATTTGTTCATACACGCCGACGGCGGTGACCACGGCGGCCGTGCCGAGCTGGAGCCAGCGCGGCCAGCGGATCGAGAGTCGCGACAGCCGCACGACGAGGAAAATCAGGACGATGGCGGAGACCAGAATCGCGGCGCGATTCGTGGCGCGGAACACCTGGAAGCCGGCGAAGAGCGCGAGGATGTTGGTGAGGCCGCCGAGCATCGCATACGCGAGCACCCAGCCGAGCGTGAGCGCGGAACCCGGTAGCGGCTGGCGCGTGATCATGCGGCGAATGCTGGCGATCGCGAGCCAGACGAAGCCGGCGATGCCCGCGAGGCCGAGATACGGGAGGAAGATTTCGCCGCGCCACTCGGACCAGCGCATGTAGCGGTGACCAAAGAACGCGAAGGCATCCCAGTGATGAAAGGGTGGCGGGATGAACATCTCGACGAGCTTCAGCGCGAAGCGCTCCGTGCCGCCGTAGTTGCGCGCGAGCAGTGGCAGCGCGCCGGTGTCCTCCACGAAAAGCCAGCCCTCGCTGTGCACGATCGCGAACGTGCCGAGCGCGATGAGGATGGTGACGGCGCCGATCTGCAGATTCGCGCGCCGTCGTGCGCCGAAGGCCTGGAAGATCAGCGCCCAACCCATGAGCTGCAGCCAGAAGAAGAGATTGTAGGGATTCGAGGCGCCGATGCCGACGGCGGTCAGAAAACACACGGCGACTCCGGGACGGCGCCAGTCGAGTCGTCGGCTGCCGGCGACCAGCCAGACCGCGAGCAGCCCGAGGGGAATCGTCCACGTGAACACGAGCGAGAAGTGCGCGAGGCCGCGGTGAAACGTGTGATACGTGAACGCGAAGAGCAGCGCGCCCGCGGCCGCCCATTCCCAGCGACAGCGCAGCCAGCGCGCGGTGAAATAGAACGCGAGTACCGCCGTGACCTGTGCGAGCACGAGACCGAGATTCGCCGCGGCAAACAGGCCGACGGCATTTGCGAGCAAGCCGAGCGCGCCCATCAGCGGTTTGTCCGGTGTCGGGTAGGCATCCCAATGCGCCCCAAACGGCGCGCCGAGCCGCTCGATCACCTGCGGACGCAGCGGCACGATGTCGCCCTCCGACGCTGCTTTCAGGCGCGCGAGCGTCTCATGTGCATCGACGTAGTAATCCGTCGGCAGTTGCCAGCTGGCCAGCGTCCAACGGTCGAAGTGCGCGATCCAAATCAGCGTGGCCGCGAGCGTGAGCAGGCCGGCCCGCCAGTGCCCCGCCAGTACAGTTCCGATCGTTCGCAGCATAGTTTGCAGTCGTATGGAAATGAGGTGGCCGTCCGGATGTGACGGCGTCACGCGCCAGGCGCCGCACGAAGGGCGCAGGACTGCCGGTGGTTCTTCGCCGTCGTATCCATGAAAGCATCACGCGCGATCTGCGCCACATTCGCGGAAATCATTCGCCGATGATTTTAACGAGCACCCGTTTGCGCCGGCCGCCGTCGAACTCGCCGTAGAAAATCTGCTCCCAAGGACCGAAGTCGAGCTGGCCATTGGTCACGGCGACGACGACCTCGCGGCCCATGATCGTGCGTTTGAGGTGGGCGTCGGCATTGTCTTCGCCGGTGCGGTTATGGTCGTAGACCGAGTGCGGTTTCTCCGGCGCGAGCCGTTCGAGCCAGCGCTCGAAATCCGCGTGCAGCCCGGACTCGTCGTCGTTGATGAAGACGCTCGCGGTGATGTGCATCGCGTTGACCAGGCACAGGCCCTCCCGGATGCCGCTTTCGCGCACGCACTGCGCGACCTGCGGTGTGATGTTCAACAGCTCGCGGCGCTGTGGAATGTCGAACCAGAGCTCGTGACGAAAGGATTTCATGGGCTGCTTGCGAGGTAGGGCTCGCGAGGCTGGCCGGAATCGGCGACGGGGCAATCTTTCGTGCGGGGAGGAAAATCCGACGTTGCACTGCGGCAGGTCGTGCGGGACGAAGAGCCGCCCCATGAAACTCGTCTCACGCTCCCTGTTCGGTGTCTGGCTGGTGTTTTTGGCGACTGCGGCGGAGGCGGCGGAGCGCGATTGGGCGGCGTATCTGGGTGATGCGGGCGGTTCGCATTACTCGCAGTTGCGCGAAGTCGACGTGACGAACGTAAAGCGACTCGAGCGCGCCTGGGAATTTCGCACGGGCGATGCGGCGGCGAACAATCGCTCGCAGATCCAATGCAACCCGCTCATCGTCGACGGCGTGCTGTACGGCACGTCGCCGCAGCTCGACCTGTTTGCGCTCGACGCGGCGACGGGGCGCGAGCGCTGGCGGTTCGATCCGTTCCCGAGCGGCGGCGAAACGGGCGGTCGCGGGGTGAGCCGCGGGCTGACGTTGTGGCGCGAGGGTGACGAGCGGCGTTTGCTGTTTTCCGCGGGGCGGTTTCTGCATGCGGTCGATCCGGCGACGGGAAAATTGATCGAGAGCTTTGGCGACGGCGGGCGCGTGGATCTCCTGACCGGACTCGATCGCGATCCGGCGCAGTTGGCCGGCCGCTATATCGCGGGCACGACGCCGGGCGCGATCTATCGCGATCTCATCATCGTTTCGACGCGGGTCGGCGAAGGGCCTGCGCCTTCCGTGCCGGGACACATCCGCGCCTACGATGTGCGCACGGGCAAGCGTCGTTGGATTTTTCATACGATTCCACATCCGGGTGAATTTGGTTACGAGACCTGGCCGAAGGATGCGTGGAAAACTGCGGGCGGCGCGAATTGCTGGGCCGGACTGGTCGTCGATCAGGAGCGCGGGCTCGCGTTTGTGCCCACGGGTTCGGCGGCGTTCGATTTCTTCGGCGGCGATCGGCCGGGCGCGAACTTGTTTGCGAACTGCCTCATCGCGCTCGATGCCGCGACCGGAAAGCGCAAATGGCATTTTCAGTTCGTGCATCACGATCTGTGGGACCGCGACCCGCCGGCGGCGCCGGTGTTGTGCGAGGTGACGCGAAATGGAAAGAAGATCGCGGCCGTCGCGCAGGTGACGAAGTCGGGGCACGTGTGGGTGTTCGATCGCGAGACGGGCGAGTCGCTTTTCCCGTGGCGGGAAGTGCCGGTGCCGGCATCGGACTTGAAGGGCGAAGTCGCTTCGGCGACGCAGCCGGAGCCGGAGCGGCCGGCGCCGTTTGCGCGGCAGCATTTCGCGGAGGCGGACGTGACCGACCGGACGCCGGCGGCGCGCGAAGCGGTGTTGCGGCGGTTTCGCGAAGTGGCGCCGCATGTGTCGTGGGCGCCGCCGAGCGAGCGCGGCGCGATCGTGTTTCCCGGTTTCGATGGCGCGGCGGAATGGGGCGGGCCGGCGGTGGACCCGCGCGGCATCCTTTATGTGAACAGCAACGAAATGCCGTGGATTCTACAGATGGTGCCGACGGCGAGCTTTGCGGGCGGGGTCGGCGGCGCGAAGGCGCTCTACGCGCAGCTGTGCATCGGCTGCCACGGCGTGAACCGCGAAGGCAATCCGGCGCAGAACATCCCGACGCTTGCGGGTGTTGGCGCGCGATTGAAGGAGGCGGACATCGTCGCGCTGCTGCGCACCGGCAAGGGCGTGATGCCGTCGTTCAACTTCGTGCCCGAGGCGACGAAGAGGATGCTCGCGCAGTTTCTCATCTCGCCGGACGCCGCGCCCGGCACGCATGACCGCGAGGCGGTGATGCCCGCCGGTGTCGTGGCGCGCAGCCCGTATGTGACAACCGGATACAATCGGTTTCTCGATCCCGATGGGTATCCGGCGGTGAAGCCGCCGTGGGGCACGCTCAACGCGATCGATCTCAACACGGGCGAATACCTTTGGAAACGAACGCTCGGCGAGCTGCCCGAGCTGACGGCGCAGGGCGCGCCGCCGACAGGCACGGAGAATTACGGCGGGCCGGTTGTGACGGCGGGCGGCGTGCTGTTCATCGCGGCGACGAAGGACGAGAAATTCCGGGCGTTTGCGGCGGCGACGGGCGAGTTGCTGTGGGAAACGGCGCTGCCCGCGGGTGGTTACGCGACCCCGGCGGTTTACGAAGCGGGCGGCCGGCAGTTTGTCGTGATCGCGTGCGGCGGTGGAAAGATGGGCACGAAGTCCGGCGACGCGTATGTCGCCTTTGCGCTGCCGCGGTAGGTGGCCAGCGCCGGGTGGAGGCCGCGAGCTGCGGCGCGGCCTGGGGATGCGCGTGTTGACCGGTGGCGAGAATCGAGCGCGTTCGGTCAACAAGATCGGCCATTGCCCGATGGAGCCTTCGGCGGCGGGTGGTTACTATGGCAGATGGCCACAGCGGATCGCATCACCCGTCGGGGCACGCAGGCGCGCGTGTTGCCCGGCCGCAAAAACCCTCGCGCCAAAATCGCAGTGCCCGGCAACCGCGGGATCAAAGTCGTTCGCGCGGTCACGATCCGGAAACCCGCCGCGGAGCTCTACGCCTTCTGGCGCGAGCTCCCGAATCTCATGCAGGTGATCCATCATCCGGTGACGATCACTGCGCCCACGCGCGACGAGTCGCACTGGGAAGTGAGCGCGCCCTTCGGCAGCGTCGAATGGGATGCGATCATCATCAACGACGAGCCGGACCGGTTGATCGCGTGGCGTTCGCGGGAAGGCGCGCAGGTGCAGAACGCCGGCACGGTGCGCTTCGAGGACGCGCCGGGTGACGAAGGCACCGAGGTCACGGTCGCCCTCGAATACAATCCGCCCGGCGGCAAACTGGGCGCCGCGATCGCGAAGTTCACGCGCGATTCCGCGAGTTCGCAGGTCTACGACTGCCTGCGGCGCTTGAAGGCGTTGATGGAGGCAGGCGAGATTCCGACGACAAAAGGGCAGCCGGCGGGCGGGCCGCAACGCGTGAGGAAGGGCCGAAAATGAAGGCGCTCGTCTGGATGGGGAAGAAGAACGTCGAGGTGCAGGACGTCGACGATCCGAAGATCCTGCGGCCGCGCGATTGCATCGTGAAGATCACGTCCACGGCGATCTGCGGCTCGGACATTCATCTCTACAACGGCTACATTCCCACGCTCGAGAAAGGCGACATCCTGGGCCACGAGTTCATGGGCGAGGTTGTCGAGGTCGGCCCGGAGGTGAGGAAGCTCAAGACAGGCGACCGCGTGGTCGTTCCGTTCACGATCTCGTGCGGGAAATGTGTGCACTGCGCGCGACAGCAGTTCTCGGTGTGTGATAACACGAATCCGAACTGGCATCTGGCGGAGACGGTGATGGGTTTTTCGCCCGCCGGAATTTTTGGTTACTCGCACATGACCGGAGGCTACGCGGGTGGTCAGGCGCAATATGCGCGTGTGCCCCACGCCGACGTTGGGCCGATCAAGATCGAGAACGATCTGCCGGATGAGAAGGTGTTGTTCCTCTCGGATATTTTCCCGACCGGCTACATGGCGGCGGAGAACTGCGACATCGTGCGGGGGCGGAGCGTGGTCGCCGTCTGGGGTTGCGGGCCAGTGGGGCAGTTCGCGATCCGGAGCGCGTTTCTGCTGGGTGCGGCGAAGGTGATCGCGATCGATTCCGTGCCGGAGCGGCGCGCGATGGCGGAGGCGGCGGGCGCGTTTACGATCGATTCGGGCGCGGATGTGATGGAGGAGCTCAAGGCACATACCGGCGGCCGCGGCCCGGATGCATCGATCGATGCGGTGGGCATGGAGGCGCACGGTTCGGCCTACGATGAGGTTAAGCAGACGCTGAAAATGGAAACCGACCGGCCGTTCGTGTTGCGGCAGGCGCTGCGGTGCACGCGGAAGGCGGGCAACGTATCGGTGCCGGGCGTCTACAGTGGGTTCCTGGACAAGATGCCGTTCGGCGCTGCGATGAACAAAGGCCTGACCATAAAGATGGGTCAGACCCACATGCAGAAGTACATGCAGCCGTTGTTGAAGCTGATCGAGGGTGGGAAGATCGATCCTTCGTTTGTCGTCACGCATCGCGTGCCGTTGAGCAAGGCGGCGAAGGCCTATCCGATGTTCATCGAGAAACGGGACAAATGCATCAAGGTGGTGCTGGATCCGGCAACGTGAAGCCTTTGCTGCGGCGCCCTGTACCGAGGGTGAGGCAGGGCGACTGCGGCGGAAAACGATCGCGCGCGCGATCGGCGGTCAGCCCAACCAGGCGGGTATTTCGATCACGGGTGGACGCAGCCACGAGATGAAGCTCCGGCCGATCCAGCGGATATCGGGATCGAGCTGGAAATGGATCGCAACGGCGCTTCGCGGCACATGCATCTCGCGCGGAAACCGAAAGGCGCGCGAGGACGCCGAGCGGTTCATTCGGGCGAACGGAAAGGATAAATGTGAATCGGCAGGCAGAAAGTTCATGGGCGGAGGACAATAGCGTGCCCGACCTTGCGGCGTGCGGCTATCGGGTTAGTTCCGGCAGATCGGCCCGGAGTGCATTCTGCCGATTGTCCGGGGGATTGGCGCAGCGCGCACCGATTTGCGCGCCGGGGCGTCTTGCTGCTATCGTGACTGTCCGAGGGCTGACCGGGATTGACCTCGATGCGGACACGTGAACTATTCCGCCCGCTTTTTTCCACAGAACCCCGGAGCTGCCCGGAATTCCGCAGCATTACCAACCTCCCCCGAAATCGATCGATCATGAATAACTGGACACGCAAAGACTTCCTCAAAACCACGCTTGCCGGCGGCGGTGCATTGCTGGCTAGCCGTGGTGCTTACGGCCAGGTGCCAGCCGTGGCCCGCTCGGGCAGTGCCAACGGCGATATCCGCGTCGCCGTCGTTGGCGTAAACGCGCAAGGCAAAGGCCACATGATGGACTACGCGACCAAGCTGAAGGGCGCGCGGCTCGTCGCCATCTGCGACGTCGACAGCAAGGTCCTCGCCGAAAGACAGGCGATGGCGGAAAAGGCGATGGCCGAAAAGGGCGGTGGAAAAGTCGAGACCTACAAAGACTACCGCAAGCTGCTCGAGAACCCGAACATCGACGCCGTCGTGCTCGGCACGCCGAATCACCAGCATTCGCTGCAGACGATCTGGGGTTTGCAGGCCGGCAAGGATGTCTACTGCGAGAAGCCGCTTTCGCACAACGTCTGGGAAGGCCGTCAAGCGGTCGAGGCCGCCAAGAAATATTCCAAGAACATCGTTCAGGCCGGCACGCAGAACCGTTCCTCGGACGACATCATGGAAGCGATCGAGTACGTCCGCTCCGGCAAGCTGGGCAAGATCCAGTGGGCCCGCGGCCTCTGCTACAAGCCGCGCGACAGCATCGGCAAGACCCAGGGTCCGCAGGTTGTCCCGGCGCACATTGATTACGATCTCTGGACCGGCCCGGCCTGGCTCACGCCTCCGCAGCGCAACGGCGCTAAGGGGCCGATCCACTACGACTGGCACTGGTTCTGGAACTACGGCGGCGGCGACATCACGAATCAGGGCATTCACCAGATGGATGTTGCGCGCTGGTTCCTCGGCGAGCCGGGCCTCCCGCCCAGCGTCGTCAGCTTCGGTGGCCGCTTCGGTTACCTCGACGACGCCGAGACGCCGAACACGCTCGTATCCGTTTTCAATTACGCGAAGGCGCCCCTGATCTTTGAGGTGCGCGGTCTGCCGATGAAAGCGGGCATGAAGGCGATGGACAACTATCGTGGTGCGCGCGTCGGTGTGGTGGTGCAGTGCGAGAACGGTTACGTCACGGTCGCCGAGACGGGCAACGCCAACATCTACGACAACAACAACAACAAGATCCAAGGCCTGACAAAGGGCGGCAACGGCAACCACCGCGCCAACTTCGTCAAAGCCGTACAGAACCGAAAAGTCGTCAACGGCTTGGTCGAAGAGTGCCACTACTCCTCGGCGCTCTGCCATCTCGGCAATGTCTCGTATCTTGTCGGTGCGGAGAAATCGAACGAGGAGATCGCTGAGTCGATCAAGGCGGATGCGCACACGAAGGAGGCGTTTGGCCGCGTGCTCGAGCATCTCAAGGCGAACAACGTCGATGTCGATGGAACGAAGACCGTCATCGGTCCGCTCCTGAAGATCGACGCCAAGAAGGAGCAGTTCGTCGGCAGCGAAGAGTTCGTGAAAGCGGCGAACAAGAATCCTCTGCTCAAGCGCACGGGTCGCGGCGCGTTCCGGATTCCGGTCATTCAGAACGGGCCAGTCGCGCGTTCATAAGGCCGCCACGTTCGTCAGACCTTCGGTCGTAAAATTCAAAAGCCTCGCGGGAAACCGCGGGGCTTTTTTTGTTTTTTCTGGGTGCGATGGAAAGTGCGACTGAGCTGTGCACTGGCAGAGAATTGCCCGCCGGGTCCGCAGCTGCCGAGGTAGGGTCGGCGTGTTTGTCATCTATTAGATGACAAACCGGCCATCGGAGAATTGGCCAAACTCCAGACTGGGACCGAGGTCGCTGTCACTTCTTCCGGCTCACGCGACGCTGCCGGGATCGGCGGCGGCGCGGGGGTGCCAGCCATCGTCTGCGCGGTCGTAGATTGTTTGCCGCAAAGGCGCGAATTCGCCGCCGTTCCAGGCACGGACTTCGATGGTGATCATCCTGCGCTCGACGTGGATCACGTTATACGCGTTGGGTTCGCCTTCGCGCGTGCGGGAGGAAATCGCAGTGCCTGCCTGCACGGCAATCATCGCGCGGCGTGCAGCCGGATAGTGGGTGCGGATGTCGCCAGCATAGCCGCGGTGAAGATGTCCGGCGAGGAGCAGGTCGACGTTGCAGGCGTCGAGGACCTCCATCGCATGGGCGGCGCGACCCACGAGGTCGATGCCGGCATCGCCGGGCGGCGGCAGGAACGGGTGGTGCGTCACGACGACCTTCACCCGGAGACCTCCAGCGGACAGCCGGCCTTCAAGCGCGGCGATCTGCTCGACCGAGATGCGGCCGTTTTTCCAGGTGAAGGAACGTGCGGTGTTGAGGCCGACGACGAGGAGCTGGTCGTCGCAAAACGTTGGATCGAGTTCGCCATCGATGAACCGGCAGTAGCGCGTCAAGGGGGCGAGAAATCGGCGCGCGACATCGTATAACGGGACGTCGTGGTTGCCTGGCACGACGAGCTGGGGATGCGGCAACCGTGCGAGGTAATCGTGAGCGGCGCGGAACTCCCGTCCGCGTGCGCGCTGCGTCAGGTCACCGCTCGCGACGACGAGCGTGGGATGTTGCGCGGTGAGATCGGCGGCGAGCGCTTCGGCGACATGCGGGATGTCGCGGCCGAAATGCAGGTCGGAAATATGGGCGATCGTCTTCACGGCCGCCTGGCCTCCACCCCGGGCGTCGCGAGGCTGGGCGCGATCACGCGGAGTGCGCCCGGCCGGATGCGAAAACGCAACGGAGGCGTCAGGTTGACGAGCTCGCCGTCGACCGCCACCGGCAGCGGCTGGCCGGTGAGCGACGTGATGACGGCTTCGCGTGCGGTGTGGACCTCGAGGGCGTCGGCGAGATCGATGCTGTGCACCAACGACTGCCAGGTGAGTCGGAGCAGGGTGAGGTGACGGCGTGCACGGGTGGTGTAGATCGACAGCTGGGCCTCGTCGAGTCGCGGGCGCAGGCTGTAGCTGAGAAGATGACCGGAGTAGCGATTGTTGCCGATGAAGACGAAGGGCGTGCGGAGCGTGAGCACCGTATCCGGAAGTTCGATGCGGACGCGGACGCGGCGGAGCCGGCGAAACACCGTCGCGCTCGCCATCGCCATGGCCACCCATTTTCCGCGGCCGTGTTCGCGGCGCAGGATTTCGCGGCGGCGCACCGCTTCAGGATAAGATCCGATCGAGCAGTTGTTGATGAACACGGTGCCGTTGACCTCGCCGACGTCGACCTGGCGCATTGTGCCTGTGGCGAGAGCGGTCGCGGCCTCGCGCCACGCGGCCGGCAGCCCGAGATCACGGGCGAAATGATTCAAGGTTCCCAACGGCAGCACGCCGAGCGCGATGGGCGTGCCGGCAAGGCACGCCGCAGTGGTGCTGATCGTGCCATCGCCGCCGCCGACGATGATCGCCTCCGGCCGACGTGCCGCGGCGGCTCGGACAGCGGCCTCGAGCTGGGCGGGGGAGGTGAGTTGCACGGCGACGTCTGCTCCCCCGGCCGCGAACGCCGCGCGCAGCGTTTCCGGCGTCACATCGGCGCGCTCACCGGTCACCGCGCCAGCGCCTTGATTGAGGATGAGCACGGCGTGCATGCGCGCGTGTGGACCGGCTGCGGGCGCGGGAGTTCGGCGCGGCAGCGATGGATTGAAGCGGGCCGCTGGTCGGCGCAAGGTCGTGCCTGTGTCACCACCGTCCACTCCGCCGCGACCAACCGTGCCGAGCATGGGCTGCGGATATGTCGTCTGCCTGGCGCTCGGTCTGGCGGGGCTGGGCCTGCTCTATGTGGCGCAGGCGCGCTTTGAGGAACGGCGGCAGCCGGAGGGGTGGATCGCGGGCGCGTTTGGACTTCTGTTGACCGCGGGTTCCGTGGCTTTGATTGCACCGATGCAACGCGAGGTCGCGCGGGCCAAGGATCGCGCGGCGCGGGCGGAGGCGAAGCCGGCGGAGCCCTGGACGTGGGATCCAACGTGGACGGATCCGCGCGGGATCCTGCAATCGGGTCGCCGGCATGGCCGGGCGCTGGTAGGATTCGCGATCGTGGCGTTGGGAATCTCGTCTCCAGCCTTGTTGGTGTTTCGAGAGGAATCGCGTCGGGGAAATCCCCTCGTGTGGCTCGTGTTGCTTTTTCCGCTCGTAAGCGGAGGCATCCTCGCCGTTGCGGCGCGGGATGCGTGGCGGCGCCGCAAATACGGCACGGCGCGTTTTGTGCCGATCGCGTTGCCGGTGCCATTGGGCGGCGAGGCAGCCGGAATGGTCCTCGTGAACCGGCCGGTGGTTCCCAGCGGTGCCGGTCGCGTATCGCTCGATTGCTGGTCGACGCGTATCACGCAGAGCGGAGGCAAACGCACCCAGCGCGAAGAAGTCGTCGCGCACACCGAGCGCGAGGTGGCCGTGACGGACTGGTCGACGACGACGGGCGAGTCGCGGCTGCTGGTGCAACTGCCCTTGCGGGCCGGAAGCGCGTCGACGATGGCGCCCGCTGGCGTGGATCACCCGGCATTCGAATGGAGGCTGCGCGTCGAAATGCCGACGGCGGGAGCGGACTTCGTGGCGGAGTTCGTGTTGCCGGTGTTCGAAGTCGCCGGCGTGCCCCGGCAGGGAAATGGGATTCAGTCGTCTGAGACCGTGGGAGTGACAGAGAGGCGCAGTGTGCCGGAGCGGGCGGAAATTTTTCGGGCGGCGGGAATCACTGCGATGGCGCGACCAGGCGCGGTGCGCGGGGAGGCGTTGGTGTTTCCCGTCGGACTGGGGCGCGGGCTGGTCGTTGTGCCGTTGGTCATGGCGGTGGTTTTCGGGGCGCTCGCGGCGGTGTTGTGGTTTTCACCGGTGCCGGGAGTCATCGCGGTTTTCCTGGGGCTTTTTGCGGTGCTGCCTTCGCTGATGGTGCCTTCGCTGTGGAGCGGTGGTGGCGAGCGGATCTGGTTGGAAGGAGGCGACGTGTGGATCCAGCGCGGCAACCGCCCGCCGCGGCGGGTCGCACTCGACGAGGTGCAAAAATTCGAAGCCAGCAAGAGCGTGGGGGCGGGTGCGCAGCAGTTCTATCGGATCGTGGCGCGGATCCGTCCGGCGCGCGAAGGCCGGTTTCCGTCGCGGAAGGCGATCGCGTCGATGGTGCGGGGCGATGAAGCGGCGACCGAGGTGGTCGCGTGGCTCGAGGAGCGGCGGCCGCGCGATCGACGGTGACTTGTGGCGAAGGCGTGTCAGATTTCAACCATGCGATTCCGACTGATTTGCGGGTTGGCCTTCGTGCTTTGCGGCACGGCGCACGCCGCCGAAACCTCGGTGGCGAAGCCTCGGGTGCAGGCGCTCGAGATCACGCTTCTTTCGACGATGCTCGCCGATGGCGACGAGCTCGGCGAGTGGGGCTTCGCTGCGCTGATCGAGGTGGATGGCCGCAGGGTCCTATTCGATACGGGCGCGAAGAGCGATGTGGTGTTGAAGAACACGCAAACGCTGAAGCTGGACCTCAGCTCGGTGCCCGATGTGGTGCTGAGCCACTGGCATTCGGATCATGTGGGCGGGTTCATGACCATGCGACGCGCGGCGATGGAGAAGTCGCCGACGGCGCTGGCGCGAACGCACGTGGGCGCGGGGATTTTTGCGCCGCGGTTCGGCGGCCCGCCGGGTGTGAACATCAATGCGCTCACGCGGCTGAAACCGGAGTATGAACAGACGGGCGGAAAATTCATCGAGCATCAAAAGCCCGTCGAGTTGTATCCCGGCGTATGGCTGACGGGCGCGGTGCCGCGGAAACATCCCGAGCGAAACTGGAGCGGTGCGGCGCGCGTGCAGACGAGCGCGGGCGTGGTCGAGGACACCATTCCCGACGACATGGCGCTGGTGATCGATACCGAGCACGGGCTCGTGATCGTGACCGGTTGCGGGCACGCGGGCGTGATCAACCTGATCGAGCACGCACGCAGCTTTGTGCGTCCGGCGCGGGTGCATGCGCTGATCGGCGGTATCCATCTTTTCAATGCGAGCGAGCCAACGCTCGCGTGGACGACGGAGAAGCTGCGTGAGTTTGGCGTGGATCACTTCGTCGGCGCGCACTGCACCGGCATCGAGACCGTGTATCGCTTCCGCGCGGAGCTCGGACTGGCACGGGCGCGCTGCGTCGTGGGCGCGGTGGGCGCGACGTTCGAGCTGGGCAAGGGGATCGATCCGGGCGCGATCGCGAAATGAGGATCGGGCGGAGAGCGCCTTGCAGGCGCTCGTCACGTATCAAGCAGTCGGATACTCGTAGCCCTTGCGATATTCGCGGCGGAGGAACTTGTTCGCGGCTTCGTCGCCTACGATCCGTTCTTTCGCGCCGTCCCACTCGATGCTTTTGCCGAGCTTGAGCGAGAGCATGCCGAGGAGCGCCATGTTGGTGGAGAGATGGACTTCGCCGATGTCCGATACGGGCTTCGTGCCGGTGCGGATCGCGTGCAGGAAATCGGCCCAGAGCTCCCTGATATTCTGCGAGTCGGGGGCGTTGAGCCTGGCGGCTTCGGTGACGAGCGGTTGCTTCGCGTCGGTGGGGTAAAAGGTCCAGCCCTTCTGCCAGCCCATGTGGAAAATGCCCTTGGTGCCGTAGAAGTAGCAGCCGACGTTTTCGCCCTTGTCGGTGTTGTTGCCGGCGAAGCGGCGATGCTCCCATTGCACGTCGAACTTCTCGAAGCTGAACGTCGCGAGTTGATGGTCGGGGGCGTCGGTCGTCTGCAGGTCGGGCGTGTTGACGACGGGGCCGGCGATGGGGCGGCCGCCGGCGGAGTATATACGTTTTGGATACTTTTCGTCGGTGACCCAGAGGACCTGGTCGAGCCAGTGGATGCCCCAGTCGCCGAGCGTGCCGTTGGCGTAGTCGAGATAGTTGCGAAATCCGCGCGGATGGATGCCGCCGCGGCTGGCGCCGCTGGTCTGGCGCGGATCGCCGCCGTTGAACGGCCGGAGCGGCGCCGGGCCGCACCACATGTCCCAGTCGAGCTCCTTCGGCACGTCCACGGTCGGGCGCGGTTTCTCGGGACCGCCGCCATAGTTTACGAAGCAGCGCACCATGCCGATGTCGCCGACCTTGCCGCTGCGGATGAAGTCGCGACCGCTGACGTTGTGCGGCGAGATGCGGCGGTGCGTGCCGACCTGGACGACGCGGCCGGCGGCGCGAGCGGCGTTCACCATGGCGCGGCCTTCCATGATGGTGTGCCCGATCGGCTTCTCGACGTAGACGTGCGCGCCGGCCTTGACCGCGGCGATCATGGGCAGCGCGTGCCAGTGGTCGGGCGTGCCGACGATCACGATCTCGGGCTTCGCCTGCGCGAGGAGCTCGCGGTAATCCTTGAAGGTTTTCGGCGTATCGCCGGTGCCACTACGCACATTCGCGAGCGTGGCTTCGAACTGGCGCGCATCGACGTCGCACAGGGCGACGATCTCGCACGCACCGCTCGCCATGGCCTCGCGGACGATGTTGTTGCCCCACCAGCCGCAGCCGATGAGCGCGGTGCGGAACTTGCGCCCGCCGGACTTTTCCGCGGCCCGGATCGAGAAAGGGAGCGCCGCAAGCGCCGAGGCGGCGGCGGTGGATTGAAGGAAGTGGCGGCGATTCATGGGCGGAAAAAAGAGTTAACCACTAATACACGCTGATGAGCGCTCATCGCAGGGCGTGGGTCGCGTCATTAACGAGGAATAGGTGAAGGAGTGGTTCCATCAGGCTCGGACTCCGAGACCGATCTCTTTTCGCAGATAGGCGATGGATTTTTCGATCTCGAATTTTTGAAAGGCCTGCTGGGCGGCGGCGCGTTCCTTGGGATCGGCGGGCGCCTTGAAGGCCGGAATCGTCCGGCCGCGCCTGGCGAGCGCTTCGAATTTCGCCAGCTTCTCCGGGCGCTGGTCGTAGTGCTGCCAGAATTCGGGTTGCTTGTAGCGAAACACCCGCGGGCCGCCCGAAATGGTTTCGATCATGATCGGCACCTGCGGGCAGAGCTGGCGCCAACGCGCGGCCCAGCGGTGCCAGTCGATCAATCCGTCGCCCGCGGCGGTCCATTGCACGGCTGCGCCATCCGGGACTTCCCAGACCATGCTGTCGCGCAGGCTCGAGCAGACCGTCACAGGCCCGAGCGTCTCGAGGACGTCCATCGGATCCTCGAGCGTCCACACGGCGTTGCCAGAATCGAGATTGGCGCCGACGAAATCGCGGCCGGCTTGCTCGATGAGCTGAAGGGTTTCCCAGGAGTGCAGATCGCCGGCGTGGTTTTCGATGGCGATCTTGACGCCGGCTTTCTCCGCATCGCGGCGGCATGCCTTGAGCACCGCGACGGTATCGGCGATGCGCGCCTGGATGCCGCCTTCGGATTTGCGGTCCTCCATGTTGCCGAGCACGACGCGGGCGGCGGGGGAGCCGAGGGTTTTCGCGACACGGATGACGAGGCGGAGGTGTTCCTCGGCGGTGCCCCAGTTTTTCTTAAACGTCTTCGAGCTCGGGCAAATGCTCCAGCTGCCGACGTAGAGGGCGAGACCCGCGGCGTCGGCCTGGCGCTTGATGGCGCGCAAATTTGCATCGTCCAGACTTCCGAGTGAATCGAGGTCGGAGACAAACAGCGTGTCGCACTTGATCGACGCGGCGTAGTCGATCAGCGCGGGTGCTTTCCAGCCGAGGCCGCGGATGGCGAAGTTATCGAGGCCGAGCTTGATCTGCGGGCCGCGCGCGGCGGAGGCTCCGGGCAGCGAGCGCGGACCAAGGGCGGCGACGGTGGTGGCGGTGGCGAGTCCGGTGAGAAACGAGCGGCGATGCATGGGGTGAACGCAGCGCACAGGCAAAGCTCCTCGCCGCGTCATGTCGATGCTTCGTCGCGCGCGAATGGTCGCGTTTGGTGTCGTGGAGCGGTGGCGGAGCGCGCGTATCCCGCTTGCGCCCGCGACTGTGGCATCGGGCGGCAGCGATCATCGGCGGAAACCCGATGCCACTTGAAGGCCGGCGTCCCACTCGAGTCGCCGGCGCTGCGATGGGCGCGTTACGATTGCCGCGGTTCCTCGACGCCCGGCGCGGGTTCGTCGATGCGCACGCCGGAGTGTTCCAGGTCGTCGCGCAACACGTCGACGAACTCGCCGAGTTGATCGATGTGAAACGTCAGCTCATGCGACGGATGGCCGGTCGCGAAACCCAGCACGTCCGCCAACAGCACGAGATCCTCATCGCTGAAATGTTCCTCGATCAGCGACTGGTTGATATCGAGCGCGGTGAGCGTGACGCAGAAGCGCTCCTCGTCGGGATCGACGGGTCTGAGCGTGACGCGGCCGCGGAGTCGGGCGCCGGCGACGCGAGCGGTGAAATCGCGCAGCATCTGATAAGCGAACGCGAGGTTCGCGAGGCGGACCTGCCGGAGCAGCTCCGGACGTTTGGCCAAAAGGGTGGAGAGTTTCATCGGGTTCATCGGTGCACCTGTGGCGGGTTGAGGTTGAACGACGCTTCGACTCGGACGGCGGACGATCGCGGCCCGCGGGCGGACGCGACGATTTCTGGTCTGACGCTCGAAGAACGCGGCGATGCGCGCTTCGGCTCATCCTTTCGTTCGCTGACGTGCTGCTGACCTGTGAGTAATCCTGCGCTGCGCAGCGGTCACTGACCTGCACTGTCACTGTCTTTCTGTCGGACTCAAATCACGATCTAACCGTGCATCTGAACACTGACTCGGACCGGACACCTGCAACCTGTCGCACAGAAGAAAGCGGAAGCAAGGTCATTGTTCCGCGCGCAGTGGCAAAACCTGCGGAGGGCGAAGGGCGAAGTGCAACGGCGGGCGGCCATTTTTCGCCGGACTTTTTCAACACGCGTGCTTCGCTGGTGTCACTCACCCCATGCGCACTGCCATTGTTGTATCGTTGCTTTTGATCCAAGCCGCGCCGGCGGCCGAACTGCCCTCGTTGCGGGTTCGCGCGCAGACGATCGATCCGGCGATCCGGATCGGCTACGGGCTCGCGATCGCGGATGTCGATGGCGACGGCAAGGACGACGTGCTCCTCGCGGATGCGAAACAGATCGTGTGGTATCGGAGTCCGACGTGGGAGAAATTCGTCATGGCGGAGAACCTGACGCCGCGCGACCACGTGTGCATCGCCGCGCGCGATCTCGATGGCGATGGCAAGGCGGAGGTCGCAGTGGGCGCAGAGTGGAATCCGGGCGACACGGTGAACAGCGGCGCGGTCTTTTTGCTCGAGCCGGCGGCGGATCGCACGCAGCGGTGGACGCCGCGGAAGCTGCCGCATGAACCGACGACGCATCGCATGGCGTGGGTGCGCGGCACGGAGCGAAGTTACTATCTCGCGGTGCTGCCGTTGCATGGCCGGGGGAACAAGAATGGCGCCGGCGCCGGCGTGGAATTTCTCGGTTACGAATGGCCGTGGCGCGCCGAGAGCCGGCCGGTGCCTTTGATGGCCTCGCTGCCGCCGCTGCATCTGACGCATAACTTCGATGTCGGGCCGGTGGTGAGACCGGACATCGGCGAGGCGCTGCTCGTCGCCACGAAGGAGGGAGTTCGCTCGATCGAGTCGCCGCCGGCGCGAGCGGTGCCGCAGACGCTCACCACGAGCCCGGCCGGCGAGGTGCGGGCCGGGGTGCTCGCGGGTGGCGCGCGCTTCGTCGCGGCGATCGAGCCGATGCATGGCAACGAACTGGTGGTTTATCGCGCGGCAAAAACGCCCGCTTCGAGCGCGACCGATCTCACGGGGTCGCGCCTCGTGCTCGACGACAAGCTTGTGCAGGGACATGCGCTCGCCGCCGCGGATCTGCTCGGGGTGGGCAGCGATCAGATCATCATGGGCTGGCGGGGCGGGCCCGGAGGCGCGAAGGTCGGAATCAAACTTTACGCTGCCACCGATTCCGCCGGAGCAGCCTGGAAAATGCACGCGCTGATCGACGACAACACGATGGCCTGCGAAGACCTGAAGGTCGCGGATCTGAACGGCGATGGCCGGCCGGACATCGTTGCTGCCGGTCGGGCGACGAAGAATGTGATCATTTACTGGAACGAAACCGCAGGGCCGCGGGCCGCCGCGAAAAAGTGAGCGCGCCGTCGAACGCGGGCCGAGCGATCCTGTTCGCCGGGCTTGCCGCCGGTGTGCTCGATATCGCGTTCATCGTCGTGTATTACCTTTTCAAGGACGTCCCGCCGGTGCGCGTGTTGCAGGGCGTGGCGGCCGGTGCGGTGGGCAGCGCGGCCGCGGTGAAGGGTGGACTCGCGACGGCGGCGCTGGGGCTGGCGTTTCATTTCATGATCGCGCTGACGGCAGCCGCGGTGTTCCACGCGGCGAGCCGGAGGCTGCGCTGGCTCGTGGAGCGGCCGGTCGCGGGCGGGCTGGTGTTCGGTTTCAGCGTGTGGCTTTTCATGAATCTCGTGGTGCTGCCATTGACGGCCACGCCGCCGCGCAGCTTTCCCCCGCCGCAGTGGGTGCCGGTGTTGATCGCGCACCTGGTGTGCGTCGGGCTGCCGATCGCGTTCATCACGCGGCGGTTCGCGCGGTGATTTTACGGCGGAAAACTGGACGCCGCGGTGCGAGGACGTTTACCCGCCGCGGTGATGCCGGTTGAGCGGCAACGGGCTTTTATCGCGCCAGACCGAAAAAGAAATACGCGACGGGCGCGGTGAGAAGCAGGCTGTCGCTGAGGTCGAACATGCCGCCGATGCCCGGAATCGTGGCGCCGGAATCCTTCATGTTGGCGCGCCGTTTCAGCACCGACTCCACGAGGTCCGACACGATGCCGAGCACGGCGATCGGCGCGGCCATCAAGGCGGCAACCAGCGGCGTCATGTGGGCGGGAAACACATCCCGGGCCAACCACGCGATGAGTGCGCCCAGGCCCATCGAGACGGCCACGCCGCCGATGGCGCCCTCCCACGTTTTCTTCGGGCTGATCTGCGGCGACATGCGGTGTTTACCGAAGGCCATGCCGGAGAGCAGCGCGCCGACATCGCAGAATTTAGTGGTGGCGACGAGCCAGAGGCAGAGCAGCAGCCGGCCATTGGGGGAGATGAGATCGCCGGCGGCTGGGGTGATGATCGCGACCATATAGGCCATCATCACGGAGATGTAGACGAGGCCGAAGAGGGTCGACGCGAGCGACTCGACGCGCGTCTCCGGGGTGCGTTCACCGAGGAGCCGGATGGCAAAGACGATTGTCGCGAGTGGCAGCAACAACTGCAGCGGCCAGCCGAACTGCGCGTGCAACCACGGTGCGAGCGTGATCAGACCGCCGAGCAGCATGCCGAATTTGTCGAACGGGTCGTAGCCCGAGGCGTGCATCAACTGGTAGAACTCGCGCAGCGTCAGGATGGAGATCGCCGTGATCAGGACGAGCGCGCCCGTGGTGCGGAAGAACCACAGCACGCAGCCAACGATGGTCCAGAGCAGGACAGTGCTGAAAATACGTTTCGCCATTCGGGATTAGACCGCCGAAACCGGACCGGGGGACGACGTGGTGGCTTGGAGGGGAAGCGATGGCGGCCGTGAGGCGGACCTCATTTCGCGACCGCCTTGGGCGGGGACAGCTGCTCGCTGGTCAGGCCGAAGCGGCGTTCCCGGCGATTGAAATCGGCGATCGCGGCGGCGAGGTGTTCCTTGGTGAAATCCGGCCAGAGCACCGGAACGAACACGAACTCCGCATAGGCGGCCTGGAGGAGCAGGAAATTGCTGATGCGCGTCTCGCCCGACGTGCGGATCACGAGATCGGGCTCGGGCATGTCGGCGGTGTAGAGGTACCGGCTGAACGTCGCCCACGAGCTGTCGTTGAGTTTTTCCTTTCCGGAGGCGACGGCGGCGGCATAGGCGCGCGCGGCGTCGACGACCTCGGTGCGCGAGCCGTAGTTGAGCGCGAGCACGAGCGTGTAGTCGGTGAAGTGCTTCGTCTCTTCCACGGTGGCGCGGAGGTGTTTCTGCACGCCGGCGGGCAACTCGTCGGTGCGGCCGATGGTGCGGAACCGCACGCGATCGCGCACGAACGTCGCGAGCTCTTTCTTCAGGTAGTACTCGAGGAGGCCCATGAGCGCGCCGACCTCCTCCTGCGGACGTTTCCAATTCTCGATCGAGAACGCGTAGAGCGTGAGCATGCGCACGCCGAGATCGCGGGCGGCGAACGTCACGGTGCGGACGGTCTCGACGCCGCGGCGATGCCCCTCGATCCGCGGCAGCCCGCGTTGTTTCGCCCAGCGACCGTTGCCATCCATGATGATCGCGACGTGCTGGGGAACGTTTTCGGCAGGAGCAGGCATTGCAGAGGAAGGGACGCTAGGTCGGCGGCGGGAGCATTGACAAGCCACCATCGGGTTCGTGCGGCGGCATTTGACGGGCCTGGCTCCGTGCGCACCGTTCAGCGCATGAGCAACCCGCTGCCCCCTGACGAGATTACCAGCGCGTGCGCGAAGCTGCCGGGCTGGACGTTCGCGAACGATGCGCTGACGAAGAATTTCACGTTCCACTCGTTTCGCGAGGCGATCAGCTTCATGTCGCGCGTGGCGTTTGAAGCGGAGGAGTTGAATCACCATCCCGAATGGACGAATGTCTACAACAAGGTCGCGGTGCGATTGAACACGCATGACGCGGGCAACAAGGTCACGCGCAACGACGTCGAGCTGGCGACGCGCATGCAGAAGATCTCGTGGGTGGGGTGAGCGCGTCGCGCCGGCGTCCGGTCGCCGGCTGCCGGTCGCACGTTCAAAAGCCTGGGGCGATCGGTTTGAGGCGGCCTCGCTAAAAGACGCGGACGAGCGAGCGCGGGCCGACGTCGACGAAGCGGGCGGCGGTGGTGATCTCGATCTGCCGCAGGAGGCGGCCGTTGAAATCGAAGACGCCGATCGCGGAGGAGGGAGCAGCGAGCGGGGCGAAGAGCTCGCGCTGTTCGCCATCGACCGCGAGCGATCCGGTGACCGCGCGGTCGAGCCGGATCGATGCCGCCAGGCGCTCGCCGTCGAGCGTGTGCCGCGAGATCTCGCGGCCATCCGCGTGCAGCACGAAGAGCTGGTTCGCTGCGGTATCGCAGGCGAGGCCGGCCGCGGCGCGGACACCGGAGAGCGCGAAGGTGCGCAGTGCTTTGCCGAGCCGCGTGGTCTCGGTCACGGCGGGCTCGCCAGCATGCAGGAGGAAGAGATGGCCGTCGCGCGGGCGCACGGCGAGGTCGCCGCCGGCGTTTGCCGGAAGCGAATTTATGGTGAACTCGCGTTTGATGGCGCGCGCGGGACGATCGACGACGCGGATGCGATTGCCCGGTGTGAGGCGTAGGAAAAAGTGATCGGTGAAGGGATCGTAGGCAAAGCCGGTGAGGGTGTCGTCGGCCTCGAGAAAGCTCGGGACGGTCGTGGTGCCGCCGATGCCGCGCACGCCGATGTCGATGACGTCGCGGGCGGCGTTGTCACCGGAAACTGAATACACGTGCAGCGGACCCGGCGTCGCGCAGCCCGCGAGCGCGGCCAGCGCGAACGGCAGGAGCAGGCGGCAAGGCGCGAGGATCGGCGGCATGGCGAGAAGAGGGGGGCGGAGCATGGGTGGTCACGCCGGCGAGGCACGTCTAAAAAGCGATTGTTCTTGGCCGGGGGTTCGTGATGTTGGCGCGATGAAAGTCGCATTCATCAGCGGCACGAGCATCGTCAACTCGACGTTGTTTTCGTCGTGGGCGGTGAAAACCGTCGAGACGAAATACGGTCCCGTTACCTATAAAAGCCACGGCGACCACGCGTTGATCAACCGCCACGGCTATACGGTGCCGCTGCCGCCACACTCGATCAACTATCGGGCAAACATCGCGGCGCTGCAGCAGCTCGGGTTTCAGGACATCGTGTCGCTGAACTCGGTCGGTTCGTTGAAGAAGGATCTGCCGCCGGGGACGTTCGTCTCGTGCGACGACTACGTGTGTTTCCAGCAGGGGCCGGTGACGTTCTTCGACGACGAGCTGAAAGGTGGCGCGCCCGGAATCGCGAACAATCTCATCCCGAAACTGGTCGCGGAGCTGGCCCCGGAGTTCGTGATTCGCACCGGCAAGGTCTATGTACAGATGCGAGGGCCGCGTTTCGAGACGAAGGCGGAGATTCGTATAGTGAAGGACTGGGGCGACGTGATCGGGATGACGGCCGCGCACGAGGCGGATCTCTGTACAGAGCTCGACCTGCGCTATAACAGCCTCGGCTTGATCGACAATTACGCGAACGGGCTGGAGGGGACGGAAATCGATTTCGCGAAGTTCAAGGAGCTGGTGAAGGAGAACCAGGCGAAGGTGAACCGGCTGTTCGTGCGGCTGCTGGAGATTCTGGGATAGCGCTGCGGCGCCGTCGAGCTCGTGAGCGCGGCAGAGGCGACCCAGGCGCCTCAGCGGAGAGCGATGCTGGCACGAAGGGACTGCGATGGTCTAGCCCAGGTTGAGCGGAGGATGAGCGCAAGATGAGCGGAGGATGAGCGGAGGATGAAGCTTGTCCCTGACACAGCTTCGGCCACGCTGGTCGCGCCTTCGCCGGGCTCACTTGTTCCTCTTTCTATATATCTATAAACATGGCAAAGCTCAATCTTAATTCGGCCCTGGGCACGGTGCGCGGAACGATCGACGGGTTTGTATATAAGACGATCAATGGCCGGACATTTTTAACGAAGAACCCGGTGTTTCGGCGGCGGAAATGGAGTGGGCAGCAGAAGCGCGGTCACGGACGGATGGCACTGGCGACGGATTACGCGAAGGCGTCCTGGGCGGACCCGGCGGCGAAGGCGTTTTACGAGGAGGTGCGTCGGGCGCGGAAAGCATGGCGGGCATTCTCGCTCGCGACGGGAGACTTCCTCAACGCGCCGGAGATCCACACGATCGAGGTGCTGCCGCGAAACAAGGGTGGACATCCGGTCGTGCGGATCGGCGCGACCGACGACATCGGCGTGGTGCGCGTGGAGGTGACGATCCGGAGCGGGAAGGGCGCTCTGCTCGAGCGCGGCGCGGCGAGCGCGAAGGACGGCCGCTGGAGGTATGAGGTACAGAGCTGGCGGGGGAGCGAGACGGTCGAGATCGAAGTGCAGGCCTACGATCGCCCGACCAACTGCACGGTTGCGAAACTGCGTTTCGCCGGAGCCCAGTGATTCGGCTGCGGGGCTCGCAGCCCGATTGCCCACTCATGGCGAGAAGCGGTCGGGTCGCCAGCTTAAGGGGGCGGCGCACGTTACACGGTCTGCTTCTCATCAACGACCGACGCGACCGATTGCCGGATTTGCAGGCGCGTGGGAATCGTCACGTGCTGCGGCGGCCGGGAAGGACTCCGCAAACGGTTCAGCGCAAATTCAGCCAACTGCCGGCCGAGCTCCTCGGGAAATTCCTTCACGCTCGTCAGCGCCGGATGGAACAGCGGCGCGTCCGTATCGTTAATCGATGCGACGCTGACGTCATCGGGCACGATGATGCCGTCTTCGCGCAGCGCGCTGTAGATGCCGGACGCCACCAGATCGGATCCCGCAAGGACGGCCGTTGCGCGGGGGGCGGCGTTGCGCAGCATTTTACCGCCGAGGTAGCCGAGCTCGGTGCCGTCGGAACGAAGATCGATATAGTGCGGTTGAAACCCGGCGTCGTGCACTGCCTTCGTATAACCTTCCGCGCACCGCGCGAACCATGGGAGATCAAGATTACCGACGTAGGAGATCCGCCGGTGGCCATGTGCGATCAGGTGACGCGTGGCATCGTAGGCGCCGCGGATGTCATCGGAATAAACCACGTCGCACAGCTCCGGGTTCCATTTTCCGGATACGTTATTGCCCAGGACGGAGCACGGGATTTTCCGCTGGGCCAGCATTTCGATCAGGTTGGGGTGATTCATCCCGCCTAGGATCACGGCGTGCACATTCGAGTGTTCATGCCTGAGCTGCGGGATGTGCAGTGCCTCGGGCGCCGTTGTGGGCGCGTAGTGATATGACATGAACAGCAACTGCCAGTCGTGTTGCGCGCAATAGCGCTCGGCGCCGAGCAGCAGACGCGATTGGAAATCGTGCAGCGAATCGCGATTGCCGAGGAGAAATCCGATGATCCGCGCCTTGTCCTTGCGCCGATCCTCGAAGTCGATGCCGAGTTTTTCCGCGGTGCGCAGCACGCGCTCGCGAATCGCTGGATCGACGGAGGTGTTTCCCGCGGCGACGCGTGAGACCGTGGCCGGACTCACTTGGGCGAGCTGTGCCAAGTGATGAAGGGTTGGTTTCTTTCCCATGAGGGACGGGTTACCGGGTGCCGGGCATTTTACGAGTTACAGTTTGCTGATGGTCGGGCATTGATGCGGCCACGCGAGGTCAGCAGCTTGCACTCATTGCTGCCAGTTCAGCAGGCGGCGCGCGTTGCCGCGGTAGAGCGCCTCGAGGACCGTCGCCGGCAGATCGAGCCCATAATAGCGCCACCAGATGCGGCCCGGCATGAATTCGTCCGGCGTTTCGAAAAGCCGCCACCATGCGCGATACATTGAGACGGCGCGGCCCATATCGGTGCCGAACACGACGCGGTCCTTGTATTTCGCGAGGAAGCGCGCGGCGGCGCGCGGCGTGCGGCCGATTTCGTAATCACGCGCCGAGATGTCGAGAAACAGATTGGGATGACGGTCGAGCGAGTTGCCCAAAGCTCCGAGGTCGTGGCCCTGATTGCCGAGGTGGCACGAGATGAACGTGGTTTTCGGATGTCGTGCCGCGGCGCGATCGCGCGTAGCGACCAGCTCGGCGTGCGTCGGGATGTCTTTTCCGTGGAGATTGAAATGCTGATATTGTGGCGGCCGCTCCTGATAAATACCCAGCGGCTGCCAGCACGACGGATGATCGGCGATGTGCGCAACCACCGGGATCTTCAGCTCCGCGCACTTCGCGAAAAACGGATCGAGCCGCGGATCATCGCAGTGGAGCCGCTTCGCGCGCGGCAGCTGGCCGCCGCCGAAGCCCATGCCCTTGTCGGACAACTCGCCGACGCCGCGAGCGCCCTGACGGAAGCAACGCTCCAACTCGGCCGCGGCGCGTTGCGGATAGTCGGGATGATCGAGATTGGTGGTGAGCAGCCCGCAGAAAACCTGGAAGCGTTTCGGATGCGCTCCGTAAAGCGCGGCGAGCCGATCGAACTGTTCGCCGGTCGCGCCGGTGAGAATGATCGTCGTTTCGACGCCGACCTCATCCATCGTCTGCACCCATGCGCCGATCTGCTCCGGCGTCCGTGCCTCCGTGTGGGCATGAACGTCGATGGCGGGGAAGCGCGCTTTGGCCGGATGGTTTTCCGGCAGCACGAGCGCACTGGACGGCGCGTAGTCGCGCACGGTGATGGCGTCCATCGGGCCGGGCGCCGGCCGGACGCCGGGGCCGCCCCACGGGCCGTATTTGGCTTTTAACCACGTGGGATCGGTGGCGTAACTGTTGGCGGCATCCGGTACCGCGGCGTTGGCTGCATGCAGCTCCGGGGCGCGGCCAAGAAAACTCATGGCCGACAGGCCAAGGACACCGAAACTGGAACGCTGCAACATCACGCGGCGAGTCACCGGTGCACCATCGCCGGTGGAGGAGGGGTCGGGGATCATAAACATGGTGGGCCTGGCGCGTTAAACGCGCCTCGCGGTTGAAAACCGCGGACGCAAGGGCGGCGACCGGATTAGCGGCCCGCGGCGCCGGCGGGGGCCAGCGGATTCGCCGGCTGCCCCGGCGAACCGGCCCCGAGGTAGTGGGGGCTCAGGAGTGAGGCGGATTCGGCATCCAGGAAAACGGCGGCGGAGGGGTGTTTCCGGACGAGCGTGCCGGGGCAGATCGGCGAGACGACGCCTTCGAGGGAGCCCTTCACCGCCGCGGCCTTGCGCCGGTCCGGGACACAGCAAATCCAGCGCTCCGCACGAAAGAGACCGCTGCAGGTGACCGTGATGGCTTCCCTTGGCACGCTCGGGAGATCCGGAAAGTGGCCTTCGCCCACCTGTTGCCGGCGGCACGCGTCATCCAACGCCACGCGTTTCACCGGTGCCGGATCGTTGAAGTCGGCGACATGCGGATCGTTGAACGCGATGTGGCCGTTTTCGCCGATGCCGACGAACGCGAGGTCGACCGGCTCCGCGAGCAGCCGCCGCCCATACTCCTGCACCCTGTCATCGAGATCCGCCGCGTCACCCTCGATGTAATGGATCGAGCGGGGGCGCATGCGATTCACGAAGTTGTGCCGGATCCAGTAGCGGAAGCTCGACGGATGATCGGCGGCGATGCCGACATATTCATCGAGGTGAAACGCGTCGACCTTCGACCAATCGATATCCGGCTGATGCGCGAGGAAGCGGATCATATCGAGCTGGGAATTTCCCGTGCCGACCATAATGCGCGCGTGCCCACGGTGCCGAAGACAGTCACGCAGGCTCACCGCGGCGGCATGGGCGGCGGCTTCAGCCGCAAGGAGTCTGTGACCGAAGACTTCGACGGTCAGCGAAGCGGACGCTAGGCGGGAAAGTGATCTGGGCACCCATTCGACGACAAGAAAACAACGCCCCTGGTCAAGAAATATTTCTTTGAAGTCTGAAAGGACCGGCGCCCGCCGACTCGGCTCGCGCACCCCCGCCACCCGGGTAGGAGAGCCAGGGCCCGCCAGATAAAGTCTCAGAAAAAAAAGCTTGCTCATGAGAAATATTCTTAAGAAGTAAGGAAATATTTCCCAGGGACCCCTGACCTGCCGCTCAAATATTGTTACCCCGTTTCCCCCGTTATCATGCATTCTTGGTCTTCCGCTCGGTTCGTTCGTAGGCTCATCCTGCTCGCAGCCAGCTTCACAGCGCTGGTTGTCGTGGCTCAAACTGGCGGTGGCGGCACCATTGAAGGACGCGTCCTCAACTCCACCACGGGCAATTATCTCAACAACGCGCGCGTAACGGTCGAAGGCACGGTCGTAGAGACGTTCACCAACGAGATTGGCGAATATCGACTCGGCAATGTGCCGATCGGCGACGTCAAGGTACGCGCGAGCTATACCGGTCTCGTGCCGCAGATCTCGGCGGTGACCGTCGAGTCGGGCCAGCGCGCCACTCAGGACTTTGCTCTCGCGCGTCCGGATGTCCCCTCGTCTGCGCCGGGGGCCCCCATCATGCTCGACGCCTTCGTCACCGCCGCCACGAAGGAAATGACCGGCCGCGAAATCGCGATCAACGAGCAGCGCTACTCGGCCAACCTCAAGAACGTCGTGTCGGCCGACGAATTCGGCGACATCGCCGAGGGCAACGTGGGCGAGTTTCTGAAATTCATTCCAGGCATCACGATCGATCTCGTCAGCTCGGACGCGCGCAACATCTCCGTGCGCGGCCTGCCGCCCGACGCAACCGCAGTCATGGTCGACGGTGCGCCGATGGCAAGCGCCGCATCGGCGACCGCCAGCCGTGCGTTCGAGCTGGAGCAGGTTTCGATCAACAATGTTTCGCGGGTCGAGGTGACGAAGTCTCCCACGCCCGATCTCCCGGCCAACGCCGTCGGCGGCTCGGTGAATATGGTGAGCCGCTCGGCGTTCGAGCGCTCGAAACCGCAGTTCAACTACCGCGCGTATTTCAACTGGAACACGGACCAGGGGCTTTTCGAGCGCACGAAAGGGGGGCCGCAGCGCGGCGACACACTACACACGAATCCCTCGTTCGACTTCAGCTATATAAGGCCGGTGAACAAGAATTTCGGGTTTACCATCACCGGCTCGTATTCGGATGGCTACAACGCCGATTATCGCGCGCAACCGCGATGGCTCCCCACGGCCACCGGGTCGGCGCTCAGCACGGCGGACAATCCATTCCTGTCCAACTTCACGACGTTCTACGGGCCGAAGGTGACGCAGCGTGTGTCCCTGGGCACCACGGTCGACTGGCGGATCAGCCATGGTAACGTGCTCACGTTCGGCGCGCAGTGGAACTACTACGACGCATTCTTTAACAACAAGAACGCGAACATCAACGCGCTCGGCTCGATCTCCAACCAAGCTCCGGCTGCCTGGGGGCCGACGTTCACCCAAGGCCGGCCGGGCGGCGGGTCGGTGTCGCTCGGCGGCTCCAGCCGCCGGAAATACGGCACGACGGGTCACTTCAGCCTGAAGTTCGTGCGCGACGGCCCGGTGTGGCGAGTCGAGTCGGGCGCGACCTATTCCGACGCGACAAGCCACTACCGCGATCGCGAGAAGGGCTTCGTCAACACGCCCAGCCTCACGCTCACCGGCATCACGCTGCGCTTCGACGAGATCAGCCCCGATTTCAGCATACCGCAACGGGTGACCGCGACGACCGCCGCCGGTGCGCCGCTGGACTGGACGAGCCTCGCGCCCTACCGGATCAACACCATCAATTTCAACGAGCAGGATGGCCGCGATCTCGTGACGAGCGCCCGGGTGAACGCGCGGCGCGAGTTCGGCCTGCCGTTCCTCGCTTCGCCGGTTGGCTTCCGCACCGGCCTCGACGTTCGCCGGATGGATCGCGATTTGAGCGATCATCACCGCTCGCGCTACAACTTCGTCGGCCCGGACCGCAGCAGCGCCGCGACCAGCACGGACGATTTCGCCGGGCTCCACGACGTCTTCGACGCCGACTTCCATCGCGACGGCCAGTCGGGTTTCGGCGAGCCTTGGCTGCAATACCAGAGCCCCTACAAGCTCTATGATCTGTTCGCGGCGCATCCGGAATACTGGGTCGAGAACGAGGCCTTCCGGATCCAGAACGAGGCGAACGATTCGAAGAAGCTCACCGAGCAGGTCAGCGCGGCCTTCCTGCGCACCGACTGGCGGTTCTTCAACAACCGGCTGTGGGTCGTCGCGGGCGCGCGCTACGAGCGGACCGACACCGAGGGCGAGGGCGTGCTCAACGATCCCACTGCGCTATATCAGCGCGACGCGAGCGGCAACCTGCTCCGCGGCGCCAACGGCCTCCCCGTTCGCATCCCCGGATTGAGCCCGGCCGACGCGGCGCGCCTGCAATACACCACCCGTGGTGCGCGCGGAAAGCGCGACTACGATGGGCTCTTCCCGAGCGCCAACCTCGCGCTCAACCTCCGCCACAACCTGCTCCTCCGCGCGAGCTACGCCGAGACGATCTCACGCCCGAATCTCAACTTCATCATCCCGGGCATGACCGTCACCGATCCGAACACGGCGAACACGAACAATCTCCTCATCACGATCACCAACACCGGATTGAGCCCCTGGACGGCGCGCAACTACGATCTCGCGCTCGAGTACTACTTCGGCAGGACGGGCAACAACGTCCTCTCGGTCGGTGGATTCCGGAAGGACATCAAGAACTTCTTCGCCAACCGCCGCGAGGACGCCACGCCCGAGCTGCTCGAGGCGTGGGGGCTCGACGAAAGCTACCTGCTCTACGATGTGCAGTATAGGTTCAACGCCGGCGACGCGACGGTCGAAGGCTACGAGGTGAACTACCGGCAGGGCCTCACGTTTCTGCCGCACTGGGCGCGCGGCGTCGATGTGTTCTACAACATGAACGCGCAGCGGCTCGCCGGCACGACGCTGGCGGACTTCACGAATTTCGTCCGCCGCAGCGACAACTACGGCTTCACGTTCAGCCGCCCGAAGCTCACCCTGCGGGTCAAGGTCAACGACCTCGGCCGCCAGCGCCGCAACTTGATCACCGGCACGAATCTGGCGCCGGCGACGTATCGCTGGCGCGCGCCGCGCCGGGCGATCGACATCGATTTCGAATATCGCCTCCGCCGCGGGCTGTCGGTGTTCGTCGCGGGCCGCAACGTGAACGATGCGCCGTCGCGCAATGAGGAGGTTTACGGGATCGGAACCCCGGAGTACGCCCGTTCCAACGCCTACTGGCAGCACGCGGTCAACTATGTCTTCGGCGTCAAAGGCAGCTTCTGAGCGAGTACCATACCTGTCGCAATTTCCTGCGTCCCCAAAACATCAACCCCAAAAACATACCCCAACCCCAATGAAGATCAAAGTCCAACCTCTCGCCAGACTCCTGGCGTTGTTTTTCTCGTTCAACCTCCTCGCCGTGTCCGTTTGCGCCACGACATATCAGGCGGAAAACGCCACGATTTCCCAAGGCAACATCGACTCAAATCACGCCGGCTACACCGGCACGGGCTTCGTCAACTATATCAATGTGACCGGCAGCTACGTCGAGTTCGCGGTTAGCACCGCGAACACCGGCAGCCACACGTTGACGTTTCGCTACGCCAACGGCACCGGGGCCAACCGGCCGATGGAAATAAAAGTCGACGGCGTCGTCGTGAGCAGCGCCCTGGCGTTCAACGACACGGGCGCGTGGTCGACCTGGGCTGACAAGGCTCTGACGGTGACCCTCAGCCCCGGCTCTCACACGGTGCGTGCGACGGCGACCACCGCGGACGGTGGCCCGAATCTCGACAAACTCGATCTGACCGGCGGAACTCCGTCGACGGCTTATCAGGCGGAAAACGCCACGATTTCCCAAGGCAACATCGAGTCGAATCACGCCGGCTACACCGGCACGGGCTTCGTCAACTATATCAATGTGACTGGCAGCTATGTCGAGTTCGCGGTCAGCACGGCCGCCACCGGCAATCACACGTTGACGTTTCGCTACGCCAACGGCACCGGGAGCAATCGGCCGATGGAAATAAAAGTCGACGGCGTCGTCGTGAGCAGCGCACTGGCGTTCGACGCCACCGGCGCGTGGTCGACCTGGGCCCACAAGACCCTGACGGTGAGCCTCAGCCCCGGCTCCCACACCGTGCGTGCGACGGCGACCACCGCGGACGGTGGTCCGAATCTCGACAAGCTCGACCTCAGCACGGGTGGCGGCCCCTCGCCCGACTTCAGTCAGATCGGCTGGTCCACGCTGAACGGCGGCACGACGGGCGGAAGCACGAGCACCGTCGTGAACGTGAGCACCGTAGCCGCGCTGCAAGCCGCGGCATCGTCGAGCACTTCGCAGACCATCCGGATCACGGCTCCGCTCACCACCAGTTCCGTCGCGGTGGTCAACATCACATCCAACAAGACCATTGTGGGGGACGGCCTCAACGGCGTGTTGCAGGGCATCGAATTCACCATCACTGGCAATACGAGCAACGTCATCATCCGAAACCTCAAGATGACGCTGACCAATTTGGCGGATCCCGATCACCGGGATCTCATCAAGCTTTGGGGCAACTCCGGCCCCATTCGGAATATTTGGATCGACCATTGCGAATTCTATTCCGAATCGCCCGACGTGCAGACGGATCCTCTCAAATACGATGGCATGATCGACCTCACGAAGGACGTCGCGTTTGTCACCATCTCCTGGTGCTACTTCCGCGACCACTGGAAAGCCAACCTCGTGGGCGAGTCGGAAACCGACAACTTCGATCGCCGGATCACATTTCACCACAATCGCTACGACTATATCATCGACCGCTGCCCGACGTATCGCTACGGCCAGGGCCATGTTTATAACAGCTATTTCATCGATGTAGGCCGGGGGGTGAATATTCGGGAAGGCGCGACCATTAGGGCCGAAGCCAATGTTTTCGAGAGCAGCAAGAATCCGATCATATATACGATAGCCCCGCTTACGGTGAGCTACGTCGATCTTGGGGCCGGCGGCAGCTTCTCCAATCAATATATTGATTGCACCGGGTCGCAGCCGACGAGCTCCACCGGGTCGCTCACGATTCCCTATACCTATACCCTCGATGCGACCAGCGTGGTGAAGAACACGGTGTTGACGTGGGCGGGGTTTGGGAAAATCACACCCTGATCATTCCGCCGGACGACCCGCATCCGGCGTTGCGGTCGACGACCCGGATGTCGCCGCTGTATATCATCGTCGCCGCGACTTCCGGGTGCGCGTTTTGCCAATGGGCGGCTGGGGTTTGGCGTAGGGCTGTGCGCCGCGGGCGTCGCGCTCGCCGCCACACCCCGGCCGCCGCGTAGAGTGAAGGACTGGAGCGACGTGGTCGGCATGACGCCCGCGCACGAAGCGGATCTTTGTACAGAGGAGCGCAGGATGAGCGGAGGATATAAGACGATCAACGGCCGGACATTTTTAACGAAGAACCCGGTTTTTCGGCGGCAGAAGTGGAGTGGGCGGCAGAAGCGCGGTGGCCTGCACTTCGATCTCGACCGTCTCGCTCCCCTGCCAGCGCTGCGCCTCATACCTCCAGCGGCCGTCCTTGAGCAGAGCGCCTTTCCCGCTCCGGATCGTCACCTACGATCGCCCGGCCAACTGCACGGTTGCGAAACGGCGTTTCGACGGAGCACAGTGATTCGGCTGCGCGCCCCCTTGCGCCTTCAGTCGCAGATGATTTCTGGGGCTTTTTCGCTCGTCGGTAAATTGACCTCGGTGTCTTCCTGGGGGTGCTTGCCGGATGATGGCGGCGATGATCTCGGGCGTGGGGGGGAACAGGTATCCATCCGTGCCCAACGGGTTGACACGTTTTAAATGCGCATGATGCGACAAATTCTGCGGAGCAGGTGGGGTGGTTGAGCGCTAACGTTCCTTTTAATGATGAGCACAGCCCCCTGGAGGATCCTCCATGCCGGCAAAACAAATCATCTTTCGCATTAACACTCGCCCAGATTGTGCGGGTGCCCCCCGGTACCAACGGTCGCACCGTCGTGCCGTTTCCCTGACCAAGTTTCGGTCTCTCCCGCCAGATTTCCCTTTCCATGACAAATCCGCCCACCAGATCCGCCCGGGCTGGGTGTCGCGAAACGGCAATCCTGTGCGGCTCCCGCTGACCGGTGCTCCTGCTTTGCCCCGATGACGAATGAAACCCTCCCGTTTGACAACGACCGCCGGCGGCCGTCCTCCGCGAGACAGAATACCGCGGGCCGTCCGGGATGAACGAAGCAGCGCCGCCTGGCATCAGCTCCAGGTCGCCGAGATCGTCCAACTGCTTGACGCCCGAATCGAATCCGGCCTGGACGCCGATGAGGTCCGTCGCCGGCAGGAAAAGTTCGGCCTGAATGTGATTTCCGTCCGGCGCGGCACGGCGGCGTGGCTGAAGTTCCTGCAGCAGTTCAACCAGCCGCTCGTCTATATCCTTCTCGTGGCGGTGACCGTCACCGCCTTCCTCGGGGAGTGGGTCGACTCGGGCGTAATCTTTGGCGTGGTGCTGGTGAATGCAGTCATCGGCTTCATCCAGGAGGCCAAGGCCGAGAAGGCGATCGAGTCACTCTCTCGGATGGTGACGACCGAGACCACCGTGCGGCGTGCCGGCCGGAAGCAGCGCATCCATTCCGATCAACTTGTGCCCGGCGACATTGTGCTGCTCCAGTCGGGTGATCGCGTTCCGGCGGATCTCCGGCTCTACCTGGTCAGGAGCCTGCAGGTCGACGAGTCCGCCCTTACCGGCGAATCGGTTCCCGTTTTGAAGCACAGCGACTCGCTCGGGATCGATACGGTGCTGGCCGATCGCCGGAACCTGGCTTACACTGGTACGCTCGTCACTTATGGGCAGGCCGAGGGCGTTGTCTGGGCCACCGGAAACCAGACCGAGACCGGGCACATCGCCCACCTGATTTCCGAAGCGGTGGATCTCTCCACGCCGCTGACCAAAAAGATCGCACAATTCAGCAAGTTGCTCCTCTGGGTCATCCTGGTTCTCGCCGCCGCCACCTTCGTAATCGGCATCCTGCGGGGAGAGCCCC